>JAJCXN010000039.1 GCA_029263415.1 Acidobacteriota bacterium
GGACTCATCGAACGCCACCGGTACTGTAATCGATGGTGGCTCTATCAAGATCCAGAGCCCTTTGCCAGCAGTCTCCCAGGCCTCCCAGAACACATCAAACGTCAGCTCTCACTATGAGGTGCAGTATGAAGCAACACCCTGGCGCAGGAAGTAGTCGAGACGAGCACAGAGAGTTTCTTCATCGGTACTGACTTCGATGTGCTTGTATCGCGCTTGCCAGAATGGGCCGGTCCGGCCGCGGGACCTGTTGACCTTTCTGCCGATGTTCCCCATGACGTAGTTCATGAAGTTCTTCATCTGTTGGGCGCTGTCGGTGCCGATTAGCAGGTGCAGATGCGAGGACATGACGATGTCGCCGTAGATGCGGACGCCATAGCGCCGTTTGGCCCGTGCGAGGATGCCGGCGATCAAGGAGTTGATTTCGGGATCGGGTCTGAGCAGGAATTGGTTCTGGGCGGTACGGGCCGTGATCTCGACGACCGAAGTGGCACCCAGAGTTGCGTTGATGAGTTGTCGTAGCCGGCGCATGGTGTCTCCAGTGAGTTAGTGGCTCACTGATCAAAGACGCAAACGCGATCCTACGACGCTCACTTGAGGCGAGAAAGAGGAGAAACGGCCTGGAATCGGCGAGCTGCCCGCTGGCGGGGGAGCGGCTGCCGCTCGCCTTGCCAGATGCGAGTTCATTCGGGCTCCCCTACAATTGGCCGGCACCCGTTGTCGGGCACCCGTTGTCGGTTTGGGCTCCCGGTAGTTGGCCGGCACCTATTGTCGAGCACCTATTGTCGGGCACCGAAGCGGTCGGGCCCTCCCTACACTTGGCCGGCACCCATTGTCGGGCACCCATTGTCGGACTTCAGGTTTGAAGTACACCACCTGTCGCCAACCCATCGTTCGAGAGTGATGGTGCGCGGCCCTCCCGTGATCTGGCGGTTGCGCGATACAGTCGCTCAACAGTTCAATCTTGAAGTGTGCGCACCAGAGTAGGCCCCTCGCGGGGCGTTAACGGAGGCTTGGGATGAAGCAGCACTTGGCATCGCTCGGCTGGCTCTTACGGTGGTCTTTGGCGATTTCGATTTTGGCAACGGTTGCCTGCTCCCCCTCCGCGGATGGTCCGTCGAGCTTGCGACTCGTGGATTCGTTCGAAGCCGCGACCGTCCAAGGCACGCCGGATCTTGCGTCCAGCCTCGAGCGAACGGAGTGGCAGTTCGCAGACGGTCTAGATGGCTGGCAGGCAGGTGCGGGGATTGAGTCCCTGGCGACGCGGGATATCTACTTGGTGGGGCAATCGTCGTTGGAGACGCCGGTGCTGCACGTTGAATGGCTCGGAGGCTCTTCGAACCCGGACGTACTCGAACAGGTGATCATTCGCGCCAAGGTTTCGGACGGCGACAATCTTTCGGTGAGCTTCTCACGTCGGGAGAAACTGGATTTCGACGACGTTCTCTCAGGCATGAACGACTTCCCCTGGCAACTTTCGTCGCCGCTGGTCTCTGGTGACGAGTTCAATACCTACACTCTGCGGGTTGGCGCCACGGCGCGGACTTCGTATCCGGCCTCGTCCATTCGGCACGTCCTGTTGCGCCCGACAGACGCTGCTGGAGCTCAATTCGAGATCGAGTCGGTCCGGCTGGTCTTCCGCCGCGAACACCTCGCCTCGATCCCATCGGGAGTGAGCTGGCAGGGGCTCGCTGAGATCTACCGCGAGTCCGTTGTGTCCCGTGCGCCGGAGGACATCCGGTTCGAAGTCGATCTACCCCAGAATCCAGTTTTGGACTTGGCTTTCGGCACGGTCGAAGAGTCCCCACTCACCTTCCGCGTTTCGGTTGTGACCAGAAGCGCGTCGGAGGAACGCGTGCTGCTTGAGCGCACGCTAAGTACCCCGAATCGCTGGCAGGAGGAGCAGCTCGATCTCGCGGCGTTTGCCGGGGATTCCGTGGTGCTCTCGCTGCAACTAGAAGCCGAAGATCCGGGTGCGATCGGCTTTTGGGGTGCACCGTCAGTTCGGCGAAGAGGTGCGCATCTGGCTGGAGCTTCGGCGCCTCGGAACGTGGTTTTCATCATGATCGACACGTTGCGGAGCGACCATCTCGAGGCCTACGGCTACGGCCGAAACACTGCACCGGCGATCGCCAAGTTGGCATCAGAGGGCACTCTGTTTGCTGACGCCATAGCGCAGGGTGCCTGGACCAAGGTCTCGGTTCCTTCGATGATGTCGTCCACGTACCCGTCAGCCAACGGTGTGTACGAGCTGTTTCATCGTCTGCCGGCGTCTGCGGACACTCTGGCCGAATCGTTTCGCGAGGCCGGATACGCCACCTGGGGCGGCTCGGCCAACGGTTTTTCCGGCCGTGCGAACAACCTTCATCAGGGGTTCGAGGTTCTGCACGAGAGGAGTTCCCTGGTAATTCCAGAGGGACAGCCGCGAGCCAAGACGGCACGACTCCTGAACGATCGCCTTCTCCCTTGGCTCGATACTCACCACGATCTGCCCTTCTTTGTCTTCTTTCATCCGATCGATCCGCACAGCCCCTATCGTCCTTATCGGCCGTACGACACCATGTGGGCCTCAGCCGATGATGAAGCGACCTACGAGGACTGGACGAAGCAGGTCAAGGAGTTGGTCGACGAGCGCAACCGCAACGGCAACCTCCCGCACGCTGAAGATTTAGCGGAGCTTGGTCTCGACCCGGACGAGTTCAACCGCATCACGCTCGACTGGTACGACGGCTCAATTCGAGCGGCGGACGTTGAGGTGTCAAGGCTGCTGCAAAAGCTCGAGGAGTTGGGGCTGGCGAAGGACACGTTGGTGGTGTTCGTGAGCGACCACGGCGAAGAGTTCTTCGACCACGAGGGTGGGTTTCACGAGGACAACGTGTACGGCGAGTTGGTCAATGTGCCACTGATCTTTCGCTGGCCTGCAGGGCTCGAGGCCGGCGTACGAATTCCCGAGACCGTTGAGATGCTCGACGTGGTGCCAACCGTTCTCGAGCTCATGGGAATCAATCAGCCAGAGTCCATGCAGGGCGAAAGCCTCAGGGCGCTGCTCGTTTCGAGCGAGACTCCGCGAAGTGAGGAGCCGGTGGTTTCTGAGTGGAAGCGCCGAACGGATCAGCTTGGACACGGCGGAGTGGACGCCCAGAGCCTCATTCTCGGCGGCTTCAAACTGGTCCAGAACCTCGTCCGTGAGGGGGAGACGCGACCGGCCGAGGTGCCGGAGTTTGAGCTGTATGACCACGCCAGCGACCCGCTCGATCTGAACGATATCGCTGCTGATAACCCGGAGGTGGTCGCAAGGCTCGCTGATCAGCTGAGCAAGTGGCGGGTGTGGGCTGAATCCGTGAAGCTGCCGACCGACTCGGAGGCGGCTGGATCGCTCGACGCCGAGGAGCTTGATCGGCTGCGCAGCCTCGGTTACCTGCAGTAGTGAGAGCACAGTCTCTCTTGAGCACCGACCGCCGAAGTCCCAGCCGTTTCTTGAGCGAAGCGCTGGCGGTTCTCAAGCGAAGCGTTGGCTAGCGGGGCCCTGGTCCCTCTCTGCGCCGGGAATCGGCCCGTTTCTGGCCGTAGGTGGGCGGGTGAAAACGGAGGCGCGGTTACGCCGGCCTAGGGTTTGAACTTGGGGTTGTAGTTCTCCGGGCCGACGCTGCGCACGTCTTCAAGCCAGCCACTTTCGTAGGGCCATGCGTCCGGGTCGTTTTCGGAGGGACCCTGCCAGAAGCGGGCGAAGGGACCTTCCGCCCCGCCTTCGAGGGACCATGCCTGCCGCCGGAAGGTCCAACTGTCGGGTACCAGCCGATGTGCTTCGCGGAAGTGCGCCACGGCTCCTTCGTGGTCGCCGTTCACTTCCAGGTGAGAGGCCAGTTCGAAGTGTGCGTGACCTGTTGCGACCGAGGTGGACCGCGGGCGTGATCGCTCGAGGACCTCGTTGGGGCTCAAGGCGAACGGGCTTCCTTGCCCGTTCTCGACCCAGTCCCTCAGGGCCTGGTGGTACTCGGCTGCGTCGTTGGGAATCTTCTTGGCTTCCCGGGCCATGAGACGAAAGCGTTCCGGGACCGGGCCGCCAGGTCTAGGGCCCGGAGTCCGTTCGACCGGAGGCGCTGGTGCTGGCTCTGGAGGACGAACGATGTCTCCTTCCTCGTTCACCCAGAAAGCGCTAGGAATGTTGATCACGCCGAAGCGGCTGGCAAGAAGATGATGGGTGTCGAGAAGTGCCGGGTGCGATTGGCTCGTTGCTTCAATGAAGTGTGCGCAACCTTCCGCACCAAGAGTGTCGAGCCCAACGGTGACCAGCTCGAACCCCTTAGGGGCGAGCTCGTCGCGCAGTTCCTGCCACACGGGCAGGTCAGCGGAGCATCCTCAGTAGGGTGCCCAGGCGTAGACCAGCACCTTCTTGCCGCGAAGCGAGGCCAAGTGGAAGGGAGTTCCTTCGAGCGTCGGGAGTTCGAATTCCGCTTGAACGTCGCTCAGAGCCCGGCCGCCGCTCGAGGCGGGGCCGAGAGCCCAGAGGCTCCGTTCGCTGTCGTGAACGATGGGAAGACGCATGGCTTTGGCGAGATCCTCAAGCTGGACGAGGTCGCTGTCGATGGTCCCGGCGGGAAGCGGGATGCACACGGCGCCACGGCAGGCACCCTCAGGCTTGAGCTCCCAGCCGGTGCCGTTTTTGAAGTCTTGCTTGGAAACGCTTGGGGTCGTTGTGATCATGACCTCAAGGTATCAGGAGGCACGCGGCTTGGCGGCTTGGAAAAGGCGGCGCGGAAAAAGCAAATAGGTGCCGGCCAATTGTTGAACGCGCGGATTGTCAACTGCCGGACTTCGGCCTACGGTGGTCATCTCTACGAATGCGACTCGTGTCACCACCGGCATCCCGCCTACAACTCCTGCTGAAATCGGCACTGCCCGAAGTGCCAAACGCTGGCCAAGGAGCGTTGGCTGGAGCATCGGCAAGCAGAGCTTCTGTCGGTCGGCTACTTCCACATCGTCTTCACCATTCCCGACACCCTGCGCCCGCTCTTTCGCGGTAACCCAAGGGTGTTGTACGACCTCCTCTTTCGCGCAGCGAGTCGGACCATCGTCTAGATCGGTCTTGATCCGGACCGCCTCGGAGCCCGCGTGGGCGTATTTGCGATCTTGCATACCTGGAGCCAAACGCTCAGCTACCACCCGCACGTGCACTGCATCGTTCCTGGTGGCGGCCTGACCGTCGAGGGCGATGGCTGGCTGCCTTGCCGACCGTCGCAATTACTTCGCGCCAGTGAAAGTCATGGGCCGGCTGTTCCGAGGCAAGATGCTGTCTGGACTCAAGCGACGATGGCAGTCTCTGACCTTCGGTGGTCCTTTGAGATCGCTCGCGTCCCGATCGGCCTTCGAGCGGCTCCTCGCGCCGCTCTATGAGACTGACTGGATTGTCTACTGTCACCCACCATTCGGCAGTACGCGTCGGGTGCTCAGTTACCTGGCTCGCTACCCCCATCGCGTAGCAATCAGCAATGATCGCGTCGAGCGTTTCGACCAGGGTCAAGTCTCGATCCGCTATCGCGTCTCCCGCTCGTATCGCCGGTTCCGCCGTCTCCGGCTGTCCACGACCGAGTTTCTCAGCCGCTTTGTAGGCCACGTCCTGCCTCGAGGCTTTGTGCGCATCCGAGCTACGGATTACTCGCCAACCGATGCCGGGCGGGTTGCTTGGCACAATGCCGAATTGCTCTTCGTGCGCGGCGGCCAAAGGAGCGGCGCGAGACGACCTGGCAACAGCTCTACCAGCAGCTCACTGGCCGGGACCCTTTGCAGTGTCCCCGATGCTGCGAAGGAACGCTGAAGCCCATGGGTGTGCTGAGCCGAGCAGGTCCGCCACCCTAGAATTCGGCCAGCATCCAACAGCCTCAGTCGAGAGCCGCGATTGTCGCGGCCCAGGACTCGTGCGTGCAGCCGCTTGAGAAACTTGTATCATTGATCGAGTTCTTTCAAGAAAGTCATCCAATGATCTGCTCCCAGCACCACCAAACACAGTAACTCGAGTCGAGTGCGGCAGCATTGCCCACAACCCACCCGCCTATCGGGCCTTCAAAACCCATAGCCAACATCGCTGGTGACACCCGCAGCTTCGCTCAACACGGTTCTATCTCGAACCCGACATGAGGCGGCCTTTTGAAGCTGTATCGCCCCGACAGTCGGGCTCAAGATAGAACCCTTTTCGTTGAACCCTTTTCGTTATGCAGCATGGGAACGCTCAACTCATGTCCAAACATGAATCAATAGTAAGGGAAGTAATCGGAGGCATGGGAAATACGGCGCGCTTGGCCGAGTTCGCCATCGACCGGCACGGTTTTGGCAACACCGATGGTGGCTTCGGCGTAACCTATCCGTCTGATGCGAAGCAATTCGATGAGGAAGACTTGATTCCGGAAGGATCTGTCCAGATCTATGGGTTTTGGGGGCCGCCGGAGGGATATGAGTTGCTCGTTACGGAGGTGGAGTACCTTCAAATACTGACAAGTGTTTTGTATGAGAGCGGCTTGTCTGAGCAAGCCAAGAAGGTTGAAGGCCTCATCGAAGGATCACTGCCTCGCCGCATTGGCTGAACAAGGGCCTAACAAACAGCTGCAGCGGACCGCCTTTTCGCTGCGCGAAAAGGTCCTCTCGGCGGCAGCTGAGCTACGCGTTTGGCCGCCTCGGGATCAACGTGCGCGAACGGTAAGCTCACCCGACACCTCTCTTCGAGAAGGTCTTGGGCCGCGGCTTCGAAATCGTTGCCGCGATTGCGAGCCCATGTGAACTGCGAGGTCCTGCAAGTGAGCGTTCACGAGCCACTCAACGTGACGTCAACCAGGAGCGAACCATGAGCGATCCCTTTGTCCCGCGCGTCGGCGGAATCCTCAGCGCCGACATAGCCGTTCCCGAACACGACCGTGAGGTGCGCATATACTCACGCGTGCTCACCACGGGCGAGAACCCGCTTTGGCGCGAGGACCTGATGAACAACCAGGGCACGCCGATCATCGGCTTGGGCTCGAGCAGCGCGGAGTATGCTCACCTTCCGCTCCAACGGATGCCTCACATTCAGGTCGCCGATGTCGCAGCCAGCGCGAAGTGTGCGCTCGATCTGGGCGGGAAAGAACTCATGCATGACAAAGACGACGATGGGAAGAGCCAGCGGGCGGTGCTGCTCGAGCCGGATGGGGCGACGTTCGGGATCATGCCAGTCGTTTCTGCGGAGGCGATCCCCTCGACTGATGGCAGCGCGGCGCATGTGGGGCACATCTCCTGGCTAGACCTAACAGTCTCCGACGCCTCGGCAACCCGTGACTTCTGTCGACTGGTCGTTGACTGGTCGGTGCAGGAGGTCGAGATGGAGGACGCAAGCGAGCGCTACGTCGACTACAACATGGTCGATGCTTTCGGAAACCTGGCGGCGGGTGTTCGCCACGCGCGCGGCATGAACTTGGGTCTGCCGCCTGTCTGGATGATCTGCCTCCCCCGTTTGGCGACCTCAAGAGTGTCCGTCGCGTTCGGGAGGAAGGGGGTAAGACCATCAAGGCGACACGGAGGAACGATGGGGAGTACGCACGAGCGGTGGTTCAAGGTCTCGTGGGGGCGTACCTTTCGTTGGTGCCGGGATGAAGGATGTGCAGCGGCCTAACAGGCGTTGCGCCTGACAGCGTGCTTCGCGCACCGCAGGTGAACACCAAGGCGGTAGGCGTCTTTACAAAGGAAGAGTTGTAAATGAATCGAAGTATGATCAGGCATGGTTTTGTCCTCATCTTTTTCGCTCTGGTGTCAGGACTCTTTGTTCCGGCGATGCCAATTCCCCGCCTTGGCCTTTCGGCCCACACGATCGGAATTCTCAGTGGCGTACTGCTCATCGCGATTGGGGCGATATGGCAGCAGTTTTCCCTGTCCCCAAAACAAGCCAAGGTCATGTACTGGTCGTGGCTGCATTCCAGCTACATCAACTGGCTAGGTTGCCTTGTAGGCGCCATCTTTGGTGCTGGTAAAGCCACTCCCCTGGCGTCAGCAGGGGCTGTCGGTTCAGGGATTGCAGAAGCAACGGTAGGCATTCTGCTTGGCTCAGTAGCCCTGGCTTCCTTCATGGCACTTGGCTTGTCTCTTTGGGGCCTGCGGTCTCGCGAAAGACCCGTCGCCTGATAGGTCGTCGCAGTTGGACGTTTGACCCGGTAGCCGTGTTTTGCTTTCGCAGGAACTGTCATCGCCTCGAGCCCTCTTTACTCAAACGTTAAGCAGCGTAGGAAACGGTGTGCATGTGCGTCGCGCGCGGCAAGCCAGGAGCCGCAGCGAAGGCGCTGTCCTCGCTATTGGCACCGCGCTCGCTAGGTGTTGTTGGGCCGTTCTTTGTCTAAGGTTTCTCGGAGCGTAGGCGCGAGTTGCCCGCTTGGCGCGGCGGAAGGGCGATGTGATTCGTTGTTTTTATAGTTTGTCCGCCTTTTGCAAGAGTTTCGTTGTTGTTGATGAAGAGCGACCGCAAAGCGGCACTGCTCAGTGCAAAGTCCATCGCCGCAGGTTTAGCGCTTCACCGTGCTCTTGCCGCGAGGTGCGGTAGCAGCCGGACAACAGAAACAAAGGGGGGTGCAATGACTAAGCAGCGCAAAAAGGCCGCGGTGACCAAGGCCAAGGCAGGCACAAGAGCGTCGAAGACTGCTACGAAAACCAGGATCGCGAAACGGCAGGCGACCGCCAGCACGATTAGGACTTCACGAGACACCGAGTCCGAGGCCGCGATCGCGGCGAGAGCCGCCACGTCTCCGGCCAGGTTCAAGAGTAAGGGCGCTCAAGTGGAGATCAGGACCGACGAGGAGCGGGTGGAACTCGAGATCGACGGTCAGGTGCACGCGGTTCGATTTCTCGACAACGGTCGGCCGTTCACGAGCGCCTACGTCAATGTGATGGCGAAGGATGTTCGCGATCTAGCAGAAAAGTTCGTCATCGCGAGGGCTGCGCAAGAGGCCCATTGGGCCGGGCTTGCAAAGACTGTTGGGTCCTCGGAGGAAGTCAGAGGCAAGAACCCAGGCTAGCCACGCCCGGTCGCGGCAAGAACTGACCGCCGCGGGCTCCCGGACTCGGCCTTATCCCTGGTGGACCCATGCCGGAACTCGGTAGCTACGCCGGCGTAGTTGGCGCCTAGTTGGCACCGCGATCACAGGCCGGCAGCCACCGAGCGGTCAGCGGCAAACCATGCTGGCCGCGCTCGCGGTGCCCGCTCAACTAGCGAGTGCCAGCCAGCGCCCGACGGGCATCCGTTTCGGCTTCGCAGAACACCAAGCCGCATCACGAAGGCGGCACGCAGGCTATTCACCAAAGGCGCGTTACCAAGGCGCATTACCAAGGACTGATCACGAACGTCCTAGCACGAACGTCTGATCACCAAGGTCTCATCGACTTCAAAGGGGGTTTCTCATGAAGAACATCGCACTCCGCAAGGATCTCACCGACCTCAGCGGCACCGAACGGACGGCCCTAGTCAATGCCTTGCTCAGTCTCAAGACCAGCGGCAAGTACAACAAGTATTCGGACCAACACGACAGCTACTTTGGCGATGCCCATGGCAACGAGTTCTTTTTCCCTTGGCACCGAAAGTTCCTGCGCAACCTCGAGGAGGAACTGCAGGCGATCGACCCGAGCCTTGCGTTGCCTTATTGGGACTGGCGGGTGGACCTATCGACCTCTGCACTGCCTTGGACTAACAGCTTCCTGGGCGGCACTGGCGATCCGGTCAGTGGGCCGTTCTCGCCTTGGGGCATCAGGCGGACGCTCGGCGCGAGTAGCTCCTTGCCCTCCGCCGGTGATGTGACAGCGGATCAAGGCGAGACGCCATACTCTGACTTTTGGAGCCCCTCTGAGGGTACGCACGGACCACCGCACGGTTGGGTGGGCGGCAACATGTCCACCGCGCGCTCGCCTGACGACCCGGTGTTCTTCTTGCATCACTGCTTTGTCGACAAGTGGTGGTCTGACTGGCAGAACGCCAACCCGGCGCTCGACGCCTACCAAGGGGCGGGGATTCGCTCGCCGACATCGGCCATGCCGCCGTGGTCGACCACACCGAACGATGTGCTCGATTCGGTGGATCTCGACTACATGTACGACACCGATCCGCCGCGGGTGGAACTCGCCACCAGTTCGCTCAAGTTCATCGACATTCCTGAGGGCGAAGAGACCGTGCGCGGCATCACCTTTGAGGTAGTGACCAACACGCTGCTCAGCTTCAACGTCACTGCTGGGCCGGGTGCGGCCTTCGGCACGCCATTCGGCACCTCGATCAGCGTTGATCCGGGCAACGGCGCCGTTGCCGGCGACGCGATCCTGTGGATCTCGTACAAAGGCACCAACAACGGCGACACGGCCGCCGGATCGGTGACGGTCGCGTGTCCGCAGACCGGCGACTCGTGGACCCTAGCGATCACCGCCAATACGGTGGCCCGGCCCTCGGTGGGCGTGGCGCTGGTGCTCGACAAGTCGCAGAGCATGGAGACCGACATCGGCGATGGTCGTTCCCGCAATGAACTGCTGGTGTATGCCGCCAATATCTTTGCCAACGTGATCCAAGAGGCCAACGGTATTGGCATCGCCGCGTTCGATCATGACGCAAACAAGGTGATGGACATCAAGGATGCGGGACCACCGTTGAGCGGCTCGATCTTTGGCGCCGGCCGGGTGGAGGCGATTGGTCACATCGCCGCGCACCAGCCGAATCCTTTGGGCGCGACCTCAATCGGTGACGGGGTGGAGCAGGGCAACGCGCTGATCACCGCAGCAGCATCGAACTACGACGAGATGGCGATGCTGGTGTTCACCGACGGCGAGGAGAACCGCGAGAAGTACATCTCGCAGGTGAGCGTCGGCGACAAGGTGTTTGCCATTGGCTTGGGCTCGGCGGCCGATCTGAACTCGGCTGCACTCACCGAGCTGTGCAATAACTCGGGTGGTGAGATGTATCTCACTGACACCATCGATCCGAACGACGACTACTTCAAGCTTGCAAAATACTACTTGCAGGTCCTTGCTGGAATCACCAATACCGACATTGTGAAGGACCCGGAAGACTGGATCCTGCCGGGCGACAAGCACAGCATTCCCTTCGAGCTCAACGAGACCGATATCAGTCACGATGTGGTGGTGTTGAGTCCAGGGGCGAGCGCCCTACGTTTGACCCTCGAGACGCCGACCGGCGAGATCGTCGATCCCGCCTTTGCAAGTACGGCAGTGGGGGTGACCTATGTGCCTGGCAACACTTTCAGCTACTACCGAGTGACTCTGCCGGTGGTCGACTCTGCTGGCGTTGCCGCGCAGGAAGGCACCTGGAAGGCGATCCTGGAAGTGGATCCGAAGCACTTCCTGAAGCACCTTGGCAGCTTGGACAACCATCCCAAGCAAGCGGCCGAGGCGCG
Organism: Acidobacteriota bacterium; assembly: GCA_029263415.1. Lineage (GTDB taxonomy): Bacteria > Acidobacteriota > Thermoanaerobaculia > Multivoradales > Multivoraceae > JAJCXN01. The sequence goes on from JAJCXN010000039.1 coordinate 11,397, forward strand.
CACCCACGGATTGCGCTACAACCTGAGCGTTTATGCGTTGTCGAACCTGCGTCTCGTGGGCACCATGGGGCAGAACAGCTACGAGCCGGGTGCGACGCTGTCGCTGCGCTGCTCACTCACCGAATACGGGCAGCCGTTGGCGGGCAGCGCCACAATGAACGCTGAACTCACCTTGCCAGATGGCACCACCGCCACTCAGCCTCTGGTCAACCAGGGTGGAGGAGTGTTCGAACTGCAGACCGTGGCGAGTCTTGCGGGCGTCTATGAGGCCTACGTCAAGGCCAACGGTAAGACCGCACGCGGCCGAGAATTCACGCGTGAACGGATCTTCACGGCGGCGGTATGGAAGGGCGGCGACGATCCGGTCCCGACCACGCCCGATCGCGATCCCGGCGGCGACGATCACAAGTGTCTGTGTGCCTTGCTGCGGTGTCTGCTCAGCCGTAAGGTGCTCACCGAGCGCTTCGAGGAGCGGCTAGCGTCCGAAGGCATCGAACTCGACGCCGCCCGTCGGTGCATCGAGAGTTGGTGCCGCTGCGGCCGGAAGCCAAGTAGGCCCGGAGTCATCAAGGGTGGGCGGAGCATGCCGGCAGAGTCGCTGGTCGAAGGCCATGTCGACGTGCAGCTGGAGCTAGACGACCATCAGGTCGGCGAAGCAGTGGAGGCGATTCTCAAGGTGCTGTCGCTGCGCGGTCGGTGAGCGGGGCGTTGCAGAGGGAACACCTCGGGGTGAGCTGAGCGCGTGAGCGGTGTTCGTTGTTGCTGAGTGCGGTGCGGTGTTCGCTGAGTCGCCGGTTGGCAACTGCCTGGGCGGGTCGAAGAGACATCGCACCGTACTTCTCGTGGACCGCCCTAGCCGCCCTTGCCCCTGCTCGTTGGTGGGCGTTTAGGCTTGAGTCTCGGAGATGGCGGCCAAAGGTGCTGGCAGCTAGGGGTGCCACATATTTTGGGAAGGTGGCTCAACGGTCGCGGACAAAGCCGACCGTCACGAGTGCCAGGAAGACGGCGAAGCAGTGTGCGTTGGTACTGTCTACTCCGCAGCTAACAATCAGGCTCTCGCACGCTCAATAAGGAAACTCGAGATGAAACAAGCAGCACCAACACCTTCAGAAACGCCGCGACTCCGACTGTGGCCCGGAGTCTTACTCGCTCTATTGCTCGTTGGTGCTCGTTTCGGTTTGCCGCTGGTGAGTTCCGACCTTTCCATGCCTGCGATGATGGCCTCGCTTGGCTTTGCCGCAGCGATCTTGTTGTGGTGGTTGTTCTTCAGTCGGGCGCGTATTGTTGATCGCGTTCTCGCGCCAGTGCTCATTGCAGCCTCTGCTCTGGTGGTTCGGCCGTTCCTAGACGAATCGATGGAGACTGCTGGGTACGGCCAGTTGTACTGGGTGTTCTCGCTTCCGCTCTTGTGTGTAGCGCTGGTTGTGTGGGCGAGTTTCTTCGGTGGCCGCAGTCCTGCTGGGCGACGAATAGCGATGGCGGTTGTGCTCCTGCTCACTGCAGGGGCTTGGACGGCCGTTCGTTTCGACGGCACCGACGGCGGTTTCGACGCCGACTTGTCGCTGCGCTGGACCAAGACCGCAGAGGATCGCTTAGTAGCGGCTGGTGACTCAGCTCCAGCAGTGTCTGAGGGCGTCGCATCCATCGACACGGGCGGTGGATGGTCAGCGTTTCGAGGGCCTGAGCGTGATAGCAGAATCTCGAATCTGCGAATCGCGACCAACTGGGAAGCTTCGCCGCCGGTTGAAATGTGGCGCAGGTCGATCGGACCTGGCTGGGGCTCCTTCTCGGTGCGTGGCGACTTGCTCTACACCCAAGAGCAGCGTGGCGACGAAGAAGTGGTGGCAACATACCGCGTCAGCAACGGTGAACCCGTTTGGAAGCATCGTGATCGGGTTCGCTTTTGGGAGGCGATCGGGGGCGCGGGGCCGCGGGCAACTCCAACCCTCGCCGGCAACATTGCCTATGCACTCGGAGCCACTGGCATCCTCAACGCTCTTGACGCGGAGAACGGCAGTTTGGTCTGGTCGCGCAACACGGTAGAAGATACGGGCGCGGTGATTCCCGACTGGGGAGTGTCCGGGTCTCCGATGGTCTTGGGCGATACCGTCTACGTCGCCGCATCGGGTGCCCTGGCAGCCTACGACGCGGCAACCGGGACGCCGCGTTGGATAGGCGAGCCAACCAGTGGTGAGAGTTACAGTTCGCCACACCTGTTCAAGACTGAAGAGTCTCAGCAGATCGTGCTGCTCGATAGCGAAGGTGTCAAAGCAGTCGATCCTTCCGACGGTTCACCTTTGTGGAACCATTCCTGGCCTGGTGCACCGATCGTTCAACCCGCGTTCACCGACAACGGCGACATCTTGGTCAGTGCGTCAGAGCAAAGCGGACTTAGACGACTCGCGGTCACGGGCAGTGCGGCCGCGGGCTGGAGTGCGCAGGAGCAGTGGACCTCGATTCGGCTCAAACCGTACTTCAACGATTTTGTTGTGCACGAGGGCTACGCCTACGGTTTCGACGGACGGATCCTTGCTGCGATGGATCTGGTGGATGGCAAGCGGGTGTGGAAAGGAGGCCGGTATGGCAATGGTCAGCTGGTTCTGTTGGCGGATCAGGGTCTTCTCCTAGTGCTGTCTGAAGACGGCGACCTGGCTCTAGTTTCAGCAACGCCCGATGGGTTCGAGGAGCTGAGTTTGGTCCCCGCGCTCGAAGGCAAGACCTGGAACCATCCGGTGGTTGTGGGCCGAGTGCTCCTGATACGCAACGGTGTGGAAATGGCCGCCTTCAGATTGCCGGAACAAACCACCTAAGTTCTTGGGTCGCCGCTGCTGTTTGCGCCCGCTAGGATTGATCGGAGGGGCATCCGCTCGCTAGTTCTTCTCTGGCTCGAGGTTGCCTGTACCCAAGACTGCGTCAGGCCGAGGTTGAGGGATGGTACTGGTCAAGACCCAAGACCCAAGACCCAGGCCTCAGACCTCGAGATCGCTCCACGCTCTTACGCAGTTGCGCCCTGCATCTTTGGCAGCGTACAGCGCTTGGTCGGCTCGGCTGAGGAGAGTGTCTAGGTCGAAACACTCCGCGCCCGGTTCGCTGCTTGCTACTCCGAAAGAGGCGGTGAGGTGCAAGGAGCGCCCTGCATGCACCACGGGGCTGTCTGCGATCTTGTGCCGCAAGATCTCGGCGACCGAGGCGGCACCGTCTTCTTCGGACTCAGGAAGTAGAGCGACGAATTCATCACCACCGTAGCGGGCGAGGGTGTCGCTCGTGCGTACGGCTTGACTGCAGCGTTCTGTAACCTGGACCAGGATCTGATCTCCGGCGGGGTGCCCATACTGATCATTCGACTTCTTGAAGTAGTCGATGTCAAACAGAACGATCGATACCGAGGTGCCCTTGCGATGAGCGCGGGCTAGTTCCTTCTTCGCCAAGGCTCGTAGAAAGCGTCCATTGTGGATGCCGGTCAATGGATCGGTAGTGGCCTGGATCCCGAGTTCCTCAGCCGCTGCAGCGCGCTTGGTGATGTCGCGCCAGACCCCGATACTGCGAACAACCTTGCCACGATGGTCCAGGATGGGTGCCCCCCAGGCCTCAAACGCGAAGTGCCGCCCGTCCTTGTGAGCCACGGTGAGATCCAAGGTCTTGGTACGCCCCTTGGAGATGGCGAACAGTGCCTTCCTAAGCCGTGAGCGATCATCGGGGTGCATGACCTGGAGCACCTTGAGGGGATCTTCAAAGAGCGGTTCGGGAGCCAGTCCGGTGAATTGTTCGTAGGCTGGGTTCACGTACTCAAGGGAAGGCGTCGGGTTCCATACCCAGATGATGTCCCTACTGTGCTCCGCGAGTTGGCGGAACCGTTCTTCGCTTTCTCTCATCCGCACCTGTGCGCGACGTAGTTGCGTGCGTCGCCGAGAGGTTGAGCTCGCGATTCCGATAGTGGTTGCGATCAGCACCAGGCTGAGGGCGAGCAACGGCTTGCTGTTGGAGGGCTGAGTGCCTAGCAGCAGTTGCTCAGCAGTGATGGCAGTGAGTGAATAGGTCACTACCAAGACGTGGTATCTGAATGGCCAAGGTAATGTTGCAGACGTCATGGTGAGGAGGATGGTCGCCACTGGCAACATAAATGGCGCATCGAGCATGGTCGCTTGCCACACAACCAGTGGCACGAGAATCGCGCCACCGGCCAGCACGATCGGAACAGCGCTCGCTATGCCAGCTTTGGTTCGGAGAACGAGGACTTCCGTGCCGAGCAGAGCGAGCATCGCGACCTTGAGCAGAACCAGCTCAGTGGAGAACGTTGGCAGTCGAATCCACTCCTCCAAGGTCAGAATGGAGAGCGCGAAGATCGCGATCACACAGGTAAAGCGGACCTGGACAGCCAACTCTAGGCGGCTCTTACTGCGTTGCTCTTTAGGGGTTGTGCTCACGATGGAATCTTAACGCTCGCTGTCTCACCGATGGCTTCTGATAAGGCCACTCAGGCCGCAATTTTGAGCGGTGATCGACGGATCCGAAACGCGGTGGTTGAGCGCATGGTTGACGCGCAGGCCAACCAATCCTTCGGTGCGGAACTTACCCCGCGACAAGGTCACGCCGGTATGACTGTCGACTTCGAGACGAACTGTGCTGGCAATCGCCTTTTTGCACCAACCGTGCAACCTGCGTGTGAGGTCTTCGTATATCGGGCAGATATGTCAATATGCATCTGAGAGATATAGGAGGGCGCCATGGCGAAGCAGAGCAGTCGGACCGAGCACGCAATACTGGGGTTTCTCAGCTGGCGTCCGATGTCTGGATACGACATCAAGCAGGCAGTTTCTGAGAGTGTGGGCAACTTCTGGAGCGAAAGCTTCGGCCAGATCTACCCGGCGCTTCACCGGATGGAAGACAGCGGTTGGATCGAACGCGTGTCAGGCGACCTTGATGACGCGGGCGGTCGTCCCAAGCAGAGCTATGGCCTGACCAGGCGTGGTCGGGAGGTGTTGGCTGAGTGGTTGTCCGAACCGCCGGTGCCCCGCAAGGATCGCAACGAACTTCTGCTCAAGGTGTTCTTTGGCACCCAGGGAGATCTCGGGGCGATCATCGGGCATGTCGGCGAACGCATGGCCAACGTGCAGCAAGACCTCAAGCGCTATGCGTCGATCCGCGAGGGCCTAGAGGGCGACAAGGCCGAGCACGCTGACGCCGCCCTCTGGCGCTTGACGGTTCGCTATGGCGAGCTCGAACGGAAAGCTCAACTGGCGTGGTGCCGAGAGGCGCTCAAGATCTTAAGAACTCAGCAAGACGATTCATCTCAAAGCGGGTCCGTCCAACAACTTGGTGTCAACAAGGAGAGCCAGTCATGAGTCTTTACGCAGTTCTACTCACGGTTCACATCATCGCGGGCTTCTCGTCGCTCTTGTCGTCCTTCGTGGCGATCGGATCCAAGGTTTGGCCGATCGCTCATCGTTGGCATCGATGGAGCGGCAAGGTGTTCTTCGCTGGCATGGTGGTGGTCTTCCTCACTGCGTTGCCGATGGCGATTCTGAGGCCAAATTTGTTCCTGTTCTTGATTGCCTTCTTCAGTTTCTACTTGGCATTCGCGGGTTGGCGGATAGCGCGCAATCGCACTGGATTGGCCCAGTGGCCAGACTGGGCTGCGGTTGGAGTTATGTCGGTGACGGCCGTGGCGATGCTGGTCATCGGTTTGCTCAGCTTCACTCGTTCTAGCAGTGCAGCGATCGTCCTGTTTGTGTTCGCGGCGCTGGGAGCGCTGTTGACAGCGGGTCACGCGTCCGCCCTTCGCGGAGAGCTTCGTGGAGCGGAGCGGATCGGCCTTCACATCTCGATGATGATGGGCGCGACCATCTCGACGTTGACCGCCTTCGTAGTGGTCAATGCTGCCTTTCTGCCGACTGTGCTCGCGTGGCTCGGACCAACCTTCCTACTGACTCCGGTGATCGTCATGATGCGTGTTCGACTCAGGCGAAGCCCCAAGAAGATTCTTGCCGCTTCGCCGGGAGCAGCAGTTGGTTTGTTTGTGATGTTGGGCGCAGGAGCACTTAGCCTTAGCTCCTTGATGACCAGTCCTGCGCATGCTGCGCAGGAACAGCAGACGTCTGTGATCGTTCAGGGTGCCGAAGACGCTAGTCAGGTGCGGTGCGCGGCATACGACAAAGCGAACACTGAGGGTTTCCCGAAAGCCGACCAGTCGTCGGCTTCAGCCAACGGGGAGCCGGGTGACGGCGGCGTGGCTGTCTGCAAGTTTGACGGGCTCGAGGGAGTCTGGGCTTTTGCCATCTTTGTGGATGAGAACGGTAATGGGAAACTCGACACTGCGGCGTTCGGTCGACCAGTGGAGCCTTATGGCTTCAGCAACGGTGCACAGGGACGGTTCGGACCGCCTCCATGGACGAAGGCTGCGGTTGATCTGCAGGCAGTCGATCATCAAGTGCCGGTGACGGTGTCTAAGTAGGAGCGCCGTGCTGGCTCGTCCGGAGTCCACGCGCCCCTTTGGCTTTTGAGAGAACCTTGCGTGACCAGTGGTCGTATGCAGAAGTAACCAAGGACGGCCAGAACTAGGAACTGTGCGCTCCGCTACGGATTATTGCGCCTCGCTAGGGGCTTAAGGAGATAGCCGCGATGCATGCGATTCGAATCATCGGTGGCGTCGTTGCCGGGTATTTCATCTTCGCGATCGCCAGTATGTCGCTGCTGGGCCTGCTCGGAGCACGCACTGGATTTGCAGTCATGGCCGGCACTCTGCTTGCGCTTGCTGTGATCGGTGTCGTCGCTGGGCTCGCTGTGCGTTTGATCGCGGCGACCGCTGGTCGCCCGGTAGGCGCCTATGTGCTGGCAGGTCTAGTCGCTCTTGCGACGCTCGCGAACCTGATTCTTCAGCTTGGAGCGGAACCCACCTGGTACAAGCTCGGTACGCTGTTGCTGACTGTTCCCGCGGTGGTGTGGGCGGCGCTGCGGGGGTCAGCGAAAGCGGCAAGTAAGTAGTCGCCGATCTCGGCCCGTTGCGCGGCCTCGTAGGGGTCGGCCGCGACTACCACCGAATCGTCAGGTTCTGAAGCAGGAACATCGAAGTCGGCTCGCCATCGAACCGACCGGGTTCGAAACGCCAATCGCCAAAGCTGTTGAGGGCCGCGGCTAATAGTGTGGCGGGAACAGAGCTTGTATCGACGTTAGGCGAGTGAAGTCGCCCGTTGACCCCGGTGTGAAAACGGATGCTGAGCGTCCCGGTTCTGGTCGGTGCCTGGAAGCGGAAGTTGGGAAGTGGAGCATTCAGCTTCTTGGGCTTCACTAGGCCCGTCGGCGCTTGATCGACCCACAGAGCGTTCTTTAAGTCGAGCGGTGGTTTGCTAATGATGAGAGCGATCGCTTCGCCGTCGACGCCGTAAGCTGCTAGATCCCATTCACTCGCCGCCGGAAACAGAAGCAGCGCTGCTTGCCAGTCCCAACGGGCATCGAGCGGTTCGCCTAGCTGGTGCGCTGCGATAGCGCGCAACACGAAAGCCATGGCGAGCCGTCGCTCAACTGGCTCTCCGGACAACGCCGTGCGAAGACAATCGTTCAAAACTCGATTGGTCTGCTTGATCGCCTTCTTCGGTGTGCCAGCGGTCAGAGCGTCGTCGGCGGTGCGGAGCGCTCGATCCCATCGTTCCAGCATACGCATAGCGGCACCGTTCGCCGCCTTGGGTCCCACCATCTTTGACTGCCCGAGCGTGGGGCTCGGCAGAACCTGAATCGCTGCGACAATGAGCAGCGGCCCGAGACCCCAGAGTGGTACTCGCGGAAAGATAGCTAGTGGCCGTGACATCGGCCAATCCTAACGCGGGAGCGGGGAGAAGCTTGTAGGCTGAGCGAGAGCTAAGCCGCCTCTTTCAGCACGTAGCCTGAACCTCTCACCGTTTGCAGGAGGCCGTCGCAGCCAGCACTGGAGAGCTTCCTGCGCAGTCGAGCCATGATCACGTCGATGACGTTGGATTGGCAGCGGTAGGCGTCGTCCCAGACGTGCTCCGCGATGGCCAGCCGGGAAAGTACCCGCCCGGTGTTGAGCATCAGGTACTCAAGCAGTGAGAGCTCCTTCGCGGTCAGGACCAAGGCTCCCTGCTTGGTGAGCGCGAGCCGCTGGTCACGGTTGAGAGTCAGTGGACCGACAGTCACTTCCGCGAGAGGGTGTGCGTTACGCCGACGCAGCAGGCAACGGGCCCGAGCCGCTAGTTCGTCTAGGTCGATCGGGCCGGCGATGCAGTCATCGGCCCCTGCGTCGAGGGCGCGAATACGATGCCTTGCTTCCTCGAACGGTGACAACACCAAGATCGGTGTGGTGATGCCGGCGCGGCGGCACTGCTCGAGCCAGCGCAGAGTGGCCTCGAGGTTGGCTCCTGCTTCGGGGTTGAGGATCGCGAGGTCGTAGTCAACCGACCAGAACACCGACTGCGCGCCACACAAACTTGCTTCCCAGTCGACCGCATGACCGTCATGATTCAGCCGACTCAGGATAGATGCAGCCCGCTGCGCACGACATTCGACTAATAGGATTCTCATTACTGGTTTAGCCTCCACGGTTGGGGTTGAATTGCGCTTGATCGGTACACCGCGTGCGCCAAGCGGTGCAGCCTCGGGACAAGGAATCAAAGGCGCTACGCCTTCGTTCAGGGCCCAAGCGCTCAGGGTCTAGGTAGCCGCTCGCGTTCGGATCCTTCGCTCAAAGTTCAAAGCAATGCAAAAACCGCCAAACACCGATCGTTCAGCTCTCCAGGCGCCGAGGATCGGTTTCTTGCTTTCGTGGCTGCTGCTGATGCTTGGATGGGCGACCCCGTTCTGCGTGTTTGCGGAGCACCACAAGCTCGAGGCGAGGCAGGAGGCCCATGCCGAATCGACCGTGCGAGTGAGTGAACTGCTCGAGGCCGCAGCTCATTCTGGTTTGCGGCTTTTGTTCTCGGATGCGGTTGTTGGCCAGGCCACGGTGCTTGGAGAGTTCGAGCAGCTCTCGGCTCGCGCTCTTGATCCACAGCAGCTGAGCGCGATTCTTCGCAACGCCGGGCTTGATCTGCGGGCAGTGCAGACCTCCGACGAGGGCTCAGCGGTTAGGTCGTGGGTGGTGGTGCGCGCCGATCTGTTCCGGGTCCACGTGAGAGCAAGCGGCCAGCCTCTGCAAGCGCGGGTCGAAGTTTTTTCAGTGGCCGGGCGGAGCGGCTTGGAAACGCAGTTCACGACTGACATCCACGGGATCGCTTTGCTGGACTCTCCGCAATCGGGAACCAGCCTCCGGGTCATCCGATCTGGATATCGACCGTTGACCGTGCGGCTCGGAAAGCGCCTGATGAGGGCCGGCGAGGTCACTGTTCAGCTCGACGCGTTGCCTGAGTCGGAAGAGCTCATCGTCGTTCGCGATCGGTTTGTCCCTTCCGCCGCTCTCGACGTTGTGCCTGAAGACGTTGCAGCACGACCGGGTGTGGTGGCCGATCCAATCGAGTCCGCGGCAGGCGTCAGCGGACTGCGCGGAGTTCCCTTCAAATCCTTGCCCGAGGTGCGCGGCACGTCTCGCGATGGGCTCACCGTGTCGGTCGATGGCTTCGAATTGGTGCGTCCCTTTCACTTGGGCGAGTTTGGTGCTCCGATCAGCATCTTGCCGGCAGGAGCGGTGGCGAGAACGGCGCTTCGCACCACTGCGGATGTTTATGTCGCAGATCACAACGGTGGAGTCTTGGATCTGGTGACCGACCGTCGCGATCGCCAGCCCGCAGCGCGAACGGTACAAGTTGGTCCGCTACTCGCTGCGGTGTCAGCAGGTGGTCCAGGAAGAGGCTTCGTTGATCGTTGGTTCGCGAGTGGCCGCAATGGTCTGCTCAATCAGGTGGCCGACGCCGCCGATGTCAGCGAACGACCCCGCTTCTGGGATGGCTATGCGGATTTCGGACTGAACATCAGTGAGAGCCTGTCGATCGCGGTGCACGCGCTCACGGCTGCGGATGAGCTAGAACTGTCGAAGGGCTCTTTGCGCAGCACTTTGCCGTCAGTTTCTACCTATCGGTCTCGGACCAGGGCGACTTATGGTTGGGTGTCTCTGCAGCAGGTCCTAGGTTCGCGAGCGGTGTTCGATTCGGTGGCCGGCTGGGGTCGGCGCGACGAGGTCCGCGAGGCAGGTGATGACTCAGACTTAAGACACTTCGACCTAACCGATACAACGGACCTCAGCATCGGCCAGGTCCGTCAGACCGGACGCTGGTTCTCTGACGCTTGGCAAATTGAAGCCGGCGCCGAGTATCGGTTCTTGAAGCAGCATCGACGATCAGCAGCGCAGTTCGAGCTTCCGGAAGCCTGGGCAGGGCTACGCAGTGCTCCCATCTCAGGATCCTTTTTGGTTGCGCACCGCGGCAAGACTGAGCGCGTCTCAGCCTTCGCTGCCTACGGTTTCAGGCTCTCAGAGAAGATCGCTCTTAGCCTAGGCGCTCGTTACGAGGAGGGTTCCCGGGATCGTTCCGAGTCCGCTCTAACGCCGCGCGTCACTGCCACGGTTGCCTTGCCGGGTAGCGGTAGCTTGACCCTCGGCTACGCTCGGACTGCTCAAAGCCAGCAACCACAGGACCTTCAGATCTCAGACGGAGAGCTCGAGTTTTCGCGGCCGGAACTTGGCCACGATTGGTCACTGAGCTGGCGGCAGACCGCGGGTGAAGCCCAATTCGGCGCGACACTGTTCCACCGTTCGGTCGGCAATCCGAGACTGCGCTATTTCAACTTGCTGGACCCTTTTAGTCTGGCGCCCGAACTCGAGGCCGACCGTCGCTCAGTTCTCCCTCACGAGAGTCGGAGTTGGGGCGGCGTGCTCCGCTGGGGCGCACCGATTAGCACCAGCTGGCGGGTGTCAGTTGAAGCTGGCATCACGCAGCACCGTTGGCGCATCGAGGACTATGAAACCTCGGCTCCTTCTGAGCGTCCGATTGACACTCAGGTTTCTGCAAGCTGGAGACCGCCTGGAGCATGGTCGGTCGATCTTCAGTGGACGTGGGGCAGCGGCCTACCAACGACACCGCTGGTTGATGACGGCGCGTCGAGCATCGGCTTTGGCCGGTTCTTTTCGGAGCGTCTGCCCGCGCAGCATCAGCTAGGCGTGCGAGTTGCCCGTGCTTGGACCTCGCGTTTCGGCGGTTTCATTCTGTCCTTGGACGTTGAGAACCTGTACCACCGACGCAGTGTGCGTGGCTTCCGATTCACCGTCCCTCAAGGAACCGAGACTGAGCGACAGTTAGGCACAGGCGTGGTTCCTGCGATCAATCTTCGCTGGACCTTCTGAGGGTGAGAGCGAGTACCGTCCTACAGCTCGAGACGTCGTTGCAGGCTGTCGCGTTCACCAGCAACCTCGAGCCCTAGCATCGCGGCCACGACGTCTAGACTCTGATCCGCCTTGATGGCGCCGAAGTCGCCGTGGAGTGTGCTCTCAAGCAGGCGCTCGGCATCGGTTGATAGCGAGACCTGCCAATCGGTTTCGCTCTTGAGCCATGCGAGATAGTCGCTCAACGTTGCCCCCTCTAGGTGGAAGGAGGGGGCGGCGTCGATCACCCAGCGCCATGCGTCGGGACCCCTTCCACTTGACGTTTTGCTCCAGCCGTTCGATGTCAGTTGAAGCGCGTTGCCTTCTTCGAGCCGTCGTTGTTCGGTGGGGGAGTCGATCCTCACCGTGCCGGAGCGAACCCTGACCCCGGAATGGACAAGCGGGTTCGTGGCGACGGTGATTTCGTACTGCGTGCCGATTTCGGAAACGGCGCCAAACGGCGTCAGGATGCTGCGGGAGGAGATCCCACGTTGAGCGTCGCGCTTGGAGTCGAGGTAGAGCTTGCCGCGCTCGAGGAACCAACGGTCCGCTGTATCGAACCGGAGTGTCGTGCCAGCGGCTAGTCGGAGTTCTCCACCGTCTGCGAGTTGCAGCGCCACAGGCTCCGTCGCAACGATCGATGACGCGAATCCGATGCCGGCTGATCCGTGATGTTCATTGGTGGCATCGTCGACGATCGTTGTGACTTGAGGCTCACCTAGGAGAACCGCAGTGACGACGAGCAGCTCGACTTGGTCGCTGTCGAACCACCGAACGAAGAGAAACAGCAGCGCCATTCCGGCAAGCGCAGCGGCGGCCCGCTGCGCCCAGCGTGGGATCGTTGGTTGGCGCCGAGGTGTAGGTGCTGGTGCGCTTGCTTGGTCGATCGCCTCGCGCCATGCGGTGAGGACCGCCTCTTTGGGAGCGCGGTGATCTAGCTTGCGCTGGGGACGCTTACCAGCAGCCGCGAGCAGGTCTTGGACCTCATGGGCCAGGTTGTCTTGGGAATCTGTCATCAAGAGAACCTCCTGCGAAACGTTGATCGCGCTCTCGAAAGCAGGGACTCGACCGCTTTGGGGGTGGCGTTCAGCGCTTCAGCGATTTCAAACACCGAGAGTCCCTCGCAGTACTTGAGCTCGAGCGCCCGGGCTTGAGATGCGGGCAGGGTGTCGAGTGTTCGGTGCACTGCCATCGCTAGCTCTCTGCGTTCCAGTTGAGAACCAGGCTGGTCGCTGCGGGCTGTGCGTAGAGCTTGCTCCCACTCAAGAGCGGTGCGGTCCACCTGGTGTTGGCGGTCTCTGACCCGGTGCTTGATTCGCTGGGCGATTTGGTTGTGGCAGATGCCCCGCAACCAACCGCTGAGCGACGCTTCACCGCGAAAGGCGCCCAGTCCAGTGACAGCTGCGCACAAGGTCTCTTGCAAGACCTCGATGGCTTGATCGTGGTCTCCGTCGAGCGCGCGTTCGGCTTGTCGCTGTAATGGCGGTGCGTACTCTTCATAGAACAGTTCGAAGGCTGCTTCGTCCTTCGCGAGTAGACGTGCGACGAGGGCTGCCTCTGGGTCGTGATCGGGCGTATCCATGCAAACCACAGTGTACGAGTGTCTGGCTGCTCCCGGAGGGAACAGCGGCTTACGCATCGTCGCAGCGGTTCCTGAACGGTTGATGAACGCCATTTCGCAAGCGGCGTCGAAGTTCGAGTGAGTTGAGCCGAAGATGAACAGTTGGTGAACTGACTTCGTTGGGAAGTGTCCTTGGTGCAGCCTTCACGCAACAGCTCGCCAGAGGGTGAGCCAAAAGGTGACCTTGATGTTCAAACACAATGCGCGGCGACAGTCCTTTCGGGTGTGCCAACGCGGTCGGTCTAGTCGCGGGCGATACGCAGTGTGGCTTGCTTGTGCAGTCCTCATCAGCAGTGCCGGTACGGTTTCGGCTGCGACCGAGAAATCGGTGCGCAAGAAGATGGGGTCTCGCTTTGAGATCACCGCAGTGCATGCGGATCGACAGCGAGCAAGCGATGCGATTGGTGCGGCCTATGCTGAGATCGATCGGCTCGAAGCTCTGATCTCGTCGTGGAACCCTGAGTCGCAGACCAGCGAGCTCGCGCGAACTGCTGGCACCGTGCCAGCGAGGGTGCACGACGACTTGTTCGGTCTGATTCGTCGATCGCTCAAGGTCGCCAAGCTCACTGATGGCGCATTCGATATCTCGTTTGCCGGGGCCGGCCGATTGTGGAACTTCAAAGCAGATCCACCTCGACTGCCCGATGACGCACAGCTCAAGCAAGCGCTCCGGTTGGTCGACTACCGCAAGATCGCGGTCGACGTCGATTCCAGAACCGTGCTCCTCGAAGAGGCAGGCATGCGCATCGGGTTCGGTGGCATTGGCAAAGGCTTCGCCGCGAACCGCGCTGCTGCGGTGATGCGGGAGATGGGCATCACCTCTGGCGTGGTCAATGCAGGCGGAGATCTGCTTGCCTTTGGCGAGCAAGAAAACGGCGACCTTTGGACCGTCTCGATTGCAGATCCAAAGAACCCAGGTGAAGTATTTGCGCGGCTCGGGATTTCCAATCAGGCAGTGGTCACGTCCGGCGACTACGAGAGCTTTTTCGAGATCGATGGCAAGCGCTACGCGCACATTCTTGATCCGCGCACCGGCTATCCCGTCTCTGAGCTCGCGAGTGTGACCATTGTCTGCCCCGATGCCGAACTGGCCGACGCCTTGGCCACCGCTGTTTCGGTGCTCGGGCCGAAGGAGGGCATGGCCCTGGTCAACCGACTTCAAGGCGTCGAGGCGCTGTTGGTGTCGATGGACGGCGACATGACCTTCTCGCACAACTTGGAGTCGAACCTGACTCAAGAGGCCGGCTCAGCATCTCTGTCCGCTAGCCCTCTGAAATCGCACAGCCCCCGAAGGGGAGAGGACCGCTACCGATGAGTTCCCGATCGACTTCGAATGCTCGTTCCCGTTACGCAAATGGCGGATGGGCGCAACCAATTCTTTGGTTGGCTCTTTGCTTTGCTCTAACTACCTCAATAGGCTGTGCGACGGTGAAACCGTGGGAACGCGACACCCATGCGCTTTCGCCCATGCAGGCCGAAGACCACAAATGCCACCGGTTTGAGCGCAACATTGAGGTCTACCGCGAAGGCGCCGTCGGCGCTAACGGTGGCAAGTCCGGCGGAGGCTGCGGATGCTCATAAGCAGCCCTGGCGCGCTGCGCTCGATTTGGGTTGAGGTAGCGGCGTGTAGTGCACTGCTCGGCATGGCCGGTATGGCAACCGCGCAGACCAGCGTTGTAGGCCAGGCCCTCGAGAACGTGGATCAGAATGTCGACAAGAACCTCGAGGTCGACTTTCTGTTCAACTACTACGATCAGGATGGCGATCACTCTCCGGTGACTGGTGGCATCGGCACTGAAGACCAGCAGGTCGTGGGACCAGTGTTCTTGGTGCGCTGGGACTTGAGCGAGAAGTGGGCCCTGAACGCCACTCTTGGTGCAGACAACGTGACGTCTGCATCCACCGACAACATCGACGACAACGTGTCGAGCGCCTCGCGTTTGGATAATCGAGTGTTCTTGAACACCAACTTTGTTCGATCCTTCGGTAGCGAAACATCGCCTCAACGGGTCGGTTTCTCCTTGGGCTTCTCCAAAGAGTACGACTACGTCAGCAACTCGGTGGGTTTGTCCTGGAGTCGTGAGTTCAACGAACGCAACACCGCTGTTTCGGCCGCGGTCTCGCACTACATGGACACCATCGATCTGTATGACATCGACGGCATCGTGCAAGGGGAGGACGACCGAACCACCACAGACTTTAGCCTCGGCATCAGCCAAATCCTGGGTCGCAAGACCATCGCGTCACTCGAATTCTCTCATTCGATGCAGGATGGCTTCTTGTCGACGCCGTTCCACGAGGTCATCCTCACTGATGGTTCCCGCGTCGCCGAACGGTTCCCGGGCAAACGCTCACGCACAGCGATCGGCGCCAGGCTCAACCATGCGTTCACCGATCGCATTGTTGGTCGGCTCTATGTGCGCTACTACGACGACGACTTTGAGGTCAGTGCTCAAACCATCGAGTTTGAACCCCACTTTCGCTTGCCGACCAAGCGCGAAGCCTGGGTCTATCCAATCCTGCGCTTCCATAGCCAGGATGGTGCGAGCTTCTTCGGGTTGCCTGGCACGTTCACGTCGGCATCTGAGTTCTACACCGCCGACCGAGATCTCGGTGACTTTGACAGTGAGAAGTTAGGCATCGGCTTCAAGATCGCCGCCTCAGGTACGCGCGCGGCGATGCGCGGTATGCGCGACATCGAGTTCCGCTTGGCCCGCTATGAGCGCGCCGACGGTCTAGAGGCGATGAATCTGTCGATTGGTTTTGGTTGGAGCTTCAGGTGACGTGCCATGAGGTTTGGACCCAGCGAGCGGATCGCAGTTGGAGTCGCCAGTTTGCAGTTGCGATCCTGGGTCTGATGATCGTAGTGGTCTGTTCAGTTCCTGCCGCCGCTGTGGATCCTCTAGATCAGAATGGAGAACGACAACAGTGGAAGGGCGCGCCGGGCGCACTCACTGTCATCGACTTTGCGGCGTCGTGGTGTTTGCCGTGTGTGAAGTCGCTGCCGCGCTTGGATCAGTTGGCTAAGGACTTTCCCGATGTGAAGTTCATCGTGGTGAGTGTTGATAAGCGCGAAGCAGGTCGTGACTTTCTGGTCAACGAGCTCAAACTCGAACTGCCCGTGCTCTGGGATGCCGACTACATGATTTCGAACCACTATGAACCGGAGGGCATGCCCACCACGATCGTGCTCGATGAGAACGGCAAGGAAGTGCATCGCCATACCGGGTTCTCCGAGCGTCAATGGTCGGACCTGGTGTCGTTGGTGCAGGCCGACTCGAAGCGCGGAACTCAGTCCCCTTAGGTCGGCTGCGCCTAGCGCAGCCGGCCCGACAGGGCGAGCCGCGAGCCCTGTGAACTAGGGATCAGTCGCAAAATCAACAGCAGGATGAGCACGACCATGCCGAGGGCTAAGCGTGGCCCGGCTGCGAACTGTGTCCATGGGTCGGTGGGGAACGCGACGGTCTTCAGCATTGCGGCGAGCTTGAAGTCGTGCCGACCTTGGAACGCTGGGTTGGTGGTGATCTCCATCATGTCGCGTCGACTGCGGTAGCGCATTGCAGCGCCCTGAGACCACTTCGGCGTGGCCTCGACTCCCCAGGTATCGAGCGCGTCTGCACTGGCCGTGCCCATCAAGACAGGATGGCAGGCCCGTCGCAGCAGAGCGGGCCACATGTATTCCATGTAGTTGGCTAAGACGTCCTGCGCATTGTCCGTTGGTTCGACGCCCTCGATTTGTGACGGAGGTTCGCGCAGCTCGATGACATTGAACATGATGAAGTCGTCGCCGGTGTCGCTCTCCAGGAAATGTCGCAGCCGGTGCTGGCTTTCGGCATCCGACCCCCGATCGACGAAAAACTCCATGTACTGCTCGACTTCGGCAGGTTCAAGGGGACCCTTGAGCGGGGTGTACCAAAGCCAAAAGGCGATGTAGGCGACGACCAGCAGCACCGAAAGCAGCGTGGTCCGCTTCACTTGATGTCGAGCCTGACCTCATGTCTGAGTTCGGTGACCACATCGGTGCGCGGATTGCCATCGATGCGGAAGGGGATCTCCTTGGTGGCGCCGCCACCTTGAACCGTCAACAAGAACGTGTTCGGGCCGCCCCACAACAGGGTGCGAAATGTGCCGTCCTTTTCGGCTTTGCCTTCGACCTTGAGAGAGTCATCCACAGGCGAAGTTAGAGTGTAGGTCGCACCCTTGACCTTTTTGCCTTTCGCATTGACGACGTTGCCTGTGACGATGACCGCCCACTTGGTCATCGTCGCTGAGTCTTCGCCGATCCTCCACAGAATGGGATTGATCTCGACGCCATCGTTCTTGGCCACGCCTGAGACGATCTCAACCGGTTGGTAGCCGTCGCGCTCGTAGCGCACTCGGATCCGAATGCCCTCAAGGTCGCGCTCGGTGTAGATCGAGCCAAGGCTACGAGCGAGGTAGGTTCCGGTCTTGCGTGATCGCGCTCGCACCTCATCTGCCGGTGCTTGATCGTTCTTGACCCGCACGTCGGCTTGCGCGAGAGGGGTGCCAGAGCTGTCGTAGACGGTGCCAAAGACGCGGGTCTTGTCGCGGTTCGTGCCGGTACCGTAGCCGGCAAAATCGCTTTCTCCGGGCGGTGCTGCGCCCCCTTGAGCTGAAGCGGTCTGCGCGAGAACAAGGAGCGCGCCGACAGTGACAACGGAACGCAGGACTGCAAGCGACATGAGTGTGCAACGTTTGGCCATAGATGATCCTCGACATCGATTTTGACTTCGGTCTTCGAGGTTCTATCGTAACCCGACACACGCTGGAGCCGGAAGTTTGACCAGCGCTCCAGTCGAAGCGCTGGTCTCAGGAACCTTAGTCGCAGGTAGCGAAAGCGCCAGTGTCAGTGATCGCGGCGGCTGAGTTTCCCAACGGATTGAAGTACGTCCTCTGCGTACCGTTGGCAGTGTCGGTCACAGTGAGTGTGTATTCAACATTCGTCGTAGCAGCCTTCAGGGCCAGTGGCGCGGGCGCTCCAGGCCGGGGGGTAGTTGAGTGAGGTGATCACCAGCAGCAGCTTCAAGCTGCGCTGCGGTTAAGAACAGAGCGGAACCCAAGACAGCGCCCTTGAGATTGCAGGCGCGAAGGTCCGCAGAGCGCAGGTCGGCAAGGGAGAGGTTGGCCCGATGAAGGTTCGCGCCGATCAAGAGTGCGCCGACCAGTGCTGCCTTGCTCAAGTCTGCTGCTGCGAGGTTGCATTCGATGAGGTCCGTACCACGCAGGTCAGCTTCGGTGAGATCGATGGGCGTTGCGGGGTCCTTTGCTCGCCATGCGTTCCACCTGCGCACGGACTTGCGAAGCAGCGCCACCTGTTTTTCGTTGGCCATGTCCGGTAGCTTAGTCGTCAATCGATATGTCTTCCTCAACTGCCAAACAATCAGCGTCCAGGCTGCGCGTTCTCAACCGCTCGGACCCTGCACTCTCAGCCGACTGCGACAATTGCTGCGGGCTTTGCTGCGTGGTGTTGACACTCCAGCGATCAGCCGATTTCGCGATCGACAAACCAGCCGACGAGCCGTGTCCGAACCTCGACCAGAACTTTCGTTGCAAGATCCACCAAGGCCTGCGCGAGAAAGGCTTTCCGGGGTGCGTCGCGTTCGATTGTCACGGCGCTGGCCAGAAGGTAACTCAACATACGTTTGCCGGCGAGGATTGGCAGTCGAAGCCTGAGATCGCGGCGGAGATGTCGCATGCCTTCAGGATCATGTGGCAGCTGCATCTCTCCCTGCGCTATCTCACCGAAGCCTTGGAACTCCCGGCTGCCAGCGCCTTGCATGACGTGGTCCGCCGTGCAACGGAGGAGATCGAACAACTCACTTTGGCCGCTCCAGAGGAGCTGCTCGCGGTCGATATTGCGGCTCACAAGCGAGAGGTGAACGCGCTCTTGTGGCAGGTGAGTGAAACTGTGCGGTGCTCAGAGTCCCCCTCTTTAAAGGAGCAGGCAACTTCTGAGCGGTGAGCGACCGCACGTTGATGGGCCGTCTACCGCGGCGCCATCCTGATTGCGCCGTCTAGTCGGATGTCTTCGCCGTTGAAGTAGCCGTTGCGGCAGAGCTCGCAGGCAAGCGAGGCGTACTCGGTAGGATTGCCCAGTCTTGGCGGGTGCGGCACCATAGCGCCCAAGGCCTCCTTGACGTTGTCAGGAGCGCCCTGAAGCAGAGGCGTGTCGAAGATGCCTGGCAGGATGGTGTTGATGCGGATGCCGTCGCGCGACAGATCGCGAGCAATGGGCAGGGTCATGCCGACGACTCCACCCTTGGAGGCTGAGTACGCAGCCTGGCCGACCTGGCCGTCTTCGGCAGCGACGGATGCGGTATTGACCATGGCACCGCGGTCACCGCACTCGAGTGGATTCAAGGACAGCATTCCGGCTGCTGACTTCGCGATGCAGCGAAAGGTGCCGATCAAGTTGATTTGGATGATGCGTTCAAACGCGTCCAACGGGAAGTGACGAATCTCGCCGGTTTCCCGGTGGCGGCTGGCGGTCTTGATGGCGTTGCCGGTGCCTGCACAGTTGATCAAGATGCGCTCTTGGCCTTGAACGGCGCGAACCTTTGCGTAGCCTGCGTCGACTTGCTCTTCGTCGGTGACGTCGACCTTGGCGAAGACACCACCGAGTTCGCCGGCGACCTCTTCGCCCTTCTCCTCGTTGAAGTCAAAGATGGCAACTTTGACGCCATGGCTGGCGAGGGCGCGTGCGGTTGCAGCACCAAGGCCGGATGCGCCGCCAGTGATGACCGCAGAGATGTTCGAGTCGAGTTGCATAGGGCTGCTCCTGAGTAGGACTAAGGTGAGTTGAAGAAGGCGAGTTGATTCGATGGCGCAGGATATCTGGTCTGCGGTGAGGTCCTGAGGGTGCGCTATGAGTCCAGGGTCTCTTGGTGCTTGCCTGGTCGTGGCGTGGGCAAAGGGGACCAGGCTGCCAATCTACGGGACGATCTGGGCAAGTAGACCCTCGAAGTCGGGGTGATTGCGCAATGGCGCGAGCGCTGGATCAAGCGATGGCCAGGCGTCTGTTCTGCTGGCCTGGGCGAACTGCCCGAACACCTGGATCGCAGCGTCCAATTGGCCATGAGCAGCGTGCGCGGTGGCACGTACGTAGAGAACGAGCGGGTTCTGAAGAGTGCCATCTTCGGCGCACAGTTGTTCGCTCGCCTCCATCGCTTCCATCGCCTGCGTTGCGCTGCCTGCGGGACTCAAACGTGCAAGCTCAAAGCGCAGCATGCAGGTGCCTTCTGGGTCGAAGGCGCGCTGGCTCGTTGAGCTGGATCGAAAGGCTTGACTGAGCCGGCGGGTAGCTGCTGGAAGATCGCCTTCAGCATGGTCGATGAGAGCCAGAAGGCGGACTGCGCGCAACGGCGAAACCGCTGGATTCATTGGGGTGATGCCGGTGTCGTAGGCGGCGATCGCGCTCATCAGATCTTGGCGTGAGGCAGCGAAGTTTTTCGCCCGGTATTCGATCTGGCCCAGCAACACCTTCAAGGTTGCGGCCGGAGCCCCGTTTGGTCCAGTGGATTGACTGGCAAGCTCGAGAGCCTCTCGCAGCCGAGCTGAAGCTGTTGCGTAGTCACCGCGCTTGGCGTTGATCATGCCGCTATTGCTCAAGGTCACCTCGAAGCGTGCTGGGTCTAAGTCCAGTCGTTCCCGCTGGATAGTGGCCGCTCGATCAAGGTAGCTGGCGGCTGCGTCGAGATCACCGCGAACCACAGCCAGCTGTCCTAGGTTGTTGAAGGCGACGCTCTCGTAGAGCGGTAGGTCTTGATCATGTGCAGTTTCCAAGACCTCCTCATTCAGTCGCAAGGATTGGTCGTGCTGACCTGCTGCGTTGTAAACGCCCGCCAAATTGAGCTTCTCTTGCAGGGTCTCTGCGGAATCTGTCCCGGTGGCGCGTTCAGCGATGTTGACCGCCATGGTCAAGTTGGCGAGAGCGCGTGGTAGATCTCCTTCAAGCCGGGCGACCATGGCGAGTTCTCCCAACACAGCTGCGACGCTTACAGAGTCTTCACCGAGTGATTTCTGGCGCAGCATGAGAGCTTCGTTGAGCAGAGGCTTAGCCTTTTCGAGTTCGCCACGAATGCGGGCGTTGATGCCTAGCATGTAAAGCGATGTAGACAGCTCTGTACCATCGGGGTCGGCAGCACGCAGGACGGTCTCGGCTTCCCGATAGAGTTCGGCCGCGGTGTCGAACGCCTGCAGGTCCATGTGGTGAAAGTCGCCAATGCGATTGAGCAGAGTGCCACGCACCACCGCATCGGATGGGGGGTCGTCTCTTAACTCTTGTTGGGCGCGAACAAAGAGATCGCGCACGGAGACCTCCTTACCTTGCTCTAGGGATTGCGCGCCTCTAGAGAGCAGCGTGCTAAGGAAGTCGATGACCTCGCCACGCACCAAGGCCTCATAGCTCGCCTTGGCTTCGGCCCGGCGCGCTTGTTGGAGGCCGACAGCCAGTCCGACTAGACCGACGAGGATTGCTGCTGACACGAGCCCGGCGAGCCCTGCGCTGACGCGGTTCCTTCGGACCCATTTCTTGGTTCGATAGGTCCAAGTAGGTGGGCCGACGGACACAGGTTCGTGATTCAAGAAACTGTGCAGGTCACTAGCCAGCGCCGGCACTGATTCGTAGCGCTCGACCGGCTCCTTAGCTAGTGCTTTGAGCACGATCCAATCGATCTCCCCGCGGAGCAAGCGAGCCAGTGCCGCTGGAGCAGTGTCGCGAAGTTGCGCTAAGGCCTCCGCACCTTCGGTCGCGGTGGCGACTCGGGAACTTGGGCTTGGGGTCTCAAGATCTCGGACTTGTCGCCTCATTTCCTCTACGCTGCGGCGCCTGAGGCTTTTGCCAGAGATGGGTAGTTGCCCCACCAGCAGTTCGAACAGCAACACTCCAAGCGCATAGATGTCGCTCCGGGTGTCGATCTCGCCGTTGAGAAATTGTTCGGGACTCATGTACTCCGGAGTGCCGACCGGCAATGCGGATAGTTTGATTTCGTCCGGGTCGGCAGTCCATGGCGAGATCACCTTGGCGATGCCGAAATCGATGATCTTGGCGTTGGCTCTGCCCTGGTGCTCTTCGATCAGGATGTTCGAGGGTTTGAGGTCACGATGGATGATGCCGTTGCGGTGAGCGTGCGAGATGCCTTCACAGACTTGCTGAAACAGTTCGATTCGTTTGCGCGCACTGAGTCGGTGGCGATCGCAGTAGTCGGTGATTGGCACTCCATCGACGAGTTCCATTGCGAAGAACAGTCGGCCTTCTTGATCTGCACCGGCTTCGAATACGCGTGCGATGTTGGGATGGTTGAGGGTAGCGAGTGTCTGCCGTTCCACCTCAAATCGAGCGACCGCGTTGCGCGAGGCGGCCGCCCCGCGAATCAGCTTGATGGCCACTTGTCGCTTGACCGGGGCCAGTTGTTCGGCTTCGTGCACGGTCCCCATCCCGCCCTCACCGATTAGCCGGATCAGTCGGAATCGCGACGGACTGCCTTGCTCGAGATCGACGGGGACTGTGGCCGGCTCAAACGACTCCACCTCGCTTGCATGCGATCCCGAGGGAGCGTCCGAAGGGAGGATCTCGGTGGTGTGAGCTCGGAGCAATTGCTCGAGGTGGTCGGCCAACGTCGGATCCTCGGCGCGCAGTGCCGCTAGTTGCTTGGCGCGATCGGCGTTGTCGGCGTCTTCCAACTCGAAGAACAGCCGCTCGAGGCGTTGGAACAGTTCTTGACTCACTAGGTGTAGGCCTCCGACTTCGGCTCGTGATGCTCAGGCGATCATAGAACGTGACGGGTCTTGTTGGTCTTTCCCGTCTGTGTGGGTGGTGGACGATGACTACCACAGCGGATCGCAGTTCGACAGAGCCATGCAGGGCATTGCTGATTGCGGTCCATAAACCGAGGAGCGTTGGCGCAAGCGCCAACGCGCAGAAGTTTGGTAGTTCAGGAGTGTTTCAGCTTTGCCCGCGCCGAGGCCCGTTGACAAGGCCGGGCAGTCCTGGAGTTCGAATTGAGTGGCCTGGGACGCCTGTTTGCTCAAAGGGCCAATCACCCGTTTTGCTTCAATTCTTTGCACCTGTGAGTAAGAGGCTACGATGATGCGTCAAGCGATGACTGAAGAACCGCCAACACCTAGAGCCGGTGATATCACTTGCTTGTTCGAACGCGCCAGCGAAGGAGATCGAGACGCCTTCGAAGAGGCCGTACGCCTGGTGTACCCAGAGCTCGAGCGAGTCGCCGAACGTCAATTGGGAGCGCACTACGGTGCGCGGGCCAAGAGGCTGACTTTGGAACCAGCCGCGCTGGTCAACGAGTCGCTGCTGAAACTTCTGCGCCGTCCCCGCAACTTTGACAATCGGCGACACTTCTACTCGTTTGTCATGCGGGTGATGACCCGGGTGATGTTCGACTATCAGCGTCGCAAGGGTGCAGAAAAGCGTGGTGGCGGCGAAGTCCACGTCACCCTCGGTGAGGTCGACGCCAAAACGCCGACCTACGTCGGTTTGTCGGAGCTTGCGGCCGCCTTGGATCGGCTCGGCGAGTTCGATGCGCGTAAGGCAGAGGTGGTCAAGTTGCGTGTGTTCATCGGCCTGGAGATGGCCGAGATTGCAGAGACCCTGAGTGTGTCGCTAGCGACCGTTGAGCGGGAATGGCGCTTCTCACGAAGCTGGCTTGCCGCAGAGCTGCGCATGAAGAATCGGTCGGCGTAGCGGCTCACCTTGGCGTAGCGGCTCACCTTGGCGTGGTGGCTCACCTTTTGGGGTCGGCCTACCTCGGTGCGAGGTGACGGCGACCAGTTGGCAGCCGACTGTGTTTCGAGCCGACTGTGTTTCGACGCGTAGTGCCTCCGATGACGGCTGGGCTTGCGTTCTCGCGTCTGTGTTTGCAGGCCCACAGACCGGTGCTGCCACCAAGGTGTGGTGCCACTAAGGTGCAAAGGCGGGAAGAACCGCAGGAGTCGATGTCGATATGAGCAGCCCGTTCTCTCGGTTAGAGGATCTGTTCCATCAACTTAGAGAAGCAGGTTCAGCGACCCGCGATCGGCTGCTCGCTGAACTCGAGGCAGAGGATCGTGAGATGCATGCGCGGGTCGTCGTCATGCTCGATGCGGAGCGTCGACTCGAGCAAGACGGGGGCGATCCGACGTTCGTGTTGCTCGACCCTGATCGCACCCTCACCGAAGCTGAGCTGCCGACCATCGAGCTGAGCGATGTGGAGCAGGCGCTAGCTTCCGCCGCTGCCAGCGCTCCGGTGCCCGAGATTCCCGGCTTCCGCCTTCTGCGTCCACTCGGTGAAGGGGGAATGGGTGTGGTGTGGGAGGCGGATCAGCTAGAACCGGTGAAGCGACGGGTTGCGGTGAAGCTGATTCGTAGCAAGGCGCAAGACTCGGCTGCGTTTCTCGAGCGGTTTAAGGCTGAGCAACAAGCACAAGCGATGATGGATCATCCCAACATTGCGCGCGTCTTCGACGCGGGTGCACTGCCTGATGGTCGACCGTACTTTGCGATGGAACTGGTCGCAGGAGAACCAATCACGCACTACTGCGACTCGCAGTCAGTTTCAACCGATGTGCGCTTGGAACTGTTTCGCGGAGTGTGCCGTGCGGTGACACACGCTCATCGGCGGGGCGTGGTCCATCGGGATCTCAAACCGTCCAACATCCTGGTGCACGAGGTGGACGGTTTGCCGACGGCGAAGGTGATTGACTTCGGCATCGCGAAGATCTTGGAGGGGGAGTCATTCGGGCTCGAGTTGGAGAGCAGGGTGGAGGACGTGATCGGTACGCCTGCGTACATGAGCCCCGAGCAGATTGCTCCGAGTGAAGCGGGGGTCGATACCCGTGCGGACGTGTACTCGCTCGGTGTCGTCCTGTTTGAGCTTTTGGTGGGCTCTTTGCCGCACGGCGCTGGCGCGGGAAGTTTGGCTGAACTGCTGGCGCTGCG
Organism: Acidobacteriota bacterium; assembly: GCA_029263415.1. Lineage (GTDB taxonomy): Bacteria > Acidobacteriota > Thermoanaerobaculia > Multivoradales > Multivoraceae > JAJCXN01. Next base: position 36,270 of record JAJCXN010000039.1, read on the forward strand.
CGATCGCAAGGTGAGCGGGGAGACGCCAACACCGAGCACACGTCTCAGTTCGGTTCTTAGCGATCCGGAGCAAATCGCAGACCGCATCGCGGAACGACGGGGGACCCGAGTTGAAGAACTGCTGCGCGAACTCAAAGGGGAGCTCGACTGGATCGTGCTCAAGGCCTTGGCTCAGGATGTCGAGGAGCGCTACGAATCGCCGGCCGCACTAGAGCGCGATATCGAGCGCTTTTTGAACGACCTGCCGGTTGAAGCCGGACCGCCGCACTGGCACTACCGACTCCGCAAGTGGGTGCTCAGGCATCGCCTGCAAGCTGCTGCTGCGGCGTTTATGCTGCTTAGCCTTGGGCTAGGAGTGTTGGGCTTGGGGTTGGGCTTCGCCGAGGCTAGAGCAGGTCGGGCGCTAGCGGAGATCCGAGCCGAAGAAGCCGAGGCCAGTCGCGACTTTCTGGTGGGCCTATTCGAACTTTCGGATGATGCGGCCGCAAGAGCGGATGAGTTGTCTGCGACGGAGTTGGTCGAGCGTGGAGCTGCTCGGCTAGCGACCAGCCTGGAGCGCAAACCTAGGCTGCGTGCGACTCTACTCAGAGTGGTTGCGATGAGTTTTAGACGTCTAGGTGACTACGCGTCTGCGCGCGACTATGCACTGCGTTCAGTGGCGGCGTGGACCCAGGTCGCGCCCGATGGCGACGCCAACGGGATGCAGCGTGCCGAAGCGATGCTGGAAGTTGCGCGTGCAGAGCTTTCGGCTGGGCGACTACAAGAAGCGCAAGAGCGGTTGCGAGAACTGATCAAACAATCCGCCGGAGCCGGCAAGGACGCCATGTCAGTGACTGCGTTTGCCGAAGCAGATTTAGCCGAGGCGTTGCGTCTTGATGGAAGGGTGGAGGAGGCACTCGAACACTCTCGCCGGGCGCGGTTGCTGGCCGAGCAGGTGTTTGGTGAGATCGATACACGCACCGCTTGGTTGGTCGGTCGCGACGGCCTGATCCAAGTCGCGGCGCACGATGCCACCGCGGCGTTGTCTTCCTGGCGTCAGGCGATCGCGATTCTTAGTGAAACACGTGGTGAGCTTGATCCGGAGGTCGCCCCGCATCTCAACAACCTAGCGGCGGTGCTCAGTCGTCAGGGACGAGCCGCGGAGTCTGAACCGCTGCTCGATCGCTTGGTGCAGATCGACCGAGCTCGATATGGCGAGACGCATGCTTTGACGGCGCGATCGCTGTTCTTGCATGGCGAGAGTCTCCGAGCCGCGGGCCGCGCAGCTGATGCGGCCCTTGAACTGACCCAAGCACTGTCGATCCAGCGTTCGACCCTTGGTGCTCACCCGGCGACCGCCTTGACCCTTCATGAGTTAGGGCTCGCGTCGTTCGATCAGGGGCGCCCGGAGGCTGCCGAGTCGTTGCTGCAAGAGTCGCTCCTGATCCGGCGTCGGGTGTATGGCGAGGCCCACGTTGAGGTGGCGAGTTCGTGGTCCGATCTTGCAGATGTCCTACGAGGCCTGGGACGCCTGGAGGAGGCAAGAGACTACGGTAGCCGAGCGATTGAGATCGCGCGCAGGGTTATGCCTGAAGGTGACCGACGCCTGGGTCTTTACCTTCTAGGATTGAGTGACAGCAACACCCGCCTTGGCGATTTGGTCAAAGCTAGAAGCGAACTCGACGCGGCGCGTTCAAACTTTGCGACGTCGTTGCCGCCGGAGCACCTCTTTCGGGTCCTCGCAGATCTCCAGCATGCCGAGCTGTTGATCGCCGAAGACGATCGCGAAGGCGCCGGTACAGCGCTGGTATCGATCGAGCAGCGTCTCAACGAGGCCGACGCGAGCCCTGCAGGCAAGGCCGCGGTACGCAGTCGACTGGACGCTGCCCGCGTGCTGCTGCGGGCTCCTTAACGCTGGACCGAATCGCACGATCTTTCTTGGTCGTGAAGGTGGCCCTACTGGTTTTGCGTCTGTCAAGACGTCGAGCCGAGTGACGCTTCCGACCGAAGCGTTTCTGGTGCCAGGAGATCTGCAACTTCGAGGATCGCGATCAATGATGAGGACACTTCACAACCAGCTGTGCGCACGGGGCGGCTCAAGACTAAGCCTGCAAGCCGTGGTGATGCTTGCGTTGGTATCAGGGTTCCTAGGCTCGGGCGCTTTCGCGCAGGGTGAAAGAGACGCGATGGCACCGTTGGAGGTTGCAGTGCGCGGCGGCGATGCCTGGCGCCCTGCGGATGAACCGCTGGTCGTTGAACTAAGCCGGGCTCTTACACCTGCAGATGGCAGGATTGCGGTGCTGCTTGGGACGCTAGACCTCACCGACCTGGTGCGGGTCGAGAATCAAGAGCTCATCTATCGGCCTCATGTGGTGCCATTGCCTTCCGGCGAGAGTCAGCTGGTGGTGTTTCTAGTGAATCGGTCTGGCGAGTGGCAGGAAATTGGCCGCTCGACTCTGAAGGTCGATCGACCGAGCGGGCTGCGCGAGGTGGAGAACACGTTCAGCGCCGATCTTCAAGGAATCGCTCAGTTTGAAACCGGTGGCGCACCGCAAGACGAGATACCTGCCACTTTTGAGAGCGCCGGCGCTCGCCTGGCATACACGGGCCTCGTGGCTCACCGCTCGTTTAACCTGCGCACTGCGATTCAGGTATTCGGCACCACCGAGGTCGATCAAGCGCTCCGCTTTTCTCAACGGGGCAAGCGAGCCGACCAGTTCGATCTGGCGTCCTATCGTGCTCGACTCGAGCGCGGCTCGACCTTCATCGAGCTGGGGCACTCGCGCTACGGCTCGCATCGTCACCTGATCAGCGGCTTTGCAAGTCGTGGCCTTCAGTTTGGGGCGCGGTTGGGTAAGCGGGGTGAGGTGCGTGCGTCCTTGATGAATGGCTCCAACGTCGTCGGCTGGGACAACCCATTTGGCGTTAACGATTCTCAGCACCAGATTCTTGCCGGCGGCCTGGGGCTGGAACTACTACCTGAGCGACCGGGTGGCCTACGCATTGACCTCGATCTGCTGGATGGTTCGCGTCGCCCCCTTGCGGGCTTCAACGAAGGGCTAATCAACGACTCTGAAGAGAACGAAGCCTGGGGTGCGCGCGTGTCGGCACGGCTGGCCAGTGGTCGAGCGAGTGTCGAGGCCGGATGGGCACAGAGCGACTTCACCAACCCGCAGGATCAGCTACTAGCGCAAGGCGCCGATCTGGTCCCAGTCGAAGCAGAAGATCGGGGAGCGCGGTTCTTCCAGCTCGATCTAGGGGTGGTGCGCGATCGGCCGATGGGTGAGCGCTTCACCTCGAACGTCGATCTTTCGATCAGGCACGAGCGAGTGGAGCCCCAGTATCGAACTGTCGGTGCTTTCGTCGCCGCTGATGTCGAACAGAACGGCGCCGATCTGAGCCTGGGACTAGGTCCTGTACAGATCCAAGTCGGTGGTTTTGAAAGCGAGGACAACCTCGACGAGATCCCATCCATCCTCAAGACCGAGACCAAGGTGCGAAACGCGAACTTCGCGTTGCCCTTGGGCGCGTTCTTAGCGGAGCCGAGCGCTTGGCTGCCGGTGCTGACCTACTCCTACAACCGCACCCATCAGTTTGCGGCCGGTCAGCCGATCAACTCGGGGTTCAATGCAACCAACCATTTGCCAGATCAGGTCAGCGTCAACCAAAACATCGGGCTGGATTGGCAAGGAAATGGGTGGAGCATCGGCACGATGTTCAACGATTCAGATCAAGACAATCGACAGGTGGGTCGCGATACCGCGGACTTCTTGAACCGCAGCTACGGGCTCCGATTCTCTTGGGCACCGTGGGCGGATCTCGACCTGGGTTTGGACCTCACCCGCGATCGAGCGACTTCGGTCGGTGACGACCGGGTGGATCACAACCGCCAGTTGGGGCTCAACCTGCTGTGGCGGATCAATGACGCAATGACCGTATCTGGCCTGGCTTCGTGGACCGAGTCTGAGGACGATCCGCAGACCGCCCTTTCGGACGGCTTTGTAGCCAATCTCGAATGGGCCTATCGATTCGCCTGGCGCGAACAAGAGCGCCATGGCGGGAGCGGCCAGTTCTTTCTGCGTTACGGCTTGCAGGACTTTGAGTCGGAGGATCGTGTGTTCGGGTTCTTCTTCGCCCGGGATGAGTGGACTCTCAATGCCGGCTTCAACCTCAGCCTCCGCTAGGTGACAGATCGATGAACCCAACTTTGAAACTGAAAAGAACGAGCCTTCATAGGAGATTGATCATGAAGACCAACAAGTGTGCGCGAGGGAGCCTGAGTCGAGGGGTTTCGGCTTCGTCGAAGCGATCGGGAGCTCGTCTACTAGTGGTAATGGCGATGATCTTTGCGGCGATGTCAGTGAGTGCCGAGATCCGGCGAAACCCCAATGGCGTCAACGTCAATTCTCAAGGGCCGACGTCGGTGTTCGTCACCTTTGGAGGGTTGGACGACCAGGTGCCAGTCGAGGCGACCTGGTGCGGAGAGCTGATTTCAGCGGCGCCAGATATTGGTCAACGCTGTGACCCGAGTACCATCTTCGGTCGACTGCCGGTGCGGTTTGATCAATCTAAGCTCTCAAGCAATAGCGCAGTGTTCACCGACATCATGAGCATTCCGCCGTCGGTTGCCCGGCGTGCCTATCAAGCGGCGGCGAGTGGTGAGACGTCGAGCTTCTTCTACGTGCGCCGATTCGTCTCAACCACGGGTGGCCCGGACGAGTTCGTTTTCGTCACCTGCCGATTGGCGGGCGGCGGCGCGCGTGTGCCTCTGGCCCTGCTGGACGTGCAAGTGCGCTTTGCGGGAGAAGAGACGGTTGAGGCGGTTGATCGCGGTGGCCTGTTGCCCGATTCCGTCGCTGAGATCGCCTACAACGGTACCGGTCGGCTACGCGGTCGTTGGGAGGTCGTCTTGCCAGGGGAAGAGCCGCCGAGCAGTAGAGATCTGTTGACCGCGGCGTCACTTGCGCCGGAAGAGCGAGCGCTGCAACGACGGTTCAATGTGATCAATCGTTTTGACGTGTTTCTGCCGCCTACCGGTCGAACCGTATTGCCTGGCCCTGATCCGAAACGTCTGCCGACGCAACTCGACGGGCTCTACCAAGTTCTGCTTCGAGTGGAAGCCAGTGACGACAAGGAGGGGGACTCGAGTCTGGCAGCGGCTGGCGCGGGCAACGGAGTCATCCACTCAGGAGCAGTGGCCGGTTTTCCCATGCCGGTTCTGCGCTACGCCGTCGGTTCGGCAGGAGGCCTCACCGCGGTTCGCTCAGGGCTCGAGTTGCTGTTGCCCGAACCGGGTTACACGCTCAGCTCGGCTGCTCTCGATTTCGAGTGGAGTCAATCGAACGACGCTGCTCTTTATCGGCTCGAGATCCGCGATCCGCGCGGCGCCCTTCTACATCAAGCAGTGTTGCAACAGGGAATCGGCAAGTACCGAGCGCCGGATTGGATCGCGGTACGCGGTTCAGGCGGCACCGCGACCTGGCGGGTGGTTGTAGTGAGTTCGGACGGTCGTGATGCTGCCGCAGCGCCTTGGCGAGAGATTGTCTTTCCTTAAGGGTGCTGCGTCAGCTCAGCCGGGGTGCGCCAGCTCAATCAGGTAGTGCGAGAGCGGTGATGCCAGCGTTCCCACCTACACCGGTTGCGAACACGATGTATTGCTTGCCGTTGTGCATGTAGCTCATTGGCGTTCCGGTCGGCGCCTTGTCGAGTGCGACGTTGGCGATGGTCGCGCCGCTAGCTTTGTCGTAGGCGGTTAGCACCGAGCCTGTGCGATCGTCGTTGATCCGGCTGGTGCGCGCGCCTTGTCCAAGGAACAAGAGCGTTCTGGTCAACAGTGGACCGGTGCCGCCGCTCGAACCGACCGGCCCTGGATCGGGGATGCCTAGGTCGATGATCTTCTGACGAATGCCGTCGCCGTGCGGAACCTGCCAGGCGATGTCGCCTTCGGACATGTCATAGGCGGTGATGCGGCCGTAGGGCGGTTTGATGATCGGCAATCCGCGTGGCCCCTGGATGCCGGTCACGGCGTTGGTGTGCGAGTTCTCTTGGCGAGGGCTGCCGCGGATATAGTCGAAATTGGAACGAGCTCCATCTGGCTTCTGCAAACCCACTACGATCGGTGCCGAATACGACGGCACGTAAAGCATTCCAGTCTCGGGGTCGAGTGCCGCTCCAAACCAGTTGGCACCGCCGCCCCAGCCCGGGTGTTGCACGGTGCCCCAGATGCCGTCGGTGATGACAACTGGAGGTGTGTAGAGCGGACCAGTCTTGAAGTTCTTCAAGATCTCCATTGCTTCCGCTCTGATCTCGGGAGTGAAGTCGACAATGGTTTCGTCGGTGATGCCCTGAGATTCGAACGGCGGTGGTTTGGTTGGAAAAGGTTGAGTGGCTGATGCCCGTTCTCCGGGCACATCTGACGCTGGCACTGGCAGCTCGACGATCGGCCAAATCGGCTCGCCAGTCACCCGATCGAACACGTAGTTGAAGCCTTGCTTGGTGACGACCGCCACGCCCTTGACCATCTTGCCGTCGATCTCTGCATCAAACAGAGTCGGAGCTGCCGGGATGTCATAGTCCCACAAGCCGTGATGTACCAACTGGTAGTGCCAGACGTACTCACCGGTGGCAGCGTTGATGCACACGATGGATTCGGCGAACAGGTTGTCGCCCTTGCGGTGACCGCCGTACCAGTCGTTGGTGGGCGTGCCGAAGGGTAGGTAGACCAGACCGAGTTCGTGGTCGGCCGACATGTTGGTCCAGACGTTGGCGTTGCCGGTGTACTCGGCCGAACCTTCGAGCCAGGTTCCATGGCCCACTTCGCCCTTCTTGGGTGGATTGTGGAAGGTCCAGACCAATTCACCGGTGCGTACATCAAAGCCGCGCACATCGCCTGGAGGCATACTCTGCCGAGTCGGACCGTCGAAGATGGAGGAACCGACGATGACCACGTTGCCGACCACCAGCGGCGCTGACACGATGCCATAGCTTTGTAGCCGGGTCTTGCGCCTGAGTGTCTCGATCAAGTCCACGTATCCGTCGGTGCCGAACCCGCCGACGGGCTCGCCGGTGACCGCGTCGATCGCCCACAGCTTGGCATCGTTGGACGGTTGGAACACCAGCTTCTGTTTGCCATCGGTCCAATAGCCAACACCTCGACTGTTGTAACCGAGGTTTGTAGGTCGCCCCGTGAACGCCTCGTACGCCTTGGTGTCGAAGACCCATTTGGTCTCGCCAGTGATCGCGTCGATCGAGACAACCTGGCCCAGCGATGTATTGACGTAGAGGTCGTCACCGACCTTGAGCGGAGTTGACTTGAAACTGAACGGTGTGCGTCGACGATTCTCCTTGACCAGAGCGTTGTCTGGCGACTCCCAAGACCAGGCCACTTCGAGCTGGGCCGCGTTCGATGCGTCGATCTGATCCAGAGCAGCGTACTGATGGGCGGCCAAGGATCCGTGGTAGGTGGTCCACTCGGTGCCCTTGGAGCTGTCCTGAGCGGACGCCGTGCTAGCAGCGAACAACAGAACAGAGAACAGCAGAGCGGCGAACATCAGAGTGGCGAACGGCGGAGCGGCGAGCTGAAGCAGGACGCCTGTTGCGGGCCGGCGGTAGTTCATCATGGGGGATCTGGGTCCTCTCGTGGAAGCTGTGGGGGTGAGCGAACAGGGTATCGCTGTTCTCGCAAGCTAGATCAACGGTTGCGGTCGGTGTTACCACGGTGCAAGTGCCGTCGCACTCCGCGGGGCACATTGGGTTCTAGGGTGTGCAACAGCGAGACGAAGATCGCGCGGCTGTGTTTCAGATGGGTCGAACGAGAAGGGTGTAGCCTTCGCTCTTTGAACTCACAAATAGAACCCAATTGACCTGAGGCTGGTGGCGGCTTCGGACGAAGGAGACACTCATGGCTCTCAACATCGTTAAGGATTCGGTTGACGTCGGAATCGTTGTGCGTGACGCGGACAAGGCACTTGCCTTCTATCGCGACACTTTGGGACTCACACCAGATCCGCTACCTGAGATGCCAATGCCCGGTGGCGGGGTGATGTATCGGTTCCTGGCGGGCAAGTCGGGCATCAAGTTGGTGTCGCTGGCGCACGTACCCGATGCTCAGAATCCCCCCGGAGGAATCGGTGGCGCGAGTGGCTTCAGGTACTTCACGATTTCAGTATCCAACCTCGACGAGGCAACGGCCGCGGCGGAAGCTGCCGGATACACGATTGCTGTCTCCCCTCGAGATATCCGCGAGGGGATCCGCATCTCGATGATCGAGGACCCGGACGGCAATTGGGTCGAGCTGCTTCAGATTGGCTGAGGCTGTCAGGTAGCGAGGGTGTCGACTTGCTTGGGCCAGTCGCACACCAGGGCTTTGACTTCTCCGCACCGAGGGCCGCCCGCGTCGCAGTGGGGCGAGCGTTGGGGATGGGCGTTCGGGATGGGCATGGCGCAGCGCTCGATCAATGACGTACATGAGGTGCTCGCCTTTGGTTGCTCCACACCCTGTGGGCGGTTGGGTGCAACCTGGCCTTTAGCTATTCTCCGAGGTACCCCGAAAGCCGCGCGAAAGCCTGCACGAAGTCTTCCTTGAAACCGATGACGACGTTGCGGGTCGACTGCCGGCTGTTCATCAAGCCGACGCCCTGGCCGACGAAATACGTGTCGAGCTCTTTGGCACCGTCGTGACCGCCCTCGGCGAGCTTGCGCACCTTGGCGAGTGCGGGTTCGCTGATGAGCGTCTGCAGTGGCATGGGGAGTGGCTCTGGGCTTTCGGGTGATTCCCAAGCGTCGGTCCAAGGTGAGCGGAGTTGGCGAGAGAACTTGCCAGTCCGTGAGCGCGAGCGCACGGTTTCAGATGAGCTGGCGGCGACCATCTTGTCTTTGACAACCTCGGAGGTCTCGGCCTCGGTGGTCGTTAGCCAGACCGACCCAGTCCAGGCACCGGCTGCACCCATCGCCATTGCACCCGCCATCTGGCGGCCGGTGGCAATGCCGCCAGCGGCAAGGATCGGCACTTCGGGGTAGCCCTCTTGTTTCATCTCTTGCACTGCGTCGTAGCACTCTGGGATCAAGACCATACTCGACACCATGCCGCAGTGGCCGCCACCCTCGGTGCCTGAGACCACCAGAATGTCGACGCCCGATTTGATTTGCTTGATTGCATGGGCCTTCGCGCCCACCAACGCCGCGACTGCGACGCCTCGCTCCTTGCCCATCTCGACCATCCAGTCCGGCGGCACACCCAAAGCATTCGCAATCAGCGCGATGGGGTGGTTGAACGCGGTTTCGACCAGTCGTCGTGATCCTTCTGGTCGCATGTTGTCGCCGAAGCCGGTGCTTTGCAGTCGTCGTTCGTCGGTGATGTCCTCGGTCCCGATCGAGTGCTCTTCGAGAATTTCGTTGGCAAATCGTTTGTGCTGGGGAGGCACCATTGCCACCACATCTTCTGGGCTGGGTTGTGAGTCGAGACCGACCATCGAGTTGGGAATCAGGACATCGACACCATAGGGCATGCCGTCGATGTGATCATCAATCCACTTGAGCTCTTCTTCGAGAATCTCGGGAGACATACCTGCCGCTCCCAAGATACCCATTCCGCCGGCCTTGGTGACCTCGACTACCACGTCACGACAGTGAGTGAAGGCGAGCAACGGGAATTCGATGTTGAGCAGCTTGCAGATGGGGGATTCCATGGGAGGTGCCTCAGAGTGAGTGAAGTGGAAGTTTGGAAAGGGTGTGCGGTCTCAGATTGCTTCAGCTGCGCAACCGATACCCGGTCTTGAACATCCAGCTGACGATCGCCAGGCAGACCAGAAGGAACAGCGAAGTCATCAGCAAGCTCCAGCCGACACCGAGATCGGAGGTGCCAAAGAAGCTCCAGCGAAACCCCGAGATCAAGTAGAGGACGGGGTTGAATAAGGTGACAGTGCGCCAGAACGGCGGCAGCATATCGATCGAGTAGAACGAACCACCCAAGAAGGTGAGCGGTGTGAGGATCAGGCTGGGCACGAACTGGAGCTGTTCGAAGGTCTGGCCCCAGATACCGAGGATGAAGCCGAACAGGCTGAAAGCCACCGAGGTGAGGACTAAGAAGCCCAGCATCCATAGGGGGTGTTGAATCTCCACCGGCACGATCAGGGAGGCCGTGCCGAGAATGATGAGCCCCAGCACCACGGACTTGGTCGCCGCGGCGCCGACGTAGGCAAGCACGGCCTCGAATGCTGAGATCGGCGCGCTCAAGAGTTCATAGATCGTGCCCGAAAACTGCGGCATGAAGATACTAAACGAGCCGTTGGAAACGCTCTGCGTGAGGACTGAGAGCATGATTAGACCGGGCACGATGTATGAGCCGTACGAGGTGCCGTCGATCGCCTCCATCCGGCTGCCGATCGCCGAGCCAAACACCACGAAGTAGAGCGCGGTCGAGATCACAGGTGCTAGGAAACTTTGCCATAGCGTGCGCAACGCCCGTGCCATCTCGAACTTGTAGATCGCCCAGACCCCGTGCCGATTGAATCGCACGGGTTGAGTGGGAGGTGGTTTGGTGACGTTGCTATGGATGGTCACGATCGGTCGTAGGTTCGTTTCAGTTCTTGTTAACTAAGCCGACGAAGATCTCTTCAAGCGAACTCTGCGACGTGTTGAGATCTTTGAAGGAGATACCAAGGCCGGAGATCTTGTTCAGCAATGCGGGCACGCCACTGTCTTCCGCGTTGGCGTCGAAGTCGTAGTGGAGCTCCCAACCATCCCCTGCGAGTTCGAGTGGCCAAGTTTCGAGCTCGCCGGGCAGCTGCTCCAGATGCTCTTGGAGCTGGAGCGACAATCTCTTGCGCCCTAGTTTCTGCATCAACGTGGTCTTGTCTTCGACCACGATCAGTTTGCCATTCGAGATGACGCCGATGCGGTCGGCCATTTCTTCGGCTTCTTCGATGTAGTGAGTGGTGAGAATGATGGTGACCCCTGAGCGCCTGAGTTCGCGCACGACGTCCCACATGGACCGACGCAGTTCGACGTCGACGCCTGCGGTTGGCTCGTCCAGAAACAGAATCTCCGGCTCGTGAGCGAGAGCCTTGGCGATCATCACGCGCCGTTTCATGCCGCCTGAGAGCGTCATGATCCGGTCCTTGCGTTTCTCCCACAGCGCCGTCTGGCGCAGCACTTTCTCGATGTGTTTGGGATCAGGAGCGCGTCCGAACAGGCCGCGACTGAACGCCACCGTCGACTGCACGGGTTCGAACATGTCGGTGCTGATCTCTTGTGGGACCAGCCCGATCGCAGCGCGTGCTGCGCGGAAGTTCTTCGCCGCGTCGTTGCCGTTGACCTTGATCGAACCTGAGGTGGGCGAAACGATGCCGCACACCGCGCTAATCAGTGTGGTTTTGCCAGCGCCATTTGGGCCTAGCAACGCGAAGATCTCCCCTTTGCGGATCTCCAAGCTCACATCGGTGAGCGCTTGAAGGCCGCCGTCGTAGACCTTGTTGAGGTTGGAGATGGAAAGCGCTGTAGGCATCGGCAGAGGACTCTATCCCTTCACTCGAGCGGTGCAACCGTCCCTTCGCTAGATCAAGCGCCGCAGCTCGATGACGAGCGTGAGTTCGCTGCAGCGGCTTGCGATCCGGAGTTCACCGTGTCGTTTGCTCCCAGACCGCTGGGGCTCGATCCGGGCCGGGCACGGCTACACCGTTGAGGTGGCTTCGACGTTTTGACAGTCTCGGTTGGCGTGAGGCCCTGAGGCCCTGAGGCCCTGAGGCGCCGACGCCGTATGCTTAGTTCCGTGCTGAGTCGTCTCAACAGATTTTCAAGGAGAATCCCATGACCGTGTTTCCTCGATTGCTGCACGTCGTCGCCCTGTCCTTCGCCCTGCTTGGTTTGACTGTCTCAGTTTCGACAGCGAGTGAACCCAGCGGAGAAGCGACGGTGTCCATGGTGCCCGCAGGTGGTGATGCAGCCGTGTCTTGGCCGCGCTGGCGTGGTCCTTCGGGCCAAGGTCAGGTCGAGGGCACGGAGTATCCAGATCGCTGGTCATCAACCGAGAATGTCCGTTGGCGAGTTGAAGTACCCGGCAGCGGCAACTCGTCACCAGTGATTTGGGGAGAGCGCATTTTCTTGACCACCGCCTACGATGGCGGCAAGCGCCGCAGCGTGCTCGCGTTCGAGCGTTCTAGCGGCAAGAAGTTGTGGGAGACCGAGGCGCCGCTTGCAGAGCCAGAAGGCGCTTACCCGAAGAACGGCCATGCGTCATCGACGCCAACGACCGACGGCGAGCGGGTCTACGCCTACCTCGGTAATCACGGTTTGATGGCGCTAAACAACGCAGGCGAGATGGTGTGGCATGTCGACTTCGGGGACATCAAGGCGTTCCATGGCACCGCGTCGTCGCCGCTGTTGGTCGGCGATCGGCTGTTCTTGGTCCAGGATCAGCGAGTTGATTCCGCCTCGTTCATTGCTGCGTTCGATAAAGCGACGGGCAAGCAGCTTTGGCGAACGCCGCGCTCGGCCAAGGTTGGCTGGAACTCACCAGTCGCGGTGACGGTGTGTGCCGAAGGCGATTGCTCGACCCAGATCGTCATGAGCGGGCAACAAGAAGTCATCGCCTACTCGCCCGAGGACGGCGGCGAACTATGGAAGGTGGAAGGCAACACCTTCGAGACCATTCCAAGCCCGGTGGTCGCTCACGGCATGATCTTCTGTTCGTCGGGGCGCGCTGGTCCGACGCTTGCGATCAAGCCCGGTCCGAGGAGCGCTGAGATCGTCTGGCAGTCACCCAAGGGTTCTCCATTCGTCCCGGCGCCGGTGGTGGTGGGCGACTACCTGTACATGGTCAACGACATGGCCAGCATTCTGACGGTGTATGAGGCAAAGACTGGTGAGGTGATTAAGCAAGAGCGCATAGGTGAAGCTCAACGAGAAGGCTTCTCCGCGGCGCCTGTAGCGATGGGCGGCAAAGTCTTTTTTACCAACGACTCGGGACAGACGTTCGTTGTCGAACATGGCGTCGAGCCCAAGATCCTGCATGTCAACGAGCTGGACGAGCGGGTCCTTGCCTCGCCCGCCGCGGTCGGCGGGATCTGGTACTTCCGGACGACTGGGGCTCTCATTGCCATCGGCAAGGGTGCCTGAGGCCGGGATCAGCGGAGTGGTGTTGGTCGGGATTGCGCTCGGCTGTTCTTTGGGGCTGCCTTGGGGCTGTTTTGGGGTTTGCCTTAGGACTGAACCAGTTTCAGGCTTGGATTGTGTCCGGCCTTAGGCCTCATCAGTGGCCTCCGCTGTCTTCATGCCCGGCCTCGCTTCGCAGCGATCGATATACCCGTTGAGGCTGGAGTCCGGCGGCAGTGCCCCGAACTGACGGAGAAACGCAGCACTCATTCCGACCATGACGTCTGCTGCGGTGAACTGATCGCCCATCAACCAAGTTTTGCCGGCGATGCCATCTTCCAGCGCCTTGATCATGGTGTCGAAATCGCCCCACCCGTGCGAAAACTTGTTGGATTCTGCGCCCGAGAATTTCTCGCCCATCGCCGGTTCCATGATCGAGGGAGTGAAGAACATCCAGTACAGGAACTCTCCACGTTGCGGATCATCGACAGTTGGAGCCAATTGGCCGGGAGAGTAGCGATCTGCAAGGTAGAGGCAGATCGCGGCTGACTCGGAGATTCTGACTTCGCCGTCGGCGATCGCGGGGACCTTGCCCATGGGACTGGCCTTGGCGAACTCTGGGTCGCGGGGCGCTTCCGGATCCCGGATGTCGATGCGCACCCGCTCGTAGTTGAGGCCGAGCTCTTCGAACATCCAGACCGCACGGACCGCTCGGGTCTTTTCGCACCAAAAAAGCTTCATCGAGATCTCCTTCACGGTAAGTCGTAGATTGGCGATTGTAGTAGGAGCTTACAGACACGAGGACCTTGCAGCACAAGCTGGTAGCGTTCGACCTCCTCAAATTCTGGGTAGGGGTTGTTCAGCAAATGTGTAGATATCCGGGCGAGTGCCAAGAGCCATGAAACCTTGTCGGCGAGCCGAGTTGTTGGCGTTTGCGGTTGATGTTGTAGAGCGCTCAGGGGCGGTGGTCCGTCCGCATTTCAGGCGGCTCATCCAGGTCGACAACAAACTTGCGGAGCAAGGTGACTATGATCCGGTCACGGTTGCTGATCGCGACACCGAGTCGTTCATTCGCGCCGAGATCTTGAAGCACTATCCGGAGCACAGCATTCTGGGTGAGGAATTCGGCCGTCACGAGGGCAACGGACTCACGTGGGTTCTGGACCCGATAGATGGCACTCGCGAGTTCGTCTCCGGTTTCCTGCATTGGGGCACATTGATGGCGCTGACTGACGGTGAAGAGGCGTTCCTTGGAGTGATGGGGCAGCCGATCTTAGGAGAAGTCTTCAGCGGTGACAGCGAGCGGGCTCAATATCAGAGAACGGGCTCAGAGCCCCGGGTTCTTGAGACAAGAGCGTGCTCTAGTCTCGGCGACGCGATCCTCAGCTCAACACACCCTGGCTGCTTCCCAGCGCTCGAAGAATGGAAAGCGTTTGATCACTTGGCTGGTCGCTGCAAGTTGCTGCGCTATGGCGGCGATTGCTACGGATACGGCATGCTGGCCATGGGGCAGATCGATCTAGTGGTCGAGGCCGGACTCAACGCCTACGACATCCAAGCGTTGGTGCCGATCGTGCGAGGTGCCGGTGGTGTGATTTCGAACTGGGACGGCGGACCTGTCAACGATGATGGCAGGGCGATCGCTGCTGGCGATAAGCGGGTTCACGCGCAGGCGCTGGAAGTCCTTCAAGATGGCCTGAATCTGTAGCCAAGTGCTGTGGTAGAACGCACGCTAGGCTGAACCGAACCTAGCCTTCCTCATCCTCAACGCCTTGGACGCATAGCCCATGAAAGCCCTACTCCTAGAGAACGTGCACCCCGATGCTGATGCGTCGGTCACTGGGCATGGCCGGGTGGAGATCCAGCGTTTGTCGGCGTCTCCCGATCGCGCGGAGCTGGAAGCCGCACTGGCCGACACCGAGCTATTGGGGATTCGCTCAAGAACGCAGGTGGATGAGGCGTTGCTGAGCGCGGCACCGAAGCTGCTGGCGGTCGGCTGCTTCTGCATCGGTACCAACCAAGTCGACCTGGAGGCTGCTGCACGCCGGGCGGTGCCCGTCTTCAATGCGCCCTTTGCCAACACTCGATCGGTGGCTGAGCTGACGCTGGCGAGTGTTGTGATGCTGATGCGGGGCATTCCGGAGAAGATGCACGCAATCCGGAATGGAGAGTGGCTCAAGAGTGCCGTGGGTTCGCGCGAGGTGCGCGGTAAGAACCTGGGCATTGTTGGCTACGGCAACATCGGTTCGCAGCTTTCGGTTCTGGCGTCAGGCCTGGGCATGCACGTGCATTTTTATGACAAGGATCCGAAGCTGGTGCACGGCAACGCTCGGGTGATGAATTCGTTAGACGAGTTGCTTGAGACGTGTGACGCGGTGACCTTGCACGTGCCTTCAACCGCACAAACGCGTTGGATGCTGGGCGAGCGCGAGCTCATGTTGATGAAGAAGGACGCGGTGCTGGTCAATCACGCACGCGGAGACTTGGTCGATGTGGATGCGCTCGCTCGATTAATGGGTGAGGGGCATCTGGCTGGTGCCGCCATTGACGTTTTTCCACAAGAGCCGAAGGGAAAGGGCGAGGTCTTTTCGAGTCCACTGCTAAATCAGAAGAATGTTCTTCTGACACCTCACATCGGCGGATCAACCCTCGAGGCGCAGGCCGCCATCGGTCGCGACGCTGCGATCAAGCTGGCGCGCTACGCCTTTGAAGGGTCCACCAACCACGCCGTGAATTTCCCCCAAGTTGAGCCCGGACCGCTCTTGGTAGGCCGCACGCGATTGACTTGCTCTCATCGCAATGAACCAGGCTTTCTTTCGCGCTTGAATGAAGCGGTGAGTGCGGCAGGCGCGAACGTCGCTTCTCAGTCCCTGCAGACGGTCGGAGAGCTAGGCTACGTGGTGGCCGACATCGAGGGCGAAATCAACGGCGAGCTATTGAGTGCGGTCAAGCGACTCGACGGTACGCTGGACAGTCGAGTCTTGGTGGACTGTAACGAGGGAATCGAAACTGCCTGATCGATCTTTTCGACCAATCTCTGCGTTGCGCCTCCTCGACATATGCACCGCTATGCCTGCGTCGGCGCGCCTTGATCTTGGCCGAAAGGTCTCGGTCAGGGCTCAGTCGATCTCGCGACGAAACTTTAAGACGGACCTTTATGGGACGCCTTGCGGCCCCATGAACACACAGTTCCGAGTCCCCCGTTACAGTCCACCAGTGCCTGAAGGATCTCTCTAATGCATGACACCCCGCCTGTTCAGGACAGTTCGCCCCGCGAGCCCGCCCAGATCGAGTTCACCAGTCCCGCCTCGCACTTCTATATCTCGCAGCGATTACGCCTGCACTACCTCGATTGGGGAAGCCTGCGGGACGACGGCTCCGAGAAGCCATTGATGTTGCTGGTGCACGGTGGGCGTGACCATGCCCACAACTGGGACTGGGTTGCGCAGACCTTTCGTGACAGGTACCACATCGTGGCCCCGGACCTGCGTGGGCATGGCGATAGCGCTTGGGCGATCGGCGGTATGTACTCGATCGCTGACTTTGTGCTCGACATTTCGCAGCTGCTCGAAGCCGTGGGCAAGTTCCCCGCGACCATCATTTCGCACTCGTTGGGCGCCATGATTTCGCTGCAGTACACCGGCCTTTTTCCCGATCGGGTGAGCAAACTGGTGGCGATCGAAGGGCTAGGGCCGTCACCAGAAATGATGGCGAAGATGCAGGGCGTGAATGTTAACGAGCGGATGCAGAAGTGGATCGCCGAGATGCAGAAGTTGGCTGGCCGCACCCCACGGCGGTATCCGTCGATGGAAGACGCTATGGCGCGCATGCGCGAAGTGAACTCGTTCCTGTCGGAAGAACAGGCTCGTCATCTAACGATTCATGGTGTTGCTCGCAATGAAGACGGAACCTATAGCTGGAAGTTCGACAACTACGTGCGTGCCAATGCGCCGGTCCGTTTCGACGGTGCCGAAGTTAGTTCGATCTGGGGGCAGATCACTTGCCCGACTTTGTTGGTCCGCGGTACCGAGAGTTGGGCGAGCGACCCGGAAGAAGACGGTCGGATCAAGGCGTTCCAAAATGCGCGCCTGCGCAACTTCGAGGGCGCCGGGCATTGGGTACAGCACGATTGTCTGAACGAGTTTGTCGAGACCGTCGAAGCCTTCTTGGCTGAGTAGCCTGACTGAGTCCATCGACGCTGAGGAAGCCTGCGGTTGGCTCGGCCGTAAGCGGTAGAGTTAGCTTTTGCGATCGGTGCCCCCTTGCGTTGTCATTGGGGCTCACCGCCCGCCTCAACTTCAAGGAAACCCTTCCCATGCTCGACTTTCAACAGGGCGAATACAAACTGCTGCGCGAGTCGCTCGTGCGCCTCATTGACGAGGAGATTAATCCGCACGTCGACGAGTGGGAGGAGGCTCGGATCTTCCCTGCCCACGAGGTGTTTAAGAAGCTTGGTGATGCTGGATTTTTGGGCCTCAACAAGCCAGAAGAGTTCGGTGGACTAGGTCTCGACTACAGCTACGGCGTGATGATGGCCGAGACTCTGGGACACATTAGATGCGGCGCTGTGCCGATGGCCATCGGGGTACAGACCGACATGTGCACCCCTGCTCTGGCACGTTTCGGCAGCGACGAACTGCGCGAACAGTTCTTGGCACCCGCTATCGCTGGTGACCAGGTGGGCTGTATTGGCGTGAGTGAGGAGCATGCTGGGTCAGATGTGGCCAACATCAAGACCTTCGCCAAGAAGGATGGTGATGACTACGTGATCACCGGCGGCAAGATGTGGATCACCAACGGAATGCAGGCCGATTGGATGTGTTGCCTGGCTAACACCAGCGAAGATGGGCGCCACCGCAACAAGTCGTTGATCATGGTGCCTATGGATCTGCCCGGTGTAGAGCGCTCGAGAAAACTGCACAAGCTGGGCATGTGGTCATCTGACACGGCGCAGATCTTCTTTGATCAGGTGCGCGTTCCGCAACGCTACCTTCTGGGCGAAGAAGGCCAGGGTTTCAGCTACCAGATGCAGCAGTTCCAAGAGGAGCGCATGTGGGCTGCGTCGAGCGTGATCTTGACTCTCGACCGACTGATCGATGAAACCATCGAGTACACCCGGTCCCGCGAGGCCTTCGGCCGTCCGCTACTGGACCAACAGGCGATCCACTTCCGGCTTGCCGAGCTCCGCACTGAGGTCGAAGCGGTGCGTTCGTTGCTTTATCGCGCAACTGAAGAATACGTCTCAGGCAAAGATGTGACGCGGCTTGCATCCATGGCGAAGCTGAAGGCCGGTCGCGTTGGTCGAGTGGTGACGGATGCCTGCCTTCAATACTGGGGCGGCCAGGGCTACATGTGGGAGTCCGAGCCCGCCAGGCAGTTTCGCGATGCGCGGCTGTGGTCGATCGGTGGCGGCGCCGATGAAGTGATGCTGCAGATTCTTGCCAAGATTGAGGGCACGCTGCCGAGCAGGTAGGCGCGAGCGGCACCAGGGGTGCTTCGAGCTAGGCCGGTTTTCTTTCGCGACCGAGGTTGCTCAGAGATAGAGTTGGGCGATGAGAATTCTTGCCTTTGGCGGACTCCGCTACACCGACGCCGTCACCCCTGGTGAACTCGCGGCACCCCCGTTTGATCAGATCGACGATGCCATGCGACTCAAGCTGCACGCCCAGTCCGAACACCACTTTACGCAGCTCACCCGACCCGACCCGAACACCTCGGATCCCCATCAAGCAGCACATGCGATCCATGAGAAGTGGCTTGCAAGCGGGGTTGTTTCCTCTGAGGAGGAACCGTCGCTTTATCCATACCGGATCGAGATGGCGGACGGCAGTTTGCGTCGAGGCTTGTTCGTCTTGGTCGGCGTTGGACCGGCCTCCGCTGGTGATCTGCGACCGCACGAGCACACTGTCGATAAACCACTCGCCGACCGGCTTGCTCTGCTCGAGGCCACTCGTGTCGACCTAGAGCCGGTGATGCTGATGGCAGAAGATGATGACGGAACGCTTGAGCGCATGCTTGAGGTTGACTGCGCTGGCGAGGAACTGGTCAGCTATGTGGACCCGGCCAGCGGTGACCGCCATGTGCTGCTGCGGATCAGCGACGGGGACCGCATCCTGCAGTATCAACAGTTGCTAGAGCCACGTCAGGCGGTCATAGCCGACGGTCACCATCGCACCAAGGTCGCTCAGCTCTTTGCCAAGAAGCATCAGCCTGAAGAAGGCACGGCACCCTGCGCAAAGATGGCGGTGTTGTTTTCACTGGCCTCCAAAGAGGTTGTGATCGACCCGATTCATCGAGCGTTGATGGTCGAGGTCGACCAGGAGCAGTTGGCCGAACGCGCGATCGAGCACGTACCATTTGAGGGTGCCACGGGACAGGAATTTGCGGCGGCGGTAGCCGCCAGCGAACAGCCGGCCGTCGGGGTTCGCTTCAAGAATTCGGCGCCTGAGATCTGGATCCTCGATCCAGCGGATGTTCCCGCAGGGACCCCAGGTGCAAAGGCGAACCTGCCTGCGATCCTTTTGCAGTACCAGTTACTAGCGACCGCCGGCCTGACCATTGCCAGTGCCTCTGATGGGACTTTGACCTACCGTTCTGATCCGGACGAGCTATGGAACCAGGTCGAAGCGGGGGAAGCCGAAGCAGGCTTCTGGCTTCCCCCAATGGCGCCCGAGGCCTTTGCACTGGCCACTGCGGACGGCGACGTGATGCCTCCTAAATCCACCCGCTTCATGCCGAAACTGGCATCAGGCTTAGTGTGGTCCAGTCATGGCGGCCGAGTCGTCGGGTAGCGGCGCAGTGTAGAGGCGCAGCGGGTGCGAGCCCCTAAGTGGCTGAGGCGACCGAGACCGTGAGTTCGCCCTCGGTGAGTCCGACTTCGACCACGCTTCCTTCAGCGACTTCGCCGCCGATGATCGCGCGCCCTAGCCGAGTCTCAACGCCACGCTGCAAGAATCGCTTGAGAGGTCGCGCACCGTAGACCGGATCGAAACCTTCCTTGGCGACAAACTTGCGGGCTTCGGGAGTCAGCTGAACGCTGAGTCTGCGATCTGCCAAGCGTTGGTTGAGGTCTGCCATGAGCAGGTCGACGATCTGTTCGATCTCACTCAGAAGCAGAGGTTTGAAGAGCACGATGTCGTCGACGCGGTTCAAGAATTCGGGACGGAAGTGGCCTCTTAGATCGGTCAGCACACGATCGCGCGCAGCGTCATCCAGCTGGCCATCGTTGCCGATACCTTGCAGCAGGTGATGTGAACCGAGGTTGGAGGTCATGATCACGACGGTGTTTTTGAAGTCCACTGTGCGACCCTGAGAGTCAGTCAAACGGCCGTCGTCCAACAACTGCAGCAGGACGTTGAACACGTCTGGGTGTGCCTTCTCGACTTCATCTAAGAGCAAGACGGAATACGGTCGGCGCCGAACGGCTTCGGTGAGTTGCCCGCCCTCGTCGTAGCCGACGTAGCCCGGGGGAGCTCCCACCAACCGCGACACCGAGTGCTTTTCCATGTACTCGGACATGTCGAGACGCACGATCGCTTCTTCGCTGTCGAAGAGCGCTTCGGCGAGGGTCTTGGCGAGTTCGGTTTTGCCAACCCCGGTAGGGCCTAGGAACAGGAACGAGCCGATCGGACGACGCGGGTCCTTGATGCCCGCTCGCGCTCGAATCACAGCGTCGGCGACCAGGCCGACGGCCTCGTCTTGGCCGATCACCCGGCGGTGCAAGATCTGATCGAGCTGAAGCAGCTTCTCACGCTCCCCTTCGATGAGCTTGGTGACCGGCACGCCGGTCCACTTGGACACGATCTCCGCGATCTCCTCTTCGGTAACCTCTTCGCGCACGAGTCGGTTGTCAGGGTTCTGCTCATGGTGTTCACTTCCTTGAGCTTCCTTGAGTTCAGCTTCGAGCTGCGGTAGTTGACCGTGCCGGAGTTCCGCAGCCCGCTGGAGGTCGTAGTCGCGCTCGGCCACTTCGACCTCTTGGCGAATCTGCTCGATCCGTTTGCGCAGCTTGCGCTCGTGATCGATCGACTCCTTCTCAGCGTCCCAGCGCGCTCGCATCTCGCTGCTGGCTTCACGTAGGTCGGCAAGCTCCTTGCGGAGCGCCTTTAAGCGTTCCTTGCTGGCGCGGTCTTTCTCCTTTTCAAGTGCCGCTTCTTCGATCTCGAGCCGCATCAGGCGACGCGTCATTTCGTCGAGATCTGCAGGCATCGAGTCAATTTCCGTGCGGATCAGAGCGCAGGCTTCATCGACTAGGTCGATTGCTTTGTCGGGCAAGAACCGATCGGAGATGTAGCGATCAGAAAGAGTGGCCGCTGCCACCACAGCGTTGTCTTGAATACGAACGCCGTGGTGAATCTCGAAGCGTTCGCGCAGACCTCGCAAGATCGAAATGGTGTCTTCGATCGACGGCGCGTCGACCACAATTGGCTGAAATCGCCGCTCGAGGGCCGCGTCCTTCTCGATGTGCTTGCGATGCTCATCAAGAGTGGTGGCGCCGATGCAGTGCAGCTCTCCGCGTGCGAGCATCGGCTTGAGCAGGTTGCCGGCATCGGTGGAACCTTCGGTCTTGCCGGCTCCTACGATGTTGTGCAGCTCGTCGATGAACAACAAGACTCTTCCATCGCTGGCCTTGATCTCGGAAAGTACGGCTTTGAGCCGTTCCTCGAACTCGCCTCTGTACTTCGCGCCCGCGAGCAGGGAGCCGATATCGAGAGAGAACACAGCGCGGTCCTTGAGCCACTCAGGCACATCGCCGCGAACGATGCGCTGGGCCAGGCCCTCCACGATGGCCGTCTTGCCAACGCCGGGCTCGCCGATCAAGACCGGGTTGTTCTTGGTCTTGCGCGAGAGGATACGAATGACGCGACGGATCTCCGAGTCACGACCGATGACCGGGTCAAGCTTGCCGTCGCGTGCCTGAGATACTAGGTCCACGCCGTACTTCTCTAGTGCCTCGTACGCTGACTCGGGAGTGTTGCTGGTGACGCGCTGGTTGCCGCGGATCTCGCGCACTGCCGCGAGCAGGGTGTCACGCTGAGCAGCTGCACCAGCGAGGAGTTCTGCTGCTGTGCCTCCACTGTCGTGGAGAGCGAGTAGTAGATGCTCGACAGAGACGTATTCGTCCTTGAGCTTCTTGGCTTCGTCTTCGGCCGTGTGAAACAGGCGATCTAGGCGCGGGGTGACGTAGATCTTCCCCGCTTCGACGCCGGAGCCTTTGACCTGAGGCATTTGATCAATGGCGCGATCGAGCTGCTCTTTGAGCTCGTTCGGATTCGCGCCAAGGCGTTCGAGGATGCGTGGAGCGAGTCCGTCGGCGTCGTCCAATAGGGCCGCGAATAGGTGCTCGGCGTCGACCTGCTGGTGAGATTTGCGGGAGGCGATGTCCTGCGCGGACTGGACTGCCTCTTGAGATTTGAGGGTCAGGTTGTTGGGGTTCATTGTGGGCATCCTTTCGTGGATCAACGACTCGATTACAGTTGCCTTGACAGGTCTCAGTGCTTGCAACCTGAGTGGTTGTGAATGGGGTCGCGAGCTTGAGCCGCCAGGACGGCGATTCAACGCAACCGTAAAGTGGCAGCTGCGGGCTGCGGGGCCCTTGCAGGAACGCAGGCCCGGTGGTTGGTAGTGGGAGTGACTGGTGCTGGTAGGGAGCACCTGAGGCAACCTTGTGGGCTAGAGGAGCGCTAGCGATCTCGTGGGCGCGAGGAGGTGACTTCGGCCAGGCGTTGGTAGGCCGAGAGTTCATCGTCGGTGAGAGTGTCGGGGACCACAATCTTGAGTTCCACGATGAGGTCTCCGTTCTTCCCTTTGGGGTCGGGCAAGCCCTTGTCGCGCAGTCGAATCTTGCGACCCGAGGATGAACCAGCCGGCACCTTGATTTCGATTTTTCCGTCGAGCGTTGGAACGGCCACGGTTTCGCCCAAAGCTGCCTCGGCCGGTGTGATCGGGAGGCTCAGGGTGACGGTGCGACCATCCAACGCGAACGGAGACCCCGGATGCAGCGCGATCTTCAAGAACAGGTCGCCTGCTGGGCCGCCGTTGGAGCCTGGTTCGCCCTGCTTTGCGAGCCTGATCTTCTGGCCGGGAAGGACCCCCTTGGGAACCGAAACCTCCAGCGATCGGCGTTCGTGGGTCATTGGATCCATCACCGAGATCTTCTTCTTGGCGCCCTTCGCGAGATCCTCGACGGTGACGGCGAGCGTCGCTTCTCGGTCGTCCCCCTTACGGGCGGAAAAGGAGTCGTTCGGGTTTGCCGCCCCCCGTTGGCGATTCCAGTGGGGCCGGCCCTGCTGGCCGAAGAGTTTTTCGAAGAAAGGGCTGAACCCGGATGCGCCGAAGTCGAAGCTCTGGGCGCCGCCTTGAGAGCCACCCATGTCGAAGTTGAAGTTCTCAAAACCCGGCGGAGATGATCCGGATTGGCGCGCCTGATTCCACGCGGCGCCGTACTGGTCGTAGCGCTTGCGCTTCCCATCGTCTCCGAGGACCTCGTAAGCTTCGCCGATCTGCTTGAAGCGCGATTCGGCTTCTGAGTCGTCCCGATTCAGGTCAGGATGGTACTTGCGCGCCAAACGCCGATAAGCCTTCTGGATCTCGGGTCCAGAGGCAGAACGGTCGATGTCGAGAGTGTCGTAGTAGTCCTGGAATTGCACGGTATGGCTCTTGGGCGTTGGTCGGGGTGGGAGGGGCGATCGCACGGATCTTAGTCTTGAACTGTTAGATTGTAGTCCAGTTTGCATCGAATGTCGACCGGTTTGCCGTAATAATCTGCCAATGATAGACGCAGATTATTCATTTCCTCCTTCGCATCACGAACGCACGCCTGCAGGCGCGCATGCCCTCTCAAGCGACGACCTCTTCGAGACCGTTCCGTCGATCTGATCGCCTCCCCGGAGCCCGCCTCGTTCGTGGGAGCGGGACTGCAGAGAATTTGACGTATTGGACCGCGAGAAAACGACTCAGCCTCAAACAGGGGCGACGGTTCAATGAGTTCGAAGCTTGCCGTATCCTTCGCAGCGTGCACGAGCTGCGTACTTTTCGCACTGGGGTGCAGGACGGGCGCTGTGGGCCGGTGCGGCTGTGGCTGCCGGGAGCACAAAAAAAGGGACGCATGACGCGCCCCTCCTTCACTAGCTCTGCTGCGCTGTGCGGCTACGGAGGTGTCAGGTCGAACTGCTCGTAGTTCTTGGCGATATAGGACTCCCACTCGTCCGGAGTCTCTTCCGCCGCAAAGATGGCTTGCACTGGGCAGGCATCGACGCAGAGGCCGCAGTCGATGCACTCCTCAGGATGGATGAACAACATCTTCCACGTCTCTTCGTCCTTGCCGTAGATGCAATCGACGGGGCAGACGTCAACGCAGGCTGCGTCTTTCACTCCGATACAAGGTTCCGCGATGATGTGAGTCAAGGTGCTCTCTAACCTCCTTTGTGGGCGATCGACGACCAGTTTCGAAGCTGGGCTATGTACGTCGCCATTATACGTCCAGCGACAACGGAAATCGGTTGGCTATGGCCGGCTCTCGGTGAAGCGCGCGGTTGACAGCTCAGGCGGTAGGTTCTTGGCCTCGCCATGCTGAACCAGGTCGCCGACCACTTGCCCTAGCCACGGGGCGAGCAGGATGCCATTGCGAAACGTACCGGTGGCGATAGTGATGCGGTTGGATAGCCACGGGCCCACGATCGGCAGGGCATCGACACTACCCGGCCGCAGACCAGACCAC
Source organism: Acidobacteriota bacterium (assembly GCA_029263415.1). Lineage (GTDB taxonomy): Bacteria > Acidobacteriota > Thermoanaerobaculia > Multivoradales > Multivoraceae > JAJCXN01. Next base: position 61,057 of record JAJCXN010000039.1, read on the forward strand.
TGTCGCAAGGTCTTGCGCCAGGTGAGTTTGGGCAGCAAGGCTTCCGCGCAGTCACGGAGTTCTAGGCCAGCGTCTTCGGTGGTGGTGTCTTCATAGCCCGCGTTTTCTTCAGTAGCGCCGAAGACGATTTCGTCGCCGCGCGTCAGGGCGTAATGACGACCGCGGCGAATGCAGCCGCTCCAAGTGTGGTCGGCCTTGAAAGCGATCATTTGACCGCGTACAGGGCGTACTATGCCTTGCATGCCTAACCCCTCGATACCTGCCGACCAAGCTCCACACGCGACGATCACGTGCCCGCACTCGAGTTGCCAATCGTCACCGATCAGTTCGATCTGGTCCTGCCCGATACGAATTTCTTTGACTGCACGGTCGCGGTGAGTGAGAACACTATGGACTTCCAGCGAGTGCGCTAGCGCCTCCATGACCTTCGCAGGATCGACACGCGCCTCGTCGGTGAGCAGTAGGCCTGAGACCGCGCCGGGCGCGAGGGTCGGGACGAATTCGTAGACCTGGTCTCCGCTCAGTGATTCGACTCCTTCACTTGCCGCAATCGCTCTTCGGCGTAGCGCATCGACCGCCTGCCTTTCTTCGTCGTTGAACGCAGGGAAAAGGGAAGGCTTCGTGCACAAACCGAGGTCGACGCTCGTCTCTTGTCGCAGTAGCTCGGCCCAGGTCAACCATCCATCGCGGGCTTCTAGACAGGTCAGTTGAAACGCAGATCCGGAGACCGATTCAGGCAGCGGGGAGAGCAGGCCAGCTGCTGCCAAGGTGGCCGGATTGTGACGGTCGCTACAAACGATGTCGACGGACAGGCCCCGTTCTGCGAGCCCACGCGCGATCGTCCTTCCGGCAATGCCGTCGCCGATGACCACAACATCGCTTTGCTTTTGAACGCTGACGTTCATTGCGGCACCACGATGCAGTTTGTGAGGGGGAGAGGCATTGAGTTACATCCGCGAGAGGCAAGACCAAGACGGACTATGGCCAGAGCGCCGCACAATGACGGTGTTAGCGACCCTGGTGCCGCCTGGGAGTTAGGGGGAAGCCTCTTGAGTTGGGGGTAAGGAATGGAAGATAGAGAATGAAACAGGAGGTGAGCGTCGGATTCTATCGGGTAGACAGTGCGCATTGAGAGAACTACAGCCTTGGTCTCAGGAGTTAGAACGGTCGTGTGGAATCAGCTCAGCGAGTTGGTGCACCCCAAGTTCCGAGCCTAGGGATTCGTTGGCGCAAGTCGCTGGAGTCTCGACCACGCTCTGGGAGCGACCCTTGGACCATCATCGTGGAGGAAGCGGGCGCCTTCTGAAGCCGCGGCACGACGATAGGCATCGGTGGCCCGATCGATGTAGCGCGGTCCGGCTTGTTCTAGGGCGACGCCGAGCCAATAGCTGACCGTGCCCATGCTCAAACCGTTGGCGGTGGTACCTGGTGTTTGCGACGCGTCGATCTGGCGTAGCGCTCGCACTGCTGCTTCAGCTTCTCCAGCGTTCAAGAGAATTGCTGCTTGATTGAGTTGCAAAACCCATTTTGGCCATCGGCTGGCACTTTGCATTTCCCCGGCAAGAGCAGCAGCCAGGGCTGCTGCGACGCGACGCGGATCCGAGAGATCAATGATGGTAAAGGAGCGGCCGGTGACGAGCTCGGCTTCCATCAACTGGCCATCGCGTTCGATCTCGAGCGTGACCGTTTCGCCCGCCTCGAGTTTCAAGAACTCGATCGAGAAGAGGGCTTCGCTGTAGACCGGAACACCTCCGAGCGAGGTGATGGCATCGCCGAGCTGAAGGCCTGCCTTGTGTGCCGCTTTGTCGGCGACAACTTCAACGATGACGGGACCGCCGGCCAGCGGAGTATCGATCAGGGTAGCGCCGAGAGTTGGTCTTACAGGATCGAGTTTTGGTTGGAAAGCGGCGGCCAGAAGTTTCATCTCGTCTGGTTGATCCAGGCGAACGCGCCGCAGCTCTGGCTTCGAAGGGCCGGGAGCCGCGGGCCATATCCAGAGGCTCGCCTCGTTCGCGAGTAGATCGTCAGAGAGCACACCCAAGAGGTAGACCGAGCCGGGCATTTGCTCGTCCAGCGTTGACTGTACACGTGCCCAATCAATGGTCCCCTGCTCGGTGCCGCTGACCAGTTTACGCAGTTTCCCCGCGTTGATACCAAGGTCGCCGAAAAGGTTTCCCGCAGCATCTGCGCGATCTAGCATCGCCCATTGGCCCTCGGCTTGGAATGCATCGGCGAGGCCCGAGCGTAGTCTGCGTTTACCCACTTCGTCTTTGCCCAAGACCCCAAGCATGACCAAGGCGGGTTGCAGCCTTACGGTGACTGCAGTGGCGCGCCGATCGGCGATATCGATAGTGGTCTCAAAGCGGCCGAAGACGCCGCGGGTGACCGAGATCACGTAGCTTCCCGGTGCGAGCGGGAGCTCTGCCGACCCGGGGCTGGCACCCGCGAATGGGCGCACAGGCTTGCCGTCAAGAGCAACCTGCGCGTCGCTGGGCAAAGCGCTCAGAACGAGCGTGCCGGCCTCTTTCTCGAGTGGCACTGCGCCGAGGTGGACGTCGGTGAGGCCGTCGATCTCGACAGATGTCTCGAAGGTGCGAAAACCCGCCTTGCGCACCTCGACTCGGCGGCCGCCTGCGTCGAGATTGTCGATCCAGGTGAGTTCGGAGAACTCGCTTCGATCGTAGGCCGCGGCGTCGCCGCTAGCGATGAAGTCATCTCCTGCAACGCCACTGGTGAGCGCGCGCTCGACGCCGTCCACGAAAACTCTCGCATCTGAGGGACGCGTGCGGATGAACAGCACCGCGCTAGTGCGTTCGAGAACCGCTTCGACCATCTGCGCTTGGTCTGGGGCCACGTCGAAGGTTGAGGTCGATGATGTGAAGCCCGGTCGTTGGATGTTGGCAGAGTAGCTGCCAGCGAGTACCGCGACCGGTCCGGTATCAGTGGAGATGCTGTTGCCGTTGATGGAAACGCTGGCGTCAGGCGGATCAATCAAGAACTCAACGAAGCCGACCAGGTCTGCTTTGACTTGGTCGAACATCTTGGCGATCTGATCGGAGACCTGGCCGCGATCGACATCGTAGGTGGGCGAGGTGGTGACCAGAGTGATCAGGTCCGAGCGCGCGACGTCGGTTTGGCCGAAGTTGTGGTTAGCCTCGGAGCGTTGCAAGAGGCTAGAGCGAAGGAGCGCTAGAACACGCTCGTCTCCGGTCAGGACCATCGGCTCTAGTTCTTCAATGACCCGACTGAAGAGTGGCACTGAATCCGCTTGGTCGACGCTTTGGAACAGACCTTGCGCCTTCTCGAAGATCTGCTCAATCTCGGGGGAGACCAGCTGTTCTTCGATCGCAATGTCCTCGGACACGAGCTGGCTCAAGCCTGGTGTCACCATGACTAGAGCGAGCGCGATGGCGTTCAAGCCGATAGCGATGGGCGAGCGCACGCGAAGGGGACGATGGTCGGAGTGTTGGCTTCTCATCTCAGGGTCTTAGTTCAAGCGGTAGACGGTCTGAAGTTTCGAGTCGGTAATGAAGACTTGCCCCGATCCGTCGACGGCGATGTCTTCGGCGGCTCGCAAGGCCCCCACACCTGGCAGCGATGCTGGGATGCTGGTCACTCTGGTGCCGCTCTCATCAATGACGGCCACGCTGTTCGAGGAGGTGTCGAGCACATAGATGTTGCCGAGCCAGTCGACGTCGAGCGCTCCTGGCTTGGACCAGCCTCCGGAGATGACGTTGACCGACTGCCGATCCAGATCGAAGATGGTGACCCGACTCGGTTTCTGAGACAGCACGAACACCCGACCGCGTTCGTCGATGGCGACGTCGACAACCTCCAAGTCTTCACTTAGCGGGGCTAGGATGTTTCCGTCTTTGGAGAAGACCTGCACCCCAGGGAATGCTTTGTCGATCAGGTACCACTCACCGAGGATGCCGCGTGCGCCAGCCTGGAGCTTCTCAAGTTGCTTGGGCTTTTCACCGGCGGTGGCGAAGATGGTGCTATTCGACGGGTCCATCTGGCGGACTGAAGATTGCGTCGGCAAATAGCGCCGGCCCTTGCCGTCGATGAAGGGCTTGCCTGCGTTGCGCACGGCTACGCTGCTGGCAGCGCCATCTTGATCTGGGCTAATCCGGTAGGCGCCAACCGCGGTGTCGTTGACCAGGACTTCACCGGACGCGCTGGCGGCGACACCACGCGGCTTCTTCCACTCGCTGCCAATGGTTAGCGTTTGACTGGTTGTCCATACCGTTTGATTGATTGCTGGACGAATCCAGAAACGGTAAAGCAGGCTGAGCCTACGGCGAGCGTCGGCGACCGCTCGTTGACTGGCCGGGTCATCGTTGATCAAACCCTCGTTGATCGCCAGCTGGAAGGCCTCCATGGCCGAGACGCGATCGCCGCGCAGGGCGAGGACCCTACCCAGTCCGAGATGAGCGGCTAGGGTGAAGCGGCCCTTGGGTTCGTCTTCGATCGCCTCGACGAAGGAAGTAGCAGCGGCGCCGAGATCACCCAGCTGGAGTAGCAGTTGACCGGCGAAGACCCGAGCCTCTGCGCGTGGCTCAAGTAGCGGGTAACGGTTGCCGCCGAATAGGTTGGGGACGCGCTTGAGTAGGGTGAGTGCGTCGTTGAGATCGGTCACCGATGCGGCGCGCTCGACCAAGATTCTGGCTTGCATCACCAGGCCTGAGGCGCCTTCGCCTGAGTTCGAGTAAGAGTCCACCAACATCTTGGCTGTGAGCTCGGCTCGTTCCAGGTCGCCCAGATCGAACTGGATCAAGGCGGATGCTGCCAGTGCCTTAGGCGCTAGGGGGCTCTGCGGGAAGCGCTTAACCAAGGCCTCGTACTCAAGGAGCGCGGCCTCTCCGCCTCGCGACTGTTCGAGTCGCTGAGCCTCGACCATGAGTCGGGTTGCGGCGCCTTCGTCGGCTTGGGACCAAACTGTAGACACGGCAAGGCAGATCGCAGTTGTGGCGATCAATAGGGCGCGGACCGCGGTCGATCGGGCAAGACAGGGGGTGGGTTTGGGCAGGCGCATCACGTAAGCGCCCATTCTGAAGGATCTTCTTCACGTTGGCTACCGCGAATTTTTCGCGTTCGGCTACCGCGAATTCGGTCTGTCGGCTCTTGTTTGGCCTGATCGGCCTTTTCCCCTTCGCCCCCCAACAGTCCTCATTGGGTTCTACCGGTTCTGAGCGGCGATCTCATCGACGGATCCGACGACTCGTTTCACCTGGCTGCCGATCATCAGCAGGCGTTCCCGCTTTCTGCCATCGTCGAAGGTGAACGCAAACCGGTGTGCCGTTCGTGGTTGCACCCACAAGGAAGGAATTTGAAGAGCCCGTTGCGGCCCGCCATCAATGCTGACCGTGTTGGTGCCGCCGCCGATGCCGATCACCGAGATTTCCTGTAGCGCGGGCAGCTCAATGTTGAGCGCTTTGCCCTCGAGGACCTTGTACTCGGATGGGCCGATCACCATGTAGTTGTCTGGAGCCTTGATGGTGATGTTGTGGACGCCCGGCGAGATGCTGGAGGGATCCAGTCGTCTGCCCGCGCTTTCGAAGATCAAAGAACCGTAGCCTTCTGGCTTGTTGAAGGTGATGCGCCCCGGCTTGATGTCAGGTGCAAGCGTGTAGAACGGGCTCGCGTTACCGTCTGCGTCGGCCGTCACCTGGCTACCGGCGCTGCGGTAGCCAGCGAGACTGACTGTGACCTCGTAGGTTTCGCCGATGTTGAGTTTCACTGCGAGAGGAGTGGTCCCCTCGAGTTGTTTGCCAGCAAGTTGAACCGTGGCACCTTGGGGCTTTGAGTCGATGGTGTAGACCCGCGGCACCGGTGCTGTGGAGGGAGCCTCTGCGCTGCCAGCAACTAGCGCAGGGCCGGTTCCGGGGGCGCCTGTGGTGGATGCGTTTGGCTCGTTTGGTCCGGGCTGATTTGCCACTTGACGAGCTGCTTCCTCGGCGGCGCGGGCGCTCGACTCTGCCTGCAGGAAAGGGGGCACTTCGAACGGAAAGAAACCAGCTGGTACGGCGTCACGTTCCATGAAATTGGCCACCGCAACCCAACCGATGGCAGCAAAAAGGAGCGCGCCGAGGAGTCCGAGGCCTAGGCGCGGCGCGGCATGCTGACGCTGCCACCACGATGCGGCTCCAGCGTAGGTGCCTGAACCCCGCAAGGGTTCGGTGGTAGACAAAGTGACGCTCTTGAAGCTCGACGCATCGACCGAGTCGTCCTCAGGCCGCGGCTCTTGGCCAAGCAGCGCGCGATTGGCCGCTGCCGCCATGTCTGCGCAGGATTCAAAGCGGTCTGCGGGGTCTTTGGCGAGTGCCTTGGCCACCACATTGGATAGGGCTTCAGGTACGTCAGGGTTTAGTTCGTGCGGCGGTTCTGGGTCGTTGTGCACGATCCGGAAGAGAATGGATGCAGGTGCGTCGCTGCCAAAGGGTAGTTTGCCGGTCAGCATTTGGTAGAGGATCACCGCAGCCGAGAATTGGTCCGATCGGCCGCTGACTTCTTTGCCCAAAATCTGTTCGGGCGACATGTAGGCCGGGGTTCCGATGACGGTACCGGTCTGAGTGAGCCCCGAGGATTGGACCTTGGCGACGCCGAAATCGGTGATCTTGGGGATCCCACTGCCGGGTTCGATCAGGATGTTGGCGGGCTTGATATCGCGATGAACGATGTTTGCAGCGTGCGCGTAGTCGAGACCCCAGCAGATGCCCTGCACCACTTCGCCGATGCGTTCAAAGGACAGAACGTCTCCTTCACGCAGCAATTGCTCGAGGCTACGGCCGTCGATGAACTCCATTGCGATGAAGGTGGTGTTGTTTTCTTGGCCGACATCGTAGATGGTCACGATGTTTGCGTGGGAGAGCGTTCCTGCTGACTTGAACTCGAGCTCGAAGCGCGATTGCAGTTCGTCTTGCGAGTCACCAATCATTCCGGTGTCGGTGCGCAGCGCCTTGATTGCGACCGTACGTCCGATGAGAGGATCGACGGCCTTGAACACCACACCCATGCCGCCCTTGCCGATCATGCTCTCGGTGACGAAACGACCGAATCGGAGCTTTTGCTCCGTGGAGGTGGGTTTCGGATCGCGGCCGGCGAGCGACGCTGTGGATAGGCCGCTCGGTTCACCCTCGCGAGTGATTCCAGTGGCAGGAGTCACCAGCGTCTCCGCACTGTCGAAGGTCGCGTCGGGACTCGGGATATCGACGGCTTTTCCGTCGTTCTTGGATTTGTCGGTCATTGAATGAGAGGGGCTTGAATGGATCCCGAACACTGCCGGACGAGCAGGACTGCGGTTGGGTTAACGCGAAATAATGGGCTGCCAGGACTTGAACGCTTGGACTTCGCCGGCAACCCCTGAACACACAGACCTGATCTTGGTTTGTTGGGCTCAGGCAGGAGTCCAGTTTACTCGAAGACAGGCTTACAGATGCTTGGAGGACTGGGGCTTACAAGGGTTTGATGAGGCGGTGGAACGATCGCTGTCGACTAGCGACCGACGCCTGCTTCTTCGATCTCCTCCTCGGCCAGTTCGCGCGACAAGCGCTGCGCGGCCTTTGACAAAGGTGCGTGTTGCAGAATCTGATTTGCCCGCGAGATGGCCTTGGCGGAGTCGCCGACTTCTTCGTAGAGCCGCATCTCGCGATAGAGGTGCTCGGCGAGCTCTTCGAGTCGCGCAGCCACGGTTTCGGCATAGAGGCCTTCGGGCAGGGTCTTGAGGTAGGACGACCCGTTGGGCATCTCTTCAAACGAGTGGGCTTGACGGTCGAGCTGCTTGATGGCGAGGTCGGCGATCGAGGGATCACGATCCTGTAGAGCGAGCTTCTCGAGCGCCGTCAATTGAGTCAGCAGTGGTGCAAGGTTCCTGATCCCGCGCGCAGCGGTCTGGCCTTGCGTGCTGTCGGGATCCTTGAGCCAGACAGCCAAGAAACGTTCTACGGCTTCGGCCTCACGCTGGAGGCGACTGTAAGCCAGGCCGAGCTGAAGACCCGCCTCAGCAGCCCGATCTGAGTCGGGGTAGTTGGACAGGTAGCTTTCTAAGAACTCGGTTTGGTAGATGCCGCCATCGAGCACGCGCAGCGCCACCGGCAAGAGATCCAGCTTCTCTTGACGCAGAACTCCGAGCTCTTGGGTCAGGGGCGAAAGTGCTGCGCTTTGCGAATCGAAGTGAGCGATCTCTTCTACGGTGTCCATATAGGCACCGATCAAGGAGCCGTAGTTGCGGGACTGGCCGAGTTTTCGGTTCTCGCGATCACGCAAACGATGCAGACGCTCCACTCGAATCGCGTCCGCTCTTGCTCCGCTCGGCCAAGCTCTTAGAGCCGCGGTTTTTAGGAGGTCGGCACTGGCTGCATCCAGTCTGCCCTTTGCCTTGGGTGCAGCAGTGACTGGTCCTCTGGTCGAAGGAAAGTCCGAGTTCTCTCCGGGGTTGGCATGCGGGGTCACTCCTTTGCTCTCGATGTAGTCCAGCAGGACGGTCTGAGTAGCGCGGCGATACTCAGCAACGTGGTCTGGATCAGGCGCCTCCTGCGCAACCAGGGACTTGGCTCTCGCTTCGGCCGCGACCACACGCTCGTCGAAAAAGGGATGGGTTTGCCAGTAGCCAAAGCTCTTGTCCTGCGGGATGCGGATGTTCATCTTGGCCATCAATTGACGTGCGCCATCCGGATCGAAGCCGGCCAGCGCGGCTAGGCGTTGGCCTTCATCATCAGATTGATCTTCATTGTCGCGGCTGTAGCTACGCAGCAACAGCTCAGACACGACGGCTCCGGTCGCCATGCTGGCCTGTAGTAGGTCGGCCGTGGAATTGTCGTTGACGACATAGCCGCCTGGGCCCACGTAGTAGTCGTCGTTGGAACTACTTGAGGCTACGGCGGCCCCGACGCTGACCAGAGTGGCCAAGCTGTTGAGCAAGGTGGCTTTACGGCGGATCTTGAGGAAGTGCTCTTCGGTAACGTGCGCCAGCTCGTGGCCCAAGAGGGCGGCTAGTTGATCGTCGGTCAGGCCGAGGTTGAGCATGCCTTGGGTGACGAAGATCTGGCCGGCAGGCAGAGCGAATGCGTTGGGAACGGCCAGGTCGACGACGCCGAAGGTGAACGGGTACTTGTCGAATCCCGAGACCATTGCCAGCTGATAACCGATGCGTTGGACGCGTTCGATTGCGCTCTCGACTTGAGCGGGAGGTTCAGCCGTGCCATCACCACGGCTTTGATCGCGAGGGGCTCGATCGGTATTGCCGTACTGCGCGGTGGCAGCCACGGCCGCTTTGAGGCTCTTCTCGAAGAGGCCTGGGTTGTGGATGCGAGGCGTTTGCACCGCCAGAGCGAGGTCTTCGTCGTCAGTGGGATTCAGACCGGCGCGGGGTCCGGGTGCGCTCTCAGCTGGCTGCGCTGTGTCTGCCGGAGTCGGCGTGTCTGCCTGAGTCGAAGAGTCCGCCGGAGTCGGAGCGTCTGCCGGGTCGGACTGAGCGCTCACGGCAGAGCCTCCCAGCGCACAAAGGGCAAGGGTGGCGATCAGGGCGATTGTGTTTCGGCTCATGCGGCTGTTTCTACATCTTCTTGACTGAACCAGTCTTGGACCCAGTCATCATTGACTAATACGGATTCTGCACTGGCCATTCCGCCATCAAAACCAAAGTAGTTCAGTGCTCACCATATGATCTGGTGGTGCGTTGCTCCGCCAGACCCCTACTAGGCTAAGGCCCGTTGGGCGCTTCGCCGAGCGGCGGGTCCTACCTTAAGAAGCGTTGAGCCTACGAAAAAGTGCCAGCCGCGGACGAATATTCGCCGCAGACTGTGCGACTGGATTGCTGAAATACTGTGACTGACAACCAAGAACAGCCGGCAGAGCCGTCGCTCAAAACTCGCGTCGCACGCCGTCAGATCGAGCGACTTCTGGGGCTCGAAGGCTTAGGTCGTCGAGAACTCGAACAGCCCTTGGTGTTCTTTCGTGTGGGCTGGGAGTACCGCTGGCTGTCGCGTGCCGCGATCGTCAACCGCCTACTAGGCGAGCCGGAGCTTTCGACGTCGATCAACACAATTCGCGACTTCGATAGCCCCGCAGAGCTCGATGCCTTCTGCGATCACTTGCTTGAGGCCGCCGATGGTCTAGAGACGGCTGGCGTAGAGACGGCTGGTCCACAGAGTGATTCCGGAGATCGTGCCAACCGCCAGCCGAGAGATGTTGAGCGAGTATTGGGCGCAACCCGAGCCGTCATTGTGTTGCCTGGAGGCTGGCATCGGTCGGACACACAGCGGGCGTTTCGGCTTGGGAGGAGCATTCGAGCGGCGTTTGTTCTGCCTCCCGAGGAAGGTGCGTGGCCGTGGGCGGTGGTGTGGTCGAGGCCGAGTTTGATCGTGGCGGGCGGTGATCAGTTGGCGGCCTTGGCGACTGAACTTTCCGAGATGCGACCCCGCAAACGGAGGAGAGCGCTGGCAAAGTTGTGTGCGATCGTGCCGGTGAGCGATAGTTCGGACGTTGCGTCGGTAGCGATCGATCAGATCAGTGCTTTCGCGCCCGACGCCGTCGAGGTGCTGGAGCCGATCAGCCTAGGCCGTGCAACCTAAACCCTGGGCGAAGACGTAAGCTCTATGGGTGCGCCGTGTTTGGCCCACCGACCGTCCCTTGATACTGGAGAGACCTCTATGCGGACCCAGCCCATGCCTCGGATCATTGTCTTGTCGGTTGTGCTGTGCGTTGGCATAGTGATCATGGCCCTGTGCGCGCCGTTGGCTGCCCAAACCGTCAAGATGGCCACGCTCTCTCCGGAAGGCTCGCCGTGGGACACGATTCTCAAGAAGATGGGTAACCGTTGGGAGCAGGAGACGGATGGCCGCGTGAAGTTGTCGCTTTACCCGGGCGGTGTCGCCGGAGACGAGCCCGACATCATCCGCAAGATGAAGATCGGGCAGTACCAAGCGTCTGCTCTGAGCGTTGCTGGGTTGGCTGATATTCACAAGGACTTCACGGTCTTTGAGATTCCGCTCTTCTACGACGACTTCAACGAGATGCGCACGGTACTCGAAGGATTGACGCCACGGCTCGATAGAGTGCTGGACGAGAAGGGCTTTAAGTTGCTCGGTTGGGGCTACGTGGGTTGGGTGTACTTCTTTGTCACCGAACCGGTGGCCAAGGTCTCTGACATGCAGGCGCTCAAGATCTTGACCCTCGCGGGTGATGAGACCTTGGTTCAATGGTGGCGGCGCAATGGCTTCAATCCAGTGGCGCTTGCGACTACCGACATCTTGACCGGGCTCAAAACGGGGATGGTAGATGCAGTGACCATGCCGCCGCTCTATGCCATGCAGATGCAGTTCTATAAGAGTGCGCCCTACATGGCCGACGTTCCATTGGCGCCGATGATGGGGGCGATGCTGATCTCTAAGCGCAGTTGGAATCGGATGCGAGAAGAGGACCGCAAGGTGGTGCTCGCCGCAGCCAAAGAAGCGGAGCAGAAGATCTTCGACCAAATCCCCAAGTTGGACGAGACCGCGATCAAGCTGATGCAAGGGCAGGGCATGACGGTACTCGAGATCAATAGCAGCGCTCACTCAGCAGAGTGGCTGGAGGCCGCAGAGCGGTTTGCCAACGATATGCGCGGCACCATTGTTCCGGTGGATGTGTTCGATGAGGCCAAGGCGATTCGCGCCAAGCACCGCGGTGCTGGCGAGTAGCTCCTCAAGCAAGCCTGGCCTTCTGCGAGCGATGTTTCGATCGATAGAGGGCGCAGATCTTGTTGGGACTTTTCGCCGGTGTGCCCTTACACTCCTGCGGTGACCTCCTCTATCCATCTTCGTCGCGCTGTTGGGCTTCTAAGCCGCGCCGAGAACATCCTCGCCGCGACCATTCTGCTGGCAATGGTCTTGCTGCCCGTGATCGAAGTGGTCGCGCGTCTGGGTATCGGTCGTGGCATCCCGGGTGGCATCCCGCTCACTCAGAACCTGACCCTGTGGATCGGGTTTGTTGGCGCGGTGATCGCTGCGCGCGAGAACCGACTATTGCAGCTGGCAACCGGTAATTTCTTGCCGGAGCGCTACGCGGTGGCGGCCAAAGCCTTCACGCATGCAGTAGGTGCTGCTGTTTGTGTCTTGCTCGCGGAGGGCAGCCGGCAGCTGGTGGTGATCGAGCGCGACAGTCCGATTGACCTCGCTCTTGGTATCAACACGTACCACGCACAACTCATCCTGCCGATCGCTTTTGGCCTGCTCGCGTTGCGTTTGGTTCTGAGCGCAGGTGTTGTGATTGAAGGGCCGGCTGAGGCGCTAGCGATAGGCGGGGCTGTTGCCGCGCCCGGAAGCCGTTCCTGGCCGGCGGTCGGTGTGGCCGGTTTGGGAATCTTGTTTGCACTCTGGATGACGCGGCAGCCCTTCTTCATCGAGGGACTAGAAATCGGTGCGGCCTGGCCTTGGATGGTTGTGCTGTTGATCGCGACCGTGCTGGGCGGTCCGATCTTTGTTGCGATCGGTGGTGCCGCTGTTGTCTTGTTTCTCGCCGACGGCATTCCGGTTGCAGCAATCCCGGTCGAGACCTACCGGTTGTCCGTCCAGCCGACGTTGGCGGCAATTCCGCTATTCACCCTGACCGGCTTCTTGCTGGCTGAGGGCAAGGCGTCGCAGCGATTGCTAGCTGTGTTTCGCGGACTCTTCGGTTGGATACCGGGCGGAACCGCGGTGGTCTGCGCAGTACTCTGCGCCTTCTTTACCGTTTTTACGGGCGGATCTGGAGTGACCATCCTCGCTCTGGGGGGCCTGTTGTTTCAGGCTCTGCAAGCTGATCGCTATCGCGAACGCTTTTCGCTAGGACTGCTGACTGCGTCGGGGTCGCTGGGCCTCTTGTTGCCTCCAGCGTTGCCATTGATCTTGTATGGCATCGTCGCTGAGATTTCGATCGAGGACTTGTTCATTGGCGGCATCCTGCCGGGCCTGCTGATGATCGGTTTGCTCGCAGCATGGGGCCTGCGCGAAGGACTCAAAGGCAACGTGGCCCGCACGCCGTTTGTCGCTCAGGCCGCTCTTCGTGCGATTTGGAATGCGAAGTGGGAGCTGCTCTTGCCGTTCGTGATCTTGTACGCCATTTTCAGTGGGTTTGCCACGGTGGTGGAGGCGTCGGCGATAGCTTCTGCCTACGTCTTGGTCACCCAGTGTTTCGTTCACCGCGACGTCAGGATCCGATCAGATCTGCCACGAGTACTGGTGCAATGCTCGGTGCTGATCGGTGGCGTCCTGATCATTCTGGGTGTCTCGATGGGGCTCACCAGCTACCTGGTCGATGCGCGCATTGCGCAGAGTGTCCTGGAACTCGTGAGCGAGAACATCTCATCGAAGTTCGTGTTCTTGTTGTGCCTCAACGCATTCTTGTTGGTGGTCGGTTGTCTGATGGACATCTTCTCGGCGACAGTGGTTGTGGTTCCTTTGATCTTGCCGCTGGGGGCAGCGTTCGACATTCATCCGGTGCATCTGGGGATCCTATTCATCGCTAATCTCGAACTGGGCTACTTAACCCCTCCGGTCGGTCTCAACCTGTTTCTAGCGAGCTATCGATTCGAGCGACCACTGCTAGAGGTCTACCGCGCAGCGCTGCCGATGCTGGCGATCTTGGGCATTGGCGTCGTCCTCATCGCTTATTGGCCTGGGCTGACCCTCGGACTGCTGCAGTTGTTGGGCCGCCTGTAAGCTAGGGGTTCAATACAACTGGTCTAGCAGTCCTCGAGTGCTTCGTCGACTTGAACTAACCCCCTTCCTCGGATGATAGAGATGAACGTTTGCGTCTGCTTTCCTAGCCCCCGCAGAGTCCAATGCGCGCTAATTGGCTTTGGCCTTGTGCTGTTGTTTGCGACCGTCGGCTGCTCAAGACCCGAGTCGCCAGATGCATTCAAGATCAGCGTGGCCCGAGATGGTGTCTATGCGGTGCCGTTCTCGGCGCTTGAGTCGGTTGGTCTGAAGGAGCCGCACCCTTCCGCCGATTTGGAGCTGACGCTGAACGGAGACCCTCTTCCGATTTGGGTCGAGGATGGAGGTGACGGCGAGTTTGGCCCTGGCGATCATCTGGAGTTCCTCGGTTCGCACGCGCCCGGCGAGCGTTCTTACTTCTCCGAGCACGACGTCTTGAATCACTACCGGTTGGCCGTCTCCTCCGTGGCAGACGCCTCGAACGACACCGGCCCGCTCCGCTACCAACCGGCGCAAACAGCACCCCGAAAGCAACAGGATAAACGGCCATCACTTGTGGCCGTCAACCGCCATCTGGAAGAAGACAAGTTGCTGGTTCGCTTTGCCGCGAACCGAGACGGAGATGATCCGGAACCGTGGTACTGGGCTCGCCTGACCCAGATCGACAAGCGGCCATGGAACACCGAGTTCACCATGCAAGGGTTGAACAAACAGGCGGGGCCGGTTTCGCTGCGGGTGGGGTTCCGTGGTTGGTCGAAGCAGCAACGGCGTCGTCGGGTTGGAACCGGCCAGTCTGCTGAGCGCGAGCTCGCCGAGCAAATGGATCATCACGTCGAGGTGAGGATCGGTAAGGAAGTTGTGGGCGTGGGTGAGTGGAACGCTCAGGACGACTTTGTGCTGGAGGTGGCCGACGTCTCGGCGTTCGTCAAGCCGGGTCGCAATGTTCTTCAGGTCCTTGTCCCGCGGCGTACGGTCCCGGCTCGCGGTGACCAAGAGGAACAGCAACTGGTAGACGTGGTGCTGCTCAATTGGGTGGAAATCGGCTACCGCCGTTCAGTCGTGTTTGGTGAACAGGGGTTCGCTGGAGCAGTCGGCGGCGAGCTCATCGTTGCTGGCATAACCGAGCGTGGCCAGGGAGTTGCTCTGGCTGGCGGTGAACGCCTCGATCTGCAAGCTCAGGGCGCTGCTGCCGCGCGGGTAAGGTGGACGCTGGACGGGAATGACGGATTGGACGGTGCGGGCGAGTTGGTCTATGCACCGGTTCTCTTTGAACCGGAAGCGATCGTCGCGGACCTGCCGTCCGCCCTGCTGCAGACCGACCAGCAGGCCGACTATCTGATGATCGCGCCCCGTCACCTCGCTGCTGAGGTTGAGCCGCTAGCCGATTTTCATCGCGCACGAGGCCTCAGTACCAAGATCGTCGACATTGCGGATGTTTTTGATGAGTTCAGTCACGGCCAGCCGCATCCTGATGGTTTGAGAGATTTCATCAAGCATGCGTACCACGAGTGGCAGGACCCTGCACCGCGGTTCGTGTTGCTGGTCGGAGATGCTAGCTGGGATGTCAGAAACCTCGAAGGCGAAGACCAGCGCTATGCCGACTGGACGTATCGCAATAACGAGGTGCGGCGATTCGCCAAGAACGGCAGCACTTCGTATAGCGAGGAGTTGTTGGGGCGCAATCGCAATCTGATCCCGACTTGGCGCTACCACACGTACGAAGGTCAGGCCGCCAGCGACAACTACTTCGCCATGCTCGCAGGCGACGACTTTATTCCGGAGTTGGCCGTTGGGCGCTTCCCGGTCACTGAGCCGGAAGAGGTCAGGGCGATCGTTCAGAAGACGATCCGCTACATGGACAAGCCGGAGGTAGGCCCTTGGCGTCGCGCTGTTCTGTGGGTGACCAACGAGAGCAAGGGCTACCAACGCAACAACGAGAAGATCGCTTCTAAACTCGGTACCCGAGGATACGACGCGATGCGTGTGTACCCGCAGCGAGAAGAAGCGGATAACGTCCTGCACCAGCAGCGCTTGCTGGACGCTTTCAACGAGGGCGTGTCGATGGTTAACTTCATTGGCCACGGCGGTCGCTATATTTGGCGAACCGGACCGCCGGACCCGGCCAAGAATCACGACCTATTCACCTTGGATCACCTCGACGAGCTGCAGCCAAACGGCAAGCTCCCGGTGGTTGTGAGCCTGACCTGCTACTCGGCCCCCTTCGATCACCCGACTGCGGACTCGATCGGCGAGAAGTTTCTGCGCATGTCGGATCGAGGCGCTATCGGCGTGTTTGCCGCGTCGTGGCGCAACAGCCCGACTGCGCGGTTGAGTGAGTCAGTGATGGGTGCGCTTGCAGATCCTGAGTTCACCTCGATCGGTGAAGCCGTGACCTACGGCAAGAGTCAGGTACGCAGTCCGATGATCTTGAATACCTACAACTACTTTGGGGATCCTGCGGTGCCCCTTGCAAGACCTGTGGGCGAGGTTGGCCTCCAGCACTTAGCGGATTCCGATCAGGTCCAACTTCAACTTCGCGGACCGCGCGAGTCAGGCGGTGGCGCAGAGGGTGAGGAGGCCACTCCCCCAGCGTTGGGTCGCATAGTGGACCTCGATGCGCAGGTCTTTGTGGAGTGGTTGGATCCGTCAGGAGTGAGCATTCGCGAGGTCGAGGTCGAGGTTGCTGATGGCGTCGGGTCGATCGGCTGCGAGGGTGGATGCGGCAACGGCGGTTCGCTGCGGGCCTATGCTTGGGCCAAGCGAAAGAACTGGGATGCCGTTGGCAGCATCACCTTCACAGCGTCCAGCGCTGCAGCAAGTGGCGGCTAGGGCGAGGCTGGCACCCTTGAGCGCTGGATGTTCCTGCTAACCTCCGCCTCATGAAAACCCAATCTCGATCTCATGGTAGGCCTCGTGTTGACGCCAGTCGTGTTGACGCCAGCCGTGTGGCCACCAGTGTTGTTGCCGGGTTGGTGTTGTGCCTCTCGTTGTCCTCTTGCACTGCTCATGAGGAGGCCGGCGAAGCGGAGGCGCGGCTCCCAGGGGAAGAGGCACAAGCGCCGTCAGCACAGGTACCGCCAGCTCAAGAACCTGGCGCGGGTCCAGACGACAGCCTCCACAACACGCTGCGTTGGCAGACGGCGACCGAGGTCGATAACTTCGGTTTTGACATCTTCCGAGCTGACAACGAGGAGGGACCGTTCGAGAAGATCAACGGTGACCCGGTGGCTGGTGCAGGCACCGTCGACGAGCCGCAATCGTACGTCTATGTCGACCGAACCAACGACCCGACGCGGGCCTACTACTACTACGTTGAGTCGATCTCGATGGCGAACGTGCGCGAGCACTTCACTCCCGTGCTCAGGGCGAAGGCTAAGACTCCTGTAGCCGATTAGGCTCAGGGCTTACAACCGGGGAGTCTCACCACAGGCTGCTCGGGCTCAGCTGGCGACTACCGGCTGGTCGCGCACATCTGGGTCCGGCACGGTCAGCTTTGCGACCACTTCGCGATAGCCATGAGCGATGTCGGCGTTGGCGTAGAAACCACGCTCTCGGAGGAGCTTGTGCAAGAGCGCGAGGCGATAAGGAGGCACGCTCGGCAGCAAGTGGTGCTCGAGATGAAAGTTGACGGAGTTGGGAGCCAAGGTCAGTCGCTCCCACCACCGCGCGATCGTGGTGCGCGTGTGCAAGCGTGGATCAGCATCAAACAGATCGGGCACGACCGCGTGCTCAGCCGCCTGGCGAAGGCGGGAGACCAGCATGTTGGTCGTCAACCAGGCACCGATCCACAGCAAATAGAGTTCTGGTCGGCCTACCGCTACCAAGCTTCCTAGGATGACCGAGTTGGCGATCAGCGGTCGCCACAGCAAAGGAAATCCACCGAAGCGGGCGGTGGCATAGAGCGTGCGTGCGCCGGTCCAGCCGACGAGGTCGCGAATGACCTTGCGACGGAAGCTCCACTTCGACACAGCGTAATTCTTGTAGTTGCCGAGATCGGGATCGTCGTGCGATCCCGCCTTGAGGTGGTGGCGGAGATGCTTGCTTACATAACTGTCCATGTCGCTCATCACCGGAGCGCCACACAACCAACGCCCCACAAACTCGTTGGTTTTAGGAGAGGTGAACAGTCCGCGGTGTCCGCAATCGTGCATTAGCACTGAGATGCCCAACTGACGTCCGCCGATGAGCACCAATGCCACCAGCACCGTCAGGGGATTCCCGAAGAGTCCCACCAAGGCAATTGACGCAGCGATCAAGGCCCAATTGAATACCAGCGACCATGTCGCAAGCCAGTTGCTCTTGGTGTGGAGGGAACGCCACTCCTCCTTGGAGAGGAGGGCGCGGACTTCTGTGGCAGTCGAGCTCATGAGCGAATGCTAGCGCACCCGCTCAAGTCGAAGGGCAGAGGCGCGCCTCCCGCGTGAGCGAGCGACTACTCAGGCGACCATACCGCTAGCTCGTTGTTGGCAGGGTCCAGAAAATGGAAGCGGCGGCCGCCTGGAAACGCGTAGATCTCCTGCTGGATGCGACCGCCGGCTTTGACGATTCTCGCTTGAGTCGCCTCGAGATCCTCCGCAAAGAGCACAACGAGTGGGCTTTGTGCTGGCACGTGAGCGTCGCCCTCAAACAGCTCAAAGCCGCCGGTCTCGTTGTTGAACCCGGCGTAGCTTGGACCGTAGTCGGTGAACTCCCAGCCGAGCGCTTGGCGGTAAAACGTCTGCGTCGCCGCCATGTCGTTGGTGGAAAACTGAAGGTAGTGCGGTTTGTAGACGGGTTCGCTCATCGGCGTCCTTTGGGTTGTGGGGGGAGTGCTGTTGCCGGAGCCTGCTCGCGCGTCGTCGGCTCGACCTACGTTATGGGGCCCCCATGACAGGGTGCTGTCAGCAGAGATCGCCAGGTGAGATCGCCAGGTGAGAACGCCCGGTGAGATCGACAAGTGAGATCGGCAGGCGCCAGGGCATCTGGGCCGCCTCTCAAGGCTATGTGCGCTCCAAAAGGAAGCCGAGTCCACGTTTGACGGTTGGCCATTCGCTGTCAATGATCGAGTAGACCACCGTGTCGCGCACCGTGCCGTCCGCCAGGGATTGGTGATTGCGCAGAATTCCGTCTTGCTGTGCGCCCAGCCGTTCGATCGCGCGCCGGGACGAACGGTTCAAGCGATGGGTCCGGAGTTCAACTGCGATGGCGTCCAAGTTCTCGAAGGCGTTGCTCAGAAGCAGCAGCTTGCACTCGGTGTTAATGCCAGAGCGTTGAGCACTCTTTGCGTACCAGGTGTAGCCGATTTCGAGTCGATGGTTGGCACGGTCGATGTTGCAGTAGCGCGTTGATCCAACGATCTCGCCGCTCGCAAGATCCCGCACCACAAACGGCATACCTACGCCCCGCTTGCGCATGTCGAGCGCCTCAGCCACATAGGCTGCGGTGGGAGGCCCGGGTTCGGGAACGAAGGTGAACCACAAACGCCAAAGTTCGCCGTCGCGTGCGGCACTCTCGAGCGCGGCGATGTGTTCGGTCTGAAGCGCTTCGAGTGCCACCCGATCGCCACGGAGCTCGTCTGGCTGGGTCCAGTCGCTCATGGGTCTAGCAGCCTGTGGTGCAACCCTCGTGCGGCTGAGCGCGGGGATCTGCGGGGTCTGGTGGTGCCGCTGCCGCCGAGGGCGATGTCCCACGGGAGGCTTGCGCACCGGGCCATCGTTGAGGCGGTGCCCCACGGGAGGCTTACGCACCGGTGCCGCTGGGCGCCGCAAACCCCCGCGCCCAAAGGGTTCGGCTGCGTGGGCCCATCTGTGTCACCGCGCACGCTCGATGATGAACACCGGTGCGTTGGCCTCCCGCGGGACATCACCTTCGCGCACGGCGCGCCACATTTGGAGCCCATTCCGTCGAACTCAGCCACGCGGGAGTTTCACCACAGGCTGCCGGTGCAGACCGTCGATCACGGGATAGCCGCTTTGGTCCCAGCTGTCAGGTTGCGATTCTGACTCCCACTCCAAGAAGTCGGTGTCATTGAGCGCAACTGTGCTGTAAGCGGAGACGCGTTCGGGGAGCCCTATGCCGTAGCTACGCAAGCGGGTCACAACCGGCAGATAGAAGGCGTCGGCGATCGAGCGTTGGCCGTATAGCCATGGGCCAGGCGCGTGGTGAGAACTGAGCGCTTGATCCCACAAGGCGATCACTCGATCGATGTCGCGCTGGGTGGGCTCGCTCCACTCTGCAATTGAGCTGCGACGATGGATGTTCATCGGCAGGTCGGTGCGCAAGTGCGGGAAGCCTGCATGCATTTCACTGGTGATGGATCGAGCTTGGGCGCGATCGTTGGGGTCTTTTGGCCACAGGCTTGGGTTCTGTTCTGCAGCCCATTCCGCGATCGCCAGGCTCTCCCACACGGTGAAGTCCTCGGTCTTGAGCGCGGGCACGCGACCACCAGGAGAGACATCCAAGACCTCGACGATCTGGCCCTTGCCGTATCCGGGCTGTGCGAGTTGGATCAATCGTTCTTCGAACGCGATTCCTGCCCACCGTAGGCACAGCCAAGGCCTGAGCGACCAGCTGGAGTAGTTCTTGTTGCCGATGAAGAGAGTCGTGGCCATTGGGGGTTTGCGCCTTTCCGATCAGCCGTCGCAGGTGTCGAAGGCATCGACCGAGAGGATGGGGATGAAGTCTTCGCCTTGCGGGTTCTGGTAAGTGTTCACGATCCCGGTGAGGGTATCGGTCACGGTCATGCTGGTTTCGACATTGGTCAGGCCGCCAGCAAAAACCCAGAAGCGATTGTTGAATGAACAGGCGTTCAGGACCTTGATCACAATCTCGACATTAGTGGGGTCAAAGAAAGTGAAGGTACCCGTGTCTGGCGTCAGCGCTTCCGCTTGGCCGCGACCGCTGGTGCCTTGGTCGGTGGCCCAGTCGATGGTGACCTGGAAACGACCGCCGCTCAAACATAGGGTTTCTGAATCGGGCACGCAAGTCCCTGTGTGCTGCTGTGCTGCAAGTAGGTCTTGCTTGGGTGAGAGGTGTACTTGAGCCACAAGCGACGTTGCGGCTGGAGGACCGCTCGCATGAGTGATTCGAAGCGGTGGAGTGCCGGTGCCCGCGTTGATCCCGCAGTCGATGAAGGAGTTGATCTCGAGAGTCGGTTGAAAGTCATCAAACAGAGGGTTGAACAGCGAGCGGGTGACGCCTGCGACCACATCGTCGACCAGCAAATGGACTTCGGTGTTGGTAAGCCCGGTCACAAACAGCCAGAAGCCGTTGGTGAAGCTGCATGCGTCGAGCACCTTCAGTACGACTTCGACATTGTCGTCTTGAAAGAACCACAAGTAGCCGCTGTCGGTGGTCAGTGGCACAGCAGTGGCATTTCCAATGGTGCCGCCAAAATCTTGCCATTGCACGGTGACCTCGAAGCGTTGTTCAGTGAGGCACAGTGGAGCGGTGCGGCCGGAGAGGGTGGTGCCGCAAACGCCGGCGCTCAGTGGAAAATCGATCTCGAAGACTTCAAAGTTGGTGGTCACGCTCGCAGGAACGGACGCAGAAGCGACGGTGAACTGAATCAAGTCGTGATCGGTAGCCGCCGGGGCCGTGGCTTGGCCTTCGAAAGGGAATGAAGGACCGATCGAGGTGCCTGCAGCGATCAGGACGACTTCGCTGCCGGCTCCGGCTTGGTCGCTGGTGATCGCTAGCACCAGGTCGCCGCCGCCGTTGGCGAACACTTCGACATCGGTTGCGTCGCGGCCCACTTCGAGGACCGGGCCGAGGCTTGTGAGTTCGCGATCAAAGACGCGCAGTTGGACCGCAGAGCTGGTCGATCCGGAGAGTTCGGTCGAGGCTACAGTGAGCGTACCTTCGCCGTTAAAGGCTAGGTCGACATCGGTGATCTCCGCGCCCGGCGTGCTCACCGGCACCGAGTTCTCGGCGACTTGGGACCCGTCATCCCGGAGCGTGCGAATGATTGCTGTGCCCATCGAGCGGTCGAGCCAGGCGACCGCGGTGGTGCCCAGAGGACTAGTGGTGAGTTCCACGCGATTCGCGGCACCTAGGTCGATGGTGTCAGTGATCGGTGTGAGGTCTTGAGCGAACAGGCGCAGTTGAGCAGCACCCGCCTTGATCCAAGCGACCGCAACTGTGCCGTCAGTTGCCGCGCTTAAGCGTAGTTCGCTTGGCAGAACGGGGCCGCCAAATACGCTGGCTTCGCCGCAGCTCAGTGCCGGTTCGATATCGAGGTCAAGACAAGAGAGCTTGAGGGAACCGCTATCTGCTGCGGTGAGCAGCAGTAGTTCGCCGTTGCGATTGAAGTCGAGGTCCGGAAGCGCCGCGCTGAGTGGGCCCAGTCCTGCCATGAAGGTCGTGCGGGAAGTACGGATGAAAATCTCGTCTTCTTCGCCAGCCAATGAGCCGGCGCGATCGAGCCAAACCTGAACCACGCTGCCTTCGTTCTTCGGTCCGGGTCGCACAGCGGACCGTGGCCCTACGATCTGGTCGACGGTCTGGAACGCTGCACTGGGCAAGGAGAAGTCGTCGTCTGTAATCAGGACCTGCGCTTGGGGCTCGCCAAGATCGGCACCCGCAACATTGGTGAGGGTCAGGACGATCGTCTCTGCGGGGTCGGCAACGGCGTCGTCGAGGATGGTGACGGTGATTTCCTTCGGTCCGATCTCGTTGGCGGTCCAAGAAAGAGAGGTCGCAGAGACAGTGAAATCAACACTCTGTTCGGCTGAGCCTGAGACGGTGACGTCGACAGTCGCGGGGAGTGAGGCTGCACCGGCGCGCTCGACGACTAGCACGCCGGTGCCGTCGGGCTCCGCGAGTGAGAGGAAGGTTGTGGTGAAGCCGACGGTGCCGATGTCGTTGTCGCTGATGCGCAGAGTAGCGACGGTCGGTGTTCCAAGAGTTGCGCCCTCCGGACTGGTGAGAGCGAGGGTTGCGTCTTCGGTGGACTCAATCAACCCATCGTCGACGACGGTGACCGCGAAGGTCTTGGTGCCTCCTTCGCCGTTCGCCCATTGCAACTGCTGGTTGACTGGTCCGAGGTCTTGTCCGATTGTGGCGGTGCCGCTGCTGGCGGTGACCGTCACGCTCGCCTCGCCAAAGAACAGGCCGTTGCGCTCGACTCCTAGCTGGATGATGCCTGCTGATTCGGCAACGGTGTGCTCGCCTGAGGTCAGAACGCCGTTGAAACGCAGAGTGTCTGGTGGCCCGATATCGTCATCGTTGATGCGCACCGTGACCACGTTGGGATTGCCGATCACCGCTTCTCCAGATACCAGCGACACTGCGATGCGGATGGTCTCTACACCTTCAAGAAGCTCGTCGTTGATGATCGAGACGTCGACGGATTTGGGTTGGCTGTCACCGCCAGCAAAGAACACTGAGGTTTGAGACAACTCGAAGTCATCGAGCAAAGTGGCGCTGCCACCGGTGACTGTCAACGCCACTTGCACATCGCCGCTCGAGCCGCCAATGCGCTCGATGGTGAGGGTTACAGGCCCAGCTTCTTCGTTGACCTCAACCGATGCGGTATCGAACGAGATGCTGCCCGCAGTGACATCGTCGTCGAGGATGACGAGTTGGGAGAGGTCGTTGCCGCCCAAGAAGACAGTGCCGCTCGGCTGCGGATTGGTGAGCACCAGATCTGCGATCTCGGTGCCCTCTTCGAGGGTGTCATCGACGATGGTGGTGATCACCAGCTTGTCGGCGCTGTCCCCGGCCGCCCAATTGACTGTGGTTGCAACTGCAGCGAAGTCGTCAGGCGCGCTGGCGGTGTTGTTGATCGAAGCAACATCAACGCTGATCGCGCCGGCGCTGGTGCCGGTACGGGTCAAGGTGAAGGTGGCTGTGCCTGCATCTTCGGTGGGTTGGTACAAGGCTTGGCTGAACTGCACCACGTCGCCAGGTGGCGGATCGTTGTCGATCACGTCGATCCTCGCCTCCACCACGCTGCCGAGAGCCGCACCTTGAACGTTGGAAACGGCAACGAAGAAGGACTCGTCGTCTTCGAACACGGCATCGCCAGTGATCGGAATCGCGATCAAGCGGTTACTGGTGTCACCGTCTGACCAACTGAGCGTGCCGCTGCTGTTGGTGTAATCGTCGGTAGCTATTGCGGTGCCGTCGGCGGTGGCGTAGTCGACTTGCGCAGCACCTTGTGACCCGTTTTGCCGCAGCACCGAAACTTGAACTTGCCCTGCACCTTCGTCGACCATGAACGAGGTCGCGCCCAAGGTGATCGTGCCCGGAGCGGTGATGGTGACGTTGGCCTCGGCGAACGCCCCGAGGCAGTCTGTGTGAAAGACGGTGAGCGTCTTGTCGCCAGCTGTGGCCCATGACACCTGGATGATCCGGTTGCTTGCGACGCCGGCGATCAATCCGTCGCCGACTTGCCAGAAGTATTGGCCCTCGGTTGGGTTGCAACCTACAGCGGACGCTTCGAACTCAAGCAGAGTGTTGGCCGTTCCTGCGCTGGGACCATCGATGGTGAGGGTCTGGCCGGTAGCGGCCGTGACCACCAGCGCCATCGCTAGGCCAAGCAGCAGACGGGGGTCGCTGATGCGAGCTGTAAAGCTGGTGGAAGAAACGAACAAGAACGACGGGAGGTGCAAAGGACAGGTCCTTTCGAGGGATGGCCACTCTTGGGTCTATCTCGAAGGCGGACCCAGTGGCCCTATGCTACTGCGACATAGGGCGGCTGCCTAACCGGTGGTTAGCGATCTGTGTCTTCTTTGTCCTTAAGATCTTGTGCTCAATATGGAGAGTCGTACCTTCATCGGCACAAGAGGACTTCAACTGAGTGGCTGTTGTGAACGCTAGACTGCAACTCCGGGTTCGCGCCCAGCATTCAGTCCAACTGTGAGCCCACCCGCTCAAGGCACTCCATCCAAGATGTACCAGTTTCCCGTCTTCATCGGCATCGTCCTGTTCGGAGTCGTGATGTTCGCCTTCGGTACCTATGTTCGCCTGAGGTACCAGCGCTGGCAGCGGCTGTCGCTCACCGCCATGGGGACGGTGGTGCGGATTGAAAGCGATCGGCCCGGGCACGAACTCGCAGCGCCTAAACCGAAACGATTTGGCCGGGGCCGGGGCCCGCGCCATGTCTGGCCCGTCTTCAGCTACCGGGACGCGACGGGAGAACAGCGCGAGCGTCGATCGCCCAATGCGATGCGCAATGGCAGCGTTGCCGTGGGTGATGAGTGGCCGCTGTTTTATCCGAGCGACCGCCCCTACGCCGCGCGCATCGACGACGGCTCGGAGATGCGGGTATCGCGCGTTGCGCTGGCGATGGCAGCTCTGTGTCTGCCGGGGCTAGTCCTTGCTCTGCTGATCTGACTCAGTCGATCGGCTCCGCGAGCGATCGGCTCTTCGATCGCCACGCGGCCCGGCGCCGCCAGGAGCTGTCAGAGCTTGGGAAGGCTTGCGTGCATGGAACTCGTCAAGTGCTCCGTGGAACCGCGTAGCGCCTCGGTGACGCTACGCAGTATTCCCGCTTGCTTCTTCGATCAGGGAGCTTTGGTCTTGACCGGATCAGCCGGGCGCGACGGTAGCTTCTTTGGATCGCGCTCCATCGATTGCAGGACCTCGTGCAGGCCGCGTGCGAGCTGCGGGTCGAGACCGGCGATCACCTCGGCCGGCGTGTTTGAGACCTCGATGTCGGGCGCAACGCCAACACCTTCGATGATGTACTCGCCTTCAGCGTTGTTGGTCGAAGCAAGCGGCACAAACACCGAGCCGCCGTCAAGCAGCGGTCCGAAGCTCGAAATGCCGACCACGCCGCCCCAGGTGAGTTTGCCGATCAGCGGTCCGAGTCCGGCCTCGCGAAAACGAGCCGGGAAGATGTCGCCGTCCGAGGCCGAGGTGCCATTGATCAAGCAAGCCATGTGGCCGTGGAAGACGGTGTTGGGATAGGTGCCGGGGCTGTCGTCCGCGAAGCTAAAACGAGTGCCCAAAAGCTTGGTGTCGAGACGCTCGATGATCCATTGCGAGATGTTGCCGCCACCGTTGGAACGGACGTCCACCACCATGCCCTCTTTGCGGATCTGCGGGTAAAACCACTTGATGAACTCGTACGCACCGTTGGCTCCCATGTCGGGAATGTGGATGTAGCCCACACGGCCGTCACTCTGCTCTTTGACCCACTTGCGGTTGTGGTTGACCTGGTCGAGGTAGAGCAGGCTAGCTTCGCTGCGGACCGGCCTGAAGGTGGCTTCGCGCTGTTCGGCTTCAGGAGCGTCGGCTTGCGCGGCAAGCGTCAGGGTGACGGGATCGGTCTTGTAGCGGAGTAACCGATAGGGGTTGTCATTTGCTGCGAGAGGTTCTCCGTCGATGGCGAGAACCAGGTCGCCGACATTGGCGTTGACGCCGATCGCTGTCAGTGGCGCGCGATACTTCGATTCAGCGTTGTGGCCCGCAAAGATGTGCTCAATGCGATATCGACCACTCTTTGAGTCCAGTTCAAAGCGAGCACCGGGCAAAGCGACGCTTGGCCGGTCTGGTAGATCGAAGTCGCCGCCCGCGATGTACGCATGGCCAACGTTGAGTTCAGCGATCATCTCGCCGATCACGTAGTTGAGATCCGAGCGATGTGCGACGTGATCAAGCAGGGTTTGGTATTGCTCGCCGATGCTGTCCCAGTCGTAGCCATGCATGTTGTCGACGTAGAAGAAGTCGCGGAACCGGCGCCATACCTGGTCAAAGATGGTGTTCCACTCTTCGCTGGGCACGATGTCGCTGGCGAGGCCTCTGGTTGACACGGTCTTTGAGTCACCGCCTTCGATCCCATAGACCTTGTGGCTGCCGCTCTGGCTAACGATGATCTTCTTGCCGTTGGGCGAGAGTGCCCAGCCGCCGACACCGTCGATCAGCTCTTTGGACTCGCGATCGGCGAAGTCGAAGGCGTGCAGCTTGGGGCTGATAGCACTGCCGCGACCGTAGTACGACTCGCCGAAGGTGGTGTAGAGCAACTTGCCATCGGCGGCGGCGATGCCGCCGATGTTGTCTGAACCGATGGGCAGAGCCGCGACGCGGTTAGCGAGGCCGTCGAAGTCGATCTTGACGGTGGCTTTGGAGGCCTCCGCCGCTTTGTCCTTTTCAGCTGCCTTCTTGCCGGCCGCCTTCTTGTCATCGGTGTTCTTGGATTCGCCATCACTCGAGTCGCTGTCCGCGTCGTCGTCTTTAGTGTCCGCCACTTCGACTTCATCGCTCTGGGGCGGGAAAGGGTGCTCAGTGTCTTTAGTCAGAGCAAGCGCGAAGATGCCGGTGTTGCGGTTGCCCGCGAAGTTCCACTCGATCGACGAGATCAGCGGCGCGAACTCGCGCTGCGACAAGAAGAACAGGTACTTGCCGTCCCGATCCCAGGTGGGGCCGTACTCGTTGAACATCTCGTCGGTGATGCGGCGCAGCACGCCGTCGGTTCGGCTCCAGATCCAGATGGAGCTATTGCCGTTGTCGTCAGTCATTGAGAACGAGAGCCAGTGACTATCGGGCGACCAAGAGTAGTCGCCGATGAGCCCGTGCTTTTCATCAGCAATCTCGCGATGGGTCTCGGCCTCAACGTCTACGACGTATACCTTGCCGTTCTTGTCGGCGATCGCCATGCGTTCACCGTCCGGTGACCAAGTCGGGGCGAACAGCATGCCGGTGTCGGCACCAAAGCTTGAAATACGTTTGGCCTCGCCACCACGCTCTGGGATCAAGTAGAGCTGCTCTTCCTTGGTGGCGTCTGAGACGTAGGCGATCTGGCGGCCGTCGGGCGACCAGCGCGAGTGCTTTTCGTGGGCGGTAGAGGTGTTGGTGAGATTGCGAGTGGGGCCGTTCTCCACCGGCGCAGTGAAGATGTCGCCGCGGGCAACAAACAGAGCACGCTCTCCTGCGGGCGAGAGCTCCAGGTCGTTGATCTGATCGCCGACGCGCTGATGCCGTGCGCGCTTGTCGAGACCGTCATTGGGAACGTGGATCGAGGGTTGTGTGATCTGTTGGCTAGCGGTGTCGTAGATAGCGAGTTCGCCGGCGTATTCATAGACGATCTGGCTGTTGCCGTCAGAACTCGCCCAGCGCACATCCCAGTCGGTGGAGTTGGTGACCTGAGTGACCGTGTTGCCATCAAGGCTCGAGCTATAGAGATTGAGGGTGTCGTCGCGATCCGAAACAAAGAAGAGGCCGTCCTTGAGCCACATCGGATCGCGCTCAGTGCGCTTGTGGTGAGCGATCGGCGTCACCGCGTGAGTCTCAAGATTGAAGCGGTAGAGGTCTTGTGCCCAGCCGCCCTCATAACGCTTCCAAGTGCGGAAGTCGCGAGCGAGGGGTGAGTAGATGATCTCTTTGCCGTTGGGCGATAGATCGCCAGCGCCCGAATCCGGCATCGGAAGACGAACCGGCAAGCCGCCCGCTGCATCGACCGTGTAGAGATTGGAATTAGCGCGGATGCCATCGGCGTCGCGCAAGGAGCGGAACAGAATCGTCTTACCGTCTGGGCTCCAGCCGTAGACTTGATTGTCGTAGCCCCAGCGCGGAGGAAGTGGTCCGCGCGCAGGATAGTAGGTCAACTGCCGCGGCTCGCCGCCGCCCGCAGGCATCACGTACACCTGCTCGTCGCCGTCGTACTGCCCGGTGAAGGCGATCCGCTTTCCATCAGGTGAGAACTTGGCGAACATCTCAAGCCCAGGGTGTGCGGTCAGGCGCGTGGCAACGCCGCCAGTCTTGGCCGAGATCCAAATGTTGCCGCCGTACGAGAAGGTCACTTGATCGCCGTGGATATCAGGGAAACGGAGGAGTTTGGTCGGCGCTTGGGCGCTAGCGATGGATGTCAAAAGTAGAAAGCTGAGAACGACGAGGAGGCCGGCGGCGCGGAAATTGCGTTGAATCATTAGATGAACAGTGCTCGCGGTATTAGGTGGAGTGATCGGATTTGTGAGGAATCTGTGTTGATACGTACGGGAGGAGGCCGGGTTCCGGCGTTTCAGACGGTATCTCGCGGTATCTCGCCGGCAAGCTCAGAACGTCTTGGTCAGTCCGACATAGACCATGCCGAACAGCGGTAGCGTCGAGAGCACAAACACAAAGAAGCGCAGTTCGATCTTGTTGACTAGGGTTTGGATCAACGTGTGCAGGACCCGCAGCCCAACGTAGGCCCAGGCGCAGCCGGTGGCAAAACCGCTGTCGACGCCCAGGAACACTAGGCCGAGGGCAGCGGCATAAAACAGCGTGGGCTGCTCGAGCAAGTGGTCGTAGTTGTCTGCTTTCCAGCGCACGTTGGCCGGAAGCAGAGCCATTTGCGAACCGCGTGGCGCTTCTGGGTCCATGGGCATTTTCGATTGGATGATCGCGGGAATTCGGGTGGCGTACATCCAGATCCAAATCACCAAGGTCCATGCGATGAGTGAGAAAACTGGCAACAGGATGGGATTGGATGACATCGGTGGCATCTCCAAGGATCAGAAGTGGGTGGGTGCCGTCGAGCATACCGATTGGCGGTTTGTTGAGACTTGCGACCATCCTTGGGCTTATGATCCTGCTCAGTTTGAACGACCACGGAAGAGGGCTCTTATGCGACCACGATCAGTGACACCACCGCCCCTCAGATCAGGCTTGGTGACGGTCCTTGCGCTAGTGGCGATGTGCGGCCCTTCGCAGGGCGCGACGCAGTTTTCGTCCGGACAATCATCATTTGGCCAAACATCTCTTGGCCAAACGTCATCTGCACAGGGTTATCAGCAGTTGCTGGAGCTGTTCGAGCAATGGCGAGCCTTCGAGCGGCCCGAGATGCTCAACGGCGCTCCCGACTACACGGCAGCCGCCATGGCCAAGAAGCACAAGGGGCTGCGCTCGTTGCAGGCCAAGTTGGAGGCGATTGATCCGGTTGGATGGCCGGTTGATCAGCAGGTCGATCATGCTTTGGTGAAGGCAGAGATGAATGGCATGGACTTCAACATCCGAGTCCTGCGATCGTGGGCGCGCGATCCAGGCTTTTATCGATCCATTTGGACGGCGCAGAGCGATACGCCGGCGCACGAGGGGCCAGAACATCACGCGAGCGTTGAGCTGTGGCAATACAGTTTTCCACTGTCGGCAGAAGCACAGCAGAAGCTAGCGCGGGAGCTCGAGACCGTTCCGCCTTTGTTGAAGCAGGCGCGCACCAACCTGGTGGGTAATGCGGCTGAGTTATGGGAAGGGGGCATCGGCGACCTGCGCACCCAGCAGTCGGACCTCTCGTCGCTACGCTCTCAGATTGGGGCTTCAGCGCCAGAACTCGAGCTGGCGATTGACTCCGCGCTCACTGCCACTGAGGCGTTTGTCGGGTGGCTCGAGGAACAGGCGCCCAAAAAGAGTGGGCCCTCGGGCATCGGCCGGGACAACTACACTTGGTACTTGAAGAACGTGCATTTAAGAGCGTTCTCTTGGGAGCAAGAAGAGGCGTTGCTTCGTCGCGAGCTGGCACGCGCTCACTCGTCGTTGCGCTTGGAGGAGCATCGCAATCGCAACCTGCCCGAACTGGTGGCGATCGCGGACGTGGCTGAGTACGAGCAGCGCGCCAAGGCGGCGGTGAAGAAGTACATCGGCTTTCTCGGCGACAACGAAGTGCTCGAGATTCGCGACTACATGGAACCGGCCTTGATGGCACAGATCGGCCAGTTCACGCCGGAAGAGAACCGCAATTTCTTCAGTACTGCTATCCACTTCGAGCCAATGACACTCTGGACCCACTTCTACCACTGGTGGGATCTAGCGAGGATCGAACAAGATCCACACGCGAGTCCGATCCGTCGAGGTCCGCTGCTCTACAACATCTTTGACGGCCGTGCCGAAGGCCTGTCGACGGCGGTCGAGGAGATGATGATGCACGCCGGTCTCTACGATGACAATCCCAGGGCACGAGAGGTTCAGTGGATCTTGCTGGCTCAGCGAGCCGCCCGGGGCTTGGGGTCGCTCTACGTGCACTCGGGCGACATGACCATGAAGGAAGCGCGCGACTTTCACGTGCGTTGGACGCCGCGCGGTTGGATGAATCCGGAGCTTGATCTTTTGGGATTTGAGCAACTGCTCTATCTGCGACAACCGGGCTATGGCACCAGTTACATCACCGGCAAGGTTGAAATTGAGCAACTGATGACCGAGATGTCAGAGCAGCTCGATGACGAGTTCTCGCTCTCTCACTTCTTCGGACAGGTCGATGCTGCAGGTGTGATCCCGGTGTCGCTACTCCGTTGGCAGCTCACCGGTCGTGGCGACAAGGAGTGACGGCTGGCCTTCGGGCCTAACTGCCAAGCACCTAGCTGCTAGGTGCCTAGTTGCCTTCAAGAGCAGCGAACAGCTCTTCGGCGGTCTCTCGGCTGCACAGATCTGTCGCCGGGGTGGTGAGGGCAGCACTGGCAGCTGAGACCGCATAGCGTCCTGTCTTAAGCAGGTCCCAGCCGCGATGAAGCCCGAGCGTTAGGGCTGCAACAAAGCTGTCGCCCGCTCCAATGGCGCTGCGGCGCTCAACGGTCGGTGCTGGCACGAAGTAGTCATCCTCGCGATCGAAGAAGTAGGAACCCTTGGCTCCGTCCGAGAGCGCAATGATCTCGGCGATACCTTGGTTGAGGAGTCGCCTGCCGAGCAATCTGATGGCCTCGGCGCTCTCAAGCTCGGTACCGAGGCTTTCGGCTTCATGGCGATTCATGCGGATGCAGCACGGTCTCTTGCCTCGACTTTCGCTAGCGTGTTGGATCAGCGCGGCAAGTGCAGGTCCAGAGGTGTCGATGATGAGCCGCCGGCCCTCGTTGGCTAGGTCGCGAGCGATGGAGGCTGTGTAGCTTGCGTCGAGCCCTCCTGGAACGCTGCCGCTGAGAACAACACAGCCGCCAGCGGTTGAGTGTTCGCGAATGTGATCCACGGCTTCCACTCCCTGCTCGTCGCTCCAACGTGGACCGGGGAGCACGAAGCGAAACTGGTGATTGGTATCTCGCGCGGTGACTGCAATGCTCTGGCGTGTCTCACCGTTGATCTCGAAGACAGCAGGTTCGAGACCTTCACCAGCGAGCAGGTCCAAAAACTGATCGCCGGTGGTGCCGCCGAGCGCTACGAACGGCTGGCTGGTACCTCCGAGGATCGCAATTGCGCGCGAGACGTTGACCCCGCCGCCGCCTGGATCAAGGGTCGCGGTCGAACACCTCAGCTTCTCGTTGGGTACAAGAGTGGCGCAGTCAGTTGCGAGGTCGACGGCGGGATTGAGAGTGACGGTGAGAATCGGCATGAACAGAGCATAAGCGTCGAGCAGCGTTTGCGGGAAGAGATCAGTTGAGCCTAAAAGGTGAGCGAGAGGCTAAGGCCGCCCCAGACGCTGACCGGCTGGGTGTTCAGCACTCTCTCGTCGAGAGTGTCGGTGTAGGCAGCAAAGATGGAGATGCTGCCACGTGCGAGGCTGCGCTCGACACTCAACGAGACATCGCCGTTGAAGAGGCCGTCGTCGATGCCGCCGTAGGCCGCGGCGAACTTGCTATCGGCATAGCCGGCTAGGAGTGCGAGGCTGCAAGCCCAGCCTTCAGCGATGTCGCCTCGGTACTTGAGGCCGAAGGAGGCATAGAGGCCGTCGACCTGGTCGTGATCGTAGTAGAGCGCAAGGGTGGTTGAGACAACCGCGTCGAGGCCGACGGAGAGGTAGACCTCGCTGGTGCTGGGTCCGACTGCGCTCGGGAACAGGTATTCGATCACGCCTACTTCGTAGCTGATCGGGCCGCTGCCAAAGCTGTAGGACAGCGTCAGGTCGACCTCTTGGAACTCGTTGGAAAGTCCGTTGGTATCGGACAGGTCAAGGTTGCCCCAGACGTTAAAACTCAAACCACTTTCATGCGCCGTTGTCACCGACGGCTGGAGGACGGCGCCGTCGGTGAGCGACAGACCTCGCCAGACGTAGGCGGAATTGAGGCCGAGATCGTAGGAGGCCTCGGCCGCTGCGACCGGGCTAGCCATGGAGAACCAGGAGATGAACAGTGCTCCGAGAAGAAACGAAGGCGAAAACCGTTGGGTGGCGAACATGGGGCTTTGGTCTTTCCTGAACGTTGCCGTTGAGTTGGCGCTAGTGCGCACGACACCCCCATGTTCAAGGTGCGTGCCAAGCGCCGAATGGCCCTGCAGCTGGCCAACGAGATCGGCACCGTCGCTTAGGCCGTAAAGCGTTGGTTCTGTTGAAGTTGATGGCTTGACGCAAAAGACTAGGTCGCTCGCGCACGGGCGCGCCTGGGCACTGGTTGAGCGAGCCGAGCGTGCGACGAAGATGTATTGCACACCACGCAATTCAACAGAATTGTTGGCTGTGAACTCGTGAGAATCCCTGTCGACTAAGACTCGGCCAGGTCGCGCAATGCGGTCTCGCTGGCGCTGTCAGCGGGCAAGAAAGTCTCCATCATCAACTCTGCCAAGGTGACGTCGAGAGCAGTTCCGAGGGTGGTGATGGCGGTGAACAGCTTGAGTTCAAGCTGACCGTGTCGGATGTGCAAGGGCACGATCAGCGGGACTTCGCTCTCGGTACTGATCTCCAGCCATTCGTTCGGAATGTTTGCCATCGCGACAACGTCTTGCAGTAGGGCTGGGAGTTCATGATCGACGCCTCGAACTGCGATCTCGCGGTTCAGGCGTTGGATGACTGCGGCCGCGACCTCCGTCCAGTTGACGATCGAGGGGCGATAGCCCTGGGGATGGAACAGTGCGCGAACCACGTTGAGGGGGCCGCCACCCATGATCAGCGGAAGATCCGTTGGATCGAGCAGGGTTGCGGTCAACTTCGCCGAAGCGGCATTCTGCAAGTGAACGTTCCAGCACGCGTCCATAACCACGGTAGGAAACGGGTTGTGGCGCTCGATCAGCATCTCCACCGATCGCAGCACTTGGGCTAGTGCCGGGTCGTTGATGTTGGTTTCGGTGTAGGTCGCAGTGAAGCCCGCGGCCATCAGCAGGCTGTTTGTTTGGCGGTTGGGGACCTCCAGGACCTGCGCAAGTCTGAGCACCATGTCCCGGCTTGGCTGCGATCGCCCGGTTTCTAAGAAGGAGACGTGCCGTGACGAAACATCTGCTTCGCAGGCGAGCGTCAGTTGAGACATGCGCCGAGTCCGCCGCCATTGGCGCAAGAGATTGCCGTAGCCGGTTCTGGC
The DNA here is from genome assembly GCA_029263415.1 of Acidobacteriota bacterium. Lineage (GTDB taxonomy): Bacteria > Acidobacteriota > Thermoanaerobaculia > Multivoradales > Multivoraceae > JAJCXN01. The sequence continues at coordinate 94,838 of JAJCXN010000039.1, forward strand.
CGCTACGTGAGGCCGGTCCCCAGTGCTCGATATGGTCATCGTCGTACTTTACGACGCACTGGCCGATGATGTTGCTCGGCGGTGTTCCCTGCACTGAGCTGGGCTGCAACAATTCGCAGGACTCAAGCCGTCGGCTTTGACAGCCAGCGCGGCCAATGCCTGTTGGGAGTTCTCAAACAATGTTCGACCTCTATATCGCCAACAAGAACTACTCGTCCTGGTCGCTGCGACCCTGGGTCTTATTGAAGGAACTCGAGATTCCGTTCGTAGAAAAACTGGTCGCGTTCGCGAGCGACGAATGGGTTGAGTATCTGAAGCGCTTTTCAACCGTGCCCTGCCTGGTGGATGGCGAGGTCGCGGTTTGGGATTCGCTGGCGATCTGTGAGTACATAGGCGAGCGACATCCTGGAGTTTGGCCAAGCGACAATGCCGCTCGCGCTTGGGCGCGCAGTGCGGCGGCGGAGATGCACTCTTCGTTCAGCGCACTGCGCAACGGATGTCCGATGAACTGCGGAGTGACGGTGAAGCTAGACGCCATCGATCCGCTGCTGGCGCGGGACATCGCAAGAGTCGACCAGCTTTGGTGCGAAGGCCTTACTCGATTCGGCGGTCCGTATCTGGCTGGACCAACATTTACCGCGGTCGATGCCTTCTTTGCCCCAGTGGCGTTCAGGATCAGGACCTTCGGAGTCGAGCTCAGCGAACCTGCAATGAGTTACGCTGGGCGACTATTAGTGCTTGATTCTATGAAGGCCTGGCAAGCAGCGGGGCTCGCGGAGGACTTTCGCGAGCCGGGACATGAGCGCGAGATTGAAGCGGTTGGGACCATCGTCTTAGACCGTCGAGTTCCAGCTGCACGTGTCCTCAGGGGTTGACTCCTGAACGATTCGGCCTTCCGCTCAACAACAATTGATGGCTTCACAACCTTATAGGGGTACCGCCCGTGATCACTTCCTGTGTTTCCTCCGTTCCCGCGCTTCGCTCTGTGCTGGGTTCTCGAATGCTCAGCCTTGTTTGCCTTGCAGCGTCGTTCTCTCTGCTTGCGGCACCCGCTATCTGGGCCCAGACCGATCCTGCAACTCAGCAGCGACGCGGCCCGGGTAGCGGTAGCGGCTCGGGAAGCGACACAGGCCCAGACAAGGACGGTAGTGACAGTAAGGACAAGGGCGGCATCAAACCCTACGCCGAGGTGATCACCGACAAGGCGAAGAGCGACGAAGGCGTCTTCACGGTTCACCGCATTGACGACAAAGTGTTCTATGAGATCCCGGAGCAAGAGCTTGGCGCCGAGTTCTTGTGGGTGAGCCGGATCTCCAAAACCCCGGATGGTCTCGGTCATGGCGGCCAGAAACTCGGCAGCCGGGTGGTTAGGTGGGACAAACAAGGCGACAAGATCCTGCTGCGCGAAGTGAGCTACGGCGTGGTCGCGGACCCCTCATTGCCGATCGCGCAGGCGGTCGCAGCGTCGAACACGATGACGGTTCTTAAGGCGTTTCCGATCAAGACCTTCGGCGGTGTGGTGGAAGCAACGGCAGGTGGTGAGCGCGATGTCGCTGCGGGCCAGGACGGTGAAGACGAAGGCGGCAACGGTAAGGAACAGGACGGCACAGACAGCGCTGACGACGATGCTGCAGAGGCTCCTCGAGGCACCGATCCAGTGATTGATGTCACTGCCCTGTTCACCAGCGAGATTGCCGAGTTCAGCGCTCGAGCGCGCATCGATGCTGGTGGATTCGCCAGCGACAGAGCTTATGTTGAGCGCATCGCCTCTTACCCTGAGAACATTGAAGTGAGAGCGAGCCATACCTTTACCAAGCCGCCAGCATCTCGGAGTGCTCGGGGACAGGCGCCGCCGAGTCGCTTCCGTCGCAGCATGGCTCCGGGGAGCGCCACGCTCGAGATGGCGTACTCCATGGTCAAGTTGCCAGAGAACCCGATGATGCCGCGTCTGTATGACGAGCGCGTCGGCTATTTCAGCGTCCGCCAAGTGGATTTCGGTCGCTCGGAACATCGAGCACAGGAACGTCGGTACATCACCAAGTGGCGGCTCGACAAGAAGAATCCAAGTGCCGCAGTTTCTGACCCGGTTCAGCAAATCGAGTATTGGATCGATCCGGCGACACCCAAGAAGTGGATCCCCTATGTCAAGCAGGGCATCGAGGACTGGCAGCCCGCATTCTTAGAAGCGGGGTTCTCCAACGCCATCGTGGCGCGCGATGCTCCGTCCCCAGAGGAAGATCCCGATTGGAGCCCGGAAGACAGCCGCTACTCAGTGGTGCGTTGGCTCGCCTCAGGGATCGAGAACGCCTCGGGGCCGCACGTCAACGACCCCCGCACCGGCGAGATCTTGGAATCGGATATTCAGTATTACCACAATATTCAGAACCTGCTGCGCGACTGGTACTTCACCCAGGTTGCGCCGCTTGATCCGCGGGCGCAGAAGCTGCCGATGCCAGACGATCTGATGGGCGAACTGCTCCGCTACGTTGTTGCGCACGAGGTCGGTCATACCCTTGGCTTTCAACACAACATGAAGGCAAGTTCCACCGTGCCGTTCGACAAACTACGCGATCCCGCCTTCTTGAAGGCGAACAGCCACACGCCAACGTTGATGGACTATTCACGCTTCAACTACGTCGTTCAGCCGGAAGACGGAGTGGATCCGATGGACCTTTTCCCTAAGGTGGGGCGCTACGACAAGTGGGCCACCAAGTGGGGCTATGCGCCAATCGACGGAGCTCAAACTTCAGATGCTGAGGTAGCAACCCTCAACGCCTGGGCAAACGAACAAGACGACAAACCGTGGCTGCGATTCTCGACCTCCGGCAGTGGCGGATCGGATCCAGGTGAGTTGACCGAGGCGGTGGGAGACATCGATGCGGTTGCTGCGACCAAACTAGGTGTCAAGAACATCAAACGCGTGCTCGACCTGATCTTGCCGGCCACCGATTGGCCGGGCTCAGATTGGGACCACGTTGAGGAGCTCTACGGCCGCGTTCTGGGTCAGTGGACTCGTGAGATGAACCATGTCGCCGCCATCGTCGGTGGCCTGGACACACGTCAGACCCATCGCGGGCAAGAAGGTCCGCGCTTTGCGCCAATCTCAGCCGATCGGCAGCGTGAAGCGGTGCAGTACTTGCTGGCTGAAGTGTTCACGACGCCCGACTACTTCATTCGCGAGGACATCCTGCGGCGGGTCGAACCGTCGGGTGTGACCGACCGCATTCGCGGGGCGCAGAGTTCGGTGCTGGGATCGTTGCTTCGCGACGGTCGACTCAATCGAATGGTGGAACACGAGGCCCTGGACCCGTCGAGTGCCTATCGTGCAACCGATTTCTTGGACGATCTCAGAGGCGGTATCTTCTCGGAGTTGGCTGGCCGCCGGCCCGAGGTTGAGATCTTCAGGCGCGGTGCTCAGCAGGCCTTCGTTGATGTAGTGGGTTCACGTTTGGCGTCGATCACGTCGGGCAACGATACTCGTGCGTTCTTGCGAGGCCAGTTGATCGATCTACGCGGGGATGTGGTCCAGTCCTTGCCCCGCACCCAGGATGCGGCGACGCGCTACCACCTGGAAGACCTTCGCGATCAGATCCAACGAACGCTCGATCCCAAAATCGCGCCGCCGAGCAGTGGCAGCGGGTTTGGTTTCAACCAGTCGAACCAGCCTGAGGTGGATCCGTACGATCCGACCGCTGACCTCGGTTGCTGGATCGATGACAGCGCGAGCCTCGGTCCATGGCGCTAGGCGAGGGGCCCGTTGTGGCCCGGTACCGGCGCGCTGTGGGAGTGAGGTAAGAGCCGTGGGGCCAGGCCGGGGAAGCTTGCCAGGCGGGGGACGCGGGCCAGGCGGGGGGCGTGTACCAGGAGGGGGTCGCACGGCCGGGTTTACTCAAGACGCGCTGCTCATCGGTTGGGCTGCGGTTTTGTGCATGGCCGTATCCGGCGGTGTTGGGCAAGCACGAGGACCGGCGGCCGAAGAGCAGCCACTATTGGTCGACAAGGCGCACGACCTAGGTGTCGACTTTGTTCATCGAAGCGGGGCCATTGGGCGCCTGCTCTTGCCCGAGATCATGGGCTCGGGAGTGGCGCTGTTTGACTACGATCGCGATGGGGATCTCGACATGTACTTGGTTCAGGGCGGTGAACTGGTTGCGAGTCTTGACGCTTCGGTTCAGGTGGCCCCTGAGGCGCGCACCGTTGGAGGTCGCCTGTTTCGCAACGAACTGGTGAGCAAGAACGGCGTGCCTGATCCCTCGACGTTGCGCTTTGCCGATGTCACCAGCGCCGCAAAGCTGGCGCCTAGAGGCTACGGCCAAGGCGTTGCTGTCGCCGACGTCAACGGCGACGGGTGGCAAGATCTCTACCTAACGAACGTAGGCGCCAATGAGCTGTGGCTCAATCGGGAAGGAACTTTCTCGCGGGTTGCGAGCGGCGCAGAGGATGCTGGTTGGAGTACCAGCGCGACGTTCTTCGATGCCGACAACGATTCGGACCTGGACCTGTTTGTTACCAACTACACGGTCTGGTCTGTTGCGACCACCGTCACATGCTTTGCCACTAATAGTCGTCGCGACTACTGTGGCCCTCAGTCTTATCCGCCAGCGGTTGACGGATTCTTCTTGAATGAAGGTGACGGCACTTTCGTGGCCGCACCATTTCCAGTGTTTAGTGCCACTCCCGGTGCGGGTCTCGGGGTGGTTGCCCTTGACGCGAACGGCGATCGCCTATCGGATCTGTTTGTGGCCAACGATGGGATGGCGAATCGGCTCTGGCTCTACAACGGAGACAGTTGGCGTGACGACGGCCTGCTGTCCGGCGTAGCCGTCAACGGCTCGGGCAGTGCGGAAGCCAGTATGGGCGTTGCGGTCGGTGACGTGGATCAAGACGGAGATCTCGACGTCTTCTTGACCCACTTGGTGGGAGAGACGGACACCTTGCTCATGAACCAAGACGGCGGACTGTTTGCCGATCGGACCGTTGCAGCAGGCCTTGGAGGGGCGAGCGTGCGGCAGACCTCCTTTGGTACGGCCTTCGTCGATCTTGATGCAGATGGTGATCTGGACATCGCGATCGCGAGCGGTGGCGTTCGCCTCGGCAGTGCCTCGGGAGAAGCCGGCGTTGCGGGGTTAGGACAACCGAACCGCCTCCTCCGCAACTCAGGGCTGCAGAACGGGACACCGTCGTTTGGCCCGTGGCCTCAGAGCGCGGCCCCTACGTTTGCGCTGCAACGGGTGAGTCGAGGGCTTGCCCATGGTGATCTGGACAACGACGGTGACCCCGATCTGGTCATCACCAATGTCGATGGACCGGTCGAAGTCTTGATCAACACAACTCAGCCCAGAGACTGGCTCGGCTTGGATTTGACTGTGGAGACGAGTTACTCGGCGCCACTCCTAGGTTGGCAGGTGATCCGCCGGTCGTCCACGGGACAGACTGTGGCCGAGGTCAGAGTGGATGGCAGTTACCTCTCGTCGAGCGATCCAAGGATCCGTTTGGTCGGCGTCGAGAAGGGCGAAACACTTGAGGTCGTACCGCGATTCAGAAAAGAAGGAGGCGCCGATTGGTCGCCGATCACGGTTACACAAGACATGATAGGTCGATACGTAGCATGGAGCCCACCGAAGCAATGAACCCTAGTTCGAACATTCCAACCTGCTGGTCACAGCTCTTAGGCCGATTGCCGCTGCGAAAGAGCCAAACCCGAGCGTGGCAACGGTCGGCGTTGCTGATGTCGGTTCTTCTATGCACGCTGGATGCAGGAGCGACAAGCGCTCAGCAAGAACCCTCAGCGCAGCAAGAGGCACCCTCAGCGCAACCACCGGCGGCTACCCTGGTCATCCCCGAGGTGTCACTCGAAGGCTTAGAACCCGAAATCGCCGCACAACTACAGCTGTTGCGGGAGCACACCGCTGAAGCTCTGAACGGAGACGACAAAGCCAACAGCGCAGAGGCGACGGCGACGCTCGCACGGCATTACCACGCGTACGAGTTTTATGCAGCAGCGGCCGCGGCCTATCAGGCTTCGTTGGAGCTTCAATTGGACGAGACGTCCGCCTACCTGCTGGCCTTGGTTCTACGCGAACAAGGAGACTTAGAAGAAGCTTTGCGACTGTTCTCGATCATCGCCAGTCGCCAGCCGAAGTATCTGGCTGCCCGCTACTACCAAGCGCTGACTCTGTTCGATCTGGGACGGTTTGATTCGAGCCGTGCGACCGTGCCCGAGGGAACTGAGTCGCCCGCCTTCTTGGTCCTTCTCGGCCGCTTGGCGATGCAAGTCCAAGAGCCTGAGATCGCAATCCACTATTACGAGAGTGCTATCGAGAAGGCGCCTGAAGCGAACCGTACCTACTACCTATTGGCCCAAGCGCATCGAGCGGCCGGCGACGCCGACCAGGCGGCCGCTGCGCTGGGGCGCTATGGCCCAGTCGGGGTCAAGCCGTCCGACCCGTTGATGGACGGCATCCGTCAGCTTCGGACCGGCAGTATGCCTTTTGCCCTCAGCGGCCGGACAGCGTTCAGGGCGGGCCGATACGCGGAGGCTGCTGAGTTGTTCAGGAAGGCGCTTGCTGCTCGGCCCGATGACGCAGGTCTGATGGTGAACTTGGCCACGGCGGTTGCTCAAGACGGTTCCACCGAGGAGCCCATTGAACTCTTGATGCGGGCTGTCGAAATCGAGCCGAACAGTAGCGCTGCACTTTTCAATCTAGGTGTTCTGTTGACTCGAGTCGGACGTTTTGACGAGTCTGTGGTTAGGCTCTCTGCGGCACTCGAGGCGGTTCCTAACGATGTTGCAGTTCGGGCGGCTCTGGCCGAGGCACTGGCGAAGACCGGAGAGCGCGGCCTAGCGCTTGAGCACCTCACTCAACTCCACACGGATGCGGTTTTTGGAGAGGGTCTGAGGTTGCTGGAGCTGCAGTTGCTGGTGAGCGAAGGGCAGTTTGACCTAGCGTTGACACGGCTCGAATCCGCGCTTGAAGCGTTGCCATCGTCTGGTTTGATTGCGCATGCCGCAGCACGTTTTTTCGCCTCCAGCCCCTCGCTTGAGCATCGTGATGGACCCAGAGCACTCGAGCTGGCCAGTTTGGTCTTTGAAGCCACCGGCAAGGCCGCAGACGCGATCACTGTCGCGTTGGCTCACGGCGAGCTAGGGCAGTGTGAGCAGGCGGCGCAATGGATGGAGATGGCGGCTAAGGAACTAGCGAGTTCGAATGGCAGTCTTACCGCAAGTCAGCGTGGCTTTCGCGATGCCGCAGAAGAAGGCAGCGCCTGCAGGCCTCTCGACTAGCTTCGCCCTGCCGTTTGGCATTCCCAACAAATGCCGGGTCGGAATGCGCGAGAACCCACGGACAGATCACCAGATCTCCAGGAGAGGTAGGAGCCGGGTTTTGAAGTGCCCGGCCCGGAATTCACAATAAATACCGTATAAAGAGGTTGTGGAAACCCTTGCAAACAAAGGCCTTTCGGAGATCGCCCCTTTTTCTGGTTGACGGAACCCTCATAAGGTACCAAACTACGACTTGAAGCTATTATCATGTTGGCCTGTTCACGGGCCTTTCCGTGACCCTGTCCCAAGGGTCCTCTTTCGGAGCCGCCCCGGCACAAAGTTTGAGGGAACATTTTCTCTCGGACCCTTGTGGGCGCGATTTAGTCTTTGCGTATGCCGTTCTTGGGGAGCGGCTCTTTAGCCCGGCCACTTCAATTCTCCAACCAGGGAGTGTGCCAACCTTCAAAGAAGGGGATTCCAATGGGCCAGATATCTACGCCCGCGTCTACTCGACGCTCGCACGCGACCCTGTTCGCAGTCTTAACTCTTGCGGTGTTCGGTTATGTCGCTGCTGCCGGAGCATCGTCGCCGGTGCCAGCTGGTTTCAACCAAGTTTCGGTCCTCGGTAGCCAAAGCGTTCTTCTCAAGAAGGACGCCTCGGTTGATTCCGGGGACATCGTCGGCAATGATGCCGATGCTTTGGTAACACTCAGCATGGCGACCACAACGCCCGCAGCGTTTGCGGTGAAGTCCGACAACATCACCGTCAAGAACGGTGCGACGCCGTTCGGCACCTACTTCTGCAACAGCTTGTCCGATGCCTCCGGCTCGGCTACCTGCACTGCGGTCGGCGTTCCGGTGTTCGCTACGCTGCCCGATTTCGAGAGCGCTACTCCTTCCGCCGACGACCAGAGTGTTGGCAAGAACGGCAGCCTCACCCTGGCTGCTGGAAGCTACGGCGCTCTTGATGTAGGCAAAGACGCAACCGTGACCTTTGGCGGTGGGACGTACGATTTCGCGTCAATCACGACCGGCAACGGTGCACAGCTCTTGTTTGATGGGCCCACCCGAATCCGGGTTGCCGGCACCATTCATACAGGGCACGACAACATCGTCGGCCCTTCCGTCGGGCCCGGTGCGCCTACCGCAGCAGACGTTATCTTCTACGTCAGCGGTACCGACGCTGTGGATACGGCAGTCCATTTCGGCCAGGGAGCCGAGATCGACGCCAACGTTTACGCTCCGAACGGGACTGTCTTCCTGAAGAAAGAGGGCACCCTCAACGGCGCCATGATCGGCTTACACGTCATTCTCGAGGCCGACACTTCTGTGACTTTGGCGACAGCGTTCCGCAATCTTCCGCCGACCCTGAGTCCAGATGCCATCACCGCCCTAGAGGGCGGATCGGCGAACACTCTGGTTGGGGGAGCCACGTCGTTGCTCGCCAACGATACCGATCCCAACAACGACAACCTCTTTGTTTCTGCCGCCACCGTTTCCGGACCCACCAACGGTGCAGTTGTGTTGCAGGCGGATGGAACGTTTGTTTACACCCACAACGGCTCTGAAACCACAATCGATAGCTTTGTCTATGAAGCTTGTGATGACGGCGTTGCCCCCGGACCTTTGTGCAGCAACGCCACCGTCGCAATCAGCATCACTCCGGTGAACGACGCCCCGGTTGCAGTGACGGATAGCTTCACTGTCGATGAGGCGGGCACGGCAACATCGCTCGACGGCGGCGCTCTGAGTGTCTTGGCCAACGATACAGATGCCGAGGGTAATGCTCTTGCAGCGACGCCGGCTGCGTTTGCCACCGCCAACGGAACCGTCACGATCAATGGTGACGGGACCTTCTCCTACACCCATGATGGATCGGAGACGAATGCTGACTCGTTCGGCTACGAGGTCTGCGACAACGGTACCGACACTCCCGGCCCATTGTGCAGCGCAGGTTCTGTGGTGGTCACAGTTGTGCCAGTCAACGACCCACCGGTTCCCGGTGCGGACACTTTCACCCTCGATGAGGGTGGAACCGCGACCTCGCTCGATGGCGGTGCGCTGAGTCTGTTGGCCAACGACACCGATGCAGAAGGCAACGGACTAGCGGCGACGGCGGTTGCCTCCGCTGCCACCAGCAACGGCTCAGTGACGATTAGCACTGACGGCACGTTCTCCTACACCCACGACGGGTCAGAGACCGTGAGTGACAGCTTCACTTACGAGGTGTGCGACGACGGCACAGACGCCCCAGGGCCGCAGTGCAGTACCGGCACGGTCGTGGTTACGGTGACACCGTTGAATGAGACACCTGTTGCAGTGACAGACACCTTCACTGTGGACGAGGCGGGCACTGCCACCGAGTTGGACGGGAGCGCCCTGAGCTTGCTGGACAACGACACTGATATCGAAGGCGATGGCTTGACGGCGACCGCGGTCGCTGCTCTCGCCACCACCAACGGCTCTGTGACGATCAACGCAGATGGCACGTTCTCCTATACCCACGACGGGTCAGAGACGCTCGCCGACAACTTCACCTACGAAGTCTGTGACGACGGCGCACCGATCGAATGCGCCACCGGTCAGGTTGACGTGACCGTTACCGCGGTTAACGACGCTCCGACCGCGAACCCGCAGAACGTGACCACCGAGTTTGGTCTGACGGTGACCTTGACTGGTTCCGATGCAGAGGGTGACGCGCTCACCTTCAGTGTGATCGGCGGCCCGACGTTTGGATCGGTTGGTCCGGTGACCAGCACAGGCAGCACCACCGCGGAAGTGGCCTACACACCACCTACAAACCCAGATGATGCCGACGAGGCGCTCGATTCGTTCACCTTCCAGGTGGATGACGGCAACGGTGGGCTTGGAAGCGCGGTGGTGATTGTCAACCTGATTCCGCCGAACTCGCCCCCGGTCACAGCGCCGGATGCGATTCGCACGACACCGGGCGGGACCGCAACGACGCTGCTCACGGGAGCATCATCCTTGTTGGCCAACGACGTTGATCCAGAAGGCGGCGTGCTGGTGGTCGATCCACTCACTCCGGTCAGCGGGCCGAGCAACGGCACGGTGACGTTGAATGCCAACGGCACCTTCAGCTACACCCACGCGAACAACGGTACGCACTCAGACAGTTTCGTCTATCGCGCGTGCGATAACGGAGTTCCGATCGCCTGCACTAACGCTCAGGTGACGGTGCAAGTGTTCAATTCGTCGATCACCGTGACCATGCTCTTCGAAGGTGATGGAACAGTGACCAGCAGTCCGGCGGGGCTCAACTGCAGCGCCGACTGCTCGGCCACTCTGGCTAGTCCCGATCGGATCCTTCTCGGCGTGACAGCCGCTCCAGACTTCGCCTTCGCGGGTTTTGGTGGCGATCCCGACTGCGCTGATGGAGAATTGTCGCCAGATGGTGACAAGGTATGCACCGTGACGTTCGTTGCGGTCGAGCCTCCAGAGGCCGGGTTCTTCAACCTGACGGTGAGTAAGACTGGGACTGGGGGCGGAACGATCGTTTCGGTTCCCGCGGGAATCAACTGCGGTGCAACTTGCATCGGAATCTCATTCCCCGCGTACCAACGCGTTGACCTGATTCCGACTCCTGATCCAGGATCGGTGTTCGTTAACTGGAACGGCACCACAGATTGTGAAGACGGTAGTCTCAGCCGGATTGAGGACGAGGACGCAAGTTGCGTCGCCATCTTCGACGAGATCGTTGTTCCTCCAAGTGTGGAGACCTTAACGGTTGTGGTCAGTGGCCTTGGACTTGTGAGTTCGTCACCGAGCGGCATCTTGTGTGATTCGACCTGCAGTGCAGATTTTGGGACTTCCTCCCAAGTGAAACTGCAGGCCAGGCCGCAAAGTGCGGGTGGAACCTTCGTAGGCTGGTCCGGTGACCCGCAGTGCGTCGGCTCAAGTCCGCTGTTGGTGGTCACCGTGGATGCAGCCACAACATGCACGGCGACCTTCTCACCGTGAGTGAGGTGGAAGAGGCTAAGATGATGAAGATGAAAGTTTGGACTCAGATAACAGCGACAGTGAGATAACCGCGGCAGTACGCCAGGGGGGACGGCTAGACGTTTCTTGGCGACCGCGGTTTCAACCCAGGTCTCGGCAGAGACCCAAAGGAGAAAGACAATGAAGACAAGAAGTATTGGTTTGGCCCTCGTGGCCTTGATGGCTCTATTGCTGATTGCGGGACCATCTCTCGCATCCGATGAGATCCGCGCCCAGTTGGCGCCCGAAGGAATTCAGTTCGAGGCTGAGGGCAACTATCGTTCGCTTTCGCTGCGTGTGACCGGTGAAGACCAGGTTGTGGAGCGCACGTTTGAAGCAGAGAGCTTTGCGTTCTTCTCGCCCTCAGAGTTCAACTTGCCCGATGGCGAGTACAACTTCGAGATGACCTTGAATCCAGATGACGCCGGTCTGAAGAGTCGGGCCCAAGCTGGGACCGCACTGGTCGCTAGGCGCGAGGCAGTGATCAACAGCGGTTGGTTCCGGCTCGTCAACGGATCGATCGTGACGGACGACGGTTTGGTCGAACCGCCATCGGGCGGTGATGGTGGTGGAGACAGCGCGCCACGAGCAGATGGCTTGACTGGCGTGACGCTGGCTGACCAGGTCATCCTTGATGATCTGATTGTCAATGGCAGCATCTGTGCAGGTCAGGATTGTGTCAACGGCGAGAGCTTCGGTTTCGACACCCTCCGACTCAAGGAGAACAACCTGCGGATCAAGTTCCAGGATACGTCTACCACCGCGAGCTTCCCCACAAACGACTGGCAGATTACCGCCAATGACAGCTCAAACGGCGGCAAGAACAAGTACTCGATCGACGACATCGACGGCGGTCGCACTCCGTTCACCATCGAAGCTGGTGCTCGCAGCCACTCGCTCTACGTCGAAGACGGTGGCCGAATCGGTTTCGGCACCTCCACTCCAGTGGTCCTTCTTCACGCGAAGAATGGCAACACCCCGACCTTGCGTTTGGAGCAAGACGGAACCTCGGGCTTCGGTGCGCAGACTTGGGATGTGGCTGGCAACGAGGCCAACTTCTTCATCCGTGATGCCAGCAACGGCTCAACACTGCCGTTCCGGATCTTCCCGGGCGCGCCATCGAATGCGATCACCATTGAGGCGAGTGGTGATGTGGGAGTCGGGACAACTAGTCCTGATGCAGACATTCATGTTGAGAGAAGCGGTACCGATGTGGTTTCCCTGCTCTTGTCGCAAACCGGCGGAGTCAGTTGGTCGACTCGCGTTTCGGGCTCCGGACGCTACCGGATCACGGATACCGACGGCGCAGGTACCGACGATGGTGTGAATGAGTTCGAGATCTTGGCGAATGGCGACGCCTTTCTTGCGGGTTCGATCACCACCGGTGGCATGACCTGTGGTTCCGGCTGTGATCTGGTCTTCAGCCCGGACTACGAGCTGGAGTCGATCGAAGACCACGCCGCTTCAATGTGGAAGAACCGTCACCTCCCTGAGGTCGGCCCTACGATCGAGAACACCCCGGTCAACCTGACTGACAAGACCGGTCGCATGCTCAACGAGCTGGAGAAGGCTCACATCTACATCGAGCAGCTGAACACGACCATGCAGCAGATGCAGGAGCGGCTCGAGTTGTTGGAGGCCGAGCAAGTCCCGGAGTAAGACTCTTCGAGGACAATCCGTTTCCCTTTTGCGCCCGGCCGACCTTCGGCCGGGCGTTTCTATTGTAGGTAGCCCAAGGCTCTGAGAGCGTCGACTGCATCCGAGTCTAGTTCTATGCTCTCCGATGCTCTAGCCTTGCGCGAGTCCAAGAGAGTGCGCTGCAGCGAGACAAGCTCGTCGTATTCGTCCTTGACCTGCCCCTGCAGATCTCGAACATCGAGGGGCCGTAGTTCTCCCGGATCCCTTAGGAGGTCATAGAACTCCTGAGTACCGATGCCGTGGTCGGTGATCAGTTTGAACCTGCCACTAGTCATTATCGAGTCGGAGCCCTTAGCTCGCTCGGTCTCGCTCACCGACAGGTACCTACGGTGCTCATCCTTCTCTTGGCCGAGGAGTAGCTGGAAGAAGCTCCTCCTGTCGAAGTTGGTCTCGAGCTCGAAACCCGCAATCTTGGCAAGTGTTGGCAACAACCCAACCGTGTTGACATGGCTCGTGATCCGGCCGGGCGCGGCCTTCAAGTCTCTGTGAGACAGCATCACCAACGGAACCTTGACCTGTGTGTTGTAGAGATATCGGCCGTGTCCCCAGTAGTCGTGGTGCTCCCCGAACTCCTCACCGTGGTCTGACGTGAGGACAACGTATGTATCATCCGCGATCCCCAGCTCTTCGAGCTTGTCAACCAGCCTTTGGAGATAGACATCCATGTACTTGATATGCCCATCATAGAGGTATGACTGGTGTTGGGCATCTCTGGCAGAAAGTGGATAAAGGTGCGAATTTTCCATTTTCTTGAACTCGATCGAACCATCCGCGAGCCCGGTTTCCACAAGATCTCTGTCCTCGTCCAAGAGGCGGACCTCGTCGTACGGGCCGTGCACATCGATGGCGTGGAGGTACATCAGGAACTCTCTCCTAGAGTTCGCTTCTAGCCATTCTTCGGCAGCGGGATACAGAGTGTCCAGATACATGTACTCGGTCCAAGTCGCCCCTTCCTGGGCGAAGCTTTGGTCGCCGACATGTCGGCTTACCGGGTAATGGTACTCGTCGAACGCCTTATGGATGTTCGAGACACTCCGGTGGAGGTACGGGTGCGTGTGGAAGCCAACAGTCGCGTAGCCTTGCGCCTGGAACTCTCCCGTCAGCCATATCTCTGGATCGGATGGGAAGGAGATCCCTTGAGTTGTTTCGTCGACAACAATGTCTGTCGCCCCATGTTCAGAAGGCAGCAGACCAGTGAGCAGACTGAATGTCGACGGCAAGGTCCAAGGCGCGGCAGAGAAGGCGTTGTCAAAGACGATTCCCTGTTCGGCGAGGCGATCAAGGTTGGGTGAAGTGTTCTTGTTGTACCCATACAGCCCTAGATGGTCCGGTCTCAGCGTATCTACTACGACAATCACAAAATTTGGTCGGTGAGGCTCAGAGCATGAGCTCAGCACCACGCCGAGCAGGGCTACTAGCGCAGTAGCAGGTACCCGCCAACGCGGATGGCGATTCTTCATCGTCACATTTCTCCCCGTACAGCCTGACGAGGGGTATTCAGTCTTCGCCGGGATGACAGTGGAGGGTCGCCGACCGGGGTCCGCCGAGAGAGGCGTGGCGGGCTTCGGAGCCGACGCGCTCCGGCCCTCTCCCGGGCTCAGTGCCTGGGATCATCTATTGTACTTAGAGGCAATCTCGCCGTCGATCTTCGACATCTCGCGTTGCGACATACCAAGATTCACGGCGGCGGGAAAGGGCGTGGGTCCCAGCCCGTCCTGCTACCACCGGTTGCGTTCTCGTGTTTCGCCAGTCGAAGTTCCGTCGGTCAAGCGAGCGAAGTCTCCGGTTGGCCGCCCCCTTCGGCTTGCAATCAGCAGAGAGCGTTGATCTGCTATCGGTAAACCGGTTGGAGCGTCGGTGCTCGGACGAGTGGGGCGAACTCGACTCGCAACGCCAGCGGCGTGAACACGGCGGTTACAGAATGTAGCCACAAAACTTGGACTAGGTAGAGCAGTCAATGAACAACCATCGCTTGGACATTACCGGCCTGCGCACTATTGCGGTGTTGGCTGTCATCTTTTTCCACGCCGAGTTTCCAAGTTTTGCGGGCGGCTATGTCGGCGTCGACGTGTTCTTTGTCATTAGCGGGTATCTGATTACGGGCAAGATACTGCGCGAACTGGACCAAGAACGATTCTCAGTCTGGCGGTTCTATGTGGGCAGACTAAGGCGCCTGATGCCGGCCTTGGTTGCAACGACGACCCTAACGTTCGGGTTGGGTGTCCTAGTCCTCTCGCCTGATCACTTGGTACATTTGGCGAAATCGTCGGTCGCTGGGACGTTCTGGGTCTCGAACATCCTGTTCTGGCTCGATGCTGGATACTGGGACCTTGAGTCGTCATTGAAGCCCCTGCTTCACACTTGGTCTCTCGGGGTGGAGGAACAGTTCTACTTCTTCTGGCCTGGCCTACTCATTGGGCTCTCGTGGGCGCGAAGACGTTGGGTCGTGTGGTTAGGACTCGCCGTACTCGGAGTCACCAGCGTCATCGCCGCTGAACTCTGGATCGCCAAGGATGCCAACGCAGCGTTCTACCTGACTCCGTTCAGGGTAGGAGAGTTCGCAATCGGCGGCTTGGTCTTGCTGACGGAACAATGGAAGCCGCGTCGAAAATGGCTGCTCGAGATCGTGGCCTTGACTGGAGGCTCCTTGGTCTCATACGCGATCTTCACCTTTACAGCAGCGACGCGCTTCCCAGGCTGGAGTGCAATGATCGCTTGCACGGGCACCGCCGCATTGATCTATTCAGGGGAAGCCTTGCTCGTGCCGCGCCTACTCCGGAACCGACTAGCTGTTTGGATTGGTTTGCGCGCCTATTCCCTATACCTGGTTCACTGGCCCTTGTTCACCCTCTATAGGTATTGGCGCGTTGAGCCGATCTCGGGTGTCGAGGAGATTGGCCTGATCGGGGTGGCGTTCTTCTTGGCGGACCTGTTGTACCGAGGAGTCGAGGAGCGTTTTCGCTATCCGCCTCCGTCGACCCGGCACGACGACCGGATCTTTGCTGGTGCGGTACTGGCCCTTGGCGGCGTACTTTGCCTGCCGGCGGCGCTATCCTGGTGGCAGGAGGGCTGGGATTGGCGAATCGGAGCTAGTCCAGATCCCTCCATCACTGCGAAGCTTGAGAAAAACTGTGTTGACCGTGTCGGCCTCTGTGAGGTTGGTACGGAAGTGGTGCTGGTGGGCGACAGCCACGCGAAACATTGGACTCCGGCGGTGGGCCAGGTACTGCAGCACATTGGCGTTTCAGGCACTCGGTATCCGTTGGTCAACAACTGCAAGTTTCTTCGAGATGCCTACTTCGGATACTCCGTCAAGAACCGTGCAGACAACGAATGTCGGCGGGCCGTTCAGGAGTGGTTCGATGCCATCGAGCGAGACAATCCGCGAGTGGTTATCTTGGCTAGCTTCTGGCCGGCGGGTCTCAGTGTGCGCAGTCCAAGTGGCAGGATCCTGGGTGACTATATGGATCGAAATCCGACTCTCGAGGAGAGCCAGGCGTACTTCGAACAACAGCTGTCCATGACGATCGGACACCTCAAGAGTCACGGGAGGAAAGTTGTTGTTCTGGGATCAACGCCACTCTTGTCGCCGAATCCGCTCGGTTGCCTTTCTCGACCCTCCTACCTCGGTAAGATTGACTGCGCGTCGAAGACGACCGTCACGGAGCCCGCTACACACCGCTACCTTCAAGGGGTCTTTGATGACATCGGAGCGGACCCAGAGGTCTTCTATTTCGATACCTTCGAAGAGCTTTGCCCCGACGGAGAATGTCGACTGAGTGACCGGGGGGTGTCGTTGTTTCGCGACCGGCATCACCTCTCGAAGTACGGGTCGCTTTGGTTTGAGCGGTACCGGTTCGGTGCGCTCGAGGCTTTCCTGCGCCAGGCTCTTCGTGATCGCCAATGATCCGTCGACAGTCTTGGCCACACCTCTGGTTTTTTAAACGTGAGTTCGCACTGTGGGTTTGCCGCAAGATGGCGACATTTCTCTCAAGAAGAGTCTTCAGGCCACCATTGGGGACCGAAGCTGCCGGCGGCAAGTGCCAAACAGGTTGGACTGGTCTGCGACGGCCTCCGGCACCTCCGATGCTTTCTTGCTACAGTTCGTCGCGGCCATGAATATGACGCAATGGATGGATGAGGCCTTCTACCCCTCCCACGAGGATCAGTGGGACAACAAGCGATTTCGGCTTGTTCTGGAGTCGGCTATCGAAGCCGACTGGAGCGTGCTCGACTACGGCGCTGGTCGCGGTGCCCTCGAGGAAATGAACTTCAAGGGTCGAGCTCGATTCGTGGCCGGAGTCGATCCAGACCAGGCTGTCCTCGGAAATCCTCACCTTGATGAGGCCCGGATCCTGTCGATGCCTGGCGCCAGGATTCCGTATCCCGACGGATCATTTGACCTGGTCTATTCGAACAATGTCTTAGAGCACGTGCCCGACCCGCTTGCCACCTTGAGAGAGGTTGAACGTGTCTTGAAGCCCGGCGGCTCCTTTGTGGCGAAGACCCCCAACAAGGCGCACTACGTCCCGTTGGTGGCGATGCTAACTCCCCACATTTTTCATGAATTTGTCAGCAAGCTGCGAGGACGCGGGGCCCATGACACCTTCCCGACGCTCTATCGTTGCAATACGCCGAGGCGGGTGACAAAACTTGCACGGCAAGCCGGTCTGGCCTTGTCCAGTATCGCGATGTGGGAGGGGCGGCCCGAGTATCTAAGAATGGCGATGCCGCTCTACCTGGCGGGCTACGCCTACGAGCGCGTAGTCAATGTGTCTGATCTCTTTTCCGGCCTGCGCTGCGTCATGGTGTGCACCCTACGCAAACTACAATGACTGGGCCGTCAGCGCGAGCGGCCCACTGGCTCAGAACTCGACTTCAACAACTCCTGGCGCTGAAGCTGAGTGATGGTCTGGGCACGCCGTGCCAAGCCTAACGAACGCACAAGAAAGATAGCGGCGAGTTCGACCACCAACAGCACGATGCCCAGACCACTTTGTTTGGTGAGAGCCACGACTAAGGCCATGATGCAGGAAACTGCCACCATCGCGTAGATGTAGCGCACGGCCGCGCGCCGGTTGGTGACGACAGACTCCAATAGGTGATGCAGGTGGTTGCGGTCGGCGTTGACGACCCGGAGGAAGCGGCCGAAAAAGCGACCCTTGGGGCGTTCTAGGAACCGCAGGATCATGACCAGGAGGGTGTCGATAATCGGAACCCCAAGAGCCAAGACGGGAACCAGGATGGCCACGGCTACCGGTGACTTGAGCGAAGCGGAGACGCTCAAGCTGGCGAGCAGGAAGCCTAGAGTCAGCGATCCGCTGTCGCCCATGAAGATCCGTGCGGGCTCCCAGTTGTGGGGTAGGAAACCTAGGCTCCCGCCGACCATGGCCGCGGTCAAGACGGCAGCGAGCGGGTGGTGGTGGACGATCGAAAAGCATAGGAAACTGAAGCCGATGATGGCAACCACCCCCGACGCGAGCCCGTCGAGCCCGTCGATTAGGTTGATCGCGTTGGTCACGCCAACAATCCAGACGACGGTAAGGATTTCGCTGAAGCCGCCGAGATTGATGACTCCGCCGGGAACTCCCAAGACTTCGAATTCCAGACCTGAGAAGACCACCAGGCATGCCGCCAGGCACTGCATCAACAGCTTCTTCGGAACCGAGATACCCACAAGGTCGTCGACGAGGCCAGTGAAGAAGACCAGGCTCGTTGCGAGAACGAGGGTGATCAGGTCTACACTAGTAGTAGCCCCACGCCATTCTTGCCACATCGGTAGCGTCACTGCAGTGGCGCCGAATCCGAGGCCCGTCACGATGGCAATGCCTCCGAGGCGTGGGACCGGCTCGGAATGGAGCTTTCTCTGACCAGGGTGGTCGAGAGCCTTGATCGCGACGGCGAACCGGGCGACCAGCGGCACCAACAAGTTGGTGACAACGCCCGCGATCACGATGGTGATGACCGCTGCCCCAACGAGCCGGGGATCGAGCGGCGTCACCTTAGGAGACCACAGGTGTCGATGACCACCTTGCTCGCCAAGGCGCCGTGATTGACGTCCAGGAACTCTCGATGCTTCACCAGGGCGACGATGATATCCGCGTGCGCTATTGCTGTTTCAAGGTCCACCAGTTTGACACCCGACGCGTCGAGCTTGGCAGGAAGTTCCACAATGTTGGGTTCGACCGCCAGGATCGTCCCCGCTTGGGAGGCGGCCAGCTGGAGGGCGATCTCGACGGAGGGGCTCTCTCTTAGGTCGTCGACGTCGTTCTTGTAGGAAAGCCCGAGACATGCGATCACTGGATCGGTGAGGCCCTCGACCTTGCTTTGCACATCTTCGACCACCCGGCTCGTCTTCGTCTGATTGACCCCTCGCGCGGCTTTGAGCAAGGGTGCGTCGCCACCGGCTGAGTCGATGATGAACCAGGGATCGATCGGAATACAATGTCCGCCTACCCCGGGGCCGGGTTTCAAGATTTGGACGCGCGGGTGGTGGTTAGCGATGTCTATCAGCCGCCAGACGTCGATTCCGAAACGCTCACAGAGCATTGACAGCTCGTTGGCTAGAGCGATGTTGACGTCACGAAAAGCGTTTTCAGTGAGTTTCGCCATCTCGGCCGTGCGCGCGTCGGTTTTCACGATCTCGCCAGCGACGAAGCTCCGGTAGAAGTCGTGCGCACGGGCGGTGGACTCAGCGTCGATGCCGCCGACCACTCGATCGTTTTGCACCAACTCTTCGAGGATTCTGCCTGGCAATACTCGTTCCGGGCAGTGCGCGAGGAAGAAGCGGTTTCGACCTGGTGGGTTGCTGTCCTCGTTGGATGGGGCGGCCAGGTCGGGACGCAGCTCTGCAAGCCAGCGGCCGATCTTTTCGGTGGTACCGATCGGGCTAGTGGATTCCAGGATCACCAGGCTAGACGCGGTCAGAAAAGGAGCGACAGCCCTCGTTGCGGCCTCCACGTAGGAGAGTTCTGGCCGATTGTCGGCACTTAGTGGAGTAGGCACGGCGATGATGTAGATGTCAGCCGTAGCCGGCTCCAGCGAAGCCGTGAGCTGGCCGCTCTGTACCGCGGAACGCACCAGGATGTCGAGGCCGGGCTCGACGATGTGGATTTCGCCTAGATTGATTCTGTCAACGGTCTTGGTGTTTACATCGACACCAAGGACGTCGAATCCCTTGGTAGCCAAGAGGCTGGCGGTGGGAAGGCCGATATAGCCCAATCCCATGACGCAGACCTTCCTTCGCAGCCCTTGGGCTGCGTCTGTGTGCCCTGCTGTAAACCCCGAATCCACGAGCTATATCCCCTCTGCGGGCATCGGATCGACGTTACGGGCCTTCCGATAGCGCTGCGTTACAGTCGCCAAGAGCTGGCGATAGGTCTTTGCCTGTTCTTTGCGATGAAACCGCGCCAGGACAAACCGACGCCCGGCTCTGCCCATGGCTTCGAGGTCGGCGGCTTCTCGGGACTTAAGCTCGATGACTGCACTTGCAAGCGCTCGCGGGTCTCCTGGAGGAAGGGAGACTCCCGCGCCGGAGGCGACGACCAGTTCCTCCGCCTGACCGCCGACCGCCAAGAGAATGGGGCGTTCCATGGCCAGGAATTCGAAAATCTTGCTCGGCAGGACGCTTTGAAAGAGCGGGGTGTCGCGCAAAGTGACTAGGCCTGCATCGCAAGCGGCATAAAAGAGAGGTATGCGCTGCTTTGGTTGTTGTTCAAGGAACTGAACGTTGTCGAGTTTTAGCTGGGTCGCTTGTCTCTGTAGGGCCTTCTTTTCGGCGCCCTCTCCCACGAAGACGAAGAGGATGCGCGGATCGTGCCGTAGTCGCGCCGCTGCCTCGAGAGCCACCGACAATCCGTGTGCCATGCCTAGCGTGCCGACGTACATCACGACGAAGCGATCGTCCCAGCCGTATTCGCGCCGAACTGCATTATCGCTAGCGGAGGGGACGAAGACCTCAGTATCGACGCCGTTGGGAATCGAGACGATTCTCTCCAGAGGAACGCCGTAGCGGTTGTGGATCTCCCGCCGATAGCCATCTCCCACAGTCACAATCTGGTCGCTGTGCTCGTAGAGAAAGCGGGCGACCCGCCGGAGCACTCGGATCAGAGGGTTGGCTCTCATAGCTTCGACCGCAAGGATTGATTCGGGCCATAAGTCGCGTACCTCGAAAACGAACGGCGCGCGCTTCGCACGAGCCAAAATGTAGCCGGCACAGCCGCAGAGCAGTTGGGGGGAGGTCGCGATCACCACGTCGGGCCGGCCCACTCGCCAGAAGCCGATCACTACAGCGGAGATCATGAACGAAGCGTAGGAGATCATCCGCCGGGCGACGCCTGCGTTGGGCGTAGCCCAGACGTAGGTGCGTACGAGTCGAACGCCGCGAGCCAATTCTCGTCGAGTCAGTCGCCAACGATCTCCTAGCGCCTTGATCCCAACAGGGTGATGGGCGAACGCAGTCAGCACGGTCACGTCCTCCCCGTCTCGCTGCCACTCTTGCGAGAGTTCGGAGACACGCGCCGCAGGGGCGCCTATCTCCGGAGGGAAGTATTGGGAAACATAAAGAATCTTCATTCGCGAGGACCCGTTACGCAAGAGTTTGAGGGTTTTGGTGGCATCATCTCAATCGGGCCTCGCGCGCGGCGTTGCGGCACGCACCCGCCATCAGTGTCCATCGCACCGTGGAGGGTGAAAACCCCTGCCGCCGCCATCCGATCCAGGTGGCTCTTCGCTCTATGCCGTAATCTGGATGATACCAGCGTTCCTCGAGAATCCGCTCTGAGACGTCCGCTCCTTCCAGGATGATGCTCACGCTGTCGTCCCCGGACTGGGCGATCCAGCCTACGGCCGTCGGTCGCACTTCCCAATCGGGCTCGATCAACAGCCCACCTTGGAGCCGATGAGTTCGGCCACTCCGCACGTCGTCGTGGACTCGGAGAATTCGGCCCCGATCGTCGACGGTAAGAGTTCGATGATGTCGGGGACGACCTGGCAAATGGTCGTACCCGTCGTGTGCCCCCTCGGCTCGAAGCCCTTCCTCGCAAAACGTAACGTTCACGTCCCGGGGACTCGCTCTTCGTCCGACGCGAAAGATGTGCCAGATCTCGCTCGAATCCTGGTCGTCGATCAGGACCGTATTGTGAGCCGCCGTTCCGCGATCGTAGGCGCGGCGCTGGTCGGCGTCGTAGCTGAAGGTGCCCGGGTCAACGACGAGCCGGCGTCCGCGATAGGAACACTCGAAAGAGAGCGTGTCGGCGTGGCCATGGCCGGGCTGCTCGTTCGGTCCAAGAGGCCCTACATCGAAGAACACCGTCCAGGTAGGGCCGCGGTGTACCACCAGGCCGGTATAGGCAAAGTATTTGCCGCCCTTTCGAGGCTGCGAATCCCCATGAAGTCCGAGTCGTTCTCCGGCCCGTAGATGATTCTCGACCGCTTCTGCCGAGATCAAGGCGCCATCGTTGAATTGGGTAGTCCCTCCATCGGGGTGGCGCATCCAAGAGATCCACTCCGCCATCGCCACCCAGCTCCGATGCAGGGCTTCTCGGGCAACGTTGTCTGGTGTCAGCAGGGCGAGTTGGAGAAGATCCTCCATCACGTCTAGATGGTATTTCGGACTTCGCTCGAAGTTACCTCCGTCCGGGAGCACTTGCTCACTGGTCTGCTCGAGGGCCAACCTGCTAGCGCGCTGCAACCACCGCCGAGCCTTCTCGTGGCGGAAGAATCGACCCGCCAAAGCGAGTCCCACGAGGTCGCGCATCAGGTGGTTGGCGCGCAGATCCCACTCCAAGTGGTCGTGCAAGTACGCAGCTTGCTGCCAAAGGCTGCGAAGGAAGAGGTCTTCGAACTCCTTGTGATCGTCGAAGATCTCGGATCGAGCGACCCGATAAGAGCGAATCCACCAGCCCAAGCGGGTCGAGATGGCATAGCTGTTCCAGGCCAGTGCGGAAGATCCGGGGCGCTCGATACCGCAGTTCTGGATCCAGTCCAGGACATAGTGGCGAAAGTGCGACGCAGCACGCAGTTCTCGTGGCCCTATCCCAGTCTTTGGCGTCGACGCAGCGGCCTCGGCCAGGGCGAAGGCCCACTCGTGATAGTGCAGTGTGATGGTCCAAAGGCGATTCGACGGGCAGTCACCAAGCCGCCAGTCCGCGATCTCGCCACCTAGCTCCTCACTCTGGCCCAGATGTTCGACCTGTCCAGAGTCCATCTTCTCCACGGCAGCCGCTCCGCGGGGACCCGAGAATGGAGGTGTTGGAAGCTCGGGGAAGTCGTGGCCAAGCGCAGGTAGAGTCGGTTTCGTCCACGCCCAGCGGTTGCCGGGAGTACCGCTGTGGCTGTTGGTGCGACGCTCCATGGCATAGCGCAATCGCCAAAGCACCTGACTCGGTTTTAGGTGCCGTACGGTTCTCAGGGTCCTGAGTAGTGACATCCGAACCTCAAAGCGCTCAGTCGAGCCAAGCCGTTGGGGCCAATCCCAAAAGTCGATCCGCGATGCGTTCCGAGGCGTGCCCATCGCCGTACGGGTTTCTGGCGGTGGCCATCAGTTGGTACGCGTTCTCGTCGCACAACAGACGATGCGCCTCGGCGGCGATGGTCGACCGGTCGCTTCCGACCAGGCGAGCACTTCCCGCTTCGACACCCTCGGGTCTTTCCGTCGTTGTCCGCATTACCAGCACCGGCTTGCCGAGGGCTGGTGCTTCCTCCTGCACGCCGCCGCTGTCCGTTAGTACAAAGTGGCAGAGGTCCATGAGCCAGACGAACGGCCGATAGTCTTGAGGAGGTAAGAGCTGGATTCGCTCCACGCCGCCCAGGATTTTCTGAACAGGAGCTTGAACATTGGGATTCAAGTGGACCGGGTAGGCAACAATAACGTCGTCATGGTTTTCGACAATGTCGCGCATCGCCAGGCACATCTGCTCAAATCTCGACCCAAAGCTCTCGCGCCGATGGCCAGTGACCAGAACCAGGCGATGACCTGGCAGAGCATCGGCTAGGGCAGGAGGCAACGCCGGTGGGTTGCGCCGGTTCAGATCACGAACCCATCGCAAAGCGTCGATGACGGTGTTTCCAGTCACGACGACCTTTTCCGAGCGAAAGCCCTCGTCGAGCAGGTTCTGCTGAGCGAGCTTTGTCGGCGCGAAGTGATGGTCGGCGATGGGGGCCACCAGGCGTCTATTGATTTCCTCCGGGAAGGGCGAGTACTTCTTGTGGGTCCGCAGGCCAGCCTCGACATGAGCGACTTCGATCTGGTGGTAGTACGCGGTCAGCGAGGCGGCGAGCACGGTCGTGGTGTCTCCTTGCACCACGACCACGTCCGGGCGTTCGTTGGCGAAGTACTCATCAAGGGCGGTGATCATCCGCGATGTAAGACCCGCTAATGTCTGGTTCGGGCGCATCAGATTAAGGTCCGCATCAGGTTGGATCGCGAAATCCCGCAGAACACTGTCAACCATTTCTCGATGCTGGCCGGTCAGGCAGACTCGGCACTCGATCTCATCCCGGCGGCGCAACTCGTGGACTACGGGGCAGAGCTTGACTGCTTCCGGGCGGGTTCCGAAAACGACGGTGACCTTTCTTCGCATTGCTCGCTCCATGAATCTGCCTGGGATCTGTTGGAAAACCGAGTCGCGGCCGGTGCTTCCGTCATCGTCGGAGAAAGCATACCAACCTGATCGCGGTAGGGAGAGTCCCTGCTAGAGGCTGTGGAGCCAGCTCCAGACGACCCTCGCTCGGTCGCATTCAGTAGGTTTCAGAAGAGTGCAAAGCGACGTTAGGCGCCAACGGGGCCGTCTTGTTTGGACTCTCACTTCCTGGTACTTTCGCTCGTCATTCCTCCGATCAACTCCCGTCCACGGAGAGCACCGAACTTATGGTCGTGATTCTCGGAATCAATACCTTTCGCTCTGGCTCGTCAGCAGCCCCTCTGGTCGACGGAGTGCCGGTCGCCACGATGGCTGTCGAGCGACTGAATCGCGTGACTTGCTGCCGCCACCTCTTGGGCCTGGCGATTCGCAGATGCCTCGGCCTTGGCGGAGTGTCTTTCAAGGACAACGACTCTGTGGCCATAGGGCGAGATTCCGCAGCCAACCGAGCCAGGAAAATGGAGTTCATGTTGCGGAATCGTTCGAAGCTACGCAAGTTGCTCAAGATCACGGCCGCCCGCGGCGCGATGGACGACCTCAGGTCCTCGATCGCGGCAGAGTGCGAGGCGGATTCCGAACTTCTTCGCTTCGAAGTCGTAAGCGTCGAGCATACGTTCTGGATCCGCATTGGCTTGGAGTTCTCATTCGCTACCTGAATCCCTGGACTGTTGCCCGCCACTTAAGGCGTCTCATCTACTCATTCGGTGCGGACAAGCACGCCTGCCGCGGAGAGCAGGTGGAGGTGTTCCATGGCTACGGCTTCGATCACGACGCTTGCCTTGAACGACTGAATCTTTCGCTGCGCTCGGCTGGCTTGGGTGACTATGATGAAGACAATGGAATGTGCTCTCAGCACTGGGTATTTTTCGCTGGGATCCCCGCCATGCGTCAGCCGAGAATTCTCGAGATTGGCACCTACCGAGGCGTATTCACTCGGGTTCTGTCCGCGTTGTTTCCTGACTCGGAGATTGTGACCTGTGATCTTCCCGATGACAGCCCGACATTCAATGCCTCCTACGACCGATCAGACCCAGGTGAGCGGTTGACGTTTCTTGCTGACCGAGCAGCGAACCTAGAGCGGCTGAGCAACGTCACGTTCATCCAGCAGAACAGCTTCATGCTGCCCGGTTTGGAATTAGGGGCATTTGATCTGGTCTGGGTGGACGGTGGGCACGACTATCCGGACGTGGCCTGGGATGTCTGCAATGCATGGCACATGCTGGCAGCAGATGGTTTCCTGCTCGTCGATGATCTTTACCTGGACCCACGTGCGCTCAATCGGCGACTAATTCCCGATCTGAATGATAGCGCCCACTTGTTGCGCCTTCTTCAATCCGAACACCTATGCGATGTTGGGTATATTCACAAGCGATTGGGCCGCTCAGCGTTGGCCGACCCAATGCTCCGGAAGAGTATTGGTGTAGTTGTCAAACTAGGAGCGGGGAATGAAGAGCTGCTTGAGCTTTCGCCGTTCGTCCGACGTAATCTCTCCTAGCGCGAGCAGCACGATCGCGTAGACGACGACGGCGACGCTACCGGCGACGATGACTTCCGCCAGCGGTGGCCAATCGAGGAGATGCTTGACCGCATAGCTTGAAATGGCCAGGGCGCTGAGCGCCGGCACGCAGCGCAGGAGGGTGACGATCGGGAATCGGAATGGTAGCTGTGATCGTGCCACCACCACCGTTGCGATCGCGAGAACGAGGTAACTGAGAAACTTGACTACCGCAGCGCCGTGATAACTGAAGCGGGGCACGACCCAAGCGTTCAGAGTGATGTTGAACAAACCGGCGACAACAAAGAGGAGGAGGATGAGCGCGGTCTTCTGCCGAATAAGGAGCGGTCCCTGGTAGCGCTGGTGAATACCCAGCATGAAAGCGCCCGCCACGAAGTAAGGTACGACGGCATACCCTTCTACGTAGGCTTGTCCCGCAAAGATCCGAAGCAGCTCACGGCCAAACACACTGAGGAGCACCACGAGCGGCAGTGTCGCGAGCAGATACAGCCGCGTAGTGTTCTCGAGGGCGTCGGCCATCCTTGCTTCGCCGCCCTTCTCCCACGATTGCATTTCGATCGGCCGCGAGGCTAGAAGAAACAGCGATAGCAGAACAGCCATGAGCCTTTCTGAGATGTTGTAGCTCGCGGCGTACACACCGACGGCCTCAGCCCCGCGGAAGGCTTGGAGCATGTACCTGTCTAGATACATGATGATCCACCCACCTGCGTTGCACAGAGCCAAGGGCAAACCATATCGAAGCAGTGCGACAGCTCTTGGTCCTTCCAGGGCACCTGGATCTTGAGTGTTGGGCGATGATGATGCCTCGCGCCGATGCCACAGCCCGCTGAGCGGGAGCTTCGAACGTAGGAGAACCAGCGGAATGCCCACGAGAAGAGCGAGCGTGTAGCCCCAGACGAGACCGGCGATTCCCATTTCAAAGACGACCGCGAGCAGAAGACCGAAGCCGAGGCGTCCGACGTGCTGCCAGATCACGAGGTAGTTGAAGAAGCTGATCTGACGCCGAGCCCGATAGAACTGCTGCAGAGTGTGGCTCAGTCCAAGGAGGACGAAGACCGGAATACAGAGGTAGTGCAAGCCGGTGATCTCGCCGATCGCCATACGAGAGAGGGCACCCAGGATGCCCGCGCTGATGAGAGAAACCAGAATGGCGATTCCGACGTAAATTCTAAGCATCGTGGCCACGATGATGGGCTCCTCGCCCCGCATCTCACTGGCCGGATAGAATCGGACGATGGTTGTACCCATCCACCCAGTGCTGACCACCATCAAAGCGATCGTGGTCAGCACCAAAGAGTACTGACCGTAGTCGCCCGGTTCGAACAACGACGTCACGACGAGGATCTCGATGATCCCCGTAAGGCCTGGCAAGACGAGTGCGGGCGCGTACTTGACCAGGTCTAGTATGAGGTCGCGCATAGGCGGTCAGCTGCTCTCAAGCGGTCAGTCAAACGAGCAGCCCTGCGGCCTCATCGAGTCTAGGTTACCGGCTCTGTGTTAGATCGAGGAATGTCGAACGGCATCCCTTCGCGCAAGCAGCGTGCTGCGAGGATCGCGGCCAGAGAAACGGACCACAAATCGCCCCAGGGAATCGGTGCAGCGCCACCACGTGTTACGGACTCAGCAAATTTCTCAATCTCATGCGAGTGCCCCTTGTCTTGCCCCAAGCCCCTCGAGCGTCGTGTCTTGCCGCCGACCACTGTGATGACTTCGCGGAAGTCGTCGATCACGCCGACACGGCCGCCGCCGAAAACCTCGATCCGCTCCTTGGGAAATGCGCGGTCGCCGCCAGCCAGGTAACCGATCGAGGAGATGGCGCCATTCGCGTGCCGCAGGGTGATGAAACACTGGTCGTCAGTAACCGGCGGCGCGTTCGGTCCGCCGATCGAGTCGGCGAAGACACGTACCGGTGGCGAGCCGTGCAGGTAGGTAGCGAGGTCGATCGCGTGACACGCCTCGCCTATGATCCGGCCGCCCCCGATCAGCTCGTCCTGAGGCCATTGGTCAGGCTCGATTGTTCCGGCGTTGAACCGATAAGAAAGACTAAGGGGCGCCGTGACGCCCTCGAAAGCCTTCTTGAGTCGTTGTGCCGCCGGTGAGAACCGGCGGTTGAACCCCACCATTAGGATAGGCGATTCCCTGCGGTTGTTCGCGAGCGCCTCACGAATCCGCACCAGCTCGTCGACCGTCAGCGCCAGAGGCTTTTCGACGAAAACATGCTTGCCTGCGGAGATGGCTCGAATCACCTGTTCCGCGTGGAGGTCGTGGCGGGTCAGCAGAAACACCACCCCGACTTCTGCATCGGTAAAGACGGAGTCTTCGTCACTCGTCGCTCGAGCAAAGCCGAATTGTTCTCCTCGGTCCACCGCAGAGAGACCGCGCGCGGTACAGAGCACCTGCGGTCGGAGGCGGTCAACCTTCTTGATCGCCGGAAGCAGGACAGAGGTCGCAAAGGCTCCCGCTCCGATACACCCAACTCCCATCGCCGTGCTGGCTAGGGAGGCCTTGAGTTCGATCGTCCGACGCGTCGGTTCGGGTGTCGCTTCCGAATAGTTCAAGACGACTCCGAGATAAGGCTCGGATTCCTGTTGGATCAATTCGTACGCCGCCTCCGCCTCAGCGACAGGAAAACGATGGCTGATGAGCGGCGAGACGTCGAGCTTGGTTTCGGCCATCGTACCGAGAACTGCCTGCATGTTGCGTTGCTCGGTCCAGCGGACGTAGGGCGCCGGATAGTCCTGGCCGCGCTCTTCGTACAGCGGATCGTAGCGGCCGGGACCATAAGAGCACGAAACCACCAGTTCGGCCTCTTTCTCATAAAACGGCGGTCGCGGAACCTCCATGCCCACCGCGCCGACGACGATGACGCGCCCCTTTTTTCGGACCGCTTCACCCGCCAATCGTATGGGCTCCGACGACGTGGTGGCCGCCGTGATCAAGACAGCGTCGGCGCCGAGGCCACCGGTCAATTCCAAGATTTCCTGCTCGCTCATCCGGGGCCGCGCGACAGCGGCTCCCATTGACAGCGCCAATTCACACTTAGAACTCTCGAGATCCGTTCCTACGACTCGGCATCCGGCGGCTCGCAGCAGAGAAACGGCAATCTGTCCGACCAGTCCAAGGCCGATTACGAAGGCTGTTTCTCCGAGTGCCAACTTGGAGAGACGGACTCCCTGCAGAGCGATTGCACCGATTACCGTGAATGCGGCGTGTTCATGGGAGACGGAGTCGGGTACCACCGCACAAAGGTTCTTGGCAACGCTGACCACCTCGGCATGGGGCCCATTCGAAGCCACCCGGTCACCTGGCCTGAACCCCTGTACCCCGGAACCACAGGCTAGAACGATGCCAGACGAGCTATAGCCGAGAGGAGTCGGCTGCGACAGTTTGCTTTGGACCTGCTCATAGGTCTTCAATATGCCCTCTTGGCGGAGCTTCTGCAGAACTCGCCGGACCTGGTCGGGTCGTTCACGGGCTTTGTTGAGAAGAGACTTCTGGGCGAGGTTGCGCACCGCCTTTTCGGTCCCTGCCGAGATGACGGATGCGACGTTGGCGATGACGATCTGACCGGGAGTCGCGATGGGCTCCGGGACCTCGACGATCCGGAGTTCTCCCCGGTTGAGTTTCTGGACGATCTGTTGCATTTGAGTAAATCTCTTTTCGCCGTCATCCTACATCTTGCCTTCCGTCGGGCCAAGGGTTACCGCAGTCGAGATGAACGAGGACTGGATCTACCCAACCTCTTCCACGTGCGAGAGGCGCCGGTGGAGATTCTGGCGTTCAACTGTCGAAGGAGGGCGCTCAGCTCGAGCTGCTGTAGTCAAGTCCAACCTGTTTCATCATCGGCGCTCCAAGATGCGGCACCACGGCGCTCAGCGAGTAGTATCTGCTCATCCGTGCGGGGAGTTTCTCTACGCGACCGAAGGAGCCCTGTGCCTTTGTACCGATTTCGCCGCTGAGTGTCGATAGGCGCTCCGCCTGCCGGACTACTTACGGTGTTTTGATCAGACCGATCTGCACCGGCGTCGAGCTGTTGGCGAAGCTGCAGTTTGGTACCTGTTATTCGGGGTTGCGGTTTCCAGCATCCTTGACTGCAACCCTGAAGCGAAATTCATCGTCATGGTCAGAAATCCAGTGGACCTAGCATACTCTCACCACCCGCAGAGTGCGAATTGTGGTCACGAAGATGAGGGGCACTTCGAAGCGCCTTGGCGATTGCGGTCGGCGTGTTATCACTGCCAACGAATACCTTCGACCCTGGCCGACCCAAAAGCACTGCAAAACAGAGAAATCGCAAAGTTCAGTGAGCAGGTCGAACATCTCGACTCTCAAGGCCCGCGAGAGAGTGCCAGGGTTCTTGTGCTGTCGGACTTGCGCCGCAACTCCGATCACGTCCACCAGCGTGTATTACGCTCTGTGGACCTGGCCCGGGATAGCCGCGCTACCTTTCCGAGCGTCAACCGCGATCGAAACATTCGATTGCGAGGGATACGCCGTTTGTCTGCCATCGGTTCGTCGATCGAGCGTCCGGTCGGCGTCCGCCGTTCGTTCGCGATCTGGCGGGGCCCTTCACCTACTATTGTCGCCCATCCAAAATACCCGCCGCTTGAGCATTCGCTAAGGGCAGAGCACCAGACATTCTTTGAAAAGGCCGTTTCCAGCGTTTCTGATCCGTCGATCATGATCTATCGGTTTGATCTCGCTGAGACGAGGAGTACTCTTGATTGCTGAAAAGAAGGTCTTGATAATCGCCAATGACTTCCCGCCGATTGGGGGGGCGGGGGTCCAGCGTTCACTCTATTTTGCCAAGTACCTGCAACAGTTTGGTTGGCTTCCTGTGGTCTTGACGGTCAAAGATGTTGCTTTCCCGGCCAAAGACCCGACGCTGTTGGACGAGCTTCCTGCTGAGGTTGAGATCCTGCGCACCGCAACCTGGGAACTGCGGCGTCTCGCGTGGCAGCTCGAGTTGGTTCGGTCCGACCCGAGGATGCCGTTGGCGCCTTCGCGGGCGCTCAAGCCCGGACCCGCTGGCGCCACGGCTTCGAGCCCGCGCATACGAGAACTCGGTCGGGCCCTCAAGCGGTGGTGTTTTGTGCCGGATGACCGCTTACTGTGGGCTCCGTTTGCTGTGCCCAAGGCTCTGCAAGCGATCAAACAACTCGGTATCTCAGCCGTTTTCGCGACGATTCCCTGTTATTCCTCCGGTGTCATCGGAGAGATAGTAAGTCGCAGAAGTGGTTTACCTTTCCTACTGGATATGCGCGATCCTTGGACCCAAGACCCCTACCTACCCAGTCCCACGCGCCTACACGCTTGGCTCAACTCGAGGTTGGAAAGGAAAGCGATCTGCCGAGCAAAGCGCATTGTGGTCATTTCCGACGAGATGCGCAAACGCCTACGGGCCGCCTATCCCGCGATGTCAACCGACAAGTTCGTCACGATTACCAATGGCTACGATCAAAACGAGTTTTCAACTGTTGTGCCCCGTGATGCTAACGGCCGATTTGTCGTTGCGTACTCGGGTTCTCTTTATGCTCATCACAGGGCAGCTCTGAGAGTGTTCTGCGCAGCCTGGTGCCAACTCTGCGAGAGAGACGCCGATTTTGAGCGTGAGTCCGAGCTTTGGCTGGTCGGCCGCTGTGATCCCGAGATTCGTGAAGAACTCGGTTCGTGGCCGCGACTCAAGGCAAAGGTCTTCGGCTATCGGTCTCATCGGGAAGCGTTGACGTATCTTGCGGGAGCATCTGCTCTTCTGTTGCTGATCAAGAATCTCGACCCAGAGCATGATCTGGTGACAATTCCCGGCAAGCTTTTCGAATACGTCGGGGCCAACTCTCCGATCCTGATGATCGGTCCCGAAGGCGATGCTGCCGATATCGTCCGCAGCACCAATGGAAGAGTCCACCGCGAAGGAGAACTCGATCAGATCGTCGAGTCGTTGTCCGAGATCTATCGCGGTCGAGGTGTCCCCAGTCGCACAGCGCACGCTGACAATCGTGACATCTATGACCGAAAGCGCCTGGCAGGATGTTTGGCTAGGCAGCTAGACGAACTCGTCGCCTCCGACAACTCAGTCACGGCATGAATGGAGCCGGAAGTAATGGACTATACGACTCAGACAATTAGCTACAAGGTGCGGAAAGCCCTTCGCTACACCCGGCTTTATGGTCTTCGTCGTACTTGGACAAAGGTCCGCGGCCAGTACCACATGAAGAAGGTGTACGACCCAGTTCCCGCCCAGGCTTCGCCGCCTCCGGAGGGAGGCCATGTTGGCATCATCGGTTGTGGAAATTTTTCATACAGCAATATCGCATACTACCTAAAACGAAACTATGGAGATGTTCTTCGCGCCTGTATGGATACTGACCTTTCTCGCGCAGCGTCTCTGGCTGAGCGATACGGAGTCCGCTACTTTACCGACGATGCCGAGAAGCTCATGGCCGACCCTGACATCGATCTTGTCTATATCGCTTCAAACCACGCCTCGCACGCCGAGTACGCCATCGACGCGCTCTTGGCGGGCAAAGCTGTTCATATCGAGAAACCCCATTGCGTCCGTGAAGACCAATTGCTCCGATTGTGCCAGGCCATGTCCGAGACCGGCGGTAAGGTCACTCTCGGATACAACCGTCCCGGAAGCAAGCTCGGCATTCTGATCAAGAAGCACCTCGACGCAGAGCAGGGAGCCGCGATGCTAAATTGGTTCATAGCCGGCCACCAGCTGGACCCGGAACACTGGTACTTCCAAGAAGAAGAAGGAGGAAGGATTCTTGGGAATCTTTGTCATTGGACGGACTTTCTTTACCAGATGGTTAAGAGCGAAGATCGCTTTCCAATAACCATCACGCCGACGCGATCCTCGCAGTCCGATTGCGATATCGCCGTTACATACCTGTTTGGTGACGGTACGATCGCTGCCCTCACGTTCTCTGCGAAGGGTCACACGTTCGAGGGCGTTAGAGAGCGATTCGCCGCTCATAAGGGGAATGTGCTGATTGCTCTGGACGACTTCAGGGACCTAGTCGTGGAGATCGTGGATGAGAAACGTAAGTACTCGCGATGGTTCCGCGACCACGGCCACGAACGCCGGATTTGTGACAGCTACCAAATGACTGGAGCTGACGGACGGGGCGAACCGACTTCCTATGTTTGGGAAACCGGCATGATCTCTCTCAAGACGAAGGAGGCGCTGGAGAAGAACGCGCCGTTGACGGTGCTCTCTTTTGCGGACACGTTTCCACAACCTGAGTAGCCGAAAACTCGAAAGACACCTTGAAAGGAAGGGTCGTTCGGATTGTGCCGACCAAGCATTGTCGCTGACGCTTGAGCCCGTAGGTTGGGTAGAAGGGGCTCTCGACCAAGGATAAATCGACTTCGAGCGAACCGCACTGAATCGTAAGGGCCGCGCTTCCAGTCAAGGCTGTCAGCCTCGCCCTGGCTTTGTCGACACGCGGCTCTGAGACCCCTTCTGCGAGGTGAAAGTACCATTTGATGTTGTGCACGCCGGAGCCTTGCAGCTCATCTGTAATGGTGAAACCGCCGCCCTTGCAGAGGTGTACCGCGCGTTGGTAGGCATCAAAATCCTCGACTGCTGTGTAGCCGCGGTGGCGGCCGACGAAAGCTCCTTGGCCTGGAGACCAATGCACGACTTCCGTCGGATAGTGAGTGGCGTGCGGCCATCGATTGAGCGACAACGGGGCAGGTTCGCAATCATCGAGCACCGCGGCGTTGTGCGATCTTGCGCTGAGGCTAAGCCCTCGTCGGGGCATGGACCTAGTGTAGGCGGCGCAGCCCGTATCTGTAAGAACATCCTCGCCTAGAAGCACCATCTCGACACTCAAAGCATCGTAGTGGCCATGTCCGCCCCGCCCTCTGAGGCCGATATCACCGCAGTCGATCATGCAGTAACTTCCGGGTGCTCGCAGAATGAAGAAGCCTCCCTCGTCGAAGCCTCTGCTCGTTGAATCAGCCTCCAGTTCCGAGACACCCGGGCGTCTCAACACGTGATCGAGAGCCGCCGTGTCGAGCAGCAACGCCGTGTCCAGCGACAGCATTGCTGCCGGGACTGGCAGGGGCGTGCGTCCAAACAGGCCCTCGCCGATCGTTAGTAGGTATCGGTGATCGTTGACCGGCTGCGAGCCGAGCTTGTGCACCCTGCCGTCGTCGGCGTCCCCCCATACTGGGGCCTCTCCCGTGGGCTTCGTGTACGCGGCAATGAACTCAAGCATGCCTTCGAGCCGAGTTCTGTAGTCGCCTTCGAGATCGATGCCAACTCTTCGGCAGACAAAAAAGGCGTGTAGGAAGAGTTCCGTCACCAGCCGATGATAGGGGATCGATCCCTCGTGGCAGACCCCGTCGGGGTAGGTCTGAAGCAGGATTTCACGCTTCAGGCCCTCCACTGCGCGAGCGCGCCAGGCTCCAGCCTCTCGGTGATCATCGAGCCATACGCCTAGGTAGAGCAAGCCGACCAGGCAACTCGTGTGATGGTTTCCATTGATGTCGCTGTACTCGATGTTGCGAAAAAGAAAGCGACCATGCTCTGCTAGCGTTCGCGCGAACTGCTGATCGACGAATCGCTCGAACCCTGGTGTTCCGGTGAGCAAGTCGGCGCTGAGCACGAGGCTGATCGCGCGCAAGGCCACGTCCATGCCCACCACCCATTGAATACCGTAGCCAACTGGATTCTCGCGACGCCAGCAGTCGAAGAGCTCTCTGGCGACAGCCGCGTGCCGTTTGTCGCCAGTGACTCGGTGGGCCAGGCTAAGTACCGGAAGGTACTGAAGGCGTCCCAGCTCCCAGGGTACTTTGATATCGGTGGCATGTTGCAGGTCGATCAAATCGGCGTAGCGATAACGAGTGTGAAAGCGGCGGGGCCAACGATAGTCAGTGGGAAAATCCTGATCCCACAGGATCTGCCGATCGAGTTGGTATGTCGAGCCGAATATTTCGAACTCGTAACGTCCGTGTCGATCGGCTTGATCGAGCAACGCCGCGATCTCTTCGTTACCGTGCCGCTGAGCGAGATCGATGACACGATCAACCGCTGCAAGGTCGAGAATCCTTGGCTCAGCTCTCGGAGCCTGCTCCGCGAGCCGGTCAGCGTAGGGATTCCCGCCGAACAAAGCGAGCACGTGTCGCAGGCGTCTGAGGATCTCGTCCCAGCCGCGCTGGAGTAGAAAGCCAAGACGTCGCTTGGGAATCTCTCGCAGAAAATAGGACAGGTGCTCAAGCAATGCCACAAGGTTCCGCGTGGTCTTAGGTGGGCCGTCGCCCGTTCGTCGTCAGGAGTCGGTGGGATCGCGACTCCAAGAGGACGCTCTCCACATTTCGGGCGCACTTGATCACAAAAAGGAAGAGCAAACACGTCACGAAACCATGAAGGATCAAGACTTGCAGATCCGTCGCGAGGCCGAGGATGAGGCCGGCGTAGGCTAGGGTCAATACTCGCATGTGCCGTTTGGGGCCCCGTAGGAGGCGTACGTAAAAGCAGTTGCAGAGGAATCCAAAGAGAAACACGACGATCAAACCGAACCACTGAAAGTCGTACCAGAGACTGCCCCAAATATCGAGCCCAACGTTGCCGGTGGCGCTGCCATAGAGAAGCTCGTGAAGTTGGTTTGACAGAGAATACTCTTGACGTCCGGGGAGAAGAATCTCGAGTTCAGCGAGGGACCCTCGGCCCCATTGTGGTTCTAGGTCTCTTAGAAACAATTCATAGACTGCGAATCGTTCTCGGGATGGGGAAGAGAATACGCGGTCCAATACCTGTAACGGTGCCCACAACAGGGGGTGATCGATGAGTTTCGCTTGCCCCCGCGCGCCCATCATCAACGTCAGGGCGCTAAGCGCTAGTAGGCCAAGGACGGAGACTGCAAGTGTCTGCAACTTGGTCAGGCGATAGGGTGCCATGTACGAAGACAACCCGATGATGATGAAGGCGACGGCGAAGAAGGCGAAAGCAAACCGGGACCCCGTCCCCACCGCCGCAAGCGCCGTTAGTACCAAAAACAATCCGAAGAGGAGGCGATCTGCAAGTCGCGAGCGGATCTGCATCCTGAAGAAGAGAATGATCGTGACAAGCGGCAGCAGGCAGTGCTTGAATTGGTAGATGTAGCCTGGGGCTAGATAGTTACCGGTAGCCGACGTATTGCGACGAAGACTGTTATAGACAGCACTCATGCCGTCTGTTCCGTTGGTGAGAAGGGCGAGGAACGCTTCTGCGGGAACGAAGAAGCCTAGGAGATAGAAGTAGGCGACTGTTACAGCGACGGAGACAAAGCCGATGGTCAGCAATGTGTGGAATTGAAGGCCGCTCAGGTCGTCAACCCACGGCTTGGCAACAAACGTCCTCAAGGCTTTGCGGTGGGAGAACCGCAGCAAGAAGGTGCTCGCTGCCGTGCCTAGAATAAAGACGACCAATCCGGTGCCGATGAAAGCTACGTAGCGGTGAGAATAGTCTCCTGCCTCGCCCGCCGCCAGGAGAGTCGCGACGAAGGATCCCGTGCCCATAAGCAGGAAGAAGCTCTCCGGGCCGGCGATCAGCTTTCTCTGCCCTACGAACAGGTAGTGACACAACAGTGCCACGGAGAGGGTGCAGCAGATTAGGGTTGTCAGAAGCATGGATCCGCGCCCGGCGGCTATGTTTCTTTGACTTCTCGCAGCACGGCGCTCATGCATCCGAGTACAGCGCCAAAAACGAGAGCGAGCGTGGCTTTCGAGAGCAGGCGGCGCGATTTGGGGCCATGGCGGGGCACCGCGATAGCTGCTAAGGCTACTTCTGGTAGCTCTAGCGCGCCGCGTGCGAGCTCGGCCTGATTGTATTTTCCCGCCAGCTCTTCGAAGAGGCTTCGAGCGTTGGTCAGGTTACGGTCCGATTGAAGTAGGAACGTGTTGTGCTGCCGCTCCAAGGCCTGGATCTCTGCGGTTCGTTTGGAGCTGAGCTCCGCAAGCTCACGGGACCTTTGCATTTGGATCTCATCGTCCTGCTGGCTCCGCTCCGCGTAGAGTTGGAGCAGGCTGGCGGTGCGTTCTCGCTGAACCCTTTCCATTTCACCGGTAATACGACGCGCCACACCATCATGGCCTTTGGCCACCTGCTCCAGTTCCACTTCGAGATCGGAAAGCGCTTCGGTGAGCGTGGTGTAGACAGTGTTGATCGCTTGGCCTGGCAGAGTGGGCCGCGTCGCGGTTTCGAGATCCACAATCCCGTTTTGGCTAAGCAGCAAGGATTGCCACAGCGCATCGTTCGAGATGGCCTTCTCGAAAGACAGGAATTGCAATGTCTGCGCAAGCTGTATGCGAAGAGTCAAGATTTGGAGGAGTTGCGTCTCCACGTCTAGGCTCAGGCCGACCCGTTCGGTCGGTGGACCGACTCTCTGGCCTGCTGGTCCTGGTGCCGAGGTCGCTGCCAGACCCTGAAGGCGGGCGCTGTCTTCTATTGCACGCCGAGTCTCCAGCTGAAAGAGAGTCACCAGATCCTCGGTCTCAGCCTGAAACTCCACGAGCTTCCGGTCCCACGACACCGTGGCTCTGTCGATCCGGCGCCGCCATTCGACCTCGAGCTCAGTGACTTGGGCTTGAAAGCGGTTTTCGGATTCAAGGCGCTCGCCTTCGAGCAGTACGACTCTTTCATCGCTAGTTTGGTACTGGGCCTCGACTAGATCAATGTTGGCGTTAGTGGTGTGATTCTGCAGCTGGTGGCTTCGACTAAGGAACACCTCTGCCCAGGTATTGGCAATGGCTGCGGCCTTCTCCGCGCTAGCGGCCTGGGCGATGAGCTCAATGACCGGCGCGAGAGTTGTGGCATCCGAACGTTGGGAGACGTAGATACGTGTTCGTAGCCCGTCACCGATGTCCAATCTTTCGTCATCCTGGCCCAATGTACCCTTGTCGATCAGCTGGGTGACAGTCTCGTCGATCAAGGCGTCGGATTCGAGCAGGCGCTGAAACCCCTGAATGCTCATGGCGGGCGGCAGAACTTCGGAGGACATGCTGCGAGGCGTCAAGACCAGGGTTGCGGACGCTTCGTATTTTGGCGATGTCAGAGCGATGACCGCAATTATCGTGATGGCGACCGCCGCGAGGCTTGTCATCGCTATCAGGAGCCAATGTCGATGATAGAAAGCTACCAGGTCTGTCAGGCTGAGCTCACCTTCGCGCGGAGGTGGAGGGGTTGCGTTCTCGTCGGTGGATATAGGTTGCGAAATCGGGTGTTCCTCAGGATCTCTTGAGTCATTCGGGGAGAGTATTTGTGTAGGAGCGATTCTGACGCCGCGTATGAAGATTGTAAAGCCATGTTGCGCTGCGCTCGAATCTCACGGCGGCTGAGTCTGCGATGATTGCTGTCCTCGTACTCGACCAGGTCACACCAACCAAACTTCGACCTTCGTAGGAAGAATGTGCAATGCCATTGCTGATCGTCCTCCTGGAACTGTTCATCGCCACGCTCGCGATCTGGGTGCTCACATTCGAGGTGGCCATCTACTCTCAGATGTCCATCGTTTGGCTGGAGGTCTCGTTTCTTCTCTCGTGGACTCTCATGCTCGTGTTCCTGGCGAAGCCTTGGCTACAAAGGCTTCGTGTCATCGGCCGCGCCGAAAGAGTCTTCGCGCGCAACACGCTGATTGTCGGGTGCCTCGTCGGTCTGGTGGTGCTGGTTGCTTCTCGCCCAGATGCTGACGATGGCCCTTACATGCGCCAACTGCTGGTAGATGCCTCGACGCCAGGTGGCTCGTTCACCGCCAACCCCTTTTATATCCCCTTTGGTGGAGAGCATATCGAAATCCCGTTCCTGTCAGAGAACGAGGCCTGGGAGGCGATGGTGGTGACCTTGGCCCATCTGTTGAGAATCGATCCATTGCAGGCCTACCACAACGTTTTCGCGTTCGGTGCCACGATCATCTGGGTCTTGACTTATGCGCTTCTGTTCCGGCGTTTTCGCGTACCAAGAAACAAGGTCTGGCTCGCACTCGTGGTGACGGTCGTGTTCCTATTTCTTGACGGCAATCTCCATCGGTCGTTCGGTAACTTCAGCCTGATACGGATCTGGCAGGGCAAGGTCATTGCTTGGGCGGTTCTTCAACCCGCTTTCTTGCTCTTCGCTCTGCGTTTCCTTGCCCGCCCGAATCGATATCGCTTCTCGCTACTACTGGCAACTGGGGTGGTGAGCTTCTTCATCAACCGGTCGTCGATGTTCTTGTTTGCGGTGCTGGGGGCGGCCGTCGCGCTGAGCTATCTGCTCGCGTTCAAGCGGAATCGCCGGCGTCGCATGCGTGTCCTGGTGCCAATCTTCGCCGTCATTCCCCTCTGGCTTCTCGGCGCATACCTCGCGCTGTATGTGCTGCCGGCCGGCAGCTCTGTGTCGTCGGTGCTTTCTGACATGTCGGAAAGTGAAGCTGCTGCTGCTCTAAGCCAGAAGCGAATCACGCGTTCCTGGTGGACTTCGCTAGGAGGGCAGGTGATCGGGGGGCCCTTGACATTGTGGCGGGACGCTTTTTTCCTCACGGTAGTCCCATTGGTTACAGTTGCCCGCCCGCTGCATCGTTTTCTTCCCCTACTAAGTCTGTCTGTCGCGTTTCTCGCTCTCTCGCCGTTCACGGGGCCGACGTGGTTCTACTTTTTTCCAAAGGTTTATTGGCGCTTGTACTACGCACTTCCACTTCCTCTTTGCGTGGGCTTATCCATCTGCTTGCTTTTGCCCTCACGTGCTGCGGGCCCGAGGCGCGTCACGAAGTTCGCCCTCGCCGCCGTCTTGGTGGTTTCAACGCTCTTGGCAGTTGAGGTTCCAGTCCTGTCCAAGGCCAACAGCGTGGATTTGAAGAGTCCCCTCGAGTATCGCTTTCCCGCTCAGCCGCTGGCCTTCGCCGAGTCGGTCGCGCCGCGCCTCGACGGGAAGCGCGTCTTGGCTCCAAGCGAGATCAGCAACATCTGGGCACTCACAGACTTCGCTTCCATCGAACTCTCGTATGGCCGAGTGGCCGGGAATGCGGCAAGGATGGCCAATCACTTGGTGAGCCAGTGCAAGGTCAATTCTCGGACTGTCCCTGGCATGCGTTTGTTGTTGCGTCGGGGAGTGGACGCGGTGGTCATGTCTTCTTGCTCCGGGCAGGTTATGAAAAGGCTCGGCAGACTTCTCCCCGAGTACCGGCTGGAGGAAGAGGAAGATGCGGCCGCTTTCGGTTACCGGCTCTATTGGGTAACAGGTCCTTCTGACCCCAGGCCTCTCATGTAGGATCTCTTCATTTTGAGGAGACCAAGTACGGCTTTCGTGACCTATCTGCGGGTCGTTCGGGAAACGGTACGTCCCGGGATGTTGAAGCTGGCCGAGGTGCTTCAAGAAGGGATCCAGCGGTCGCTGATGGTTAAGGCTCAGCGCAGCAAAAGGCCAATGGAAAGTGTGGTGGATCGTAGTTCGTGAGCCGCGGACTCTCCTCGTTGCCTTCCAACAGGCTCTACGACGAGCATCAGGTTTGCCCGGGGCCGGATCAGCTGGAAACGCGGAAGATCGATGGACTCAGCCGAGATCCCCACACGATCCGTCACAAGACTTCAAGTGCTGGGACTCGCGAAGCATCACTTTGTTGGATGCAAACAGCCAGTTGCTGCCACCATCTGAACCTCGCTAGATTGGCGCCGCTGATGCGCACGCGGCCCACCGAATGAACACCTGAACATCTGTAGGAGAGACGTTGGCCGCAGTTGACGTGAGTCCCCACCGTGGGCGGTCGAGCACTGGCCTTGAGGAGGTCGCGAAGGTGGTGCTTCCGTCGGTTTCCAAGGAGAGCAGTCCTCGTGGCGCAGCCGTCGGTCCGAAAGGGACACCCTTAAGCGCAAATTCTCGGCAGCAATGCTGCCGAGAATTCTCGTTTCGTGCGCCTTGCACGGTGCTCCTAAGAGCACCGTCATTACTGGTTTCTACGGCTCTGGGTTCGTGGCGGCCAAGGCTGCCTCCACCTTCGCAAGACGCCGGTGCATTTGCTCGATGTAGATGTGCGCCTTCTCTAGCTCGTTGAGCATGCGACCGGTCTTGTCAGTGAGGTTGATCGGACCGTTCTCGATCGTGGGACCGACCTCAGGGAGGTGGCGGTTCTGCCACATTGAGGCGGCGTGCTCCTCGATCGACGGCAGCTCATAGCCCGGGCTGAAGACCAGATCACAGCCGGAACCACAGGTCATGCCACCGGTTGTGATCGAACCCGCAAGAAAGGCGTCGCCATTCGGCAAGATCTCGAACTCATTCACACCATCGTCGGTACCAGCGGCGTCGGTATCCGTGATCCGGTACCTTCCGGAGCCCGAAACGCGAGTCGACCAATTAACTCCGCCGGTTTGCGACAGGAGCAAGGAAACCACGTCGGTTCCGGCTCGCACAATATGGAGATCGGCATCCGGACTAGCAGAGCCAAGACCTACATCGCCATCGACGTCAATGAAGATTGAACTGGTCGGGGCGCCCGGGCGGATCCGGAAAGGCAGAGCTGATCCGTTGGTGACGTCACGCAGGAAGAAGTTGGTCTCGTTGCCAGCCACGTCCCAGGTTTGCGGAGCAAATCCTGAACTACCGTCCTGTTGCAGACGGAGTGTCGGCGTGTCTCCATCAATGGTGTGAATCTCGGTTGCTGGCGTGCTGGTGCGGTTGCCAATGCGGCCGCCATCGTCGACATAAAGAGAGTGGCTGCGCGCGTTTGCTTCGACAGTGAAGGGCGTGCGGTTGCCAGAGATGTCGTCGATCGAGAACTTGCTGGCGCCGCCGTTGGCGCTGTCGTTGGCGGTGAGCTGCCAGTCATTGCGCGGGAAGCTAGCGGCAACGGAGGTGTCGTCGAACTTGATCCGAAGGTTGTTCTCTTTGACCCGGATGGTGTCAAATCCGAAGACCTCGCCGTTGACGCAGTCGAAGCCGATGCAGGCGCTGCCATCAACGATCAAGTCGTCGTTGATCACAAAGTCCCTCAGGACCACGCCGGTGATGCCGTCGTTGCCACCCTGGCCTGTGGTGGGCAAAGCTCGCGAGACCATGTTCGCTGTGGGGTTCCCTTCCTCTTCCAGGTCCGTCTTGTAGACGAACTTTCCGTTGACTACTTGGAAGTAGCCTTGGTCCGCCAATGTGGCTCGGACAATGCCCTCTCGTCTGAGCTCCTTGATTTCCATCGGGTCGTTCCGCTTGCGCGCGCTCGCCAAGATTTCTTGGTCGCGAGAACTCAAGATCGGACGGAAAGTCACCTTGTACTTGTATTGCCCGTCGGGGACTAAGTTGCCTTGCGGATCAAAGATCTTGAAAACGCCGGGTTCGCGCTCTTTGAAGTCGCGCTCGAGGTAGCAGTCTTCTGGGCCTGAGACGGTGAGGGTCGTTTCTCCGCGCTCAAGCTCTTCCAGTGGGATGAAGTACACGGCATCTGGTTCGATCTGAACATCGACGACGCTGTTGGTGCTTGGTGCTGCGAACGCGACGGTTGCAAAGAGAAGCGTCAGTAGTCCGACGACTCCCCTGAAGAGCTGTTGCTTCATTTCTAGTCCTCTTTGGTTGACGAATGACTTAGGGCACGGTTCTGCACATCGCAGCCGTGGCCTGGCGTCAGTGGAGGGGGTTTAGTGTCCCCGCATTAATATAGACGAGGTTTCTGGGTGAAACCCGTCACGCTG
Source organism: Acidobacteriota bacterium (assembly GCA_029263415.1). Classification (GTDB taxonomy): domain Bacteria; phylum Acidobacteriota; class Thermoanaerobaculia; order Multivoradales; family Multivoraceae; genus JAJCXN01. The sequence goes on from JAJCXN010000039.1 coordinate 137,595, forward strand.
GCGCGAGATTTTTTGCCCCTTTCTTCGGCTCTTTCGGCTCTTTCGGCACTTTTGGCTCTTTGGCAGCGGTGGCGTCGGCAGGGTTTGGGCTTCTCTGACCTTCGGTCCGAACCGCCGTGTACTCCGTACTCGCATTGGTGCTTGGCAGCGGTACTGGCTCAGTGAGCCAGCACATTGGCAGCGGAGTTGGTGCTTGCCGGTTAGAGTGGCCCGTAGCTGGGAGTCTGTGATCTCCCTTGTAGGTCGAGACGACGAGCCGAGCGACGAGAGTCCTAAGGCGAAGAGGGAGAACCGATGGACTGGATAGTGCCCTACAACCCATCAATCCTGGCGCTGGGCGCCTTCGGTGGTCTGCAGCTGCTGCAACTGCTGGTTGCCGACGCGGTGTCGATCCTGCGGAAACACCCACCCGGCCATCCCCCTCCGGGTGATCACGACGACTTTCACTTCCGTTCGATCCGGGCCTACGCTAACAGCGTGGAAACCACTGGGGTCTACTTGCTGGTCAGCGCCTTCGCTATCTTGCGGCAAGCCGATCCGGACTCGGTGAACCTGTGGAGCCTGGTCTTTGTGGGCGCGCGGGCGGCGCACATGCTGTGCTATTGGCTTGATTTGCGGATCGCGCGCAGCATTGCATTTACCATTGGTGTGATTGCCCTGGTGGCGCTATTGGTGATTGGCTTTTGAGCCGCCACCGATACCTTGCGTTGTGGCGCGGCATCAATGTGGGTGGCGCCAAGCGAGTACCGATGGCGGACCTGCGTACGCTGATCAGTGGCCTTGGATTCGAGCAGGTCAAGACACTGCTCAATAGCGGAAACGCGGTGTTTTGCGGCCAGCAGACGAAGACGACAACGCTCGCTACGACGTTGCGAGCTGCGGTCCTCGATCGGACGGCGGTAGACGCTCGGGTGACCGTGCTGACGGCGGACGAGCTTCAGCAGGTTGCCGCTGATAATCCCTTTGCTAACACCGACGTTGACCCCTCCCGCATGCTCGTTTCAGTGCTCGCAGACCCGCGAGACGGATCCGACCTAGCGCCGATGCAGGAACAAGACTGGGGTACTGAGTCGTTTGCGCTCGGAACGCGCGCGGCCTACACCCTTAGCCCCGCAGGGGTTCTCGCTAGTCAGTGTTTGAAACAGATCGAGAAGACGATGGGCGGTCGTGCCACGACGCGCAACTTGCGCACGCTGAACAAGCTGGTCGCCCTCTTCTAGTAGCCCGCGGCCAACCCGGTCAGTCTCACGCGAGATCTTCCCCACCGGGTTGCTAGCACCTCGGATCGCTTGGATCCCCGCAGGAGAGATTGACGACGTTCCGGTGTTGAGAGGGTTCCGCCCAAGCGACCTAGAGTGCGCGGATGCGCACGGTGGCTAGCAAGCCGAGCAGCCCGACCAGGAGCAGCAAGGCCCAGGTACCCAACGTGGGAATCGCCAACAGGTTCGTGACCTCGAGATCCGCGACTGCTACGTCCGCGGGATCACCGACTACAGGTTGTCCGCCGACATCGGCTGTGAGGGCACTGGTGATGTTGGTGAATATGCCTGGGGTAGCGGAGGCTGGGATTGCCACCGTGACTTGGAAAGTGCAGGTCTCTACCGGACCGAGATTGCCGCCGGCGAGGGTGATGATCGAAGTCCCAGTGAGAGACGAGCCAAGGCCGCAAGCGTCGCTGATCGGTAGGCCGGTCGCTTCGAGTCCCGGGAGCACGGCATCTAAGTCATCAGTGAAGGCGATGTTGGTTGCACCGTTCGCTGGATCCAAGTTGGTGATGGTGAACTCAAGCGTGACAGTGCCACTCGTAGATGCGCTATCGAGAAAGAACTTATCGATATCCAAGAAGTCGATCATGAGATCGGCCATCGCCGGAGATCCGACAGTCGCCACACCCGAGAAGTCAGCTGTCACTGAACTGGTGCTCGAGGGATAGGTGCCGTCCGCTGCGTCTGTTGGTACTAGCACGTCGACACTGAAGGTGCAGGAACTAGCTGGAGCAACCGTCCCTCCAACAAGTGAGACCACTGATCCGCCGCCGAGCACTGAGCCGATGCCACAAGCATCGCCCCCGCGCGTGGTGGTCGCGGTCAATCCCGCCAGTACGGCTCCAAGATCGTCAGTGAAGGCGACGTCCGTGGCAGTGAAGCCAACCTTGCCGTTGGCGATGGTGTACTCGAGTTCCACGGTACCGCCCGGTAGCACCGGTGCACTGACGAAGGTCTTGGTGATGGTCAGCAGACCATCGAGCACATTGAGGGTTGCGGTCGCGGTGCCGCTGTTGCCTAGCGACGACGTTAAGTCTCCGGTGAGGTTGACGTGGGTTCCCGCAGTTGAGCTGGTCACATCGACGGTGATGGTGCACCCGCCACCCGGCCCAGCGGCTCCGCCCGTGAGACTGATGACGCTTGAACCGGCGGTGGCGGTCAAGGTGCCTCCACAGGTGTTTGCGGTGTTTGGTGGCGCGGCAATTGTGATTGCCGCCGGCAAATTGTCAGTGAACGCTAGCGCCGTGGCGGCGACAGTCGAGGCTGAGTTGTCGATGGTGAAGGACAGAGTGCTGATCGAGCTCAAGCCGATCGTGTCCGGAGTGAACATCTTGGTAAAACCCGGTTGAGGGTCCACTGTCAGCGTGTCCGTGGCGGTGCCACTGTTGCCTGATGTCGAGGTCAGGTCACCGGTGGTGTTGACGTGCATGCCAACCGCGAGGCCTGTGACCTCGACGTCGATGGTGCAGGTACCGCCGGCATCGACACTGCCGCCAGTGAGCGTAATGGGAGTGGCGCCTGCGGTCGCGGTCAGAGAGCCACCGCAGGTGTTGGCAGTCACCGACGGGGTCGCGATCACAACACCCGCTGGAAGATTGTCGGTGAAGGCCAGGCTCGCCGCCGCGACTGCTGGCAAGCTATTGTCGATGATGAAGGTGAGGGTGCTGGTTCCGCCAGCACCGATCGCGTCAGGAGCGAAGGTCTTGCTGAATGTCGGTGGCGGCTCGATGGTTAGGTCTGCAGTGGCTGGCTCAGCCACGGTAAGTCCGCCTTGGAAAAGCTCACTGGTGACGTTGGGGAAGGTCCCCGCGCCCGCGGTAGCTGGAACCAAGACATCGACGTCGAACGAGCACATGCCGCCCATGGGCGGGAGCTCGCCACCTGAGAATGTCAGGAACGAGATGCCGGTGATTGAGGAACCAGCGCCGCACGGCACCGCTGGCAAGCTTGTAGCGATCAGGCCTGGGATGACCGAACTCAAGTCGTCTGAGAATTCGATGGCGCTGGCGGTACTGGTGCCCGGGTTGGTGATGGTGAAGGTGAGGGTCGCGGTGCCGGTGGCTGCGGCCGGGCCGTCGAAGGCCTTACTGAAACCGAGTAATTGGATGATCTCTAGGGTGTCGCTGGCGGGGTCTCCGACGACCGGCAAGCCGCCGATATCACCGGTCACATCGCTGGTGGTGTTGGTGTAGATGTTGGCGGCGGCGCCGCCGGGCACATCAAGAGAAACTCGCAGTGTGCATGAGCCGCCGGCAGCGAGCGAGACGCCGGTGACGGTGATCATGTCGGTGGTGGTTCCGCCGACGGTCCCGGGGGGCAGGCAATCGTCGAACAGCACGCTGGCGAAGGTCAGGCCGGTGAGGGCTGCACCGAGATCATCGGTGAAACTGATCATCGTCGCTGCATTTGCGGCATCGAGGTTGGTCAAGGTGAATTCGAGGGTGACCGGGTCGCCAGGGGTCACTGGATCATCGGTGAACGCTTTGGTGAGCTGCAACAGGTTCGAGTTGACGGTGAGGATGTCGGTAGCGGGATCGACAACACCCAGATCGGTAACGAGGGAGCTGGTGATGTTGAGGTAGTCGTCGTCAGCGGCGGCGGCCGGAACTAGGACCTCCACCTCAATCATGCAGGTCGCGCCGCTGAGCACGCCGCCACCTACATAAATGAGGGTGGTTGTGCCGCTCAGCGCCCCGCCGCAGTCATTGACCGATGGCGGCCCCGTTGCAGCGAGTCCCGGAAGGTTGGCGTCAAGGGTGTCGGTAAAGAAGCTGATGGTGGCATCATCGGTCGGGTGAATGTTGCTAATGGTGAAGCGCAGCATGACCGTGTCGCCGGCGATGACCGGGTCGCCGAGGAACTCCTTGGAGAAGACGAGGCCCGAGACCTTAAGGTCGTCGCTGGCCGGTAGCGAAATCGCGGGCAAACCTTCCACGGTAGCGCCGACGCTACTGGTGGTGTTGGTGTAGTCGCCCGGAGCGGCACCCATCGGCACATCGACTGTGACGGTGAAGGTGCACGTCTCACCAGGAGAAAGCGTGCCGCCCATCAAGGTCAGCAAGGTGTCGCCAGCGGAACCAGCGAACGACGAGCCAGCGCCGCAGGGTGGATCAGGCGAGGGGGGTAGGTTCGCTGTTAGGCCAGCGAGCACCGGGGCCAGGTTGTCGGTGAAGGTGATGTCGGTGGCGTCACCAGACGCATCGGCGGGATAGGCAAGGGTGAATTCGAGAGTGGCGGTGCCTCCGGGCGCCACTGGATCGTCGGTGAACGCTTTACTCAGCGTGGGCGCGGAAATCACCGTCAGGGAGTCACTGGCCGGATCGCCTAAACGCGTGCCGCCGTCGATAGTGGCGGTGATCGACCCGGTGGTATTGAGGTAGACACCGGGAGGGAAGTGTGCGGGTATGGTCAGGGTGACGTCGAAGGTACAGGTTTCGGGAGGGCCGGGCGCTGCGGACAGGGAACCGTCGGTCAATTCCAGGCCGTGACGGCCAGTGTCGATGAAGACGAGAGCGAGGCTGCTACCGGCGCCGCAGGGTGGGTCCGGGACTGGCGGCAGGGTCACTGATACCGGGAATGGCAGGAACCCGGTGCCCGGACCACCGTCGGTGAGCTCGTCGAGAAAGGTGATATCGGTGGCAGGCGAGGTGCCGCTGGGGTTGCTCACCGTGAAGCGGAGGATCACATCGTCGCCAGGGTTGACGATCGGGTCTGGATCGAGAGTGCCGACCTCGAGGAACTCCTTGGTCAAGATCGGAACCGGCTCGACGAAGAGGTTGTCAGACGCCATGTTGCCGACCACCGGGGAGCCGTCGACAGTGCCGGTGACGGTGCTGGTGGTGTTGGTGTAGCTAGCGGGAGACCCCGGCGGCACAGCCAAGCTCACACTGATGGTGCAAGACGCCTCCGGCGCAAGGGTGCCACCAGCAAAGGTGATGATCTGCGTGGGAACGATCGTCACGGATCCTCCGCAGTCATTGGACAGCAAGCTGACGTAGGTCAGGTCGGTGAGCACAGTCGTTAGATCGTCGGTGAAGGCGATTCCGGTGGCGCTATAGATACGGTCGAAGTTGGTGATCGTGAAATCGAGTGTGACGGTGCCGCCGGGTGCTACCGGATCATCGGTGAATGACTTCTGGATCGCGAGCGGGGTGACCGTGACCTCCAGGGTGTCGGTCGCTTTGCCGCTGTCCGCCGCGAGGGAAACCAGCAGGTTACCGGTAACGTTCTCGAGCATGCCGGCGCCGGTTGCGACCACATCGACGGTGACGGCGCAGGTCTCGTCGTCGGGTAGAACTTCGAAGCCCGGGATGAAGAACCCGTTGGCGTCCAGGGTAATGACGCCGGTTCCGGGAACGGCGATGAGTGTGGTGTCCTGGAAAGTGGGGCTGATGCAGTCGGTGACAGCGTTAGAGGGCTCTGCGATAAGCATCCCGAATGGCAGGTTGTCAGTGAAGTCCAAGTAGGCAACTCCCGTGGCGTTGAGGGTGTTGTCGATTGTGAACGTGAGCGTACTCTTGTCGCCGAGCGGCACTGAACTAGGCGCAAAGCTCTTGGAGAAACCCGGCAGACTAGTAACCACGGTGAGATCGATCGGGAGGCTCATGCTGCTGCCGGTGCTCGAGGACAGGGTGACCGCCGGGTTGGTGTGAGCGCCCGGAGTACTGGAGGTGACGTTGACCGTGACGGTGCACACTTCTCCGGCCCCGACCTGCGCATCATTGAGAATCACCGTTGAGCCACCATTTGGTGCATAGAGCGTTCCAGTGACGCCTAGATCGCAATCGGTCGAGGCGTTGGCCGGATCGGCGATTGTCACATCAGCCGGCAAATTGTCGATAAAAGCGAGCCCGCTGACGGTGGTGCCGCCGCCCGTGTTGTCGATTGTGAACGTTGCAGTGGAACTGCTTCCCGGGCCGATGGTGCTCGGGGTGAACACCTTGGAGAAGGTTGGCTGCGCCTGTGCGCTAGCTGCAACAGAAATCAGGAGAATGCTGAACAAGAGAGCGAGCCGTGTTGTGGCGTTGTTGGTCCGAATCTTCATGGTCAGTACTCCAGCGGGCATTGCGATCGGGAACGTGTAACCAGCCGTCTGGCGACACAGAAGGTGAAGTCGAGTGTCACCTATCGTATGGTACGTGGCGGGTCAAGCGCCACCGAAGTTGGGTGTGGAACACTAGGATCCCTTAAGCACCACAAATGGGAGAACGCCATGTGCCGGAACATCCGTACGCTTCACAATTTCGAGCCGCCAGCCACCCCGGATGAAGTTCGAGCCGCGGCGCTGCAGTACGTGCGCAAGATCAGCGGCTCCACCAAGCCCTCTCAGGCGAATCAGGAGGCCTTTGACGCCGCTGTCGATGAGGTCCATGCGGTGAGTTTGCGTTTGCTCGATCGATTGGTAACCAAGGCGCCCGCGAAGAATCGCGAGGAAGAAGCGGCGAAAGCACGGGCTCGGTTCGCCAAACGCATGGCGAGCTAGCGTCCGGGAGGGCCTGCGGCCTATCCTCGATTGAGCCGGGCAAGTGGAGCGGCCAGTGATAGACAGCGCTCGAGCGTAGGTTAGCAGGGCTTCTGGAGTGCTCGATGACAAGATACTGGCCTTAAGGGCCGTGAGCCGGAGCGCGGGCTTGGCGAACTTCTTCCGCAACTAAGTAGGACGGAACCTCGATGATCATCAGGCGAGCGCGCTACGGAAATGGCCTCACTTGGAGCCTAGGGCTGATCTTGGGCGTCGCCCTCGTGGCTTGTGGCACAGAGCCCGGCTCAGGCTCCGACGAGCCAGGGCCGATCAAGCCGGTCTTCGATGCTGCGATGGTTGAGGCGTCGGTGGATGCAGCGTTGGGCCGATTCCGCGCGGCTCTTCAGGCGGCCGACTATGAAACGGTGATCGCCGCCTATGCCGACGATGAACGGTTCTTCTGGGTTGAAGATGGCGCCATCCGTTACACATCGCGTGACGAAGTGCGCGCGGCACTCGGGCAGGTTCAGCAGTTTGGAACCGCGACCTATGAGTTCGAGAATCCGCGTATAGAAGTTCTAGATCAAGATCACGCCATGGTTTACACCGAGGTTGAGACAACCTTCGGTGTCCCGGAGGCTGGCGGTTTCTCGTTCGCGGTGGCACAGACCATCCTCATGGCCCGGATCAATGGCGAATGGGTCTTCCTCAACGGACACTCGTCGTCACCGAGACAACGTTGATGACCGGGTTGGCCCTAGGGGTGGTGACGCTGGTGGTCGACGACTACGACCGAGCGATCGCTTACTACGTGGAGAGCCTGGGCTTCGATCTGAAAGAAGATCGGGAAATGGGAGCTAAGCGCTTTGTGCGAGTTTGTCCGCCGGGCGGCGGCTGCAACCTCTTGTTGGCCAAGGCCAAGAACGACTCAGAGCTGGCTCGAATTGGAGATCAGACCGGCGGCCGGGTTGCCTTCTTCTTGCACACAGACGACTTCGACCGCGATTACCAGCGCATGCTCGGTGCTGGTGTCGACTTCATTGAGCAGCCCCGATATGAGAGCTACGGGACCGTCGTCGTCTTTCGCGACCTCTATGGCAACAAGTGGGACTTGGTGCAGCACGCTTGATCAATTGGGAAGATCTGGCGCGCGCTTTGGAGCAGCGAGGCATTCTGAGCGGCGAAGACTTGGATCGCGGGCTCCAGGCTAACGGCCTCAGCCTCAAGAAACTCGATGGCGAGGTGTTCCGCCAGCGCGGAGATCTCCCCGGATGGCTACGGCAGGGCAAGCAGCTCGAGCGCATGCCGCTGGCGTTGCCGGCGTTCTACTTCGCTTCGAAGGTGATTTGGCCGGACTCGGACCTCGAAGCGATGGGCCTCACCTGGCTCACTTGGGCTAGAACGGGTCTGCTGAGTGGCTTCTTGGGTCCGCTCTTCGCCGGCCAGACGCGCGGCCGCTTGGTTCGTCTAGTTGAGAACTACCTCGCGCTCGATGATCTGCGACTCGCGCGAGGCGGTTGACTGCAAGGAGAAAGGAGATAAGGGAGAAAGGAGAAGCGTTCGCCCGGAGCTATCCTCGTGCTCGCGGCGTAATCTCAGTCTCCATCCGTTCGCCATCGCGCATGAACACAACGGGTAGGGTGACGTCGACCTTGACTGCATCGAGCGCGTAGGTGTAGTCGTAGATGTTCTTGACCTCGACCGCGCCGAACTTGACGATCACGTCGCCCTTGCGGAGCCCGGCTTCCTCAGCGGGTCCGCCTGCCATCACCCCGCCTAAGAGCAGGCCTTCGATCTCGGTAGCGTAGTCAGGGATGGTGCCGGTGAAGGCCCTGACGCTGTCGCGCGATCCAGCGTCTTGGCGGGTCTGCTGCACCTGCAAGAATTTGGGCGCTTCGTCGTTCTCGCTGAGCTTGCGCACCACCAGGCTGCCGAGCTGCGCGACGCGGTCGAGTTCGTCATAGGCGATGGTGTCGACCGTGTCGCTCGGCTTGTGGTAGTCCTGATGCGAGCCGGTGAAGAAGTTGAGGCTGGGGATTTCGTAGCGGTGAAACGAGGCCGAATCGGTCGGCAGGTAAGGGTCACTCTGCAAGGAGAGATCGAAGCCCACGGGTACGTTGCTGCGCTCTAAGAGTCCGGGCCAAGCGTCGCTGCTACCGGTGGCCTGCACGCTCAGCTTGTTGTCGCGCGAGCGACCGACCATGTCGAAGTTGATGTATGCGGCGACATCTTCGAGCTTGAAGCCGCGGTGTGCGTCGGTGGGTTCACCAGTAGCCGCAGCCTGCTTGGTGAAGTCGGCCGAACCTAGGAGTCCGAGTTCTTCGCCCGACCACAAGGCCAGCACGATCGAGCGCTTGCGGGCTTTGCGACGTTCGTCGCCCCCGAGTCTGCGGGCGATGTCCAAAACTGCTGCGGTACCCGAGGCGTTGTCGTCAGCACCATAGTGAATAGCGGTGCGCTGACTCGCATCAGCGAGCGAGTTGCCGCCGCCACCTTGGCCCAAGTGATCGAAGTGAGCGCCGACCATCACCCAAGGCCTCTCGACCGAGCCTGCCTCTTGCGGTGCCGCTGGCAGCATGCCGATGACGTTGGTACCGGTCCGCTTCTCGCGCTCAACCTTGACGTCTAGCTTGACCGACGTGCTCAAAGCGAAGCCGGCTACGTGCGGATTGGCGGTGTCGAGTGAAGCTTGTGCGTCGGCGAGGTTGAGCTCCGCACCCTCGAAGAGCTGGTTGGCTACTTCTCCGCTGATGCTTGCAGCGATGATGCCCGAACCCGAGACAGCAGTGTCGAAGGTCATAGGCATCACTTGGCCGCCGTTGGGTGAGTGCGGACCGGTGACCAGCAGCATCGCTTTTGCGCCGTGTTCGCGAGCGAGCAGCGCTTTGTAGCGGATGCCCGAGTAGCGCGCGAGCGAAGCGCGCACGTCGCCTTCGGTGTCTTCAGGGAAGTAGCGAAGGACAACGACGACCTTGTCTTTGACGTCGAGCGTGGCATAGCTGTCGTATCCGAAGTCGTCGGAATCGGGAACCCGCAGTCCGTATCCAGCGAACACCAGGTTGCCCGAGGCGTCTCCGTTATCGGAGAACGACAGCGCCTGGATGTTGTCGGTGCCTTCAATCGTCGTTGTGTTGTTGACAGCTAGGCTGGTGCCGACGTCTTTGCTGCCCGAGGTGAACTCGAACGGGTGGAGGAAGGTCGAGTGGCCGGGCAGTGGCGCGGCACCCAAACGTTCGAGTTGTAGAGCGATGTACTGTGCTGCCAGCGTCTCGCCTGGGCCACCGGTTAGACGGCCCGCAAGCTTCTCGGAGGCAAGGTAGCGGACGTGCTCTTCTACCGACGCTGTCTGCGCTGTCTGCGCTGTCTGCGCAGCCGGAGCGGGCTGCTGGGCGCTGAGCTGCACGGGAGCCACCCACAACACAGCTGTTGTGACCAGGCCGAATGTGAGCAATGGGGACAGGGCATGCTGGAAGAGTCTCGAACTGTTTGGGTGTCTCATTTGACTGCTCATCTGATTGGTCATCGGGAACCTTCTTCGGTCATGCCCCTGAGTGGAGCTGCTGCGAGCGCCTTCATTGCCGTCTCGTGGCTCCATTGCGCAACATAGAGCTGTGCGCCTTTGCCAGCGTGGCGGCTCGAAGTCCACACTAACTGTTTGCCATCCGGGGTTGGCACGGGCAGACCGTCGAAGTCGTCGGTGTTGGTGATGCGGACCGGTTCTTTGGTGCCCGCGACGTCGATCATGAAGACTTCGAAGTTGGAGAAGCCGTGTTTGTTTGACGCGAACAGGATGTATTCGCCTGAGGGGTGAACGTAAGGTGCCCAGCTCATGGCGCCGAAATCTGTGAGTTGTCGCTGGTCGCTACCATCAGCTTTCATCGACCAGACGTTGGCGGTCAGACCATCTTCGCTGAAGCGCCGCCAGATGATTCGCTCGCCATTTGGAAAGTAGAAGGGGCCACCGTCGTAGCCGGGCACGCTGGTCAGGCGTTCGAGGCCGGTGCCGTCGGTGCGGATGCGGTAGAGCTCGCCGAAGTAACTCGGATCGACTTCGAGGATCTTCTTCTCTTCAGCGGTGAGCTCACCGTCGTAGCCGTCGCGCATTGAAGAGAAGACGACCCACTTGCCGTCAGGTGAGTAGCTCGCCTCTGCGTCGTAGCCCAACGCGGTGGTCAAGCGACGCTCATTACTGGTGGCTGGATCGACAATGTAGAGATCCATTTGCGGGTCGTAGTCCCAGGAGTAGCGACGTTCGGCGCCGGAGGCGCGAAAGTCGAGTTCTTCTTTTTGCAGCCGCGCTGATTCCGGGTCGTGATGGGTGGACGAGAACAACACGTGACCATTGCCAGGTTCGATGAATGCACACGTCGTCTTGCCGGTGCCGTTCGACACCTGGGTGACGTCCCCAGTCTCCATGTCCATCAGGAAGATTTGGTAGAACGGATTGTCGTCGATGCGCTCGCTTTGGAACACCATCTGCTTGCCGTCTGGTGAGAAATAGCCTTCGCCGGAGCGCTTGCCGTCGAAAATGAGGCGCCGGCTGCGCTTGAGAAAGTCGGACTCGGTGAAGGCTGCTGGAGCAGACTCTTCTGCTGCATGCTCGGTCGCCTCGACAGGGACCGCAAGCAGGCCGAGCGCCAGGGTCGCAAGTCCGAGGTTTGTCGCGAGTCCGTGGATTGTCGTGCAGCTGAGCGTTGCGATTTGCTTGATCGTGGTCATGAGAACTCTATTCGCGGGCTAGATAGTTTGTGGGAGTAGTGGGAGTGCGAGCCGTAACGGCCGCCTAGCCGGGCCTTTCCGGAAAAAAGCCGGAGCATTCTTAGTTGATTCTAAGGGGCCTGAAGGGCCGCGCGTCACAGTCAAGTCATGGCGTCAAACAACGGTTCAGCAGTGGGGGCTGCGGGGTAGACTCCGCCCGCGGTCCCATGGTCCTCGGTCGCTTCGCTCCAAGGCGAACAACGAGACAAACGACCAGTCGCCGAAAGTGACTCGCCAAATGAACGACGAAACCACCGAAGAACCTATTTCAGCGCTGCCGGGAATGCCCCCGGTGTCAGCTGGTCGACTCGACGAGTTCGCGGCTGATCCTAAACGGGCTTTGTGGGTGTTGTCGGTGCCGATCATGTTCGGTATGTCGGTGCAAGCGCTGTATTCGATGGTCGACATGATTTTCGTTGGGCGCGTCAGTGCCGATGCCTTGACTGCTCTTGCATTCAACATGCCGCTCATGTTCCTCGCCATGGGAGCTACCTTCGGGCTGGGTAGCGGGATCACGGCGATCATTGCTCAATGTGTTGGTGCACGAGACAAGGCGCGCGCGGATCGGACCGCTGAACACACTGTGGTCTTGGGCGTTGCGATCACGGTGCTCTACACCGCGATCGGCCTGTTGTTCGGTCAGCAGTTGCTGCGCCTGCTCGGAGTTCCCGAAGAGATCATGCCGTTGGCGTGGAGCTACTTCCAGGTGATCGCTCAAGGATTCGGTTTCATGGTGATGGCGGTGTTCTTCAGATCCGTCCTTTCGGGTGAAGGCGAAGTCAAGGTTCCGGTGATGATCCAGCTGAGCGCGACGGTGCTCAACATAGGTCTCGATCCGATCTTTATCTTCGTGCTCGATATGGGGGTCCGAGGCGCCGCAGTTGCGACCATCGTCAGTCAGGCGTGGGCCGCGATCGCGCTGACCTGGGTCTTGTTTCGCCGCAAGAAGACGTACGTCGATCTTGACTTCAGAGGCTTCCGCTTCAGTAGCGATGTGCTCTCTGGCATCTTCCGTATTGGTGTTCCTGCATCGCTCTCATTTGCGGTCATGTCGTTGGGAGGGATCGCTTTCAACCGTCTCTTGGTGGTGCACACCCCAGATGCGGTGGCAGCTCATCAGGTTGGTCTGCGCATCGACCACATTGTGGTCATGCCGCTAGTTGCAATCTCGTCAAGCCTGGTGACCCTGGTTGGCATGTTCTATGGTGCCAAGCGCTTCGACTTGTTACGCGGGATCGTTGGCTACGCCCTCAAGCGGTCGGTCCTGATCGCTTCTCTTGCGAGCGTGTTTTTCATTGTCTGCGCTCCCTGGCTGGTCTCGGTCTTTACGGCTTCAGAACAGATTAGAGAGCTCGGGGTGTATTACCTGCGGATTGTCTCGTTCGCCTATCCGTTGTTCCCGATCTCAATGATGGCTGGCAGGGCGTTGCAGGGTCTTGGACGTGGCACACCAGAACTGGTGTTGTCGGTGATGCGGGTGCTGGCGATCGCGGTACCCTTAGCGAGTTTCTTTACCTTTGCTCTCAAGTTGCCGGTGCAGTCGATCTGGGTGGCGATGGTTTTGGGTTCGTGGGCATCGGCCGCTGTGGCATATGTTTGGCTTCAAAGTGGCCTTCGGCGCGCCGAGCAGAATGTGCCCGCTGCAGCTAACCTAGTCGCCGATGATCCGATGCTGGCCACCGCCGACGTTGCGACCGAACTGTCCTGACATCCTCTTTCCTTCGCCAATGGTCCGAAAGTTAAGTCCATGACCCTAGATAACGACGCAGACCTACAAGCTCTCAAGGAGATTGGGGGCATCGTTGCGCGCTGCCTTCGCTATATGGGTGAGAGGCTCGAGCCGGGAATCACCACCCTTGAGCTCGACAAACTGGGTGAGAAATTCCTCGAGGATCATGGCGCCCAGTCGGCACCGCGAACCATGTATGACTTTCCAGGTGGCACCTGCATTTCGGTCAACGAAGAAGTCGCTCACGGGATCCCTGGAGAGCGTCGCATTGGTGCAACAGATCTCGTGCACATCGACGTTTCAGCGGTCAAGGACGGCTACTACGGGGATTGCGGCGCAAGCTTTGCGATGGATCCAGACAACGAGCTGGATCGACGGATCTGTCAGGCGACCCGTAAGGCGCTGCGCGAGGCGATGCGTCGAGCTCGCGCTGGCCGGCCTATTCGGGGCGTTGGCAAGGCGATGGAAACGGTTGCTAGGCGGGCTGGTTTTGGCGTGATTCGCAACCTTGGGTCGCACGGTCTCGGTCGCTCGTTGCACGAGGAACCGACCTTTGTGCCCGGTTTCGATGACAAGAACGAGGGTCGCAAGTTCACCAATGGCATGGTGCTAACGCTCGAACCGTTTCTGACCACCGGTCGCCAGCAAGCGGAGACCGCTGAGGATGGTTGGACGCTCTACAACATCGACGGTTCTCGCACCGCGCAGTTCGAGCACACCATTGTGGTCACCAAGTCGCAACCGATCGTCCTCACTAACCCGAGGTGATCGAACGACTATCAGCGGTTGCGGCCAGGTGCGGTGCGTCCGAAGTTGGTGAGCTTAATGAGCAACACTTGTTGCTCGATGGCAGCGCACGCAATGAACTCGCGCAGGGGCTAGGGAGCTGGCAGGCCGCCAACGGCACCGAGCGGCTGTGGAGTGGTGATGCGTCGCTGTGGACTGATGCGGATGAGTCGAAGTGGGTGGGCTGGCTGAGCCTGGTGGCTGAGTTCTTCGAAGACGAGCAGGAAGCGCCGCTAAGAGAGATAGCGCTTGAGATCGATGCCGAATTGGGCATGGAGCCACCTGAGGGCGCAGTACCGGATGGGCCGCCGGATGCACTTCCGGACGGGCCGCCCGCTGCGCCGCACGCCGTACTGCCGGACACACTGCCCGGCGCTCTGCCCGGCGAGGTGGCGGTCGATAGCCCGTGCAAACCAGCGGCGGTGGTGTTGTTGGGTATGGGTGGGTCGAGCCTCGGCCCGGAAGTGCTCGCTCGCACTTTGGCCGCGCAACGCCCATTGTTTGTGCTCGACACAACCGACCCGAGCCACATCGCCCGAGTGGAGGCCGAACTCGACTTTGCTCGCACGGTGTTTGTGGTGTCGAGCAAATCGGGAACCACCCTCGAGACCAGCCTGCTGTTTGACTACTTCTACGCCAAGGTCGCTTTGCAAATGGGAGAAGACCGGGCAGGGCACTTCTTTGTTGCGGTCACTGATCGTGGCTCGAAGCTCGCAGCGCTCGCCATTGAACGCAACCTGCGCGCGTGTTTTTGGGGCAAGGAGTCAGTCGGCGGTCGATTCTCGGTGCTGTCGAACTTCGGCCTAGTTCCGGCCGCTCTTGCTGGCATTGATTCCGCTCGACTGATGCAGGCCGCGATGCCGATGGTGATTGCTTGTGCCCAAGACACCCCAGGTGACAATCCAGCGGTAGCCCTCGGTATCGTGTTGGCGCAAGCTGCTCAGCGTGGTCGAGACAAAGTCACCATCTTCGGTAGCGAATCGCTAGCCGCCTTTGGCGCCTGGGCCGATCAGTTGCTTGCCGAATCGACCGGCAAGGACGGAAAGGGATTGATCCCGATCGATCTTGAGGGGCCCTTAGCGGCCACACTCTATGGCGACGATCGTCTGTTCGTGTCGATTGAACTCGTTGACCGAGACGCACAGGTGGAACCCGAAGACGATCCCGAACAGGTCGATCTCGACGCTCGGATTCAAGCGCTGGTAGAGGCTGGTCACCCGGTGATCCGCGTCATCGTGCACGACGAGTACGCCATCACTCAAGAGTTCTTTAGGTGGCAGTTTGCCACCGCCGTCGCGAGTTCTTTGCTTGGGGTGCATCCGTTTGGTCAGCCCGATGTCGAAGGCAGCAAGGTTGAGTCACGCCGGCTCTCCGACGCTTTCGAGGCAACCGGTGCGCTGCCTTACGAAGAACCTTTTGTCGAAGGCACAACATCGTTGCTATTCGCCGATCCCGAGAACCAAAAGCGCCTGTTGACGCCGGGTGATGCCACGGTTAGCGAAACTTTGACCGCACATTTGGGTCGGATCGAACCCGGTGACTACTTTGCGATCCTGGCCTACATGGATCGCAACGTTGAACTCACCGAGTTCCTACAGTCGATGCGTCGTAAAGTGGCACAGCACTTCGGAGTAGCGACCTGCCTTGGCTTCGGTCCGCGGTTTCTGCACTCCACGGGACAAGTGTACAAGGGTGGTCCGAACAGTGGTGTGTTTGTTCAGATCACCCACGAAGAGAACGCGGAACTCGAGATCCCTGGGCACGGGTTCTCTTTCGGAACTGCCAAGGCAGCGCAGGCTCGTGGTGACTACGAGGTGATGGCCAGACGCGGGCGACGATTGCTGCGGATCCACTACAAGGGGAAGCTGGTGGCTGGGCTGCAACGACTTGATGGACTTGTGGGGCGCTCGTTGCACAGCCTGGGCTCCGACTAGGCAAACTGTGAGGGGTGGTGTGTGATCGTCCGTGGCTTTGCCAGCTTCTGCCGCTGTGAAGCACTGCCTTGGGCGCGCTCCCTCTGTTGGGCCAAAGGATGGGTACAAGATCGGTGAGTCGAGTGCAAGCACATGAGGCAAGGACTGCGGGGTTGAGACAGCTCAGAAATGAATCTCGATTGGTAGCGTTTGAGCGAGTGATGGTCTTGTCGATCTCACTAATCATGCTTGTTGTATCTAGCGCTTGCACTTCGGTGATGCCCTTGTTGCTTTCTCCTGAGGCTGCGCAGGGCTCGCGAGCGGCGGCCATGCCCGGTGGCTCCAGGACACCCCGACAGGCGTCAGCCGAATGGCCCGCTCACCCGGTAGCGGTTGAACGTGCGTTCCGGGCGCCGTTGATCGCACGAACCATGCGGGATGTTCAACATGGTCGGACCAACACCAAGAGAGTCGAGGTCCACTCGCCATCGGAGGGTTTCTCCTTCGATGTCAAGTGGAAGCCGGCGAGAGCGTCCCTTGATGGGATCAACAACTCACCGCGTCGCGAGGTGGCTGCCTATGAATTGCAGCGGATAGTGCTCGAGCCAGAAGACTATGTAGTGCCAACTACCTCGATCGTTTGCTGGCCAATGGATGCCATCTCCGGCGGTGTTCTGGGAGAACCCAACATCGCGGGCGCCGACTGTGTGGTCGGATCCATTTCGGTGTGGCTTCGCGACCTTGCCTACCCATCAAGGAAAGTCGATTGGGACCGATTTCAGCAAGATCCTTGGTACGCGTATCACTCGGCGGACCTGAACCTGGTCGCCATTCTCTTGGATCACAGCGACACGCACACTCGCAACCTGCTGGTTGCTGAGGCTCCGTCTTCCCCGCGGATCTACTCGATCGACAACGGCATTTCGTTCAACCATTGGTTCCGCAGCCCCTTCTCTCGCGATTGGAATCGACTTCGAGTTCCTGGCCTTCGGGCGGAAACTGTGAAGCGACTGAAACGGCTCTCTCGTCGAGACCTAGACTACCTTCGGGTTGTGGCCCAACTGCAGGTCGACGGTTCGGGTGGGTATCGCGTAACCACTCCGAGCGCGCCGCTGGCGGGCGCGAGTCCGGTTCGGATGGATATTGAGGATGGCATTGTGCAGTTTGGCCTAACGGAGTCTGAAATCGAAGGAATCTGGCGTCGCACCCGACAACTGTTGCGCCTAGTTGAAGCGGAGCAGATTCCAGTTTTCTGAGCGTGTCGCCGAATGGCGTGGGCGCTCGGTCGCTCTGCCGCACCGGAGCTGCTCTGGTGTTCAAATAAGTCCGAATCCCTACGCCGGACATACATACTTGCGAATCCCGCCCTTATGTACGGGAACCAAGACTTTTGGAGCGAAGATGAGTACCTCAGATCAGAGATTCTTGAGCCAGCACGGAGGCAAGCTGCGACTTGCTGCGATCGCGCTGTTGGTGGTTTCGGTGATGCTGCTGATGAGCGCACTGCCGTTTGATGTGCTGATGAAGGCGCTGGAGCGCGAGGTGGCCGAGCTGGGCGTTTGGGGGCCGGTGGTGTTCGGTCTGGTCTACGTCGTTGCGACAGTGCTCTTGATCCCGGCCTCTCTCCTGACTCTTGGGGCGGGGGTGATCTTCGGGCTCGGAGTTGGGTTGGTAACGGTGTCACTTGCGTCAACAACCGGCGCTGCTTGCGCATTCTTGATTGCCCGCTACCTAGCGCGTTCCAAGGTGCAGACAATGGCTGAGTCGAACGAGAAATTTGGTGCGATCGATGCCGCGATCTCGGACGGCGGCTGGAAGATCGTGGCCATGCTCCGCTTATCCCCGGCGATTCCCTTCGGCTTGCAAAACTACCTCTATGGTCTCACCAGCATTCGGTTCGTACCGTATGTCCTGACCAGTTGGATCGCGATGCTGCCCGGCACCTTGCTCTACGTCTACCTTGGCTTGGCGGCTAAGACCGCAGCCGGTGGCCGAGAAGGAACCTCGGCCGCGCAATGGGCACTGCTGGCGGTGGGTCTGCTCGCGACCATTGGCGTCACCGTTTATGTCACGCGTTTAGCCCGACGGAAGTTGGCGGAACGCTCAGATGGAGAACGAGCCGATGTGACGGTTGAAGCCAGAGTGGAGCAGGTCGCTGGGCCAACGGCGGCTTCGGTGCTCAAGATTGCAGCAGCCGCAGTGTTGGTGCTGGCAGTCGCCCTCTTTGCTAGGTCGCGCAGTGAGGAGATCTCAACGGCGGTTGAGCAGTGGGTTGATATCGAGGTTAGTGACGCTGATACGTCTTCAACAGGTTCCTAGCGGTTGAGCTGCTCCCACTGCGACTTGGCCTGAGCGAAGAGCTGGGCTTCGGGAGTGGTTGGGTCCTGTAGTGCTTCTTGTTCCTTTTGCAAGAGGAAGCTGAGCAGTGAAAAACAAGTGGTTGCTCGACCGCAGGCAATAACGTTGTCGAGTTGCTGCCGGTTGTCGAACCAGACTGCGCTGGGCACCGTCTCAGCCTCCCGCGCCATCGTGGCAACTTGTTCGGTCGGCTTGAGCCACGGGTTCTCTTCGAACAAGGTCTTGCGATTGAGATCGAGGTCGTAAATCTGATTGGAGATGACCCGGTCTCGATACTTGTCGCCAATGCGCAGTGACGTTTGAATGAGGCTACGCACGCGCTTCATGAAGATGTTGTTGGTCAAGCTGATCAACGATAGAAGGCGGGCATTCAGCAGATCAACGAAGTCGAGGAGACGCAGTTGAGAGAGATTGGGCCATAGTGCAACCGAGGTCTGTTGATGAATGCGCGCTTGTTCGATCGTAATGCGTTGGTCGATCCGGCGCAGAGTGAAGGCCATCGCCAAACAGACCAGGACTGGAAGCCCGAAGAGGATGGTGTCGAGCAGTGCAAAGTCCTCCTGGCGTACTTCAAAGAACGCCTTAGCGACCAAGGCGATGGCCGAAAGCAAGGAGCTGAAGAAGAATCCCTGGCCGATCTGACGCAGCGTGCTGAGTTTGGGGCCGCCCCGCTGCTGGTTGGTAGGCGGTTGATAGCAGTCGTCGTCACGGGCGGATGTATCGCAGACCAGCAGCAGGCCCACCTCCATGCCCTTGCGTCTGTACACCGCGAGCGCGCCGTCGACGCCTTGGTTGTCGTAGATGCCACCGTCCATGAGAGGCACGCCGTCTTGAAGCGCCGGGGTGAGCTTCTGTTGGACCTGGACCAAGGGCTCGGTCCAGGAGAAGTCGTTTGGAAACAGCATCGGTTCGAAGGCCGCTGGAAAGCACGACGATGCTGCGACGATATCTGCCAAGCGCATGTCCTCGGCAACCACGTCGGCTATGTCGAGCGGCGGCCGGTTGCCGATGTTCGGTTTGCTCCGGCGGCTCATTTGAAAGCGGAACGCCTTGCCCGAACGAAACTCGGTGGTGCCGAAGATCAAGTCCGCTGGGACTTCGTCCGACCGCATGAGTTCGGCGAAGCGCATCTGACCGATGAAATCTTGATCGGCATAGGCATCGGCCAACGAACGGATCAAGCTAGGCGGTTGTGTGTTGGTGCCGCTGGTGGGCAGAGCGTCGAAGGCGTCTGTCAAAGGGTTGGTGGTCGCGAGCTTCTCTTTGAAACCACGCGCAAAGGTCTCGAAGTCGGTTCCCTCGCACAGGGCAATCGCGTAGCACGCGCTGAAGATGGCTCCGCCGGAAAGGGCCGAGACGACCTTGATCCGGTCGCGGAGTCCGAGCTCGTCGAGCATCTCGAGAGTGCCGAGATGAAACGCAGCCGCCCGATAACCACCACCTGAAAGACAGAGGGCGATTTCTCCTCGAAGTGGATGCTCGTTTTGCGCACGCAGGGGCGAAATCGGTTTAAGGCCGTTCAAAGTGGGGCGATTCTATCCGGCGGCTCGAGCGGAGATTGAACCAACGGTGCAGTTGTGGACGACAGCGATTGCCACTCCTACGAAGAAACGCGACGCTCGGTGCTGGCGAGAGTTTGCGAATCGCTGATGGTGAGGATGGCTCATAGCTTCTAAACTGCAGCGATATGAACTGGCTTCAAGAATTCCCCGACCATCACCCTCGCATTTGGCTCAACACCGCTCACCAAGGAGTGCTCCCGCTCAAGGCAGCTGAGGCTGCTCGCGACGCAGTTGCTTGGAAACTCGAACCTTGGCGCATGACCCAAGAGCGCTTCAACGGTGTGCCGCAACGAGTGCGCGAAGGCATCGCGCGGTTAATCGGCGCCGATGCGAATGACGTCGTCCTAGCGAACGGCGCGTCGCATGGTCAGCACCTCTGGGCTGACGGACTTGGGCTCAACAGTGCGGATGAGGTGCTGCTGATGAGCGGCGATTTCCCGTCGACGCGGCTGCCCTGGCTCAGGTTACGCGCAGATGGCGTTGTTGTGCGGGACGTCGAGAGCGCGGCGCCGGTGCCGACAGTGGAGGAGGTCGAGGGAGCACTCACCGACAAGACCAGGGTGTTGGGGCTGAGTTGGGTGCATTCGTTCAGTGGCTTGGTCGCCGATCTGGGCGCTATTGGTGAGCTCTGCCGTGATCGTGGGGTGACGTTCTTGGTGAACACAACTCAGGGCACTGGTGCGCTTGAGTTGTCCGTCGAAGATCTGCCGATTGACGGGGTGACCAACGCGGGATGGAAGTGGCTGTGCGGCCCTTACGCCACAGGGTTCTGCTGGATGCGCCCTGAGTTTCGAGAGTGCTTGAAGACCAAGCGCGCGTACTGGCTGGCTTTTCAGACCGCGAGTGATCTAGCTGCTGGCGGAGACCCTGATCCTGATCGCAATGTTGGGGCGCGCCGGTTCGACTTGTTTGCGCCGGCGAACTTCTTCTCGTTCAATGCGTGGGCGGCGGGTCTCGAACTGCTTGGCGAGATCGGTGTTGATCGCATCCGTGCGCATGACGCCGGTCTGGTGCAGCAACTCTTGAAGGGTGTCGACCGTGCCCTCTTTGCTCCGGTCAGCGAGGTTGGTGCCTCGTCCATCGTGGTCCTCGAAGCGCTCCGTTCCGACGCGCAGTCCATTGCCAGTGGTATGGCTGTCGCAGGAATCGAGGTCGCGGTCAGGCATGGTCGTGTTCGGCTTTCACCCCATTTGTACAACACAGCTGCGCAGATCGAACGCGCAATTGACGCGCTGAACGACTGTGGCCGCCAGGGCGCCAACTCATGAGCAAGATCAACATTCAAGAGAAACTCAGCGAATTCGACGATCACTGGAACCCGCGGATCCTGGCTCAACTCAACGGCCAAGATGTGCGGGTTGCGAAGGTCGAGGGCACGTTCGATTGGCACCACCACGACCACGAGGATGAAATGTTCCTGGTAATCGATGGTGTGCTCGAACTTCGGTTCAAGGATCGGGTTGAGATCTTGAAAGCTGGCGAGATGATGGTGGTGCCGCGTGGTATTGAGCACCAACCCCATGCCGACGATGAATGTGCGATTCTGCTGTTTGAACCCTCGACCACGGTCAATACTGGCAATGTGGAGTCAGAGCGAACACGACGGACCTTGGAGACACTCACGTGACGGAGACACTCAAATGACCGCGGCGTCGGATTCGCCGGAATTTGCCAATCGCTTCCAAGAACAGTTTGGAGTGCCGTCGCAGAAGGCTCGCGACAAGGTTAGAGATCAACTCACGCCCTGGGCCTGCGAATTCATCGGTGTGTCGCCTTTTCTGGTGATGGCGACCTCGAACGGGGAAGGGCGTTGCGATGCGTCGCCCCGTGGCGGTGAGCCAGGCTTCGTGGAAGTGGTTGATGAACACACTCTCGACATCCCGGATGTTCGCGGTAATCGCCTCTTTCAATCGTTGGAGAACCTCGAGAGCAACCCCAATGCGGGCCTGATCTTTATGATCCCAGGCCTTAATGAGACGCTCCGGGTCAATGGTCGCGCTCGCGTCGTCAGTGCCGAGGAGGGTGATCGCCCGAGGGTGCAGAACCCGGATGCCGGGGCCTTGCGTCTACAGACCATCCGACTCCACGTCGAAGAGTCTTATGTGCATTGCCCGCGGGCTTTTGGGTTCTCCGAGCTTTGGAATCCGGCGACCATTGAACGGCACAAGGAGGAGCGGCCGATCTCGCCGTTCTCTTGGTCCGAGGGTGTGACTTAAGCCCAAGCCGCGGCGTCTATGGCCGAATGGGACCACGCCCTGGAGACTGGGCGCGTGGTGTCTGACTCCGCCCTCTTAGATTCCACCCGGGCCTTGAGATAGGGCGCACCGGTTTTGACTGGCGGCAGATCCTGTGGATAGGGGAAAGCCCGCAGTTCTGGCTAGCACGAAAACTGCGGACTCCAGGCGTCGTTTGAGTGGTTGGCGGCAGGTGCTGCTTTGACTCTAGGCGGAAGGGCTACTCCAGCCAGGTGTCCGGCGCCGACGTTCCTTGCACGATCGGTCCGAAGAAGATTGAATTCATGAACAGCTTGGTCGGGCCGTACCAGATAGCGCGAAAGTTCGGGTTGTCGAGCAGTTGAACGATGGTGCCGCGACCGAAGCGGCTGGCGAGCACAGCCGGCTGACCGCTGAGGCGTTGCTGGTTCTCTTCTGAGATGTAACCCGACATGCGCGGCGGCGACGAGTAGGTCGCGACAACTTCGAACGGGTTCTTGACCTCCGGCAAGAGCGTGGCGTTGGTGCGAAACATCGGCAGCTTAGGCACCTGGTAGCCATAGGCGAGCGGGTGTGTGAGGTCGAGGTTGGTCTCGACGATGGTGCCAGAAATCAACTGTTCAGCACGCGCGGCTCGGTAGCTCTCATAAGTGCGTTCGGCATCTGGTGGGGTGACCTCTGCATCGGAGTCATCATCTCCTTCGGCCTTCCGTTCTCGCACGGCGCTGTCGAGAAACGCCGCTCCGCCCTTGATGCCGATCAGGGTGCCACCGGAGCGGCCGAAATCTGTGATCGCTTTGGTGAAACCGTCGCCAAACCGGCTGTAGAAGCCGCCAGGAAGGATGATGTGGGTATAGCGACTCAAGTCGATGCGGGCCACGCGATCGGCTTCGACCAGCGAGACCGCCATATCGAAGCGGTCGTCGAGCAAGTGCCACGTCTCGCCGGCCTCGTAGGCCGAGACTCCCGAGCCGACCACTACCATGATCTTGGGCAGATCGACCGGGCGCAGGCTGGGCGAACCGAGGTCGACTCCACCGTCGGCGTAACCAGAGCGGAGGGCCACGATCTCGATGCCGTCTTCTTTGGCGATGGTGATGAAGGCCTCTTGCAGCGAAGCGTTGCCGGGCAGGCCGGCCGGGATGACGATGGTGCCGCGCTCGAAGCGTGTGCTGCCGTCATCAGTACGAGCGGAGAACGATTCGGTGGCAACCCGTGCTTTGTGGCCCGCTGCGAGCACGCGATAGAGCGCGCGCGGAGCATGGTAGTCGTCCCAGCGAAAGGCGTAGGCGTAGGCTCCAGCGTCAGGCGCCGAGGCTTGAGCGATGCTGCCGTCCTGGATCCGTTCGCCCAGCATTGAAGGGCGATACTGACCCCGTTCCACCCCTGAGAATGTGGCTCCGAACGCAAGCGGCAAGCTCCAGGTCGATACGTCATAGAAGGTGGTGGCGGTGAAGTTGGTGAGTGGCTCGAACAGCGAGCGAATCAGAATGTGCTGTGCTTGACCCAGAGGAACAACCACGGCTTCGCCGGCGGCGTAGCGCATGCCGTCAATGGTGATGTCTTCGGCTAACTCATGGACAGAGACTTGGTGCCGCGTGAGGTTGTCCACCAGGTGAGTGAGGCGACCGCTATCGCCCTGGGTGTTGACCACATAAGCCTTGGTCGAGAGTGCGTCGGCCTGCGCCTTGGCCTCGCGGAAGAAGCGCGATTGATGCTGCAAGAACGCGACCCGATCGGCGACTGCGCCGCGCACGGAAGAGAGCGAAGCAAGGAAGTGGTTCTTGATGCCGTAGGGGAAGGAAAGGTCACCGTTGACCGATTCTTGAAGATGGCCACGGGAGCTAGCTTGCTCGAAAAGGATGCCAACCGCGCCGTTGAGGTCGGGATAGGTGGACCCCTTGCCCGGATAGAAGTCGTCGAAGGACTCCTTGCTGTAGTAGAGACGATTCTCGGCGTCGAACGCTGCAGCGTGGTGCTTGGCGAGACGGTTGGTGAGATCGAGGTTGCCCTCAGGGATCAGCGGGTTCTTGCGTTCCGGCACGCCCGGCTGAAAGAAGAATGTGGAGTTGGCCCCCATTTCATGGTGGTCGGTCAAGAGATTTGGCTTCCAGCGATGAAAGTTGACCACTCGGTTGCGTGACTCGGGATGCTGCAACAGCAACCAGTCGCGATTGAGGTCGAACCAATAGTGGTTCATGCGGCCGCCGGGGAATCCCTCCGTGTGCTCGCGATGATTGGGGTCGCCATTGAGAATGTCGCCCTTGTGCATGTTGGCCCAGTGCGCGAAACGACCGAGTCCGTCTGGGTTGTACATCGGGTCGAACAGAATCACCGCATGGTCGAGGCTGTTCATGGTCTCTGCGTCCTGCGCGGCCGCTAGGTGATAGGCCGCGACCAACGAAGCATTGGCACCGCTCGCTTCGTTGCCATGAATGCTGTAACCGAGCCAGACCACCACTGGCATGGCACCGATCTGTGCGTCGGTTGGCTCAGGATTGGTTGGGTCTGACAGCGCAATGTGCTCGCGCCGGATTTCCTCGATGCGCCCGTGATTCGCCGGCGAAGTGATGGTGAGCAGGACCTGCAAACGATCTTCGTGGGTGCGACCCTGCTCTTCAAGAGTGATGCGCGGCGATGCCGCTGCTAAGCGACGCATGTAATCGACCACCTGATCGGGACGGACATGCCAGGTACCCACGCCATATCCAAGAACTTCGTCGGGGGTTGGTATCGAGGCGTCGTAGGAGACGTCAGCCGGCAAGTAGTACGACAGTGGCGCCGCCTGCGTGGAGCTAGCGGTGCCCGTCAACAGCCCTGCAGTGAGGGTTAGAGCGGCGACGATCGATGCGCTTGGAACTCGAAGAAGTGACATACAGCTTTCCTTGTTCTGAAGCTCAGTAGAGCTCTTGAGGACTGAGTTGGGAGTCGGCCGGCGGAAGCAGCTACGCACTGCTCCTGTCTCGTGGCGTCCCTGTGTGCGAGGAGCTTAGAGAACCCGGCATGAAGTCTGGAACCGCCGATCGCGGTGGAGCGTTACGTTCAGTTGAGCGATGTTAGTTGATCGCGCGCCACCTTTCGCCTCAGAGGATGGAACACGAGGATTGGCTGGTGTACTCTCTCAGCGCAATGGAGGCGGTCCTCCCCCTTGGCATTCTCTGATGGACAGACGCTGTTTGGAGGAAGCCAAAGTATCGGGATGGGTTCCATTCATGGACCATGTAGATAGCTACAGACAATTCGGTCGTTGCCGAAAGAGGTCTCAGAGCGCTACGCACACAGGGGTCGGCGTTAGCATGTGCAGATTGTCTTTCGGTACTAGGAGATTTCGATGAGCCAGGAGCAAGGTTCGCCCGACGTATTGATTCGGGTGAATTCACTGAGCAAGAGCTACGGCGCGATTCGTGCGGTCGACTCGATCTCGTTTGAGGTGCGTAAGGGTGACGTGCTCGCCTTTCTTGGCCCCAACGGTGCGGGCAAGACGACGGCGATGAAGATGATCACTGGTTTCTTGGAGCCGGATCACGGCACAGTCGAGCTGTGCGGACACAACGTGCAAGAGCATCCGATCCAGACCCGGCGTAATCTTGGCTATCTGCCGGAAAACGCTCCAGCGTACGGTGACATGACTCCGCGCGGATTCCTTGAGTTCATCGGTGAGGCTCGAGGAGTGGCCGATACGCCAAGCGCGATTGATCGTGTGGTGGAGATGACCAACCTGAGCGAGGTCATGAGTCAGCCGATCGAAACGCTGTCGAAGGGTTTTAAGCGTCGGGTCGGATTGGCGCAGGCGCTGATTCACGACCCCGCTGTCCTGATTCTCGACGAGCCGACCGATGGCCTTGATCCGAACCAAAAGGCGATGGTGCAGGACCTCTTGTCGAGCTTGTCCTCCGATCGCTGCATCGTCTTGTCCACGCACATCCTCGATGAAGCAGAGCGCATCGCGAATCGCGCGGTGATCCTGTCGGGCGGTCGGATCTTGGTCGACTCGACACCGACCGAGCTGATGGCGAGAGCGGGACAACACAACTCGGTCCGGGTGGTGTTCGAGGATGCAGTGCCAAGCGACATCCTAGAGGCAGTTCAATCGGAAGATTGGTGTAGCGCCGCCTCGGTTGACGGAACCGCCTTGTTGGTGGAACCGGTCGCCGGCGCCAACGTGGTCAACGACTTGCTCAATACAATCAACTCCTTTCACGCACGAGTCGCGGATGTGCAGCTAACGGAAGGTCGACTCGATGATCTGTTCCGTGAAATCACAAAAGGGGTGGCGGCATGATGGGTTTTGACCTGACCGGCTGGAAAGCCGTGTTCCGTCGCGAGTTCAAGAGCTACTTCGCTTCACCCTTGGGCTACATCTTCATCGTGATTTTCTTGCTTGCCAGCGGCTACCTGATGGTCTCGCGCGACTTTGGTCGCTTCCTCGAGCTCAGGCAGGCCTCGCTCGATCCACTTTTTGACTACTTCCCTTGGCTGTTCGTCGTACTGGTCCCCGCAGTCGCTATGCGTTTGTGGGCCGAAGAGCGCAAGAGCGGCACCGTGGAGCTGTTGCTGACTCTCCCGGTCACTTTGGCCGGCACCTACGTGGGCAAATTCCTCGCCGGTTGGAGCTTCTTAGGACTTTCGATTTTCCTAACCTGGCCTGCAGTCCTGCAAGTCATGCGCTTGGGTGACCCGGATTGGGGCGCGATTCTCTGCGGTTACTTCGGCAGCCTGCTAGCAGCGGGCGCTTTCCTCGCGGTTGGCATGCTGTTCTCGGCTGCGAGCAAGAATCAGGTGGTGGCGTTCATCCTGGCTGTGAGTGCGTCGATCGTCTTCTTGCTGCTGGGCTTGCCCGAGACCCAAGAGACAATCGGCTCTTACCTCGGCGGGTTCGCCGAACAGATCGTTCAAAGCCTGTCGATGGTCGATCACTTCGATGTGTTGAAACGAGGGTTGCTCGAACTGCGAGCAGTCCTCTTCTTTGTGATCTTCACTTTGGTTTGGCTGGTAGGCGGCATGCTCGTCTTGCAGCGGACTAAGACTGCTTAGGAGGTTCTGAGACAATGAACTCAACGCAAAGCAATTCCAGCACGCCTCAGGGCCAAACCGACGATATCTCGGTGGACCAGAACCGCAAGCGCGCGCTCGGCGTCACCCTGTTCTTGTTCGCCGTAGTGGCGGCGTTCTCGGTGTACTTGATCAACTATTGGCTGTCAGACGCTCGGGTCGACCTCACCGAACAGAACCTCTACTCGCTCACCTCCGGGACCGAGGCTCTGCTCGATCGGATGCAAGAAGAGGGCACCAAGCCCCTAGACGTCACTCTGTTCTTCTCAGAGACGACCGGCAAGACGCTGCCCAAGTTCATCAAGGAGTTCCTCACCTACGACCAGTACATGCGCAGTTTGCTACGTGAGTACGAGCGAGGCTCGGGAGGCCGCATCCGGTTGGACTTCATTGATCCGGTGCCGGACAGTGATGAGGCGCAGCGGGCCGCGGACCTTGGGCTGGAGGGCAAGTTGATCAACCAAGACGGAGACCTCTTCTACTTTGGTCTGTCGATCGAGACGCAAACGGGGTCGCGCCAGGTGCTGCCGTTCATGTGGCCCGCCGAACAGGAGAACGTGGAGTACGAAGTATCCAAGGCGCTCTACGGTCTTTTGTGGCCGCAGAAGAGCAAACTAGGGGTCTTGTCGAGTCTCGAGGTGCTGGGTTCGGCCTCTGATCCCTTCATGGCACAAATGCTCGCCGCACAAGGCAAGCAACCGTCACCCAAGTGGGTCGCGATTCAGCTGCTCGAAGAGCTCTATGAGGTGGTGCCGGTCGACGCGGCGGCTACCGAGATCCCCGCTGATCTTGATTTGCTCGTGGTGATCCATCCCAAGGAGTTACCCAAGAAGACGGTAGCGGCGATCGATCGGCATGTCGTCGCTGGCGGCAACGCCATGATCTTCGTCGATCCTTACGCTCTTGGCGATCAGGCTCCTCAGAATCCGCAGCAGCCGTGGGCTGCATTGCAGTACCAGCCGGCATCAGATTTGGGTGAACTCTTTGCTGCTTGGGGGATCGAGCGTGTGCCGAACGGCTTCGCTGCTGATTTCGACCTTGCAGTTCGCCGGCCGGTCCAGCAGTTCGGTCCGGCCGAATCGGTGATCGTCGACATGCAGTTCACCGGAGACGCGCTCGAGGAGAGCGTCGATCTTTCGTCGCCGATCTTTCGAGGATCCGCCGACCTGCGCATGCTGCTCGCCGGCGCGCTCAGGACCACAGCAGGCGCAGGCGCTGATGGCGCTGACGAGGCCGATGCCTCGCAAGCAGGCGATTCCGACCTCGAGCGCTTGCCGCTGATTGTGACCACCGAGGCTGGCGCAACGTTGAACATCCAACCCGGGTTTGGCGGCGCTGGCGGACTGGCCTATACCGATCTCAACAATCCCGCCAAGTTGCGCGACAGCTACTCAGCGTCGGGTGCTGTCACTCTGGCGTACTCACTCAGCGGGCAGTTTCCCAGTGCCTTCCCAGACGGTGTTGAGTATCCAGATCGCGAAGCCGAGCGGCCGCCGAATCTGCCACCTGGGGTCGAAATGCCGCCGCCTGCTGACGCCCAGATGATTCGTGCTGAGGCGGTACCTGCGGACCAGCAGAGCCCTGCCACAGTGATGGTGTTCGCGGACGTTGACTTCATCGGCGATCAGATCGCTTTTGTGCGTAGTCCGTTTGGCATTGTGCAAGCTGCGAACGACAACCATCGCGTCTTGCTCAACTCGGTCGACCTATTGTTGGGTGCCGAAGAGCTGATGGCGATTCGCAGCACCAAGCGGCTCGATCGACCGTTCGAGTTGTTCGATGAGATCGAAGCGCAAGCGGAGAAGGACACCCTCGACCGAGAACGCGAGATTCGCGAAGACATCGAGACCTTCCAGCAGCAGCTGCGCGACAAGCAGACCGCGATCACCTCGCGCAATGCATCGTTGTTTCAAAAGGAGGTCCAAGACGAAGTGGCGGACCTCAACGAACGGATTGCAGGGGCCAACCGCGAGTTGCGCGAGATTCGTAAGTCCCGACGCCAAGCACTTGAACGACAGGAGTCGGGCGTGCGCTTTGCGGTCATGGGCTGGATGCCGATCGTGATGTTGATCGCCGGCGTCTGGCGTTTTACGCGGCGGCGGAGCTAGACCGTGCACTCTCGTCGCCGGCTGATGAAAAGCAAATCAAGAACTGACTCGAGTTTGTCTAGGACCTAATGACGATGACTGATTTCAACAAGAAACTTGGCGCTATCGCCGCGGTGCTGTTGCTGCTGGCTGTGTTCACCTATAGGCATGACGCTGGTCGTGCAGAGCGCTTTGAATCCGGGCAAAAGTTCCTTCAGAACCTCAATCCTGATGAGATCGCTAAGGTGACCATCAAAGGATCGGCTGAGGATGCTTCGGTGACGCTTGACCGCCAGGGTGAGGAATACACGGTTGCTGAGAGCAACGGCTACCTGGCGCGCAATGAACAAGTGAACCGAGTGGTTCGCGATCTGCTGGAGGTGGCGCTTGATCGTCGCATGGGTGATGGCGATGAGCTCGCTTTAGAACTGGGCCTAGTCGGCGACGAGGCGATCTCCGTTGTCTTGTCCAACGTCAGCGGCGAAGACATGGTCTCGCTCGAGATCGGTGCAAGCTCAGACTCTGGTGGACGCTACGTGCGACGCACGAGTGGCGAGGACCAGGCGATCTACCGGACCGAGGGCGCCCTTTCGGTGTCCACCGATCCGGGTTCATTCCTTAAAAAGGAAGTGCTTGATCACTCTTCTTCCGAAGTGGTTCGGCTTGAGGGCTCTGATTTCGTTCTCGCCAAGGCACAAGACGAGGAGGGCAGCTGGCAAGGGGCCCTCGAACTCGAAGGAGGAACGGCGGAGCCCGCCGAGGTCAACAAGCTCTCAGGACTGCTCAGCCGACTGTCCTATGAAGAGGTCTACCTGGCCAACGCGGCAGAGGTTGTCGGTCTACGCTTCGATCGCACCCTGGTATTCGAATTGGACGACCGGAGCGGCTACGAACTCCAAGCCGCGCAGCAGGGCGACGAAACTTTCATTCGTATCCGTGGCCTGTTCAATGTCGATCGACTGGAGGTCTCCGAGGACGAGACCGAGGAGGAACTTGAACAGAAGGCGGACGTCTTACGTCGTTCGGACGAGATCGCGAAGTTCGATCAGTACCACGGGTCCTGGGTCTACCAGGTGAGCGCCGCTGCGGGTGAGACCATCGCTCTGTCGAGGGTTGATCTACTTGAGTAGCTGGCGGTTCCGCGGTGGTTCGACAATCGCTGCTTTGGGTGCGATCGCTGTGGTCCTGGCCTGCTCGCCAGAGGACAGCGAGCCCGCAGGTGATCGATACCAGGTCCGTGGCGTGGTGCGCGCGGCACAGCTCGCAGACGAGCCTCGCCGATTGCGCATTCAGCATGAGTCGATCGAGGACCTAATTGGGGTCGATGGCTTGGTCGAGCCGATGAATGCGATGACCATGAGCATGGTGGTTGCTGAATCGACGAACGTGCCAGACGGCCTGGTGCAAGGAGACAAGGTCCGTTTTGTGCTTGACGTTGACTGGTCGCGCTCGCCGACCGCACTGATCGTCGAGGTTGAGCGGCTGGACGGGAGCGCCGAACTCCAGCTCGAATAGGAGGGCCTTGAGTGCGCCGTTTTGGCTGCACTCCTTTGCCCATGTGGGTGCAGTCGGCTCCAGCTTGAGCGGATCTCCGAGACGGCCAAAAATCTTCGCGTTTGTCCGTTTGGCTTCGGATCGGGCTAAGGCTTGAGGACTGAGCGACTTAGGGCCGATTCAACCGGAAAATGAGTCCGAATGGCATGGTTCCAGGTCTTGTTCAGACCGTCCGTCAGGCCTTACAGTCTCTCTATAATCGGCATCTCCGGTTCTCCGACGAAGGGTTCTCCCCTTTGGCTACTGCCGAACCACAAAGAGCCGGTCTTGAGGAGCCGTTTTGAGCTCCCGGCCACACCGCTCTCGATCAGCTGGGCCTCCTCAGCAGATTTTTCGAATCGATGCGCAATTTCACACACAATCCATCGCGAGTATCCTGGAAGGTCAATTCCGACCACCTGGATTCCGCAATGATTTTTGGAGGATTCATCCATCATGATGAGGCATAGGTGCTTCGTCGCGCTGGCGATCGTCGCCATCGCGCTGCTTGGTGTTAGCTCCGTTTCGGCCCAAACCTTGGGCACGATTCAGGGCTACATCTCCGGTGCAAATGGTGAGGCCCTGCCGGGCGTCACCGTTGTTATCCGTAATACCGACACTGGTGCCGAGCGCACCGTCATCTCGGATCAGTCCGGGTTCTACCGTGCTCCTGGCCTCAGTTCCTCGAACTACTCTGTCACCGGCTCCTTGGACGGTATGCAGTCCACTCGCCAAGACGGCGTCCTTCTGCAGGTCGGCCAGGTGCTCGACATCAACCTGGCCCTCGAGGTCGAGTCGACCAGCGAAGTGATCACCGTCACCGGTGAATCGCCGGTGCTCGAGATCTCGCGGTCGAGTGCAGCCTCCTACATCTCCCAGGTGGAGATCGAAGCACTGCCGATCGCAGGTCGCGACTTCAAGCAGTTCGCGCTCTTGAGCCCGACGGTGCAGAACGACGATGTCCGTGGTTTCATCACCATCTCCGGGCAGCGCGGCATTTACTCTGGCCTCAACATTGATGGCACCTCCGGTAAGTCTGCCTTCTTCGGCTACGGCCGTGGCGGCGAGGCAACGGAAAACGACGGCTTGGTGGTCGCTCAGGACTCCGTTAAGGAGTTCCAGATCGTGACCAACGGCTTCGCACCTGAGTACGGTGCGAACGGTGGCGGTTACATGAACGTTGTGACCAAGGGTGGTACCAACCAGTACAAAGGCACCGCGTTTTACCAGTACCGGGATGATGGCTTCGTCGAAGACATTCCGTCGACGCCGCTCGATGATTCCCGTGGCATCGATGGTTCGCGCAAACAGAGTGAGTTCGAAGACAAGAACTACGGCGCTTCCTTCGGCGGCCCGATCGTTCGCGACCAGACTCACTTCTTCCTGACCTTTGATCAACGTGAGCGGAGTCTTCCCTTCACGGACGACCTGCGCACTCGCGGTGCCTACGACGCTGTTCTGCAGCGCGCTCAGGCGGACCCACGGTTCTTGGAACTGCTCGAGGGCTACACCCCGAACGGCGACGGAGTCGCTGCTCCTGACGCTGACAACGGTCGGACTGCGACTGGTCTCTTTACCCGGAACACTGACAACCTAATCTTGTTCGGCAAGTTGAGCCATCAGTTCAGTCAGTCGCACACTGGTACCTTCCAGTTCAACCTCACCGAGTACGAGCGCACCAGCGACTTTAGGGATGAAGAGTCCCTCAAGACCGAGGACACCGACTCGTACATCGTGTCGTTGTTGTCTGTCATCGGCGAGAACAAGGTGAACGAGTTCCGTTTCGCGAGCGCGAAAGACGATCTCGGCCGCCAGTCCAGCCGTGTTGGTTCTGCCTTCGAAGAGCAGATTCGGTTCCGCTTCGGTTCGCGTGATTCACTGGGCAAGTTTGATTTCTTGCCGATCATCGCTGCAGAGGAAAAGACACAGGTTCAGAATAACTTCTCCTACCTGTTCGGTTCACATGACCTGAAGTTCGGTATTGACTACCAGAAGGACGACCTAGCACAGCTGTTTGCTGGTTCCCGCGACGGTCGTTATGACTTCGCCACCATGGACGCCTTCCTCAACAACGACGCGACTCAAGCTCGTATCTACTTCGGTAACGTTCAGTTCCCGAACTACGACGAGAGCCAGAAGATCCTTGGCATCTACGCTCAGGACAGCTGGAGGGTCAACGAAAGCCTGACCGTCAACTACGGCCTGCGTTTCCACCAGACTGACAACCCCGGCAACCTGCAGCATCTCTTGCCTGAAGGCCGTGATATCCCGGACGATGATTCCATCGATCCGCGTGTCGGCTTTGCGTGGACTCCAGGTAATGAGGGTAACCAAGTTGTTCGTGGCGGCTTCGGTCTGTTCACCTCTCGTACACCGACCTTGCTGTTCGCCAGCCAGGTGCAGGAGAACGGTTTGTTCCCGAATTTCGGTCGCCAGATTGTGCGGCCGGGACAAGCAGGCTTCGTCCCGCTTGGTACGCCGATCGACAACGAGAATCCACCGTTGACCGTGATTCCGTCAACCTCGTATGTCAATCCCAACTTCGAGGATCCGGAAACCATGCGGATCAACCTGGGCTATGAGCGAACCTTCGCAGATAGTTGGGTTGCAAGTGCGGACCTGGTCTATGCCGATGGCAAGAACTTGCAAAGCAACGTTGAGCAGAACCGGACCCTCATCGGCCGGGATCAGTTCGGTCGGCCGCTCTACTCGAGCGATCGCCCGAACCCCAACCTGCAGCAGTTGTTCGTGCGTGAGTCGGTTGGTGAGTCGGAGTACACCGCTCTTACCTTTGGCATCAAGAAGCGCTACAACGGCAAGTATCAGTTTCAAGCCCACTACACCTGGGCTGAGGATCAAGACACTGACTCGAACGAGCGTTCGGCAACGTCGGTGACCCTCACTGACATCAGTAACCCGAACTACGATTTCGGTCTGTCCGACCGCGATGTAGAGAACCGGTTCTTGGTGTCTGGTCTTTATGTGCTGCCCTTCGACATTCGCCTGTCGGGTGTCTTCGAGTACAAGGACGGAACTCCGTACACCGCTCTAGATGACGGTTTCAACGTCCTTGGCTACCCTGGTGCCAACGGTCCGCGAGCTCGTGCCATCATCGGTGGACAGGCCGTTGGCCGGAACACGTTCCGCAACGAGTCGATCAACAGGATCGACTTGCGGATTTCCAAGCTGTTCAACATTGCTGAGTGGAGCTTCGAGCTCTACGGCCAGGCGTTCAACCTGCTCGACGAGAACAGTTTCGCAGTGGGTAGTGCCCAACTCGAGCCGTTCGATGGTTCGGACACCAACGCTGAGTTCGGTATCCCGGACAACTTGGTGACTAATCCACGCCAGTTCGAGGTCGGTGTTCGCATCGGTTTCGGCAACTAGCTGATAGGCAGTCTTGCTGACCCGTTGAGGTCGGCAACGGAAAGGGCCTCCTTCGGGAGGCCCTTTTTCGTGTCTGGCAGGGTTGTGTCGCTTAGAGTTGGCCGCACTCCAACTTCTGCCATCCGAAGCAACTTGAAGACGTGGCCCAAGGTCCCTGAGCGACAATGAATCCCCTAGATCTCATCTACTCCGGTAGCCAGCGTAACGTCTGGCTCGACGGCTTTCTGCGTCGTACCAAGGTGCCCTTGGAGATCGTCTGCGACGTTCATCGCAACGATGAGATGTTCTCCTACACTTTGGGTGCCTCTCAAAACTCTTGGAACGATGCGCTGGTGCTCTACCATCACAGCGGGTTGATGGGTTGGCGGATTGTTCAGCAGCTTCTAGCGCTGTGTGACGAGCCGGAACGCTGGCTCGATTTCGGTTGTGGCTACGGTCGTGTGCTTCGCTTTGCTGTGGCTGAAGCGACTGAGTTGGCGATCACCGGTGTCGACATCGACGCTCGGGCGGTCGAGTTCGTGAGAGAGACGTTTGACGTTGAGGCGGTGGTATCGAGTCACCGACCTGATGATTTCGGTGTGTCGGAAGAACACTCCTTGGTGACTGCGCAGTCGGTGTTCAGCCACCTTCCCCGCGCTTCGTTTGAGGGCTGGCTCAAGACGCTATGGAGCCGGGTCGCTGAAGGCGGGATCCTCGCGGTGTCGACGAACGACATCAGCGGTATGCCGGAAGGGCTTGGGGAAGCCGGCCTCGATTTCGTGTTCGAGCGCCATAGTGAGAGCGATGATTTGCTCGAAGACCTCTACGGCACAACCTGGATCTCAGAAGAATGGATGCGGACCGCGTTCCGATCAGTCGCTGGGGAGGACCTCGCGTGGATGCACCGGATTCCTCGCGGTCTATGGAACGCGCAAGACCTGTGGGTTGCCAAGAAGCGCTTGAGCGCGGCGGGTGAGACCGGCGGGCCGCCTTCGCCTACCATCGAGCGGCTGCCGGTCGGTTACCTCGACGGGGTGGAGTTGATCGGTCCCAACAGGATCAATCTTGCTGGCTGGTGCCTTGCCGACGCCACCCACGAACCAGTGGGTGGAGATGGCCCGGGTGTGGTTGTTGAGGTCTTGGCAGCCGACGGCACAGTGATCGGTAGTGCTTCGGCCGATCACTTGGCAGCTAGAGAGGATCTTGTGGCCGAGTATGGTGAGGGCTTCGTTGGAGGTTCTTGGTGGCTTGAGATCGAAACCGCAGAACCACTGGCAGGTACCGAGTTCCTGTGCGTTCTCGCCGACGATTGGCCGGTGCACTTCAGCTTGCTGGATGCGGCGGATCGCAAGCTGCGCACCCAACGGGAGCTGCACGAGCTTGAGGTCGCGTTGCGAATCCGCGAAAAGGAACTGGAGATGCGCGGTGGCATCGCGTTGCGGTTCGCTCGCGCCGCTGCCCGACGCCTGACAGTCCGTCGCCTGGCAGTCCGTCGCGACCCGAAGGCGTAGGAGCCTGCGAACTGCTCAAGGCCGAGATGGCCTCTAAGGGCAACAAAGCGAGCACTACGGACTTTCCCTGCAAGCTTCTAGGGGGCTAAGGGCGCTAGGGCCTTGGAGGCTCGCTGAGGATGCTCAGCTGACTCCGAGCCGTGGTGGGTAGCGTGTGCGTGGTGGTGGCGCCCGCCGGCCACAGGATCTCGAGCGTCAGTGTGGTCGTATCCTTGGGCACCGCGAGCACGACCTCGTGCGGAGGTTGTGAGAGGTAGCCGGTGGTGCTGTTCATCCAGCGCACTTGGGTCTTGCGTGTTGGGTGGTTGGAGACCAGTTTGATGCGGGCTCCGATGCCGCTGGGTGCGGACGCTTTCGAGGCCAGTCGGACAGTGACTGAGCGGCCTCCCTCGAGATTGTTGCGCAACAGCAATGGAGCGCCGTTGTTTTGAGTGAACACTAGATCGAGGTCGCCGTCTTGATCCCAGTCGGCTGCCACAGCCGCCCGGCCGACGAGCGGCTGATTGGTCAAGCCCAGGCGCTCAGAGACCTCGACGAAGCGGCCGTTGCCTAGGTTCTCGAAAAGCTGTGCCGGCTGGCGGTAGGAGCGATGTGGATCGAACTCAGCGATGTTGTCGATGATGTGACCGTTGACAACCACCAGATCGAGATCGCCGTCGAGATCCATGTCGAACAACTGAGTCCCGAATCCAACCCAGGGCAGACTGGGCCCGGCGAGACCAGAGGAACTGGTCTGGTCACTGAATAGGCCGTCGCCCTGATTGAGGTAAAGCGTGTTGGTCTCTTGGTCGAGATGGGTGAGCAGGAGATCAAGTCGTCCGTCGTGATTGATGTCTCCTGCTGCGATTCCCATGCTGGCCTCGGGCTGACCTGCCCCGGAGTAGCCGATCCCGGCGAGTAGACCGTCTTCGCGAAACGCCTGGCCGTCGCGAACGAAGAATAGGTTGCGCGTCGAGTCGTTGGCGACGAAGACATCGGTCTGGCTGTTGCCGGTTAGATCTGCGGCGAGCACTGCCAGCCCTTTGCTTTCGGCTGCGAACTTGGGCGCTGAGAACCCCAGAACTACAGTCGCAGTCTCGAAGGTGCCGTCGCCGCGATTGCGGTAGAAGACGTCGGGCTGCGCTTGGTAGATGTCAGGGTGGCAATAGGAACGCAGCTTGCGCGCGGCCGAGCCGCAGAACTTGTGATTGGCCACCGAAAAATCGAGGTAGTTGACGACGTAGAGATCGAGGTCACCGTCGTGGTCTGCGTCGAAGAAGGTAGCGCCGGTGCTCCAAAGGTGCTCCCCGTTGCTTGCGTCGTTGGGCAAGCGTGTTGAGGTCTCGTCGATGAAGCGCCCGTTACCTTGGGCGCGGTAGAGGCGATTGCTACCAAAGTTGGTGATGAAGACATCCTGGTGGCCGTCGCGGTCGATGTCGCCGATGGCGACTCCCATGCCATATCCAGTGTCGTTGAGTCCCGAGTCGGTTGCTTCCCACTTGGCGCCATCGCCATCGCCATCGCCATCGCCATCGCCGCCGGCGTCGGTGCTAGTTCTTAGGTAGAGACGATTGCTGCGTCGCTCAAGAGGCGTGGCCTGGGCGGCTTCAGCGCTCCACGGTGCACTTTGCACGAAGTAAAGATCAAGCAGGCCGTCGCCATTGGCGTCGAACCCGGCGACGCCTGAGCCCATGTTCTCGGGCATGTACTTTTGCCCAGTCCCGAAGTGGCGATGCTGAAAGGTTACAGCTGAGGTGGCGGTGACATCGGTGAACGAGGCTCCTTTGGGTTTCGGAGGTTGAGCGGTCTGGGCCTCGATTGCGGGTGAGCTAGCGAGAACGGTCGCGATCAGGGTCGCCGCGGTTCCAAGCGATGCTCTCACTGGGGTGAAACGCCGCTACGTTCGAGAGCCAGTCGCCGCGCACGCTCAATCTGTTCGCCTGATGCACCGAGCTCGATCGCACGATCGAAATGCTCCAGGCTAGCCTGGGCCTCGCCGCTCTCAAGCAAGATGCCACCGAGGATCGCGTGCGCCTCTGCGAGGTTAGGGTCGAGGCTGAGTGCGCGTTCGAGGGCCAGCCGTGCGTCATCAGTGCTGCCCGCGGTCCTCGCGAACAGTCCTTCGAGGTAGTGGAACTCGACCAAGCCCGGACGCAGGTCGCGCGCCTTTCGGATGGCGACCAACGCTTGCTCGATCTTTCGCTGCGAGTAGAGGACCTTGGCACGCAGGGCGTGCGCGCTGAACGATGAGGGATAGGCTGCGAGCACGGTGTCGATCTTGCTCAAGGCGTCGTCGAGTTGGTCGCTGGCTGCAAGCTCTTGGGCTTCGTTGAGGGCTGCCCCGGTGCTGCGTTGCGCTGCATCGCGCTGATCCTCGGTTGAGCGGAGTCTTTGAAACTCTTCGAGCATGGCTCGAGCATCATCGGCTTGGCCGAGTTCTCGATAGGCAAGGGCGAGTCGATAGGCGAGATCTGAATCCTGAGGGCTTTGATCGTAGGTCCATTGCAGATGGCCGACCGCATCAGCCGTGCGCCCGAGGTCTGAGAGCAAGGTGCCGAGTTCACGACGTAAGAGCAGCACCGGCACCACCGACGAGGCATTGGTTTCGAGCGCTTTGTGCAACTGCTCAACAGCGTCGCCCCGACCGTCGGGGAGCGCGGCCAGGATCAGACCAAGAACGCCGGGGTCGACCTGCTGACCTGCCCCCATGGTATTGGTGAGGAGGCGTAGCGCCGGTTCCGGTTGACCGAGCTTGAGTAGCAACAGCGCGGCCTCGCGCTCGAGGATGGCGTGCGCTGGTGCTTTCACCATAGCCCGTTCGATTTCGGCAAGCGCCGCTTCGGGTTGGTCTTGCTGTTGAAGCGTCCATGCCAGGAGCAGAGCGTTGTCCGGTGTTGAGGCTACGGCGAGGGCGGCACGGGCCGCGCTTTCGGCTGGCGGCCAAGCGCCCAGTGATCCCAGCGCCCTAGCGGCGGCGGCGTTGCCCCGGTTGGGGTCGAGCAAGGCTGCTCGTCTTGCTGCGTCGAGAGCCGCCGTGAAGTCGCCGGATTTGTAGGCCGCTTGAGAGATCTCTAGGTCGTCGCGCTCGACCTCCTGCTGGCCGGTCGACGACAACGTGGTGGTGGCCGATCCCAGCAGCAAAAGCAAGGCGATGAGAGTCTTTGGATTGAGTAGGCGCATCGGAGGTGGTTGCCGGCCTGCGGAGGAAGGCGGCAGAACGCATGAGCCTATCGTGAGACGCTCTGAGCCATAGTCCGAGGTGCAGGCTTTGAGTTTCAAAACGATATCGATCGTATTGGTGAGACGCAGGACGGTATCGCTCGGATCCTTCATGCCCCACTCAACATTGGGCGCCGACGGACGGCCGCTCGCGGCTACTTCCTCTGTGGCCCTCACTCCTGACCGGCCAAGAAAGCATCTGGGGGCTGGTTGGAGAGCCTTACCTACGATTCACGAGTGGCCGAAAAAGTGGTGTCGACGTGACCGAGCCCGAGAGTTGACTTGCGGGGAGCTAACATGGGTTTGTCCTCTCACCCTTTAGCCGGATGCGCTGGCAAACGCTCTTTGCCCTGAAGTAGATCTGCTGCCGGAGTGGCCACAAAATCAATGAGCACAAGTACCAACTCACAGACGGACGTTAGCGGTCTTCGAATGGCCAATCTACCGAGAGCGCTAGGTGCAGCCCTGTTGCAGGTGGTCGTTCTCACGGTCATGGTGGTGCCTGTGGCCTACGCCTTTGGTTGGAGCAGCGGGTCGATGCTTGAGGACATTTTGACGGCGTGGATCCCGTCATTGGCGCTGGCTCTCGGAACGCTGCTTCGTTTGGGACACAAGGAAGGAACGTCGCTTGGCTTGGTGCTGGGATCGGTTGTGGGCCTAAGTCTGGTTTCAGTGCTTGCGGTGTCACCGATGCGCGGTTTCGGTTTGCTGCTGCCACCGACCATCGGACTTGCCTTGGGGTTGCTCGACGGAGTGGGTCGACGGCTATTTGAGGGTTTTAGGCAGGGAATCACTGTCTCGATGGCGATTGGTTTCGCTGTGAGCCTCGGGCTGGTCGCTCGTCAGGGCTGGACGGTGGTGTTCCCCGGTCTACTCATTGGGTTGATGATTGGCACTCTCATCGGCATGCGGAGGGACAACGTGAGGGGCTGGCGCGGTGGGCTAAGACGGCCCCCTGTCATTCTGGTCGCGGTCGTCGTTCTGTTGCTGGTCGGCATGTTCTTCTTGCTGCGTTCAGAGTTCGAGGCAGGGAAGTCGAGTCAGTTGATGAGCGGGTCTCCTGAGTTCGAAGCGTTGGGCTTCGTCGCGCTCCTCATGGTTTTGATGCCGATGGCCTGCTTCTCTTTTGGCAGCGCTCTTGGTCGATGGCTGCGGCCAAGGTTTGAAGTGCTCGGCCAACTCGTGCTCTACCTGCGAGCGATGTATGTGCCAATCGGCGCGTTTGCGATCGGGTACTCCGTCATCCTGTTGGTGTTTGCCGGGTTCTATGGGTCGCTCTATCGGCTGGATCCTGGTCACTTCGGTACCCCTGAGCTGGTTCCAGCGCGGGTCGATTGGATCTTTTTCGCGCTCTACTCAGCGGTCGGAACCACCTATAGTGCTCTGCGCCCGGTTTCGGCGATCGCGAATGGAACCGTTGCGGCGCAGTCGCTGCTCGGTATCGGGTGGGCGGTCGTGGTGTTTGCCGCAGTGATGAGCCATCTGCAGCCGAGACTTGCGGCCATCAGCCAACGCGTGAACGACGGCTACGAGGAGTGAGTAGCTGGCAGCGGCGCTGTGAACAGGTACGAAACGCGGGACAGCTACTTGAGGATCGCTTGCGCTCGGCGCAGGTCATCAGGAGTTCCAACGTCTAACGCCCAGCCGTCGGGAAATCGAACGGTGGCGATATCCAGGTCAGCCTCGAGGGCTTGCAAGATGACGTCGCCCACGTACAGCTCCCGATCAGTCTCGGCGCGTTCACTCGCAATGGCGGTCAATAGGAGCTCGGAAAACCGATGGCTCCAGCAGGCAATCGACCAGGTGTAGCGCAGCCCGATGCAGGCTTGCTTGATTCGGATGTTGAGCACACGACCGGCTTCGTCGATCTCCACCATGTCGGTCTTGTCGGGACGATCGGTAGGAAACAGCCCGAGGACCAAGTCGCGACCACGGCCCAATTCGGCGAAAAGAGTCCGGTAGGCGTCGTGAGGTTCGAAGAGAATGTCGGGGAAGCCGAGAGCCCAGATGGGTTGGGGCGCATCCGAATGCTGAGCTTGGGTGTTGTTGAGTGCCACGGCGATGGTGTGCACAGCGCTTGGAGTGGCGTCAGTCTCGAGGTAGTCCAGCTGGACACTGCGATAGCCGCGCCCCAGAGTCTCGGCGATATCGCTCTTTTGAGGCCTGGTGATGATCTGCGCGCGCTCGATGCCGCCAGCGACGCAACGATCGAGTAGGTACTGGATCACCGGGACGTGGTCGGCACCCACCGGAACCAATTCCTTGCTGTGCGGCAGCGGGCCGAGGCGACTGCCCGTGCCAGCGGCAGGAATGATCAGAGCTGGGGCGGCACCCTTCACGAGACAGCTTGCGCTAGCCGGATGCTCTTGCCTTCCTTGCCGTGCACGATTTGGTAGTGCGGGCTGGCGAGTTCGCGATGCAGCTCGGCAAGTGCTTCATCATCCTTGTGCGGATGATGGTGGACGGGCATCAGCCGCCTGACTCCAGCACTCTCTGCGATCCTGCGCGCGCTCGCAGCGTCGGCGTGGCCCGAGATCAGTGATGGGTTGCTGTTTGCCTCCGCCTCGGAAACCCAGACGTCGTGCACGAGTAGATCGACATCTCTGACGAGGTCGATGGTCTTCTCGTCGGCAATGGTGTCGGTGATGTACGCCAGTTGGAGGCCGAGTCTGAGGCCGGCCGAAGCACCAG
Source organism: Acidobacteriota bacterium (assembly GCA_029263415.1). GTDB lineage: Bacteria > Acidobacteriota > Thermoanaerobaculia > Multivoradales > Multivoraceae > JAJCXN01. Next base: position 179,078 of record JAJCXN010000039.1, read on the forward strand.
CGTGTGTTTGTCGACGAACGCGCACGCTGATGTTTGAGAGCAGCGGGATGGTCGCGAGGTCCTCGGCTTTGGTGTAGGCCTTCACTGTCATCCATTCATGGAATCGGTCGATCCCCACCGGGAACAAGGGCGGTGACACCAGTCGCGCGAGGGCTACCTTTGGGTCGCCATCGACCAAGGGCGGTGCTGGAGCCCACAGAACAAGTTCGATGCCGCGTTGCTGAGCATTGAGAACGGCGGCCAGCGAGGGCAATCCAGAGACGTGATCGAGGTGGAAGTGGGTGAGGATCACGTCGAGTCGTTCCAACTGTTCGAGGCGCTGAGCGAACGCGGGTTCACCAAGCCGGGACACACCCGAGCCAGCGTCGAGCAGGATTGCCTGTTTGGCTCCGCCGAACACCAAGAACGTCATCGTTTCGCGGCCGCAGGATGCATAGAAGCCGTTAGTGCCGAGCGGGATGAACTCAGTGAAACTCAAGGCGCTGGGCTCATAGCCGGTGACACCGTGATCGCGATCCGGTAGGCGTCGGCTTCGCGATCTTTGAACCAGGCGACGTGCTCCAAGAGCGGGTCGATTTCGAGCAGGTAGTCGCCCGGTTCCTTGGGTGCGGTCACCGACATGTCTAGGTCGACCGTCTCGCCGGCTGAAACGTCGGTCTCGAGGTGGCTGCGTACTCCGTTGAAGTCGACTACCCTTGTTCCGGTGGCGTCGAGCCAGTGGTAGGAGAACTTGACGGCAGCAGCCCCGTTCGCCGCCGGCCAAGCAAAACTGCTGGTGTTGGTCGCGCGCACGCTAGCCAAGAAAGGTTGCTCGGGCGTTACCTCCGTCGGTGCGGTGACCGCATCCCAACGAATCGAGTAGATGTCTTGCTCGAGTCGTTCTTGGGGCCCGAGGATGGAGACTTGGGCGCCAGCAAAAAACGACTCTTCGTAAACGTCGTTGCGTGCAAACGGAGGGCACGGGTTGCGCGGCATTCCGCGCTGCCACGACATTACGGACCCTTGATCGCTGGTCACACTGAGTGGATAGACGTTCCACTGCTGGTGATCGGGATTGTGCCGTTTGCGATGGCGCTGGGGAGTGAGCGTCACCATCTTGGATTCCTTGGCGGACACGGTGACACTTGCAAGCGCTCCGGCGAAATCGAGGTCGATGGTTGCCGGTTCGGCGGTGATCCCAGTGACGAGAAACGCGGTTGCACCGAGCGGCCCGTCTGCCAAGGCGGTGATGTCGGTGGAACTCCGGCCTTGGACCCAGAACGACTCGCCGCGCCGCAGCCAGCGATCCTTCCGAGCGACGAGTCGCATGCCGCCCAGTCGCTCGGTGTAGTAGCCCGGTAGGTTTTTGAGAGTCAGTTCGAGCGGGAAGAAGCTCAAGGGGTCAGATCGCGTGTGGGCTTGCAGAGTGGGTTCCGGCGACACCAGCCCGAGCGGACTGACCAACGATGGTCCTAAGAACAAACCGGCAGCCAGCGCCGCTGTAATCAGTGGCAGGGCCCTCAGTCTGGTGACCAGATAGCCGAACGCCGGCACAACGACCACAAAATACCGGTTGCCGACGAAACCGCCGCCCCCTTGCCAGTTCCAGGAAATGAAGACCAGCAGCAAGAGCCCGATGCCCAGGCTTGAAGCCAGCAAGGTCCAGCGCTCGACCTCCAACTGGCTGTTGGTGCCATTTCTGCGGTTGCGCCAAGCGGCCAGCAAGAAGCAGGCGATGGCGGCAGCGGCGAACGGGAAGTAGAGGAATAACCCGGTGTGGCGCCCTACAAAGAAGTAGAGGATGTTCTCGACATTCTCCTTGAACGTGACCGGTGGGATGCGGAAGATCCAAGCCCAGGATTTATCGTTTCCCTTGGCAGTGGCCGCTTCGGCTGCGGCCTCGGCAACAGCCGCAGCGTCAGCGGCGTCGGCAATGGCCGCCGTGGCCACGGCCCCTGCAGAACTGGTCGTCGCGATGGGCGCCTCAGTGGAGGGCACCGGTTGATTGCCGGCCGCTACCCCGAGTGGCTCGCTGTCGACGGTGCTGGCCAACACGAGCTGCTCTTGCTGCAGCTGTGCTTTGGCGGCCTCAAGTTCGGGGATCAACGGCATCACGCCAGGTTCGCAGATCGTCGCTGAGTCGCGCGCGACGCCGAGATAGGTGCTCGGATTGCCGGTCAACATCCAGGCGCTCGCTGCCGAGACGATCAAGGCGAAGGCTGCGCCCGCCGACCACGCTGCGAACCAGCGCAGTGCGGCACGCCGCTGTTGCGTCCGACCGTGGTGAAGAGCACCGAAGAGAAACACCAACCCTAAAGGTGCGATGTATGGCTTGTTGTAGACGGCGATTGCCAGCAAGCCGCCGGAGGCCGCAGCCATCGCGAGGTTGGTGAGCCGGCCACCTGACTCGGAAGGGTGCTTGAGTCCGAAGAAGAGAGCGCCGCCAACACCAAACATGCTCAGGATCTCGGGTTGGATCCAAAACGCATAGTTCCAGGTGGTGCTGAGTAAGAAAAACGAAGACGCGAAGAGCAGTGCTTTTCCGGAACTCTCGGTGTAGCGCAGGCTACGAGCAAGCATCCAAATTAGGCCGAGGAACAGCATCATGTTGAATTGTAGGATGCCGCGGTAACCGGCGACCCGGGCAAAAGGCGCTGCCAGCAATGAATAGAGGTGCGGTTTGCCGTAGTAGATCGTGTCCCAACCGTCTGGCGAACTGACCACGAGGTTACGGGTGCGGCGACCCGAGAATTCATCAAACAGTCGGTCGGTGTCGTGGGCTTCGAGCTTGGCGTCGCCGTCGAAGGCGAGCGACATCGCCATCATGTAGTAGGCGGCCTCGTCCGCCTTGAGGCCGCCGGGAGTACCGGGAAGTACCAGGCCGTAGGGCAAGAGCAGCAGGAATGCACTCAAGACTAGAAACACCAGGCGCGGGGTCTGGTTCTCCGCGTTGGCGTGGGTTTCTGGTGCGGCGTTCATCGATGCCTTCTGTCTGCGCAGTCCATTCTCGGAAGTTTAGCGGCCCGTAGCGAATTGTTGGGTCTGTGACAGTGATGATCGCGGGACAGTAGCGGCGAAGACCAGCTGGTTCAGTTGTTGCGGTCGTGGTGGCCACGGGTCAGACTCTCTGTGCACAGAGATTGAAGACCATGATGCTTAGGGTTGAAAGCCCAAAGGAGCCTTGAAGATGACATTGATTTTTATGAAACGCGGCCAGACCACGGGCGCGCACGGGACTGCCTGTTCGGGCGCTCTCGCAACGCTTACACTGTTGTTTCTGTTTGCTGTATTGCCTCAGTCTTCGTTTGCGCAGCGTGCTGCTAGTCGTACTGGTGTGAGCGCGGACTACCAGGTGGGTGCGGTTGTGATCCAGGTTTACGACGTCAACAAGGGCTCTGAGACGATCGCTGAACTCGAGCCAGGTGGCACGGTGACGCTCAATCCAGGGCAGAAGGCCCGACTCCGCATAGCCGTGAAAACGCGCAAGGGCTCGGATCGGTCGCGCTACCCACGTGCTCTATTTGTTCCGGCTCGTCCACTGACCGCGATCACGCCGATCAGGACCGGCGAGGTTGGTGGCTTTACCTTCCTCAGCGAGCGGAGAGACAACCGCCGCGGTCGTCAAGTCATCGACTACGAGATCACCGATCCAGACTACGCGGTTCCGAGCAATCTGGTGCGTGGACAGGTGTTTGTGGAGCTGGCCGAGGTAGAGCCACCGAAACCTGCTCCGGAACCGCCACGCGTTGACCCGCTGCCCGACACACCGACACCCGAGCGGTTGGGCGTGACTCTGTTTGAGGACTCCGGTTTTCGAGGCCGCTCAGAGCGTCTCTACTCAAGCGATCGAAACCTGCGGGACAATGTCGTCGGTAACGATCGGCTGAGCTCGATTGAGGTCGATAGAGGGTGTGTTGCCCGCTTGTTTGAGGCGTCCGAATATAGGGGAGACTACGCCGAGGTGCGGTTCGACCTAGGAGACTTCGAGAGCATTGGCGTGCGCAACGATCATGTGTCGTCGATCCAGATCGACTGTAGTGAGGACGCCACTCGCTACGACCGAGACCAGGATCAGCGGGAACGCTACGATCGCGAACGGTCTGATCGGGATCGTGAGGAGCGAGATCGCTACGACCGTGAGCGCGGTGATCGCGACTTTCGCCAGGGTGTTACCTTGTACTCAGATTCCAACTTCCGCGGCGACCTTACGTTCTTTCGAGATGGCTCGTATCCCGACCTGCGGCGCACCGAAGTCGGCGAGAAACGCGCCTCCTCGATCGCAGTCAGTCGTGGTTGCGTCGCGGTGCTCTATGAGTACCCGGACTTCCGCGGTCGCTCGGTCGAGGTCGATGGAGATCTCGACTCGCTCAGCCGAACACAGCTTGGAAGCGACGCGGTTGCTTCAGTCCGGGTCCTGTGTCGCTGAGCAAAGGGCTCGTTGGCCCGGTCCCGCGGGATCGGGCCCGGTAGGGATCGTCCGTGACTTCCTTGGCGTGCCTTAGCTTGAACGCCAGATCCGTTCGCCGCCGACCTTTCGGCTGTACCAGCGGACTGCGCGTTCAAGCTGACGCTGTCCGCCGAAGAGCGGCTTGATCTGCGAGGTGTATGCAGCGATCGCCTGGATCTTTTGGTTCAGGTCATGCGGACTCGCGGCGAGTGCTTCGGCCTTGAGTTGCCTGAACAGTGGCAAGCCCAACGTACGCAACCGATTCTTGAACTTGTAGGCGTAGGGTGCGTCTTCGTAGTAGGCCAGTTGAGGTTGAACCTCCAAGGAGGTTGCCGGATGCTGTGCCTTGGCTGCTAGACGCACCATTCGATGGTCCACATGACCGCCGATACCCAATGGTGCGAGCCAGGTCTTTGCCGACGGCAGTGCGTCGAGTACTGCCTTGAGCGGCTCGGCAAGCGTCTGCGCATCTGTCGGGTCGGGCTCTGCAAAGAGCGCGGCGGCGCTGGCGTATGGAGGGGTGGAGTGCGCGCCGTCGGGGTGCCGGTAGATCGCTTCTTCAAGATCTAGGTGGACCCAATCAGCTCCAAGCAACCGGCAAGCGGCGGCGTCCTCGCGCCGTCGCTCTACCATCGCAGTGCTCGGGTCTAGATTCATGTAGTGCAGCACACGCTCGGCGAACGGCGTCAGCTTGCCGCCGTCTTCTGAGGTCACAACGTCGGCAGTAAAAATGGTGGCGATCAGCGCCCGACCGCCGCCTTGGGCGATCTGGTGGACGTGCGCGCCGCACGAGAGCACGCCGTCGTCCAGATGGGGCGATAGGACGATGACGTCGTAGCTCGGGGCCAGCGCGCACTCTTCGCTCATCGACGTGATTCGAGAGGTGTCATTGGCGCCAGCGGAACTTGCGTGGTGGCATCTGGCGCGGCAAAAGCCTGCGCCGTGCCCACTCTCCCACGCGTTTGAGCTGTCGGCCGAGTGGTGAGCCAGCGCCGTCGGCGCCGATATTGCGCTCGATCACCGACTGCGACGAGCCTTCCTTCTTTTGTCCGGCCGCACGATCTGCTTTGCCAGCCTGTTGTTCGAAGGTTTTCCAGGTGGCTTGGTACTGGCCGAGCTGAGGAGAGACGTCGCCAGTGGAGTCTTCAAGCTTGCGTGCCACCACGAAGTTCGCGGCCTGTGCGCCCCCATAGCGACCGAAGGTCAAGCTATCGAGTGAGCCGGGGCTGTACTCGTAGGCATCCCAGCGAGGCGTGAACAGCCGATCGTGATACCAGTAGCTGGTGTACTCACACAGGTACTGGGTCTCGATGGTGTAACCATTGGCGGTATAGAAATCAGCGAACAAGGTAGGGCATGGCATCGCAAAACCCAGGTCGATGTGGTTGTTCGAGGGGGTTGCGCAATGCACGATGCGCCCGTCGACCCTGAGCAGCTGATGCAGGTTAAAGAGCACTTTGGGCAGATTGAAAATCTGGGTGATTGTGCCGGTCTCGAACACCGCGTCAAACGCGCCAATCAGGTTGCTAGGAACATCTTCGTTGAGATCGAAAATGTGATCAGCACCTTCCCACTCTGCGATGTCGCAGCTGCGCACCTCATCAAAGCCGAGCATCAGAAAGAACGACTCATCCGACAGGCAGCCTTGAGCCGCTAAGCGAGGGTCGTGGGACAAGGTGGTTTCGCCAATGTCCTTGAGTTGGACGCCCTGCTCATCGGCCCAGCGCAAGAGGTCTTGCTTCGAGAAGTACAGCGTGCCGCGGCCGAGCTGCAGAATGGTGCCGCCGTATGGCGTGGTCTTGCTCTGTTCGAGCAGCATGCGTGCGCTGCCTGCGGGAATTCCCAACGATCGATCTCCTGAATGGCGACGTGCTTCGGTGGCCTACTCTATGAGGTCGCGGTACTCGATGGGGAGGACGCTCAACGGCGCGTTGAGTCCAGCTCGCAGTCCCCTGACCTTTTGCACGACGGCCTCTTGGTTGCCTTTGAATAGTTCTCGAACGTAAGCGATCGGCATGGCGGCTGCAAACCACAGGAGCGAGGACAGGCGTTGGAAGGACGTTGCATGCTTGCGCAAGAAGATGCCCTGTGAGCGGGTGGTGTGAAACGTGCGCGTGGGTTTGTAGACGCCGATCGAGTGAGAGATCATGTGCCACAGTTTGGCGCGATGGGCGTACCAGCAGCTGAATCCTGCGGCCTTTAGTCGCACGCAAAAGTCCGCGTCTTCGAGTCCTAGGTAGTAGTCGGGATCCCAGTAGCCCGCCGCTTGCATTGCCTTGGCCTTGACCAACATGGCGCAGCCGTTGATGTACTGCATGGCTTGATCCTGCTCGTACTGGCCCCGGTCGAGCTCGCCGTCGCCGCGTTCGTCAGTGAGCGAATGCCTAAAATGCAGTTGCCCGCCGGTTGACCACAGGCGTTCTCGATCCGAGTAGTAGTAGGTCTTTGGGCCGACGCAGCCGATGGTGGGTTGCGATTCGGCGACGGTGATGAGTTCGCTCAGCATGTCGGGTGCGACTTCGATGTCGTTGTTCATCAATAGGACATAGTCGAAGCCTTCATCCAAGGCCCACTGAATACCGTGGTTGAGGCCCCAAGAGATGCCGTGATTCTCGCGCACGCGCAGTTGTCTGATGGTGGGATAGGCCGCGCTGATTGCAGCGAACGAATCGTCAGTAGAGCCGTTGTCCACCACCACCAGTTCGAGATTTGGGTAGTCGAGCTCAACCAGCGACGACAAGGAGAGCTGCGTGACGTCTCGGCCGTTGTAGTTGAGAACTAGCCCGGCTACTGTTGGTGAAGAGTCAGACATCTGAGGATCAGATCGGGAGTTGGTATCAGTGGAAACGAACGGGCCGGTATCGAAAAGAGATGGGGCGTCGGCGGGAGAGGGAGCGTCTCCGCCAGATTGGGCGAGCAAAGTAGTGCTCGTGACCGGCGGTTCCGGCTTCATTGGCCAGCATCTGCTGGCTCAATTGGTCGCCTCAGGTTGCCGACCGACGGCCGTTGCTCGAAAACGCCCGCAACGGTTCCTCAGCGCCGCACTTGAATCTGGAGTTGATTGGCAGAGCACCGACCTGATGGAGCCGGGAGCAGCCCGCAGTCTACTGAAGGAGGTAGCTCCGAACGTCATTTTTCACCTTGCCGGCTTAGTCAAGGGTACTCGGGATCGGTCGATGGTGCTGCCTATGCTCGACGCCAACGTGCGACTGATGGTGGAGCTGATGGATGCCGCGGTCGACTGTGGTTGCGATCGCTTTGTACAAGCTGGATCACTCGAAGAACCGGACGATCTCAAGAGCGCACCTTCATCGCCCTATGCCGCGGCCAAGCTCGCCGCTAGTGCTTATGCGCGGCTTTATCGCGACCAGTACGGTCTTGCGACCGCGGTGGCCCGGATTTTCATGGTCTACGGTCCTGGCGTTCAGGACGAGAACAAGTTGGTTCCCTATGTCATTCGCAGCTTGCTGGCCGCTCAGCCGGTCCAAGTTTCGGGTGGAACCCGGCCGGTCGATTGGGTGTATGTCGAGGACCTCGCCGCAGGCTTGATTGCCCTCGCGGCCTGCGATGCTGCAAGCGCAGAGTTGGGCAGTGGCGAACTCCACACGGTGCGATCCGTGGTCGAGAAGATCTACGTTAGCTTGGGCCAAGAGGCTCAGCTGGAGACCTTGTCACCGTTTGGTTCGGTCGCTGACCGAGCGCACGAGCGGGTTCGCGTGGCGGATCTGTCAGCGAATAGTGCGCTCGGCTGGCGACCTCAGGTGAGTCTTGTGGATGGGCTCGCGCGAACCATTGAGTGGTTCGACTCTCAGACCTAAGCCTCTGCCGCCTCTGCCGCCTCTGCCGCCTCCGACGTCATCTGACGCCTCAGATCAGCCGCCTCAGACCTGAACGGGCCTTAGGCCTTTACGCTGCGGTTCGACCACCACCAGCCGACTGCGCCAGTAACCAGGTTGGCGAGCGCGGCGCCCGCGAAGATACCGCCGACGCCATAGAGCCGGCTGCCGAGCCAGGCTAGCGGCAGGTACAGCGCCACCATCCGCACAGTCGATACCAACACCGCGCGCATGGGCCGATCGAGCGCGTTGAAGACCGCGTTGACCTGCATCACCACGCCGTAGGTGCCGTAGCTCACCGGCACGATCAAGAGGTAGAGCGCCGTCATGCGCAGGACCTCTGGGTCCTTGGAAAAGATGGCGGCGACTGGATTGCGTAGCAGCGCGAGCAGCAGCGCTGCGAGTAGGCCAAAGCCCATGCAGAACAGGAACGAGGAGCGCAGGGCTGTTACCACACGCGACCACAGTCCAGCGCCCGCATTTTGACCAACGACGGGACCGATGACCGACGACAGTGCATAGAAGAAGATGAGCGCCATCGATTCCACTCGGCTGGCAGCGCCGAACGCAGCCACCGCTGCGGTTCCGTAGACAGCGAGCATTGGCTGCACTACCGCTGTGGACGCAGGAACGATCATGTTGGTGGCCGCTGCAGGGATGCCGATCTTCAGAATTCTCTTTGCCGACCTAGAGAACTCCGCCCAGCTCGGAATCTCGAAGGAGAGGAGGTCCTCGCGTCGCATCGCCCACAATGCCGCGACCAACATCCCGGCGCGCGAAATGACCGTGGCCCAAGCGGCGCCGGCGAGTCCTAGTGCTGGCATTCCGGCGTAGCCAAAGATGAAGATGGGATCGAGAATCACGTTGGCGATCGCCGCAGCGATCATCACCAGGCCCGGTCCTTTGGCGTTGCCGGTTGCCCTGACTGCAGACAGTCCGACCATGGGCACGATCATCAACCCGATGCCGGCATACCAAATGGTCATGTATTCGCGGATCATCGGCATCACATCGTCGGTGGCGCCGAGTGCACGAAACAGCGGGTCGATGGTCAAGAACCCAACGGTCGAGCAGACCACCACGGCGATCGTGGTGAGGATCATTGAGTCGGTCGACAGACGCTGGATACTGCGTTGTGATTCGCCGCCGATCGCGCGCGCTACCACCGAGGCAGCACCAGCGCCGAGGCCAATGCCCACACTGATCAGCACCATGATGACCGGGAAGGCGAAGCTCAGCGCCGCCAAGGGCTCAGTACCCAGACGGCTAACGAACACGGTGTCGGCCAGGTTAAAGGCCATAGTGGCCGCGATGCCAGCGAGCATCGGCACCGACATTCGGATTAGGTGTTGATCGACTGATCCAGTGGTCAACTTAGCGGCGGAGGGGACCCCCTCGACGAGTGTGGTGCCGTCGGCCGCTACCGGTGAGCTGGCCGCTGAAGCAACGGCTGAGGAGACGGGTGTCGAGATGTTGGGTTCTGGGGTTCTTAGAAGTTTGTCAGCCAACGCTGGACCTCGGCGTCAACGGTCTTCTTGATTTTTGGTTTGAACGGGAGGAACAACCACGGCACGTCGAAATCTAGGTCGTAGCAGTCGGGTGTGATCTGAATGGTGCCTTGCACTTCGCGACCTTGGATGCTCATGCCAACGTTGGCTGTTTCGTCATCGGCCCAGTCTGCTTGAATGTCGAATTCGGCGTAATGCGAGCGGTAAGTGTCGAGCAGCGATCGCAGCATCTTCTTGGCCTTGCTCAGTTCAAGGTCGTGGCGAACGGTATGTTTCATCTGATGAGCGTCCAGTGGTTGTGATCGGCGCTTTGGGGCCTTAAGAGCGGTGCCCGGTGCCGCATCTCTAGAGTACCGTCTAAGAGACCAGCTGATCGCTCCGTTGTAGTGATGAGATCAATCTTGCTGTGGTGGTCAGCGGGGTCGTTGAAGTCGCTGACTCAAGTTGGGCTTCTTAAGTCCATTGCAGGAAGCTGCGCAGGTCCTGACCATGCCGTCGGTAGGCAAGAACAAGGAACACCAAACCGGCGACGGCAGAGGTGACGAAGATTGTTGCGCTGGAGCCGGAGGGGATCAGCCAGACTGCGGCGAACGACACTAAGCCCAGCAGGTACAGCGAGAGCATTTCGCGAATCAACAGCAGGAAGGGCTTGGGCGCCAACTGCCATAACCCCCAGGCCAAGAACAAGGTGCCAAGAGGGAAGTATCCCGCGACCGCCATGCCGAGTTCATTGAGTTCTGTGAACTTGATCAGTACATAACCGAGGCCACCCAGGCTCACCAGATTGGTGACGGTGTAGGCGATCAAGAGTCGATCGCGATGCGCGGCGAGTAGGTACTCACGACCGAACATGGTCAGCGGCCGAACGAACGGCACGAATGCTGCGATCGCAATGTACGAGGCCGCCCCGGTCCATTCGGTGCCGCCCAAGAAGTAGGCGACTACTTCGGCGTTGTGGTGCAGGAAGAAGGCCATCGGCACAAAGCAACACATGAGAAACAGGGTCGCGACGCGGTAGAGCCCGAATGCACGCTCGGGTTGGTGGCGATAGGCGAAGATAGCGGGGTAGACGGCGCGGCCGATCGAGTCTGCTATCAATCTAGAGAAGAAGAATAGCGCGTAGATGGAAAGACCGGCTTCGCCGACTTGCTCCGGGTCAAGAACGAGCCCGAGCAGCAGAATGTCGAGATTGAGCACTGCTTGCTCGAGTAGCGAGAGGGCAGCCAACGGCAGACTGTCCTTGATCAAACCTGGGATCTCAGCGACTTTGATGTGTACCGCCATGCGCCCATCAGGCTCCCCGGTGCGACTGCTCAACCAAAGCACTGTTGTGAAGACGATCGATCCCAAGAGATGTCCAAAGACCACCCCCCAGACGCCGTGGCCGACCCACACCAAGTAGACCGCAGTGACTGCGAACACCGCGTTGCGAGTGAGCTCAGCAGGGATCGCGCGCGTGAGTCGGTGCTCGGCTTCAAAGAAGGTCATCGGTATCAGGCCCAGGCCCTGGACCCAGAGAAACACGGCTAGGACGCGGATGATCTCAACGGTTTGTGCGTCGTGCCCCTTGAACAGTTGTGCGAGCCAAGGCGCCGTTAGCGCGACGCCAGCCGCGAACAGCCCACCCCAAACCGCGACGATCAACAGAAAGTTGCCATAGCGTCGTCGCTCGATGCGCACCAGATGGCCGTTGATGCCGAGGTCTCGGGTGATCGACAACAAGATGAAGAGCGGTTCCGCCCACTGCCACACAGCCAGTTCCTCAGGACCCATCATGCGGCGGATCAGCCACATCGAGAGGAAAGTCAGTGCTAGCCGCCACACCTGAGACAAAGTAGCGGCGGAGGCGGATTGGATGACCCGCAAGGAGGTCGGTTTTTGTAGGTCAGTCATCGACGACTTCGCGACTCATTGTCGACTCTGGGTGCTGGCGGTACGGGCTCGCTGCTGGATGTGGAACACGTTGGCCTGACTCTAAGAGTGCGCTGTTCGCAGAATTGCGGTTGACGATTGAGATCCTGTGATGGTGTGTCACACCCTGCCGCTCTGCCACCCTGCCAACCTGGGCGGTCAGATGGCCCTTTTGGCGGACTAACCAATCTTCGTGGTCGGTCACACTTGGCAGAAGGGTGCTTGAGGGGTGAAGATTGTCTCCCAACTTTCGAGAAGGTATTAGAGCATGAAGTTGCTGATCGCAAATCGAGGAGAGATCGCAGTACGCATCGCACGGGCTGCGGCGGACCTGGCAATCCCAACGGTGGCGGTCTACTCGCAGTGCGACACTGCGGCCCGCCATCGGGACGTCACCGACGAAGCCCTGCCGTTAAGCGGCGTGGGAGTGAAGGCCTATCTCGCTTGCGAGCAGATGATTGCCGCCGCACAAGATGCTGGTTGCAGTGCGATTCATCCAGGGTACGGCTTTTTAAGCGAGCGCTCTACGTTTGCAGAGCAGTGCATTGACGCCGGACTGATTTTCATTGGGCCAACTCCATCGAACCTCGAGCTGTTCGGTGACAAGGCTCAAGGAAGAGCGTTGGCGGGAGCGTGCGGTGTTCCGGCGGTGCCTGGGTCAGCGGGTAACGTCAGTCTCGATGAGGCTCGGTCGTTTCTCGCGGAACTGCGCGTTTCGGGATCTGCGCGGGGCGCCGAGCCGGCCATGATGATCAAGGCTTTATGTGGCGGTGGTGGCCGAGGGATGCGCGTGGTGCGCCGAGCTTCGGAGATTGACGAGGCCTACGCTCGGGCGCGGTCAGAGGCGCAAGCCGTATTCGGTTCGGATGAGGTCCTGGTGGAGCAGTTGATCGGCCGCGCTCGCCACATCGAAGTGCAGGTCGCGGTCGATGACGACGGCCAGGTGCTGATCGTTGGCGATCGTGATTGCAGTTTGCAACGGCGCAATCAGAAGCTGATCGAGGTAGCGCCAGCCCCAGATCTCGATTCGACCACTCGCGAGGCACTGTTCGCCGCTGCTCGGAAGATGGCCGAAGCGTCTGACTATCGCAACCTGGGTACCTTCGAGTTCTTGGTCTCAACGGAGCTTGAACATGGGTTCGCGTTCATTGAGGCGAACGCTCGGCTGCAAGTGGAACATACGGTGACCGAAGAGGTCACTGGTATCGACCTGGTGCAGCTTCAGATCCGCTTGGCCCAAGGAGCCAGTTTGGTTGATCTCGGGTTGGACAGTACACGGGTTCCTCGCTCGCGCGGTTTTGCGGTTCAGTGCCGAGTGAACAGTGAGACGATGACGGCGAAGGGTGATGTCCGTCCAAGCGGAGGAACACTCCGGGTGTTCGAGGTACCAACGGGTCCCGGGGTGCGCACCGACACCTACGGCTACGCTGGCTACCCGATGAACAGCAACTTCGATTCGTTGTTGGCGAAGGTCATTGTGCAATACGCAGGCGCTGGCCCCGCCGCCGCCTTTATGGGGGCGGTGCGGCGCACGCAACGCGCGCTGGCCGATCTTCGTATTGAGGGGGTGGCGACCAACTTGTCCTTCCTCGAAGCCTTGCTCGCGAGCGATGCGGTGGCTGACTGGTCAGTCGACACCCGATTGATCGACCGCCAGATCGCCGCGCTAATGGAGCAAGCGCAAGGCTTCGAGCGAGAAGCGCCGGTTGAGGCGAGTAGCCAGAACGTTGCTCTGAGCGCACCGCTAGAACAGGCTGGGGCAACGATCGACTCTCTCGATCCGCTGGCGGTGCTCGAACACGGTAAGCGTGGAGCCGCTAGTCACGCGGTTGAGACTCAGGAGTTCTCCAGCGAAGCCGTCTTGGCGAGTGCCGCAGCCAAGGGACCGGTCGGTACAGTATCTGTGGTGGCGCCTATGCAAGGCACGATCGTCTCAGTCGAAACGGCCGTTGGCTCGAAGGTGGGCTCGAGTTCCACCGTCTTCATCATGGAAGCGATGAAGATGGAGCATGAGATCCGAGCGACATCAGCGGGAATCGTGCGCGAGATTGCCGTGGCCTCAGGAGATACCGTCTACCAAGATCATCCGCTGATGTTCTTGGAACCCGGCACAGACGACTTAGACGAGACGGGTCTGGTCGAAGAGATCGATCTCGAATTGGTTCGCGATGACCTGCGCGAGGTCCACGAGCGCCATGCCGTAACCCTGGACGCGGCGCGGCCTGATGCAGTGGCGAAGCGCAGGGCCACGCAGCAGCGGACCGCACGCGAGAACATCGATGACCTGTGTGACGCTGACAGCTTCACCGAGCATGGGCAACTTGTGCTCACTCCTGGCAGCGGGTTGTCGCGCGAAGAAGTGATCAAGAAGTTCCCGACCGACGGCATGATCACTGGCTTTGGTGACATCAACGGCGCCGACTTTGCGGGCGAGGCCTCACGGTGCGTGGTGATGTCCTATGACTACACCGTTCTTGCGGGAACTCAAGGCGCAATCAATCACCCGAAGACCGACCGGATGCTGGAGCTAGCAAAGCGGTGGCGTCGGCCGGTGGTGTTGTTTGCCGAGGGTGGTGGCGGTCGCGCGGGCACGGGCGGCAAGCGCGAGGGGGGAGAGAGCACCACGGGTGCGGGACAGGGCCGCAGCGACGAGGTCTACCGTCCACTCGATACGTCGACGTTCACCTCGATGGCGCGGTTGAGTGGCTTGGTGCCGCTGATTGGCATCACCTCCCGCTTCTGCTTTGCCGGCAACGCAGCGCTGTTGGGTTGCTGTGACGTCATCATCGCAACCGCGGATTCAAGCATTGGCATGGGCGGCCCCGCGTTGATCGAAGGTGGCGGCCTAGGAGTTTTTCGTCCTGAAGAAGTGGGGCCGATGGACGTTCAGGCCCCCAACGGCGTGGTGGACGTGGCGGTCCAGGACGAGGCCGCGGCAGTCGAGGTGGCCAAGCAGTACCTGTCGTACTTTCAAGGGCGCCTTGCTGACTGGGACTGTGTAGACCAACGGTTGCTGCGACCAATCGTGCCGGAGAACCGACTGCGCGTTTATGACGTGCGGTCGGTGATCATGACCCTTGCTGATGCCGGCAGCGTCTTGGAACTCAGGCCGACATTCGGCCCTGGAATGATCACCGCGTTCGCTCGCGTTGAGGGCCGGCCGATTGGCATCCTGGCGAACAATCCGCAGCATCTCTCGGGTGCGATCGACAGCCCGGGAGCGGACAAGGCGGCTCGGTTCATGCAGCTGTGCGACGCTTTCGATCTGCCCATCGTGGTGTTGTGCGACACTCCCGGCATGATGGTCGGCCCTGAGATCGAACGCACGGCTTTGGTGAGGCACTGCTCTCGACTGTTTGTCACCGGCGCCAACGTCACCGTGCCTATGCTCACCATCGTGTTGCGCAAGGCCTACGGTCTCGGTGCACAGGCAATGGTCGGTGGCGACTTCAAGGTGCCGATGTTCACCGTAGCGTGGCCGACCGGTGAGTTTGGCGGTATGGGCATAGAAGGCCAAGTCAAGCTTGGGTTTCGCAATGAACTCGCCGCGATCGATGATCGGGCCGAGCGCGCGACGCGCTATCAAGAACTGGTCGACTCGGCGTACGAGCGTGGTCGTGCTTTGAACGCCGGTGCGTCGTTTGCGGTCGACGATGTGATCGATCCCGCCGACTCGCGGCGGTGGATCTCCGGAGCCCTAGGCTCGGTTCCCGATCCGCCCAAAAGAGACGGCAAGAAGCGAGCCAACATAGATACCTGGTAGCGAGGTGGCTACTGCGCCTCCGCAGCAGCTGCCTCGGCAACCGCCGCTGCTGTCGTCGGTGCTGTTTCGGGATTGGCCGTATCGCGCAAGACCCAACCATCGCGCAGCTCGATCAGGCGATCACCAAACCCGGCGTTCTCTTCGGAGTGCGTCACCTGGATGATGGTGGTGCCCTCGTCGTTGAGCTCCTTGAACAGTTCCATGATCTCCCGACCCTGAGATGAGTGCAAGTTGCCGGTTGGCTCGTCAGCGAGGATGACCTTGGGCTCGATGATCAATGCGCGCGCGACGCCCACCAACTGTTGTTGGCCACCCGAAAGCTGGCTGGGGTAGAGGTCGCGCTTGCCTACCATTTGGAATCGATCGAGCACGTCGGCGACCAGGGCTTCGCGCTCGGCCTTCTTGATGTTGCGATAGGACAACGGGACTTCGAGGTTTTCGTAGACAGTGAGATCGTCGATCAAGTGATATGCCTGGAATACGAAGCCGATGTTCTCTTTGTGCAGCTGATTCCGGTGCTTGGGCTTGAGCTGCGTGACTTCGTGGCCTAGAAATCGATACGAGCCTTCGAATTCGGAATCCAACATGCCCATGACACTGAGTAGGGTCGATTTGCCAGCTCCAGACGGGCCCATGACGGTGACGAATTCGCCCGGCTTGAAATCGAGGTCGACCTTGCGCAGCACGTAAGTGCGGCCGAAACCCGAGTCGTAGTACCGGTTCACGCCCCGCAGCGAGATGAGCGGCTCGTTGGGGTTGAAGTGGTCGTCGAGACCGCGATTGAAAAACGCCATGTTACGTACCTTGCTTGAGTGTCTAAGTTGAGGGAGGCACCTGTCTCCTGTGAGAACTGTACGACAGCTTGCCCCTAACTGTTGCGCGGCATCGCAAGTGCGGTGCGCACACGTTGAGATCCGCTATGGTTGCGCGGCTATGAACCGAGACCTCAAGAAGCTGGTCGATCTGCTCGACCTCGAACGGATCGAAAGGGACCACTATCGTGGCCAAGGACCGACCGAAGGCTGGCAGCGCGTGTACGGTGGGCAAGTCCTTGGACAAGCGCTGGTGGCAGCGTCGAGGACGGTTGAATCTGGAGAAGTTGGTGCCGAGGGCTCACTAGCGTCCGAGCGGCTTGCGCATTCGCTGCATGGGTACTTTTTGCGCCCCGGCGATCCTCAGGTGCCGATTCTTTACGTGGTAGACCGGATCCGCGATGGTCGTAGTTTCAATACTCGGCGAGTGGTCGCGATCCAACACGGTCGCGCCATCTTCAATATGTCGATCTCGTTTCAAGTGCAGGAAGCCGGTCTCAGCCACCAAAGCGAGATGCCGGATGTTCCGCCGCCGGAAGATCTCGAGGACGAGATGGAGGTGCGGCTCAGGCATGCGCGCGACGCTGGAGCAGAAGAAGAGCTGGTGTCACAGTACACGCGCTTTCGCCCGATGGAGCTGCGACCGGTTCCGGGCGAGTTGGGTTCGAGGAACGACTTCGAGCCGAAGAAGCGTCCGCCCCAGCAGAGTTGCTGGATCAAGACCTCGGATGTGCTGCCGGACGACGTGCAAGTTCACCAGTGCGCCCTAGCCTATTTGTCAGATTGGTCGTTGCTCGACACTTGCATGTACCCACATGGGTTGTCGTTTCTCAATCCCAAGATGCAGGTCGCGAGCCTTGATCACGCGATGTGGTTTCATCGCCCGTTCCGGGCAGATGAGTGGCTCTTGTATGTCCAGGACAGCCCGAGTTCAAGCGGCGGACGAGGATTGAACCGTGGTCTGTTTTACAGTCGCAGCGGCGAACTGGTGGCCTCTGTGGCTCAAGAAGGGCTGATCCGCGTTTGGGACTGAGTCCTAAGTCCCAAGTCCCAAGTCCCAAGCCCCAAGCCCAAAGGCCGCGTGAAGTTTGTAGGCGTACTCTGAGGGTGCTCGTTCACCTGTACTAAGCCGCCAAAGATAGAGAATTACTGAAGGAGTTACCGTTGCCCAAGATCACTTTCGTTGAGCCCGGCGGAGATCGCAAGACTGTTGAGATCGCCGTTGGCACTTCTGTTATGGAGGGTGCGGTCGACCATGGCATCGACGGCATCGTCGCAGCTTGCGGCGGCTCCTGCTCCTGCAGTACCTGCCACGTGCACGTCGATGCTGAGTGGGTGGAGCGCGTGGGCGTAGCCCACGAGGCTGAGCAAGACGTGCTCGAGTTCGCCATCGATCCCGATGAGCGCAGCCGATTGAGTTGCCAGCTCGAGGTCTCCGAGGCTTTGGATGGCCTGGTGGTTCACGTTCCCAGCGAGCAGGCCTAGAGACCCAGTTGGGCTGACCCCGAGTGCAGGCGGCCTCAGAGCCGCTAGCGCTTCCTGGCGTTGGCTAGTCGTCGTTCGCAGCACTTAGTCGACAGATCAAGCTCGAGGTATCCCACCGACTCCCGCCCATCGCTTCGACGTCGGCGTAGAACTGGTCAACCAAGGCGGTCACCGGCAACCGAGCCCCGGACACTTTTGCCTGATCGAGAGCGATGCTTAGGTCTTTGCGCATCCACTCGACGGCAAAGCCATAGTCGAATTTGCCGTCGACCATGGTTGAGGACCGATTCTCCATCTGCCACGATTGGGCGGCCCCCTTAGAAATCGCGGAGATCACCTGCTTCGCATCGAGACCGACTGTCTGGGCAAAGTGGAGCCCTTCGGCTAGTCCCTGGACCAGGCCTGCGATGCAGATTTGATTGACCATCTTGGTGAGCTGGCCTGCTCCCGCCGGCCCAAGCAAGGTGGTCGCTTTGGCATAAGCGTCCATGACCCTTTCGGCGCTGGCGAAGTCCTCATCGGAGCCGCCGCACATGACGGTGAGCTGCCCGTTCTCAGCTCCAGCTTGCCCGCCAGAAACAGGAGCGTCGATGAAGCCCGCTTCGTGTGCCCGGCAGAGTGTGTCGAGCTCGCGAGCGAGCTTGGCAGAGGCGGTGGTGTGATCGATCAAGACCGCACCTGTTTTGAGACCAGCTATGGCTCCATCGGGACCGTGGGTTACCGAGCGTACGTCGTCGTCATTGCCGACGCAGACCATGACAAAGTCGCAGTCGCTAGCTGCATCGCGCGGCAGCGTGGCGCTCGCAACTGTGCCCGCTGCCTCCGCATGCGCCTTGACCCAGCGCTCGGCGATCGCCTGAGTACGGTTGTAAACGGTGAGCGCATAGCCGGCCCGAGCAAGGTGGCCAGCCATGGGGTAGCCCATGACTCCGAGGCCGATGAACGCGATTTTCTTAGGAGAGGCAGACAATGGTTGGTGGCGATTCATGCTTGTGATTCCTCGCTGGGCTGCGAAAAGAGATGAAGACGGTTGTGCTTGAGTCGGCGACTAGTCGCTTGCATGAGGAAACCCTCCTCTACCCGGACGGTTTAGCCGCCCTACAGGGCTTCGTCAGCAAGCTCTTGCCGTTGATGCTGCCACATAGGGCAAGACGCCAATGATCTTGCCGCGCACGTTCTTCGATCGCCCCGCGTGCGAGTTGGCGCCAGTGCTGCTCAACAAGCTGCTGCTCGTCGGTGACCCAGGTTCGAGTCGCTCTGCCAGCTGCTCTGCCAGTTGCGTTGGCGGTCGCATCGCGGAGGTCGAGGCGTACGATCAGTCGGAACCAGCGAGCCATTCGTTCAACGGTCCGACTCCGCGTTGCGAAGTGATGTTTGGTGCTGCAGGATTCCTCTATGTCTACCGGAGCTATGGGATTCATTGGTGTGCCAACGTTGTTTGTGGAGATCCAGGGTGGGGCGCCGCGATTCTGATTCGGGCACTGGTGCCGACCCACGGGTTGCATGACCAACGCCAGCGCCGCGAAAAGGCGAAGACCGACTTCGATCTGTGTTCGGGACCTGGAAAGCTGTGTGCAGCACTCGGCCTCAGCGACGCCGACAACGGCGCCGACTTGGCGAACCGTACCTCTCGTGTTGCGATCTTTGACGACGGCACTGCGCCACCTCGCGCTCCGCGGCAGGGGCCCCGCATCGGCATCACCAAAGCGGTCGAGCGCCCCTGGCGTTGGTGGCTAGCCGACTGTAAGCACGTGTCCTCTCCGCGCCGCTAGGTGCCGCCGCGGTAGCTAGTCGCGTGTGCTTGTTCGCAGGTCTGCGAGACGTTGTTGCAGATCAGCGACTGCCGAAAGGGCAGAGCGGCCTTGTTCTAGTTCGATCAGAGTCTCGAGAACCCGGACTCGGATGAAGGTGCCTCCGCTCCGCTGCAGGAGTCGATCAGCTTCAACCAGGTATCGTTTGGCCGGGTTGAGATCTTGCTGTAGGAGGTGAGCTCGACCGGCTTGCAGTAGCGCTTCGCCGAGGGGAATGTCGGCACCGCTGTTGCGACCAATATCGATGGCTCTAGTGGCGCTGTTCAATGCTTCCGAGGCTGCTTCACGTTGATTGTAAGCGCGCGCCCTCAGCGTCCAAGCGATCATGTTTTGATTGCGGTCTTCGCTCGGAATCTCGTCGAGTACCGCGAGCGCTTCGTCGGCTTCGCGTAGTTCTATCAGCACCGCAGCGCGCCGGAGCTTGATCGCCGGATCATCGGAGTAGCTACGCTGCAGTTCCGCATAGTAATCCGCGGCACCCATGAGATCGCCTGCAGCCCACGCCACCGCCGCTTGCGCCGACAGTTGACCTCTGCGGTCGCTCGCATCAGTCGCCATAGCGCGTCGTGCAGCTTGCAAAGCGGCATCACGGTTGCCTGCTTGCAGCAAGACGTATGACAGTTCTGCGAGCAGGGCGCCGCTTGGTGGATCGGCGTTGCGACCCTGCTCTAAGAGCCTCAGGCCAGCCAGATTGCGGCCGCTGTTGAGTTCACGCGCTGCGACCCGCAGGAGCAACGCGCTGGGGTCAGGGCGCTGGGTATTGAGGGAGCTACTGAGGCCGGCCGCACTCCGAATCCGCGCCGCTGCTTCGGTCGCGACCTCGACCAGTTGATGGGCTGATCCTTGCACCCAGATCTCACTCTCGATCGAGTCGTCGACGAAGGTCAGTTCCAGCGTGATCAGTTCGAGGGCTGGGTCAAGGAGGTAGCTACCGCCGACATAAAGGGGCGCGTGCAAAGCGGCGCGCTGAGAGGGCGGGTCGGCGGCGTCACTTAGATCGCTGGAGGGGACCCACGAAACGTCGATGCCGTCGCCGTGCAGGGCGTGCGCGAGGATGCCGGTGATTGCAGTGGTCATCCAACGATAGGCCTGGGGTACGACATCCGGCTGAATCGTGCCGATGGTGAGTGGGGCAGCGCCGCGATCGGCGATCAGAGACTGCGTCAGGCTTTCGGCGGTGAACAGTCGCTTCGACAGTTCTGGTCCGGCTTGGCTCAATGCAAGCGCCACTAAGACGACCCCGCCAGCGGTGAACAAGACGCTCGGTCGTACCGGCCGCCTAACGGCGCCGCCGCCCGGCAATGCGACTGGCATGGTGGTGCCCACCAAGGTGTGGAGGATGTCATCTAGGCGCGCGAATCGTTGGCCTGGTTCGACGTCCAACATGCGCAAGACTGTGCGTTCCCAATGGACATCGAGTTCGGGCACGATTGCACGAGGCGATGGTGGCGGTTCAGTCAGCCGCTTCACTGCCGTCGAAACTTCGTTCTCACCTCGGAAAGGCCTTTCTCCGGTGAGCATCTCGAACAAGACGATGCCGAGTGAATACTGGTCAACCGCCGGGGTGATTTCGCCGCCAGTGAGCTGCTCTGGCGACATGTAGTTTGGAGTGCCGACGACCACTCCGCTGTTGGTGAGCGGATTGGGATCGTCGGGGTCACGAGCTCGATCTTGAGCAAGTCCGAAATCCATGATCACTGCGCGGACTTCGTCGCCGTTGCGTGCCAGCATGATGTTGGCGCTCTTGAGATCGCGGTGGATGACGCCGGCGCGGTGAGCTGCCTTGAGTCCCTCGATGATGTCGATCACCAGGGGTAGCGCCTGAGTCTGGCTCAACGGGCCGAGTCGGTGCAGCCGTGCTGCCAGGCTTTCGCCAACCAGCAGCTCCATCGACAAGAACAAAGTGTTCACCGGCCGTTGGCCTGAGTGAGTCGACGGTAGTTCGACTCGAAATACGTCAAAGATGCGGCTTACGTTCGGATGAGTGACCTGGCGTGCGAGGGCAATCTCTCGACGAAACCGATCGACCGCTCTCTCGTTCGTGGCCACTTCGGGGCGGACCAGCTTGATCGCTACAGGGCAGCGCAGCTCGGTGTCGAACGCTTCATACACTTCGCCGGCGCCGCCGCGGGCGAGGAAGCGCAGGACGCGGAACCGATCCTTGAGCACTGAGCCCGGAGCGAAGGTTGACTGCTCGCGGTAGGGATCGCCGACCGCGGCACCCATACGGCGTGCGCCTCGATTTCCGCGTGGATCTGGAGCACCCTTGGCTGTTGGGGGTTGAGCGGAGTTTCGCATGACGATTTCAGCAAGGCTGACCGAGCCGATCGACTGAATGGACGACTTGGCGCCCCTGCCGTGTCGGATCCCAGCGAATCGGGCGGCACTGAGCCTGCACCCGCGACGATGCTCAATCGGTCGAAGTCGCAGGGTTAGCGAATTCGCGCTAGATCCGATAACGAAGCATGCAGCAGTCGCTCGGTAGTCCATCATAATCGAATACGGTTTCGGCTCCTTAGCTTTCTGCAGAGCCGGGACCGCGGCCAGGCGTATCTCTTTTGGTCAACCTTGGAGCGCTGCGGGTGGAGTCAGCAAGAGTAAAAGCTCTGGGTGGGGTGGCCGTTGTCGGCATCTTGTTCTCGACCGGCGGTGCGGCGATCAAGATGGCGTCGATGACGGCCTGGCAGACCGCGGGCCTGCGGTCACTGATCGCTTTCGCCGTGCTCTGGCTTCTAGCGCCAGCGCTCAGGCGAAAACCGCAGCCGGTGGCCTTTCTGTTGGCGGTGCCTTATGCCGGCGTCATGCTCTTGTTTGTGCACGCCAACACCATGGCAAGTGCGGTCAGCGTAACCTTGTTACAAGCCAGTGCGCCGGTGTATGTCTTGCTGCTAGCGCCGTGGCTGCTCGGTGAGAGACTGAGCTCGCGCCTGCTGGTCCTGCTGCCACTGTTTCTGCTCGGCATGCTGATCTTGCTCGGGGCTGGCGACCCAGTCTCGGTGACGGCAACATCGCCGTTGTTAGGACGAGGACTGGCCGCTGGGGCGGGGTTTTGCTTCGGGCTGATTATTTTGGGATTGTCTGCGGTGCAACGGGCAGCGCCCAAGGAAGGATCTCGGAACTCAGACGCGGCAATGCAGGCTGTGGCCTACGGCAATCTGCTCGCGGCGATCATCGCAGCTCCGTTCGCGGTAGCACTGTGGCAACCACTCAGCGTGGTAGATGTTGGAGTGGCGGTATACCTTGGTGCAGTTCAGATCGGTTTGGCCTACGCGATCTTGTTGCCAGCGATGCGGGCACTAAAGGCGGTGGAAGTGTCGCTCTTGTTGCTGATTGAACTGGTGGCAAGCCCGGTGTTCGCAGCTCTGCTGCACGCAGAGATCCCGGCGTCGCGGACCATCCTCGGCGGCCTGATTGTGGTGTTCGCCTGCGGTTTGGAGAGCCTCTGGGGTCGTGAGCGATCGTGATGGGTCGGTGCCGATAGCCCAAGAAAGTGGAGAATCGACGTTAATCGAGTGGAGATAGCGTCGTTTTCAGGTTGTAGTCCCGCTAAGGATGAAGCCTGAGCCCAGCAGACCAGGCGTTTGAGACGATAGACCGAGATCATTGGCATCGGAGATCACAGAAAATGATGGCGGCAGCAACGCAGGAACCCACAAGCGGAGTGAGATCGGGGACGATCGAGCAGCTGTTCGATCAGCACTCTCCGCGCATGTTTAGAGCCGCATACCGGGTGACCGGGGATATGACGGACGCCGAAGATGTTCTGCAAACCGTCTTTGTGCGGCTCTTGAAACGGGAGTCGATCCCAGATCTTGGTGATAGCGCGGGCAGTTACTTGCATCGTGCGGCAGTGAACGCTGGGCTGGACCTTCTGCGCAGCCGTAAGCGGAATCCCTCAGTGCCGCTCGATGAAGACCAGGATGACGATCCTCGGCACGCTCTGAAGAGTTCAGCTGCTCCATTGGCCGAAGCAGAACGCTCCGAGATCAGGGATCAAGTGCGGCACGCGGTGTCCAAGCTCAATGAGCGCGCCGCAGAAATTTTCGCCTTGCGCTATTTCGAGGGCTACGGCAACACCGAGATCGCAGAGTTGATCGGGACCTCTCGCTCTGCGGTGGCCGTCACCTTGCACCGGAGTCGCGAGCGTCTGAAGGGCGACCTACGCCCCGTAGTCGCATAGAACTCTAAGCCTTCAGCTACCTTTGACCTGAGTACTCCATAGACCGCTTCCAGCACAGTATTAATGCCCTATCGAAGGGCTCACAACGGAAGAATGATGATGAGCAAAGAAAACAAAACTGAAAACGCCAACGCCGCGATGGCTGCTGAAGATGTTCGGCTAGACGATGCGCTGGCGGCGATCCGCAAGGACATTCCGGACGACACGGAGTCGGTCACGCGTGTACGCGCCAGACTGCAGCGCGAGGCGGGTTGGTCGGAGATGAGCCAAGCCGTTGTGCTACCGATCGAGTCGGAGAGCGAGCTGCGGACCTGTGAGGATTTCTCTGAGTTGTTACCCGCTTACTACGCGGGCGAGCTGAGCGAAGGCCGAGCCCTGTTGGTCGAAGACCATGTCAGGCACTGCATTCCTTGCCGGCGGGCGGCGCAAGCGCTCCGGACTGGTGCCGCTGAGGCACCGGCGGGCCGTGCGGCTAAC
The DNA here is from genome assembly GCA_029263415.1 of Acidobacteriota bacterium. Taxonomy (GTDB): domain Bacteria; phylum Acidobacteriota; class Thermoanaerobaculia; order Multivoradales; family Multivoraceae; genus JAJCXN01. The sequence continues at coordinate 203,287 of JAJCXN010000039.1, forward strand.
GGCAATAGCGGGCTACGGTCCTTTGCTGCCGCAGCCGCTGTGATGTTGACGCTGTTCGCTAGCTTTCTGGCTTGGCGGCAATTCTGGCCCACCGGCCAGTCCGAGCTGTTGCAGGTGAAGAGCATCGATGGCCAGCTGTTCGCTTTGAACGACGGTGAACTCGCGCCGCTCTTCCCGGGCGATTGGATCGATGGTGGACAGGAAATCCGGACCGCAAAGGGGAGCGGTGCGCTGCTCGAACTCGCGGACGGTTCGCGCATTGAGGTCAACGAGCGAGCGGCGCTCGAGGTCTTGCGCAAGCGTTCGGGATACCGCGTTCGCGTGGATCGCGGCGATATCATCGTAGAGGCAGCGAAACAGCGCGAAGGCACTCTAGACGTCACCACCGACGAGATGTTGGTCTCGGTCAAGGGAACGATTTTTGCGGTTAGCCACGGCACCAAGGGGTCTCGGGTTTCCGTGATCGAGGGTGAAGTTCAAGTCGAGCAGGCGCGTCTACGTACGTCGCTCTATCCCGGCGATCAGTTGGGTTCAAGAGTGACGCTGACAGCCCATCCTTTGGCTCAAGAGATTGGCTGGAGTGGTGATGTGAATCGCTACTTGTCGATGCTCGAAGAGTTCGGAGAACTGAGGGATAGCCTCAACCAAGTACTTGCTTCGGCGCAGCCACGTTACTCCTCCGAATTGCTCGAGCAAGTACCCGTGAATACCGCGGTGTACATTGCACTGCCCAATCCCACCGCCACTCTCACCGAGATCTATGGGCTGATCCGCGAGCGTGTCGCAGCAAACCCGGCACTGGCTGGCCAGTGGGCACAGATGGGGCAGGGCGGCGCCGATCATGTTGATCGGTTCATCGACGCGGTCCGCGAGCTGTCCGAGTTCTTGGGCGAAGAGACGGTGGTCGCTCTTGGGTTCGATCCCATCAACAGTGGCGAGCCAACCCCGATGGTGCTGTCGCAAGTCGACAACGCCTCTGGATTGCACGCCGCTCTGGCCGAAAAGATCGCCGAGTTGCAGGCGGAGTTGGATGAACAAGGAGCTGGTGAGATCGATATCGTTCTGCTCGATGAGAGCACGACTACGGTCAGCGCCTCGGGTGAAGCGCTGTACGTGATGGTCGCTAACGACATGCTGGTCGCGACCACGGAGATCTCGGAGATCAACCGGATTGCGAGTGGCACGAGCAGTGGCTTTGCGGGTAGTGATTTCCACGGCACGGTGACCGATGCCTACGATCGTGGCGCCGAGTATCTGGGTGCCGTTGATCTCTCAGCGTTGCTGGGTAGTCAGTTCTCAGATAGCGACGACATGGCTTTGGAGTTCACCGGGCTCGGTTCGATCCAGTACTTGGTGGTGGAGCGCAATCAAGATGAAGAGCGCGCTTACACCGCAGCAGATCTGACCTTTTCTGGGGAACGTCAAGGGGTGGCGGCTTGGCTTGCTAACCCCGGCGCGATGGAGTCGCTGGAGTTCGTCTCGGCGAACGCTACATTCGCGAGCGGCGCGGTCCACAAGGATCCAGTTTTGATCCTCGATGAGGTGCTGGCGATGGCCTTGGCAAACGGCGAGGTTAACGGCTTGGACGAGGTCGAGGCCGAACTCGGTTTCAGTCTGCGCGACGATCTGGCAGCCGCTTTGGGTGGCGAAGTTACGGTGGCTGTCGACGGTCCGCTGCTGCCGACGCCGTCTTGGAAGCTAATCCTCGAGGTCTACGATGAGCGCCTCCTGCAGGCCACACTCGAGACCTTGGTGCAGCGCATCAACGAAGAGGTTGAAGAGGGCGGTGTGACCCTGGTCGAGTCTGAAGGCAACGGTGGACGTGTTTTCTACTCGGTGGAGATTGATCGCCCGACGGTGGAGGGTTTCGATCTCAGTCCCAACTTCACCTACACCTATGTGGATGGCTTCATGGTCGCAGGGCCCAGCCGGGCACTGGTTGAACAGGCCATCATGGTGCGTGAAGGCGGAGCCTCGTTGGTGACTTCTGAAGAGTTCCAAGAACTGCTGCCGAGCGACGGCTATGTCGACTTTTCAGCGGTGGTATTCAACCGACTGGGGGAGACGTTGGCCAGTCTGGCCGACAAACTGCCCATCCCTGATGGTGTCACCGAAGAGCAGCGTCAACGGATCGATGGCTTTTTGGATGACATGGCCGACGATGGCCCTGGGCTCTACTGCTTCTACGGCGAGGATGACCGTATTCGTATGGTCAGCAACAGTCCTGCCTTCCTGCCGCTCGGGGGCCTGAGTTCACTGGTTGGTTTGGGCGGGTTGCCCGGCGTCATGTCCGGGATCCCCGGGATCTAGACTGCAGGTTGATCGGTGCCTCGACCCAGTGGTTCAGACGGGCTTGAGACCGACGATTCGGAGCCGGCGATGCCGGCTTCGAATCGGCATTTCTGTGTCTGGACAACATGATCGAAGCCCCAAGACTCTGACCGTAAAAGTTATGGCGCTATGCGTGATAATTGCGAAACAGCAAGCCGGTCGAGTGCGTAGGGTGGGGCAAGTGCAAACCAGCTTTTGCTTGTGACATTCGCTCGCTAGGGTGCGGTTCTCGAGCCTCCCAGCGCTGCGCTAGTTGAGCGCTGAAGTTCAGGTCAGTGAAAGAGCCTCGATCTCCTCAAACCTCTTCTCAACAGGAAACATCTTGTGACCATCGCAGCCCGGGAAGCTTCCGGACAAGACAGCAACACACAGCGGCCTAGGCCGGTGGCTGATGCACCGGTGATCGAGCTGGATGGCTTGAGCATGAGCTTCGGCTCCCATCAAGTTCTGCAGTCGCTCAGCGGGTCCTTCAATGGTCGATGCATTGGCCTGTTGGGACCTAACGGCGCGGGCAAGACAACCTTGCTTCACACCCTGCTGGGGTTTTACGCACCCACCGCAGGGACCGCCAGCATTCTTGGTCGAGACATCGGTCGGGAAGGCAAGGCAATTCGCGAGTTGATCGGCTACATGCCCGAACGCGACGCCTTCATCGCGGGCATGTCTGGCGTGCGCTTCGTTCGGCTGATGGCAGAGTTGTCTGGCCTGCCGAGTAAGCAAGCGTTGGAGCGCGCTCACGAGGTGTTTTTCTATGTCGGCCTGGGCGAAGCGCGGTATCGCAAGCTGGAATCGTACTCTCTGGGCATGAAGCAACTTGCCAAGCTTGCTCAAGCGATCGTTCATGGCCCACGACTCCTTTTCCTTGATGAGCCGACCAATGGCCTTGATCCACCGGCGCGCGTGCGCATGCTGCGCTTGATTCGCGAGATCCGGGATTCAGGTTCAGCCAACCTCGTGGTGTCGTCGCACTTGTTGCGGGACGTTGAGGAGTGCTGTGACGAAGTGTTGATTCTCAAAGATGGGCACATAGCCAACTACTGCAACCTCGAAGAAGAGCGGAAGACGAATCGCAAATTTCTTGAGATCGAGGTGCGCCACTCCGTCAGCAGCGATCGGCGGAGTGAGTCGGCACAAGACATCTTCTCTGCGGCTCTGCGGACTCGAGGATGCGAAGTCGCGATTCAGAATCGCCGACGAATGAAAGCGGTGCTTCCTGAGACCGTGGAGATCGCCGATCTCTACGTGGCAGCCCAAGACGAGCATCTTCAGATTCGTAAGCTCGACTACAAGCGAGACTCGCTTGAAGATATCTTCTTAAAGGCCATGGACGACGAGCCCCCCTCGTCAAGGGCGGCCAACGGTGCGGCCGCCAACACTGCGGAGGGTCAAGCCTAATGTCTGTCTACGATCGCACCTACCACGGTTACAAGGGGCCTAGCACTCCGACGTGGTCACGTTTCACGGTGCTGTCCCGCTACGCCTTGCAAGAGGTGTTTCGGTCGCGCTTGTTTGTGGCGTACTTCGTTGCTTGCTTTCTGCCGACCTTGGTGAGCACGGTGATCATCTACCTGCGCTACAACGTCGAGGCGATGTCGCTGCTGCAGCTTGATGCGCTAGACATCGTCACTATAGACAGCACGTTTTTCTACTACGGCGTGGTCGTGCCGCACACCTTCTTGAGCCTGGTGTTGGTGATGCTGGTCGGGCCCGCGCTAATTTCGCCAGACTTGCGCAACGCGGCCTTACCGCTCTACCTTTCAAGACCGGTCAACAAGACCGACTACGTGTTGGGCAAACTCACCGTACTCTTGGGCCTAGCGGCGGCGATCACAATCGTTCCGAGCCTGTTCTTGTTCTTCTTGCAGTCGGCGCTCGCCGGGGGTGAGTGGATCCAGGAGCACGGAAGGATCGGACCCGCGATGCTCATCGGATTCTCGGTCTGGATTGTGGTGCTGTCGATCTATGCGCTGGCAGTCTCAGCATGGGTCAAGTGGAAGCCGTTCGCTCGGATTCTGTTCTTGGGCTCCATCTTGGTCACCGCCGCTGTCGGTAACGTATTCAAGGCGCTCTACGGCGCTTGGTGGGGCAGCATCATCGTGCTCAACGACTTGATGATCCGGATTTGGAATCAACTCTTGGGCAGAGAGATTCAGGCTGGGGTAGTGCCGTGGATGGTGGCCTGGATATGCCTCGGTTTGTTCGCCGCTTTCAGCCTATTCATGCTCTACCGACGCATCCGCGCCTTCGAGGTGATCTCATGATGGGTGTCAACGATCCGACCGGGCTCGGCGAGAACAGCGGACACACCGGCATTCGCCTGGAGAATGTCTCGAAGTTCTACGGCGAGGTGCTCGGAATCAACCAGGTCAACCTCGAGATCGGACCTGGTATCACCAGCTTGGTTGGGCCCAACGGCTCAGGTAAGACCACGCTGATGAACTTGGTGTCTGGTCTGATCGCTCCAACCGAAGGCAGACTGACGATCCTCGATGTCGAACCGACCCATCCTGAGAGCATGTTTCGCCAAGTGGGCTACTGCACGCAGTTCGATTCGTTTCCGCGCGGCGTCACTGGCCGGGTATTCGTTCGCGACACGCTCAGGATTCATGGATACTCATTGAAGGATGCAGACGATCTGGCCATGGCTGCTATCGAGCAAGTCGGTCTGACCAAGGCCGCCGATCGTAAGGCCGACGGATACAGCAAGGGCATGCGCCAGCGAATTCGTTTGGCGCAGGCGCTGGCCCACAACCCCAGAGTCTTGGTTCTCGACGAGCCGCTCAATGGTCTAGATCCCATGGCTCGCGCCGAAGTCATCGCCATCTTCCGAGAGAAGGCTGATCAAGGCATGCACCTCTTGATCTCGAGTCACATCCTGCACGAGGTCGACATGCTCTCGGATCGGGTGGTGTTCATCTCTAACGGCTACATCGTCGCCGAAGGTCAGATCGAAGGTGTGCGCAACGAGGTTACGGAGCAGCCGCTGCAGATCTATGTGCGCTGCGATCGGCCGGCGGAACTGGCCGCGCAGATTCTTCAACGCAGTGAACCAACCGAGATTCAGATGCACGACGACGGTGGGGGCTTTCACCTGCGTACTCGTCGAGCGAATGAGCTCTACGACTTGATCACCGAGTTGGTGGTCGAGGGTGGTTATCGCTTGGAGGGGATCGGTCCCGCAGATGAGAACGTCCAAGCCGTTTACCAATACTTGGTCGGTGACGAAGGAGTCGCATGATGAGCGTCGCAGAGACAGAGCAAACTCCGAGCAAAGCGATGCCCCAGCTACCCAGTGGCGTGCAACTCTGGCGTCGACAGACCCAGGCCTTGGTGATGATCAGTTTGCGCAAGGCACTCACCGGTCGGCGATCGCTTGCGTACTACGCTGTTGCCGCGGCGCCTGTTCTCATTATGCTGGTCCTGGTGGTGATCAAACGACCGGGCGGCGAGCCGTTGTTTTCGACCCTCGGCGATGCCCGCCGTGCTTACGCGATGATCTTCCAAACGGTGATGCTGCGAGGGCTGATCTTCTTTGGCTGCGTCGGTATCTTCACCACACTGTTCAGAGGTGAGGTCTTAGAGCGCAGCTTGCACTACCTGTTGCTCTCGCCGCTGCGCCGCGACGTGATGGTGGTCGGCAAGTACCTGGCGGGCTTGTCCCTTGCGATCTTCTTGTTCTGTAGCAGCGTGATGCTGAGCTACTTGCTGATCTATCCGTCATTTGGTATCTCGCGGGCGCTTGAGGATCTGACCTCGGGCCCGGGAGGCGGGCAGTTGTTCGCCTACCTCAGCGTCACCGTGCTCGCTTGTTTGGGCTACGGCGCGGTCTTCCTGATTCTTGGATTGTTGTTCAAGAATCCGATCGTTCCGGCCGGTGCCGTGCTCGGTTGGGAATCGCTCAACTTTCTACTCCCACCAGCACTCAAGAAGATCAGCGTCATCCACTATCTCAAGGGCATGGTGCCCCTGCCAATGTCAGAGGGTCCTTTTGCCGTGGTCGCTGAGCCGCCGTCGGTCTGGTTGTCTGTTGCTGGCCTGTTGGTTCTGACGGTGGCAGTGCTTGCTCTAGCAAGCTTCATGCTGCGCCGCTTCGAGATCCGATACGGCGACGACTGAGTCGGTCTGCGCTCGTGGCTCGAAGCGTGATTGCGAGCGCTCTTTAGCGACTGTGCGCAAACGCGCAACGTGAGCAGTTGGAGCCTGAGGCTTTGGCTCCATGGTTGCTCCATGGTGCCGGAGTCGGTTTTTGTTGTGGCGCCAATCTGTGCCGCTTGGGGAAAGAGCCGGGCTGCAGTGAACAAGCGCTCTGGCGTAGAACTCGCGTCCGAGCCACACCACTCCTAGGCCTGCTAAGGTTTTCGGTTCGATGTCATCTAGCGATTCGTATCGCGCCCCTCAGACGGCGCAGTTCAATCTTAAGAGCAGTCGTGCGCGCATCGAGGTTGACAGCGCCGAAGAGGCTCAAGTCTGGCTCGACAAGGCGGCTGCCGGAGACTTCATTGTTCGCTTAGAACAGCGTCTGGATGAAGGTGTTGAGATCGAAGTCTTGTTGGTTTCGGGCGTCCTCGAAGTATCAATGCGCTGCCGGGTGAAACAGGTGTTCCGTTCCGGCGCTGATCGGTACGGAACGATGGTCGAATGGCTTGATCGAGAAGGAGCGCCCGAGCACCTGGCGACTGAGTCGAAGCCGGTGCGCTCGAGTCGAAGTCTCTTTGAGCCGTCGCGCCCGCAATACCCGAACGAGGATCCCGAGCCGGGATCTGACGCCTTTGAGCTGCCGAGCCTGAAGGTGAAAGATGGCGAGCCGGAGGTGAATCTCAATTCGCCTGAGAGTTGGGCCGCGCAGCATTTTCCAGAGGTAGAAGATCTACGTCTAGAGGTTCGAGCGCCCGCACCTGAGAAGGTGGAGAGTGCGCAGAATGCACCAGACACAGTTGTCGAGCCGGTCGAGGATGCACCCTCGTCGACCTCCAGGAGTATGGTGTTGAAGCGGAAGACGCCGCGGTCGCCGGATGACAGTACCGATGTCTTCGACGTCGCATCGCTTAATCCCGACAGTAGTCCAGACCTCTCCCTCGAGTTCGGCGCAGAGCAAGATGTGGAGTCTCACAGCGAAGAGGACCGAGCTGCAGGCGAGGTCGCGGCCATCGCAGAGCGAGGCGCTGACGAACTTGAGGTGTTGTTGAGCCAATCAGGGGAGTGGCGTGCACGTGTTCAGGACGGTCGGCTGACCTCGCTTGAAGTGGCCGAGAGTGGCGCGGGCAGTGCTCCTGCCGACGATGCACCGGCCGCCGATGGGCCGCTCGATGACGCTCCGGCCGACAACGCTCCTGCCGACAACGCTCCTGTCGACGATGCTCCGCCCGATGAGAAACTCAGCCCTGAGGCTAAGAAGGCGATCACGTTTAACGAGTCACGCGGAGTCTCTCTGGCACATTCGCTCGGCCAGATGAACCCCAATGAGAAGGCGCGACTCGCCACCAGGGCGTCGCGCCAAGAGCGTCAGCTGCTGCTGCGGGATCACACGTTCTCAGTTCAGATGGGATTGCTCAACAATCCGCGCATCGAGAACAAAGAGATCATCAAGATTGCCAAGCATCCGCAGACCACGGGCGGCATTCTGAAGCGTCTAGCGAGCGATCGAAAGTGGGCAGGCAACTACGAAGTGCAAGTTGCGTTGGTCAAACATCCGGGAACGCCCTCGCCCATGGCTATTCGGTTGCTGGAGCAAATGCGAATCTCCGACCTGCGGGCCATGGCCAAGAGTCAGGCTTTGCGCGAGAACGTTCGTAAGGCCGCGTTGAGACTGTACCTGCAGCGCAGCGGCTAAGGGGCGCAGCGGATAGGGGGGTACGGTGGGTTGAGGGGTGGCGGTGGCAGTGAACGAAGTCTCGCCACCGCCCCCAACGATTGTTAGATGACTTCTCCGGCTGCCTGGGCTCGTTCGAGCCTGCTCTCTTCCTCCTCGACCACCGAGCGGCTGGCGATGAAGAGGAAAATGAGAGCGAGACCGTAGGCGCATAGACCGATTTGGATGCCGTTGCGTAGGGCGAGGGTTGGGTCTTGGCCTGCCGCTGTGAGTCGGGTGCTGATCTGCCCCATGGTGAAAGGACCAAGAGCTAGACCGACATAGGTCATCGCGAGGACATAGTAGGCGGAGGCAGTGGCGCGCATCCTCGGCATCACCATCTCGTTCGAGAGGGCGGCGGCAGAGCCGATCCAGAAGGAGGAGAGGGCGTTGAAGATGAAGACGAGCACATAGGCTGTGGTTGTGTCCTCAGCGTAAATGAAGCCGAACCCTGCTGGGAGGGAAAGGGCAGCGGTGAGCATGCCGACGATCAAGCGTCCCTTCTTGTGTCGACGTCGGAGCCAATCCGAAAAGAAGCCGCCGGAGGCAACGCCGATCAGGCCGCCAAGAGCTGAGAGCGGACCCAGAACCGCGCCGACTTCGCCAGCGGTGAGGCCATGCGCGCGCTGCAGGTAGGGCGCCGACCAGAAGCCGAGACCGTAGCCGACGAAGGCGAGCCAGCCGAAGCCGATCATGCCGAGAACCACCGTGCGGCTCTTGTAGATCATGTTGAAGGCTGCCTTGTCGCGGAGCGCTAGGCCTTGCAACCAAGAGAAGAAGGCGTAGAGGCCGATCGACAAAGCGATCCATTGAACGGTTGCGCCGACGGTAGCAATCAGCAGCCAGGCGCCCGCCGCGCAGGCGGCTGCGATAGCGAGGTTGGTGCCGATCATCTTAGAGGCGCTACGGTTGTACGCCTTGGCGGTTGATGCGAGCGAGAAGAGTGTGAACGGTGGAAGCACCGCCATCAATTCCTTGAAGGCCTCGCGGAAGGGGCTCGGGTGGTTCTCTCTTGCAGGTAGTCCTTCGGTTAAGCCGCGGATCGGTTCGCGTAGGGTCCAGACCCAGATCGCGAGCAGCATGCCCGGGATGCCGACCGCGAAGAAGGCTGCCTGCCAACCGGCAAGTCCGAACGGAGCGCCACCGTCTGCGTAGGCTTCGTTCCAGTTGTCGACCACTAAGCCACCAATGACAATGCCGACGCCTGAGCCGATGTACACACCTGTTGAGTAGAGCGCCATGGCGGTGGCCCGGAGCTTTGGCGAGAAGTAGTCGCCGAGCATCGAGAACGCAGACGGGGTTGCCGTCGATTCACCGATGCCAACGCCGATGCGAAAGGTTGCGAGGCTCGCGAAGCTCTTGGCGGTGCCCGAGAGTGCGGTCATTGCGCTCCACCCGACCAGGCCAATGGCGATGAGGTTCTTGCGCGTCCAGATGTCGGCAAGCCGTCCGAGCGGAATGCCAAAAATCGCGTAGAAGACAGCGAACACTGTGCCGTAGAGAAACGCGATGTTGGCGTCTGTGAGACCAAGATCAGCTTTGATGTCCTCAGCCAGGATCGAGATGATTTGCCGATCAACGAAGTTGAAAACGTAGACCAGAATCAAGATAACAAGAACGTAGTTCGAGTACGCCTTGCTGGGTACTTCCGCTGAGTCGGTTGCTTCGGTTGCCTGAGGTGTTGGGTCTGGTGCCATCTGTGGATCCTCTTGAGCCTTCGAGACGAACGACCGCAGCGAGGCGCGCGTTCAGGGGTGCTCCAACGGGCTCAGTGATCGACGCTTTGCTAGCGGCGCTGAACAAGTGAGAGCGATTCAGTCGTGGACGGCTGTCGAGTGTACAGGGTTTACGGTGCTAGCTACCCAGCGCAGCAATGGTGGTTCTGCATAGAGGAAAATCTGAGGCGACCACCAAGACGTTGTCCCAATCGCGGAAGCTGCGATCACAAACCGTGTTGAAGTGCTTGAGGATCCGTTGTCGCTGTTGGTCAAGCGAGAGGTCGTCTTGATCGAGCAGGTTGCGTGCGTAGATTCCGTTGGGCGACAGGTGCGTTTTCGACAGTTCGGGCAGAACCTCTAGCTTGGGCGGCCGGTAGGGTACCTGCTCGCCGCTCACGTCGGCGGTCACCACAAAGCAGTCGTCCAGGATGAGATCGAATGTCTCGTTGGTTCGGCGTAGAAAACTCATTGCGTCCGATCGACGCAGCGTCACATCAGGAGTGAGTGCTGCTGTCGCTGCTTTGTGTAGCTTTCGATCGGGCTCAATGCCTACGATTTTGGCGGACGGCATGCGAGTCTTCATCATCGAGCCCATCGCGCCCATGCCAAACCCGAGGATTAGTACACGGGGCGCGTTGAAGGCTTGGAGCAGATCGATGGTTGCCGCTGCCGCTCGGAAGGGGAGCGGAATAGGACCGCTCCAGTCCGGACGGAAGGTGAAGAAATGGGTGCCATCTGGACTGGCAACGAGGCGCTCCGAATCACGCAGTGCCTTCTGATCGCGCTGCTTCTGGAGATTCACATGGATTGGGCTCAAGCGCGATCCAGACCCGAAGTGGTCACTAGATCACTGGTCGAATCGGCGCTGTCGAATGTGGCGCGGGCTGAGGTGTGGCCCATCTGCCCGTCGAGGATGGCGAAGTCGTCGAGGGTGAACTGCGACGGGTGGTCGTAGCCGCAGGCGTGCGAGAGCCAGAGAAGTTCCTTACGCAGGGTCGCGAGGTAGTTGGCGCATCGAGCACCCTTGTCGGCGGGGTCGAGGCCGCGCATAAGCCACTTGCTTTGAGTAGCGACGCCGGTCGGGCAACGGCCGCTGTGACACACCTGAGCTTGAATACAACCGACTGCGAGCATCGCCTCCCGCGCGACGCTGACGGCATCGCAACCGAGGGCGAATGCGAGCAAGGCCTTCTCCGGGAAGCCGAGCTTGCCTGAACCGATGAACAGCACGCGGTCGTCGACTCCGTGCTCAACGAAGGTGCGATGCACTTGGTTCATGGCGCTGCGGAACGGCAGCCCGACATGATCGCTGAAGGTCAATGGTGCAGCACCAGTGCCGCCCTCGCCGCCGTCGACGGTGATGAAGTCAACGCCGCGTTGACCGCTTTGCATGGCTTGGGCGAGCTGATGCCAGAATTGGCGTTCGCCGACAGCTGACTTGATGCCCACCGGGAGGCCGGTTGCGTCGGCTAAGCGCTCAACGAAGTCGAGCATCTCGTCGACGTTGCTGAATGCGCTATGACCGGCCGGGCTTTGACAGTTGCGACCCATCGGGATGCCACGGATGCTGGCGATCTCAGGAGTGATCTTGGCGGCGGGCAGGACACCACCGAGGCCGGGTTTAGCTCCTTGAGAGAGCTTCACCTCGATCGCGCGCACCTCGAAGCGGTCGCAAACTTCCAAGAAATGTTTCTCGGAGAAGTTGCCCTGTTCGTCGCGACAGCCGAAGTAGCCAGTGCCGATCTGCCAGATCAGCTCACCGCCGTGGTCGTGATGACGGCTAACACCACCTTCGCCAGTGTTGTGCCATGCCCCTGCGATCGCACAACCGCGGTTCATCGCTTCCACTGCTGGGGCGCTGAGCGAGCCGTAGCTCATGGCTGAGATGTTGACCACTGAGGGCAGTATCGTCGCCCGGGCCCGATTGCGAGCCTCTCCCATCACCTTCGCGGAGGCAAGCGCATATTCGCCTTGGCGAGCTCGCCAGCCGTAGTCACCAGTGTTGGGTGATGCTGCTGCGACCGGCTTGGCGGCTTCAATCTTGGGGAAGGCTGCGTGACGAATGATCAGGTGATGGTTCGATCCCTCGAGGTCGTCGTCGGTGCCGAACCCGAAGTAGTTGTTCGCCTTTTTTGCCGAAGCGTAGACCCATCGCCGTTCGTCTCGGGTGAACGGGCGTTCCTCGTCATTTGAGGCGATGAAGTATTGGCGAATCTCGGGGCCGATGCTCTCAAGAATGTAGCGCAGGTGGCCGACCACGGGGAAGTTCCGCAGGATCGCATGGCGACGCTGGGTGAGGTCGTAGACGACGAGTGCTCCCAGTAGCACCGAGATGGCCACTAGGCCGATGGTGATCACAGTCATGAGTTGAGTTTAGCGAGGTTGATAGTCCGCCGGTGCTGGACCAGTCCTGGGCTTCTCGAGTCGAGTACGATGAGACGTACCCAAATGAATCCTGGAAGGAAGAACTCATGGTTGATCGTGACAAGCAATCGGGCTTAGGTGCTGATGAAGAGACCATGGCCACAAGCGGCTTGTCGCGCCGGGCTGCGCTTGGCCTCGGAGCAGCGGCTTTCGGAATGGCTGCCGCCGGTCGATCTTCAGCGCAAGTTGGTTCCAGCGGCCCGCTCGCGGTTGCCTCAGCGAATGGAATGCGCGGGGTGAAGTTGGCTGTGGAGCTGATGGCCTCCGGCACCGATCCTCTGGACGCTGCGATCGAAGGCGTCGCGATTCAAGAGCGTGATCCGAAGGATCGGAGCGTTGGGCTTGGCGGCCTGCCCAACGCTGATGGTGTGGTTCAACTGGATGCATCCTGTATGCACGGTCCTACCAGGCGCGCTGGAGCGGTCGGCGCGCTGGAGGGCATCGTCAATGCGTCGCGAGTAGCTAAGGCTGTTCTCGAGCACACCGATCACATCTATCTGATGGGCGAGGGGGCCAAACGGTTTGCAACAGATTTGGGTTTCAAAGAAGAAGACTTGCTGACGCCCGAAAGTCGTCGCTCATGGTTACGTTGGAAGGGACGCCTTAACCCCAACGACGCGTGGCTCGAGTTCGATCAGGAACATCTAGAGTCGACCCACGGCACCATCAATATGTGTGCGATGGACCAACAACGCAATATTGGATCGGTGACCACCACCAGTGGTCTGTCGTGGAAGATTCCTGGCCGCGTCGGAGACAGTCCGATGATCGGTGCGGGTCAGTACTGCGACAACTCGGTCGGTGCTGCCGGTTCGACCGGTCGGGGTGAGGCCAACATCAAGGTCTGCGGCGCTTTCCTGACGGTCGAGGCGATGCGCAACGGCGCCTCTCCTGAAGAGGCTTGTCTTGCCACGTTGCGTAGGGTGGTAGAGATGACCGAGGACCGCTTGCTCGAAGGCGGCAAGCCGCTGTTCGGGCTCAACTTCTATGCCATCGACAAGCAGGGTCGGTACGGTTCGGCGGCTCTTTATGAACCGACTGCCGAGCGGAAGGCGCGTTCGGATGTAGCGGGCAAATTCGCAGTCGCCGACGGCAAAGGGGCTCGGTTGGAGGACATGGCTTTCCTCTACTCGGTACAGCAACGGCCTGCAGCGATGGGCTAAGGCCGAATAGTAGGCTGGCCGCCGCCGTAAGTTTGGCCAGTGGTCTTGCACAGTGGTCTTGCACAGTGGTTCGGCCTCGTGGGTCGAAGACGATTCCTTGAGTGAGTGAAGAGGTAAGCCTTAGATGAAGAAAGTAGCTTTGATCGGATGTCTCGGGCTGCTCGCCGTTGGTCTCTTTTTGGGCCTACTGGTGAGTGGGCAGTACAACCGCTTGGTTGGGCTCGAAGAGGGTGTGGCCGCGGCTTGGGCACAGGTCGAAAACACCTACCAACGCCGAGTCGACTTGATCCCCAATTTGGTTGAAACAGTGAAGGGTGCGCGCGATTTCGAACGGGAGACCTTCGAGGCGGTGTCAAAAGCGCGTTCATCGGTTGGTCAGACCAACATTCAAGGAACTCCGAACGCCGAGCAGCTGAGCCAGTTCCAGCAGTCTCAAGGAGCATTGAGCTCGGCGTTGTCGCGATTGCTGTTGGTGGTCGAGCGCTACCCTGAGCTCAAGGCGACTGAGGCGTTTCGTGATCTGCAAGCGCAGATCGAAGGTACCGAGAATCGCATATCGGTCGAACGCCGACGATTCAACGACGTAGCACGGCAGTACAACACTGCTGCACGGTCGTTTCCGACCGTTCTGGTCGCTCGGATGATGGGGTTCAATGAGAAGCCCTACTTCGAAGCAGACGCGGGTGCGGACCAAGCACCGGCTGTCGACTTTGGTTGATTCTCGACTTGGACTGAGGCTCGACCTTGTTGGATGCTAGGACGCAAACGCTGTGAAGGTGCTTGATCGCTTTCGAGAGCGAGAGCTCGAGCGCATTCGAGACGCGGTCGGCCAGGCCGAGCAACGCACCAGTGGCGAGATCGTTACCTACATCGTGCTTGAGTGCGACGCCTACCCGGAGGCTGCATGGCGCGGCGCTAGCCTTGGGGCGCTCGTGGGCATGGGTGCGGGGTTTGCTGCTCAGCACTACCAAGAGATGGTGGTGTCAGCACTGTGGGTGTCTACGGTTTGGTGGGTGTTGGTGCCGACCTTCATAGGGTTGCTTTTGGGTTTGCTGCTGGGTGGCGCAGTGGATGCGATCCGTCGGCGACTAGTGCACGCGGAGGTACTGGCTCATCGGGTTGGCCTGCGCGCGGAGTCCGCTTTCTTGGAAGAACAGGTCTTTGACACTCGCGAGCGCACCGGGATTCTGCTGTTCGTGGCTTTGTTCGAGCGCCGGGTCGTCGTGCTTGGAGATGAAGGCATCAATTCTCGCGTGGAGCAGGCAGAGTGGACCGCGATCATCGAGCGCATGATCGCCGAACTCAAGCAGGCCAGACCAGCCGAGGCGATTCTGGGTGGCGTTGAGGACTGCGGCTTGTTGCTGGAGCGGCACGGCGTAGCTCGACGCGCTGACGATACCGACGAACTCGACAATGAACCGAGGCTGCGGGAGCGATGAGCCTGCGACGAAGACTCAGGCACTCAATCTTGGTTCGGGTCTTGGTTCCAGTCTTGGTTCGTGTTGCCCTGATCGTCACACTTGGGGTCTGTGGACTAGTTGCGATGCCCGCGACCGCAGCTCTTGAGGTGCCACACCTCTCTGGCCAGGTGGTGGATCTCGCCTCGATGATGCCAACTGCCAGTCGTCAGCGGATCGTGCAGAAGCTCGCTGCGCTGGAGGCGGCGACAGGCGCCCAGGTGGTGGTGCTCACCGTGCCATCTCTTGAGCGCGAGTCGCTCGAAGAATTCACGATCCGGGTGCTCGAGACGTGGAAGCTGGGGCGTGCAGATCAGGACAACGGTGCTCTGCTGTTTGTGGCGCAACAGGAACGGCGCTTACGTCTTGAAGTCGGCTATGGCCTTGAAGGCCAGCTGACGGACGCAATGAGTCGCCGTATTCTGGACAACATCGTTACTCCTGCGTTCAAGCAAGGTGATTTTGCCGGCGGCTTAGAGCGCGCAGTCGACGCCATCGTTGCGCTGATCGGCGGCGGCGAACCGCCCCGTTCGTTGCAGCCGACCGAAAGTGCACCCGTACCCTTGGGCTGCTTAATCATCTTCGTGAGCGTCGTCATCGCCTTCAAGCTTTTTGGGTTCATCCGCATACTGCACCGTCGCGCCCACGGTGGCGGTTGGAGCTCCAGGAGGGACGGGATCAGCCCTTGGATCATTGGCGGCGGTGGTCGTAGTAGCGGTTGGGGCGGAGGTGGGTTTGGTGGTTTCTCTGGCGGTGGTGGTGGGTTCGGTGGTGGCGGCGCTTCAGGCGGCTGGTAGCGCGCCGGAGATTCCAGATACGCTAGCCTGTTCTAGTGACGGTGCTCGGGCTTGCTTGAGCCTGCCCGGGTACAGATGTCGGCCAAGGATTGATCCAACGAACACCGCGGGACTTTTTCAGCAAGCTTATGCTTGAGCTTCGGCTCACAAACCGGGACCCTCCGGTGAAATTCACTGCGGGCTGCTAGCGTTTCGGGTATCGGCCGGGGCCTTCCGGTCGGCGCCATCTCTTTTCCTAAGATCCAAAGGACCCTCAATGCCTGAAGCAGCCCCCACAATGATCATCCCTGCGGGGACTTCGATCGAAGTGGATCAACATGGCCAGCTCTCGGTTCGCACGCCTGGCAACTTGGTCCTGCAGAACTCTGGCAGCTACGGCACTATCGAGTCGACCAACGGTTCGATCCGGATTGAACCGGACGTTCAGGTCGAAGCGGTCAACGTTCGGTGTTCCAAGGTCTGCTACGTCCAGGGTAGTTTGACCGCGTGGAAGGTCGAGGCAGAAGCGATCCAGCTGGAGGAATCGGCGCGCGCTCACATTATCTTGCAGGAAACGCGAAGCCTTCAGGTCGGCAAGGAGGCTCGCCTGGTTGGGAACTTCTCCTCTGAGAAGGAACTGTTTCTGTTGTTTTCGCGCTTTGCGAGCCAAATGCGATCGCTGCCCTTTGGGCGTCGTGACGATCCTGAACCCAGCGAGATGAACGCCGGTGGTGAGGCTCTCAGGCACTTGATGAACGCGGGAGGCGCCGACGAGACTCAACAACAGCTGCGCCGCTCGCTGGATGCGTCGCAGACTGCTAGTCAAGTGATTGATGCCGAGCCTCTGGCTGTGCCGAACAGCCCCGCGGCCACCACGGCCGAGCAGCTGCCGGACACGCTGTTTTATGCCCAAGTCCTCTTAGAGCGCGAGTCGCACAAGGTTGGTGCTGGCCCCAACACCCAGCGCGTGGTGCAGGATCTGTTGAGGTTGCTGCGTGACGGCCAGGTTGCGCGCCTCGGTCAGACGCACCCGGCGCTTTTTTCCGAAGTGGTTCGCCCTAGTGCAGACCTGAGGCGTGCCATGGGCATGATCGGCAGTCACTTCGGTACTCAGGTGGATGTGTCGTGATGCGGTACCTACTGAGATTCACGGTTGTCTTGGCGTTGCTCGGTGTTGCTGGCTACATCTATTTGAGCGGACTCGCTGGTGAGTTCAAGACCGTTGATGTCGTCGAGCAGGACGAGTGTTATCGGATCAACGGAGTGCCGGGGTCCGAAGACATCGATTTGGATCGGCTTTCAGGCGTGGCGTTGTTCTCGTCCGATGATCGGGCCGCTGTGCAGGCTGGCCGTCAGCGCACCGGCGGAATCTACGCCTGGAACTTCGATGTCAACGCCCAAGGCGAGCCTCGGCTCTTGACCGCCGAGGATCCCGAGCTTCGACCCCATGGCATCTCGTTGGTTGAAGATCCTCGAGGTGGTGGCGCCCTGTTTGTTGTCGACCATCGGGCGAATGCTGATGGCGGCGAGTCATCGGTTGAGAATTCAATCAGGCGTTATACCTGGAACGGAGCAGAGCTTGCATTCGCCGAGGCCTATGCAGACGACACATTCTTGATCAGTCCTAACGACGTGGCGGGTGTTTCGGATGGGACCTTCTACGTCACCAACGATCACGGCTCCCGCGGCGGTCTCGAGCGGATGATGGAGGACTACTTTCGCGTTGGCGCTGGATCGGTCGTCTATTTCGACGGCGAATCGTTCAGGACTGTCGTCGATGCCGTTAAGTATGCCAACGGCATAGCAGTTGATGAGGAACAACAGCTGGTGTACGTGGCGTCGACCACCACTGGCAAGATTCTCGTCTACGATCGAGATGAGTCAACCGGTGACCTCTCGCTAAGAGAAGAGATCGAAACCGGGACCGGGGTCGACAATATCGATCTCGATCGCCACGGCAATCTGTGGGTCGCAGCACACCCGAAGCTATTGACCTTCGTTAAGCACGCGGGCGACGTGAGCAAGCGATCACCGTCGGAAGTTCTGTGGATTGCCAAGGACGGATTCACCGACCCAAGAGTGCGTCCGATGTGGCGCAATCTGGGTGAAGAGCTCTCCGGTTCGAGCGTAGCGGTCCCTGTTGGCGCACGCTTCTTGGTCGGTTCGGTGTTTGAACCGTTTGTCCTGGTTTGTAAAAGGGCGTTCTAAGAAGGCCCCTCTGGACAAGGGCGTTCTGACGGGACGCGCCTCCGAAAAAGGGCGTTCTGACTGGCCGCGTCCCCGCGTTGGCGGATGCCCGAGCTAAGCTAGCCCCTCCGCTCTGCACTCAGCTAGTGAGCGCCAGCCCCAGCACCTGCTCGAGCTCGGTCAGAGCAACAGCTGGATCATCCACTTTGATGGTCCGCATGCCTAAAGCTCTGGCCGCCTTCAGGTTGGTGCCGATGTCATCGAGAAACACCGCCTCTCCGAATTCGACGCCGAGCTGGTGGCAGGCGTGCTGGTAGATCCTAGGGTCGGGCTTGCGCATTCCCAGCACAGCAGATTCAAGAAAGATGTCGAAACGGCCCCTGAGGTCGGAGCGGCGGTAGCCGTTGGATTCGTCGGTCTCAGGAGAAGACTCCTCCGCGCTCCAGTTGTTGGTCAATGCCGCCACCGTTAGTCCTGCGGCGCGCAGGGCGTCGATGGCTTGGAGCATTTCGGGGCGAGGCTTCGAAATCTCGGTGACCCCCGTCATCATTTCTTCGCTTGAGACGGGATAGCCCAGGTCTCTGAGTTCCGCATCGAAATCGCGGTAGAAGGCCCGGCCCATCGATAGCTCACCGCGCTCTAGTCGGTGCCACGCTCCGTCGGGTGCGCTGCTGGCGACCCATCGATTGATCGTGTTGTTCGGGATCGAATGCCGTTGCTCGAACGCAGCGATGGCGTGGAGGGGAGAACCGAGAACAACACCGCCGAGGTCGAAGATGACGGCGCGGTAAGGGGATTGAGACATGGAGACTCCTTGACGGTGCAAACTAGCGAGCAAAGGTCGACGCTTCAGTATCGGCGCGCGAGGATGGCGCAGCCGAGCACGATTGTCGAGCAAGGAATGCTGAGCTACCAAGTTCGCTGGTGCCTTTCTGCGAGGATCCTGTAGGATCGGCTTTGTTCCGTCTCCCAATTGATGTGTCGTCGTCTAAGCCTGAGTGGTCCTCGGAGTGCTGCTCTAGGCTTAAGAAGCCCTCGGCTACATCTGGCGGGTAGCGAAGTTCCCTTTGAGGAGGTCGCTAAGTGACTCCTAGAACCCTCGATATTGGGTGTTCGTGGAGCTTGTGAAATTTTTCACAAGCGGTTATTCTCCCGCGCAGAAGGCCACCGGAGTGACCCCTGCATGCCTCCAGAAGGGGCGCCGGGAGACGAGAGCAAGGGATCAGCGAAACTGCTTGAGCCCTGTATCCCCCAAAAGGTCCGTTTGGCAGATCAGTTTGCGAGAGATCTGGCTCAGTTTGCGAAAGATCTAGCGGGGAAAAGCCGCGCACGCAAGGCAGCTACCCTCAGGCGGTAAGAGCTTATTCGTCCGCTCGGTGACGAAAACCGGGCTCGAAACCAAGACTGCCCAACACCGAATTCCACCTGCACTCTTCACCATGGCCCGTATCTCTGAGGCTTCGATGAATCCACAGCTCGAGGTCGTCTTATGACCGACAACAAACCAGAAACAGCGCAAATCTTCGGTAAGGGGTCCAACCAGGTAGTCTGGTTGACCATTATCCTGGGTCTCGCCGGCGTCGCCGGTGCGGGCGCTCTCTTGTTCATCATCGACCGTGGCCCGTTGCACACCAACCAGGGTGTGTACGTGAACCAGGACGTACCGTTCTCTCACGATCACCACACTGAGGGGCTCGGGCTCGACTGCCGGTACTGCCACACCTCGGTCGAGGACTCGGCGTTCGCAGGCATCCCGCCAACGGCCACGTGCATGAACTGCCACAAGACGGTCTGGGCTAACACTGAGATGTTAGAGCCGGTGAGGGACAGCTGGCAGACCGGGCAGCCGCTGGAATGGAACAGGGTCAATGATCTGCCGGACTTTGTCTACTTCAACCACAGCATCCATGTGAGTAGCGGTGTGGGTTGCGAGTCCTGTCACGGTCCGGTCAACGAAATGCCGTTGGTGTACCAAGAGCACTCGCTGCAGATGCGCTGGTGCCTTGAATGCCATCGCAGTCCTGAAGATTTCGTGCGCCCCAAAGACGAGGTGTTCAACCTTGATTGGGAGCCCAGTGACGAAGGCATGAGCCAGAAGGAACTGGGCAAGAAGCTGGTCGCGGAGTATGGCCTTGAGCCGAAACAGAACTGTTCGACCTGCCACCGGTAGATTTGAACCAATGAACGAATCAACTCTCACGATGGTTGAAGAGGCCTAGCTGACGTTATGGGCAAAGAACAACTGATTCCCCTACAAGTGACCTCCTCGCAGGTGGGCTTGGCGCCAGTGTCTTCCGAAGATGCCGTGCCGGCCACCGCGATTGAGCCAACTGCCGCGCAGGTCACGTTTGACGAGGCTCGAGATCGCCAGCGAGCGTTGGTCGCCAACGGTGTCGACAGTACGCCTTGGCGGACGCTCGACGAGCTGGCTGGTTCTGATCAGTTCGAGCAGGTCGTTGCTAGCGAGTTCCCGCGCTATGCGCCGTCGACTTGGGAAGACGGCGCATCGCGTCGGTCCTTCATGCAATTGGCAGGCGCTTCGGTCGGTCTTGCTGGACTCACCGCTTGCACTCGCCAGCCTCGCGAGAAGATCGTTCCGTATGTTCAGCAGCCCGAGCACGTTGTGCCTGGCAAGCCGGTTTACTACGCAACCTCAATGACGCAGGCCGGGATCGGGCAACCTCTGCTGGCCGAAAGCCACATGGGGCGCCCCACCAAGGTTGCAGGCAACCCCGATCATCCGGCATCGTCTGGCGCAGCGGATTTGTTTGCGCAAGCTTCAATTCTCGGGCTCTACGATCCTGATCGCTCGCGTGGCGTGCAACAGGATGGTCGCGAAACAGGCTGGGAAGCGTTCTTGGAGAAGATTCAGCCTGCGATGAAAGCCCAGGAAGCTCTGGGCGGCACTGGATTGCGGATTCTTTCTGGCGCTGTGAGTTCGCCGACCTTGGTTGACCAGATCAATCGGTTGCGCGAGCGCTTTCCGCAGGCCAAGTGGGTCCAGTACGAAGCTGTGAACAACGATGAGGCTGTCGCCGCGAGTCGTTCAGCGTTCGGTGGGGTGGTGGATACCGCCTATGATTTGACCAAGGCAGACGTGATCGTTTCGCTGGACTCTGAGTTCCTTAGCTCCGGTCCGGCACACGTGAAGATCGCCGCTGATTTCGCATCCCGCCGCCAAGTGGTGCGCGAGGATGGTGATGGCGGACATGGAGACGGTGCAGCAACCTCTGCGGACGCGGGCGCTCCCCATGGTTCCTCTGATGCGATCAGCATGAACCGCTTGTACGCGCTCGAGTGCGTGCCGTCACCAACGGGTGCGGTTGCTGATCATCTGGTTGGTGTGACGCCAGCAGAGCTGGGGCAGTTCGCAGCGGCGCTTGCCTCCAAGGTGGGCGTTGACGTAGCAGCACCGGAGCTGCACAAGCCAAAGCTTGCTCAGTGGGTTGACGCGATCGCAGACGATCTGCGCGCTCACGCGGGAGCCTCGGTTGTTATTCCTGGCCAGTTTGCTAGCGCGGCCGTTCACGTCATGGCGCACGCCATCAACGCAGCCTTGGGCAACACCGGGCTCACCGTGACCTATCGCGAGTCAGCGCTGGCTGAACCCGCTTCAAACGCACAGGCTCTGGCTGAACTCGCGCACGACATGCACCAAGGGGTGGTCGATGTCCTGGTGGTGCTCGGCGCAAACCCGGTCTACACCGCGCCCGGCAACCTCCAGTTTGCAACCGCCCTTTCCAAGGTTGCAACCACTGTCCATGCCGGGTTGCACGAAGATGAAACGCGGTATCACTGCTCGTGGCATGTTCCGCTCGCTCACTACCTCGAAGGCTGGGGCGACTGTCGCTCATTCGACGGCACCGTGGGGCTGCAACAGCCACTGATTGAGCCCTTGTTCGCTGGCAAGACCGAGGCTGAGATCGTTTCTGGGTTGCTCGGTGAAGATTCGGATAGCTACGACTTGGTCCGGGCCTCGTGGCTCGCGCGGCTCGGAGTTCCTGGCTTCGACACCGCGTGGCGCAAAGCGCTCCATGATGGCTACCTCGAGGGCTCCCGTTCGCCCGTCGCAAGCCCCTCCATCAACACCGCAAGTGTTACTGCTGCTGCGGCTGCCTTGGCCGGCGCGCACGAAGAAGGTCTGACCCTCATCGTACGGCCCGACCCAAGCCTGTTCGACGGTCGCTATGCCAACAACGGCTGGCTTCAGGAAACCCCCAAGCCGATTACTAAGGTCACCTGGGATCAGGTCGCTTTAGTGGCGCCTTCAACCATGAAGGAACTCGGCTTCGAACCGAACACCAAGATCGAGCGCGTGATCAAGGTTGAAGCGAACGGTCAGTCGATCGAGTTGCCGATTCTTCTTAGTGTTGGCCAGGCTCCCAATACAGTGGCGATCGCCATGGGGCACGGTCGTACGCGTGCCGGGTCTGTGGGCAACCGTGAAGAGAACGGCGCCAACGTTCAAACGTTGCTGACCGCTGACTCAGGCTTCTCCGTGACCGGCGTCACGATCGCCGATACCGGCCGTGAGTACAAGGTCGCCGCGACCCAGGAACACTTTCAGATCGAGGTGCAAAAGGAGCAGGCGCATGGTCGGCACTTGGTCAAGCAAGGCA
Source organism: Acidobacteriota bacterium (assembly GCA_029263415.1). Lineage (GTDB taxonomy): Bacteria > Acidobacteriota > Thermoanaerobaculia > Multivoradales > Multivoraceae > JAJCXN01. Next base: position 225,810 of record JAJCXN010000039.1, read on the forward strand.
CCAAGGCTCAGTACCAAGAGGATCCGCACTTCGCGGGCCACATCGGACACCACGTGCCCGAGAACGCGTCCCTGTTCCCTGATTGGGAGTACAAGTCGTACGCGTGGGGCATGGCGATCAATCTCAACTCGTGCACTGGTTGCAACGCCTGCTTGCTCGCTTGCCAGGCCGAGAACAACATTCCGGTTGTCGGGCGCGATCAGGTGATCAAGGGTCGCGAGATGCACTGGCTACGGATCGATCGCTACTACGACGGTGACGTCGATAGCCCGAAGATCCATCATCAGCCAGTAGCGTGCATGCACTGCGAACGCGCCCCCTGCGAGCTAGTTTGCCCGGTTGGCGCAACCACCCACAGTGACGAAGGCCTCAACGACATGGCCTACAACCGTTGCATTGGCACTCGCTACTGCTCAAACAACTGCCCCTACAAGGTGCGTCGTTTCAACTTCTTGAAGTACAACGACACCACCACCCCGATCCTGAAGTTGGCGCGTAATCCCGACGTCTCCGTTCGGACACGCGGTGTGATGGAGAAGTGCACGTACTGCACGCAGCGAATCTCCAAGGCGCGGATTGCGGCACAAGTTGAAGGCCGCAAGATCCAGGACGGCGAGATCAAGACCGCTTGTCAGGAAACGTGCCCAACGGGTGCCATCACTTTCGGCGATATCAACGATTCGCATTCAGAGGTTTCGCGTTGGAAGCGATCGGGACTCAACTACCAGCTCCTCGAGGAGCTTGCGACTGCGCCACGTACGACGTACCTCGCAAAGTTGATGAATCCCAATCCCGCGCTGGCCGCTCATGACACCCACGGCGCCGCCGCCGCAGAGCACTAGGTTAGGAGACCCGTTCGATGACCCTTCGCGACGTCGACGTCCACAATCGAGAAAATCTCGGTAAGCCTGACTTCATCGCTCAAGATGAAGACCCGGGCTCTATTACCGAAACGATCTCTGGCGTCATCTTCGGTAAGACCTATTTGTGGTGGATCACTGCAATGGGTCTGTCATTCGGCCTCCTGTCGATAGGCATGGTTGGCTTCGTTTGGTTGCTAGCCAAGGGTGTTGGAGTCTGGGGTATCCAGGTTCCCAATGCTTGGGGCTTTGCGATCGTCAACTTCGTTTGGTGGATCGGTATTGGCCACGCCGGCACCCTAATCTCTGCGATCCTCCTTCTCATGCGACAAGAGTGGCGCACCTCGATCAACCGGTTCGCCGAGGCGATGACCCTGTTCGCCGTGGCTTGCGCAGGTTTGTTCCCGGTCTTTCACACCGGCCGGCCTTGGTTGGCCTATTGGATGCTGCCGCTACCGAATACCATGCGTGTCTGGCCGCAGTTCAGAAGCCCGTTGATCTGGGACGTCTTCGCAGTCTCGACCTACGCCACGATTTCCTTGGTGTTCTGGTACGTCGGTTTGGTTCCTGATCTTGCGGCTTTGCGTGATCGTGCCAAGACCTTGCTCTCGCGCCGCATCTACGGCATCGCCGCGCTGGGCTGGCGCGGTGCGGCAGACCACTGGCACAACTACGAGAAGGCATACCTGCTGCTCGCTGGCTTGTCGACGCCACTGGTGCTCTCGGTTCACTCCGTCATTAGTTTCGATTTCGCCGTGTCCCAATTGCCAGGCTGGCATGCCACTATCTTCCCGCCGTACTTTGTTGCGGGCGCGGTCTACGCTGGCTTCGCGATGGTGTTGACCTTGATGATCCCGCTGCGAGCGATCTTCAACCTGCACGCCTACATCACCGAGCGTCACCTTGAGAACATGGGCAAGGTCATGCTGGTCACCGGCTTGATCGTTGGCTGGGGCTACGCCACCGAGCTCTTCATGGCTTGGTACTCGGGCAACATCTTCGAACGCTTCATGATGTACAACCGGATCTTCGGCCCCTACTGGATGGCCTACTGGGGCCTCATCCTGTGCAACATCTTGGTGCCTCAGATCATGTGGAGCAAGCGCTGCCGAACCAACGCGTTCTGGCTGTTCTTTGCTTCGCAGTTCGTCAACGTTGGCATGTGGCTGGAACGCTACGTCATCGTTATCACCAGCTTGACCCGTGACTTCCTGGTTGGTTCGTGGGGCACGTACCACGGCACCATCTGGGACTGGGCGGTCTACCTCGGCACATTCGGCCTGTTCTTAAGCCTGATCTTTCTATTCATCCGCATCCTGCCTGCGCTTTCGATGACCGAGCTCAAGATGATCTCGCCCGAAGGCAAGAAGACTGGGCACTAAGGAGGGCGTACAGTGAATTCTACGGACACATACCACACCTCTGGATTGCACGGCCTGATGGCCGAGTTCGACGATCCGGAGAAGCTCGTTGCTGCGGCTGAGGCCACACGCGATGCGGGCTACAGCAAGATGAACTGCTACTCGCCGTATCCGATCGAGGGTGCCTGGGAAGCAATGGGGCACAAGTCCCCAATGTCCAAACTGGTCCTCTTGGGCGGCGTCACAGGGTGCCTTCTGGGCTTCAGCTTCATCACCTGGACCCAAGTGATCGACTACCCCTGGAACATCGGTGGTCGCCCCACGTTCTCGTGGCCGTCCTTTATCCCGCCGATCTTTGAGACAACCATCATGTTCGCTGGCTTGACTGCTGCCATCGGAATGTTCTTGGTGAACGGGCTGCCGAGGCCCTATCACCCAGTGTTCAACGTTCCCGCTTTCATCCGCGCCAGCAAGGATCGCTACTTCTTGGTGATCGAGGCTTCGGATTCCAACTTTGATCAGACCGCTACCAGGTCCTTTCTGCAGGGTCTCGAACCGCTCGAGGTGAACGACGTTGAAGAATAGTCTCCCAGTCGTTGGAGCACGGACCAGCACTTGCATGTTCGGCCTGCTGGCGTTGGCCGCGCTGGTCTTGGTCGGGTGCCGCCAAGACATGCACAACCAGGCGAAGTTCGAGCCCTATGAGAAGTCTGACTTCTTCTTGGACGGTTCATCCGCCCGTGTTCCTCCTGCATTCACCGTCGCCCGTGATTCGGTAGATCCAACGAGTTCGATCTACACCGGCGAAGATGACAATGGCTGGATGTCCGCTGTGCCCTATGTGGTCGATGAGGCGTTCCTGCATCGCGGTCAACAGCGCTTCGACATTTACTGCTCGCCCTGCCACGACAACACCGGTGCTGGTAACGGCATGATTGTGCAACGCGGCTTCAAGCAACCGCCGTCGTACCACGAGCAGCGTCTGCGCGACATGCCCATTGGCTACTTCTACAACGTAGCCACCAACGGTTACGGCTTGATGTCCGGGTATAAGGCGCAGGTCAAGCTGCAGGATCGCTGGGCAATCGCTGCTTGGGTCCGAGTGCTCCAGCGAAGCCAGAATGTGCCTGAAGGCAGCCTTTCGGCTCCGGATCGCGAGCAACTCCGTCACGACTTACAGAACGCTGAATCTTCCACCGCTTCCGCGCACGCGGCAGGTGCCCCATGAGCGAAGTTACCTCCACTGAAACTCGGAGCTGGGATCCGCCCGCGAGCCTAGACAAAGTGCAGAACACTGCGCTGATCGTCGGGTTGGTTGGTGTCGCTGTGAGCGTCTTCGGTTACCTGTCGTCGCCAGATCAGTTCTTCCAGTCCTATCTGGTCGGCTGGATCTTCTGGTTGACCATTGCCCTCGGTTGCCTTGGCTGGCTGACCGTTCAACACCTGACCGCCGGCACTTGGAGCCTCGTGCTGAGGCGCGTTATGGAGGCGGGTGCGCGCACGCTGCCGTTCCTATTCCTTTTGTTCTTGCCCATCATGCTGATGGGCATGGGTACGCTTTACTCCTGGGCACGACCCGAAGCTGTGAATGACGCTCTCATTCAGACCAAGGCCGGGTACCTCAACGTGGAGTTCTTCTGGGGCCGAGCAGTCCTCTACTTCTTGATCTGGTCCGGATTGGCATACCTGCTCTCGAAGAATTCCCGGTTACAGGATGAGACTGGTGACCCCGCAGCCACGGTGCGCATGCGAATGCTCTCTGGGCCCGGCTTGGTTTTGTTGATCTTGACCGCCTCCTTCGCTAGCTGGGACTGGCTGATGTCGCTGGACCCACACTGGTTCTCGAGTCTTTACGCGTTCTACTTCGTCACCAACCTCGCCTTGACGTCACTCTTGTTCTTGACGGTTGTGGCGTGGTACCTGCACAAGCGCAAGCCACTGGATGATGTCTTTGTGTCACGGCACTTCCATGACTACGGCAAGCTCACCATGGCGCTGACCATGTTCTGGGCGTACATGGCTCTGTCGCAGTTCCTGATCACGTACTCGGGCAACATTCCTGAGTTCACTACGTGGTACGTGCGGCGCAACGCCGGTGGCTGGCAGTACTACACGGTGCCATTGATCATCCTCCACTTCTTTGTGCCCTTCTTACTTCTGCTCTCTGCTGGATTGAAGAAGCAGCCGAGCAAGTTGGTTGTGGTCGCGCTCTACATGTTGGTAACGCGTTTCCTTGACCTCTACTGGCAAGCCGCACCGACCTTCCACTCGGAGGTCACCTTCCATTGGCTCGATATCGCAACAGTGGTTGGCGTTGGCGGTGTTTGGACCTTTCTCTTTGTTCGAGAACTCAAGCGCCGCAGTCTCTTGCCGCCGAACGACCCGTATCTACCGGAGCTCATTGGCCATGGCTGATCAAGACAACCAGTTGACGCCTCCCCTCGCCGACAGTTCCCTTGAGAACTACACGGGTTCGGAACTGCCCTACAAGATGCTCTACATCTCGGGGATCGCGCTGGCGGTGACCGCAGTCGTCTTCGCTTTGGCTTTGGTCCCCATGCGGGATGCCATGATCAAATCTGCAGATGAGCGAAATGCCGGTGCGATCATTCCGAGTTCGGAACGGGCCGCTAGGGCGCGTTTGCAGCAGGATCCTGAATCCGTGTGGCAGGCGCACGAAGCCGTCATGGCGGACCAGACCTCCACGTTCGGCTGGCATGACCAGCCGCATGGCATTGTTCGGGTCCCAGTTGCCCGCGCACTAGAGATGATTCTGGCTGAGGGGGCCATCGCTAGCACCCCAGACGCCACTGTTGCCGTCTTGCATGGCACTTTGAGTCACGCCTCAGGCGGCGATCACGAGGGCGCTGATCACGGCGGCACTGAACACGGCGGTACTGGCCCTGAAGAAGATGCTGAAACCGAAGACGAGGCTGCCCACTGATGCGCCAGAGTCGCCACATTCAAGCCCACGGTTCCTTCGGGACGTTGACAACCACCATGACCCTGCTGGGTCTTTTGGTTGCGGCTTCTGTGTGTGCGCAAACCCAGAGCCTGACGGTGTCCCGAACCAAAGTGACGCCTGATCCGGAGCAAGAGGCCCGCTTGCCCAAGCCACTGCGCGATCTCGGTTGGGATCAACAGATGGGAGCGGAGCTGCCGCTCGACGCACAGTTTGTCGATCAGAACGGCAAAGCCGTTCAGATTGGTGATTTCTTTGGCGACAAGCCGGTGCTGATCGCGCCCGTGTATTTCAACTGTCCGATGCTCTGCTCGCTGGTGCTGGATGGCGTCGTGCGCGGACTCAAGCCGCTCAAATTCGTCGCGGGTGAAGAGTTCGAGGTTCTGGCGGTCAGCTTTGATGCTCGCGAACGCCCTCAAGACGCAGAGCGGTCTCGCAAGACCGCTCTGGCGCGCTACGGCCGCGAGGTCGAGGGTGGTGGCGGCTGGAACTTCCTGACCGGTGATCAGGAAAACATCGACACGCTGATGTCCGCCATCGGTTTCAAGTACGACTGGGAAGAGAGCACCGAGCAGTTCGCTCATGCCGGTGGAGTTCTCCTGGCCACGCCAGACGGTCAGATTTCCCGCTACTTCTATGGTGTGGATTTTGCCACGAAGGACCTGCGGCTCGGCTTTGTTGAAGCCTCCGCAGGGCGGATCGGAAATGTGGTCGACCAAGTACTTCTGTTTTGCTATCAGTACGACCCGATCATCGGGAAGTACAGCGCCTTGACCCTAAGACTGGTGCGCCTGGGGGGCATCGTCACCGTGCTGCTGCTCGGAGGTTGGGTGTTTCTTATGTTCCGTCGCGAAGGTCGTCGCCGCGAGGCCGTCGCAACCGTCTAGTTCGCTTCGCAATTCGTATGAACCGTTTTCGCTTGAGACCCGGTAGCCGGGAAAGGACAAGAAAGTGATCGAGATGCTCAAGGGCTACCTGCCCGAGATGCTAGACAACCTGCCGCTGTTCCCGCCGCAGGCGTCGACGATGGCTGGGGAGGTCGATGCTTTGACCTTCGTCTGGACGGCGATCAGCCTTGTCTCTACGGTAATCATCGTCGCCGCGATTATCTTCTTCATGGTCCGCTACCGCCGGCGGTCCTTCGACGAGCTGGGCGGCGGTGAGCTGCATGCTCCCATGGTTGAGGTGGTCTCGATGGCGATCCCCTTCGTTATCTGCATGGCAATGTTCGTTTGGGGCGCCAAGATCTTCATCGATCTCGAACGCACACCGAAGAATGCCGTTGAGTACCTAGCCTTCGGCAAGCAGTGGATGTGGAAGTACCAACACCCGAACGGTTTGCGCGAGATCAACAACCTTACGGTTCCGGTGGATACCCCGATTCAGCTGACCATGACCTCCGAGGACGTGATCCACTCGTTCTTCGTGCCGGCATTCCGGGTGAAACAAGATGTTCTGCCGGGCAGGTACACCACCATCTGGTTCGAAGCGACCAAGACGGGCGTCTTCCGGATGTTCTGCGCAGAGTACTGCGGCAGTGAACACTCGCTGATGGGTGGCAAGGTCACAGTCCTACCTAAGAACGAGTACGACGCCTGGCTCCGCCAGGAGGAACCCGAGCGTGCTGACCCGGTCTCGTCCGGCGAGCAGCTCTTCACCTCGCTGTCTTGCACCACCTGCCACACCGGTGATTCGCCACGCGGTCCGGCCCTGCACAACCTCTTCGGCTCCGAAGTGAAGTTAGCTTCCGGCGAATCAGTCACCGCAGACGAGACCTACATCCGCGACTCGATCGTCAACCCGCGCAGCCAGATCAAGGAAGGCTACGCAGCGTTGATGCCGACGTTCGAAGGGCAGGTTTCCGAAGAGCAGCTGCGCGACATCATCGCCTACATCAGGACCCTAGAGGGCCCTCCGGTTGCTGCACCGGCAGGCTCTGACGCTGAGGTCGCGCTGGCCATCTCAGCAGATGGCCCGTCAGCAGAGCCCAAGACCACCGTTCCGAATAGCACTGAACCGACCGAAGCCGCGCTCAGCTATGCGAGCGCTGCCATGGTCGGAGGACAATAAGCCATGTCTGCGCACGCCGAATCCTACGATCCCAACGTCAACTATCTAAACCGCGACTGGTCCTTGAAGTCGTGGTTACTGACCCTTGATCACAAGCGCATCGCTTGGTTGTACCTGATTTCGGTCAGTGTCTTCTTCGCGATCGGTGGCTTCTTCGCCATGCTGATTCGCATGGAGTTGTTGACACCCCAGGGCGATCTGCTCTCACCCGACACCTACAACCGTGTGTTCACGCAGCACGGTGTGGTGATGATCTTCCTGTTCCTAATCCCATCGATTCCTGCGGTGCTGGGAAACTTCCTGGTGCCGCTGATGGTGGGTGCAGTCGACGTTGCGTTCCCCAGACTCAACCTGTTGAGTTGGTACATCTACACGGTTGCGGGCATCCTCGTCATCCTCGCACTGATCACTGGTGGTGTTGACACAGGCTGGACCTTCTACACGCCACTGAGTTCCACGTACGCCAACAGTCAGGTCATGCTGGTAGCGATCGCGGTGTTCGTCAATGGCTTCGCGTCGATCCTCACCGGGCTCAACTTCCTGGTCACGATTCACACCATGCGGGCCAAGAACCTGACCTGGGGCAAGTTGCCGCTGTTCATCTGGGCGATGTACGCCACAAGTTTGATCAATGTGTTGGGAACACCAGTCGTTGCGATCACCCTGCTGATGGCGGGCGCTGAAAGGGTTCTGGGGTTAGGCATCTTCGACCCTGCGCTGGGTGGTGACCCCATCCTGTTTCAGCATCTGTTCTGGTTCTACTCGCATCCGGCGGTGTACATCATGATCCTGCCGGCGTTCGGCGTGATCAGTGAGTTGATCGCAGCGTTCTCGCGCAAGAAGATCTTCGGTTATACGTTCATCGCCGCATCGTCGGTTGGCATCGCGATCCTAGGCTTCATCGTCTGGGCGCACCACATGTTCACTACCGGCATGTCGGCCTACGCGGCGACCGTGTTCTCGGCTCTCACGATGCTGATCGCGGTCCCCACGGCAGTGAAGGTCATCAACTGGACTGCCACGATGTACCAAGGATCGGTCAGCTGGGAGACCCCGATGCTGTACGCGGTCGGTTTCCTTGGCCTCTTCCTGATCGGCGGTCTCACTGGTGTGATGCTCGCGACGCTCGGTCTCGATATCCACGTGCACGACACATACTTTGTGGTCGCTCACTTTCACTATGTGATGGTAGGCGGTGCGATCATGGGATTCTTAGGGGGCATCCATTACTGGTGGCCTAAGATGACCGGACGCTTGTACAACGGTTCGATCTCGAAGGTCTCCGCGATCTTGGTGTTCGTCGGTTTCAACCTGACCTTCTTCCCGCAGTTCCTGCTGGGCTACATGGGCATGCCGCGTCGCTACCACGCGTACCCAGAGGAGTTCCAGGCGCTCAATGTCTTCTCAACGGCCGGTGCCACGGTCTTGGGGCTGGGCTACATCCTGCCCGCTTTCTACCTGACCTACTCGTTGTTCAAGGGTGAGAAGGCGCCGGCAAACCCTTGGGGTGCGATGAGTATCGAATGGCAGACGCCGTCACCACCACCGCTACACAACTTCGTGACACCACCTGTCATCACCGAACCGTACGACTACGAGCATGAGTTGATCAAGGAACAGATCGCCGAGCTCAAAAAGCATGTGAAGCCTCAGGAGGTTCCCCTTGGCTAACGGTCACTCAACGACGCTCCATCATCACTTTGAGAGCTATGACCAGCAGCGCAATGCGTCGTCGCTGGGCATGTGGTTCTTCCTCGCTCAGGAGGTCATGTTCTTCGGTGGTTTGTTCACCGCCTACATGATCTATCGCACCCAGAACGGTCTGGATTTCGCGGTTGCTAGCTCGCACTTGAACATTCCGCTGGGTGCGCTTAACACCGCGATCCTGATCGCCTCTTCGTTCACCATGGCGATGGCGGTGAAGAAGTCAGTGCTCGCACAACGCAAGGCGATCGTGGGCTACCTGATCTTGACCTTGATCCTCGGTTGTGGCTTCTTGGTCGTCAAGTATTTTGAATACGCCGAGAAGTTCGAGCACAACACGGTTCCTGGTTCGAGCTTCGAGTTCCACGTCGAACCGGAACTCATCGCTCAATACGATCTCAGCCCCGAGCGCGTGGTGACCATGGAGAAACGAGCAGAGATCTTCTTCTCGCTCTACTTCATGATGACTGGCCTGCACGCGCTCCACATGGTCATTGGGGTCGGTATTGGCATCTGGTTGATGTTTCCGGCGATGGCGGGCAAGTTCAATATGGACTACCACAACCCCGTGGAGAACTTCGGGCTCTACTGGCATTTCGTGGATCTTGTCTGGATCTTCCTCTTTCCACTGCTCTATCTGTTGGGCGGAAACGCGTTAGCTGGCGGCTAGGCTTCGCAGCCTTAGGCCCCCCGGACTACCACGGAGAACACTATGTCTTCACACGGCGATCACACGAACCCCGGCCATCAGGTTCACGTCTCATCGACCTCGATGTATCTCACCATCCTGGGCGCACTGATTGTGCTTACTGGGCTCACCGTTTGGGTGGCCTTCCAGGACCTCGGCTGGGCCAACGATATCGTGGCGCTCGGCATCGCCTTCACCAAGGCGACTCTTGTCGTCTTGTTCTTCATGCACGTCAAGTACAGCGGCCGCATCATCAAGTTTGTTGTGCTCTGCGCGGTGTCCTGGTTGTTTGTGATGCTCTCGCTCACCTACATCGACTACGGTTCACGCGACATCATCAAGCCGGCGGCCACGCCGGTTGATGCCGAGTACCAAGATCTGGTCGATCGGGGTTACGCTAAAAAGGCTAAGGCCTCGGCTAGTCACGGCAAGGAAACTGGGCACTGAGACTCAGCCGATCCGGGTCCACCGAACTAGCTGCTCGGCGCCGCTCAGCGGCCAGGTTTGACCACCGTCGCCCGTTGGCGAGAGAGTTCAGCCGCCCGGCGGCGAGAGACTTCCGCTTTCCGGTCTCGCCGGGACCGCCGCACGTTCCTTCTCACACGGGCGGTCTCGTGGTGCAAACGGCGCTCCAGGCGCCTACGACTCTGCTGCCAGCCACTCGTCTCGGTACTTGAGGCTCTTGCGGAACGGCTTGAGGCCACCCCAGAGCAAGAGCGCGGATGCTAGATGTGCGAGCGCAGCGACCACCAAGAGTGAGTAGCCGATCGCGCCATCGTCCTTGAACACAAAGTCGGTGGTCATGGCCACGGCAGTCGGTCCTATGCCTAGACCAATCAGGTTCACGACAAACAAGTAGAGCGCCGAGGCTTGTCCCCGCATGGCGTTCGGCATCATCTCCTGAATGGCAGCGGGCGCACAGCCGAACGGCATGCTGGCAGTGAACACCGTAGGCACCATCAACGCCAGCGACCAATTCATTGACGGCATCAGGGGATAAAGCAACCCCGCAGGCAGCCACACTAGAGCGGCTATCAGCCCAGTTCGCATCTTGGCGTCCTTGTAGCCCTTGGCGGTGAGCCAGTCTGCGATCCGGCCCCCACAGACGATGCCCAAGGTGCCTGCGAACACCACAATGGTGCCGTAAGTCAGACCTGCCTCACGCTGGGTTGCGCCGTAGTGTCGCTGCAGAAAGGTGGGAATCCAAGCAGAGCTCCCGTAGCTTGAGAAGGACAACAGTGCGAAGCCAACGTTGTGGCATAAGAATGTCTTCCAGTTCTCGCGCAAGTACTTGATCACCTTGGGCATGGGCACGGCGACCACGCTGCCCGTCTTGCTGAGGGCCATCCCCCGCCTGACTGGTTCCTTGAAGGTCAGCAGCAGCAATGCGAGCAGAATGCCCGGCAAGCCGACTATGAAAAAGACCACCTGCCAGGGCCTGGTCGTGCCGATTAACGGCAGCGTGAGATCGCCTTGACCGGACGCCCAACCCACCACCAACCCGCCGAGAATGTAGGCAAGTCCCGAGCCGATGTAGATGCCCATGCTGTAGACACTGATCGCCGTGGCCAGATAGCGCTTGGGAAAGGAGTCGGTGATCAAGGAGTACGCAGACGGCGATAGCGCCGCTTCGCCAACGCCCACACCCATGCGCAACAGCAGGAACTGCCAAAACCGCTGCGCGAGGCCGCAGGCTGCAGTCATCGCGCTCCAAACGACCAGCCCGACAGCGATAATCCCGCGTCTTGACTTAGTGTCTGCCAGGCGGCCGAGTGGAATACCAAAGAAGGTATAGAACAGGGCAAAGCTGAAGCCCATGAGCAGGCTCATCTGAGTGTCAGAAATCCCGAGGTCGCTACGAATGGGCCCAACAAGCAACCCTAGGATCTGTCGATCGATGAACGACAGCACGTAGATCACCATCAAAACAGCGACCACGTACCACGACTTTCCAAGCGAGGGGTAAGGCGCTTCGGCGGTCTCGGCTGATCCGGCAGTGGCGTCAGGCATGGCTGGCTCCTCTCTTTCGTGCGAGTTTAGGATTTGGGTGAGAAGCGCGAATTGTACTTGGAACACTCCTTTCACCTCGCCAGCACCGCCCTAGAGTTGATAGGAATGACCATCAACCGCTGAAATGCGGGCTCATCGCTACTGGACGAACTATCAATGGACGCGGCTGCAGCAAGCACACAGGCAGGGGAGCCGTACGCACCGACGGTTGCCGGTCAAGACGAGCAGCCGCTGTTTCGAGCGCGAGGGCTGTCGAAAATCTACCGAATGGGCGAGGTCGAAGTGCACGCTCTGAGGGGAGTGGACTTCGAGGTCAGGCGCGGTGAGTTCCTGGTCTTGCTCGGTCCTTCGGGCAGTGGCAAGTCGACGCTTCTTAACATCTTAGGTGGGCTCGATACGCCAACTCATGGCTCGGTGTTCTACCGCGATCAGGAACTCTCCAAGGCGAGTGAAGGCGAGCTCACTCAGTATCGGCGTGCTCACGTCGGCTTCGTCTTTCAGTTCTACAACCTGATTCCAAGTCTGACCGCGCGCGAAAACGTTGAGTTGGTGACCGAGATCGCGACCAACCCTATGGAAGCGGCCGACGCTCTACGGTTGGTTGACATGGGCGATCGCCTCGACCACTTTCCCGCGCAGCTTTCAGGCGGCGAGCAGCAACGTGTGGCGATCGCACGTGCGATCGCCAAGCAGCCGGCGGTTCTCTTGTGCGATGAACCGACCGGTGCACTCGACGTGTCCACCGGCGGCATCGTACTGAGGGCCATCGATCGCATCCATCGCGAGCTGGGCACCGCCGTGGCGGTGATTACCCACAACGCTGTTATTGCAGAAATGGCACACCGCGTGGTGAGCCTGTCCGATGGACAAGTTGCCAGCGAAGTGGTGAACGCTAGCCGTCGAGGCGTCGAAGAACTCGAGTGGTAAGTCAATGAGTCGCAACTCGAAACTGTTCTCGCCACTATTCTTGAAGCTGGTTCGAGATCTGTGGGGAATTCGCTCGCAGGCGATTGCGATCGCACTCGTGATTGGCTCAGGCATTGGCCTCTTCTTCGGGTCTCGAGCGACGTTTGATTCGCTCTTCTACACTCGCGACACCTACTACCGGGAGTACCGTTTTGCCGATGTTTTCGCATCAGCAAAGCGCGCACCGGATCGGTTGCTAGCTGAGATTCGGGAGATCCCCGGAGTCAGTGTCGCTGAAAGCCGAGTGGTGGTGGATGTGACGCTCGATGTCCCGGGCATGGATGCACCGGCGAAGGGTCGGCTGATCTCAGTGCCTGAGGAAAGCCGGCCGCAGCTAAACAACGTCGCCGTGCTCCGTGGCCGTTGGGTCGACTCTAAGCGCCCGGACGAGGCGGTGGTTTCGGAAGCATTTGCCACCGCACATGGCTTCGACTTGGGTGATTCCGTCTACGCTGTGATCAACGGCCGTAGGCGTTCGTTGGTGATCGTTGGCGTCGGGCAGTCTCCTGAGTATGTGTACCTGATCAGCGGTAATGATCTCTTTCCTGACGTGAAGCGCTTCGGCGTGTTCTGGGTGGCACGCAGGCCCCTGGCCACTGCTTTCGATATGGAGGGTGGCTTCAACGATCTGGCTCTCGCTCTTGCTCCGGGAGCCTCGGAGCAGGAGGTTCTGACTCGCCTTGATGAAGTGCTCGAACCGTACGGCGGTTTCGGCGCAATGGGTAGGAGCGAGCAGGTGTCGAACTGGTACCTGCAAAATGAGTTGACTCAGTTGGCGTCTATGGGGCGCGCTGTTCCAACCCTGTTCTTGTTGGTCGCAGTCTTCCTCTTGAATGTTGTACTGACCCGGGTGATCGCGGTGCAGCGCCAACAGATTGCGGCGCTTAAGGCGCTGGGGAGGACCAACTTTGAGATCGGGCTGCACTACGCATCTTGGGCGCTGGTGATTGGACTGACCGGTTGTGTTTTCGGCGTTCTTTTCGGCGTGGGGATCACGCGTGCCATGCTCGAGATGTATCGGACCTATTTCTCCTTTCCCGAACTGCACTACGATCCGGCTCTTAAGCACTTGTGGAGCGCTGTGCTGCTAGCCATCGCCGGTTCCCTTGCGGGAGCCTTCAACGCTATCCGCAGTGCTGTGCGGCTGCCGCCAGCGCAGGCCATGCGTCCCCCGACACCGCCGAGCTTCAAGCGAGCGTGGATCGGCGGGCGGTGGCTCGATCAACCGTCAAAGATCATCTTGCGCAATGTCATTCGCGTTCCCGCTCGAACCTCGCTGTCCGTCCTGGGGATCGCGATGGCAGTCGCAGTCATGCTGGTCGGTACCGGCATGATGGATTCGATCGACGAGTTGGCCGATGTGCAGTTCGACTTGGTCCAACGGCAAGACGTGATGGTTACCTTCGCCGAACCGGTGTCGAGCGCCGCTCTGTTCGAGTTGCAGCGCATGCCCGGCGTCGAGTCGGTTGAGGCGATGCGCAGCGTTCCAGTCGTACTGCGAGCGGGACCTCGATCGAAACAGACGGCACTGCTTGGACTACCCCAGAATCCGAGGTTGATGCGGGCGGTTGATACCTCGCGGGAGGCACAGCCGATGCCGACACATGGTCTGATGCTGTCGAAGGCGCTGGCAAGTCAGCTGGGTGTTAAACCGGGCGATACTTTGGTCGCCGAGGTCAGGGAAGGGCGCAGGCCGCACTTGACTATGACCGTTGCCAGCACAATCGATGACTACATGGGGACCTCCGCTTATCTCGAGATCGAGGCCTTGCATCGAGTGATGCAGGAGGCCGGGACCCTGTCCGCTGCTCTGCTGGAGGTGGACACCTTGGCCGGTGAGAAGCTCTACCGGGAACTCAAGGATGCCCCTCGGGTGGCCGGCGTGGCTCTGCGCCAGGCGTCGATCGACAACTTCAATACCTTCTTGAAGGACAACATGTCGGGGATGATGGGGATCAACCTTCTGTTTGCCGGAATCATCGCTTTTGGCGTGGTTTACAACACCGCACGCATCTCGCTCTCCGAGCGGGCGCGTGATCTCGCTAGCTTGCGTGTTCTCGGCTTCAGGAAGGGAGAGATTTCCTACATTCTCCTTGGCGAACAAGCTGTACTCGTTTTGATTGCCTTACCGCTCGGGTTGCTCATTGGGCGCTGGATGATGGCCGCCCTGGTGGCTTCAATGACCAGTGAACTCTATCGAGTTCCTTTTGTTCTTCACGGGGACACGCACGTCATCGCCACTGTAACGGTGGTTGTGGCTGCGGCGGTTTCAGCAATTGTGGTGCGGCGCCGCCTGGATGGACTCGACCTCGTTGAGGTTCTCAAGAGTCGCGAATAGGTCCCAGACCTGAAAGATTGCATAGACGATGAAGAAGTACATTGGTTTTGGTGCGTTGGCACTACTCATTGCCCTCGCCGTAGTTGCGTCGCGCCCTCAGCCGACGGAGGTGGAGCTGTCTGAAGTGAACCGAGCAGCCCTGTCTGTCGTGCTGGAAGAGGAGGGTGAAACGCGCGTCCGCGATCGGTTCGAAGTCTCGGCGCCGGTCAGCGGCCGAGTGCTGCGAATCCTGCTCGAACCGGGAGATCCGGTGATCGCGGGTGAGACCGTCTTGGCCCGGTTCTCTCCGGCGAGCCCGGTGCTGCTTGATGCAAGATCGAAGGCTGAGGCAGGCGCTGCAGTGCGGGCGGCAGAGTCGGCGCTGGGCCGAGCGCGGGCTGATAGCAAACGAGCTTCGAGCCAGCTGGAGTTTTCGTCCTCGGAGCGTGAGCGCTATCAACGGCTCCAAAGGGAAGGCGTTGTGGCTTCCGAGGACTTTGATCGTGCCGCCCTTGCATTTGACACCAATACCGAGGCTCTAAGAGGTGCCGAGTTCGCGGTCGCCGCGGCCCACGGCGAGTTGCAAGTTGCACAGGCTCGCTTACTGCAGGGCTCTGTGAATAGCTCGGGAAGTGTTGCCATTGACCTCTATTCGCCAGTGGACGGTGTGGTGTTACGGCGATTGCGGGAGAGCGAAGCGGTGGTTGGACCGGGCGAGCTACTGATCGAGGTCGGCGACCCCTCGAGTCTCGAGATCGTCGCCGACTTCTTGTCGAGCGACGCGGTCCAGATGCGAGCAGGGCAGACAACCATCATCGATGGCTGGGGCGGCGATTCCTTGACCGCTACCGTACGTCGCATCGAACCCTCAGGTTTTACCAAGATTTCCGCGTTGGGCGTGGAAGAACAGCGGGTCAACGTGATCGTCGATCTTGATCCTGGCCAGGCCGGCGCGGGCCAGCTCGGTGACAATTTCAGAGTGGAAGTGAGTGTTGAGGTTTGGCAGTCAGACGACGAACTCACAATTGACAACGGCGCCCTGTTCCGTCGGGGAGCAAGCTGGGCCGTGTTCTTTGTCGAGGATGGCAGGGCGGTAGAACGCGAAGTGCAAATCGAGCGGCGCGGTAGTCGTCGTTCCCAAGTGATCGACGGACTCGCTGCGGGCGACACGGTGATTGTCTATCCCCCGTCCGGCCTGGAGAATGGCGCGGCGGTGCGCGCCGCTGATGCTTAGGTCTGGTGCCCCGCGTGGCGACCTTCGATGCGAGGCGGCCTAAACTCCTTGGCACTAGAACTCACTCGAGCCCTGCTGCTTTTGAACAGGTACCGAGCAAGCAGAGGCCGGCAAGGAGGTCGAGCAACAGCTTCAACTGCAGCCGCTTCGACCGTTGCCGCGGGATCTAAGCTTGGGTTCGAGGGCGGACCGCAGCCGTGCGAAAACACGTTTGGTTGGTGAGCGGGCTCTGTGGGGCTCTCTGTTCCCCTAGCGCCGTGCTTCTTGGTGGGTCTACGGAACAGAGATCGACCACGCCGGAGTGACGCTCTCGAAGTTGCCAGCTCAATTGAATGATATGGCCGCGCTGCGGGAACTTTTCAACGAAGCCGATCGCGGGTCCAAGGTCTCGCTTCAGCGCCTGCACCGGATCGGCAGGTGGCTGAAGTTCTCGAGATTCGGGAGCGCGAGCTTTGGTCGAAAGCGGGCTTGTGGTTGAGGCCACGCGCTGTTCCGACTCCGTTCTGGCTGGGCTGGTGGTGCCCGATGCAGTGCTCGCGGGCTTAGCGTCAACAAAGTGTGGCGCTCAAGGCGTGGGACGGAGCAGCTCGAAATCGGCCAACAGTCCGCGTCGTGGCAACCATTGCTTAGACCTAGGACAGCAGTGGTGTCCCCAACTGGGATTGGGAGAATCGTGCACGGTGTGCTCCGCAAACACGTAGACTTGGCTCCCCTCACGCGGCCTTCGATATACGGAGGTCTACGTTCTTGGAAGTGGAACCTCATGCCAAGCCTGCAACTCACTAGCTCCCAACAAAAATACCTTCGCGGCCTTGGTCACTCACTCAAAGTGGTTGTGACGGTCGGACGCAAAGGAGTTGGCGACAGCGCAATCAAGGAGATCGACTCGGCCTTGTCGTTTCACGAGCTGATCAAGATCCGACTCGGTGACGGTGGAGACCTGAGCAAGGCAGAGCGGCGCGAGTTGTGTGCAGCAATTGCCGGGCAGGTTGAGTGTGGTCTAGCCGGGCTGGTCGGTCATGTGGCGGTCCTCTATCGGCCCCATCCCGATCCTGAGAAGCGACGTGTGAGGCTACCTGCTGCTTAGAGCGCCTGAGACTGAGCAACCCGGCCCGAGGTTTGGAGTTGGCGGTCCCGAGTGCCAGTCCCGAGTGCCAGTCCCGACTGCCAGTCCCGACTGGCGCCCTCGGCCGTCTAAGGCCCTTAGGGCGCTCGGTAAAGTTCCCAGTGAGTCCGTGCGACTTTCTCCCAAGACGTGGTCCGAGCACGCACCTTTGCTTCGTCGACTCTGGTGGCTCGCAGATCCTTGTCGCGATGGAGCTTGAGGATCGCGCTGGCCCAGGACGACGGTTCGTCTTCGCCAGGAACCACTAGGCTGGAGCCCAGCAATTCGAGTGCGCCGCAGCGTGTGCCGACAATTGCAGGTACACCGATCGAAGCCGCCTCCAGAATCGCGGTTCCGTACGTGTAGTCGAGGCCGGGGTGGAGCAAGAACTTGGACCCCGTGTAAAGAGCGGGAAGCTCTTCGGTACTGATCTCTTCCATCACTAAGAGGCGCCCGTCCATACCCTCGAAGGTTGCGAGCACTTCGGCAACCGGTTCGACCTGCTCTTCGGGCGCAACAAAGACCAACGCTGGCAATGAGTCATCAGCGGCGATGGCTTCACGGTAGGCCTGAGCAAGGAGCGGTGCGGATCGTTGTGCTTCTGAGGCCGCGCCAGCAGCGAGTAGGTAGGGCTCTTCCAGGAATGGAAAGCGTTGGCAGAGCACTTCGATCGTGGCTCTCTTGGGGGGCTCCAGGTAGCGTTCGTGAACCGCAGGCGGGATGATGTGAAACTTGTCGGCGATCCTTTCTGGCGCGAGCTTGGGGTTCGCCGCGAGCAGCCTGCGTTGCAGTTCCTCAGCGAGCCGGCGGCTTGGGGTGATGACGGCTCCTGCTTGGATCAGCGAACGTTTGAGTCCAGCGGACAGTTGATCTTCGTCATCGGTCGAAACACCGTGCAAAGTAACCACTCTCCTCCGTGCGTTCGATGGCATCAGAGGCGGGTTGAGAGAGTGGCAGACGTCTAGGTGACCAGACAAACTCTCGGTCTTGACCAGCCGTTCCACTGCAGGAAACCGAAGGCTGCGCCAGAGCTTGCCGCTGCCGAACGGGGCGCTTACTCCATGCAGCTTCTCAGCGCGAAGGAGGAATGGGAGTGGCTCTGCATCGTCGTCGTCGGCGCTGAACACGTATAGCTCATCCGACTCCTCGGTTTGCTGCAGCAATGCCGGTAGCAGTTCAAGGAAGTACGTTGCGGCCCCACTGGGCTCAGAGAGAATGGAATTGGTGTCGAATCCGACGTGCATGGCGAACAGGTGCTCTAGCGGTTGGGGAAAAAGTAGATGAACAAAAGGTAAGAGAGCTCACTGAGTCAGAGCGGAGACGATCTCGTCGAGGGCGCTGTCTGCCAGGGCACTGATTTCCTCATCGGTTCGGTCCTGGATCGGGTGCGGGATGAGGACCGCGCTGGGAGTTGTTCCTAAGGACTTGGCCTGCGCGGCCGCAGCGTCTTTGAAGACTTCTGAGGCTACGAACGCCGTGGCGAGTCCCATTTCTTCCAAGGCAGCCGTGTCGTGCACACTGCACGACGTGCAAGATCCTCAGTCAGCGAGCGCTTCGATGACCGCGTCACAAGTCTCTGAGATCTTCGCTCGGAGGTCCTGCGGTGCGTTTTTGGTGAACGTGGGCTTGCGGTAACGCTCAATGCGGGCGCCCCTTTTCGCGAGATGCTCAGAAACCCGGTCCAAGAAGACGTCACCACGTGGCTTCGAGATATCGAGAAGTCCGATGACTGCACCGTCGAGACTCTCGAGTCGCGGCGAGCGTGGACGGTGAGTGGGCTTGAGCTCGCTTGAGGGGTCGAGTAACTGCATGATCGTCGTCCTTTGGTGATTACGCATCGATACCGCGAAGGGTGCGGTTGCCGAGGATACTCCCATTGCGGGGTCGCTGGAACCTTAGCTATTGCACGATCCGTTTGGTAACCGGTGTGCTGCCAATGTCACCGTTGACCCAACCCCCGATGATTGCTGAGAATAGCCCCGCTTGACCCCCGGCATGGACAATGAGCAGACCGTCAGGTTTGAACTTGGGCAGCGCATCAGCTTCGGCTAGGGCCGCTGGCACGCCTTCCGCACAGCCGCCCGCTCCGCGCAGGAGTTCTTTGGGGGGCGATGTCAGCAGGCTGTGGAGTCGGGAGGTCAGGTCGGAGCGGCTCCAACCCGCCTCCTTAAAAACGCGCGCGTGCTCAGGTGAGACCACCAGAACGGCATCGAATCCCAGGATCAGCTTGGGGTGGGCGACCGTCTTTAGAGTCATGGCAAACGATGTCGACAAGGATTCAGGCTCCCGCGAAAGCTGGTCAATCAGTCCTCGTGGGCCCTCTCCTGCGAACAGGGTCACCGCCGAATCACCTACGGCAATCCCGCGCGACTGCGCCAAGGATGGCCAGGGTGACTGCTCCTCGTTCTCAGCGAAACAGAACGAGAGTTTGCCCGGATTGCCCAGAGTCGCTCGATCGATCTCGCCTGGACGCGCACCGCCGACATTACGCAGGGTCAAGTTCAGCGCTCGGCCGATGGTCATGTTGGCTCGGTTACCTTGTCCGAGCGCGTTGATGCCCGAGTTCATTCCTAGCTTCTCAGCGATTGGACCGTTGACCATCACCACCGGTCCCGAAAAGTATGTGGTGGCTGCGAGACCGTGCCAATTGAAAACTGGATCGCAGGCAGCCTCCACCGCGGTCAGCACCACCGGCAGGTACTCGGGCAAACAGCCCGCCATGACCGCATTAATCGCGACCTTCTCGACTGTGCAGTCGACGTGGTCAGGCGCAATCTTGGCGACGAGCTCCGTCGGCGCTCGATCAGTCCCTCGAAGCATGCGATAGACCCGTTCTGGCGTCGGCGGCACAACCGGAAGGCCGTCGGTCCAGCCTCGTGCGAACGCCGCCTCGAACTCGTCTTCCTGGTCACCCAGTTCAATGCGCCGAGAGGCGAACTCTTTGGTTTGGAGTTCGAGTCGTTCGAGATGGGCGGGTTCAAGATTGAGCGAGCCGCAGCCGGGTCGCGATTCGGGCAAGGATGCACCCAGGTCATCGAGGTTGGTCAACTGTCGCCACTCAGCTCGGTTCCATCCGATCGCACATTCCGTGGCCACTCCGTCGTGAATTACGTAGAGCGTCGGTACGATCTCAGTTTTCAGCCTGTGCGATCGTTCGAGCGAAGAGTCGAAGCTTTGGCCGCAGCGTCCGTCGACGTCGCTGAGTTGGGGGAACGCGGGGTCGTCCTGGCTGAGGACGGTGAGCTTGAGACCGCCGTCAATCATCTCCTGCAACGCAGGCACGACCAACTGACAGGTTGGGCAGTCATGCTTGACCACCAACAGCAAACCGTCGGGTTCACGCCTTGGGGGTGTGCCGTCTGCCGCTGACGATTGCTGGTGAGTGTTTTGCATTCGATGGTGCCACAGGGATTCGTTGGAGGGGGCATTCGTCCACGCTTCGGCGACGGAAGCAGAACGCTCAGTGCGAGCCGACGAGCATAGATGACCTGGTGGCTGATGAATAGGCGAATGCAGCCTTGCTTGAAGAAGTGGGCAAATCGGCACGACTATTGGTGGATCTGATGGCGTACATGGCATAGATTTCTATGTTCGAGTACGTGGAGAGTGGCCGAGCCGTTCCGGTTCTGGCAGAATTCTTGCTTATCCCAATGAGTGTCCACGTCTCGTGTTGCGCGCTGCAGTCCTGTGCGACATCAATCGCTTCAACTTAAGGCGCATTCCGCGATTCTGGCCGCTGCCGAATTGCGACGCCACAGCCCACAGCGGCTTACATCACTGAAGGAGTTCAGCCCCATGAATCCCCGACAAACCTCCACAAGTCTGCCGTTGCGATCCTTCACGTCTCGCGCGAAGTCGCTCGCCGTTCTAGCAGTCCTGCTCAGCTTCGGTCTGTTGTTCAGCGCCTGCCCGCCGTCCAACGAATCGAAGATCAGTGTCATTCTGCCGCTCTCAGGCGAGTACTCCCAGTACGGTCAGGCCATTCGCAATGGCATCAAGCTCGCTGAGGAGGAAATGCTCGCAGCCAAGCCTGGACTGGGGTTGACCCTTGAGTACCTCGACTCGGAAAGCGACGCCGCTAAGGGTAAAGCGCTGCTTGAAGAGGCTTACAAGACCTCGATTGCAGCGATCGGTGGAGCCACCAGCTCCGAGGCGCTAGAACAGATCCAAGCTGCTGAGGTTGCTGAGCGGGCACTCATTTCGCCCACAGCGTCGAGCCCGGCCCTATCTGGTGCGTCGAGGAACTTCTTCCGCATATTCCCCAGTGCCGACGTGGAATCCGCCGTTTTGGCCGGCTACGTGACGAACCAACTGGCGTCTCGGCGCCTGGCCATCCTCTACCAGAACGATGCTTACGGCTCCGCCACTTCAGAGTCGCTGAAGAAGGTGTTCACTGGCGAGGTTGTTCAGGAGGTTCCTTTTGTGATCGCGGGAGACTTGGGCGAGGCGGTCGCGGCGATTGTCGAGTCGGATCCTCAAGCCGTGTACGTTGCGGCGATTGGTGAGGACCTCGCTCGTGCCATTCGGGCCCTTCGCGATGCTGGCATTGTCGACGACGAAGAGAAGAAGCAGTGGATTCTGACCAGTTCTGCTTTGGTCAGCCCGCAGGTTCTTGCATCGGCTGGCAGTGCCGCGAACCGTGTGTTTCTCGCGCAGACGGAGTTCGATCTTGACTCGCAAGAGGAACCGATCGCATCGTTCATCCCAGCGTTTGAGGCGAAGTACAACACCAAGCCTGGTTACTACGCCGCTCACGGCTACGACGCCATGCTGGTTGCAGTCGCAGCCCTCGAAGAGGCTGGCGCCAACGCCTTGCCGGTCGACTTCATCAAGGCCCTGCGCAACATCAACAATCTGCCCGGCGTAACTGGAAGCATCCAGTTTCGTGAGAGCGGGGACGTGCAGAAGTTCACCAAGGGGTACTGGATTGTCGACGGAGTGCCTATTGACTATGAAGCGTACGTCAAGAAGAGGGCGGACGAGATCAAGGCGCTGCAGAACGAGCTTCGCAAAAAAATGGATGCAAACGCTCGGAAGCTTCGCGACGCTGGCTAGCGAGCAGCTGACTTGCCTCGAAGGGAACGGTCGGCCTAGCGCCGGCCGTTTCTCGTTGGGGCTATGACTGGTGCTGGTAGAACCCCGACGGGGTGGATGTTCGCCGGGCAGGAGGCGGGACGATGCGGTCGCTCGGGGCGATCGCCTGGGGCACCGTGCGGTAGGATGCCGCCTCTTGATGACAGGTTGAAGTGATGGTGGGCGGCCTCGCGGCCCCTTCAGACTCGTGGAGGAGATTCCAGTGGCAGGTATTCAACGGTACGGCAGCTACGTTCCCTTTTGTCGGTTGCAACGGTCGGCGATTGGCGCAGGCAAGGGTGAGCGCGCCGCGGCCAGCTATGACGAAGATGCTGTGTCGATGGCAGTCGAGGCCTCGCGCGAAGCAATGCGTGCCTTCGAAGGTGGGATCGATCGCTTGGTCTTCGCAACCACTAGTGCGCCCTACCTCGAGAAGCTGAACGCCACCACAATCCATGCCGCCCTAGATCTTGACTCTGCGGTGAGTGCTTCAGATATGACGACTTCCAGCCGCTCAGGCGTGGTCGCCTTGAGCGACGCGTTGGACGCGTCGCATGCCGGTCGTACCACGTTGGTGGCGGCTTCGGATGTGGTGGTGGGAGCGCCGGGCGGACCCCGGGAGTCGCAGGGCGGAGACGCTGCAGCGACGGTCGTGGTGGGTCCTGGAGATGGAATCGCCAAGCTGATTGGGCGCGCGTCGCGCACTGAGGAAGTGCTCGACGTCTGGCGCTCTGAAGGTATGGCGTTCGCTAGCCAGTGGGAAGAGCGCTTTGGAGCTGAGGTCTTTGTGCCGATGTTCGCGTCAACCATCCAAGCAGCGCTCGCCGATGCCGGAATCAGCGCCGACGATCTTGATGCAGCGCTTATCGATAGCACCAATGCGCGCGTTAACCGCGCAATCCCCAAGGCGACCGGGATCGCAGCTGAGAAGTTTTTGGGAGCTGCGGAGTTTGCTGGTTCAGTGGGTCGCGCCGGGGCGGCAAATGCGGCCTTGCTGCTCGCCAACGCCTTGGATCAAGCCAAGCCGGGCGACAAGATCCTGGTGGGAGTCGCAGCGGACGGAGCGGATGTGCTGATCTTCGAGGCGACCGATGCACTTGCTGATGCGCGACCGAAGCACTCGGTTGCTGATTGGCTGGCTTCGAAGAAAGACGACTTGGCCTACACCGCTTATCTCAAATGGCGCGGAGTATTGCCGTTCGAGCCACCACGCCGGCCAGACCCAGATCGTCCGGCCTCACCGCCAATGATGCGCGCGGAGCGGTGGAAGTACGCCTTTGTGGGCTCGAAGTGCACCAAGTGTTCGGCGGTCAACCTGCCACCTCAACGAGTGTGTGTGGCGTGTCAGGCAGTTGATGAGATGGAGCCAGTTCAGTGTGCGGATGCACAGTGCCGAGTCGCGACATACACCATCGACCGGCTCGCCTATTCGCTGCAACCGCCTGTCGTTGCTGCGGTGGTAGACTTTTCTGAAGGTGGCCGCCTCAATTGCCAGCTCACCGATGTCGACCCCGAGAGCGTCGGCATTGGCGATGAACTGGAGATGACCTTTCGCCGTTTCTTCGTGGCGGGAGGCGTGCACAACTATTTTTGGAAGGCGCGGCCCCAGCGCTAGCGCCTCGTGTCGAAAGCGACCTCAAGATCAAAGGCTCCACGGACGGAATAGCATCGACATCGCGGCTTAGCATCGAGAACGAGAAGGAGAGAGCAATGGGCAGCAAGGGAATTTGTGATCGCGTAGCCATCGTCGGGATGGGTTGCACCAAATTCGGTGAGCACTGGGGCAAGAGCGTTAGCGATCTCTTGGTCGACGCAGCGCACGATGCCTACCATTCCGCGGGTGTCGAGGCCGAGCAGATCGATGCGTATTGGCTGGGCACTCTCTCCTCTGGCGTTTCAGGTCTGACAGCGGCTGAACCGCTCAAGATCCAGTACAAGCCAGTCACTCATGTCGAGAACATGTGCGCTACCGGTAGCGAGGCCATTCGCAATGCCGCCTATGCGGTGGCTAGTGGTGCCTATGACGTGGCCATGGCGATTGGCGTCGAAAAACTCAAAGACTCGGGCTTCTCAGGCCTTGTGGGCAGCGGCGGCGTTGCCAGTGATGGCACCGAAGCAGGCATGACTGCGCCCGCGAATTTCTCGCTGCTCGCTCCAGCGTATGCGGAAAAGTACGGTGTCGATATGGAGACGCTGCGCGACGTTCTCTCTCGGATCGCCTACAAGAACCACTACAACGGTGCGCGTAACGAGAAGGCGCAGTTCCAGCGCGAAGTGTCGATGGAAAAGATCAACGCTTCGCCCAAAGTGGCGGGCATGCTCGGCATTATGGACTGCTCCGGTGTCTCCGATGGTGCAGCAGCAGCCGTTTTAGTGCGGGCTGAAGACGCTCACAAGTACACCGACAATCCCATCTTCATCAAAGGGCTGTCGTTTGTTGCTGGTCCTGCCGAGGGCACCAAGCGGCAAGAGTACGACTTCACAACGTTCCCAGAAGTGGTGGCGAGCGCTCACGACGCGTATGCACAGGCTGGGATCAAGGATGCTCGCGAAGAGATCAGCATGGCAGAGGTGCATGATTGCTTTACACCCACGGAGTTGGTCTTGATGGAGGATCTCGGATTCTCCGAGCGTGGACAGGCTTGGAAGGACACCGTCGACGGCCGCTTCGATCTCAAGGGCGAACAGCCGATCAATCCTGACGGTGGCCTCAAGAGCTTCGGCCATCCGATTGGCGCCAGTGGTCTGCGCATGATGTACGAGATGTGGCTTCAACTACGCGGCGAGGCCGGCGAACGCCAGATCGAGAATCCCAAGCTGGGCCTGACCCACAACTTGGGTGGGCAGCCTGGTCGTTGTGTGAGCTTTGTCTCGGTCGTCGGCCGCTAGCGACTGACACCCGTCGGTCAAGGATTTGGTCGATCCAAACGAGGAGCGTCGCCTGTTCGAACAGGCGCTCGCTGATCTCGACTCGGCAAGCTTGGCAAAGCTGGTTCGCGCGAAGGGTGGAGCTTCATCAGGCCTGTCGTCTGAGCAAGTGGCACGTCCTCGGTCTCGTCGACTCGATAAGAGACGCAAGACCGCGGAGCCAGATGCGGTGATCGATCTGCACGGCCTCGACCGCCGTGCCGCGATCGAGCAGGTTCGCGAGTTTATCGTCGCTCACCGATCGAGCGAGCTGCTGCTGGTGGTCCATGGCAAAGGGCGTGGCATCCTGCAGCAGAGGATCAGCGGGTTCCTCAGTGCCCAAGCGTGTGTTGTCGAGCACGTGGCTGCGCCCCAGCGCCTTGGTGGCACTGGAGCGCGTCTGGTGCGACTGCGCCGAAATCGATAGTTGGAGCTGGGTGTTGAGCTTGAGACCTACTCGAGCTGTGCCAACAAGAAAGCCCACTGATCGGCGATCGCCTCGATTCGCATCCAGGTCGGTGTGCCAGCTCCGTGGCCGGCTCGAGTTTCGACTCGCAGCAGAATCGGGTTGTCGCAGCCCTGACTCCTTTGCAGCTCAGCACCGAACTTGAATGAATGCCAAGGAACGACACGATCATCGTGATCGGCGGTGGTGATCAGGGTCGGCGGATAGCAGGCGCCCTCGTCCACATTGTGGACTGGTGAGTACGCGAGTTGTGCGCGGAACTCGTCTTCGTTCTCTGAGAGCCCGTAGTCGTTGTTCCAGTTGCGCGCGTTGGCGCTCGGCGTGTGGTAGCGCAGCATGTCCAAGACGCCCACGGCTGGGAGTGTGGCCCCGAACAGATCGGGCCGTTGCAAGAGGGTTGCACCGACCAGGAGCCCGCCATTGCTGCCGCCTTGAATCGCAAGTTTCTTAGGGCTGGTATAGCCATTCTTGATCAAGGTTTCAGCGGCTGCGATGAAGTCGTCGAAGACGTTCTGTTTTTGCGTTTTGGTGCCTGCTGTATGCCAATCCTTGCCGTACTCGCCGCCCCCACGGAGATTAGGAATTGCCAGCACGCCTCCTTCTTCCAGCCAGGCCATGCGCGGGAGCGAAAAACTTGGGGTTAATGAGATGTTGAAGCCGCCATAGCCATAGAGCAGGGTGCGGTGGCTGCCATCGAGCTCGATGCCCTTAGCGTGAGTGACGAACATCGGTACTCGCGTGCCGTCCTTGCTCTCGTAGAACAGTTGGTGGGTTTCGTATGCATCAAAATCGACATCAACGGCGGGACGCTTGAACAGCTCTGAGGCGCCGGTGGCCACGTTGTAGCGATAGACGCTCGAGGGCACGGTGAAACTGGTGAAGCTGTAGAAGGTCTCCGGGTCGTCGAACTTGCCGCGGAAGCCGTTGGCTGAACCGATGCCAGGAAGTTCGACGTCGCGGACGTGCTCGCCCTTGAGAGTGTAGAAGCTGGCCTTGGACTTGGCGTCGACCAGATAGGTCGCGCTTAGGTGGCCGCCCACGAGCCCTGCTGAGTCGAGGGTGTGTTCGGACTCCGCAAGAACTTCGGCGATGACTGCAGAGGTGGCATCGACCGAGATGACGCGCTCCTTGGGAGCATCGAGATTGGTGGTGAAGTAGAGCGTGTCGCCAACGTTGCCGATGAAGTTGTAACGTGCGTCCCATTGATCAAACAGGGGCGTGACCTTTGAGCCGCTGCGGTCCAGCCGCCTGAACGACACCGCATTTGTAAGGTAACCCTCTTGAATGGTGATGATCAAGAAGCGGCCATCGTCGCTCACCCGAGCATATGGATTCTGGATGGGATGTTCGGGCAGGGCGAACACCTGCTGGTCGGCGGAGTCGTGCTCGCCGATGGTGTGGGAGTAGATGCTCACTGCCTTTTGGTCGTCTCCCTTGCCGTCAGAATCTTGTGGGTAGCGGCTGTAGTAGAAACCCTTGGAATCGGGTGCCCACGAGGGTGTGGTGAACTTGGTGTCGTTGATGACGTCCGGTAGGTCTTCGAGCGTGGTGAGGTCGCGCACGTGCCAGGTGTTCCAGTCGGAGCCGCCGTCGGACCGGCCGTAGGCGATGTAGCGACCGTCCGGAGAGACGGAGGTTCCAGCGAGCGAGACGGTGCCGTCCTCACGAAAGCCATTGGGGTCGAGCACGATCCGGCCTTCTTGGGCCAGGTCTTGGGTAGCGTAGAGCACGCTTTGGTTCTGCAGGCCGTCATTGCGATAGTAGAAGTAGGTGTCGCCCTCTTTGAACGGCTGCGAGTAGCGCTCGTGATTCCACAGCTCGGTGAGGCGCGTTTGAATTCGCTCCCGAGCGGGTAGGCTTTCGAGATAGGGCCGCGAGATGGCGTTCTCAGAAGTCACCCAGGACGCAAGCTCGGTCGAATCCAAGTCTTCCATCCATCGGTACGGATCGGCGACTTGAGTGCCGAAGTAGTCGTCGACGTGATCGGTTCGGCGGACCTCCGGGTACTCGAAGGCGTTGGCTTGGTCGGTAGTGCCGCCCGTGCAAGCGAGGGAAGACAAAGCGATGATGGCGCTAGCGAGAACTGCGACGGTGGATTGGATCTTGGTGAGCCTGAGCTGCATGAAATTGTCCTTCAATCACTTTTGAGTTGGGTGCGGGTGCGTTGGGAGGGATACCCATTGAACGCTGTCCTAAGGATACTCTGGCTCCGTGCATGCCGCATGCAACATCAGCATTCGATTGATCGAAAAAGGGAGAGCCAGTCGCTGTGAAGAATCGCCTAAGACCTGATGGTCCGGGTGCGCCCTCGCTGCCCGCTACCGAATCGCGGCAGGCTAGGTCGCCGCGACGCACCAGACTACTTGCGTTGTTGGCGTTGGCTGTGTTCGTGTTGATCACCTACGGCACAGCGCCTTTCATTGCCGCGTCCTTTCCCGACGCCGATCTATCCGGACCACTGGGTGAGGAATCAGTGATGCCTGGCGTGGTCGCGGCAGTCGAACTCTACGCCGTTCTGTGCGCTAGCGCGTTGGTACCAGCGTTCCTCTGGTTGGCGTGGCTGGGTCGTCACCCGGGTCCTCTCGGAGCGATTGGTTTCGCTGGGCCGCCGCAGGTCCGCCAATGGCTGTTGGGTGGGTTGGCGGGCGCTGCGTTGATCAGCCTATTGTGTGCGCTGCTAGCGGGCGCTGGTTGGTATCGCGTTGCCCTCGTTGGATTCGACCCAGTGGTGATTGTCGTCATCTTGGGGTTGGTGCTGGCTGCGTTGTATGAGGAGTTGCTGTTTCGCGGCTTCGGGTTCTGGGCGATCGAGACTGTGGCCGGGTCGGTGGCGGCGGTGGTGGTGAGCTCCGTGCTCTTTGCTCTTGCGCACGCAGATAACTCGGGGGCGCACTGGCTCGGCATGGTCAACACTGCTTTGGCCGGGGTTCTGCTCGGCGTTCTACGTTGGCGATCGAGTTCGCTATGGACGGCGTGGGGGGTTCATCTCGGCTGGAACGCGGCGCTGGGCCTGGTGTTTGGCGCCAAGACCAGTGGTTTTGCGTTTGCGGGACGACTCTTGGAGTCGGAAGTGTCCTCGTCAGGCGCCAGGCATGTTGCGATGGCGGGAGGTGCCTATGGTCCCGAAGGTAGCCTGCTCTTGACCCCGATGCTTGCGGTCGGGATCATCTGGATGGTGAGGCGGCCGAGCTCTTTGCCTGCGGGATCCGCTGCCTAGGCGCTGTGCTTGGCGATCCAACCCGCCGTGACGCGTGCCAGCTCTTGCTCGACATCGACCAGCTCTCGGCCGCTCTTCTTGGTGGGAATGAAACTGTGGTCCGCGGTATCGACCACATGCAAGGTTGCAGATTCGATCTGGGCCAAGGTTTGTTCGAGCAGGTGAAGGCGTGAGAGCCGGTCGCGAGTGCCTGCAAGGAACAGCATTGGCTCTTTGATCGAGAGCGGGTGACTGGCGCGCTCCAAGGATGGGTCGGGATCGCTGAGGTTCACCGGGCGGTGGAGGGGGAAGGCGAAGAAGACTAAGCCCTTGATGTCGAGTGGTTGTTGCGCATGTGCGCGTGCACTCATGCGTGCACCCATGGACCGTCCGCTCGCGAACAACGGAAGCTCAGCTTCTCGCTCTTGAGCGAACGACACAGCTGCGCGAACCGTGGTCTCAAGACGAGGAGCGCGATCCGGTCTGCGCGATCCCTTCTCCATGTAGGGAAACTGATAACGCAGAGTTGCAATGGTGTGGTCCGCTAGACAACCTGCGAGCCGTTCGAGGTGCGGGTGTTCCATTCCGGCACCTGCTCCATGCCCAAGCACCAAGAGTGCGCTCGCATGGACTGGACGCATCAGCAAACCCGAAACCTTGATGTCGTCGCGAGCGATCAGAACCCGCTCGACGGAGTGCTCTATCGATGTGGTCATGGATGCGAGGTCGCGAGCGGGGTAAGTGCGAAGTGCTTCGAGGCACGCTCGGCAAGTTGATCGGCGATTGCCAAGGACGCGGTTGCGCCCGGCGAAGGAGCATTCAAGACGTGCAAGGCACGGTCGCTGTGCTCAATGACGAAGTCATCAAGTAAGTCGCCCTTGGCATTCAAGGCTTGAGCTCTAATACCGCAACCGCCCGGTGCTAGGTCGTTCTCGGTGATCTCAGGCACGAACTTTTGCAGTGCCGCTGCAAAGCGTCGTTCGCTACCCGCTCTTAGGTACTCGCCCATGCCGATCTTCCAGAAACGGCTCCCAAGCCTCCAAAGTCCAGGGTAGAGCAGCGCGCTCGCTGCGTCGCGGGCGCTGAAGCGAGGGGCTTCATATCCTTCGCGGCGCAATGCAAGTACGGCGTTAGGGCCGGCTTCGATCGAGCCGTCGAGCCTGCGCGTGAGGTGCACACCTAGGAATGGGAAGCGGGGATCAGGGACCGGGTAGATGAGCCCGCGCAGCAAGTTACGTTTGCTCTCTTTGAGGTCGAAGTAGTCGCCTCTAAACGGGACGATACGGATCTTAGGCTTAGCACCCGCCATGCGTGCCACGCGATCACTTTGCAGTCCTGCGCAGTTGATGAGGTGCTTGGTCTCGATGGTGCCTTGTGCTGTTTCGAGCTGCAGGCGATCGCCGTCGCTGCTCACCGAGCGCAGCCTTGCTGCTAACCGGAGTAAACCACCATGTTCGGCGAACTGTTTGGCGTAGAGATCGAGCACCGATGAGTAGTTGATGATCCCAGTTTCAGGGACCCACAACGCCTCGACGCCGGTGGCGTGGGGTTCGTATTGTGGAATCTCCTCTGGAACGACGCGTTTTAGACCCTCGAGGCCATTGGCGCGACCCCGTTGTTCAAGCTCTTCGAGACGCGGTAGCTCGCTCTTGTCCGTTGCGATCACCAGCTTGCCGCACACTTCGTATTCGATGCCGTGTTGATCGCACAGCTCCAATAGCTGACGCCGCCCGACGTAGCAGTTCCGAGCCTTGAGCGAGCCGGGCTTGTAGTAGAGGCCTGAGTGGATGACTCCGGAGTTGCGTCCGGTTTGGTGCAGTCCGGTCTGGCGTTCGGCTTCGATCACTGCGATGCGGATCTGGTAGCGCTGCGCCAAGGTCATCGCAGTTGCCAGCCCGAGGATGCCCGCGCCCACGCACACGACATCAAATCGTTCAGTCATGGTTGGCTAGCGAGCTGCTCGAAGAAGCGCGCTCGCGGATAGGTGCCCAGCACGCGTAGCTCTTTGGTGTGCGGCCTAATCGCTTCGAGTGCCTGGCTGAAGATCTCAGTGGCCGAGTGGCCCTGGACGTCGAGGTAGAAGCGGTAGTTCCAAGGAGCATCTGGCATGGGCCGTGACTCGATCTTGGTGAGGTTCAAGTTTCGCCTCGCGAAGTGTGTCAAGACATCGGCCAGATCGCCTGGGGCATGGCCGGTGGTGAGCACGAGTGAGGTCTTACAGGCACCGTCGGCAGGGCAGTTGGCCGCTTCGCGTGCGAGTTCAACGAAGCGCGTGTAGTTGCTTGCCTGATTCTGGATGTCGGCGGCAATGACCTCTAGGCCAAACACGGTGCCGGCAGTTTCACTGGCGATCGCCGCCACCTTCGGGTCTTGCACCAACCGGACCTCTTGGGCCGCGCCCGCGGTGTCGGAGAAGGCGCGAACCTCAACCCCAGACAAGGTTCGCAGGAACCGTTCGCATTGAGCTAAAGCTTGCGGATGTGAGAGCACGCGCTCGATCGTTAAGAGCTTGGTACCTGGAAGTGCCAGAAGTTGATGTTTGACTTCTGTGACTTCTTCGGCGTTGATGACCAGGTCGCCAGCCGACAGCAGGTCGTAGGTCTCGTTGATGCTGCCCGCGGTGCTGTTTTCGATCGGCAGCAGGGCGACGTCGTTCTTGCCCGTCCGCACCGAGTCTGCCGCGCTGCGGAAGTTGTCGAAGCCCGAGAGCAACACCCCGGCGTCCCTGCCGGCGTAGCGCCGTTGTGCGGTCAGGTGGGAGTAAGACCCTTCGACGCCTTGATAGGCCACGCGCAACGGCGTATCCGGGAGGTTCTCGAGATGGGTTTGTTGCTGCGCGACAGAGGCCTCGATGATCAGTCGGTAGAGCTGCTCGAACCGGTGCGGGTCAAGACCAAGAGAACTCGCTTCGGCACGAATGCTCTCCAGCAGCTGTCCTTCGCGACGTTGGTCGCGAATCGCGACTGCCGACAGCAGTTTTACGTCCGCTACGCGAATTGCCAGTCCCATTCGCTCCTTGAGCGCCTCGAGGATGCGGGTGTCGATGTGCTCGATCTCGGTTCTGATCTTGCGCAAAGTTTCGAGATCGGCACTGTTTGTGTTGACATCATCTGTCATGGCTAAGACCTATTGTTGCGGCGCTGATCGTTGCCGCTCTATCGAGGAACGGGGCAATGGTGGCTGACCCACAATGATCAGTATCCCCATAGACTGGATTGTCCGATTTGGCGTTCAGTCGCGAGGAGCCTATCCGTACAATGGGTACTGCGGGGAGTCTCACACTGCGACACAAACGAAGGAGAACCACGCGTTGCGCTGTTGCGAGGTTGCCTTGAGCCTGATTGCCTTGAGATCGTAGAAAAGGGATAGTGAACGGTGACAATTCATATTGAGCTGGTAGGGGACGACCGGGTTGAAGTCGTTGCTGGCGACATTGCTGATTTCATCGGTCACTTTTCTGAGCACCTCTCCCGAGAGGGCGTTTTCCTTGAGACCGACCTAGCCCTCGATCGCGGGCGCGAGCTGCAGCTATCGATGCGGCTCGAGGACGGTTTTGTGCTGGTGCGAGGATCGGTAATGGTTGCATGGCAGCGGCAGCAACGCGCCGATTCGTCGATTCGAAGTGGCGTCGCGATGCACCTGCTCGAGATCGCTGAGGGATCTGAATTCCTCGAGCGGTTGGTGCGGGAGCATGAGAGCAGCGGTGGCTTAGCGTTCACTGTGGATCGAGACGCGCCGTTGACAGATGACGGCGGCCCGCTGCCCCCGGACGCGTTGGACCAGATGATGACGCAGCATGGCGATCTTAGGGCGATCGCGGAGTTGAAGGATGTCGTTGTGGCGCAGGATCGCGAGGTGGATCTGGATGAGAACGCTCCCGAGTTTGCGCCTGGATTCGGCAAGGCAGACTCCTGGGACAGCGAGGTCGGGTTGGAGATTCCAGGCCAGGTCAATAATTGGCTGCAACAACAGTCGGTGTCACCCCTGCCTCCGGCTGCATCGCCTGCTTCTGCATCGCCGCCAGCGGCGCCGACACACGTAACTGAGCGTCCCGATGTGCAGCAGCCTCTAGCGGCGCCACAACAGCCGCTAGCAGCCTCAGTGCGTGGGCTCGCGAACAGGGGGCAAGCAGCGGATCAGCCGGCAGAGGAGCCGAAGGTTCGGCGTTCGGGTCCAATCAAGATGAAGCTCGCGGCTGATCGGCAGCCCGATTCGAGTCCAAGCTTCCAAGCGCAGGTGCCGGCTCGTGAGCCCACGCAGTCGAGCAGCTTTGTTGAAGCCTCGCGGCGGGTGACCGAGTTGATGGGAGAAGGATCGAGGACGCGGATGAAGCCGATGGTGCCGAGTTCGTCCGGAAGCGTGACTGGAGCGGTAAGAGGCAGTAGCCAGTCTCGAGCTGAGGACCCCACTCTGGCCACGGTAGCCATCAAGCCGGG
The DNA here is from genome assembly GCA_029263415.1 of Acidobacteriota bacterium. Classification (GTDB taxonomy): domain Bacteria; phylum Acidobacteriota; class Thermoanaerobaculia; order Multivoradales; family Multivoraceae; genus JAJCXN01. The sequence goes on from JAJCXN010000039.1 coordinate 259,165, forward strand.
AGAGCTCGCCAACATGCTCGAACGCCAAGCAGCCGCCCACGCTGCGAGTTCTCAGGGTAGGGCGGAGAATGCGAAACGCGAGTCGTCTCGGGTCGGCGAACCGCTAGTTCGGTCGGCAGTCGGGGCGACGGAGTCAGGGGCCGCATCGGCTTTCGCTGATCAGACTCTGGTGACGAAGCCGTCGGATGCTGGCGAGCCGTCGAGCAGCAACAAGTCAGAATTGGTGATCGATCCCGAAGTCATGGGTGAGGCTGACTCGGTCTCTGGCTACGGCTATCCAGAGGAGGACCGAACCCCGATGTTGATCATTGGGGTGTTGGTCGCAGTGATCGTGATCGCACTGGTGGTGTGGAGTCTGGTGTTTTAGGCACGCGGGGTCGTCCGTGTGCTTGATGGGTGTCAGGGACCGCAGACACCTTTAGACCAGCACTAGTTCGGCGAGCTCCAACTGGACGTTCCTACGTCGGATCGGAGAACGGCGCGATAGTCGGTAGTCTGAGTTGAGGTGAAAGAGCCGTAGAACCTGGGTGGTGTCCTGCGGGGCTGGTTGCGATTCGGTCTGGTTGAGGCGGTCAAACGCGGTGGCGAAACGCTGCAAGAGGAAGATGCGGTCAGGCGCCATCGACCTGAGCCTCGAGAACGTGGCGTCGGTGAGCTCCAGGGGTGCAGGGAAGCGGATCAGCAAGATTGTGGTTTCTGCGTCAACGCGCTGAGTTGCCTCAACCAGGCTTGGTGCGGGCGGCCCCCACACTTGCAGCGCCGGAGGCCCAGAGTCAGTTGAAGCTGCATCGAGCCAGCTGAGAGCCCTTCTCGAACTGTGATCGAGTGCCTCGCGGAGATTCGATTGCCAGTAGTCGAGTTCGCCTGGATGAACGCTCTCGAGGGCCATCGTCTGGGGTTCTGAGATAGGGTTCGCGGCACCCATGGTGCGTTCGAGTTCCTTCGTTCGGTCGATGGTCACGACTGGTGTGCCCTGCGACCTTGATTCTTCATTGCGGCAGCATAGCCGTGGATGGAGCCTGGGCTTGCTCGCTGGCATGATCCTGTTGGTCGGATCCTTAGGCTGCGCCAAGTCCTCCGCCGAAAGAACAGACGTCCAGGCATCAGACCCTCCTGAGTTAGCAGCAGGCGCCGAGGTGTCAAGCGCAGGGCCAGGCTCTGGCACTCAGCCCGTTGCCTACAGCCACGCCGTACACATTGAGGCGGGGCTTGAATGCAAACGCTGTCATGCAGGAGCGTTCGAAAACAAGCGTGCTGGCTTGCCGCCGCTGGCGACCTGTATCTCTTGCCATCGCCGTACCATTCCGGACCATCCCGAGGTGAAGAAACTGTTGGCGGCCTGGGAGGCCGAGACGCCGCTTCAGTGGGTCAAGGTAAACGTTCTACCGAAGGCGTCGATGGTGCAGTTTCATCACGCAGCGCATGCGCGCGCCGACGTGGGCTGCGAGCAATGCCATGGTGATGTGGCGTCGATGGCGATCGCTGAGCCAGTGATCGACGTTGCCCGCATGGGCTGGTGTGTTCAGTGTCATCGCGACAATGGTGCGACCGACGACTGCCTAGCGTGTCACTACTGAGACCTGGACTAAGAATGAAACCGAAGAACGCCAAGAGCAAGAACCAACACGATCCGTCCGACCAGACCGGTTTGGTTGCCGGCACCGAGCTACTCCACCATATGCCTCGTCGGGCGTTCTTGGGGTTGACCGGGACAGCGGCAGGTGTGGCTTTGCTTCAAGGCTGCGCAAAGCGCGAGACGGTCTTGATAGAGCAGTCGCTGAAGCGCAGCTCTACGAACCCTGGAGAGGCTTCTTGGCGCCGGTCGATTTGTCAGCAATGTGCCGGAGGTTGCGAGGTCCAAGTACGCATGATCGATGGCCGAGCGAAGAAGATCGAGGGAGATCCGACATCGCCGGTGAACTCTGGCGGCGTGTGCGCGCTCGGTCACTCTGCTCTGCAAGAGCTCTACCACCCCAACCGGATCTTGCACCCACAGCGCACGGCGGGGAGCGCTGAATCGACGGTCGAGGCTTCATCTTGGGAGGACGCACTCGCCGCGATTGGACCGATATTCAAGAGCGCTGGCGGCACTGGGGCGATTGCCGTATGTTGCGGTCCGGATCCGGTCGAGCGTGCGATGGTCGAACATCTCGCGTCGGCGTTGGATGCAACGGTTTGCGTGGTCGAGTCTGCCCATGCAGCAGTTGAGCGCGAGGCGCAACGACGGTTCTTCGGCGGTGAAGTGGAACTCTTGCAATCGTTGGCGGATGCCGACCTCATCTTGGCGGTCGGTGCATCGATTTTGGATCGATGGGGGAATCCCGTTGCGCAGGCTCTCGGTGTCGCTGAGGCGCGAGCTCGCGGCGCTCAGTTGGCAGTGATCTCAGAGCGTATGTCGTTGACCGCGGCCAAGGCCGATCTCTGGTTGCCCGTTCGAGGAGGCACGCAACCGTTGGTTGATGCGCTGGTTGCGCTGGCGGAGGGTTCGTCTGGAGCTGTGGATCTAGCGGTCCTTGCTTCGCAGCTGGATGTTCCGAGCGAGCGCCTCGAACGACTAGCGGAGCTGCTCGCTGCGGCCGAGCATCCCGCGATCCTGGTCGGCGGCGAGGGCGCCACCGTCGAAGATGTTATGGCTGGCCATCGGTTGCAGAGCGCCTATGGAGTGCTGCCACGAGCCGTGCGTGCTGATCGGTTGTTGGGTAACGTCGCCGATCCGCGCACCGGTCCTTCCACCGGTCCTTCCACCGGTCCTTTGCGTCAACTCTCGCTCAAAGAACTCACCGCTAGGGTCGCAGACGGCTCCGTCCGAGTAGTGATCACCATCGGCGTGGATCTCCTAGGCGCGGTACCTCAAAGTTGGGGCCTCGCTGATTCCTTGAGTAGCAACTCAAGCTCTGCATTGATCGCGCTGGCGACAGCCAACGACGCGACCACTCGGGCCGCCGATTGGATACTGCCGATGCAGACCGATCTCGAGCGGGTGCAAGTGAGCTTGACTCGTTATGGGCAAGAGGCCGCCGCCTTGGTAGTCGCAGATCCGTTGGTCGAAGCGCGCGGTGAGTCACGCCACCCGGTGGACATTGTCTTGGCCATGATCGCCGCGTCGGGTCAAGACGCAGGCTGGGAGGATGCCTCAGCGGCGCGCGAGGCCATGGTGGCTGCGATTGGAGATCTTGGTGGCAAGACCGCGAGCGGAGTGGTTCGCTCAGCGGTTCGCGGCGACGGTCGCGTTCCGCTGCTGGGTGACGCACTGCCCACAGTGTCGGCGCTCAATGCGGACGGGGCACTCGCGGTGCAACACGCCGAAGGTGACGGTTCACTTGAGTCAAGGGGTCCCAGTACCGGTGATCGCACTCAGCTCACGCTGTTCGAGGGGGTTCGCGGAGAACGATCTGGTTGGGGTCGGCCATGGCTGGCCGAACTGCCTGATCCAATATCTTCGGTGATGTGGGGCTCATGGATCGACCTTGACCCGCACGCCGCGAACGAATTGGGTGTTTCCACAGGCGATCTGGTGACAGTGAAGTCGGCCTACGGCGCCACGTCCACTACGGTGTTCATCAACCCGGCTACACGACCAGGCACTGCGTCTATGCCACTCGGCGCTTTCGACCCATCGGTTCCAGGAGATGGCGATCCGCGCAATTTGTTGGGCCCAGAGGACGTCGCGGGCGCTCCGTCTCAACGCGTCATGGTTGTTGTGAAAGTAGCCGGCGATAGTAAGAACAAGCCGTCTCCGATCTTCGGCCGAGGCCTTCATGCAGCAGAGCAGATCCCTGCGGGATGGAAAGGTCACGGTGCCGCAACAGCTGAGCCAGGCAAGCAGCTGATCGTTATCGGCAACGGACCCTCGGGAGAGACTCATGACTAGTTGGGGCATGGCGATCGACACCGACCGTTGCGACGGCTGCAACGCATGCGTGGTTGCGTGCAACGCGGAAAACAACATCCCCACTGTGGGTGCGCCCGAAGCGCGCAAGGGACGCACCATGCACTGGCTGCGCATCGAACGCAGTGTCGAGGGCGAGTTTCCTGATGCCAAGGTTCGCTTCAGACCGGTCCTGTGCCAGCAGTGCGATCACGCGCCGTGTGAGCCGGTGTGCCCGGTGTACGCCACCTACCACAACCCCGAAGGCCTCAATGCCATGGTGTACAGCCGGTGCGTGGGCACCCGTTACTGCGCCAACAACTGCCCGTACTCGGTAAGAACCTTCAACTGGTTCGAGCCGGTGTTTGTTGAGCCTCTGAACGAGCAGCTCAATCCCGATGTTTCAGTGCGCACGGCCGGAGTCATGGAGAAGTGCACGTTCTGTGTGCAGCGGATCCAAGAGGGCAAACAGAATGCTAAGGCGGATGGCCGCGCGGTCAGGGACGGTGAGATCCAGCCCGCATGCGCTCAGTCATGCCCTCCCAAGGCGATCACTTTTGGTGACTTTGACAACCCGGATTCTGCGGTGTCCCGAGCGGCGCGCAGCGATCGTGCGGAACGCTTGCTCGGCGACTTGGGCACGCAGCCATCGGTGGTATACCTGAGTGGGCCAGCCGATCGCGCCGAGCGGCAGAGCGATGACTGACTCGCAAGCATCACTGGTTTCGACCTCAAAGGCCGACGCGGATTTCAGCGACGCAGGCGGTCCCCTGATCGATCACCTACTACGTTGGCGTCCGCGTCTGGCCACTGCCACGGTCTTCGCTGGCTTGGTCGCACTCTTGATGTTCGTTTGTTGGGGGATCCAGATCAAGTACGGCCTCGGGGTCGCCGGAATCAATCGTCCGGTGTTCTGGGGCTTCTACATCATCACCTTCGTGTTCTGGATCGGCATTTCCCACGCTGGCACGTTGATCTCGGCGATCTTGCGGGTGACTGGAGCCGGGTGGCGCAGGCCGGTGACTCGGTGTGCCGAGGCGGTCACGGTCTTTGCCTTGTGCGTTGGCGGCATTTTTCCGCTGATCCATCTGGGTAGGCCATGGGTGTTCTTCTACATGATCCCCTATCCCAACGATCGCATGCTGTGGCCCAATTTTCGCTCGCCCTTGGTCTGGGACATGGTTGCGATCACCACCTACCTCACCGGCAGCTTGCTGTACCTGTCGCTACCGCTGCTGCCCGACCTGGCCTTGGTGCGCGACCGAATTGCCAGTCAGGGTGGTCTGCGGCACAAGGTGTTCTCTGCATTGTCGCTTGGCTGGCGGGGAACGCCCGGCCAGTGGCACGGACTCGACCAGGGCATCAAGATTCTCGCGGTCGCGATCATTCCGGTGGCGATCTCGGTGCACACCATTGTCTCCTGGGACTTCGCCATGACCCAAGTGCCGGGCTGGAAGAGCACGATCTTTGGCCCGTACTTTGTGGTCGGCGCGATCTACTCGGGAATTGCCATGCTGCTGATTGCCATGGCGCTTTTGCGTCGTGGCCTGCAACTCAGTACCGTGCTCCACGATCGATTGTTCAACAACCTGGGTTTGTTGTTCTTGGCGATGACGCTCTTGTGGGGCTACTTCACGTTCTCCGAACACCTGACCACCTGGTACGCGGGCGATCTTGCTGAACAGATCGTCCACCATCGCTTGATGCAGGGCGGCTCGTTGATGGTGCTGATCGCCATGGTGGTCGTCAACGTGGTGATCCCGCTGGCGGTCTTGCCCTTTCGTTGGGGCCGCAGACCGCTGCCGCTAGCCTTGGTGAGCTGTGGAGTAGTGGTGGGGATGTGGCTCGAGCGCTGGATCATTGTGGTGCCGTCATTGTCGGCGCCCCGCCTCACCTTCTTTGAAGGCAGTTACTCACCCACTTGGATCGAGATCGGGATTCTGATCGGGTCGGCCGGACTCTTCGCATTTCTCTATCTGCTGTTCATGCAGTTGTTACCGATCGTCTCGGTGTGGGAAATCCGTGAAGGCCTGATCGAGGACGAGCATGCTCAAGCAGCTGAGGACCATTCGCTGGAGGTCGCCGAACCCAGCGGAGTGCCAGATGCGTCGGTTGCTTCGGTGGTATTGGCGACCGTGGCGGATTTGCGCACCCTACAGGTGTCAGCCGCTGATGCCGACGCCAAGATTGTGGGACTGCGCAGTTCTGCGCCGCTCCCCGGTGTGACTGCTGCGCAAACTCATCGGCGCCCTGTTCCAGTGCTTCGGTTCGCATTGATCGGTGCTTTGCTTGGCGGCCTCGGTGCGTTCTTGTTGGCCTCCCGAAGTGCGCTGGCTTATCCCCTGCCCACGGGTGGGATGGAGATCGTTGCGGGACCGCCGGTGGCGATCGTCACCTATGAGGGAACTGCACTCGGACTGATTCTGGCTACCGTGTTTGCCGTGGTTCTCGCGGTGCGGCGGGACAAAGATGTCGTTGTGAGTGACGAGTTGGCGAGTCGCTTAGCGACCGGCGAGATCCTGGCTACCGTGGAGGCTGAGTCTCCTGAGCAACTGACTATGGCCGTCGGTCGATGAGCGTTAAAGCGCGATTGGCGTTGCATTTTGCGTGTTGCCTGTTGACCGCGCGATCATCGCGCTCTTATTCCTTCATGCAGCTTGGCTCGGCAGAGAGTACGGTGCGGTGATCCTCAATCCACTCTTGATGGCGTTGATGTTCGCCGCGGCTCTTCTTTCAGCGCGGTCGCTACCGCGATCGGTTGCTAGCATCCGAAGCTGAGGCGACCGCTCAGAACGACTGAGGTGTCGCCGTACGACTCTCGAGCAGGGGTTCCTTCGCCCGCCGAATCGCCGCCCGGCGCTACACTATTGCCATGCGTCGTCTCGGCAACTACAACATCCAGAACCGAATCGGCGAAGGTGGAATGGGCGTTGTCTACCGAGCGCTCGATCTGCGCGATGGCAGCGAAGTGGCGCTCAAGTTGCTGCACCCTCAGTTTCGCGAGGATGAAAGCCGACGCGCTCGCTTCTTGCGAGAGGGCGAGTACGCCCAGTCCATTTCGCACGGCGGCGTGGTCAGGATCTTGGACCTGGGTGAGGTGCATCTGGACACGGCCGACCGTACGCTGTTCTTGTGCATGGAACTGGTCAAAGGGCGCGATCTCCTGCAGGTGATCTCCAGGGAAACGCCTCAGCAACGCTGGGTGGCGGAGGTCGGGCTCGCGGTGGCCGAAGCACTGCTCGCCATCGAGCAAGCGGGCATCGTTCATCGCGACATCAAGCCGGGTAACATCCTGGTGACCTCGGAGGGAGTCGTCAAGCTCATGGACTTTGGGCTTGCCTACCGATTGGGAGAGGCTCCATCTGCAAGCGGTCCGGCCGTTGAGGACGAGGCGACACAGCCGGCCTCGGGGCTCACTCTCTTTGGCAGTGTGGTGGGCACTCCCGGCTACGCCGCGCCTGAGCAGCTCCGAGGAGAGCAGGTAGATGCGCGCAGCGACCTCTACGCCTTGGGCGCCACGCTCTACCAGATGCTCACCGGCGCGCTCCCGTTCTCAGGCACAAACCCTCGAGAGATTCTGCGAGCGACGGAAACCGCGGCCGCACGGTCGGGATTGGGAACCGCTCAGACCACAGCAGCAAGCAGCGTTGTTGTCGCCAAGCTGTTCGCGGCAGTGCCTGGCGTATCGGTTCGATTTGCCCAACTGGTAGGAGCCTTGATGAGTGCCCCTATGGAGCAGCGTCCGAGCAGCGCTGTACACGTGAGCGCATTCTTAGAGGCCATGCTCTTAGACGATCCCGAACTCGACAGCCGGCTAGAAGCGCCCGACGGTAAGCGTTTAGGCGCTGGCACATCTGCTTGGATGCGTCTGAAAGACTGGTTAGATCGTAAAGAGTCTTGAAGCCTACCCGCTGTGCACCATGACACCCCAGAACTGGAGACTCAGCTTTGAAACCATCCGAATCCTCCTTCGCGTTGCCGTCAGCCCCAAGCCCAGGCGCGGTCAAGTCCCTCAGATTCCTTGTTGGAACCGTGCTTGTTGCCGCAGCGAGCTTCGCATGCAGCCCTGCGGTCGAACCCGCGGAGTCCCCGGAAACGGCGAACTCTGGCGCGGATCCTGCCGCAGCGGCGGAGGCCTCGGTCCCCGAGATCGTGGGCCGCGCGCTCCAATTCCACGGCTCCGAGATGCTCGAACAATCCAACGTCTCGTTGACCGTGACGTCAAAGTCCGGATCGTTCGGGGTGATCGCGCAACCCGGCCCAGTGTTCGACTACACAATCTTCAGCGGATCGAGCGACAACTCGGTGGTCACCCGCCACACCAACAAGCCTGGCGAACCTGAACTGACGGTCACCGAAGGTGATCAGCCGGTGGAGATTAGCGACCCCCAGGTGACTCGCGATTTCGTCTCGGCTCGTATGTACTTTCTGTTCTTTCCGTATCGCCTGCTGGATCCAGACACGACCCTGACCGATCTAGGCATGGAAACGTGGGGTAGTCGAGAACTTCACAAAGTGCGACTGACCTTCGCCAGCGGCACCAGCACCAATGCGGATCAGGGCTTCCTGTTCTGGTTTGACCCTGAGACCGCGCAGCTGCAGCAGTTTGCCTACACCTTTGACGGCGGCGTGCGGTTTCGCAAGATGGTGAATGCGCGCCGGGTAGCTGGAGTACTGATTGCCGACCACGAAAACTACGCACACGACGAGAACGTGTCGGTGAACGTGGTTACACCTGAGTTCGCGAGTGGCATGAAGTTGCTATCCACCGTGGCCTTGAGTGACGTGAGCATCACCGCGCGCTAGGGGAAAGATCCCACGTTCTATTTGTGGTCCTAAGGGGGTCTGTTACCGTTGCCGGCCAAGCAACTTGGGTCCATCTTTGGGCCCCACAAACGCTCACAGGAGAAGCACGTGAAGAAAGCAATCTTTGAAACCAACCGCGGCACGATCGAGATCGAGTTGTACGATGAGAAGACCCCGAAGACGGTCGCCAACTTTGAGAAGCTGGTTGCCGATGGCTACTATGACGGCCTATCTTTTCATCGTGTGATCGACGACTTCATGGTCCAAGGGGGGTGCCCACAAGGGACCGGCACCGGCGGTCCTGGCTACACCTTCGAGGACGAGTTCGACCCCGAACTGAAGCACGACGGCCCGGGCGTTCTGTCGATGGCGAATGCGGGACCGAATACCAACGGCAGCCAGTTCTTCATCACTCACGTTGCAACCCCGTGGCTCGATGGCAAGCACTCGGTGTTTGGCAAGGTCACCTCTGGGATGGACGTGGTCAACTCGATCGTTCAGGGCGATTCGATGAGCAAGGTGACCGTTCAGAACCCGAGCTGACGGTTCAGAACCCGAGCTGATAGCTCGGAACCTGAACCTCGTGTTGATGCTCGCTCCAAGCGCCCGTAGGACGGGCGCGTCGCGAGGAGAGGGCGGAAGCGCGAGGTCGGTTTGGGAATGTGTCGCGCAAGATCCTCGAGCCCTTCATGAGGCGGCGACTCAAGCTCGAGTTGCCGCTCGCTCACCGCAGTTTTGGGGCGGACCCGTCTTACTACGCCAAGCCGCGGTTCGAGCCTCCGTTGATGACAGCTCAAGCGCTGCGAACACAGCCGCGACGGCTAGGGACCAGTGCTGGTTAGCGATGTGCAGCCTCCCGTAGGATGGAACCCTATCCTCCTGTTCATCCTTGCTCCAAGCGCCCGTATGACGGGCGCGTCAATACCGAAAGAGGGCGACGCGTTGGCTTTGCGGGCGTCAAGCCCAAGCTCTCAGCTCCGACTCACCCCGCTTCAGGCCGCTCCTATGGCTTTTCGCCGTTTCCTCGCGACGCGCTCAGTCTTTGGGGCGCTTGGAGCGAGGGTGAACAGGAGCCTAGCCACCTGTCTCGCGGGAGGCTACGCACTGCTGTCAGCACGGGTTGTTAGGCGGAAGGTGCCGCGGATGCGATCTTTGGTGACGCCGGGGAACCGGAGAGCCCGACCGTGGGCCGTGCAGTAGACGCCGGGCGCTAGGCTGCCGGTGCCGAAGATGGCTTCGGTGAGGTTTTGCAAGGCGTCCGATTTTTTCATCTCGAACGGGCGCATGGCTCCGGTCAAGACGATTGGCACTGGGGGGTGTGGGAACTCTTGCACGAGGGATTCGCCGGTGTCGGTGAGGGTGTCGGTGCCGTGCAGAATGACGACGCCGTGGGTCGCGATGTCGTTGGGCTCGGCATCGGGATCGCCAAAGGCGAGGCGTACGGCTTCGACGATCCTCTTGCGATCCGGCTGCTGCATCTCGAGGCTGTCTTTGCTCATGAGTTCGAGGATGCTGATCCGAGTGTCTTCTAAGCGCAGTTCTTCGAGCATGCGCCGCACAATGGTGTGGCGATTGGTGAGTTCACCGGAGGTTTCATCGTAGGTTTTCTCGATGGTTCCGCCAGTGGTGATGAGGGTGACTCGGCGCATGTGTCTTCTCTTCGTTGTCTTGGGTTCTAGGGTCCCGATCCGTGCAGCGGGACCCTAGCTGATCAGTCTCGAACCTCGACGATCATCTCGATTTCGACCGCCGCGCCTAAGGGCAGCGAGGCCATGCCGAGAGCTGCTCGTGCGTGCTTGGCGCGCTCACCGAACACTTCGACCAAGAAATCAGAGCAACCGTTGACTACGCGGGATTGATCGGTGAAGGCTGGGGCCGAGTTGACGAAGCCTGAGACCTTGACGATCCGGACCACCTTGTCGAGATCGCCGATTTCTGCTTTCAGCGACGAAAGGAGCCCGACGGCGGAGAGCTTGGCGGCTGCATAACCCTGTTCGACGGTCAGGTCAGTGCCGAGCTTGCCGGCAATCAATTCGCCCTCGGCCGAGCGTGAGATGTGGCCAGCGAGAAAAACCAAGTTGCCGGTTCGTACCGCGCGCACGTAGTTGGCGACCGGCTTGCCTGGCGTAGGCAAAGTGATTCCCATCTCTTTGAGTTTCTGCTCCGGAGTCTCTGCGGCAACGCTTGTTGTCGAGAATGCGGCGGTTGCGAGAAGAACTGCGATGAGGATCGCAGTCCGGTTGTGTCTTTTGGGTTGGTACTGCATTGCTCTGAACTCCAAACGTGGTGGTCAGTCGGTGTTGCGATGACGTGGGAAGGCGAACGTGTGAGACACGTCACTCTTGCTCAGGGCCGGGTGCCCCTTCGAACTGTGCGAGCCGGCTAACCCCATCGTACTCGGCTCCGGGGATTCCCAGAACTGCAGCGACCGTGGGTACAAGATCCGTGACGGACGCGCGTCCATCGACTTGCTGTGGTGGAAGCCCAGGAATGCGAAACATAAGTGGAACCCAACTGTCGTAGCGATTGGCGGAGCCGTGGCTGGCTACGGTGGAGGTGGCCAGCGTGTTGGGTTGGAGATGGACCAGCAAGTCGGGGCTCGAGCCCTCGAGATAGTTGTTCTGGAACAACTCCAACAGTGGGTCATTCGTGCTCTCGGCGAGCTCGGCAGGCAGTATCACACGATCGACTCTCGGGCAGCTGCGCGCCCCTTCGGCGAGGGCTGCACGGATCTCGTCGAAATCGACGGCGTGTTTGTCTAAGACTTCGCGATCAAAGTAGAACAAGCTGGGCATCCAGTCTTCGCCTTCGAGGCTGAATCGCTCGGTGAGCTGTTGGCCCAGCTGTTGAAAGCACTCAACGGAGTCGGTGCCCAGCCGTCCGGCGTCGACACCGCGCTCTATGGCGACCTCGGGAACTTGGCCGACACCGTGATCCGAGGAGAACGCGATCAGCACGTTGTCCATGCCGATGGTCTCAGAGACGGCGTCAAGAAGTTTGCCGATGGTGCGGTCAAGGCGGACCAAAGTGTCGACGAGTTCAGGACTGTCGGGGCCTAGGCCATGCCCGACAGCGTCAGTGGCCGAGAAGTTCACTGCGAGCAGGTCGGGATAGGCGTCTTGGCCTAACGATTCAGCTGTGAGCGTCGCGATCGCCAGCTCTCCCACGTAGTCGTCGATGAACGGAGTCGAATAGATCGAGCTATAGAGGCTCGGACCGGGGGTCATGGAGGAGCCGCCAAGCGAGTAGGGAAAGCCTCGGGAGAAGGCGCCGCGGTCGAGCGGTTCGATTCCCTCGATGCCGGCTGACTCGATCTCTTGCAGGCTGAATGTTGGGTTCCAGGTGGTCCCGAATAGCTGGTCGACCCATTGCGCGTCGTGAAAGGTGTCCATCCACACGGGTAGTCCGCTGCCACCGGCTTTGATCTGAGCCTTGAGTTCCGGGTTGTAGAAGCTCGAGGTGGTGAAGTGTCCAGAACGTCGGTCGTACCAAAACGCACCGTCGGCTTCACGGCCGGCGGTGAGGACGGTGGAACGGTCCTTGCCGCCCATGGTGAACACCTTGGATTGAGGCCAGTGCGCCTTGATGCGATCACCAAGCGTCGGCACTCGGAGCCGGAGTGGGCTCATACCGTGGTCGTCGTCTTCGACCGAGTAGATCACCTTGCCCTTGGTTCGATCGAACCAGTTGTTGTTGACGATGCCGTGTGTTGACGGATGAGCACCGGTGGCGATGCTGGCATGCCCGGGCGACGTGCTGGTGATGGCGTGATCCTGATGCGCGTCGGGGAAGAACTGAGACTCAGCGCGCAGTCGGGCAAAGCCACCACTCCACAGCGGGGCGAAGCGATCGAGGTAGTCGCCGCGTAGTTGATCCACCACGATCAACAGGACCAGCCGTGGCGTTCCCTCGTGCGGTGGGTTCTCCGCCTCGGTGGCGTTGGTGCCGCTGGTGGCGTCGAGCGTGGTCGGTTCGCTGTCGGTACACCCGAGGGCAACCAGCATCAATGCGATGAGGAGCATAGGAGCTGGGACCGCAAAGGCTCTGCGTGAGGAGTACTTGTTCAACGGTCTTCTTCCTTGCTGTCGTTCGTCGCTGCGTCGTCGTCTTTGTCGTCAGGCCAGGGGTGTCCTACCCAGGAATGATATGAGGCCTTCTGTTGATCGGTGGGTGTCGCTGAGCGCCTGATTTGCCACGATGCTGCGGTTCGCGCGCCAAGGGCAACGTCTAGCTGCTTGAGGTCGCCGTGTCTCACATAGTGCACGGTCACCGTCTCGCTCGGTTCAAAGGTTTCCACGAGCTCGCTCCAACCTTTGGTCTCGATCCTACGGCCCGCGATCGCCACAAGCTCGTCTCCAGGGATGAAGCCCGCTTCGTAGAAGGAACTACCTGCTCGGATCGAGCGGATCACAGCCTTGCCTGAGGCATCGGTGAGGCTCGCCCCACTGTCGGCGACGACGCGCGGTTGCTTCTCGCCTGCGTCTTCGGGTTGGGCTGCGTCATCGCCAGTAGCGTCGCCGTCTTGGGCGTGTTCGTCTTGGGCGTGTTCGTCCTGGTCCTCGTCGGCCGGTCGTGCGCCGTTGGCTCGCTTCTCGGGCTTGTAAAAGAGCTCAAGACCGACATGCTTGAAGGCATCTGCCAATGGCAACGGCGTAACTCCATCCACATACTGCTCGAAGAACGAAGACCAAGAACGGCCACTGACGCCGGCCACGGTGTTCTCGAGATCCTCTCGCGAGTAGCCGCCCTGATCGAGTGGGAAGCGTTCGTAGAGCGCGCGCATCACCTGGTCCAGCGTCTTCTCATCGGAGCTTTCGGCACGGATCATGAGATCCAAGACCATACTCACTAGCGCTCCTTGGCTGTAGAAGGAAACGGTGGTGTTGGCCGCGTCTGGGGTGCGACGGTTGAACTTCACCCACGCGTCATACGACGAATCGGACAGGCTTTGCACGCCCGTGCCGGGGCGAGTGCGGCTGCCGTCGACTAGCTTTCCTAGTTCTTCTAGGTACTTGTCGGTTTTGACTAAAGCGGTCCGCGCCAGCGTCATGCTGTCGTAGTAGCTGGTGGTGCCCTCGGCGACCCAGAAGAGAGTGCTGTAGTTCTCGTTCTGCAGGTCGTAAGGAGCCATGGTGCTGGGCCTGATCTGCTTCACGTTCCATGTGTGGAAGAACTCATGGGACACCAGGCCCAGAAAGTTCCGGTAGTCATTGTTGTTGCTCAGGCTGCCTTCGAGCCGACTGACCGGGACCTGCATGATTGTGCTGTTGAGATGTTCGGTACCGCCGCCTACTCCTGCGCCAGCGTGTACCAGAAACACGTAGCGTTGGTAGGGCAAGGTGCCAAAGATCGACAGTTGACTTTCAACGATCGCGGTGAAGTCGTCGATCAACCGAGTGCGATCGAATCGGCGGCCTTTGGGCCAAACGATGATCTCGTGCGGCGTGTCTGCTACCTCGAAGTCGATGCGGTCGTGCAAGCCGATCTCGATCGGCGAGTCGATCAAGACGTCAAAGTTCGGTGCCCCTACAGCGCGAGCGTTGCCCGCGACTTGTTCTAGTCCGCCTGCGATGCTCCAAGTGTCGGGTGCTGAGAATTCGACCTCGAGAGCGCTATTGCGAAGCTCCGGTGCATACAAGAAGACGGCAGACCCAGAAAGGAAGGCGTGGGTGTTGTCCGCGTGTCGCGTGCGCATGCCCAAGGAATTGGCGTAGAGTTCATAGCTCACGCTCAAGCGCTCAGCACCGCGAGTGTCGATGCGCCAGGTTGCTTTGTCCTGCTTCTGGACCGCGCGCTCAGATCCACCTTCGTCGCGTGCGGTCAAGTGAACGATCCCGCCTGCTGGATCGAGGATGACGTAACGGCCGGGTCTCCACGCTGGCATGGACAGGTCGACGGAGTCGCGGCCTGAGAGCGGGCCGGACAGTTCAAAACTCATCGAGACCTTGACCCGCTGGGTGGCAGCGCGCTCGAGGTCGACGTGGTACCTCACCTCGGGTAGTTGTGCGGCCGCTGGAGCAGAGAACGCGATGAGTAGGGACGCGGTTGCACTGAGCAGCAGCCAGGGGGTTGGTCGGTTTGTCGTTGCAGCGAGCATAGAGTGCCTCGGGTTGCTAGTGGTGGTTTGTTCTGAACTGTTCGGTCGCGGGGTACTAGGCGTTTGGCGCGAATGGACGGAATCGCCACCTGATCACTACTGCTGAGTGGCGGCTCCTGACTCGACGTGCCAGTTTCTGATGGGCGGGCGGGAGCGCGAAGACTGTACCTTCGCAGCCACTGGACCGCTTGGCCACCAGCAGGAGTCCCTCCCCTTACCTTGGTATGCATCCTCGCGCATGCCTAGCGACGCGGCGGCAACGCACTGCCACTGCCGTGATTGAATCTGTGCTGCCACGCGGGCGGGACTCAATGCTGAACATCGGCTTTAGGCACGGAGAGAATAATGTGGGCCCACCTAGAGGTTAGAGATCGATATCGCGCATCTACGCCCGATCGAGGAGTCGCTCGATCTCGTTGCGGTTTTGCAGCCATCATTGTACGGTGCAAGATCGTATGCCATCCATCAGAGGTCATTGTTCCGATGCTCTTTTCAACACTACCGAACGACGGGAATGCACAGGGGAGTGGTTCGCTTGTCGTAGCTGGCTCTGGCGGTCCGCTACAGCTTCTGTCCAGCAGGCCGTTGCTCTTGTTCACCCTGCTGTTTGCCGGCGTGCTGCTTGCCGTGCCAGGGTCTGCGCGCCAGTCTGACCGAGACCCAGAGGCATCGTCTCCGCTTGGGCGATTGCTCTTCGCTAGGCTCGACGATGCCAGCAACGCCGAAGCCTTCCAGTTGGTCCGAGATGCTCGGACGGCGGTTGATGCGACGCGCACGGACGCGCAGTTCCGTACCGCTATCTTGGATCTGGGGCTCGCGTTGGAGGGCGTATGGCGATATCGAGAAGCAGTGTCCGTCTATTCTCGCGGACTGTCCCGTTTTTCCAACGACGGGGAACTGTTCTTGAGACGAGGTACCTCTTCGCTGAGGTTACGTAACTTCGAGCGAGCCTTGAACGATTTGCGCACCGCGGTCAAACTGCTCGATTCCAGTTTCGAGAGCCACTATCGCCTGGGCCTAGCCCAGTTCGTCACCCGTGACTACCGGCGCGCTGGCAAGACGATGGAACTGGCGGCCGCGCGCGCTGCAGATGATGAAGAGATGGTGGCGGCACTTCACTGGGCTTATGCGAGCTTCAAGCGAAGCGGTCGACGGAGCGATTCAGTGGCTGCGCTGGAAGCAATCCCGAGGAGACCGAACGTTGCTGAAGACTCAGACTATTTGGCGTTGGTGAAGATGTATCGGGGCGAGGTGGGCGAGATCGACGTGTTCGATCAGGATGCTCCTGAAGCAAACCGCAGTTCGACCCGCGGATTTGGGGTAGCGAACTGGCACCTTGGCGCGGGCAGCGAGGTGAGGGCGCGAGAGATTCTTAGGGTGGTCGTTGGCGGTGCCGATTGGCCAGCCATCGGAGTGGTAGCCGGCGAGGTCGATTTGGAACGGCTGCTTCAGTAGCTGGCAGGGCACAACCCAGAAGGGCAGCGGCGGATGGTGGCCGCCTAGCGGTCGCGCCATTCTGAGCAGATAGCTCGAAGCCCTTCTGTATGCGTTCGCGCATACGCGTCTCAGCTGTTGCTTGAGCAGCAATTCTGGTGCGGTCACGTATAGGCTCGCGATGCACGTGCGGGCACGCCTTAAAACTTAGTAAGAGGGAAGTCTTGTGAAATCTCGTTCTGGGTCCCGTCTTTGGCTAGTTACGCTCGCTTTGGTTGCGGGTGCTCTCTATCTCACCTCGACCGCTTGTCAAGAAACGTCTATGAATCATCCTGCGCCTCCGATTGCTGCGAAGAAGCCCCATGAGCTAACGGCTCATGACGATACCCGGGTCGACGACTACTACTGGTTGCGCGAGCGCGAGAACCCGGAGGTGATTTCCTACCTAAAGGCCGAGAACGCTCACACCGAAGCGGTGATGAGTGGAACGGATGCACTGCGTGACGAGCTGTTTGAGCAGATGCGGTCTCGCATTGCCGAAGACGACACCTCGGTGCCCTACCTATTCAACGGCTACTACTATTCGACACGCTTTGAGACCGGCCAGGAATACCCCGTGCACGTTCGACAGAAAGGTGCCCTTGATGCGGCAGAGGAGCTCTTGGTCGACGTCAACGTCGAGGCCGAGGGGCACTCATTCACCTCGGTGCGCGGCCGTCAGGTGAGTCCTGACAATCGGATCATGGCTTGGGCGATTGACCATCAGGGCCGTCGTAAGTACACCTTGCGATTTCGCGACCTCGTGAGCGGTAAAGATCTCGAAGAACAGATTGAGAATGTGACTGGCAACGTCGCTTGGGCGGCCGACTCGAAGACCGTGCTCTTCACTCAGCAGGATCCTGCCACCTTGCGTTCGGATCGCGTGTTCCGCTACATGTTGGGATCGGGAGCCGAACCCGAACTAGTGTTCACCGAGGAGGACGAGGAGTTCTCGGTGTTCGTGTCGCCATCGAAGTCGCGTGCGTACATGTTCATCGTCTCCTCGCAAACCTTGCGCAGCGAAGTCCGGGTTGTGCCTGCTGACGAGCCAACGGCTGAGCCTCAAGTCTTCTTGCCGCGTCGCGATGATCACGAGTATTACCTCGATCACCACGAGGATCGGTTCTACATCAGGAGTAGCCGCGAGGGCAAGAACTTTGCTCTCTACTCGACACCGGTGACGGCGACTGAGGAGTCGAATTGGCGCGAGGTGGTGGCCCATCGAGCTGATGTTTTGCTGGAGGACTTTGAGATCTTGCGAGACTTCCTGGTGCTCAGTGAGCGCACCGAAGGACGGATCGATTTGCGGGTCAAGCGCTGGCAGGACGGCGAGGAGTTCTTGGTTGACTTCGATGAGGCCGCCTACGACGCGGGGCTCTCGGCGAACTTCGAGTTCGACACCGACGTTTTACGCTATGTGTACGAGTCGCCCAAGACTCCGGATACGACCTACGATCTGAATCTAGTCACCAAAGAACGCACCGAGTTGAAACAACTGCCGGTGCCGGGTTTTGATTCGGATGACTACGCGGTCGAGCGGCTCAGTGCAACAGCTCGTGATGGCGTGGAGGTTCCGGTCTCGGTTCTTTACCGCAAGGACTTGGTCAAGGATGGCACAGCGCCGGCGCTGCTCTATGCCTATGGCTCGTATGGGTCGAGTTCAGATGCAGGCTTTCGTATCCCGGAACTGACCCTGGTTGATAGGGGCTTCGTCTTCGTCATCGCGCACATCAGGGGCGGCCAAGAAAAAGGGTATGCCTGGTACGAAGACGGCAAATTGCTCAACAAGATGAACACTTTCACCGACTTCATCGATGTCGGAGATTTCCTGGTCGAGCAGAAGTTCACCAGTGCGGATCGCCTGTTTGCGCGCGGCGGGAGCGCTGGTGGTCTGCTGATGGGCGTCGTCTACAACCTGCGGCCAGACTTGTTCAAAGGGGTGTTGGCTGGCGTGCCGTTCGTCGATGTGGTGACCACTATGCTCGATTCGAGTATCCCTCTGACTACCTTCGAGTACGACGAGTGGGGCGACCCCAACGAGCGCGAGTACTACGACTACATGCTCTCGTATTCACCCTACGACCAGGTCTCAAAGAAGCAGTACACGAACTTGTTTGTCACTACTGGCTTGCACGATTCTCAGGTTCAGTATTGGGAGCCTGCTAAGTGGGTTGCCAAGCTGCGGACGCACGCTGAAGGTGACAGCCAAATCCTTCTGCGGACCAACATGGAGGCGGGCCACGGTGGCGCTTCAGGTCGTTTCTCGAGGATTGAGGAACTGGCTTGGGAGTACGCATTCGTGCTGAACCTGGTGCCAGAGGGTTAAAGACTCGATGAGCCCGTTGCAGCCCAGCCGACAAGCACACACTGCGCGATGGGCTTTGCGCGGTGTCATGATCGTGGCGATTCTGTTCATCGCGATACAGCGGGGTTTCGGTGGTCGCGAGATGGCCGGTGTGGTATTGGCGATTGTTTGGGCGCTCTCGTTGCCGGTGATTCTTACTTGGGTGTGGCGGCTGACTCGGGAGCGACCCAGTTGGCAACGAGTTGCTGCTACCTTGGGTGTGGCGCTGTTGCTGCTGGTGGCCTTTGCTTCCGGCGTTCGACCGCTGCTTGGTTGAACTCCGCGAGGGTACGTACATTGTCGTCGTTGAAGCCACCTGCGGCCCTTCTTCTGGGCCCAGAATTCGAGTTGGTGCCAATCACCGACGCAAACGTCGACGATCTCCATTCGCTGTTCTTGAATGCCGAGGTTCGGCGCTATCTGCTGGATGGGCTCGAGATGGATCGCGATTGGGTCAGCCAAATCGTGGTCGAAAGCGCAACTCAGTTCGAGTGCCAAGGGACGGGACTGTGGGGCATCTGGCCGGTTGGGCCAGGGCTTCGCACCGAGCTTGTTGGTGTGGTCGGGCTTCGAGAGTTCTTTGAACCGCCACGGATGCAGCTCATCTTTGCCCTAAGTCCCAGTGTTTGGGGTCAAAGACTAGCAGTGAAAGCTTCGACACGAATCTTGGAGTACTTGGCTGATGAGTTGTCGTGGGTTCGGGTCGAGGCCGCCACCGACCCTCCGAACACTGCGTCGATTCGAGTTCTTGAACGGCTTGGTTTCCAGCGCTTCTTGCCAGATGTCTCTAGTCGCTTGTCAGAGGAATTCGGTGAGACTCTGTTCTATGAGCTTTGCCATGGCTCGAAGGAGATCGACCGTCAATGAGTGAAGCAGATCAACAGCTGCTCCGCGTCGTGTTCTTGTGCACCCACAACTCGGCACGCTCCCAAATGGCCGAAGCTCTACTACGACATGGGGTGCCTGGCTTGCAGGTTGAGGTGGAGTCGTACTCGGCCGGTGTTGAGGCGCGCGGAGTTCATCCGTTGGCCGTGCGTGCCCTCGCTGAGATCGATGTTGAGGCGGAACGCCAATGGTCTAAGACAGTGACCGATCTCGTGGCGCAGCTCAGCTCAAGCGCGACATCTGAACCGCTGTTTGACGTCGTGGTGACGGTGTGTGACAACGCACGCGAAGCGTGTCCCTACTTGCCCGCGAGAGTTCTCAACCTTCATCGGCAGTTCGAGGATCCCTCTGCGGTGGTGGGAACCGAGGAGGTGCGACTCGCTGCCTTCGCCCGGATCCGAGACGAGATCCGAGAGTGGCTCGGGGTGGCGGTGAAGGAGTGGGTGGAACTTGCCGGGGTTAGGCCCTCTCGGTAGGCGCCGTTGCCACTGCTAGCGACCGTGGGTTCAATGCACGGGTTGAGTGCACGAGTTCAATACGAACGAGGCAGACCGAGTTCTTTCTCAGAAATGTAGTTGAGAATCATCTGCGGCGAGACCGGCGCAATGCGATTGATCAGGACTTCTCGTAGCAGCCGCTCGACGTGGTACTCCTTGGCGTAACCCATGCCTCCGTGGGTCATGACGGCGCGGGTGCATGCTTCGAAACCGGCTTCGGCGCCTAGGTACTTTGCGGCATTCGCTTGTGAGCCGCATTGCTCACCTCGGTCGTAACGAGCTGCTGCGTCCAGCGCCATCAGTTCGGCGGCGGCGAGTTGCATCCAGCTCTCCGCAAGTGGATGTTGGATTGACTGGTTCTGCCCAATCGGTCGGTCGAAGACTCTCCGTTCGCGCGCGTAGTCAGCGGCGCGTGCTAGAGCATTGCGACCAACGCCAACGGCTTCCATGCCGATCAGAATGCGTTCGGGATTGAGACTGTGGAGCAGTAGGCCAAAGCCTTGGCCCTCCTCTCCAATGAGGTCCTCTTTGGCCACCGGCATGTCCAAAAAGACCACTTCGTTCGAGTCGACCGCTGCGCGGCCCATCTTTGGGATCCGAGTGATGTCGGCGAAGTCGCGATTGAGGTCGGTGTAAAAGAGGCTCAGGCCCGCCGTTCGTTGTTCGGGGTTGTAGGGCGCAGTGCGCGCCAGCAGCATGATTTTGTCTGCGACTTGCGCGGTGGTGGTCCAGATCTTGCGGCCGCGAACGCGGTAGTTGTTGCCATCGCGATGTGCGGTTGTGCTGATGCGTGTGGTGTCGAGGCCTGCGTCGGGCTCGGTTACCCCAAAACAGCTCTTGACCTTGCCCTGGATAAGGTCGGGGAGAAAGCGCTCTCGTTGCTCTCGGGTGCCATGCCGAACGATGGGATGAGGACCGAAGATATTGATGTGAATCGCCGACGCTGCGGACATGGCGCCTGACGATCTCGCCACCTCGTGCATCACGATCGCAGCCTCGGTGACTCCCAGCGCACTTCCACCGAACTCTTCGGGCATGGTGAGACCCAAGATTCCCAGCTCAGCCATCGCGGCGTGAAACTCGACTGGGAACTCGGCTGATTGATCGAGCCGATACCAATAGTCGTCGTCAAACTGTTGGCAGGCGCGGGCGACGCTTTGACGGAGTGCGTCGTGGTGCGCTCGGTTTGATTCGGAAGCTGTTGGCATAGCTAAGAGGCTCCGGTGACTGTCG
This sequence comes from Acidobacteriota bacterium, assembly GCA_029263415.1. GTDB lineage: Bacteria > Acidobacteriota > Thermoanaerobaculia > Multivoradales > Multivoraceae > JAJCXN01. The sequence goes on from JAJCXN010000039.1 coordinate 280,368, forward strand.
GTCTGTGTCGGCGAGGCACCGCAGGCTAAGGCTACCGGACTGCGAATCAGCAGGGAATGGCAGGCGTGCGGCAGAGAAGGTTTCCCTGTTTTGAGCGAGGCGGGGTGCAGCGTGCGTCTATGAAGGGTGGAGAGGCCTCGGCCCAAGTCATCGAAGAGGTCATGGGAGCAGGTCATCGGCGGATTGAGTTGGCGAAACAGCAGTGCATACAGAAGGAGGCAGGCGAAGGTGTTGCATGGTCGGATTCAGATCAGAGAAGTTGGCGGGAGAGGCTCGGCATCGATCGCTCTTCGGAGAAGGACCAAGAGGGCTCCTGAAGTAGTCGGTGAACGAGTGCCGGTGGTCAGTCGTTGCTTGAAGGGAACGTTGAATGGAACGCGGGCATCGGCTAACCCGCCACGGCCTCAGTTGCGACCGGTTGCGCGCCAATGCGCTGAGCACAGGAAGGCGCTTCGACAGGCGGTCCCGCCGTGGGGTGTTCTGCTGGACCATCGCCACAACGGCAAGTTGGTCAACTTGAGTCGCAAGGGCCTGGCCATCGAGACGCGACAAGCGCCGACTTTCGGCCCGCGCGCCGTGCTCAAGGTCTGCTGGGATCGAGGGGCCGCCGTGCAGCTCGAAGTCGGGGTTGTTTGGTGCCGAATGATCGGTACCGAGGAGGTGGGCGAGGATTTGGCGCCGCGATTCCTAGTGGGTCTCGAGTGTACGGATAGCGAGGCATTGGTGGCGCTCGGGGCGGTTAGGGAAGTGGCCTAACTATCCTCCATGCTCTGTTGGCAGTCCATACAGAATGGCGCCTCGGGGACAGCATCAAGCCGTTCAAAGGCTAGTGGAAAACGGCACTTGCGACAGACTCCGAATTTCCCGGCATCGAGCATTAGTAGTGCAGCGTCGATCTGACGGAGTTTGATCTGAATCTGATGACGGCTGAGTTGAGACATGGCTTGCAGCTGGAGCGCATCCATCCGAGTCAGTCTGCCGATGGTCTGGCCGCTAGCTTCGACCTGCTTGTGCCCGGCGCCTTGGTGGAGGACCGCCTTGGCTGCGATTTGGGCTGCTTGCAGCCGGCGGCGGAAGTCGGCCAGTTGCTCATGGGTGAGGTCGGTCACGCACGCTAGTCTAGTATGCGTGGTCGTTAGCGGAGGCTTCAAAGATCGGGTTGGCTGGGAGTGGCGCCGCGCGGCTCTTCGCGAGATTGAGGCAGGGACCAGACGGTCTTGGCGTGGAGGTTTGGGGACATGCCCAGGATTGTCGGTGCTGTGGACACACAAGATTCTTTGACAAAAACTCGAGTATTCGGTGTCTTACTATCCGATGCCCCAAGACGCCTCCACACCTAGCCAATGCCCCACGGGCCTGACGAGCGTTCCCGTGAAGACGGAGGGTGTTCTGGTTCAGCGACGGCAACCTGAGGCAGCGTCTTTCGACTGGGAAGGTGCGCTACGTGAGCTTGCCCAGGACGATCACGCCGTTCGAGAGGGCCTCGTCGATGGGTTGACGGATCAGCTTTTCCCTTTCGCGCTCTGGCTATGTGGTAGTCGAACAAGAGCCGAGGAGGCAGTGCAAGACGTCTTCTTGCGCCTCCTTGAGCGTCGCGGCCGGCTGGGTGAAATCCGCGACCCTCGCGCTTACTTGCTGCGAGTCGTCCGCTCATCAGTGGCCAGCTTTGCTGCACAACAGGCTCGGCATCCAACGGTAGGGCTTAACGCGGTGAGCGGAGACGAACTATTGGTGCAGCCTGAGCGCGGTCTCGAAGACGCTTCTACGATCAGCGCTCTACTGCTGCGGCTACCTGTTGCACAACGGGAGACGCTGTATCTCCGCTACTACTGTGGTCTGAAGTTCCGGGAGATCGGGGTGGCGTGCGACGTTTCAACGTTCACCGCTGCCGCGAGGTACCGACTGGCCATGGCTCGTCTGAGGCGCTGGTTGAAGGTAGCACTCCATGAACAACACGTTGAGTCGTCGGTCGAGAAGGTGGAACATGAAACACGATAACCCTCTGCGAGGATTCAGGCCTGCTGCAGCTTCTGACCGACTCAAATCGGTTCTAACAGAGGCTGCGGCGAAGTCCCGGCCGCTGATGCCCGGACCACCGGCGCCCGTCGATACTACTTCCTTGATCTCTGGCACGGAGTCGATGTGGCGCGGTTTCAGTTGGTCGCGGTTGAGTTGGTGGCCTACCGCCGTCGCCAGTTTTGTTGGCGCGAGCCTATTGCTGATCATGGCGGCGTTACAGGCGGTGCCGACACTTGGCTGGCATGGCGTCAGCACCCCACAGTTGCCGGCTTCGATCTCTGGCGACAAGGTAGACGACCTTTGCGCTACCAAACTTCTCGTGGGCGCTGGTCTTTACTGTCCGCCCGGAAGTCGAGGGCACAGTGAGTTTCTCGAACTCCTTCAGTCGCGCTCGGGTGCGTGGGTGGAGGAACCTACCGACAATGGAGAGAGCAATGGACCGTAAGACTTGGGGCACGATGGTGGTTCGTCTTGGCGTCGCCTTGGTTGGAGCCGTCGTCGTCGCATTTCTACTGGACAGGCTGCTGCTTGGGCCGCTCGCCGGCAACCACCTACTGAAGACGCAGGCAAGAGCGGAGGCCGTCGGTATTCCCCTTGAACTGCAGGATCTGGTTAGGCCTTCCATTCCTACCCATCAGAACGCCGTTGACTGGATCATCGCCGCCCACTCGGTCCCCTCGTTGCTAGACCCTGCAGTTGGCGGGCCGTTGAAGAGGCTCGTAGAAACAGGCGCGTGGCCACTGAGCGAGGAAGATCGAGGCATTGCTCGCGGTCTCCTTGCTGAACGGGCTCCCGCTATCGCGCTCGCTTGGCAGGCCGGTGATCTGTCGGAGAACAACTATGGGATTCCCTATGGCAAAGGGTATGCGGCCGAGATTCCCAACCTGCTTGAGCACATCCAGCTTGCGCGACTGTTAGCGATCGAAGGGCGGTTTCAGCTGTTCGAAATGGGTGAACTCGCAGCAAGTGCAAGTGGCAGCGAAAGCAGGAGCGAGAACCGGCTGCGTTCACTCAGAGCATTGTTCAAGATGGCGCAAGCTTTGGGTGAGGAATCGACTTTGATCACACATGTGACGGGTCTGGCGATCCAGAGGGGCCTCTTGGAGATCGTGCACAGTAGCGTCGAACGTGAGCTTCTCAGTCTGGCCGAATTGCGGGTTGTAAAAGATTGGCTAGAGCAGCTCGACAGTGACGCAGCACTCAGACGTGCGGTGGCGGGTGAAGCGATCATAGGTGCGAAGGGCATCGTAGCGGGTCCGCCTTATTTGGGGGGCTTCCCTTCTCGCGGAGTGTCACGGCCGCGGTCCGTTGCAGTCGCAAGATGGCAGGCGTCAGTGTTCCTTGAACGACATATGGAGGTTTTGGAGCGGGTCGGAAAACCGTGGATTTCGAGCGAAGCAGGCGAGATTCTGAGTCAACCGCAAGTGGATAAGCTCTTTTCCCAAGCTCCGATGATTGCCATCGCCGACGCCCTCATCCCGTCCTATGGAGATCCAGTTCTTCGAACCAAGCTTGTGACTACGATCAAGAACCTCGCGTTGGACGCTCTCGATTTGGCCCAGCAACCGAACCTGCTTTCTGGTGAATCAGGCTCGATTTCCGGGTTCACTCCAAGGCTCGACGGGATCACAGGTCAACCGTTGCAGTGGAGTGTCTCTCACGAGGATCCAAGGAAGGCGGTGGGGCGGTCTCCCGGTATCGACAATGTTTGCGACAAACGGCGTGTCAAGAAGTACATGGCACTTCTAGTTTGGGAAATCCCCACCGCGTCTTCACAAGCGTCCCGTCCTTCCGTAGGGCGTTCGTCGTCCGAGCGGCCGCAGTGATGACAATCGCAAGCCTCAAGGCACTCGGAGCGTTTCGCCGAAGGCACCCGCGAGTGTGCGCTAGTTTCCTTGATTACCGCTCGGCGAACGGTATGCAAGAGACTGCTTGAGACGGCTGAGAAGGTGGTGCAAGGAGCGTGAACTGCCGTTATGGTGCCGGGTAGTTCGATCGGCCGGGAGAACCCCTGGCCGTTGGGGCGGGGCTTGACCAACGGCTTGGGGCGCGCCGTCAAGAGAGCCGATTCTAAGTCGAGGGAAGCTCTTGGCAGTTGTGCTTGTTTGAGAGGCTGGTTGCTCCGCCAGACACGTCGCTCCGCTAGACACACTGCTACGCTTCGACACGTTGTCTAGCAGCGCTCATTGCTTTATCTCTCATATGTCGATCCTCCGTCCACCCGCCAACTCAACCAACGGCATGTGGAGCCGGCAGTTGACTGGCTCCTGTGTCCTAGTCTTGATGATCGGAGCTTCTCACGTGGGTGCACAATCAGCGTGCCCGCTGTCTTTCGTTGACCAAACAGGAGCGCTCGGGATCGACTTCGTTCATGTGTCGGGTGCCACCGGTGAGAAGTATCTTCCTGAGACGATGGGTGCTGGCGCCGCCTGGCTCGACTTCGACGGTGACGGTTGGATGGATCTCTATTTGGTCCAGAGTGGTGAGTTTCCGCCAGTTCGAGAGCGCAGCGCGACTGAGCAAGCTTCCGATCGGTTGTATCGAAATCTCGGGCCCGATGCTTCAGGTCAAGTTCGATTTGAGGATGTAACTGTGCGCGCAGGGATCGACCTGCACGGCTACGGACAAGGTGTTTTGGCCTGGGACTTCGATGGCGATCGTGATCAAGATCTTGTTGTCAGTCACTTTAGCGGCGAGGATTCTGTAGGCGAGGTCCTGCTGGAGAATCGGGGCGGGGTATTCAACGCGCGCGACCTCACCGACAAAGAGGTATCGCGACTGTGGGGTTCGTCGATGACCGCGGGGGATGTCGACGGCGACGGCGATTTGGATCTCTACGTTGCGCGCTACCTCGAGTTCGACCCCAAGACAGGCGGCTCGTGCGGCTCTGAGAACGTGGAGTACTGCGATCCGTCACAGTTCGCCGGGCAGCGCGACCAGCTTTGGCGCAACCTGCTCAATGACGGCGGAGGCGGCTTTCGGGCGGATGCTGCTGCAATGGGGTTCCAGCTTCCACCGGGCGAACTAGTCGGCAAGGGCCTAGGTACGCTTCTGGTCGACGTGACCGGCGATCGGTTGCTGGATCTGTATGTAGCGAACGACATCACACCGAATCATCTGTTCATCCGCGATGGCCAAGGCTTCCGCGATGACTCGCTGCTCTCGGGTGCCGCAGTCAACGCTGCAGGGCGTGCCGAAGCGGGCATGGGCCTCGCGGTCATTGACGATGATCGCGACGGAGACCCAGATCTCTTGGTTACCAACTTCGACGTCGAAACCAACACCCTCTATCGCAATGAAGGCGACGGCTTCTTCGCGGATCAAGCGATTGAGTCGGGCTTCGGTTTGCCCTCGTTTAATGATCTGGGTTTCGGCTTACTAGCGGAGGATTTCGATCTGGATGGGTGGGTGGATACCTATACCGCTAACGGGCATATCTTCGAGCAGCCGAAGCGGCGCAACGTGGCCTATCGCCAGGCGGACAAGTTGTTGAGGGGGAGCGAGTCCGGTTTCGTGGCAGCCACCTGCGCGGTGACGAGTGCGCCGCGGGTCTCCCGTGGCGCTGCCAGCGCAGACTACGATCTGGACGGCGACCTCGACTTGGTGGTCACCCATGTAGACGATGCACCTGGCGTGCTGGAGACGCGATTGGAACAGAGAGCCCGTTGGCTCGCAGTCGATCTGTTGGGGCGCGGCGTCAACAGCGAAGCGATTGGCGCAGTGGTCACCGTCGCGGGAGCTGGGCGTCGATGGGTAGTGGCGGGTGGCAGTTATCTGTCGAGTTCTTCTCGTCAGCTTCGGTTTGGTCTGAGCAAGGCCGCGGAGAGCTCGCAGCTCGAAGTTGCGTGGCCCTCCGGTAGAACCGTGGTCATCAGGAATCCCCCGAGTGGCAAGATTCTGCGAGTCCATGAGCCTGCGATCGCCCGTGAGGAAGCCCCTTGATGCGGTACCTGTTGGGGCTCCTACTAGTGACACTCTTAGTGTCTGCGGCAGCTGCGAATAGCCAAGGAGGCGAGCCCGCGGCTAGTCCTCCGTGGCTACCGGTGCGTTCGTTTGAACTGAGCAATGGGATTCAGGTTCATCTAGTGCGTCGCCCGTTCGCCAAGATGGTCGCGGCGGGTTGGGCCGTTCGGTCCGGCGGAGCGGACGATCCGGCGGGCAGTACCGGGCTCGCGCATTTGGTTGAGCACTTGCTGTTTCAGGGCACCGAGACGATCGGTACCAAGGACTGGGGCCGCGAACTCGAACTCTTGGGAATAGAGCGGCGCCTGGTGGAAACAGGAGAAGGCCCTGAGGACGAACGCGAACTCGCGGCCGTGCGTCGCAACTTGACCCGGGTTCAGTGGCCGGGAGAACTCGCCAAACTGTGGGCAGATGGCGGCATGCTAGGGACCGGTGCTCTGACCACCAAAGACTTTTCGTTCTATACCGGGTCCTTCCCCAAGGAACGCCTCGAAGCGTGGTTGTGGCTCGAAACCGATCGCATTAGGGCGCCAGCAATGCGGGGCATCTTGCGTGAACAGAAGGTGGTGCTCGAAGAGGCACTGCAGCGTGTGGGAAGTGAGCAACGTGGGTCGGCGGAGGTTGCCTTTGATGCATACTTCTGGGGCGCCTCACCCTACCGGCGCCCGACCGACGGAAACCCTGGTGAGATGGAGAGTAGCCAGCGTGAGGATGCGTTGGCTTTTCATCGGTTGCACTACGTGCCAAACAAGATTGTCGTTGCTCTCGTTGGCGACCTTAAGGTTGAGGAAGTGAAGCCTCTCCTGGAGCGCTATTTGGGGGCTCTCGATTCCACCGCTTGGAACGCCGGTGCCGGTCCGGTCGCCGAATCAATCGTTGACCTAGTTACAGGGTTCGAAGCGAAGCCAGAAGGCCCCCTCTTTCGAGCTTCTTGCGACTGCAGACCAACGGTGAGAGTTCGGTTTCCCACGGTTCCTTATGGTCACCCGGACGCAGTCGCACTCGACGTGTTGGCCGCCATTCTCAATGGACGCAGCGGGCGGTTGTATCAGCAGGTCGTCAGGGCCCAGAGCACTGCATACGCCGCTTATGCGACGCATAAGGCGCAAGCCCGGGCGGGCTCGTTCACTCTGGTCGCGGAAGCCGCTGAAGAGTCATCCACGCCAGCGGTGCTTGAGCGACTGAGGTCGGCGGTCATGGACCAGTTGAACGCGCTCCGATCCACGGCTGAAGATGGGGGCTTAGGAGAACAGGAGTTGATACGAGCGCGCAATGGACTCTTAGCGGAGGCAGCGCGAGAGGTGAAAGCGTCCGATTCACTCAGATCCCGCTTGTTGATCGACGACGCGCTGGGTGACGGTTCGCGACTCGAACAGTGGCCACAGCGGTTGGCTGCTGTCTCGGTCGATCAGGTGCGAGCGCTCATTGGGCGGTTGTTGACGACCGATCGCGGCGTGACGTTTTTTCTCGAAGGTACGCAGCGTTCGGCCAGCTTTGGGCTCGATCGAACCATGAGCCAGGCCGAAGGTGAGCGTCGATGAAATCACGTGTCTTGCTCCTTTGGAGCCTGGGGCTCGGTGCCCTGATGACGTCGAGCATGGCGATCGCACAACCGATCGCGCAGCCCGTCCCTGAGTCGATTCCGAAGCGCCCGGAGTCGTTGCTGCGTCAACCCGTTCCTCCGTTCGAGGTGCCCTACGGGGAGGTACGCGAGCGGACGCTCGCCAACGGGCTGACCTTGGTCGCGCTAGAAGATGAAACGGTGCCGCTCGTTGATGTAGCAGTGGCTGTTCGCGTTGGTAGTCAACTTGAAGACCAGTGGGACTCAACGTCGGATCGTCCAGCTCCTGGGACAATGTCGATGTTGGCGACCTTGCTGCGCCGCGGGGGCACCAGTACTTTGAGCGTCGCCGCTCTCGATGAGGCGAGTGAGTCGCGCGGTGTGGAGATTCAGAGTTTCGGTGGCCGCTACCGTAGCGGTGTGATCGGTTCTGCGGCGAGCGCCGATTTTGACATGCTGAGCCAGTGGCTCGCGGACGTGCTCGTCAGACCGGGCTTGGACTCTTCGCTTTTGGCTCGCTATCGAGAGGCGACCAAGCGCAGTTTCCCGCTGCGATACGACAGCTTGCACGCGGTGGCCGATCGCGAGTGGAATGCGCTCGTTCTTGGCCCAGAGCACCCGCGCTTTCGTGCGCTGCGCCCGTCAGATGTAGATCGGTGGACACAAAGCGCACTGCGATCTGCTCACCAGTTCTACTACCGGCCTCAAAGCACGGTGATTGCCATCGCCGGAGGGGTCGCCGCTGATCAGGCACTGGATCGGTTTGAGCAGCTCTTTGGTAGCTGGCAACCTGCAGATGTTGATGAGCCACGGCGTCAGAGCGTCGAGCACCCTGCCGCTGACGCGGCCGGTGCGCGCGATGGTCAACAGACCATCGTGACGCCGCGCGCCCCGGGTTTCTACCAGCTGGTGCGAGACATTCCGCAAGGGGTACTGATGCTGGGGCACATGGGCTCCGAACGGCGCTCTTGGTCGGACAGCAGCGCTGATGCAGCTGAGCTGGTGGCGGAGATCTTGGCCGGCCCGGGCCCGGTTTCGAGATTGCGCGGGCGCCTGCGCGACCGCGATGGCCTGGTCTATTCCGTCTCGGGCAGCGTGGGGGTGGGATCGAGCGAGCCGGGCTTGGTGCAGATCGCGTGGCAGGTGGACCCGGCGAACGGGCTCGCGGCTCTAAGCGCGGCCCTAGAAGAGATCGACCGACTGCGTGAACAGCCGCCGCCGCAAAAGGAGCTTGATCTGGCGCGCGGTGGTCTGGTGGACGCTCTGCCGACGTTGTTCGATACCGCTGAGAAGATCGCCGGGCGCTACGCGGAGGATCTGTTACTGGGTAGACCGCACGACTTTTGGCAACGTTATGCAGGACGGCTCGCGCGGGTCACCGCCCAAGAAGTTCAAAGAGCCGCCGCTTCGATGATCCGGCCAAGTGAGTTTCGCGCAGTCTGGGTCGGCCCGAGGTTGCCGAAGAAGGAACTCCGCCGGTTAGGGTTTCAGCGGGTTGAGGAGCTTCTGGAGCGCGACCCGGTGACGCTCGCACCGCTGCCGTAGCAGCGACGCTAGGCAGAGCGCATGGGGCGAGAGCCCCTTAGGGCTTCTTGAGTTCGAGGATGGTGCTGACCTCTGAGGGTAGGCCCGGCACCGCACCATGGGGTGTCCAAACGTCGATCTTCGCGCCGGAAGCATCCTCTTCTTGAGTGATCTCGAGCCATTGAGCTTCGACCAATCGGACTGTGACCGGAAGCTTGCCATTTGCTGGAGCAGGCCTACGCGAGTCGGAGGTCCAAAAATTGAAGAGGTCGAGTTCGAAGGGTTCGCCATGGCCTTTGTCGCCGGTGTTGTCGCCGGTGTTGTCGTCGGCCCTCACCATCGGTTCGACCGGCACCATGAACAGCTGCTTCTCATATACCGCGAGGCCCTGACCGCCGACTTCTACCTCGAAGGCCAGTGAGAACACGGGGCGTTCGGCCGAGTTCTCTATCAGTACCTTGAGCTGGCATAGGGCATCCGTGCTCGGATCCGACGGGGTCACCTCGATGCCCACCAGCTGCACCTGTGCGCTGTTGGGCTCGGCGGTAGGCGCTTTTGTCTCTTGGGCTATTGCCGCGGGCGCGGTGGTGAGAACCAGGAGGAGGAGCGCAACGAGGGCTGGGACTCTAGTCATGGTCTTGTGCACCGAACTAGCCGTCATGATTGTGATGGGTGTTGGCGTCAGATGAGCGAGGCTTGAACTTGAAGGGTCGCAGTGCAACGGCCTGTACCCGGTCGACGGCGCCACTATCTTTGGCGCCTCCGTCTGTCCTACCCCTGGTTGATGGGCCGCCGGCCGGCGCACGGCCTTCGATGATGAGGTAGGAGTGATCCAACTCAAGCTGATCACCACTGAGCACGCGGGGTTCCTGCTGCCCAGGCCAACTTATCGTGACCGACTCGATCTTGGTTGCCGACCCGAGACCCATTTCGAGCTTGAAGCTCGATCCGCCGAACGAGCCGCCCGATGAGACCACCCGATGAATCGATCGCTTTTGCCCGCTGGCTTCGGTAAAGCGAACCACGACCCGGGCTCCGACAGCGCTGCTATTGGCAGCAGTGCCGCGAAGCTCGAGGGTCAAGAAGCGATGGCCTTGGGGCGCGCCGAAGCGTTGGTCGTTGATCGGGTTGAGGTACAGCGCGTTGCCGAAGCTGTCGTACGGAAAGGCGCCGCCGAGTTGCTCAAACATTTCGAGATCGCCATCGTCGTCGATGTCACTGAAGGCGACCGCGTGGCCTTTTTGCAGGTGACCGAGACCGCTGTCGGCAGTGGCGTTGGAAAAGGTCCTACCCTCCTGATTGCGGAACACGACATTGGGATGAACGGCGGTGTAGTCGGGCACGCCTGTGCCTAAGACGATGTCCTCGAAGCCGTCCCCGTCCAGGTCGCCGAAGTTGGCGCCCATCACCAGGAGCGGCTGTCCGAGGCCGGTCGGGCTCGCTACATTGACCATGGTGTCGCCGTCATTGCGATAGAGACGAGGATGCCCGCCCTCGACCTTCTCGCCAGCTAGGGATGCTGCGACCATGGCGACCGAGGCGCTGTAGTCCGAGTTGAAGAGGTCGAGGTCGCCGTCGTTGTCATAGTCAAAGAACCAAGCGACGAAGCTCCGGGACGGATCTTGAACACCCCACTCGCTGGCCACATCTTCAAAGCGCCCGTTGCCCAGGTTCAAGTAGAGCCGGTTGGGTCCGATGTTGGCGACGAACAGATCCTGATCCCCATCGTTGTCGATGTCCCCCCAGGCCACACCTTTGGCAAAGCTCTGGTTCTGCACGCCGGCCGCGCGTGCGACGTCAGTGAAGCGGGGAATGCCGTCGTCGCTGAGACCGGTGTTTTGGAACAACTGAGCAGGGTAAGGGCGGGTGGCTGCGGCGTCAAACGATAGAAAGTCGGTGCTCGAGATCGACGACTCGTTGCCGACATAAAGATCTAGGTCGCCATCCAAGTCGTAGTCGGCAAACGCTGCGGCTTGGGTTGGGTAGGCAGGATGAGCGAGGCCGGCGGCGTAGGTGACGTCGATGAAACCCTCGTTTTGAGTCACTCGATTGAGCAGCAAGGAACTGCGGATCTGGCCGCGCTTCCCCGCCCAGGCTCCGCGCAGCACCAACACATCGAGAGCGCCGTCGTTGTCGACGTCAGCGTGCACCAGATTGATGCCGCCCATCTGCGAATCGAGGCCCCACGCTTGGGTTACATCTTCGAAGCCGCCGCTACCAGTGGAGCGAAAGGCACGCAAGGTAGAGCAAGGGTCCCAAGACGAGGAGATGAGGTCGATATAGCCGTCGCCATCGAAGTCGTCTGAGAGCGCGCCGCCGGCAAGGTCTTGCACGTCAACGCCTAAGGCGGGGCCAGCGTTGATCATCTGTGGCATCGCCTTGTGGGAGGCCGCAACGCCCTCGGGTGGCGTTGATGAGGGCAGGATCAACTCGGGCGCGATGAGGTGGCGAGGGGGAACACCATCTGGATAGCTGCCAGCCAGCATGTGCGAGAGGTTGAGTAGCCAGCGAGCTTCAGGATCCTGCGGTTCGAGAGCCAAGAAACTCTCGAAGGCTGCAGTTGCCTTGAGGATCGGTTCGACCTCGCGATGCACTGCTTCAGGTCTAATCGGCAGGATGCAGCTGGCGGCGTTGTTGAAGGCCAGACAATTGGCGTCTTCGGCGGCAAAGAAGTGAGTCATTGCTTGCAGCATCAGTACATTGGACCGGCCCGTCTGAGGGTCCTTGTTGGCGATGACGAGCGCGTCGCTTAAGAAATCTTCGGCGCGATCGAATTCGCCGAGTCGCACCGCGTCGTCGGCGAGTTGAAGAAGCAAGTCGAGGTCTTGCGGAGTATTGCGCTCGGCCGAGAGCTGCTTTTCGACTTGTTCGCGGAAGCCGCGGCCAAAGAAATCGGAGGTGGCTCGATCGCGTTCGCAAATGGCACGAAACTCGGCGGCTATCGCGTCGTTGTTGGCGGCCGCTACGGGAATCGAAAACGCAGTCCAGCTGACTGCGAGGGCGGTGAAGGTGGCCACGGCTTGGAGCCGGCTGGCTGGCTTCGTGATCCGAAGCTTTCCTGGCGGTCCGGTAGTCATGACGCCGGTGTTCCGAGTTCGCGGCTCGCCTGGGTCAGCTGGTCGAGTAGCTCGGCAGCGGTCAGGCCTAGTTGCGGGTGCAGCGCATCCGGGGCGATCTCGACCAAGGGGCCAAGCACAAAGTCTCTTTGATGCATGCGCGGGTGGGGCACGGTGAGGGCTTCACAATCGATAGTTTCTTGGTCGTACAAAAGGAGGTCTAGGTCGAGCGTTCGAGGCTGAGCGTTGGGCGAAGCGGATTCAGAGGCGGATTCAGAGGAGGACTCAGAGGAGGATTCGACCCCGCGCTGCCTGCCGAAACGCTGTTCAATCTGCAGAAACTCCGCGAGGAGATCTACCGGGGCCAATTCTGTCGTCAAATGGGCGACGCCGTTCAAGTAGTTTGGCCCGTCCTGTCCATGCTCGGGCGCGGTCTCAATCCAGGTGCTGAGTCGAACCACCATGCCGAGCCGCCGCAGTTCGCTGATTGCGGCGTCCAAAAACCGTTGACGATCGCCGACATTTGACCCGAGTGCCACGAAGGCGTGATGGACCAGCGGACGGTCTGATTCGAATGAGCGCTCTACGATGACATCGCTGCAGCCGATTGCTGATGCCGCGTTGGGCTTGTGAATGCGGACGCACACAGTCGAGGCCGCGGTTTCGCGCAGCAAAGGTTGTGCGATGCGCTCGGCTAGAGTTTCTAGCAGCTTAGTCTCCTCCTCCTGACAGAGGGACTGCACCCGCTTGGGTAGGTGCTGGTAGTCGAGCGTGTCGGCGACGTCATCAGTGTAGCCAAGATACGGAAACTCGAGCGTTAGGTCCACGCTGATGCGTTGTGACTGAGCGCGCTCCTGGTGAGGGACCCCAAGCTTGAGATCAACTGGGATCCCATTGAGCTGGATTGTGGTGTTGGGTCTCGCGGGCGAAATCTGAGTGGCATCAATCGCTTCTGAGACCTGGATCAGCTCGCGATGCTCGCGCACGTCGTGGACGCGCAGAAACGCGGCGCCGTGTGCGAGCGCATGGGCTGCGGTGGCCAAGGAGGCCGTCAATCGATCGTCAACTGCCGCACCTGTGAGCGCTCCGAGCGTTGACTTGCGCGAGGTGCCGATCAGTAGGGGGACTCCCAGCTGTCTGAATCGAGGCAGTGCTCGTAGCAGTTCGAGGTTCTGATGTACGGTCTTGCCGAAGCCGAAACCAACATCGGCGATCGTCTGCACGTCGCGCGCTTGGGCGGCCCGGATGCGCTCACGCAGGAATTCGAATACTTCGGTGGCGGCGTCGGTAAGAGCCGGAGCCTGTTGCATGGTTTTGGGCGAACCAGCCATGTGCATGACGATCGCCGGCGCTTTGTGACTCGAGACCACCTCCAGCATCTCGGCTCGGAGTCCCGTGATGTCGTTGATCAGGTGAGCGCCTAGGCCGAGAGTGAACTCGGCTACTTCTGGTTTGTAGGTGTCGATACTCACTGGTGCGCCGAGTTCGAGAATCTGAGGTAGGACGCTGTTCAATCGTGCGAGTTCCACACTCAGTGGAACTGGGTCAGCGCCGGGCCGACTGCTCTCTGCTCCAATGTCTAGGATGTCGGCGCCTTCCAGAATGAGTCGCCTGGCGCTTGCGATCGCGGCTTCAGGGTCGGTGTACTGACCGCCGTCGAAGAAGCTGTCTGGGGTGAGATTCAGCACTCCGACGAGCAGCGGTCGCCGCACGACGATGGTGCGATCATGCAGGCGTAGCTCGAATGGCGCCTGATTGGAACCGGGCTCGTCTAGCAAAGTTGCGTCATTAGGCGAAGTTCTGCTGCGCGGGCCTGAGTGGGAGTAGGAATGGACCAAACCGTGTTGTGCTGTGAGTAGTGACTTGAGTCGGAACGGAGAACCGAAGTCGTTCGCCCTGACCGATAGAATGACAGGCCGGAGGACGTGTGCACCAGCACTTTCCTCGCATTCCCGAGCAAGCTGACATCTGGAGTCGTGATGTCTGGAGTCGTGATGCCTGGAGTCGTGATGCAATGCACGAGTCGCGGATTGTCTCGGATCCCCCAATCCCCCAATAAGCACTGAACTTGTGATGACCAAAATCTCGAAGAGCACCTGTTTGCCCTTGCTACTCGCCCTCTTCTGCCCGGCATGGGCTGCGAGCGGTGCGACGCAGCATTGGTTTGCCGAGAAGGCGACTGCCGTAGGTCTCGACTTCATGCACTACAACGGTATGACCGGCCAGCTCTACGGACCGGAAATGACCGGCGGCTCGGTGGCTTTGTTTGACTACGACAACGACGGCGATCTCGATGTCTACTTTGGCCAGGGCACGCTGTACTTCGAGGACAAGGAGGAGCAGTCGGTGTTACCCAGCCGCTATCCCCATCCGGTGAAAGATCGGTTGTATCGCAATGACCTGATCGTGAAGGTCGGCGACAAGGAGACGACTGGCCCACTGCGATTCACCGACGTCACCTCAGAAGCGGGCCTGGCTGCCTTCGGCAACAACATGGGTGTCGTGACTGGCGATGTCAACAACGATGGATGGATCGATCTCTATTTGACCAACGTCGGCGAGAACGCGCTGTTGCTCAATAACGGCGACGGCACATTCCAGGATTTCACCAAGGAGTCGGGGACCGGATCTGATCGTTGGAGTGCCGCCGCGAGTTTCTTTGACTACGACCGCGATGGATGGCTCGACCTGATGGTGGGCGACTATGTCGAGTTCCGCAAGGCCACTGTGAAGCAGTGCACCGGTAGCACCGGTGCGCTCGACTATTGCGGACCTCAGGCGTACCCGTCGCTGGACAATAAGCTGCTACGCAACAAGGGTGACGGCACCTTCGAAGATGTCACTGTCAAGGCGCTCATCGACTCAGCGGCTGGGGCGACCCTGGGCCTGGTCAGCGCCGATTTCGACACCGATGGGTGGATCGACATCTACGTGACCAATGACCTGATGGCCAATGATCTGTGGATCAACCAGAAGGACGGCACCTTTCTCAACGATGCGATGTTCATGGGAGCGGCGGTCGATGAGCATGGCTACGCTCAGGCCAGCATGGGTGTGGTCGCTGGTGATCTCAATGGAGACGGGACCGAGGATCTGTTTATGGCGCATCTCGCCTCTGAGATGAACACGTTCTATGTGAACGACGGTACCGGCATGTTCACTGATGGTTCGCGAGACTCAGGGTTGGGGCAGCCGTCGTGGAAGTACACCGGTTTTGGAACCGGACTGGGCGATTTCAACAATGACGGGTTGATGGATCTCTATCTAGCGAACGGGGCGGTGAAAAGGGTCGAGGCGCAGATGCGGGAGAAGCACAAGCACCCGCTGCACGAGACCAATCTCTTGTTTCGTGGCGTGAGTCCTGGTGCCTTTGAAGAAGTGCCCGATGCTGAGCGCGTGGACGTGGTGCATTCGGAAGTCTCTCGCGGCGTCGCTGTCGGAGACCTCGACAACGATGGCGCGCTAGACATGGTGATCGCCAACAACGCTGGTCAAGCTCGGCTGCTGCACAATGTTGGAGCGCGGGGCAGGTGGGTTGGGCTCGCACTCAAGATTGAAGTGCCGCAAAAGCCTGCGCCTAGCGTTGCAGCCTCAAAGATGGCGGCGAAGCCCCAGAGCGTCTCGAAGCTGCCGATCAAGCGCGACGCTCTTGGCGCAAGAGTGAGCTTGCATTGGGAGCCCGTGCCACCCAAGGCGGGGGCGGCTGCTGATCACGGGGCCGGCTCGGTCGGCCCGATGGTGCGGCGTGTTCGCACTGACGGGAGCTTCGCATCTGCCCGAGATCCGCGTGTGCATTTTGGGCTTGGTGAAATTGCGACGCCAGACTGGGTTGAGGTGATCTGGCCTGATGGGAGTCATGAGCGCTTCGACGGTGTTGCCGTGGGTCGCTACAGCGAGTTGGTGGCCGGTAAGGGCCTACCAGTCGCGCCAGCGGACCCCGCAGGCAACGACACCGCGAAACCCTGAACGATGCAACATGGGCTTCAACAGGCCGACACTTGGCTGTATCAGGGTGCGCTGAGTCGAGCAGCGCTGAGTCGAATAGTGCTGAATCGAATAGTGCTGAATCGAGTAGTGCTGAGTCGAGCGGGGCTGATCCTGAGCGTTTTTGTCCTTGGTGGGCAGGTTTGCCAGGAACCTCTGATGGCGCAAGCAGGCGGCCCGATCGTGAGCGAGCAACTGCAAGAGCTGCCGATTCCAAACCTTGAGGCGGAAGAACCTGAAGTTCGGGCTCAGTTGCAGCTGGCCAGGCAGCAGTTAGATGCGCGCCTTGCCGCTTCCAAGGTGACCGAGGGGCGCAGTCAAGGAACCCAAGATGCCGAGTCGATCGCACTGCTTGCCGGAGACTTTGCCGAGCTGGGTCGGCTTTACTACCTCTACGAGAAGCTCGATCTAGCGGATATCGCATTGTCAAACGCCCTGATCTTGGTGCCCGAAGCAACGGACTGGAGCTACCTGCGGGCGGTGGTCCGTTCGCTCGACGGCAAATCTACTGCTGCGCTCGAGGAGTTCGAAGCGATCGTTTCGGCATTCCCTGAGAACGTGCCGGCTTTGGTGCGAACCGGCAATTTGCTCTATGACCTTGGTCAGTATGAGGCTGCGCGCGGCCATCTCCAACGTGCGGTTGCTCTGGCGCCTGAGGAGGTCGCGGCGCTGGCAGGGCTTGGACAGGTTGCCTTTCGACTCGGTGAACAAGAGCTTGCCGTGGAGCTGCTAGAGCGCGCGCTCGCGCTTCAGCCATCGGCAGACTCTTTGTACTATCCGTTGGCGCAGAGTCTGAGAGCACTGGGCCGAGTGGATCCGTCTCGACAGGCGCTCAAGCGACACGGCCAAGGTGCAGTGATGCTCGATGATCCTGTGATTGATGGGTTGGGGACCGAGAATCGCAGCTCTCAGGCATTGCTGCACGCAGGGAACCGCGCAATGCGCCGCGGAGAAATGGCCGCCGCGGCCGGATACTTCCGGCGCTACATTCTGCGTCGTCCGGACCACGCTCTTGCCACCCACAACCTGGGCTTGACGCTGCTCGCAGGCCAGCAACGCGAAGAAGGTCTTAGGGCATTGCGCAAGGCGGTGGTGCTGGACCCTGAATTTCGCGGTGGCCACTATTTCCTTGCAGCAGCGCTGGCTGAGGATGGTCGCTTTGAAGAGGCGCTCGGGCACTACCGCAAGGCGCATGAAATCGATCCGCAGGAGCGTTCGATCCATGCGGACTACGCAACCCTCCTGGCACGGATGGGGCGCGTCGATGAAGCGCTCTTAGAACTCGCGCCGGTCGTCGAGACCGATCCTGATGCGCACTACGTTCATCTCAAGTACGCAACGATCCTCGCGAGTGTTGGTCGTCAGAGTGAAGCAGAGCCGCTGCTGGTGCAGGCGAGTCGGGTGGGAATGGAGGACTCTCAGCGTGCCGAGGCGCTCTATCATCTTGGCCTCATGCGGCTCAATGAGAACCGTGTCGATCTCGCTCGCGAACGCCTCGAGCAGTCGCTGGAACTCGCGGCCGGATCGGGACCGGCGAACGTCGCGATGGCTCAGTTGTTGGGCAGGTCCGGGGACTTCGCGAGGTCTGCGGTTCATTTTGAGCGCGCGCTCAAAGCGCAGCCCTATGATGTCGGAACTCACTTCGGCTATGCCATGAGCCTGCTTCTTTCGGCTCGCGATGCCGCTGCCCTCAAGGCGCTGGAGACGGCCGTTGGACTATTGCCGGAGCAGCGATCCTTGCATCATCTACTTGCACGGCTGCTGGCGACGTCTTCGGACGAGACGGTTCGAGATGGCGCCCGAGCCGTGAAGATGACCGAAGAACTCGTGGAGAAGACACAAGATCCGGACTACCTGGAGACGCTGGCGATGGCACTTGCAGAGACCGGTCGCTTCTCTGAAGCGGTGTCCTGGCAGAAGCGTGCCGTGCAGCGCGGCTTAGAGCGCAGAGAGTCCGCCGCAGCACAGCGCGACCGGCAGGCGCGAGTCATTCAGTTCGAGCAAGGCAAGCCAGTTCGCAATCTCTGGGAGTTGCGGTAGATGCCACTGCGGAGGCGATGCGGTGCTAGGTGGGCCGTAGGCGCGGTTTTGGTGCTGCTGACCTATTCGGTCCCGGCGCGCTCTCAGGGTCCCAGCAGCGTTGACGCCCTGCTGCCAATTCCGGTTCCAAACCTCGAATCGGAAGAAGAAGCTGTCCGCGCTCAACTTCTCCGCGAACGTGCCGAGGTCGATGCGCTGCTTGCTGCTGGCGATCGCTCAGCGCAGGAACTCGCGCGAGCTATGGGGACTCTCGGCGAACTCTACTACCTGTATGACCTCAAAGAGGCTGCGGGCGTGTGCTGGGAGAACGCCGTGCAGCTCACGCCTGGGGAGGTCCGCTTACACTATCTCTTGGCAGTCGTGGAGACGCTGCGCGGTTCGCCAGAAGCGGCGCTCGAGCGCCTTGCGATTGTGCTCGAGACCCAGCCAACCAACACTGCAGCGTTGATTCGTTCGGGCCGATTACAATTCGACCTCACTCAGCTTGAAGCAGCTAAGACAGCCTTCAAGCGAGCTCTTGAGATTCGTCCGTCGAGCGCGGCTGCGCTGGGTGGTCTTGGGAATGTGGCGGTGCGAGAGGGCAAGCACGCCGAAGCTCTGCCACTTCTAAGTAGGGCAATCGAGCTGCAGCCGGGGGCCGACTCGCTCTACTATTCGCTTGGCCAGGCGCTGCGCGGCACCGGTGATACCAAGGGTGCACGGGCAGCGTTTGCTAAAACCAAGTCCGGGCGTTTGCTGTTTGACGATCCTTGGGTGCAGCAGATGATGCAGTTCAGCGTCAGCACCGAAGGCTTGTTCCATGCGGGCAATCGAGCCCTCAGGAACAACGATTTCGCCGAAGCGGTGGTTCATTTCGAGTCCTACGTCGCCGCCAACCCGAAGCATGTGCGCGCACGCTACAACCTTGCGCTGTGTTACTTCCAAGTGAGCCGTCGCGAGGACTCGCTGCGGTTGATCGAAGAGGTCCTGGCAGATGATCCGAACACCCGCGGTGGGCATCGACTCATGGCCGACGCGCTAGCTGAGGGTGGTGACTTAGAACCATCGCTGGTTCACTTTGAACGTGCGCACCAAGCAGAGCCGGGCGAAGCAACCATCGTTGCCGACTGGGCGACGGTTCTGGCCAAGCTTGGGCGGGTTGATGAAGCACTCGAGAGGTTGTCGCCGCTTGCCGCTCCAGAGCAGAAAGAGCACTATGCGCGGCTCAAGTACGCGACCATCCTTGCCACCAGCGGTCGCCAGTCGGAGGCGCTGCCGATTCTGCGCGACATTGTGGGCTCCGGTGGTCTACGCAAGAACCTTCGCGCCGAAGCGCTGTACCACATCGGCAGCTTGGCACTGCGGGCCGGCGAACGTCGTGTGGCGCAAAGAAGCTTCGAGCAAGCCCTTGAGTTGGATCCCGAGTTGGTTCAAGCCAGTGCAGCTCTGGCGCCGCTGGTCGCGGGTGGTGGAGATCTCGAGCGCGGAGCAGCGCTCTATCGAATTGTGACGCAAAGCACGCCGGCAGATGATCGTGCGCAGTTTGGACTCGCAATGAGCTTGTTGCTAGCGAGACGCGACGCTGAAGCGAAAGAAGCACTGGAGCAAGGGGTCGCCGGACTACCCGACAATGATGATCTACGCCACTTTCTTGCGCGACTGCTGGCGGCTTCTGACGATGCTGCGGTCCGTGAGCCCGACCGAGCGGTGAGCATGGCGCGTGCGCTCTTACAACGGAACCCAAACCCGGAATACGCCGAGACCCTAGCGATGGCGTTCGCGGCTAGTGGTGCCTATGCTGAGGCTGTTGCTCTGCAGCAGCGAGTGGTCGATCAAGCTGCGAGCGCTGGCGAGGCTGGCAGTGACCAGCGTAAGCGCATGCAGCGGCTGGAGGCGTACCGCGCCGAGATACCGGTTCGGTCGCCGTGGAGGGGCAGCCCGTGATCTGTTTAGTGGGTACAAATTCGTCAGCCTCCCGCATCTGGAAGACTCTGAGTGCGGCTGGATGGTGTGCTCTCGCTATCGCTAGCACAGGCGTCCTCAGAGCCGAGGCCGCGCTCCGTTTCGTGGAGCGTTCGGTCGACTGGGGACTCGACTTTAGGCATCACCATGGAGGTTCGGGCGAGCGCTTCATGGTCGAGACGATGGTGGGTGGAGTCTTGGCTTTCGACTACGACGGTGATGGCGATGACGACGTTTTGTGGATCGATGGGGCGGCACTGCCGGGGTATGACCCAGAGCCGAGCGCCGGCGCACCCCGCTCGATCTTGCACCGCAACGATGGCGGTCGCTTCGTCGACGTGACTGCTTCAGCCGGGATTGCGTTCGCTGGCTACGGCTGCGGCGGCGCAGTTGCTGATATCGACGACGACGGCGATCTAGACGTACTGGTCACCGCGTTTGGCGACAACGCGCTGTTTGTCAACCAGGGTGACGGAACGTTCCGCGAGGAGACCACTCAACGCGGGCTTCAAGATCCGTTGTGGAACTCCTCGGCAGCCTTCGCCGACGCCGATCTGGATGGTGACCTCGACCTCTACGTTGGGTCCTACGTTGATTTCAACTTGAGCAACCATAAGGCGTGCGGTAAGCCGGATCAGGGTTTGGTCGGCTACTGCCATCCGGACTCGTATCAAGGTGAACGTGACCGCTTCTACCTCAACGACGGTCTAGGCGTATTCCGTGAAGTGGGCGAGAGCGCAGGGCTGGGCGCGGCGCGCGAAGCGTCATTGGGAGTCATCTTTGCGGACGTGGACGGCGACATGTTGCCCGATATCTACGTTGCCAACGACCTGGATCCCAATCAGCTGTTCCGGAATCTAGGCGGTGCAAAATTCGAAGACGTGTCTCTCCTGTCAGGCACGGGCTATAGCCTGGCTGGTCGGGCCGAGGCCGGGATGGGGGTGGAGTTCGCGGATCTTGATCTCGATGGTCGAGGCGATTTGGTGGTGACCAACTTTGCGCTCGAGTCGAATGCCTACTACCGGAACCAAGGTCTAGGTCTGTTTATAGATTCGCGCTATCCAGCCCGTCTGGCTGAGGCATCGCTTCAATCGTTGGGTTTCGGCCTGGTCGCTGCTGACTTTGACCACGATGGCGACCAAGACCTGCTCATTGCCAATGGTCACATTCTGGACAACGCTGAACAGCTCAGCGCGGTCAGGACCTATGCGCAACCCAACCAATTGATGCGCAACCTCGGTGGCACCTTCGAAGAGGCGAAGGGCATCGGCCTCGACGTGGTGCGCGTCAGTCGAGGGCTTGCGGTTAGCGATCTCGACCTGGATGGCGATCTGGACGCGCTGGTTGTCAATTCGAACCAACTGTCCGAGGTCTATGAGAACGTTGGAGCAGCAACTGATCTCTTCTTGGGCCTTGCAATGCGTGCGACCGTTGGCAACGCGACTGCGATCGGTGCGCGCGTGAAGTTGTCTGGCGCTGCAGCAAGACCGCAGGTGCGCGTGCTCAAGACTGGCGGCTCGTACTTGTCTCAAAGTAGCCTGACGCTCCACTTCGGCATGCCGCTAGGCGCCCAGTCCGAGACAGCGGCGACCCTCGACATCCATTGGCCGCAGAACCCCCACGCCGTATTGCGGCTTGAGAAGGTGCCTCATGGACGGCGGTTACTGGTGATACAGCCGTAGCGCCGTCGTCTGCCCCTTGGCTGCGTCCCCTAACTTTGTGGGCTCTTTGGTTGAGGCTCAGACTAGCCCTGCAAGCGAGTGGGTGTCGAGCTATGAACGACTGTTGAGAATTTCGAGATTCTGGGTTGCCAGTGGGTGGCCGGGCATGAGCTCGAGCACCTTCAAGAGCAGGCGTGCGGCTTCGTCGTCTTGCTTCTTGGACATCAAGACCACAGCGAGATCACTGAGCGCTCCGGTGTGATCAGGAGAAATGGTCAAAGCTTGACGGAGGGTTACCTCGGCCTGGTCGGGCTGCTCGACAGCGATCTGTGCAGCCCCGACCAAGTAGAGGGCGTCCGCCTCCAGTGGTCCCTTGTCCTTGAGCAAGGCAGACATGTCGCGCGCAATGTTCAATGCCTCTTCGGGGCGTTCAAGCAACAACAGGGCACGTGCCTCATAAAGACCCGGCCTCGGATCCTCAGGAGCGATCGCTGCTTCTGCTCGAATGCGCCGCAGCGTGTTGTCAGGATCGGTGCTCAGTCCTGCCATGGCCTCGCGCAGTACTTTGCCGGTTGGGTCTTCGAGATCTCGCTCGGAGGTGTCACCCGTTTGCTGCATGCCGCCTTGCGCCAGTTGCTGAAATCGTTGGAGGGCTTGCTGTGCTCGTTCGGTGTCGCCGGTGGCTGCCAACGCTTGGCCGAAGTTCTGCCACGCCATGCGTGAGTTGGGCTGCACCGCTACTGCGGCCTGAAGGTACTGGAGGCTGTCTTCAGCCTTGCCATCGTTGAGCAGCATGCGGCCATATTCGAGGGCGACGCTGCCCAGCAATGCTGGATCGAGCTCGTCGCGAAACTCGGGATTGGTGAGCATGCTTTCTGCGGTCGGACGGAGAGTCGTTAGTGCATCGCTCAAGGCGCCATTGCGATACTGAGCTATGGCCATGTTGAGCGCCATCTTAGGCTCTTCAATCGAAGTCCCTTCGAGGAGTTCTAGCGCCTTGGTGGAATCGCCGATGAGATTGTAGGCTTCGACCAACGAACCGCGAACATCGTTCTGCATCACGTCGGGAGCGTCCGCTAGGAGCGCTTCAAGATATCCGATGGCGCCGTAGGGATCGCCCTTCTGCAGCAGTGTGCGTCCCCACAGGAAACGGACGCCGACCTCGTGCTGCGGAAGCTCGGAAAGGAGCGTTTCGGCTTCGACCGGTCGTCTGAGCTGTACCGCTCCTGCTGCTGCTGCAATCCTTGCTTCGGCATCGTCGGGGTTCTGGCTCACCCAGCGTTTGAGCAGAGCGTATGACTGAGCCGTTTCGCCGAGTTGACCTCTGAGTAGACCGAGCTGGCGGGCCGCAGGAGAGGTGGGTGCGATGCGCACTGCCCGCGTGAGGTAGCGATCGGCGCGTTGAACGTCACCCTGATCCATCGCTGCGCGACCGGCATTGAACAGCACTGCGGGATTGGCGTCGTCTTGTTCGGCGATCGGACCTAGCAGTTCGAGTGCCTCAGTGTTGCGACCGACCTCGGCGTAGAGAGCGCCAAGAATCGCAGTCAGTTGAGACGGGCTATCGGTCCGTGCCGCACGCACCGCCTCTAGTTCCGCGATCGCTCCGGCGAGATCGCTGCTTGCCATGAGCTCCTGGAAGCTGGTCAGCGCCGTTCTGAGGTCGTCGTCGGCCATGTCTTGTGCAACGCCTTGAGTGGCGAACAGAGAACCGACGAAGAGCAAGATCATCACCACCAAGCTAAGGCGGCGTAAGGAAGCGAGATGGACGGTGTTGTTGGTAGCTGTGGCGAGCATCGATGAGACTCCTGATCTGCACGCGTGCGGATCGGCGTGGGCCGCCTAGGTAGTGGCCGGTGGTGATGTAGAGAGGAGGAGGGGCAAAACCAACCCGGTTTGGTCAGCGGTGTGGAGGAGTTTCGCTGGTGCGCCTATTGAGTGTGGGGTGGCAATCACTGGGCGCAACTTGCCCGTCCCCTGTAACACACGATGATATCGGTTGATTTCTCCGCCCGTGTAGCTTTCTTGAGCTCTGCTCGGCCCAGGTGCGGCGACCGACTCCAGGGCAGTAGCGTCGCCAAGGCCGAAGTGAGCGGGATATCTGGAGCCACCGAATGATGCGCTTGCGTTGAGGATCTCGTTCGAGGTCTGAGGGGACCGGCTCATCACGGGCATCAGAGATGCTTATGGGGTGCGCTAACAAGGAAGTTGGGTAAGGGCCGCAGATGAGGATCGGTATCGTTCGTGGCAGGATTGGGTAGAAGACGCGATGATTCAACTGCTGGGATCTTGACCCGGAGTTCTGAGCACTGCGTGAATGGAATGAAAAGACACCACACCATACTCCTAGTGACATCCGAGCCAACTGTTGAAAGGGCCAAGCCTGGTGGCGGCTATCGGCTACCGCCGGTTGCCCAGGCGATTGTGATGGTGATTGGTCTGGCACTGAGCGCTGCACCTTCGGCTGGGCAGATGCCTGTGCGTGAGGTTTCTGGCGAGCTTGAGGAACTCACTCGGTGGGCTCGGACCGTGGTGGCAGACGGACGGCCTGAGCAACTCGGCCTACGGTTTGCCCCAATCCTCTCGAACTGGCGCCAGGCAGGTCGGACAGCGCAGTCGCGGCAGCTGTTGTCGCACTGGACTCGACTTGTGCCTGGAGCTTCTGGTGCATGGCTACAGCTCGGTGACCTTCTGGGCGAGCTTCAGGAGTTCCCCGAGGCGATCGAGGTGTACTCCAAGGGCATCGAGGCTGCGACCGCTTCTGATGGTCTCGGCGCCGAGCGCAACCAAGCAACCCCTGTCCTGGTTGACCTTCATTTAGGTCTTGCCATGGCCAGCTGGGAGCTGGGCGATGTGGCGACGGCCGAGCGCTCGTTCGAACTTGTACTCGATAATGCACCGTCGCAGTTCGCCCTGCTCCAGTGGACCCGATTCTTGGCGTGGCAGGGCCGCGCCGTTGAGGCTCTTGAGGTTCTGGGTCGGTTGCCAAAGCAACTGCGCGATCGTGGAGATGTAGTGTTGCTCGAGGCCAAGGTCTGTGCGGCATCGATCAAGGCGAGTGACACCGCTGGATCATCCCAAGGCGCTTGCGACGCTCAGGCTGCGCTGGCCTCCTTTCAGCGCGCGGTGGAACTTCTGCCCGATCACGCGGAGGCTCACTACGGCTTGGCGCGCTCCTACCTAAGGGTTGGTGAGCGAGATCGGGCAGCGGCAGCCATGAGCCGGTACCGACAGTTGTTGACTGAAGATCTGGAAGCGACGCTGCGACCGCGAACGCCAGATGGGGTGTTGCCGCGCAACTGAAGGACGTCGGTGTCGGGAGGCTACGGCTGTTTGCCGCACTAGGCGCCGGAACTAGCGGCCGGAGCTAGCGGCCGGAGTTCTGATTGAACGCGCCCGGGAACCGCTGTTGGGCGGACCGGAGCAGTGCCTGAGCCGAGGCTTCGTCGCCGAGAGTGCGCAAAGTCTGCACGGCTTCAAGATATGCCGTCGGCGTGTCGTTGACCTCGAGCATCGACTGCAGTGTGGTGATCGCGCCTCCAGGGTTGGACTTGAGTGCCTGCAGGACAGCCAGGTGGGTATAGGGAGCGAGTTCTGCCGGCGACCGTTCGATCTCGAGTCGAAATGCGACCTCAGCGGGCTCGAGTCGGTTGAGTCGGGCCAGGGCGCTGCCGCGCTCAAACTCGAGGCCTTTGAGGATTTCGATGTCGTTGCGGCCCTGAAACTCCGCGTCGACCTCGTCAGCGGCAGCGAGCGCCTGTTCGAACTGCCCCTGTTTGACCAGCAGCGCTACGCGGGTGATCAGCGGTTCGATCCGACCGCTGCGCTTGGCAAGCGCGGTTGCTAGGTGAGAGCTTGCGCCGTCTAGGTCGCCGCCGAGGAGCGCGATTTGTGCCAAGAGATCGTGAGCAGCATCCTGAGTGGGTGCGGCAATCAGGGCGTGTTCTCGGGCCAAACCACTCTGGCCGGTCTCGAGATAGATCTCGGCGAGCGAGAGCGCAACGGGGCCGGAGCCATTGGGGGCATTGGCCAAGGCGGTGGTGTAGGCCTTGATGGCGCGGGGAAAGTCGCGGGCACGGCGGTAGGTCTTGCCGAGCTGTTCCCAAGCGAACACCATTCCCGGATCCTCTTTGGTCACCGCCGAATAGCGTTGCACCGCTTCGTCGAGTTGGCCAGCAGCGAGAGCGCTGGCGGCGCGGCCGAGGTCTTCGAGCACGCCGATCCGGGACTTTGGATCAGGGAGATCGCCGATCCGGGAGGCGCCGCCGCTGACATATCCCAAGCGCTCTAGCCGCGCTTGGGTTTCGGCATCGACCTCCGCCGGCGCCACTAGCTCCCGATCAATGGCGTCGATTGCTGCGGATAGCTTGCGAGCCGTAGCGCGTTCACTTTGCAAAAGATTGTTGGTTTCAGCTGGATCCTGGCTCAGGTCGAAGAGCTCGGGATCTGGACCTTGAATGTAGTGATAGCGCCCATCGATCATGGAGGCTAGATCGCTCCAGCCAAAGTGGATCCGGGGATACATGCTCTCCGAGAAGACGAGTCGATCTCGACCGTGCAAGTCGAACAAGGAGGTGCCGCGGATGGACGGGTTCACGGTTATCGGGTCGATATCGAGGAGTTCGAGGATCGTTGGCAGAACGTCGACCAGTTGGGCCGGTTCGGACACCATGGTGCCGCCACGTTGTCCGCGCGGCAGGCGCACCATGAGTGGGACCTGCAGGACTTCTCGGTAGAGCAGGACCTCGTGCTCGTACTCGCCATGATCGTTCAGGCCCTCACCGTGATCAGAGAGCAGAACGATCAGCGCCTGATCGAACAGCTTCAAGCGGCGGAGTTCAACAAACAATCGCCCCATCACCAGATCGGCTTCTGCTACTTCGCCGTCGTAGGCGGAGGCGTAGCGAGACTTGAACGGTTCGGCAGGGTCGTTCGGTGTGTGTGGTTCGTAGATGTGAAAGAACAGAAACGGAGGCTTGCCGGAATCAGCGTTGCCTTGCAGTAGTTCCACGGCCGATTGCAATGTCTTGAGCCCGGACCGCTGCAGAGCGCCCAGCGCGGTCCCGCTGGTGACCTTGATGCCGTCGTCGTAGTGATCGAAGCCACGAGCGATACCGCTGGTGGCGCGCAAGACGTAAGCCGAGACGGCTCCTAAGGTGGCGTAGCCTTGGCGCTGCAGGATTTCCGGCAGCACCGCCGTGTCCTCACTAACTCGGTAGCCAACATTGTCCCTGACTCGATGATCGACCGGCCAGACGCCACTGAAGATCGAGGTGTGCGCCGGCAGCGTCAACGGCATGTTCGAGTAGGCCCGCTCGAACAGGATCGACTCCGAGCGGAAGGCGTCAATGCTTGGCGTCTCAACACCGTCGTAGCCATAGGCTGGCAGTCGGTCCGATCTCAGTGTGTCGATAGAGATCAAGATGATGGGCGTGTTGGGGGGCAGCTTGGGAGAAGCTGAGGAGACACCTTCGCTGTCACTGACCGCGTTCGTGCCGCCGCTGCAGCTGGCCACCAGAATGGAAAGAGTAAGCGCAAAGATGAGGTGCCGCCCGTGATGCCGGGTCTGGTTTGCTGTCATCGGCTGAGGCTCACGAGAAGTTCGCTGGCTCGTCGTTGGTCGGCGGCATAAAGATCTGCGGGTGCCTCAGCGACAAAACGCTCGAGTGCACGCACTGCTTCGTTGCGGCGTCCTGCTTCGGCGGAGACGATGGCGTAGTTGTAGAGCACGTCGAAGTCTTTGGGGTCCAGTCTCAAGGAGCGTTGCCACGCTTCGAGTGCCGGTCCTCGTTGGTTGAGGTTGTACCGCGCGATACCAAGGTAGTTCCAAGGAAGAGCGAGGTTTTCATTCAGATTGATCGCTTGTTGGGCTTGCTCTTGTGCCAATGGCCAATTGCCAGCCTGCACTGCGACAAGCGCTAGCGCCTCGTACGCTTGCGCGTTCTCATCGTCACGTTTGAGGACGTCTGTCAGAGTCTCGCGCGCGCCCTCGAGTTGGCCTGCCTTCGCCTGAGCTTGTGCGTAGGCGAGAAGGGTATCGAGATCGCCGCTTTCGACCAACGGCTCTAACACTCTGAGTGCTTCTTGGTGCCTCCCTGCTTCTGCTAGCGACAAACCCAGTTGCCGCAAGAGTGAGGGGGTAGTGGTGCCGTTGCGGTAGGCGTCTGAGAGAACACGGAGTGCTTCTCTCTTGTTGCCGGCCTCCAGCAAGACTTGGGCAAGGTGGTAGTGGCCCAAGCCCATTTGAGGACGGAGTCGCACCATGCTGCGGGCAAGCTCCGTTGCCTGTTCGAGGCGGCCGCGTCGGTAGGCGTCGATGAACTTGTGGAGGGTGTCGTCCAATGTGACCAAGTTCTTTGGATCATCCGCGGCGGTAAACTCCGTTGGGACGTTGGATGGGCCGCCCCCGGAGAGGTAACCGAGGCTCTCAAGAGCCCTACGCTCTTCTTCACTCACCGCGCCGGCCTGGGGTGGCCATTGCGATTCCGTGGGTAGCACGCTGCACACGCGATCAGCGACGAGTTTTTGCTTGGGCAACAGATTGGCGAGTTCGGTGGGATCAAGATCGAGATCGTAAAGTTCGGCCACCGGTAGGTCGATGCACTTCTTGGCCGTCCAGGTGTCGGCCAGAAGATCGGCTTCGATGACGCCGCGGAGCGGGGCCCAACCGCGCAAGAGAGTGCCGTTGAGAGCCTCGAAGTAGGTGGTCACCGGTGATGTCTGCGGACTAGAAAGCAGGCTCCGGCCGGTCAGCGCAGCAGGACTCTGCAGGCCAACGCTCTGCAGAATGGTCGGCACGATGTCTCGATGGGAAGCCGGTTCCTCACTGAGTTCTGGGGCAAGTCCTCCGCCCCAGAGGAGCAAGGGCACCCGTAGCGTCGCGTCATAGGCGAACAGGCCATGGGTAGCTTCGCCGTGCTCGCCTAGGGACTCTCCATGATCTCCAGTGACTACGACCAGGGTGGTCGAGGCAGCTGGATCGGAACCGTCCAACAACGGATCGAGGATTCTAGCGAGGTGCCGATCGACGTCGGCAACTTCGCCGAGATAGGCGTTGCCACCAGTCTCCGCTAAGGCCTGCTGCGTGGGCGAGTAGGGAGTGTGTGGATCATAAAGGTGCAGCCAAAGGAAGCGCTGACGGTCTTGGTGTTGACGCCACCAGGCCAGGCCGAGATCAACCACGTCACTGCCGTTCCGTTCGGCCATGCTAAAGCTGACTCCATCTCCTTTAGGAAAGGAGTCGTCGTAGCTATCGAAACCCTGGTCGAGCCCGTTGCTTGAGTCGAGTGGGAAAGCACCGACCACCGCACCGCTGGTGAAGCCTTCCGCCTTGAGGCGCTCCGCGAGGGTGACGTGGTTACTTCGTAGAAAGAAGCCAGCGTTGTCTCGCACCCCGTGCTGGTAAGGCAACAGCCCAGTCAGGATGTTGGCGTGCGAGGGCAAGGTAAGGACATTGTGAGCGTGGGCGCGTTTGAATAGCAGGCCGGTCTTGGCCAATCGGTCGAGGGTAGGCGTCTTCGCAGTTTGTGATCCGGCGAAGCCAGCCGCGTCGTAGCGCCACGTATCGATCGTGATCAGCAACACGTTTTGGTAGAGCCCATCAGGTGCTCGACTCGTTGCAGGGAGGTTCCGTGCGCCGGGTCCGTGGGGCGCTCCGCCTGCCGGAGAGACTGCATCGAGCAGTGACCCGGAGTCAGCTTCATGGGCCTCCTCGCCCGATGCACAGCCAGTGGCTAGAGCAATGGTGGTGGCGATGAGGCACGCTGTGCAGATCGATGGGGGTTTGCGGAAAAACACGGTTGTGAGCTTAGAGCAAAAGAAGCCGAAGAAGGATCCAAGCGTACGGATCCTGACTCCGGCTTCATGCCTGAGAGGAGCAGATCTGCTCCTCTCAAGGTGGGGCTGTTTCGGTCTAAGAGCCCAAAAAGGCTCTATAGGTACTGAAGGAAATCCTTTGCTTCGGCCGCCTTCGGGTGTTCGGGCGCCATCTCGATCAGCTTGGTGAAGTCAGCCTTCGCTTCATCGGTCTTGCCCTGGGCAAGGTAGCAAAGGCCGCGGTAGTAGTAGGCCTCTGGCACTTCAGGATAGTCGGCAACAATCTTCTGGAAATCCACCAATGCAGCATCGGTATCGCCGTTGTTGTACTTGGCGATACCCTGGTTGAGTAGCGCATTGTGGTCGATCTTGGCACCAGCTGGCATGCGGTCGATGTACTGCTGAGCCTCCTCGGCCCGGCCTTCGTTGATCAAGATCGAGCTGAGTTTCGAGAGCGTGTCTACGTGTTGCGGATCCACGGCCAATGCGCGTTCCATAGTGGAGATCGCGTTGGTTGTATCTTCCTCTTCGAGGTAGGTCTGTGCGATGGCCATGAAGATGCTGCCTTGCCGGTTGGCATCGAGTGTGCCAACAATCTCCTCAAGCACTGCGCGCCCCTCCGCACGTTGCCCAGACTCCAACAACTGACCTGCGCGACTCAGAGCTTCAGAGGCTGCCTGGGCAGCTGCCGCGGCTGCAGCTGCGGCCGGATCAACACTACCCACAGCTGCTGCTACCGAGCCCGCAGGCTTCAGCTTCTTGTTGATCGGCTCGTTGGGGACAGCTTGTGAGATCGGCACGCTGCCCTCTGAAACAGCGTAGCCCGGGGCTTCAATGACGACCGACCACGGGCCGCCGGTGAGTCCCAAGTAGCTCCACTTACCCTTTTTGTTGGTCTGGATTGGTGCTGGGCCCCTGCCGCTCAGGGTCAGGGTGACGGTGGCGCCTGCGATCGGTTCATCGTTTTCGTTGAGCACGGTACCTTGAATCCGTGCACGCCCCTTCCAATCCTGAGCGAGTGCCGCGGACGATGTGAGGCCAAAGAGCAGAATGAAGGCGAGGACGGCAAGCTGGATCGTTAGGGGACGTCTTGTGGACGACATGGGAGTTTCTCCTGGAGGGACTGCGGGGGGTAAACGCTGGGGTTCGTCGAAATCTCATCCCTAAGGCGTTTGCGGAGCGGAGCAGTGCGCGAGCACACACTCACTAGGGCCTCGGATTTTACAACAGTCGCACCCGGTAGAGGATTCCGCGGTAGGTGGTCGAGTGGTCTTGGAAGGAACCCCTCCAGTGGGCCCATTTCACTAGGCACAAAAAAGGCCGGAGCATGGCTCCGGCCTTTCTCTTTCCATGGTGGCTTACGCCGCTATGGAATGTGAGTCTTCCAAGGAAGACTCACGATCTCTTCTGAACTACTTCCAGCCGAGACGGACACCAAGACGGTAGATCCGCGGGCTGACGTTGTCGTTCAAGAAGAAGGCGTTCGAGTTGTTGACCGCACGGATGCGAGACAGCTCGGTGCCTTCGTTGGTGACGTTGAACACGTCGATACCGAAGGTGAAGTTCACCGCGCTCGAGAGCGCGAATTCCTTCTCCACACGGAGATCGATGGTGGTCAGGTCGTCCAAGCGATAGTCGCCGAAATCGTCAACAACGTTGATGTCGCGGGTACGGTTGTCGCCGCCAGCAAAGTTGTCGAAGATGTACGGTGTGGGATAGCCCTCACGTGCCTGCATTGAAGCAGATACGTTGAAGCCCCACGGACGATCAGGAGCAACCTGATACATGCCGTTGAGGTTCGAGGTCCACGTGGACTGGAGGAAACGCTCGCCCTTGCCAGAGCCCGTGGAACGGGTCAGGTAGAGCTGACCGTCAACATCGCCACCACCCGATGCCGGGTTGGGGTCGCTGTTGAAGCGGTACGTGTCATCGATGTCCCATTCGGCGTCGCCGTAGTTGACGTAACCACGGAGCATCCAACGGTTGGATAGGCGCTTGGTGAAGTTCACTGCCACACCTTGGTAACTACGCTCGCGGCTGCCGTTCGTGAGGAACGAACCACCGGTACGGCTGAAGTTGCCAGTTTCCCGGAAGACCGGAACGTTGAAGGCACCGGGGGCGCCACCAGAGTTCGGGTCGTCAAAGGTACCGGTCAAGAAACCGTCTGAAACGTAGTCGTTACGGTTCAACGTGCGGACGGTGCCATTCGGATCTGTCACCAAAGTGCGGGTCTCAAGGATGTCCTCGACCTTGCGGAACGTTGCCGTCACGCCGACAACGAACTCAGGCATGAGAGCGTGCTCGACTGCGAGGATCAACTCCGAAGTAATCGGAGCGTCAAGGCCCGAGTCAGTCACGTCGGGATCAATCAATGACGCCGGGTCATTGGGGTTGAAACCATTCGCGAACGCGAAGGAAACCGGCTCGCCGGGGATGTAGCCACGAGTACCATCTCCAGAGAAGAAGAAGTACGCATAGGCATCACCTGCGGGGTTGGTGCGGGTTACGTTGCCAACTCCGAGCTGATCGGCGAACTGAGCGAACGATGCACGAAGCAAGGTTTCGCGGTTTGCGCCGAGAGCATACGTCGCACCGATGCGCGGCGTGATGCTGGTCCAATCGAAGTCCTTGCTGCCGCCCGGGTAGTCAAGTGCGGGGAGCACATCCGGGAAGAGCGGGTTTCCGGGAACACTGAATGCCTCGTTGACGCCGGACTGGTTGTCATAGCGAAGACCGAGGTTCAGGGTGAAGTTACCGAAGGACAGGGTGTCCTGAGCCCAGAGGGAGAAGTACTCCATCGAGGTCGGGGTTGCAACACCACGATGTGCAGCGACGAAGTTTGTGCTTCCGCTGTTGAACGTGAAGATGTTGCCACCAGGCCAGGTGAAGTTCGAGTAGGACTCGTAGGTGCGGAAACGACCGCCAACCTTCAGCTCATGACTAGCATTGCCAGTGTTGAAGAAGTACGAACCGTCAACCTTGAACTCGTTGTTCGGGCCTTCAGCAGCACCAGACAGGTAGTTGTCAGCCCAGATACCGTTGTTCTGGCGAACCGACTGCGGAGCATTCGGGCCAACGCCACCCTTGGCGGCCAGCGCGAAGCCGAAGTCGCCGAGGGAGTAGGTGCCGGTCACGAACAGGTTCGAGGAGAACACGTGAGTGTCTTCGAAGCGGTAGACCGCCGAAGGACCACGTTGGTTCCAAGTCGTGATGTCCGGGCGGGTGAGGCTTGCGCCACGGCCGAACTTCTGCTTGTCACCGTTGTTCCAGGAACCAACAGCCGAGTTCGACTGCGTGACCTGACCGTTGATCTTCAAGGACTGGTTCTCAAGGATGGTGTCATCCGCGGTGCCAGAAGAAGCGTTCTGCTGAACGTCGTTCTGACCCCAAGAACCCCACATCCACAGACGATCACGAACTGCAGCGCCGCCCGCCTCGAAGCCCATGTCTTCGATCTCGCGGATCTTGGCGCCGGCGTAGCGATCGGTGCAAGCCGGGTTGGTATCGCCGGTCAGGCACTGGACCCGACCACCGTTTGAACCCAAGTCAGCTGAGCTGATGTTCGGCTGAGACTGCGCAGCCTTGCCACCGAAGTAGCCGCCCTGCTTGGTGTTGTAGAAGCGAGCCGATCCACGGAACTCGTTCGAGCCACGCTTGGTCACCAAGTTAACCGAAACACCAGCGGTGTTCTTGGTTACGTCGGTGCCGCCCGTGGTGAACTGCATTTCTGCGAACTGGTCGAAGTCGTAGTAGGTCGGGGAAGCGCCAGTGGCGCGCATGTCAGTGATCGACACGCCGTCAACCAAGAAGTCGTTCTGGCCGCCGCCGACGCCCTGGGCGCGGAAAGCTGCCTGCTGACCGGACTCGTTGCCACCCACGTTGACACGGTCAACGAGAACGCCAGGAGTCTGGTTCAGGATCGCCCATGGGTCACGAGCGGTCGGGATCTTCTCGAGCTCGGTCTGGGTGATCTGAGCACCTTGAGAGAGCTTACGCTCGTCCAGGAGAGGGCTCTCGGAAGTAACCGTAATGGTTTCTTCCACCGCAGCACTGAGTTGCAAGTTGATGGTGGTGTTACGACCGATGCTAACGCTGACTTCTGGATACTCAACGGAACCGAATCCGTCGAGCTCTGCCCGCAACGGGTAGACACCAGGATCAACGCTAAGGAACCGATATTGGCCCTGTGCATTGGTGATCAAGGACTTCTCGGGGCTCGACTGGAGAGTCACGGTCACACCCGGAAGTGCGTCGCCGTCAGCACTGGTGACAGTACCGAAGACGTTTCCTGTTACTGCCTGGCCGAAGCCAGCCGAAGCAACAAGAAGGAGGGCGAGTGCCAGGAGGGCGCTCTTTTGGACGTTCTTCATGAGAGAACAGTCTCCTCTGTGGTTGTAGATGAAAGCCGCTTCGACAAGTTTGGGAACAATTCCCGGTTCTGCCGAACACGGATTTCGCTGAGAACTGTCGCTACACAACGTAGCGATTTCTGAGGTTGAGGCTGTTTAGTGCAAGGGTTGTGCCACACATGCCAGGTTTGGCGGATCTCGCTAAGTCGTCTATTCGCAGGCGGTTACCGTGATTCGTTTGATGGCTAACGCACAATATGGCGCGGTTGGCGAGCAAACGGGTTCAATCGACTGAACTCAGGGCTGAAACAAGGGTTCAAAAACTTGGTTTATGGGGGCTGCGAAGCGGGTCGAAAGGGGGTGGGTTCGGGTTTAAATCGCCAGAAAACGCCGTGAGTGGCCGGGTGAGCGGCAATGCCACAAGGACTAGAGAGCGGGACAGCCTGATTCGAACAAGCAGGCCGTGAGGTCTATGCCGGAAGGATTAGGCTTTGGTGGTGGCGGGCCTAGGAGCCTCACGGTCACTCAGTTAGCGGGGGGAATTTCGGGAAGTATGCCCGCTGTTGTGGTGCTGACGTCCGGGATGAGTGCGGTGTGGCTCGTGAATTGCTCTGGGTGATGCTGCGCGCGGCCGCTCAGAGCCATGCGCCGTCTTTCGGGCAACTTGACCTACTTGGTGCCCGTATCGTCCTTGAGGCCTATTTTCCCACGGACTTGCCACCTCATCCCACCCTCAGACTCTAGTGAGCCGACAAACATGATCAGCAATCGTCCACACCACCACTCGAAACGCTCGATCCCCTCGTTCGTTGGGCTCGTCGGCGTGTTCGCGCTAGCCGGGTGTTCCACCTACGTCCCCTTTGCAGCAGACGAAGACCTCGCTACGCGAGCTCGGAGTCGTGTTACTGAGCGTCTCGCCGAACGGATTCAGGTGCCGTACGAAATTTCCGATGCGGTGCGCGCGGAGGTAGGCGAGCGGATCAATCCGGCATGGAGTGAGAAGCGGCGAGCTGAGGCGGTCAGCGATTTCATCTTCGGCCGGTTGTCGCTCGACTACACGTTGATGCCGACGCGCACCGCGAAAGAGACCTTCGACGCTCGAGAAGGCAACTGCCTCTCGTTTGTCAACCTGTTCGTCGGGGTGGCCCGCGAGCACCGCCTCAATCCGTTCTACGTAGAGGTGCAGGACTACCAGCGATGGAGCTACAGCAATGGCGTGGTGATCAGTCGAGGGCACATCGTTGCTGGAATGTACGTCGACGGCGAGCTCAACACGTTTGACTTTCTGCCATATGCGCCTAAGTCCTACCGTGATTTCAAGCCGATCGACGATCTGACCGCGATGGCGCACTACTACAACAATCTTGGTGCCGAGGAACTCATTGACGGCACTCTCGACACGGCTCTCGATCAGCTCGAGATCGCAACCGGCTTGGCGCCTGGTTTTGACAAAGCGATCAACAACCTCGCGGTTGCCTATTTGCGCTCCGGCGAAGATGACGCCGCGCTCCAGCTTCTCGAAGAAGGATTGGAAGGGCACCCTGGCAACGTTCCGATCATGAGCAACCTGGCCCGTGCCTACCAGCAGAGCGGGCGCAAGGAGCAAGCCGACGTTATCTTTGATGAATTAGAAAAGGTTAATAAGACGAATCCCTATTTCCTGATCTATCGCGGTGAAGCCAACTTGGCCGAAGGCGACGAACAATCTGCGTTGGACTACATGAAGCGGGCCTATCAAAGCGACAGCAGGCTGCCAGAAGTTCACGTTGGCTTAGCCAAGGTGTACCTTGCACTCGGCCGCACCAAAGAGGCGCAGCATCATGTAGATCGTGCGCTAGAGATCGACGAAACCAACACCGAGGCGCGGCGCTATCAAGCTCTTCTGCGTCGTGGTGGGGTTTGATCGAAGCAGCCGTCGTGGAGCCTGAGAATGCGTTCAAGGTCGAGCGCGGCCTCGGCGCCTCGCACAATGATGTATCGTGGGTCAACGCGTTCAGAGCGCCCTTCACTCTGGCAGCGATTCTGCGTCGCCCTAGCCCCTTGGCGATCGCACAACCAACTGGAGTCTCCCACGGGCTCATCGTTTGCGAAACAACATCGGCACGACTCAGGGTTGATCGAAGCGCGCTTTCAAGCGATCGCTTACACCTGGAGTGCTCGAATAGCGCGAAGAGATCGGGACAACGCCTCATCCAGTAACCCCATTCTTGGGGCCACCAAGGAGTCATCGTGAGATCGCCACTTCGATTCGGTTTCCCTAGTGCATCGCTCAGCGTTCTGCTGGTCGCGCCGTTTGTTTGCGCTTCTGTATTGGCTCAGCCCAATGCACAAGGAAAGCAAGGCCCAGATCCTGCGGATACCTTTGAGGATCAAACGTCTGTTCTCGAGATTCAGATTCCGGTCAATGTGGTCGACCGCAAGGGGCGCCCTGTTTCGGGTCTAACAGCTGACGATTTCGAGATCTTGGATGAAGGACAGGCGCAGGTGATCAGCGGCTTCAGGACGGTTGACCTTGAGACATTGGAGCCAGGGCCAGCAAGGGCTGCAGACCGTTTTGACGTCATCCCATCAGCTGCGCGGCGGCACTTCTTGTTTCTGTTTGACTTGACGTTTTCGAATCCCACGGCCATCCTGAAAGCTCGCCAGGCAGCTCAAGAGTTCGTGACCGGGTCGATGCACGAATCGGACCTAGCCGCGGTGGCCATTCATTCGGTGGAGTCGGGGCCGCGCTTGATCGTGACCTTTACCCCAGATCGTGCGCAGCTAGCGCGCGCCATCGACACACTCGGCGCGCCCGGCCTGCTCGATAACGTAGCTCGGGATCCGCTGCGGTTCGTGATCGACAACCCAAACCCCGACAGCGGCTTGGTGCAGAACGGGGATCAGGGCGGGCAGAGTCCTCTCGGAGAA
This sequence comes from Acidobacteriota bacterium, assembly GCA_029263415.1. Taxonomy (GTDB): domain Bacteria; phylum Acidobacteriota; class Thermoanaerobaculia; order Multivoradales; family Multivoraceae; genus JAJCXN01. The sequence goes on from JAJCXN010000039.1 coordinate 317,191, forward strand.
CTGGAGGGGATCAGTACTTACTTAGGTGTGATTGGCAATCAGATGGCCCGGATTGAGAGATCCTACGAACTGAGTCGAGTCGCTTCCTGGTCTGGCTCTATGAGTGGCGTGGCGAAGATCTTGGGCACTATCGAAGGCCGCAAGCACGTGATCTATTTCACCGAGGGCTTCGACGGTCGGCTGCTGCTGGGGCGTCAGCCCGACACCACCGACCCCGAAGCCGAGGCCGACTATCAGAACGTGCAGCGGGGGCAGTACCACCTGGTCGATACTGATCAGACGTTTGGCAACACCCTGTTGCAGAAACAGGTCAATGGAATGCTTGAGGAGTTTAGGCGAGCCGACTGTGTGTTGCAGGTGGTTGACATCTCCGGGCTGCGCGCAGACCTTCCGGCGGAAGATCGCCGACGCCGTGTGAATGACGACGCGTTGTTCTATATTGCCAACGAGACCGGCGGCCAGCTGCACGAAGACGCAAATGATTTTGTTCAGCAGCTAGAAAGGGTGTTGGCAACATCAAACCTCACGTACCTGTTGAGCTTCCATCCGGATGAGCTGGGCGAGGCGGGCAGCCATCACAGGATCAAGGTTAAACTCAAGGATCGGAAAGGGGTGCGGATTTCGCACCGGACTGGGTACTACGCTCCGCGTCCCTTCGATGAGCTTCACCCACTCGAGAAGGGGTTGCTGGCTTCGAACCTAATCACCTCAGCGGAAGCCAAGAACGATCTGGATATCGAAGTGTTGGTGGCTCCGTTTCGTTCGAACGTGACCTCGGCATATGTGCCGGTGATCATCGAGGTGCAAGGCAACAGCCTGCTGATTGATCACGAACCGGACCAACTTCCGGTCGAGTTCTATGCCTACGTTACGGACGAAAAGGGTGAGATGCGTGACTTCTTCACTCAGATCGTGTCGCTCGATGTGACATCGCGCCGAACTGCTTTCGCCAACAGCGGTGTTAAGTACTACGGCCATCTTGATCTTGCGCCGGGAAACTACCTGGTGCGGGTGCTCGCGCGCAATGCGATCACTGGTCGGTCTGGAGTGCGCAACGTGCCGATCGAGGTACCGCAGTACTCTGACGCCGTCCCAGATCTGCTGCCTCCATTCTTCGTTGAGGCGCCGGGTTCCTGGTTTCTGGTGAAGGAGCAGAACAAGCCCGGGGACCAGGGGAGCCCCTACCCGTTCACCGTCAACGGCGAGCCCTATGTCCCCTCGGCAGTGCCGACACTGCGCGCTACCGACTCCGCTGAGATCTGCTTGGTCGCCTACAACTTCGGCGAAGGCCGGCTGATCATCGACTCGAAGGTGCTGGATTCCGAAGGAATTCCGGTCACTGGTGGAGAGTTCGTAGTGACGGAGCGCACCATCACGGGCGTGACCGGGCTCGACAAACTCACCGCGAGTTTCAAGCCGACCGGGCTGACCGGGGGCGAATACACCCTTGAGGTGTCGGTTCTGGATCCGAGGTCGCAAGCCATGGAATTGAGTTCGATTCCGATTCGGGTGGCTTCGGAAGGTCCATAGCCTTGATGCGGCGGCAGTCAGCGGAGGGGCTGCACGGGCTCGAAGGAGTTCCGAGTAGTTCAATCTAGGTATAGGCTCAACAGCCATTTGTTGAGTCCCAGGGCAAGACCGCCCGAGGGCTCTGTTGCTCACAAAAAAACTTACTCTTTACGGACCCAGGAGACCCCCAAGAATGTCCAAATCAGTTAGATATTCCACCCTTGGGCTAGCAGCTCTCATGATGCTCTCTAGCGCCTCGGATATCGATGCTCAGCGTCGCGGCAAGAAACAGCGCGAAGTCGCGGCTCAAGGCCAGTTTCAAGACACCACCAGCGTGACAGTGGTTGAAGTTCCGGTTACGGTGACCAGCAAGGGCAGCGCGCTGCGCGGGCTGACCAGAGAGAACTTCGAGATCATCGATGGCAAGCAGCGCCAAGAGCTCATCGGTTTCGAGATTGTAGATCTCGAGCAGAATGATGCAACTGAGATGAACGTTCCGGTGGCCGCGCGTCGACACTTCCTAGCGTTCTTTGATCTCAGCTTCTCCGATCCCAATTCGATCAAGCAAGCTCAGGAAGCGGCAGCGGATGTTGTCTTGTCCCATCTGCATCCGTCTGACCTAGCGGCTGTAGCTACCTATTCCAAATCGAAGGGTCCCAACCTTGTGCTTCCGTTCACCACCGACCGTAACCAGGTGCGGTTCGCGATCGAGACTCTTGGCATGGTTGCCACCGAGCGCACCCAGCGCGATCCTCTCGGTCTGCTAGTGAAGGATATTGGTGTCAGTAGTGACGTTGCCGACGAAGGCGGCGACGGCCCGGGCGGTGGCGGATTCGCTGCAGAGCTGCAGGCTCAGCTGGGCGAGTTGGCGGCGCTGCAGTCACGCTCTAACCAGGCCGAAGCGGTTACCACCGTTGCCGAGTCGATGGACGGGCTTGCTGCCATGGCTGGCATGCTCGGAGCAGTTGAAGGTCGCAAGCATGTTCTTTACCTCTCTGAAGGCTTCGATGGCGAGATCCTCTTTGGCACCGAGAACATCGCGCGTCAGCAAGCGATGGCTCGAGCCGTTGAAGAGGGCCGAACCCAGGACGTCAACAACGATGACCGCTTCGGCAACAGCGATGCTCGTCGTGTTGTCGATCGGACTCTTGAGGCGCTACGTCGGGCAGATGCCAGTATCCAGGCGATCGACATCGGTGGCTTGGTAGCCGGCGGCAAGAATCGCAACCTAGAATCCTTGAGCTACATGGCTCGCGAGACCAACGGCGAGGCGTTCTCAAACTTCAACAATCTCGGCGACGCCATGGGCCAACTGCTGGAGAAGACGTCGGTCACTTATCTGTTGTCGTTTTCTCCACGTGGCCTTGCCAACGACGGCGAGTTTCACGAGTTGACAGTGAAGACCAAAGGCGTGCCTCGCGGTACCGATGTCGCCCATCGGCCCGGCTACTTCGCTCCGAAGCCGTGGGCCCAACGCAGTGGGTTCGAGCGCAACTTGAAGGTCGCGCAGGATGTGGTCGGTGGCCAACGCGGTACCGGTGGCGCCACGGTGAATGTGATCGCAGCGGGATTTCCTGTTGCAGGCCAGAACTCGTATGTGCCCGTGCTGGTCGAGATCTCAGGCAAAGACATGATGCGCGACTTCACCGAGGATGTAATCCCGGTCGAGATCTTCGCTTATGCAATGGACAACGAAGGTACGGTGAAGGACTTCTTTGTGCGCCAACTCGCTCTGAACAGAGCGCAGGCGGGTGCTGCTCTCGAGAACACTGGTCTTAAGTACTGGGGACACTTCGACGTTGATCCAGGCGAGTACACCGTACGCGTTGTGGCACGAAATCCTGCAACGGGCATCTCCGGTATCGACGTGGACACCATCGTGGTACCCGATAGCTCAGCTTCCATGGCGAGCGTCGCGGTGCTGTTCCCCGAGCCGCAGGGCAAGTGGGTCTTCCTGCGGGAAGAGGCGACCGAGCAACGGGCGGTTGACTACCCGTTCATCGCGGACAACAACCCCTACATCCCTGCGTCATTGCCGCAGGTTTCAGGGGCTACGCCGGTTAACATAGTGGCCAATGGCCTCGGCTCCGGCAGCCTGAGCGCTGAGGCTCAGGTGCTGACCGCTGGTGGAGAAACCGTCAATGGAGGCAAGTTCTCCCTCTCAGGCAAGGCCGAGGCCGGTTCTGGTACCTCAACCTTGGCTGCTGAGTTCGACTCCAAGGGCATTGATGCTGGCGAGTACCTCCTTGTGGTGACCATCAAGAACCTGGCCAGCGGCAAGGAAGCTCGTTCCACCGTGCCGGTCCAAATTCTCTAAGGAACCCCGAAGAGATTGGAATCAACCCGTGGCTGATGGCAGTCACGGGTTTTTCTGTTCTTGGTGCCTTCAAGCGAAGACGAGCACTGGGTAGATCGCAGGGGAGTTGTGCTGTGGTTCTCGCAGGCCGCTGCCCGAGGGTCTAAGTGCACGATGCCTGTGCTTGGCAGCGAGAGCCTGAGCCGAGCAGCTCCGTTCGGATACTTCGCTGATCCCGCTGATCCCGCTGATCCCGCTTGTGGCCGCGCGCCGCCCGGCGCCTGGCCAATAGGGCTCAGGTCGATGGATGTCAGGGCAGGCCGTGCCTTGGAGCTAGCTGTTGCGGCGGTCGCCGGGGCCGTCGCACGCCATGGTCCCCGCGAATCCCCCCAAGGGGCCAGACAGGGGGCAAGCCAGGGTCGCCTGGAGTACCGGATGGGCGACCCGCCGGGGCCTGCGGCGGGTCTATTAGCCGTTAGCCCACGCCTCACTATCCGACTGCCGCACTATCCGACTGCCGCGATGGGAGCCTAGATAGACCCACCCCACCGACTCTGCGCGGGTCTGAATAGGCGGTCCTCGCTAGCGGCCGACTCGAATGCCCTCTCGAATGTAGGAGGCTCGGGCGCCGAGTTCATCGCGAATACCGATCGCGACGTCCGTGTACCCCTCGGCCATTTCCAGAGTGATGGGGTAGGGGAAGCCATGCTGACCTGCGCGATCGTACTGTTCTTTGGTTAGGTTGACCACCAACGGGATCTGGCGCATCGGAGTGATGCCGTCTTGAAGGTCCTTAGCGGCCAACCAAAGGCCGATCTTGGTGTAGTACTTATCTTCCACTGGAAAGAAGGTGAGTTCGTCGCGGGGCACGAGCACCATCAACTGCACTTTGTACAGACCGTTGAGCTGTCGTTCTTGGGCTCGCACCGTGATCTGGGCCCGAAGCGGATTCTCCTGAAGATCTAGGTTGAGTGCAGACATAGTGAAGTCGTGCATCTTGGTATCAACCGACTTTGAACGGTAGCCGTCTCGATGCCTGATGTTGACGCCCTTTTGCTTGTTCTTTAGGCGCACACTAAAGCGGTGGTAGCGACCGTCGGATGTGTCAGTTCCCAGAAAGCCAAGAGAGTAGTAGTTGCGAAAATCGGAGGCCATGGCGTCGAAGGCGGGCATGTAGCGGTTGGCGTTGATCGTGGCTCGACCACCTGTGCGTTCGGCCAGCAATTGGATCGAACTCTGCAGGTTGCTGCGGTTGACGTGATCAATGAAGCTGCGCTCTCCCGCTTGGCCCTTGATCTCTTGGTCGACCGTTCCCTGCGTCAGGACTGAGAGGCCGGTCGCGTCCACGGTGTAGAAGCTGACGCGGTTCGCGTTGGCTTGGTTAGCAAGTTCCATGTAGCGGTTCGACATGTCGAACTCGGTGGCATAGGTCATCGACGCTCTTTCACTGAACTTCAGCAAGATCTGTTGAAAGAGGTCTTCCCCTACGATTAGTGGCAGGCCTTCTGAGACATAGACCACGGCCTTGCGACCACCGGAGCCAGCAAGTCCGTCGATGATGGAGCGCAGGGCGTCCAAGCTGAAAGAGATGTCGTTGCGATAGGAGCCCGCAAAGTCCTGCGCCATTTGATAGGCCTGTCCTACGGATTCGGACTCCTCGATCCTGTTCCAGACCTCGAGGCGTTCTCGATCACGGTGGATCTTCTGCGCCGAAATATCTTCCAGCTCGATCAAGGCGCGTGAGATCTCGTCGCCGCGAAAGGTGAACGGCCGCCGCAGGTTCAAGAAGCGGTCATAGGAGACCAGCATGACTTCGTCTGTGGGCTGCAGTTTCGTGCGTAAGAACTCGCGGAGTTCGCTGATCACTCGATTGCGCTTGAACGGCGATAAGTTGAAGTTGTCGATGTAGATGACAATGTGCAAGCGCTGGTCTGGCGGGACCGCGGCGCGTTGGCGCTCGATCGGCGTCGCGTCGATCGGAATCCGTTTCGCGGCTTCTTCTTCGATTAGGACCTTTTCCTCGTCGGTGATGCCTGCTCGTTCTCCGCCCTCGATCGCGTAGAAGTTCGAAACAGCGACGGGTCGACCCTGAACCTGGAGTTCGAAATCGTCGCGGGTGAGGCCAAGAACGGCGTTGCCGTCTTTGTCGGTGACATACACATCGACGTTGACCAGATCGATATCGAGGACTTCGGTGTAGATTTCAGGCGGCGCAGCCCCGGGCTGGGGCGTTTGCTGGCTCGTTGCCGAGCTGGCTACGGCCAACGCGAGGGTGGCGGCAATGTGTGCAGGTCTAATGATCCGAGCGATGTCGGTCAAACGTGGGGTGGTCATAGCTGGCTCCTGGGCGCCGAGGTCGAGGTGCTGGTGAGGTACTTGCGAGCGGCGCCGGGCGAAATCTGGGCCGAGGTCTGGGCAGAATAGCCCAGAGAGGTTCTGGTCTTGTGTCACTAACCGTTGGGGGCGGGAGTGTGTTCCCTCTTCAGCGTTGGGTATCGCCGCTGAAAGCACGTCTACCGTTGCTAGTCAAACAACATTGAGCTGAGGCGATGCACGAGACTCGAAGTCAATTCTACGCTGTTCTGCACCGAATCAGGGGTTCGGTGAGAGGCTGGTTGCGCTACGGGTCGATGGCAGACAGAGCCCGCACGAAGGCGGTTGCATTGATTCTGCGAGTTACGGTTTGCTCGGGCCGCGCCTTCCGGGCGCCGTCGGTGTAGCCAGGCATGCCGTGAAAGGGGACTGGCTCGACGGTTTGGGAGAACTTGGTGTGGATGTCGGCATCCTTGACCCAGCCGTCTGTGAAGAGTACGAAGTCTCGCGTCCAACCTTCCGGAAGCGGAGGCAGTTGGTGCGCTTCGTAGGCGAAGCTAAGCTCGTCGCCCGCATTCATGATCACTAGCGAGCCGTCGGTGCTGGAGACGCGCTGGAGTGTGTCTCCATAGGGTGTGTAGTCGCCCTCCAGGTCACGAAAGCGTGTGCTGGTGTCGACTTGCGAGTAGTCGAACAGATGGGGTGCTCCGGGCGCGCGTGGCAGCTGAGCCGAGAAGCCTCGGTAGTGAAGATCCGCAAGCGACGGGCTCAGACGGGTGATGCGGTAGGGGGTTTGGGTCTTGTCTGTGTTGTCTGTGTTGTCTGTGTTGTCTGTCTTGGGGTGTTCTGAAAGTGAGAGGCTGGCCTTGTTCCAGTAGATCTGCATGGTCGACACAACGCGCAGACGAAGTGAGCCCGAGGTGCGCTCTGCATCGGTGAGTAGGTGATCGAGTTCCACCACCATGGCTTTGCGTTTGCCCATCGGCAACCCGAGGCTGGGAATCAATACGCGCCATCCGTCGGCTCCGAAGATGTCGAGCCGAGGCGGTGCGGTGCTTAAGGCAGGGTCTTGTGCCAGAGCGATATTGATCGAAGTGTCGGTGGGGAAGATCCACCCCCACAGCAAGAGCGTTCTGGAGCCACTGGCTGGCAAGGTCTCGAAGACGAGATCGATCGCGTGCTCTTCGGTAGCGCCTTGATAGCGCGTGAGGGGCAGGTCAACAACCCGCAGTTCGTCGCGCTGGGCGAGTTCGGCCAAGACGCTTTCGCCCAGGTGATCAACCGCGGTCACTGGAGTTCGTTCGGTTGTGAGCCAATGTAGCGGCGGCGTTGTTGGGTGCGGTGGAGGCCTGAAGGACTCATCGATAACCAAGGTAGCCTGCTGAGGGTGGTCGACAACCAGCAGTTCTTGCTGGTCAATGTAGATCGTCTCCCAAAGCTCAGCAGTAGTGTTGAGCCAGTATTTGCCGTCGTTCTGCACCAGACGGTCGCCTGGTATCAAGACCCAATCCATGCCCGACTGGTGAGGAGCGGCGCTGCCATCGGAGAACGTCATGCCGAGTGTCGAGCGCCACAGGAGGTCCGTATGGAACTCGAAACCGTCTCCGGTCCAGGTGTAGAGGAACGGGCAGGAGCCCTTGAGTACCTGCTTTTCGAGCAGTGTCTGCCGTGAACTCACTTGCTGCTGGGTTTGGGCCAGTCCGTTGGTCCATAGCACTCGCAGTACCTCAGCGCGCCGTTGGCTACCGAGTCCGAAGTGTTGGACCGTGCCGCTGCTGAGCTTGGTTTGATATGCGCCACCGGCTCGGATCTCCACCTTCGCGCCGATGCCAAGAATGTTGTTCTTGGAGTTGTTTTCACTGAGACCTTGCAGTCGCACGCGTAGCCAATGGTTGGTGTTGCCGCCGTCGTTGCGCAGCACGCCGTAGCTCGTCCATAGGTCGAGGTCTCCGTCCGCATCGAGATCGGCCGCGATCAAGGTTCGGGCTTCGCGAGCGGTTGCATCGAGTGGTTCTACAGTGAACTGGTCGCGACGATTGCGCAACAATTGGATGCCACGCGCGACGTTGGTGCCCGTTCCGCCGGCAGCGACGTATCTGCCCGACATCGCGAGGTCAACATCTCCGTCGTTGTCGAAATCCGCAGCGACAGCGGCTGCCCAAGGTACTCCACCTGTGTCTGGCAACGGTGATGCTCGGTAAGTGGAGCCAGTGTTGTGAAAAAGGGCGGTGGCGCTTGCTCCGAAAATCAACACATCGAAGCGGCCGTCGTTGTTGAAGTCTGCGATCAGGAGTTCGGTGCCCGCAGTGGACTGTGGGAACCACTGCTGCGAGACGTCTCGATAGCGGCCACCGCGCAGATTGTCGAAGACCATGACGCCGACGCTGGTTGCCAAGACTAGGTCGAGATCACCATCATCGTCGAGATCGACCAGTTCCGCGTCGGTCGCTTTGGCTTGGTTGATCTCGATTGCTAGCGGCGTCGCAACGAGGCCATCCGAGCCGCGGTTCTGCAGAAAAATGAGCTGAGAGTCGAGGGAGAGCGCTAGAAGATCGATATCCCCTTCCTGGTCGACATCGCCTGCGATCAGGCGGTGTGTCTTCGGCAGTTTGATCTCGGTTGCTGGTTCGAAGCGGAGTGATTGAGGGGCGCCAGTGGTTGCAGAAGCAGAGGACTGGTGTTGGATGGTGAGGGCGCCGGTGCTGGCCAACTGGATGAGGTCGGCGAGGCCGTCTTGATTGAGATCTGCACCGAGTCGGCTGAAGGGTGCATCGCCAGCCGTCTGGAGACCGACGATGGGAACTCTTATCGGTGCGCCTTTTGCGGCGCGCAAGAGTCGATTGTCTGGTAGCCAGAGAGTGTCGGGCTCGCCGTCGGGCCAGACGAAAGCATCATTCGCCTTACCGGCCCACTGAATGGTCTGGTTGGTCCAAGTTAGGGCGATGTCTTGCCCGCCTTGCACGCTGGGTGGTAGCGGTGGGTCGAAGTCGAGTTGCGGGAACAGCTGGATTCCGTCGCCACGCCCGAGCAATTCGGTGAGGCCCACGCGATACAGATCGGTCGGTCGCAGCAGGTTTAGCAGGATCAAAGCCGGAGGTCTCAATGCCTCAACGTTGTCGCTTGCGAGGGCGTCTCGTAGCTGGTCGGCGAACCGTTGCGCTCGCTGGTCGAAACCGTTGAGACGGTCTTCAATGGTGTCCAGGGCGTCAGCCGTATTGTCACTGTTGCCGCTACGAGCGGCTGCATTGAGGCCGGCGAGCATGATGGCAAGGTTCTCGGGCGAGTTGCGCAGAGCGCGCTGGTAGTAACCGTCGGCTTGTGCGAAAGCGTCCGCGTCCCCGCTGTTTTCGGCGGCGGTGCCGCGCAGGTAGGGCGGTCTGGGATCTTTGGGGCGTGTGCGCTCAAAGCGCGTCAACGTCTGGTCCCACAAACGGCGCGCGCCCGCATCGTCGAGCAGCAGCGGCTCCAGCACACGCGCCGTGGCGAACAGCGCTTGGGGATTGTCCGGGGCGATCCGCCGAGCCTGTTCCAGCCACTGAAGCGCCTGATCGCGCTGATCCAGGATCGAGTGGCAAATCGCGAGATTGATTTTGGGCAGCAGGTTGTCGGGGAGCAGACGATCCACTTCGAGAAGGCGATCGCGAGCCACGGTGCAACGGCCGTCTTCAAGATCGGCGAGCGCCTGGCCTGCTAGTTCTGCCGCTCGACGGAAGCGTTGCTCCTCTTTTTGCCCATGCTCTGTCTTCGCGGACTGCGTTTGTGCGAGGGCAGCGGTGGGTACCGGTGCCCAACGGAATGCCACCACAAAGATCAGGATGGCGGTGCTATGGATGACCAGATGGCGTGGCTTGTAGGTCATTGAGGGGTGGGTGCAAGTAGCTCCGCTTTGCCTGTGCCCTGGCGGACTAGGAGGCGGCCCTCTGCTGGCAGGCCCGTGATGGTCTCGGTGTCACCGTTGGGCCAGAGCACCTCGAGGCGGAGTGGCACTGTCCCACCCGTTCCGAACTCCACGGGCAGGTCGTTCATGCCTAAGTAGCCTTCGCCGCCGGTCACTGTACGCCAGACCTTTCGGCCTGCTGGCAGGACCAGGGTCAGTTGTGCGCCAATCGCATCGCGGTTGGTGTTGCGCTGGGGATCGCCGATCAACTCGAGGCGCAGATGGCCACCGGAGCGAGGGGCGTCGTTGCGTAGAAGACGGGCGCGACCATGAAATGTGGTCAAGAACAGATCGAGGTCGCCATCGTTGTCGAAGTCGAGTGTGATGGCGGTACGGGTATTGACGTCGGCTAGCTCGAGTCCGCTGTTGGTGCGTAGAGTGCTCGGCAAGCCGTCGTCAACGTCATCAGTGTTGAGGAACAACAGGTTCGCTTCCCGACCGTTGTTGATGGCGAACAACTGATCCGGCTCGCTCGGATGCGGGCGGTATTGGGCGAACGTCATGTAGTCGGTGAAGCCGTTGGCAACGAGTAGGTCATCGTCACCATCATTCTCGAGATCGAAGAATACTCCTGCCCATGCCCAGCCGCTATCGTGGGCCTTGAGGAATTCGGCCGAACTGCGGGTGAAGCGCACCGGGCTGCGCGCTTCGGTGCTTGCCGTTGCGGGGGCCGATAGTAGGAGAGTGTTGGCCTCGGCGACGCTCTTGGTGGTCGTTGCCCAGAACCAGATGTTGGTGATGAAGATGTCGCCCAAGCCGTCTCGATTGATGTCTGCAAACGAAACGTTCATTCCGTGAAACGCGTCGTCGCTGCCGCTCGAGGCACCCGCTGCCTCGAAGGTGCTGTCGCCGCGATTCAAGTAGAGCTGGTTGCGCCCAAAGTCGTTGGCGATGTATAGGTCTTGGTCGCCATCACGGTCGATGTCGAGATGCGAGAGCGCTTGAGCCCACCCGGTGTCGCCAACCCCAGCGGTGGCGGTGATGTCTTGAAAGCGCGGGACGCCGTCTCGAGCACCGAGGTTGCGGTAGAGGCGGTTGGGCATACCGTTGACGGCTTCTCGCGCAGCCCAGGCTGAGGCGCCTTGAAGGTAGTTGCCAAAGTTGCCGACGTAGAGGTCGAGTAGCCCGTCATTGTCTACATCGACCGCCGATGCCGGCCCGCTGATGTCTCTTTCGGTCTCGAGCCCGGTGTTTGAAGCGATCGTGAAGTGACCCTTGCCGTCGTTGAGGAACAATCGGTTGGGGTCGCGTGCAACGGTCACAAATAGGTCGAGGTCGCCGTCGTTGTCAAAGTCGGCGAGGATCGGCATGCGTGATTCCGCGTCATGACCGACTCCTGCACTTGCAGTGGCATCTTCGTAGGTTCTACCCTCGCGGTTCAAGAGCAGGGCGCAGCCTTGACCACCACAGACCACGAGGTCGGTCCAGCCGTCACGATCGACGTCGCCTGCTGCGGCACCGCCGCCACTAAACGTGGGAGCAACGGGGCCGAATCGTCTGAGCCGACCGATCCAATCACTCGAGGTGTGTTGAAACGTGATGCCCATCGTTGCGGTGACATCGGTGAACAATGGTTCACCGCTTTGAGTATTCGCTCCTCGCGCGGGTTGATACGGCTGCAGGATCGGTGCGGGCTTGCCATCTGCGCGGCTGCGCAGGATCTTGACCGCTTCACGGAGGTGCCGAGTTGCTACAGCGGGTTCGAAGCCGCTCCGTGCGACCTCGCCTCCAAGGCGGAAGACCAACAGTCCGTACGCGTTGAGAGTGTCTGCCAACAGCAACGCTGCCGGCCGTTCGATGTCGAGGCCCGTGTTGTTCGCCAGGCTCGGCGCGATGGCGGAGTCCGCAAGACCACCCAGAACCTCCCACGCCATCCCGGTTCTCTCGAGCGCTTCTAGATCCCAACGTTCGATGAGGATGGCGTCTGATCCCGCGTTGGAGAAGTAGAGCCGATCGCCGGTTGGCGTGAGTTGATAGGGGAGAAGAGCTTCGGTGACGCGGCGTAGGTGACGATCGCCGATGATGGTTGCGCCATCCTCCCTTGCCACTGAAAGTGCAGCCCCCAGGAAGATCCGGCCTGCTTCTCGTGTGATGCGCTGCGCTGCGCCGAGCAAACGTTGCAGTTCGCTGTTGTTGTCGGGCACCGTGGTGCGCACAAAGAACCTGGAGAGGTTGCGTGCGATCAACTGCTGCCGTGACAGGTGAGGGAGTCCTTGGGCGTTGGTCGGTTGCTGGTCGGCCCGCTCGATCTCATCCAGCTTCTCGATCGCCAGCTGGAATGCCGGCGAAGCCTGAGCTAGTTGGGTGAGTTGCGACTGCTGCTCAGGTTGCGGCTTGGTTGTGACCGGTCGCTTCCTGAGGCCGCCAGCCGGACTCGAGAGAGCCATGGCACCGACCAGTAGGGCGCCGACCAGTAGGACGAAGAGCGAGGCACTAAGCCTAAGGTTCAAGGTGTGCACGAGCGTTGGTCTGATGTTGGAAAAGTGCGGTCGCGGTGAAAATGGTGTCTCGCGGTCGAAATGGTGTCAAGGTTCCGGAAGTTTGCGGTTCACGGCCCGGTTTCAACAGAGCCCGCCACGAACTCACCCGATACCTGCGAGTAGAGCCTGTCGGAATCATTGGAACCCTACCAGCGATCATTTCGTTCCCGGAGTGGGGGCAGATCCCTCCCACTTGTGGCTTACAGCGTACGTGGTGTCCACCGAGTCCCTTTTGATCGCATAGCCTTGGACAAGCGATGATCACCTTCATTTCACTGTTTCTCGGTCTCATCGTTGGCGAGTATCCCGTAGAGGTCCAGCCAACTGAGGGAGTGGTGCGGGTGGAGATCGTGCTCGACGGCGCACCAGTCGCTGAGATGACGGCAGAACCATGGGTTTCCATGGTCAACTTTGGTGCAGCCCCGTTGCCGCATCGGCTAGAGGCGGTCGCCTACGACAGTGCAGGAACAGAAACCGGTCGGGTTACTCAGTGGATCAACCTCGTTCGCTCTCCCGCGGAGGCTAGTCTCAATCTCGAACTGGACCCCGAGGGAATTTCGACGCGTGTGGCCGTGACCTGGGAAGCGGTCGAGGGCGAGACTCCCCGAAACACTCGTGTAGAACTCGATGGCGCCCTGCTTCCGGTCGAGAATGTCGAGCAATTCGAGCTGCCTCGCTACGATCCCAATCAGCTGCACTTCCTACGCGTCGAGCTCGACTTCGCCGACGAGGTTGTCGCGGTCGCAGAGGCCACCTTCGGCGGCTTCTACACGGACTCGGTCAACACCGAGTTGACGTCGGTGGTGATCGACGTCGGTCGGGATCGGAAGATGGAGCTTAGTGACTTGTCCGGCCAGTTCCTCATTGCGGGCAAACTGCAAGACCCGGTCGCAGTGGAGAAGGGCAGCGCAGAAATCATGGTCGTTCGCGATGTGCAGGCCCAACCCGCACTGCGAACGCTCTACTCGAAGGCTCGCAGCCTGGGATCTCCGAAAGCTCCGAAGGACACCTTCCTCCGGCACTATTGGACAAGGCCGCGGGAGAGCGTGGTCGGTGAGCGCCGCTACCTGCTCCATCCCCACTCCGGTGACCAGCAGCTGTATACGCGCAACCTGCTGTCGTCCTTCTTGGCCGACGCCATGCAGCCTTCCAACCAGCGAGGTATCCAACACATCGCCGGGGCGTCGGCGGTTGCTGGTATGGCTTCTGTATCTCGCAATCGCAGGCGAGTGGTGTTGGTGGTACTGGGCCTTCCTGGAGGTGATGATTCGTTCTACTCCGCAGAGTCGATTCGCAACTACCTCGGCGCGCTCGACGTGCCACTTGAGGTGTGGACGACAGAAGGAAAGGCTTGGCGTCAGACTCCTGTTCATCAGTGGGGAGAGATTGTCGAAGTGGAGCCCGGATACCGTCTCTATCGAGCGATCACACAACTCTTCAAGGGGCTCGAGAACCAACGCGTGGTTTGGTTCGCCGGACGGCACCTTCCGCAAGACATCAAGGTCAAGCAGTCCGCTTCGTTTCGCCGGCTCGGGGCAGGCCGTCTGTCGGACGAAGCCTCGTCTAGGGAACGCGATAGCAAGCAGAAGCGGTGAATCGAGTGGTGACACGGCCGCGCGCGAGGGGCACAGCAGCACACATCAGCGTTGCGGCGGTGATCGTGGTTGTGATGTTGGGTAGTCCGCGCGTAGGACTGACGCAAGAGTCCGTCCCGACCGCGGAGCAGGAGGATGCTCAGAGGCCTGTGTTCGGAAAGCCAACTGGGTTCACGCGAACAGCAGAGGCCTTGCATCGTCTAGCTCCAGGAGACAGGCTTCGCACCGGACCGCGTGAGTCGGCGGATGTTGCGGTTCAGGTGCCTGCCGGAGTCAGCGATGGCCTAGATGCCCTGGTGACTGAACGGCGAACGACAGACTCAGGCGAGTGGCTACGACTCCGATGGGCCGGCGTTGTGGGCTGGTTGCAAGTTGCTCGCTCAGAGCTGCCCCCGGATGGCGCGGCGGCGGTGTTGGGCGACGCGGAGCGAATGGCCCGTCGTGGAGAAGTGGCTGATCGCGCTCTGTCGGAGCTTGGTGGGTCGATCCAGCCCAGAGTCTGGCAGGCGCCGTTCAATACAACTGGCACCCCCCAGCGTCGCTCAATCACCGTCTGGACCGACCTCGATCCTCCTCGTCGCGATCGCCTAAAGCAACTGGCAGAGTGCTTACCTCGGATGTACGCACAGCGATACGGCGATCTGACCGCCGCACCGCAGTTAGCTTTGGAAGTGGTGGTGTTTGCGGACCGGGATGCTTATGAGCGATTTGCAAGTGCCAACACCACGGTCGCGGGCGGGGAGACCAGTGGTTTTGAGCTTGATGGCTTGGTGATCGTTGCCGCAGATGCCGACATGGAGGTCAACTTCTTGGGCACGGCTGCTCATGAGCTCGCGCACGCACTCAATCGCCTCTGGTTCTGGCAAGAGTCGCCTGCGCCGTGGGTAGAAGAGGGGATTGCCGAGGACATGGCTCATTCCGTGGAGGCAGCCTTCATTAGCGGCAAGGGCTTGTGCAGAAGACCTGGCGACTGGTCGCGGACGCAGGTCACAGAAGCCGTTGTCATGGAGAATGGAGAAGCGCACAAGGAGACCCGGTTGCTGCGCAGTGCGCGTGCGCGGACCCTGCTGTGCTACCCGAGTCCAGTTGGAGTTGACGATCTGCTAGATGCCGATCGCCTGGAGTTTGTGACCGCCATCGATCGCCGTTGGAAGTATGTTGAGGCTTTGTTGCTCGTTCGGAGCCTGCTCGAGGAGCCGGTCAGCGATCGTCGATCCCAGTTGCTGGAAGCACAGATCGGCGACCCTGAACGCGAGATTCTCAGGCTCCTAGGAGTCCTGGATTGGCGAGCCGACGAACGGGCACTTCTCGACTGCTAGGCTGCATGGTCCACTTTGTCTGCGCTTCTTTCATTTTGGTTATAGGTCCTTCTCGTGAGCGATCACCTACTCCAGGCACCCTCCTTTGAGGGGATCGGCAGCGACCCGTCAAGCCACGACGGGTCGCGTCCTAGCCTCCGGCGCGTGCTGTTGGTCACCGACCGAGCGCGCGAGCGATCTGTGCTGATGGCGGCGCTAGATAGCCTTTCCGTAGCGACCGCCTTCGCCGAGTCGCGGGATGAGGCCTTGCGCCTCGCCGAGGCGCTCCGTCCCGAAGTAGTGGCAATCGATGTTGAGCTACCGGGTGCCGAAGGGTGGGCGATCTGCGAAGAGTTGCTCGGTAGAGCAGTCGCCACAGCCGGGGTCGCAACAGCCGGTGGCAGCGCTGTTGGGGAGGGCGCGGTTGAGAAGAGTGCAGCTGAGGACAGGGCGAGTGTCGGGGAGGGTAGCGGTGCCAGCCTAGGATGGGCGCCGTCGTTGATCGTGTTGCATGGCCAGGCTGAAGGCGTGGAAGAGCGGGCGCGAGCGAATGGTCTTGATCGCTTGCTGCGCTGGCCGTTTGCCGTCGAAGCAGCACGCAGCCTGTTTGATGAGGCCCTAACAGGTTCAAGATTCGATGGTGTCGAGCCGATTCGGGTGTTAGCGGTCGAAGTGGTCGGGACCTCGGGCGCCGAAGCGGGCCGCGAAAGCGAACCCTCGTCCAGTTTGAGCCTGGGGTCCAAGGCACCACCTGATCCTGGAGCGGTCCCGGTGCCGGTGCCTGGACCGGACCTTGAGCCAGGATCTGAATCGGAACCGCGTGCTGAGCTGGCTATTGATGCTGGACCGCAGCTCTTTGCCGATCCCGCGCCCGATGTTGATTCCGAGGCCGATGTCGAGGCCGCCCAAGAGGAGCAGCCTGCTGAGAAAGAGGAGATGAAGGGGACCGAGGTGGGTGGATCGATCGAGCTTGAGGTTTTAGGATCAAAGCCCGAAGACCAATGGCCTGAAACAGAGATCTACAAGTCGAGTGGCCCGGCTGATCTCTTTGTCGACGCAGCCCCGTCCTTGGACGTTGAAGAAGAAGAGAGTGAGACCGACGTCCAAGGTCAAGTTTCAAAGCACTCGAAGAGTGCACTGGCCGCTGGCTTGAGTGTCGAAGTGGAGCCGGTATCGGAGATCGCGGAGTCGGTCGGACCGGTGCCAAAGCGAGCGCTCGCGGTGGAAGGGGAAGACTCTGAGTTGAGAGGAGAGCCAGAGCTGAGCGCAGAACCAGAGGTGAGCGCAGAACCAGAGCTGAGCACAGAGCCAGCGTCTCAGAATCCAAGGCACTTGCCGCTGACAGAGCTCCACGCGCCGATTCGTACCGGGCTAGGTAGCGAGTTCGGTCAAGTGTCCCAGCCCGGGATCGATGGCCCGGCGGTTGTCGAGCCGGAACCGGAGTCAGACCCTGAAACGAGAGCGACCGATGAACTGACGCTCGATCTCGTCCAGCCGCCTACAGAGGCGGAAGAAGGAGCCGCATCCGGGCCAGACTCCACGGGTGGCCTCCTTTCTGCGATTCCGACCTTGTCACCATGGCAGCCGCGTGGTGGTACCGACTTCTTGGAGGTCACACACGACCTGCCGAGCGCTCGCGATGAGCAGCAAGTAGATGCGCTACCGCGGCAGGTGGTCGAAGTCGGCGACGACTCCGACCGTCTGATCGACCGCTTGTTGGTCGAGTCGGATCTCGGAAAAGAGGTCTCGATCGAACCCCGGCGCGCTCGCCCTGCCTCGGTAATCCTCAAGGCCGTTGATCTCGACGAGGTTGCAGCGAAGGAGGAGGAGACGTTCCGACCTTTGCCTGAGATGGCGTTACCTGAAGCGGCTGAAGAGTCCGAACCGGAAAACGTGGGTCAGGGACAAGAGGCGTTGGCGCCGATCCTCGCGGATCTCTTTAATGTCGACGGCGTTGGGCAGGTGATGCTGGTCGAGATTGGCGGAGGAGTGGTCTTTACCAGCTCCAAAACGCCGCAGTTTTCGCTGAGTCAACTCGCAGATCATTCGGTTCAGGTTTTTGCCGCCGCCGACCAGTTGCTGGGTGGTGCCGAAACGGCAAATGACGGCGAGAGCCAAGGGGCGCAGTCGATCGTGGTCGAGGGCGACGATGGCTGCGTCTTGTTGCAAGCCGTCGATGAGCGCCACCGGCTGGTGGTTTGTGTCGAGAGTGTGGCGGGCCTCGGTCAGGTACGCTTTCTCATTCGTCGGCTCCACTCGAGACTGGGCCGGGCTTTGGCGTTCTAGATGATCTGCCGCAACGGGTCGTGTGGGTGGAGGTCGGTTCATGAGTGAGCGGTCGCTAACGGATCGCAATCAGGGAGTGTTCGGCGGTCGTACGGTGGCCCGCGTGGCACCGAGCCCCGACGGCATGTTGGTGCTGGTGGGCAAGGCTGCCAAGGACAACGATCTGGTGACCTTCAAGCTGGGTCGCGCTTATGATTTTTGGTTCCACGTAGCGGGCGCCTCGGGATCACACGTGGTGGTGCTCAACGATGCGAAGCTCAAGCGCATCCCGCGCGAAACTAAGGATTTCGCAGCAGCGCTCGCGGTTGGATACTCCAAGGCGAAAGCAGGCGGGACGACCGCCGTCCACTGGACGACGTGCGGCGAGATTCGCAAACCGCAAGGAGCCGCTCCCGGCAAGGTCGCGTTGCGCAACTACGAACAGACCAAGGCTCAGCCTCAGCGGCTAAAGGAGAGCTAGCGACCGCTGGTCTGGCCGTAGGTGCTTGTTGGTGACGCTTAGGTAGTGGTTAGGGGTCGGCTAAGTGCCGACCGGGTGCCAGGTGGTCTTGACCTCTTGGGTGTCAAGAATCCAGTAGGGCGACTCGCAATCGTAGTGGTGCCAGTCAACAGACTTGCGCAGGACGGTGCGCTTAACGTTCTCCGCCGAGAGAATTTCTAGTTCCTTGCTCGCAGCAGGGTCAATGTCGCATAGCACCAGCGCATTGACGTCCATGTGGCTCGCGAAGTGTTCTTGTAGTTCCGCTCGACGTCCAGTGAGCAGGTTGACGACTCCGGCCGGCACGTCTGAGGAATGCAGCACTTCGCCGAAAGTCACGGCGGACAGCGGGCTGCTCTCGGAGGCGAGCGCTACCACTGTGTTACCGCAAACGATTGCGGGCGCCACCACACTGATGAGCCCGAGCAGTCCCGGTTGATCAGGGCACACAGCGGCAACTACCCCGGTTGGTTCGAGCATGGAAAAGTTGAAGTGGGAGGAGGCCACCGGATTCACCGAACCAAAGACCTGTTGCAGCTTGTCGGCCCAACCCGCGTAGTAGACCAGACGGTCGACCGAACACTCGACTTCGACCCTTGCATCAGCGGCGCTTGCCCCCAGCAGTTGCAGTTCGCTCTCAAACTGGCCCCGGCGTCCTTCGAGCATTTCGGCGGCGCGATAGAGAATCTGCGAACGGTTGTACGCGCTCCGTTGGGCCCACCCCGTTTGGGCCTTGCGCGCAGCGGCAACCGCCTCGCGAAAGTCCTTACGAGATCCGCGGCAGACGTTCGCGATCGCGTTGCCGTCGCCGTCTAGCAACGGGTCGGTGCGACCTGACTCGGTTCTGGGAAATGCACCGTTGACGTAGAGCTTGTAGGTTTTGAGAACGCTCAAACGCTGGTCTGCGCCGGGTGCTTCGGTGTTTGGTGCCATGACGTGCCTATCCGCTATGTCAGCTTGAGGTAGGGGCTCAGTCCGTGCAGGCCACCTTCGCGACCCATTCCGCTCTCTTTGTAGCCGCCGAATGGCGCGGTTGGATCGAATTTGTTGTACGTGTTGGCCCACAGGACGCCGGCTCTGATCTGGCTGGTGACGCGGAACGCCTTGGCGCCTTTGTCGGTCCATACACCGCCAGAGAGGCCATAAGGAGTGTTGTTGGCTTTCTGGATCCCCTCGTCCGTAGTGCGGAAGGTTTGCACGGCGAGTACCGGCCCGAAGATCTCTTCTTGCACCACGCGATGCGATTGGGAGGCACCCAGCAACAGGGTGGGTGGGCACCAGTAACCTTGATCGGGTAGCACGCACGGCGGTTGGAAGACTTCCTGAACTTCGTTTCGGCCGATGTCGAGGTAGTCGTTGATTCGGCCCAATTGTTGGGCAGAGTTGATCGCGCCAATGTCGGTGTTCTTGTCCAGAGGATCGCCAACCACCAGAGTGGCCATGCGGTCCCTGAGTTTACGCAGCACTCGATCCGCCACCGATTCTTGAACCAGGAGCCGGGATCCGGCACAGCAGACGTGGCCCTGGTTGAAGAAGATGCCGTTGACGATGCCTTCGACCGCTTGATCGAGGGCTGCGTCTTCGAAGATGAGATTGGCTGCCTTGCCGCCCAGTTCCAAGGTATAGCTCTTGTCGGTGCCGGCTAAGGCTCGCAAGATGTGCTTGCCGACGGCGGTCGACCCGGTGAAGGCCACCTTGTTCACGTCCGGGTGTTCCACCAGGAGCGAGCCGGTAGCTCCTGCTCCGGTAACGATGTTCACCACGCCCGGCGGCAGCTCCGCTTGCATCAAGATGTCTGCTAGCAAGAGCGCGGTCAAGGGCGTTGTTTCCGCCGGCTTAAGCACCACCGTGTTGCCCGCTGCTAGGGCCGGCGCAAGCTTCCACGCGGCCATGAGCAGCGGGAAGTTCCAAGGGATGATCTGAGCTGCTACTCCCAGCGGCGCAGGTGTCTTGCCAGGAAATGCGTACTCTAGTTTGTCCGCCCAGCCCGCGTAGTAGAAGAAATGTGCGCTCACCAAAGGAATGTCGACGTCTCGACTCTCGCGAATCGGTTTACCGCCATCCATGGTTTCTGCAATTGCCAGTTCGCGCGCGCGTTCTTGGATCAGCCGTGCAATGCGATAGAGGTACTTGCCGCGCTCCCGGCCGCTCAAGGCCTGCCAGCCAACTGACGCCGCGCGAGCGGCCTGCACCGCGCGGTTGACATCGGTTTCGTCTGCTTCGGCGACTTCGGCCAGCACGTCTTCGGTTGAAGGGCTGATGCTCTTGAACCATTTCTGTGAGGTGGGCTGCTGCCATTGGCCATCGATGAAGAGGTCGTAGCGGTCCTGGAACGAGACTGGATCAGTGCTCTCGGGCGCGGGCGCGTAGCTCCACTCGGTGTCGAAGTTGAGTGTCGGTTGGGAGCGCGAGTCGGCTGGGGAGGTGCTCATACCATTTAGGCCTGTGAGAAGTAGTCGAACGATTGGTAGGCGCCGGAGCGCTGCTTTTCGAGCTGGCGCAAGACGTCGTTGGCGAGGGAGCTTGCGCCGAAGCGGAAGAGATCGGGCGTCATCCATGCTTGACCGAGCGTTTCGCGGAGCATGATCAGGTACTGGATGGCGAGCTTGGCGGTGGAAATGCCCCCGGCTGGTTTCATGCCGATTCGCTTGCCTGTGTCGTAGTAATAGTCGCGGATTGCTTCGAGCATCACCAGCGTGACCGGCAAGGTTGCTGCAGAAGGAATCTTGCCGGTTGAGGTCTTGATGAAGTCGCCGCCAGCGCGCATGGCAAGATCTGAAGCACGCCTGATCCGATCCAGTGAGCCTAGCTCTCCGGTCTCGAGAATCACCTTGAGATGAGCGCTGCCACAGGCTTCCTTGATGGTGGCGATTTCATCGAACACAAAGGCCTCATCGCCTGAATGAAATCGACCGCGGGAGATCACCATGTCGATCTCATCCGCGCCGTCAGCCACTGCTGCTTTGGTGTCGGCCAGTTTTGCCGCGAGCGGCGCTTGTCCGCTCGGAAACGCGGTGGCAACCGCAGCCACTTGAACCTTGGTGCCCTCAAGGCAGCGCTTCGCTTCGGCCACCAATGTCGGGTAAACGCAGACCGCGGCGACGTGTGGCAGGTCAGGTGCGGCGCTGTGCAGGTTGCGAGCCTTTGAGCAGAGCTCTCGCACTTTGCCGACCGTGTCTGCGCCTTCGAGCGTCGTTAGGTCGATCATCGACAGCACGGTGTTGAGTGCGAGGACTTTCGAGTCCTTCTTGATGCTGCGCTTTTGAAAGCGTGACGCACGTTCGCGCACACCAACCTCATCCACAGCGACTGTGGCAGTTGGCATGAATGTGGATTGATGCTGCATTGGGATGTTGCTCGTTCAGCTGCCGATCTGCGGTCCAGAGCACTCAGACTATCGAAGGTCGTTGGGTAGGTGGGTGGCGGAGCAGGAGCCTTCGAACTTTCGAGAGGTGGCACCCGCGCACGGATCGTGAACCAATAACCGTCCGGCGGTCCAGCGGCCCCGGTGATTCAGTGGCCCCGCGGTCCAGTGGCTCAGTCGCGGTGAACAGTGTCTGGCGAAAACGCTGGCAAACACACCGCCACGTACTCTGCGCCGCCCTCATCGGGCGTGCTGTAGCGGATCCATTCACCGGGTTCGGTGACCAGCGCTTGGCCGGCCGCGACCTTGAGTGTTTCGCCTTCAGTCTCGACCGTCAGCATGCCCTTGAGAACCAGAGTGTACTCAGCAAATGTGGGGCGCTGCCCAGGCTCGTCCCAGCCCTGTGGAGCGGTCATTCTAGCGAGGGAGATGCGGTCGTCATCGGAGTTCACTCGGCCGATGAACTCTTCGATCTTCTTCGGAGCGGTCAGTTCGGGGGCGATGACGGTGGGCGAGGGGATCAAGGTTGGCACAGTGGAACTCCGTGAGTTTTTCCGCAGACTACCAACGCGGAATCCGCGGTACCAACGCGGAATCCGCGATACCAACGCGAAATTCGCAGTGACCAAGGAGAGTTCAACGCCTGACCAGCAGCACTTCCCGTTGGGCAATCTGCGCCTATTAGAACGTCTCCTAGCGCGCTTAACACTGGCATTGTCCCGCTCCCGCTCCTAGACGTTGGATTCAGTCGGTTGCTCTTCGATTGCGGCGGGTGTGCTCGTCTCCTCGGGCTCGCTGGGTGACGGCGGGGTCGTTCCTTCTTGAGTTGCCCCGGACGGTCTGAGTAGCTCGGTGGCTGCGCGCTTGCGCGAGATTCCCAGACCAAAAACCAGGCCGATCAAGGCCAAAAGAGCAATGCCCAACAGTACCGAACGCCAGGTCCGCGATCCCTGACTGCCCAGGGAGCTCAGACCCGCAAGTCCTTTGAGGTTTTCTGCCAAGCCCAGACGCAGGCGTTCCTCGAGTTGGCGGATGTCTTGAATCAATTCGTCTGCGCTGGTGTAACGCCCTCCGCGGTCAGTCGCCAGGCAGCGCAAGACGATCGGATCGAGTTCGGGTGGAGCATCACTGTTGAGTTGGCTGGGCAGACTGAACCTGCCAGCCGGAGTTCGACCGGTGAGTGCTTCGTAGCAAAGTACGCCAGCGGAGTAGATGTCACTGCGTTCGTCGCCGGTTGAGTCGCGCAGAAACTCTGGCGCGAGGTACTTGAGGGTGCGAGCGTCGATGTCGCCGGTCTCGCCGTGTGAGACCTCGTGGGAGAAGTCTTTCAGCGGTCCGAGTCCGAAATCGGTGATCTTCACCGTCGATAGATCCCTAGAGACGATCACATTCTTTGGGTTGAGATCGCGATGAACGAGGCCTTTACCGTGAGCTGCAGCCAAGCCTGCGCACACTTCGCGGAACACTCGGAAGCCCTCGGCGAAGGTCAGTCGGCGTTCTTGCAACAGCATGCGCAGCGGCAACCCATCGACGTACTCCGAGACGATGTATACCGGCTCTGAGTCGAGATGGGTCTCGAGAATACGGCCGACGTTTGGGTGGCGCAGCGATTGGATCGTGTCGAGGTCAGCGCGAATGGTATCGACGCCGCCTGCGCGCTCGATCAACTCCGGGTCGAGCACCTTGACCATGTGGATCTTCTGGGTGCGCTCGTCGCGCACACGGTAGACCGTGCCGGTGTTGGTGGTGCCGAGGTTGTCGAGGGCCTCGTAGGAGCCGAATTTTGAGAGTTCTGCGGCCATAACGCTACTGCTGCTCGAAGATGATGACGGTGTCGCCGAGGTGGATGCGTTCGAACGATTTCAGGACATGGCGCTCGATCTTACGACCGTCGACGAAGGTGCCGTTGTGGCTGTCGAGATCCTGCAGCACGAAACTCTCGTTCTGTAATTCGATGCGCAGGTGCTGCTTGCTGGCCCGGGGTTCGGCGATCATCAAGTTGCAGTCGGTGCCGCGGCCAATGGTGATCGGCTGGTCGAGCAGGCGGATGGTAGTGCCTTGGTTCGGACCGACTTCCACATAGAGCCAGCCGGTCTTGGCGGTTGTCTCTGCGGGAGCTTCGTCGAGATGGCGGATTGAATTGTGGGTTTCGTCAATTTCAATCGTCTGAATGGGCATCGGAATCTGGATCCCGCGTTGACGAAAGACTTCCCAAATGTTGCGTCGGGCAGCGTTCTCGACCCACGGCCGATCGGCAATGTTAGCGATCCAGATTCGCAGCTCGTAGCGCGCTCCGTAGTCTTCAAAGTCAACCAAGAAGACATCGGGTGATGGGTTGTCGAGCACGCCCGCGGTGCGTTTGGCTGCGTCCAACAAGGCTTCGGTGGCGCGATAGGGCGGCGTCTTATAGTGCACCCGGACGTACACGCGCTCAAGATGCATCGTGTTTGGGTAGTAGAAGTTGACCAGCTCGGTGGCTGCCATCGCTGAGTTGGGCACAACGATGTCGTCGTTGTCGCGGTTGCGCAGGTGGGTCGTGCGCCAGGTGATCTCAACCACTCGTGCCTCAGTGCCTTGCCACTTGATCCAGTCGTTGATGCGATAGGGCCGCTCAAAGGTGAGGACGAGGCCGGCGAAGAAATTGCCGAGTACGGGCTGCAGAGCGAGACCAAGAATCAACGAAGTGATCGCAGACGTAGCCAACAGGCCGCTCAGTGGCACCCCGAAGGCTGCGAGGGCACCTAAGCCAACGCCGAGGTACATCAACGCGACACCGACGCGCGAGACCAGGCCTGATGCTAGGTACCCGCGGCGCTGAGACAGGATGACGTCGAACAGGTAGATTGCGCCGAGATGGATCAAGCCGATCGCGAACAGTGCTCCGGAAATCGTCCAGACCAACGACTCAGTACCGAGGTCGAACCGCTCGAACAGCGACTGCGTAGTCTGTGGCAATAGAAAAGCGTTCGCCGACGCCACCGCTACCGCCAGGCTCATGGTCCGCAGGGGTGCAATGAGCTGACGGACGGTGGAAGAGTGCCGCTGGAGCAATCCGAGACCTGCTTGGGTCGCGAACAGCACCAGGAGGCAGCCGACGATGGCTAATAGGAGATCCATGGTGAGGCCCGAGATTGTAGCGTTCGGCGGGTTTGCTGCGGAGCCAAGGCTGGTTATCCGGTTCCAGCTGGAGTCGAGAGGATGCGCGGAGATGGCGTTCCTGCGAAGAGCGAAGGAGACCGCAGGCTAGGAGTGTAGGCTCAAGGTTGCGCACCAGAGTGTTGCAGCGCGCAGAAATAGCGCGCAGACTCCTCGAAATCCTCAATGAAGCATCGTCCACTTCAGACCATCGACACAACGAATCCGTGTGCTGCGCGTCTTGTCCCTGGGGAGGGCTGGCCGGAAGGCTCCGGACCACGCCTACACTCCTTTGACTAGCTCCGATCCCCTGATCCGCCCCCTGCGCGAAGGCGAAGAGTCCTCCTTCTTGAACCTGGTCGCGGATTGGCCGTTCACCGACGATCGCCGGGGTGACGAGTTCTTCGCCCGTCCGATGGACCATGATCCCTCCTTTGCGATCAGCGACATTTGGGGCGCGTTTGCTGGCGACGAGTTGGTCGCTTGTTGCCAGCTCTTCCCGCGCTCGTTGAGGATTGCTGGCGAGTCGGTCCCCACCGCTGGTATTGGCACCGTCTTCACCAGCACGGCCCATCGCGGCAACGGGACGGGTTCTGCGGTGGTCAAGGCCGCGACCGAGGAGATCGTGCAGCGTGGCTACGAGTTGGCCTTGCTCCATGCGCAGCGCTTTAGCTTCTACGAGAAACTTGGCTACGGCAGGTGGGGGCCAGCTAAAGGGCAGTGGCAGCTGGCGAGCGCGGTCGATCGACCGCGCACTCTAGGGCCGGACCTAGTGATCGAGAAGTTCGATCGCGAGCAACACCTGGAGGAGGTGGTCGCGCTCAGTGCGATGTATTGCGCGGATCGTCACGGCACGATCGTGCGTTCGGCCGATGGGTGGGACGTGTCGCTTGCCTTGGCGGGCAATCCGGTCGAAGAGTTCGTCGTTGCCAAGGATGCACGCCTGGATCAGGTGATCGCGTTTCTTCGAGGGTGCGTGCTCAATGGCGAGTGGCAGGTGCTCGAATGGGCCTGTGCGGGCGGGCACGAAGAACATTTGGCGGAACTCGCGGCCATCACTGTGCGTACTGTGGCGCAGGCCAAGGTGGTGGCCCCGACGCTGGCTGATCGCAGGCTCGAGCGGTGTCTGCGCGACCGAGGCTTGATCGAAACAGGAGCCCTTGCTGGCGAGCCTGAGTGGATGTTCCAGTGTGTGAATCCCACCGCATTTTCGTCGCGCTTTGGCCTTCCGTCGGCCGCGAACTCTTCTGAGGCCTCAGGCTCTGAGCGCTCCGTTATAGGGGCCGACCTACTCAACATCGTTTTGCCACCTGCCGCGTTTCATTTTTGGACCTCCGACCGTTTCTGACTCTTTGAACTGTAGACCTCGAACTGTAGACCTCATGACACACGACAGCAGCTCGCTCGCCGATCAGGACCCCTTAGCTGGAGCTAGCTCCGCAACGAAGGCTGGCGCAAGCGCAGACGACTCTGAGCCAGAGGAAGCTCCAGAGCTTTCCTTCGGTCGCCTCTGGGGCATGATCCGTCCCCATCGGTGGCCGGTGTTCGTCGCCACCGGCTTGATGCTGGTGGGTAGCGCCGTTGGTTTGGCGATTCCGTGGATGGCAGGCCAGGTGGTCGATGTTGCGATCGACGAGACGTCCACGGCCAGCTTGCGCAATGTCGTTTTGGGTCTCATTGGTGTGTTCGCTGCGATCGGTGTGCTGGGGGCAACGGAGCACTACCTACTGGGTGCAGCAGGCGCTCGGCTCATGCGTAGCTTGCGCCAGCAGGTGTACGACCATCTGACTTCACTTTCGCCCGCGTTCTTCAGCGAGCGAAGAGTGGGTGAACTGCTCTCGCGGCTCACCACCGATCTGGCAGCGTTGCGTTCCGCTTTGACCGAGCAGATCCCTGGTGGGGCTCAAGCGGTGTTGCGCTTCGTTGGCACTCTGGTGCTCTTGCTGTGGCTACAAACCCAACTGACGTTGGTAGCGCTCTTGGTGGTGCCGCCGGTGGTAATTCTGGCGATGGTGGTTGGCAAGCGATTGGAGAAGGTGTCGACGGCTTTGACCGATGCTGCTGCGGCTGCTTCGGGGTTCGCGGAAGAGTCGCTATCCGGCATCCGCACTGTGCAGAGCTTCGGCTTTGAGCGGGGCGCCCGCGGTCGCTATGGCGAGAACCTTGATGAGCTGCTTGAGAAACAGCTCTACAGCACCAAGCTCTACGCGGTCTTTATCGGCGCGATGACCTTCTCCGGCTTCACCGCGTTCGCTTTGGTCCTTGGCTATGGCGGTCACTTGCTGATGCAAGAGCAGATCAGCGCCGGCGAGCTCACCGCGTTTCTGCTGTACACGTTCGGTATCGCGACCTCGGTGGGACAGCTCGGTTCGCTCTACGCCTCGTATCGGCAACTCAAGGGATCCAGTGCGCGTGTGTTCGGGTTGCTGGACGAAGTGTCTGCAGTGCAGGACCCAGAACGACCGCGTTCGCTCATTGAGGGTGGCGATGCCTCGCGCGGCGTGACCTTCTCTCAGGTCGAGTTCGCCTACCCTGGTCAGGCCGACCCAGCCATCTCCGACGTTTCAATCACCGCTGCACCGGGAGAAGTGATCGGACTTGTTGGCCCCAGTGGCGGTGGCAAGAGCACCCTGTTCGCTTTACTTCAGCGGTTCTATGATCCGCAGCAAGGAATGGTGACGGTCAACGGAGTTGACGTGCGCGAAGCACGCATCCAAGAGCTGCGGAGTTTGATTGCGGTGGTGCCTCAGGACATCTTTTTGTTCTCAGGAACGGTCGAGTACAACCTGCGCGTGGCGAGGCTTGATGCAACCCGTAGCCAAGTGCAGACCGCGGCTGAGGCGGCCGGCGCGCACGAGTTCATCACTGCGCTCGCTGACGGCTATGACACAGAGGTGGGTGAGCGCGGGGTCAAGCTGTCTGCCGGTCAGCGACAACGCCTCGCGATTGCGCGGGCGTTCTTGGCCGATCGTCCGCTTTTGCTGTTGGACGAAGCCACCAGCGCACTGGATCCTGACTCAGAAGCGCATGTCCAGCGCGCAATCGACGCTCTGGTGCGAGGCAGGACCACGTTTGTGATCGCTCACCGCTTGGCCACCGCGAAGCGCGCTGACCGGCTGCTGGTGCTTGAAGGTGGCGTGATCGCAGCCTCGGGTGATCACCGGTCGTTGCTGAGTGATTCCGAGCTATACCGACGCTATTGGGAACTGCAGTCGCTCGAGTTCGAAGCCCTACCCTCAGGCTAGGTTGAGGGGCTTTACTACAAACAGTAGGTCGCCTTCGTTGACCAGCTGCCCGTTCGAGCAGTTGACGCGCATGATCTCATAGTCGCCGCTGGGATAGAGCTCATCGGTGCGGTTGAAGGTGTTGAGCGATACCTCATCGAACAGCTTCATCGCTTCCATCAGGCACAACGTAGTGTCAGTAGTCGCGATGCTGCCGGCTTCGACGAAGTCGGGTCGGCCGGGAGCCGGAGACGCATAGAAGATGCCTTGAGACGCAGCCACGACCTTGAGCTCGCCCGAACCTTCGATCTCAAGCGCGCTCCGGTCGATGCGGCGGTCGCCTTTGCCGGAGGCCTTCTCGCCTTCGGCGATCAATGCATCAATGTCCAGGCGTGCCAACAGCCGCGGGAAGTAGCCGGTGTCGTGATCGCCACGACGGAACTCGTCGTCGCTCAGGATGCGTCGGAGGGTGGGGATGTTGGTGCTGACGCCTTCGATCTTGATCTGTCCCAAGTAGTCGATGAGCTGGTCGATGGCAGCGTCGCGGTTGTCAGCATGCGCGATGACCTGCGCGATCAGGTTGTCGTAGTAGGGCGAGACGGTGCCGCCCTCATCGACCCCTGCGATGACGTCGATGTCATCAGCTTCGGGCAGGTGGAAGGCAGTGATGAAACCCGGATCGGGCGAGATCTTGATCGCATCGTTTGCCGCGCGCACCACCTTCTCGGCATTGATGCGCACTTCGATGGCATAGCCGCGCTCACGCGGATTAGCCTTGCCGGTGATGTTCTCGATGTCGCTGCCGCTGGCGATGTCAAACTGAGCGCCAACAATGTCGACTCCAGTGACCTTCTCGGTCACCGGGTGCTCGACTTGGAGACGGGTGTTCATCTCCATGAAGTAGAGCTTCTGTTCCTTGAGATCGAAGATGAATTCGACCGTGCCCGCGCCGATGTAGTCGACCTCTTGGGCGAGGCGACGCGCTGCCTCGAAGGTGCCATCTCGCAGCTCTTCAGAGAGCAGGGTGGAACCAGACTCTTCCACCAACTTTTGTTGGTTGCGCTGCACGCTGCAGTCGCGCAGACCCAGGATTCGAGTGTTGCCGTGCCGATCCCGGAGCACTTGCACTTCGACGTGGCGGAATTGATCGATGAACTTTTCTAGATAGAGGTCGCGACTGCCAAAGGCGCTCTCTGCTTCTGCGCCCATGCGTACGAAAATGTCGACGAAGCCTTCGGCTGAGTCGACGCGTTGGATTCCGCGACCGCCACCGCCGTGCACCGCTTTGATCATGACCGGATAGCCAATCTTTATGGCCATCTCTCTTGCGGCAGTGGGTGAGGTGACAACGCCGTGGCTGCCAGGAACGACCGGAATATTGAGCCGTTGGGCGGTCTGCACCGCATTTGACTTGTTGCCCATCCACTCCATGCTGACCACGCTCGGGCCGATGAAGTTGAGATCGTGCTGGGCACACAGATCGGCGAACGAAGAGTTCTCGGAGAGAAAACCGATGCCAGGATGAATTGAGTCGACCTCTTCCGCTTCGGCGATGCGAATCACCGAGTGAGCGTTCAAGTAACTCTCGTCCGGCGTACTTCCGCCTAAGCAGACCAGCGTGTCCCGCTCGGTGAGCGCTTGTGCGGCCGCTGATTCCATGTCGGGATCGGACTGCACCAAGACCACTGAGATCTGTTTCGCTTGAGCGCCGCGAACCAACTTGGCAGCGGTACAGCCGCGCGCGTGGATCAGCGTCTTAGCGACCGGACGGTACGTCTTCTGCGATCGGCGGCGTTGGATCGGTTGTTCGTCGAGCGCCACCGGCTCGCGACCGGCGAGCGTGCGATCGATAATCTGTTGGATTGTGAGGTCGGGTACCGGCATGGTGGCATCGATGGCGAGTAGCCGATCATCGAGGTCTACCGAGAAGGGGTGCTTGACCAGGGCCAGCATTGAGCCTGGCACCACTGACAGGTAGTTCGAAAGAGAGCTGGTCATCGGCAAGTGAGAGCGCACCACAATCTGACCGGCGAACGGCATGTTGGTGCCGGAGAAGTAGTAGGTGTCGACCAGTGGGTGCGTCACCATGCTCGCTTGGGCGCCACCAGTGCAGTCGCCAAAACCGAATATGACGATCGGCAGGTTGTTGTCGCGTACAAATCGGGTGATGCGGTCGTTGACGATCGCCATGGAGAACAGAGCGCCTGCTCCCTCCTTGGTCTGCATGCCGCCGGATGAGATGAAGCAAATCACCGGCAACTGTCGTCGGGCACAGCGTTCTAGGAGCTTGGCGAACTTCTCGCCGCTTGCCATATCGAACGAGCCGGCCTGGAAGTTGAGGTTCGACACCATCACGCCGACCTTCTGTTTGCTCGGCGCGTCGATCTCGCCGTTGCCGCCCTTGGCAACATCCGGAGTGTAGGTGGCGATCCCGGTGACCGTGCCGCAAGGCACTTTGCCGTCATTGAGTGCGTCTTCGATGGAGATTCGAAAACCTGGGAACGCGGCCGGGTCGGCGGTCATGCGCTTGGCTTCGAGCTCTTGGAAGTCGGTGAACAACTCATCGATCAAGGCGTCAGGAGTGATGCGCTGGGTGCGCTTGGTCTCGGTCAGTACCTCTTGCAAGAGCAGGTCTTTGTAGGCGCGATCGAGTCGGTTCCAAAAGTCCTTGATGCCGATGTTACGAGGACGAATCCGACCGTCGAAGCGCGCGCCGTCGGTCTCTGTTCGGTAGAGCTGAGGTAGCAGGTGATCGAGCACAAAGGTGATCAGCGCAAACAGCGGCTCCGAGACCGTTGGATAGGCGGCCTTCTTCCAGTCCGCAACCGACTTCAGCAGCTCTCCGCGCCGCCGATAGCGCACGAATAGCCGCATCCACTCCAACAGATTGGTGCGCAGCGTCTGTTCGCTGACATCTTGGTTCCACATGCCGCTGCTCACGGCTTGGCCGACCGCACTCTTCATCGACGACTCAAGCAACCGTTCGACCGATTCTTTGGAGATTTGGTTGGTCGACATCGCTTCTTTAGCGACCGACTTGAGTGCCGCGATAAGGCGGTCGTAGAACAGGTCGAACAGGAACAGGTGGCGGCATTCCTCGAAGAACGGCGCAACAATGTCGCGATCTGAGATCACCTGAGGCACGTCCAGAGCCGCGGCCGGTTCGCCGATCCGGCGATCCTGCTCAAGCCGCTTGACGAGCATTGGGAAGTTGGTGACCGAGCCCGATTTCCACAGGTTGTACAAGTGGAAGGCAAGTTCGAGGGTCACCACGTTGCGCGAGCGCTCGTAGGTCTGTTCGCGCGTGCCCAAGAAAAACGCAGCGACACGCCCGCGCTCTCGATCCAGCACGTCTCGGGCAGCGGCGAAGTTCTTCCAGGTCAATGCCAGAGTGTCGTCGTAGCGAATCTGCAGTGGATTCTCGAGCCAGCGATCGAAGGCGTTGCGATTCTCTTCTTCAATGCGTTGCTGCAAGTCGCCGGATGGAACCTCAGCGTCGGCCAGACGCCCGTAGCGGTCAACGGTGGTGGACCTGACCTTCTTGCGCAGAGCGAGGTAGCGGAGGTAGCGGTAGCCGACACCGTAGATGTTGGGCTGTGAGGTTGGATTGTCGACTGTCGACAGCTGACCGCTGCGTTGCTGGCGCTTGATGCGGCCTTCCGGTTCGAGGAAGCGGTCGATGGTGCCTTGGTAGTGCGCGAGCACCGAGTCGTTGGTGGCGACGAAATGGAGCACTAGATCTTCAATGGCAAGCACGCTGGAGAGAATGGCGCGCTCAAGGTTGGCGAGACCGCGATCCGGGTCGGCAGGGCAGTAGTCGATGATGCCGTCTAAGTAGCCCTGTTGATGAAGCTCGTACGGGGAAACGCCTACCGCTTTGGCACACTCTTGCCATGACAGGTTGTACTTGCGGGCGATGTTAGCGAGGCCGCGCGGCTGAATGGTGTTGAAGACGCCGTCGGTCACCGACAACAGGATGTTAGTGGTGGCGAGCGGGATCGCACCGCCTGAGTAGCCGTTGCCAAAAATGATGCCCACGGTGGGCACATGCAGTTGAGCCATCTCAGCGATGAGCCGCGAGATGGAATGTGCTTGGTTGCCGCTATTGGCGATATCACTGGCTTCGGCGCCAGGGGTGTCGATGAAGCACACCACGGGAATTGAATGCGTTGCAAACTCGCGCACGATGTCGACCGCGATCGCGTGATGCTCCGGTCCCCAAGCACCGTTGTTGCGGCTGCGATCCTGCGCCAACAGACCGATCCGTCTGCGATTGCCGTTGATTTCGACCCGCACTTCAGCCGCGTAGACCGGACCCTCTTCGATTTCGCGAAGTCGAGTCCAGGGTAGTCGCCTCAGGACGGCTCGCGCGCTGGTGCGGGTTGGGTCCTCGACCGGTGCCACGGTCTCAAGCACATACTCGTCGACGTTGAGTTCCGCTAGCTGCTCCAAGCGCTCCTGGATTGCGGCCTCACTGATTAACCCTTCAAGGTGTTGAGGAACCGAAGGATTGTTCTCGTTGGGGAACAGCGAGAAATCCGAAGCGAGGCTCTCCGCCGACTGAAACAGTCGATCGCGCCGAGATGCTCTTGTGGAATTGGAAGGGGTGTCGGTCATGTGGTGGTTCGTATAGTTATTTGAAGGCCTGAGCCGTTGTGCCTGCTGACTTGCGGATTGGAGCGGTGAGACGTCCGTCGCGAAAGGCGCTCGAGGAGCGGCTGAACAGGATTGCTTGTTGAAACGCGGAGCGGGCCAGCACCAGCTTGAGAGCCGCGGTATCGAGCTGCTGTGATGAGGACGAAAGTGCTGCTACGTATGAAACCCTTGGCGCCTGACCTTGCTGGCATGCGCGGGGCGAATTGTGCATTGGGGGAAGTGCGCTCTGGAGGCGGTGAACGAGAATCCGACGAGTTTATCGCGGACGGTGGTCGGGCAGCTACCTTGCGGATGCTCCGTTGTTTTTGGTCGCTCGCGGTACCCTTGAACCTGAGATGCAGAAACCAGAGGAAATCCTGTCGCAGGACACGAAGCGGAGCCAGACAATCGATCACGTCGCCGTCGATCACTTGGTGGTGGCAGCGCCGAGCCTCGAGCTAGCCACCGAGTACGTAGCAGAGCTGTTGGGTATTCGGCCCGACGGTGGAGGTGCGCATCCTGGGCGTGGTACCCACAACGCGCTTTTTGGTCTAGGTGGTGGCGCCTATCTGGAGGCGATTGGTGCCGATCCGTCGCAGCCGGAGCCCAAAAGACCGCGACCCTTCGGCATCGACCAACTGAAGCAACCGAAACTTGTGACCTGGGCCTTGCGAGCGAGCGGCATCGATTCCCTGGTCGCTGAGCTGAAGAACGCCCAGCTTGGACCGGTGCAGTCGATGAGTCGACGCCTTGAAAGCGGCGACCTGTTGCAGTGGCGACTAGCCTTCCCTCGTCAAGGCGTGAGGGCTCCTGATTTCACTCAAGTCGAACCGTTTCTTATCGACTGGGGTGACGGTATGAGTCCCGGATTCAGCCTTGCGCCCGCAGCTGAGCTTGTGTCTTTGGAACTCAGCAGCTGCCAGGAGGGCGCTAAAGAACTTGTGTCTACGAGCATCAGCCAAGACGCAGGGTTCCCGGTGACCATCGTCGCATCTCAGGATGACTGCGATCGGCTGCTTGCGATGATCGAGACGCCCCGAGGAGTGGTCGAGGTTTCAAGTTAGGCTCCAGGCAAGGACTGGCAGCGCTTGAAGTTTCCGGTCGTCTCACTGATGATTCGAAGCGATCCGAGAAGGTCACAATAAAATGAGAATGAACAAGATGTTGAAGTCCCTGTGTACGCTGCTGTTGGTCGCCGTGGCCAGCGCAGTTCCCGGCTCCGCACAGGCTGGCGCCGTGCGCTACCACCTGGATCCGGCTCAACGGGCTCACCACGAACTAGAGGTGACGGTGGAGTTCACTCAAGTCGACCAGCCGGTGCTTGAGGTACGCATGAGTCGAAGCTCGCCTGGTCGCTATGCGCTGCACGAGTTCGCGAAGAACGTCTATTCGGTGAGCGCCACCGATGATGAGGGCCGGCCGCTCCCGATTGAGCGGGCAGACCAGCATCGGTGGAATGTGACCACTCAGGGCAACCGACGGGTGATCTTTCGCTACACCCTGTTCGCTGATCGAGTCGACGGCACCTACAGTGCGGTGGACCGCTCGCACATGCACTTGAACGCGCCGGCAACCTTTGCGTGGGCGAGAGGCTTTGAACAGCGCCCGGCGCTGGTATCGATCGATCTTCCCGAAGGCTGGCATGTCGCTACTCAACTAGAGTCTACGCAGGATTCTGCGACGTTCATGGCCGCCGACCTGCAAGCACTCATGGACGCTCCGATTGAAGCCAGTGCTTTGTGGCTGCGCGAGTGGTCGGTCCCAGGGTCGAGCACCTCTGCTTCTCAGAGCCAGACTGTCAGGGTAGCGTTGCATCATGAAGGGTCGGACGAAGAAGCTGAGGTCTACACGGAGCTTGCCGCCGCGATCGTCGACGAGCAGATTGCTGTATTCCGAGACGTTCCAGCGTTTGATCACGGCACCTACACCTTCTTGGCCGATTACTTGCCGTGGGCTTCTGGCGATGGCATGGAGCATCGCAATTCCACGGTGCTGTCATCGTCGCAGTCGCTCGATCAGAGCATGGAGCGACTCTTAGGAACGGTGTCGCACGAGTTCTTCCACGCTTGGAACATCGAACGCATTCGACCTCAGACTTTAGAACCGTTCGATTTCACCCGCGCCAACATGACCGGTGAGCTGTGGTTTGGCGAGGGCTTCACCAGTTACTACGACGATCTAGTGCTCAAGCGCGTCGGCGTGATGAGCTTTGAGAAGTACGTTGCTGGTATGTCGCGTGGCTTGGCTGGATTCCTTGCCGCCCCTGGTCGGCAGTACCGTTCGCCGGAACAGATGAGCCACCAGGCGGCCTTTGTTGATGCGGCTTCGTGGATTGACCGCACCAACGGGACCAACAATTTCATCTCCTACTACACCTACGGCGCGATGCTCGGCCTAGCGCTCGATCTTGAGCTGCGCGGTCGATTCGACGTCGAGTTAGACGAGTTCATGCGCGTGGTCTGGCGGCGCCATGGCGTGGTGGAGCGGCCTTACACCCGCGAGGACTTGATCTCTGCTCTAGCCGAAGTTTCGAATCAGGAGTTCGCGAGTGACTTCTTTTCCCGATTCGTCGCTGGCAGTGAGACGCCGGACTACGCACGACTGCTCGAGCCTGCTGGGCTCTTGCTGCAAAAGGCGCACCCGGGGGTTGGTTGGGTTGGCGGAAATTCGATTCGCGAGCACGATGACGGCCTCACCATCGCGCGTGCGACTCGGGTGACGACGCCTCTTTATGCGGCCGGTCTCGATATCGGCGACGTTATTCTGTTGGTAGACGGCGAGCTGGTTAATGACCCTGACGCGTTTGAGCAGTTAGTCGAAGCGGCCGAGATCAGTTCAAAGATCGAACTTCGAGTGCGCAGTCGCGGTGAGGAGTTCGCGCTGGAAGTTCGAGTGGCAGAGAATCCAGCCCTTGAAGTGCGAACTTTCGAGCAGGAGGGACGAACAGTCACCGACGCTATCCGCAACTTCCGTGGAGCCTGGTTAGACAAGAAGGGAGAGCGCTCTCTCTCCGCTCGTAAGCATTGTTCAGAGGGCGGCCTAGAGTTCGACTACGCGGTCGAGTTTTGCCCCTGGCACGGAACGGCGTTGGAGCCGACCCTGGCTGAATCTGAGCGCCAATGACCAGTGGCAGGTTGAGCGGCTCGCCGTCCAACTCTGAAAGTCCAAGGCGAGCATTGTTGTGGGCTTGGGCGCTGGTGGCGACGGTGTCGCTGCTGGCCCTGTGGCTACTTCCACGGTGGACTGCGATTCCTGAAGGCCTTCTTGAGACCGACTTGGTGATGCCGCAAGCGCCGCCCGACCGACTGGTCTTGGTTCGCTCAACGTTCGAGCAACTCCCTGGGTTCGCCCAAGACTCCTTGGTCGACGCGCTACCAGCACTGAGGCGCAGC
Organism: Acidobacteriota bacterium; assembly: GCA_029263415.1. Lineage (GTDB taxonomy): Bacteria > Acidobacteriota > Thermoanaerobaculia > Multivoradales > Multivoraceae > JAJCXN01. Next base: position 353,133 of record JAJCXN010000039.1, read on the forward strand.
TGCGCGCGATTTAGGTTCTTGGGTTCTGAGCGCACACTCAGGCCGAGCGACCGGGGTGGTTCGGTGGCCGACTGGTTGCCTTTGTGTGATCCGCTGCTCGCGGTGAGCGAGCACGGCGGTGCCGATCGATCGGAGCAGATCAGGGAGATTCTGCGTGAGCACGCGGTTCCGCTGCAGGTGCTCAACAACACGCGCGAAGAGGGGCTGTTCACGGGTTACTACGAGCCGACATTGCAGGGCAGCCGCCGCCGATCGGACCGCTTCAAGTATCCGCTCTACCGACATCCAGGAGACATCATCGGTGTCGATCTCGGTGCGTTTCACGAGGATCTTGCTGGTCGCCGCGTTTCCGGAAGACTGCAAGGCAAATCACTCGAGCCGTACTTTGATCGGGCTGCGATCGAGACGGGTGCACTCTCTCGCCGGGGGCTCGAGCTGGTGTGGGTGGATGATGCTGTTGATTCGTTCTTCTTGCATATCCAGGGTTCAGGCCGTGTTGAGCTGGCAGGGGGTGGCATCGCTCGCGTTGGCTATGCCGGGCAGAACGGCCACCCCTACTACGCGATCGGTCGCGAGTTGGTGGTGCGCGATGGAGTGGATCCAAAGGATGTGTCGATGCAGAGCATTCGTGCCTGGCTCGACGAACACCCTGATGTTGCTGATGAGGTAATGAACACCAACGCGTCGTATGTGTTCTTTCGCGAGCTCCGTGGCGAGGGGCCGCTCGGTAGCCAGAGCGTACCGCTTGAGCCGGGCCGCTCCTTAGCGGTCGACCGACGCCATCACCCGCTGGGTGCTCCGATTTGGTTGGATGTAGCTGCTCCCACCGCTGACCCTGCGGAAGGTGATCAAACCCTGCGCCGGTTGGTGGTGGCGCAAGACACTGGAGGAGCGATTCGCGGTCCGGTGCGTGGCGATGTTTTTTGGGGCGGCGGCGCGGATGCCGCAGAGATTGCTGGTCGAATGAAACATTCGGGGCGAATGTGGGTGTTATATCCAACAGAGCTGGCGGAGCGGATCCTTGCCGCGCAGGCCGCTCAGCCTTAGACCGCTCGCGCACCCCCCCATCAAGCACTAAACTCGTCGCAATCCGAGGCGCACGGCAGCGACGTAACCTGTCAGAGTTGCACTGTGCCGTGCAGGCGTTCCCGCCCAGACGTTTGATCCCCGAATCGACTTTCATGAACTTTTATCATCTTTTGGCTATTCGAGCCCGAACTGCGATTCTCGGCTGCTGTTTGCTCTCGCTATTCGCCGCACCAGTGGCCTCGGCCGCAGGCGTCCCGGTGGCCGAGTGCAAGCCGGGGCAAATGCCCAACGAGGAGTGGCAGACCGCTTTCAATCTTGCGCAAGAAGCATTCGCGGCTCGGGCCGAGCATGCGGTTGGCGCTTTGCCGGCGCGTGAGCCGATTCATGCTGCGATCGGTTGCTTTCGGGAGGCGCTGCGCCTGGCTCCGGAGCGGTTCGATGTGCGCATTGGTTTGCTGCACGCGTTGCTCTTTGAAGGTGAGTATGCAGCTCGGTCGAAGAACGATCGGAAACAGGCTTTCCTCGAAGGGCGTGATCTGTTTGAAGACACTTTGGATCTGCTCAGTCGGCTGGCTGGGATGGATTTCCGCAAGCTCAAGCCAGAGCAGGTGAATCAGGCGATGGCCAGCTTCGAGGAAGCCCGTCCGATCTTCTTCCTAGGTGCTTTGCACTGGGGACTGTGGGCCGACTATTTCGGAACAATTGCGGCAGTCAGAGCAGGCGTTGCGAAGAAGATCCGTGTGCTGGCGGAAACCACCCTCGCCGTGACCCCTGATGTCGACGGTGGCGGCGCCCATCGATTGATGGGCAGACTCCACTTTCTGACGCCGCGGATCCCGTTTGTCACATCATGGGTCGATCGCAAGCGTTCGTTAATCGAGCTCGAGAAGGCGCTATTGCTGGGGCCCGCCGACCCTCTCAATCTCGCGTTTTTGGCGGAGGCTGTTGCTGAAATCGGACACGACCGGGCGCGAGCGAAGCAGTTGCTGCTCACTGCAGTCAGCACGATGCCTCGGCTGGAGAGCTGGGTCGAGGACATGAGCGCCATCGAGGAAGCTAAGAAGATCCGTCGAGAGCTCAAGCTCTAGGGCGATCCAGGGCTGGCCCTCGGAAGGGTCCCTGAGGGTCCCCGAAGGCAAGGCCCCGAAACGGCTTCGGAAGGCTCTCGAAGGGGCTTCCCGGCTGGAGGCGGCGTCAACAGACCCTATGGATGACGCGGGGGTGCACCCACTGGGCGATGGGTTGCCCGGCACGCTGCTGGGTCCTGGCATGCTGCTGGGCCCTGGCACGCTGTATCCTGCTGCGTGGGAACTGCACAGAGCGAGTCAGAGTCTGAGTAGCATTGGTCCGAAGGCTTGGTCTTGGGGCTGCGCTTTGGATCGAGATCTCCCAAGGAGGCGGAGCGGCAGGTGAACGTTGGAGCCAACGGTAGGTTGTGGCGCGTTGTTGTATTGGCGCTCGCTTTAGCTTGCGTGGCATCGGGTGGGGTTGCGGCAGCACTGGCGGAGGAAGGCGCAAGGGCGGGACTGGAGATCGGCCAGCAGTGGGTGAGCGGGCGGGTGGTTGGACTGGGGGATCGAGTTCTGCCGATCGAGGGTGAGCAGCTGGCGACGGTTCTAGAAGAACTGGGCTTGCTTGCACCGCCGAGTGGGACGACGGTTGCGTTGATCCGGGTCTTGCCTAGGTATCAGCGCTTGGTTGCCTTGATGGAAGGGCGGAGCCCAGCGGCGGCGGTGAGCGTCAAGGTGGATGGGCATGGTCGATTCAGGCTACTGACTCCAGATGCCGGTCCATGGCGAGTTGTTGCGAATGCTCCGGGTTCGGTGTCGATGGAGACGTATCTGCCTCGGCTTCCGGCGCATGTGGAACTGGCCACAGTTTGGCTCCAGCCTGGAGTCGAAGAGGGCGTGCAGTTTGAGGCTTCAGAACCGGCCTGGGTTGCTTCGGTGCTCTCCGAGTCGGCGGTGTTTGCTGCGCAACGGCGGCTCGGGAGGTGGCAGCGGGTGCCGATACGGCTCTGGTCGGATGCACCGACAGACGGCATTGCTGAGGTCTCGATTGTCAGAGCTAAGGGTGAGACACTGCTCTTAGTGAAGGAGGGGCACAACCGCGAGGCGTTTTTCTTGGCCGCGCCTGATGGTGTGCGTTCACAGTCCGAGGATCCCGTTGCGAACCTGGTATTCGAAGGGCGTGGGAGTGTGGTGACAGATGCGGTGAGATTGGTGAACGACGAAGGCGCGGCCCCAGGTGTGGTGGTGATCGTTGACGGGCGACCCGTGGGAGCAAGCGATGGTGAGGGCCGAGTGAAGGGTGCGTTTTCGGAGGGCGCCTTGGTAGAGGCCGTTGCCCCCAATGGAGCGTGGGCTCGACTGAGTATCGGGGCTTCCGATGGACCTGTAGAGGAACTGGTGATCACGCTACAAGAGCCGCGCACAACGTCGTTGTTGGTGCGCGATGAGCACACTGATCGACCGATTCAAGGAGCTGAGCTTCGAGGCTCGACGGACACAGCTGATGAACGCGGAGAGTTGTTGATGGTCTTGGATGCAGGCTCCTTGCACGCCAACCAAGACGACGCGAATGCTGAGCCCGTCTTTGCGGCGACCGTCAACGCAGTGGGGTATCTCGAGCAACAGAGCGTGATCGAGACAGGGCCAGATCAGGTCGTTGAGGTGCGCCTGACTCGGCGCGCCATCGTTGAAGGCAAGGTGATTGATCGACGGTCGGCTGGTGTGGTTGGCGTCGACCTGCTGGCGGTTGCCCTGGAAGGCGACCAGCCAGCACGCTGGGGGAGGACGGATGACGAGGGCTTGTTCCGAATCCAACAACTGGCACCGGATGTTCGCTACGCGTTGTTTGCGCTTCACCCGGACTACCCGTTGCGACCGATGGGTTTCAGGGCGCCGCCAGCAGGTGAGCGACGTCAGGACGTTGTGGTTGAGTTGTTTCGGCCGTTCGACGCGTTCGGTTGGGTTCTGAGCGACGACGGTTTGACGGTTGAGGGAGCCACGGTGGCGTTGCGAGGTAACCCTTCTCGGAACCGAGCGCGGTCAAGTGGCACGCTGCAGCTCGCATCGGCTCGGCCGAGCCCACCTCTGGTCCTCGAAACCACTACCGATAGTGATGGTCGCTTCGTGTTCTGGGACACCGCGACGGGTGAGTTCGGCGTGGAAGTCTCGGCGCCAGGAATGGCGTCTGTGTTTGTGCCGCGGCAGAGCCTCGATTTGGATTCGGCGCGCTCGGTAGGTGGACGCCTGGAGTACGACATTGGATCGTTCACCATGATTCCAGAGGCCGTCATTCAGGTTCAGGTAGTCGATGTGGACGGCACTGGGGTCTCGCCTGCGATCGTTTGGTGGACGTCCGTCTCGGTTCCCACGGGCTCAGCGACACGATTTGCGACGCGCTCGCCGGACCGCATTACAAGTCGTGACCCGCCATGGTTCAACGTGGATGTAAGCGAAGAGGGCGCCGCTGCGTTGAGCGGGGTTGAACCTTATGCGGCGGTGTCGCTGTTGGTCGAAGCCCCGGGATTTGTCAGTCGGCGCGTGGACGGTCTGGTTGTGGACTGGGGTGTGGCGACCGGCCTGGTGGATGGCGAAGCGGTCGATCCTGTGATTGTGCCGCTGGTGAAGGCCGCGGCGGTGAGTGGCGTTGTGCTGAGCGACGGCGGTCGCGGTCTTGAGAACGCTCACGTTTCCGTTCATCCGCTTGAGGGACAGGTCGATTTTCCGGACGCAGCGTTTGTGCGAACCGACAGTAGTGGTCGATTTTCGTTGATTGGCCTGCCGCGTGGGTCGATCCGGTTGATCGCCAATGCGGTCGACGCAGCCGTGATCGTGCCGGTCGAGCTGATCCTAGAAACAGGCGAAGAGTTGACCAATGTCGAGCTGCGAGCTCCACCAAGCGCTGTGGTTGCAGGCAGAGTGATTGGGCCTGACGGACCGATTGTTGGAGCCACTGTGGTGAGCGACCTCAGGGCCGCAACCACCGATGGTGAGGGTGAGTTTCGGATCGACTATGTGCGGCTGGGCGCGCAGCGGGTCGAAGTGCGAAGGCATGATGACCTAGGTCGGTCGATTATGGTGGGCGCTGGTGAGAACTGGATTGAAATCGAATTGACCGAGAGCCCCTCGTCAGATCGACTGCTCGAAGAAGCCGGTTCCGTCGAGCGCTTCACCGTCCGCGGCAGGGTGCTCAGCGATGATCGCCTCGCACCGAGGGTCGTTGTTCTCGGTCCGACAGATCGGTCTTACAACTTGCGCGTTGATGACGATGGACGCTTTGTGGCCGAGGGGCTGAGACGTGGCACCTACACGATTGCTGCAGTGAGCCAGGGCGGTACGGCTAGCAGCGGAAGGCGCACAGACCGCGAGATGGTCCGGGTCGTTGATCACGACATTGACGGGGTGGTCTTGGACCTACAAGGTGCTCAGTTTGCTGAGATCGTTTTCAACGTCACCGGCCTTGAGCCGATTGAGGAAGAGAGACTGGTGCGCTTCGGTCTTCCGGTCCGCCTGCGAGGCGCGACGCCGACTGCTCTTCAGTATGGCGGGACTCAAACGGGCTGGGTTGCACGGTGGCGGGACGGGCTCTTTGTTGTCGGCGATCTCGAGGCTGGTGATTGGTCGGTGGAGGCCTCGGTCGCAGATGGGCTGTATCAAGCCTCGGCGGAGGTTGTACTGCGAGAAGGCCAGTCGGAACAGGTGGAGTTGCGTTTCGAGCGTGCAGATCGCGAACGGATCAGCGGCGTTCTGGTCATCGACGGCCAACCCGCGCCCGGATGGATTGCCGCACGCCCATTGGACACGGACGGAACGCGCACGGTCACAACGTTGCCGGGTTTCGGCGGAGGTGCTGGCACCGCGCAGGCCAACGCGTTGGGGCAGTTCGAGATCACACTGCAACCAGGTCAGGCTAGGCTCATGGTCTCTGTTGGCAACGCCGCGATGGGGACGTTCGAGGTATTCGTTGTCCCGGGACAACCGATTCGGCTGGAAGCTCAGCAGGTCGATCTGCGCGGCACCGTACTCAACGCCGACGGAACCCCCGCTGAGGGGCTGCGCGTCACCTCGTCGACCGTTGAACGATCGTTCGGTTCTTGGGGTCGATCGATGTCGGGGACCGATGGGACCTTCCAGTTCAAGACGCTATCGACCGGGGACCCACTGACCATTCAGGTCGCTCGCGACAGAGACGGTACAGTGTTGTGGCAATCGACGGTTTCTCCTGACTCACAGGTAGGTGAAATCCTGGTGACGCTTCCACCGTAGTTCATGACTGCTGTAGGGCGTACCTCGACGCCATCGCTTTGATCAACTCACTACTCGCAGGGTCCATTCATGCAGCTCACTACATCTGATAGGTCGCAGACTGTTGCCAACCACAATCCGCCTTCGCGCCTTGTATTCTGCCTGCTCCTAGCGCTCATCGGAGCGACCGCTCCAATTGGTGCGCAGCCAGCGTCAACCGACGAACTCAAGCAACGTGTTCACGAACTCGCCACAGAAGCAATCAACGATTCGGCTTCGGTGGGACTGTCGGTTGCGGTCTCAGTCGGTTCTGAGATGGTGGTTGAGGCCGGCTATGGTGCGATCGAGCTCGAGCACGACGTCGCGGCTAACGCCGACAGCGTGTTTCGCATTGGCTCCATCACCAAGCAGTTCACCGCCGCTGCGGTCATGAAACTGATCGAGGAGGGAGCTGAAAAGGACGGCAAGAAGCTCAGTCTGGAAGCCCCGATGACAGACTTTGTCGACTTCCCCACGCAAGGCCACGTTGTTACCGTGCGCCACTTGCTAACGCACACTTCTGGCATCAAGAGCTACACCGGCCTTGGCCCCGAGTGGATGCGCACCGTTCCGCTTGAGATGACCAACGATCAACTGCTCGATCTAGTCAAGGAGAAGGACTTCGACTTTGAACCGAACACCGAGTTTCGCTACAACAACAGTGGCTACTTCCTGCTGGGTGTCCTGATCGAAGAGCTCAGCGGGAAGGACTATGGCGACTATGTCGCGGAGAGCTTCTTTGAGCCGCTCGGGTTAACACATCTGCGATACGGCTCCAACAGCGCCATCATCCGTAACCGCGCACAGGGCTACACCAAGGATGGTGACGACATCGTCAATGACGACTTGATCGGGATGAGCCAACCGGGAGCTGCCGGGGCGTTGATCTCCAACGCCGGCGACCTAGTTCGCTGGAATCGAGCGTTGGTGACCGGCAAGGTGGTGACAGCCGATAGCTACCGCCAAATGAGCACTGGCCACCTGTTGGCTGACGGTAAAGATACCGGCTATGGATTCGGGCTCGGCGTAGGCAAGCTCGAAGAACACACCCGGATCAGTCACGGTGGTGGCATCAATGGCTTCAACTCAATGCTGTCTTACTTCCCAGAGCGAGACCTCACCATCGCCGTGATCTCCAACAGTGAGAGCTATAGCTCGGGCCGCCTTGCCGACGCCATTGCCCGAGCAGCGCTCGGCGAGGAGATCACCGTCAAGGACTTAGCGATCGATGCACCCGAAGCAGAGCGAGTCAGTGGTGATTACGCGGTTGCCGAGTCGCCACTTGCCTTCAAGGTGTTGTTTCGTGAGGACAAATTGATGGTCGAAGCCGCCGGTCAAGGCGAGACGCGATTGCGACTTCAGGGAGTCTCAGAGGACGGCTCCAGCGAATATCGACCCGACTTTGACGACGCGGTCAGAGTGGTGTTCGCGGCTGGATCACCTGCGCCATTCTTGACCCTGTTTCAGAGCGGTCGCTCGATCGAAGCCCCGCGAACGGAGCCCTGACTAGGGCGCCTATGGCGCGCGTTGGGCGGTCCATTTGCCGATGGTGTTGCGGCCGCCGCCGAGTTCGGTGGCGACCCAGTCGCCGTTCATTGTTTGGCCGTTGACTGAGAGGCGCCCTCTCACCTGCAGTTGTGAATTGCCTCCGGGTCCGTATCGAACCAAGTCGATGTTGCGACCGATCAGCTCGCCTCGGATCTGGCCGAGGGCGCCGTTGGTGAGTCGGTAGGTTCCGTTGGCTCTATCGCCGCTCATGCGAAAGGTGACGGTGCCGGCGCCGAAGTCATCGCCGAAGTCGATCGACCAAGTTCCGCTCAGTCTCGGGCCCAGTGCTGCGATCGCTGAATCCATCGCGCCGATGCGCTCAAGGTAAGAGTAGATCTCGTGGCGCAGGTCCGTGGCTTCGCGATCGCGCAGGTAAGCCTTCTCTCGAGCTAGCGAGGTTTGGGCTTCGAGTGCGCGCAATTGCTTTAGCTGGACTTCCGAGTCGCCAAGTACGCCGGACAGCTGTTGGCGAAGTTCGCGGTATTGACTCTCCGCGGTGCGGGCGCGCCGGTCTGCGTCACCGTAGTCGTCGAGACGCTGTTCCAGGAGGAGCGCTTCGATATCCCGCAGACTCTCTAGGCTTTGAGCCTGCACAAGCGCTGGGGACACGAACCCACAGGTCACTGCGACGCAGATCAGCGCTGTGTTGAGCGCAGCGACCGAAGCAAAGCGGAGCAATCTAGCCGGGATGGCCGGTGCTGACTGCGGTGCTTGACCCCCGTCGGACGAAATTGGTTTGAGCATGACGGTTCTAGATCTCAGGAAGTAGTTGGGCCGGGAGTACGGGAGTACGGGAGTACGGGAGTAGGTGAGTAGGGGTATGCGCTGAGTGAATACGGGTGGGACACGCCGGCTCCTTCGAGTCTACTGGTGCTCGTGCGATTGATCATGCTACGGCCTGGCGCGTCCGAGCGTCCAAAGGGCCTGCGACCCTGAAGACCCTGTGGACACTAAGTCCTTACGCGCTGGTATCGTGCCGCTAACCGTCCACCGACGCCTTGAACACTTGACTATGAGGATCTTCCATCGTGACCTTTGTGAACCGCTCCCTTGCCGTTGGGGTACTTGTAGCCATGGTTAGCTTTGAAGGGGTTGAAGCGAAGAACGCTGCGGATACCGAGACCAGGGCTCTTACTCTTGAGGACATTTATTCTCCGGACAAGGAGAAGCGCCTCGACTTTTCGGGTTCAGTGCCGAGCATTCGTTGGATCGACGATGAGTCCTGGGTCGAACGACGTGGGCCCAAAGATGACGACGAAGCGGACAAGGTGTTGGTGAAGGTTGACGCTGAGAGCGGGCGCGCCGAGCCGTTCTTTGATCACGCCAAGATGGTGGAACAGCTGGCGGCGCTTCCTGGCATGGACGAAGACACAGCGAAGAAGATCGCCTACGGCTCGCTCAACTTGGATGAGAACAATCGGCGCGCATTGATCAACCAAGCCCACGATTTGTTCTTGTACGACCTCGAGACCGAAGAGGCACGTCGGCTGACCTTCGATCCCAAAGAGGAGGTTGGTGAAGAATTCTCTCCCGACGGTCGCTTTGTCAGCTTCATTCGTGACTACAACTTGCACTTGCTCGACCTAGAGTCGGGGCGCGAGCGCGCACTGACCGACGGCGGCGGTCCCGATCTGTTCTTTGGCCGACTCGACTGGGTCTACCAGGAAGAGGTCTATGGTCGCGGCAATTTCAAGGGCTACTGGTGGTCGCCTGATTCGGGTCACCTGGCGTTCTTCAAGCTGGATGAATCAAAGGTGCGTGAGTTCACAGTGGTGGATCATCTGCCGACCGAGCTGACCACTGAAGTCACGAACTATCCGAAGGCTGGATCGCCCAATCCCGAAGTGAAGCTGGGCGTGGTCTCAGCACTAGGTGGCGACACAGTGTGGCTTGATACCAGCAAGTACGAGTCGATTCAGCACTTGATCGTCAAGGTCGGCTGGACTCCGGATTCCGAGAAGGTCATTTTTCAGGTTCAAGACCGTGAGCAAGAGTGGCTCGAATTGCTGAGCGCTAGTCCCGCTACCGGCAAGTCGACGAAGATCCTTCGCGAGGAGAGTCCAGCGTTCGTCAATGCTCTGGGTATGCCTGAATGGTTAGACGACGGCGGCTTTCTTTGGCGCTCGGAACGCACTGGTTTTCAACACGTCTATCGTTACGACACCGACTATCAATTGGTCGGTGCGGTCACCGAAGGCGAGTGGGAAGTGCGTTCGCTGCATGGCGTTGATGAGGACGCAGGCTTGGTGTTTGTGACGGCCATGGAAGAGAGCCCGATTGCTCCGCACGTCTACCAGGTGGGATTGGATGGGAAGGGCCTGAAACGACTGTCGAAGCAGAGTGGTAGCCACAGCGCATCGTGGAGCAAGAAGCAAACTTACTTCTATGATCGCTGGTCTAACGTCACCACCCCGACCCAAGCCCGGCTCTACCGTCGTAACGGCAAGCAAGTGCGGGTGGTGGACGAGAACAAGGTCGAGGCCCTGGATCTGTTCGAGTGGGGGCCGGTGGAGCGTCACCAAGTGAAAACTCGCGACGGCTTCGTGATGGAAGCGATGCTGATGAAACCAGCCGACTTTGATCCTTCCAAGAAGTACCCAGTGTTGCAGTACAACTACGGCGGTCCACATGCGCCGGTAGTGCGCGATGCTTGGGGTGGCCAGCGCTACGCCTGGCACCAGATGCTTGCGCAAAAGGGTTATCTGATTTGGATGTGCGACAACCGCTCGGCCTCGGGCAAAGGCATCAAGCCGACCTGGGAAGCCTTTCATCGCATGGGGCAACCCGAGCTCGCCGACATCGAAGATGGACTCAGGTGGCTCATGGAGAAGCCGTGGGTCGATGGTGGCCGCTTAGGCATCTGGGGCTGGAGCTACGGTGGTTTCATGGCCTCTTATGCGCTGACCCACAGCAAGATGTTCAAGGCCGGAATCGCCGGCGCGCCAGTCACCGACTGGCACTTGTATGACTCGATCTACACCGAGCGTTACATGGGCACGCCGCAAAACAATCCCGAAGGCTACGACGCCACCTCGGTAACCAAGGCGGCCAAGGACCTGTCAGGCGAACTCCTGATCGTGCACGGGACAATCGATGACAACGTGCATTTTCAGAACACCGTACAGCTGGTGTATGAGCTACAGAAGGCTGGCAAGGCGTTTGAGCTGATGATCTATCCCAAGTCGAGGCACGGAGTAAGGGATAAAGACCAGGTGTTTCACTTGCAGCGGACAATGACCGACTTCTTGCTGAGGAAACTCTAGGACGGGCCTTGGCCGACCACCGGAACGGGCTCAGTCCAGACTGGGTTTCGCACGCGAGCGTTTGACGTCGCTACGGCGACGTTTGGATTTGATGCGGCGGTCTTTGGCCCCCTTGCTTTCGCCGCGTCGCTTCTTGCGGCTTTTCGGGGGGTTAGCGGCTTGATCCACGAGCACCTGCAGGCGCGCTCGCGCGTCGGCTCGGTTGAGTTCTTGAGTGCGGTGGCGTGACGCCTTGATCAGCAGATTCCCAGCCTTGTCGATGCGGTTCTTTGCGAGAACGACTAGGCGTTGCCGCACAGCTTCCGGGAGAGACTCGCTGGACTCGACATGAAAGCGCAGTTGCACAGCGGTCGCAACCTTGTTGACGTTCTGGCCGCCGGGGCCCCCGGATCGGGTGAACTGCTCGTCCAGTTCTTGTTCTGAGATCGTGTAGTGCTGCATAGACGTGTCATCGCGAACCGCGCTCAAACGAGTTGCGTTCCTTGGATCTTGGTGCGCTCTTTGAAGTAGGCGCTCAGCTGTTCGAGCACTGGACGGTCGCCATTGCCGATCGGTCGACCGTCGACTTCGCTGACCGGAACCAGTTCGCCCATAGTGCCGGTGCAGAACACCTCGTCGGCGCGGTAGAGCTCTGCTTGGGAGTAGTCGGTGACTTCGTGAGGGAGGCTGTGCTCCCGGCAAATCTCGAGCACGGTTGCGCGCGTGATGCCTTCTGGACAAGCCACGCAGTGGCTGGTACGCAGGACACCCGCCTCGACAATGAACACGTGGGTGGCATTGGTCTCGGCGACGAAACCGCGCTGGTCGAGCATCAGTGCGTCGTCGGCACCGGCAGCATTGGCTTCGATCTTGGCCATGATCGACTGAATCAGGTTGTTGTGGTGGATCTTGGGATCCATGCAGTCAGGCGAGAATCGTCGAATCGACGCTGTGCACAGCTTGATCGGCGCTGAACCATAGACCGGAGGCTTGAACTCAGCGAGCACGATCAGTGTGGGCCCCGACTGATTGAGTCGCGGATCCATGCCTGAGGTGAGCTTCACGCCGCGGGTGAGCGTCAATCGAATGTGCACACCGTCGGTCATCGAGTTGGCGATCAGCGTCTTGCGGATCTCCTCAGTGATTGCTGCTGCCGAGGGAATGACGGTGAAGGCGAGCGCTTGAGCTGAGTGCTTGAGTCGTTCGAGATGCTGGTCGAGTTTGAAGATGCGACCCTGGTAGAGGCGAAGCCCTTCCCAAACGGCGTCTCCGCCCTGCACTACAGAGTCAAACGGAGAAATCCCCGCCTGATCCCGGTGGATCAGTTCCCCGTTAATGCTGATCAGCAGGTCTTTGTTGGCTTCGTTGAATGCTTGTTTCATGGTGCTGCCGGAGAGGCGATGGAGCGAGGTCGTTGGCTCGCGATCCTCGTTCGCCCTAAGTTGTTGTAGGGCCGCTGGATGCTAGCAACGAGCCATGGATTCGGGAAACGGTGATACACACAACACAGTTCTTCCAAAGATGGTCCAAGATCACTTGCCGCACGAAGTGGTCGTCGTGATTGCGGATCGTGGCAACCGTCTCGACAAAAAAGTGAGGCCAGATATCGGCAATCGGCGGCATGTGTGATCAGGTTGGGCGCAGAGATCGAACTCCCAAGCGTATGAATGGATGATCGCCACGAAAACGAGTTTCGATCAATAATGTGGCTAAGCGGATTCACATGGGCTTTGCAGCCCAGTGGTGCTTTTGACCCGTGTTCGCTTTCGGCTGAAGAGCGATCGGATCGTCGCTAGTTTCAGGCTCAGCCCGGCGGCCCGGCGCCTCGGCTTGGTCCTGCATCGCTGACTAGCTTCAAGGGCGAATGCCAAGCAAATGATTGAGTAGGTCGGTACTTAGGTGAGACTCAGAACGCGCGGAGTTGTGGGATGACGCTGTCAATCGCCTTTCTCTTCATCGTCTTAGGTGCGATGGTCACGTTGTTCATGACCGAGAAACTGCCGGTCGATCTGACTGCGTTCCTGGGCTTAGTGATTCTGGTGTTCGCCGGCTTTGTCGATCCGCAGGACGCGTTCGTCGGCTTTTCGTCGCCGGCCGTGATCACCATGCTGTCGATCTTCATTGTCAGCGGAGCGCTACTCGAGACCGGGGTCGCCGATTCGATCGGCGGCAGGATTCACCGCTGGGTCGGTGGCAAAGAGATACCACTCATTATCACCTTGATGTTGGTGGCCGGCGTCATGTCAGCCTTCATGAACAACATCGCTGCAACTGCGGTGTTGATGCCCGCCGTCGCCAGTCTCGGAGCAAAGGCTGGGATCGCGCCGGGACGTTTGTTCATGCCGCTCTCGTTCGGTGCGATCCTGGGCGGGACCACGACATTGGTCGGTACTCCGCCAAATTTGCTTGCTGGAGACATCCTAGAGAAGCGAGGGTACGAGCCGTTCACGCTGTTTGAGTTCGCGCCGTTTGGTCTTGCGCTCCTCGGCCTTGGCACGCTGTACATGTGTACGGTGGGACGCCGCTTGCTGCCTCAGGGCGAAGCGAGCAGCGCGCCCGACAACGGGATCGATCTGCGCCAGTTCTATGGCATTGAGCGCCGCTTGTTCCGCCTACGTATCCCCCCTGGATCGAAGCTCGACGGGGCTACCGTGGGCGACACCCGGGTGGGCAACGAATTGGGGGTGCAGATCGTCTCGATTCTGAGAGGTGACAAGCGTGTGATCACCCCTCGTGGTGAGACGCGTCTCGAGGGCAACGATGAACTGCTCGTTCAAGGCCAACGTGATTCTCTAAAAGAGCTGCTCAAGGTCAGGGAACTCGAGGTCGGCGACGTGCCCAGCGGCCAGATCGAACTGCCAGCGAAGGGTGTGGTGGCGGTCAGGTTCGCCATCCGAGAGAACTCGAGTGTAAGGGGCAAGACCCTGAGCGAGTGCGGATTCAGGGAGCGCTTCAGTGTGGTCGTGGTTGAGATCGAACGGGCTGGTTCGGCACTCAGCGCTCACCTTGCCGCGCAAGTTCTCGAAACAGGCGACGTAGTGACTGGAGTTTGCGTTGAGGCCGGGCTGGAGGCACTCGAACTCGAGTTTGATGTGCAAACCGTAGGCGACGAAGCCCTCGAGCACTTGTCGACGCTGTCAATGTTCGTTCTCGACTTGCCTTCAAATTCGGCGATGATCGGCAGCAGCCTTGGAGAGAGTCGCATGGGCGAGCTCACCGGGCTGTCGGTGATCGGACTGGTCAGAGACGCTGCTGGCTGGGTGCCGGTGACACCCGACGCCGTGCTTGAGCCCCACGATCGCCTGCTGGTAGCGGGAGACCGTTCCCGGATCTCAGGCCTACTGGCGGTTGGTGATGTTGAGCTTCAAGAAGGAAGTTCCACCAAGGGCCTTGAAGGCGATCAGAACATGGTCGAAGCGACGGTGGCTCCACGCTCCGTGCTCGAAGGAAAGACCGCGATCGAGAGCGGTTTCCGCGACCGCTATGGCATGCAGATTCTCAGTGTGTGGCGTGCTGGCGAGCACCTCTACGATGACCTTGGGAATCTGCCACTTGCGGTTGGCGACGCACTCTTGCTGCTGGGCGACGCAGAGGCGAGCAGCAAGCTCGCGTCCGATCGCGACCTGATTCTGCTGTCCGTCAGCGGCGATCGCGCAAGACGCACTAAGAAGGCCCCCTACGCCATCGGTGCTCTGCTGTTGATGGTCGGTCTGGTGATGACCGGGCTGCAGCCGATCCAGTTTGCCGCATTCACCGCCGCGTCGTTGGCGATCTTGAGTGGCGCTCTGAGCATGCGGGAGGCCTACCGTGTCATTGAGTGGAAGGCGATCTTCTTGGTCGCCGCAGTTCTACCCGCGGGAGCTGCAATGGAGAGCAGTGGGGCGGCCGCGTTCCTGGCCGGATCGGTGACCGACTTGGCCGGTCCACTCGGCCCCTACGCCGTGTTGGCGGCCTTGGTTGCGCTGTCGAGCCTGCTGAGCCAGGGCCTAGATGGCGCACCTGCAGTGGTGCTGCTCTCGCCAGTGGTGCTCGAGACCGCGATCAAGCTCGATTTGAGCCCTTACCCGCTCATGATGGGGGTCGCACTCGCGGCTTCGGCAGCATTCATGACGCCCTTTAGCCACAAGGCGAACCTGTTGGTGATGGGCATCGGCGGCTACCGCAGCAAGGACTTCCTGCGAGTCGGTACGCCGCTCACCATCATCCTGCTAGCGCTGGTGGTGGTGATGGTTCCGATGCTGATCCCGTTCTAGGGCCTTCCGGCCTATTAGATAGCCAGCGAATTCGGGTTCATGCCGCCGCAGCCATTCTTCGCAAACGGGCGACCGCAGCCTCCGGTGTAGCAGACGTCTCCGGAGAAGCCGGTTGGGTTCACGAACTTGATCCACTCTTGCGCCTTGGTCCTGACGGTGTCGGCGTCAGCGCCCTTCTCGGTGATCAGAAAAGCTGCAAGTCCCCAGGTGGTGCGCGAGAGGTTGCACGGGCAACAGCAGGTGTAGGCGCTGTTGTCGCTGCAGCACGGCGCTGGGATGGTGTCGAGGGCTGCCTTCTTGACGGCTTCTTGAGCGGCGCTCAGCTTGATCGAACGCTCGTAGTCCATGAACTGAAGGGATTGTTCCTTGACGGTGGTGAAGGTTAGATCATCTTCGAAGTTGCCAGTGGGCATGACTGCTGAAGCTGCGAGCAGAATCGCGCCCGCGCAAACTGCGGTCGCAAGTAGCCATTTTGTTGTCGTCATTGTTTGTTCTCGACTGTTGGATCTTGGGAATGTGTAGATGGTTGGAATGCGGCCCGCGCTGCGGTCGCGATCAAGGCTCACCCGGGTTCTGAGTTTATCGAGCCTGAGGTCCGTCCGCTTCGAGTTCAACGTCAGCACTCTCGTCGGAGTTCCCGTTGCGAGTGGAGCGGAACGACAGACGCATACGCTTTGTCAGCGAGGCATCGGCGAAACGGTCGTACAAAGTCACCACCAGCAGGTGTGGCCGCCTGCGCATGGCGAGGTTGAGAGCTAGTCAATAAACCTCGCCTGCCTTGGGTTCGCCACGCAGGGTAACGGGTAGGGTTGGGATCCGTTCGACCTGGGAGCCACCTTCGTCAATGACCGCGAGGCGGATCTCAAAAGCTGCGACCTGTTCGTCGCGTTGCTGGATGTAGGTGAGTTCTGAGACCGGCACTAGAAGTTCGAACGGAACGCTCATCTTTCGGAAACCGGCACGCTCGGCACGGCCGGCAACAAGCCGTAGGTTCGAGTCATCAGAGGCGTTGCCGAAGAGCAGCGCGGTCTGTGCGGCCATGGCGAGCTGCGCGGACTGCGAGAGATCGACGTAGCCCGATCGAGTGCGCACGAGAAGGTCTCGATTGTTGACCTCTACGCGAACTTGATGGCGGGCGTCGTCACCGCGCAGCCGCGGCACGAATCCGAGGTTGTAATAGCTCGAGGTGTCGGCGATAGCATCAGCGAGCACGCTGGTTGTGCGCAGCAGCGTTTCACCGCCTGTGGCCTTGGAGATGGTGTCGAGGACGCCCTTGCGAAAGAGGTCCTGGCTGGTGCTTGCGAGGCCGATTGGGTAGATGGTGTAGCCGAGAAGGTTGGCGGTCTCGAGCATCGGCCGGATCAACTCGAGGTCCGAGATGGTGCCGACGGCCTTGCCCGGACGTTCAAAGGTCCCCATGGGCCAATCACCAGCAAGCAACAACATGGTCTGTCGGCCGGGCACCTCCCGAAATGCGCGCAGGGTCGAGATGACCCCGGTGACTGCATGCTCGAGATCGACGCGACGCTCGGCGTTCCGAAGAGCGTCGAACGCGTTGGTATCGTCGGCTTCGAGATCGAAGTTCTGCTGGATCACGGTTGGAGCGCGCTGCGTTCCCTGGTTGGAGACGTCGTGGGGCCCACGGCTCGCACGCCTGATCCCGTTCATGCGCGCAGCGACCTTCGATGAGCGCAACTGACCGCCGAACTCATTGGTCATCAGTCTCGATATGGCTGCTCGAAGAGCGTCCTTCGACTGGCTGCCGACCAGCAAGCTCTCGACGCCAACACCCGAAAGCGCGACCACCGACATGCGATCTTCCGGAGCCAGTTCGTCGATCGCATCGAGCAGGCCGTTCAGTACCGGCTTGCGTGTACTGAACGACGAATGATTGTCGTCGACATACAGCAGGTAGTGAGTGCCCACCGGTTGCTGTGCTTCGTAGTTGCTCTGGGGCCCATCGGCAGTAGCAACTGTGAGGGCCGTGCGGTCCTTGACCTCGCTGAAGTAGTCGATCGGCATGGTACGGCCGTCGACTAGCAACCTGAAGTCGGAGGCTTCAAGACCGCTGATCCGTTGGCCGGATCGATCGGTGACAACCACTTCGACGTCGACCACCCGGACTTGAATGACATCGTCGAACACCAAGGGTTCGTCGGGCGGGTGAGATGGTGTGCCCGTTTGGGGTGCGCTTGTCCGCACACTCGATGTCTGGGCACCCGTTGTCTGGGCACCCGTTGTCTGGGCACCCGTTGTCTGGGCACCCGTTGTCTGGGCACCCGTTGTCTGGGCACCCGTTGTCTGGGCACCCGTTGTCTGGGCACCCGTTGTCTGGGCACCC
>JAJCXN010000040.1 GCA_029263415.1 Acidobacteriota bacterium
TCGCGGTACGCCTCCACCCCTCTGATCGTCTGCTCGTGATAGTGGAATACGTAGTCGCGCGCAAACAGATCGGCCACCTCGTCGCGAGAGAGATCCCCCCTCCAGGCCGACCGGAGTCGCTCCACGATCCGGTTGCCCCACACCTGCGTGTAATTGGTGGGCCGGTCCTTCATCTTCGAATAGTCAAGTCTGGGATCACGTGCCGGGAGTAATGTTCACCGTAGCTTTGTGACTGGTCGATGATCTTGTCGGCCATGGCGGCCATGCAACAGACCAGGCTCAGGTTCGACCCCGAGGTGAACCAGGCGCTGGCCGCGCTGCTCCCGACCATGCCCCAGTTCTTCCCGACGAAGCGCTGATACATGAAGTGCTGCGAAGGCACGCTGACGATCTCCTTCCGCCGGGGAAAAGGCCGCGTGTAGCCGAGGCCGCGGCGTTGGTACGCTCTGGTGAGCAGCGTGATGATCTCTTCCGAGGTCTTCGCGCCGATATCATCCCGGTTCTACTGATGCCAACGGAGACGTAGTGCCCCAAATGGGATCAACCAGGAGACGCCGGATAGGCCATCGATGACGCTTCAACATCATACTCTCTATACTTATAGGGCAACGCTGCTTAGTCAGGTATCTTCGATTTCAGCATCATAGAGACTACTTCCGCCACCAGCACGATTGATTTTCAAAGGGGTATTTAGGGATGTCAACCCGGGCGAGTTGGCACCCCTGGGAGAATAGATCCCAATCCATATCGCGGCCATCAACCCACTGTGCCGCGAGCCGCGTCAATGCCTCAGGGGACTGCGAGTAGTCGGCCTTTTCAGTCGGACCACCGTTCCGACGGCTCTGGAGATCTCCGGATCCCGCGATGTCGTTCTGCAAGGCGTTGATCAGCGCATCAAGGCCAGGCACCACATACGCCGCCCGCCAGGACATGGCATCTCGAGCGACCTGCGAACTGTACGCAATATTGGCCGGTGAAAAAGCAGGATCTGACGCTTGCCGCTGAAGCAAGTCCAGATACTCCAACCATCGTTGACGGCAAGCGGCCAGGGCGGACTTTGACCGGCCAGAGAGAACGAACAGGTGGTGACGTTCCTGCTGATCTTCCATCAGGGAGGTGACGACTTCTTCTACGGGATGGTGCTCTTCCAGAATCAGATGCGCATTCACGCCGCCGATTCCGACTGAATGCAGGCCGACCCGCCTCGGCATTCCCGCCGAATGGCGATCACCATTTCTACCGCCCCACTCGTCGCAGGTGGTGGGAATATGGAACGGACCGTGATCCAGAAACAGCGAAGAGTGTGGATTCGCAAATGTGGCTGTAGGAGGAACTGTTTTATGTTTCAGCGCGAGAAGAACCTTGACCAATGAAGCGATTCCCGACGCGCCCTCCAAGTGCCCGATATTGGGTTTTACCGTACTGATCGCGCACCGGTGATCCGCATACGCGTCACCTAGCGATTCCTTGAAAAATTTCTTATACGCGGCGATTTCAGCCGCATCATTAAAGTCTGCGGCTGTGCCGTGGGCTTCGATGTAGTCCACACTGGCCGGATCGATCTTGGCCGCTTCACAGGCCGAACGAATCGTCTCACACTGTCGGTCCACATTCGGGGCCAGGCGGGAGAGACCTTCCCGCCCATTGTGCGACACACTGCTGCCGACCACCAGAGCATGAATCGCATCATGGTCCTTTCCGGCCTCCGACAGCGCTTTCAAGACCAAACATCCGACGCCCTCTCCTCGGACGTAACCGTCCGCTTGTTCATCAAACGAATAGGTACCGCCGGATCGGCTGAGCAAGTTGGCCGAGTCCCTTACTTGAAACTCCGACGGATCGAGCAGAACCTTCACTCCGCCCACGATCGCGACATCGCATTCACCATAGTCAAGTGCCTGGATCGCCTGGTTCATCGCTACATAAACACTGGAACAGGCATTATCGATGCAAACACTCGGCCCCTGAAAATTGCAGTAGTAGGAAATCTGGTTGGCCAACATGCCGAGAGATAGTTCGGAGAGCCCATCCGTTGTTTTCCCCTGACGTTCAAGCATCGCTTTATAGTCAAGCGAATCGGCCGCGATGAAGAGGCCCACCCTTTTCTGTGTGAGCTTTTTCGCCCCGTATCCGGCGTGCTCTATACCATGCCAGATGCTTTGTAACAGCAAGCGAAGTTGCGGGTCCATCCGCCCCGCTGATTCCTGATCAATCCCCCAGAAATTGGCGTCGAACTGATCGATGTCGTCTATCAGGCCAGCCCACTGCATTGATTCGCAAGCGGCAGCGGCCTTCAGATCAACACCTCTTCGCTCCCATTGCTCCGCGGTAACTTTTTGGATGGATATTCTTTTCTCACATATATTCTTCCAGAAGGCTTCCGGATTGTCCGCCCCGGAGAAACGACCGTCATAACCGATGATGGCGTACTTCGCCGGCCCTGGTTGCGCCAGCCCTGGTTGCACCGCATCCAGTTTCGGCGCGTTCCTTGTCCCGGTCAACTTCG
Organism: Acidobacteriota bacterium; assembly: GCA_029263415.1. Classification (GTDB taxonomy): domain Bacteria; phylum Acidobacteriota; class Thermoanaerobaculia; order Multivoradales; family Multivoraceae; genus JAJCXN01. The sequence goes on from JAJCXN010000040.1 coordinate 2,507, forward strand.
GGGGCACGGGAATTGCCCGAACCGGAGCTTCTTGAACCGGGACATTCTGAGCCGGGACTTCCTGGGCCGGGACTTCCTGGGCCGGGATTTCCTGAGCCGATCGACGGTCGATGGCATTACTATCTTGAAGCTGTTTCACGATAGAGGCGCCGCAATCCAACTCCAAGAAAGCGGCCCCCGCATAATCCGTGCCACAGGCCTCGTTGAGAAAATTGGCCAGATGGGTCAACAGAATCGAATCGGCCCCGTAGTCCACGAGTTTCGTATCGAGGTTGATCGTCGCTCTTTCCATTGAAAAGACATCAGCCATTCCGTCGAGTACGACATCGTCGAGCGAGTTTCCGGAGGGGCGCACCGTTCGAACCGGCGGATTGGCTTTCTCCTCGGTTTCAATTGCTAGATACGTGAGGATTTTTTTCACGTGCCCTTCCACCACGCCAAATTGATGCCCAGATGCAGCCAGGGCGGCATGAAAGGCCCGATGGCCCGTGATGGTTTCCATCGGACGCATACCCCATCTTTTAAACATAATGTCTTCATAGGCTTTCCCCGGAGACATTCCCCCGTCTTTCCACAGCGGCCAGTTAATGGACACGCTTTTCCCGCTCCGTTGATTCGAGTCCACTCGCGCACGACGATGTTGAGCGAATACATCCATGAACGCGTTACCGGTGGCGTAGTCCAGTTGGCCTGCACTTCCGAATGCAGCGATCGAAGAGAACAGAGTAAAGAAATCTAGGGCAAGATGCTGAGTGGCGTCATCTAGATGGACCACGGCCGCAACCTTCGGCGCGAGCACAGCTCTCACCTCTTCTTCGGTTTTGTTTACGCAATAGTTATCGGCCAGCATACCGGCACTGTGGATTATCCCGTTCAGGGTTCCGAACGCGCCAACGATCCGTTCGACGAGTTGTTCCACCTCATCTTTCTCCCGGATATCACAAGGATAGTAGTGCGCCTCCACCCCCCGCTCGACGAACGACGAGAGCATCTCCGCCTTTTCCCCCGTTAGAGGAGAGCGACCTGTAAGAATCATCCGGGCGCCTGTTTCTGCACCCATCCGTTCGGTGAAGAGGCGGCCCAGACCACCCAGGCCACCGGTGATCAGATAGACCCCTCTTTCCCGAATCGGGAAGGGATCGGAACCGTTCCGATCTTGAGTAATCCGCTCTTGAACATAGACGGAGCGAGACCGGTCCTCGGCATAGTTGATTTCGGAGAATCGATCCTGGCCGGCCAATTCATCGATCAGATGCTTCCGCACTAACTCGGTCGGACCGGACAGCAGAGCGGAATCAAAGATCAGTCGGGTCTTTAAAGAAGGCGATTCCATCGCCAGGGAACGCAGGATCCCCATCAGGCTTCTATGCGGGTATTCTGTATCTTTGTAAGGCACATAGACGGCCAGCCATTCAACGCCCGGGCGTTTTTGCTGCAGCAGGTCTTTTCCATACCTAAATAGCTGGACGGTATTATCCTCAACCTGCTTTGCGCTGTCCCCGCTAGACGATAAGCCGAAAACACGATCCGTGATGTTTAGCCGTTTTACGGCTTCAAGGCCCGCATCGTCCGTCGCGACAAAGAGCGAAACTCGATCGGCGACCGCGGGCTCTTCTCCGCAGCCGGGCGCAGTTGGTTCCTCCGTCCATTTTGGCGCGAAATACACCGTCCCTTCCTCCGGATCCCGCAAGATGGAGGGTCGCGTCGAGACCGCATGATCCGTCGAAATCCAGTAGCGCTCTTTCGCGAAAGGATAGGTCGGCAGACTGATCCGATACGGTCGCGTCCCGCCGTAGAGCCAGCTCCAGTCAACCTTCGAACCCTGAGCCCATAGACGGGCCACTTTCTCCAAACGGCCCTGGGCGATCCATCCGCGCACGACCGGCTCGACATCGTCGGCGCTGAAAAGACTCATCGCCCTTCGGCCCGATGTCCCTTGCCCGCGCCAGCCCTTCGCCTCATCGCTTGCAAAAGCTTCGAGATTCTCCACCAATTCTGCTTTATCGTTCACCACGAACGCCACTCGCTCGTCCATCGATTCTCGTCCGAGCTGCAGCGTGTAGGCCAGGTCGGCCAGGCGGACGTCCGACCCGTTTGCCATGTCCTTCCGGACGAAAGCGAGGAGCTTTGCGACATAGGCCTTCAACCCTTCTTCATTCTTGGCCGAGAGCGTAACGAGGAAAGGTCCGCTCTGATTTCCGTCCGGAGGATCGACCTCGCCGGAAAATCCCTCAACAATCACATGGGCATTGGACCCCGTCGCCCCGAACGAACTCAGCCCGGCGCGCCTCGGGTAAGTCTTCTCTTCATCGCCCTCTCTAACGACCGGCTGTTTCCAGGCTTCCGTTCGGTGCTGGAGATAGAAGGGCGAGCTCTCCATTTCTAGGAGAGGGTTGATGGATTCAGAATGGAGGGATGGGACCAGCGTCTTGTGATGGAGCTGGAGCAACACTTTGCTCAACCCACTGATCCCGGCGGCGGACTCGGCATGACCGATATTCGACTTCACCGAACCGATGGAACAGAACTGTTTATCCCGGGTGTATTGCCGAAAGGCTCTAATCAGACCCTGCATCTCAATCGGGTCGCCCAGCGACGTGCCGGTTCCGTGCGCCTCCACGTAACTGATGCTTCGTGGGTCAATGCCCGTCCGTTCAAAGCATTCCTCGATCATGTCCGACTGAGCCACCGGGTTCGGAACCGTAAGCCCGCTCGCCTTTCCTCCATGATTGATCACACTGCCTTTGATCACCCCGTAGACATGATCGTGATCTTCAATCGCCTGGCGCAGAGGTTTCAATAGAACCGCCGCCACACCTTCTCCCGAAACATACCCATCTCCGCCCTCTCCGAACGAGTGACAACGCCCGTCACTGGCATGCATATCGAGCATCCCGTAGGTCATGTACTTATTCAGATGAAGCGACAGGTTCACACCACCGGCCAGGGCCACTCGGCATTCGCCCCGATGAATACTCTCAATAGCAAGGTGCAGGGACGTCAGCGAAGAGGAACAGACGGTATCGACCACCATCGAAGGGCCGTGAAAATTGCAGATATAGGAAACCCGGTTGGCAATGGCCGCAAAACACAGAGAGAGCGGCATCCTAGTCCCCCCAGCCACCATTTCTGTTCCGATCATCAGATAGTCATCATGCATCACCCCCGCGAAGACCCCGACCTTGCGCCTTCCATTTCGGCCCTCGGCAGCGACCAGATTATCCAGGGTGTAGCCCGCGTCTTCTATGGTCTCCCAACAAACTTCAAGAAACAGGCGTTCCTGGGGATCCATTGCCCGCGCCTCCCTCGGTGAGATCCGAAAGAATCGAGGGTCAAAGCAATCAGCATCTTCAATGAATCCACCCCACCTGGACATGTCTTTTCCGGAGGGCGATTTCAATCCCTCCAGCGTGCGCCAGTCCCAACGCGTTTCGGGAATCTCCGTTACGAGATCTCGACCCTCTCTTAAGTTCATCCAGAACTCATCCGGATTCTTTGCACCGGGATAACGTCCCGAAATCCCGATCACTGCGACCTCATCCTCTCGGGACGGTTGTGGATGCCGCATCTGCAAGCTGAGATGATCGGGTTCTTGAACCACCGGATCCGAAACTGTTCGGGTAGGTGTGCGCTCGAACTTATCCCCGTAGCTCTCCGCAAGATGAGCGGCCAGTTCACGCATGGTGGTGTATTCGAACAATAGGGTGGGCGAAAGTTTCGCCGAGAGCTTTTCCTCGATGACCGTGACCACTTCCAAAAGCATCGGCGAATCCAGCCCCATCTCGTAGTAGCCCGAGTCAGGGTCCAGATCGTCTGTGTTCAGTTGCAAACGAGACGCCACGATCTCGTTCAGAAACCGTTCGATGGCTTCCGAAGACGAACCATTACCTTCCAAGGTTGGCGCAACACGCTCAACACGTCTCGGTATTGGCGCGATCGATTGCGGCGACTTTTGCGTCGGATTAATCAGGCTGGAATTCCGAACGAGCTTGTTGATGAAGCCCTCCAGTTCCCCCACCTTTTCGCCTGCTTCACTAAAGAATTCAATGTTCAGATAGATCAGGTCCTTCTTCCGTCGCACCGATTCCTTCGGAACCCGGGCGATGCAGTGCCCCTGTAACAACTCGGAGGCGCGAAACCGTTCGTAGAACAATGGTAGGAACAGTCGCTCTTCGTCCTCCAGGAGAGGGGTAAATAGGTCTCTGGCTCCAATTCCACTGCCATCGATAAGGGTGGGGTCGAACAGGTAATCAGCGGCGTCGGCCAAAGCCTCATCCGGGAGCTTCAGATCAATGATCAGAGAGTCATCAAGCGTATGAACCAACCCCTCGGCTCTCATCCTGCCGGAATGTACAAGCTCCTGGTTTCGACAGGATCTATAGTGGTCGCCTAACTGCGTCTTGTTTCCGACCGAGGATCGGATCGCATTCAAATCCAGTCGTTCTTCGAAAACTACCGCGGACACTCGATGCATCTCCGCGGTAATGTAGAGCTTCTGGTCCGAGCACAATCCATCCCGTTGTTCACATCCGGAGACTCGAATCCGCCAGCTATCCGCGTCGATCTTCGTGTGCTCAATCGTGAGACGAACTGGATAGTCCTCCCCTACGCTTAAGGGATGGTAGATTGAAAGCTTGCGCAGTTCCAATTCGTCAGGAGCGAAGCCCTTTTCACGAAAGAACTGATAGAGCATGTCAATATAGGCAAGGCCGGGCAGCAGTGCCTGACCATAGGCCTTGTGATGTTTCAAAACTGGGTGGTGAAGGCCCAGCGGTTCGGACCACGGGTTACGGTTTCTGGCGGGACGCTCAGGGTGTACTTCCGCGCGATTCAGCTCGGGAGGTGTTAGAGGTCTGCGGCCCACCGACTGCCCTTCGGGCCCCTCCCAACCCTCGACGATGAGATGCGCATTGGTGCCCCCATCGGCAAAACTGTTGAGTGCCGCAATGCGTGGGGCACCGCCCCAC
>JAJCXN010000041.1 GCA_029263415.1 Acidobacteriota bacterium
CAACAAGAACAGGAAGGCCCTGCGTTTTCAACTGTTTGAGCAACTCATGATCATGAGACCCTTCTCTTCAGCCACCCTCACCCCGCTAGGGGTGGCTGAAGAAAAGGGTCGGCCGTGACCCACTCGAAGTGATGGAGAGCCTACATACTCTGGGGCTGCAGCAGAAGGTACTTGAACTAGGTGCAACTCCGAGGGAAAGGATCATGCGATATCAAGTGATGATAAGAGTGAGTTTGTTCGCTGGCCTGGTGGCTCTTGGTTCTACCCTCTTCGGTCAAGTTGGAGATCGAGCCGACGTCCTCGGGTTCAACGCCGTTGAGCTGGCCGGGTTGCCTGCAAAGGACGGGCAGCGGCTCTTCGGTTCGGATGGGAGCGACTCGTTTCTCCTGATCGCTGGACGGGAGCCGTTACTGGACATCGGTCATGGTTTGCGATGGTAGCTACAAGGAGCTACTATGATCGAATGAGATCTGTCGGACTCAAGGTGCTGAAGAACAAGCTCAGCGAATACGTGCGAATCGCCGAGGCCGGCGAGACGGTCCTGGTCACGGATCGTGATCGCGTCGTGGCAGAGCTTCACCCAGCAAGCGTTGGCCGGCTGGTGAGCGTGGATGACGCGCACCTCGCTCAAGCGGTGCGCGACGGGCTCCTGACGGCACCGGTACTCAAGACTGGGCGCCCGCCTGCTCGGGCACCGATTGCGAGCCGATCGGCGATTCTCGGTGAGCTGACGGCGGATCGATCAGAGCGTTGATCTATGTCGATACCTCGGTCGTTCTTGCCTACCTGCTTGGCGAGGAGGAGGGGCCTGGCGAGGGGTTTTGGTCACAATCTCTCGTCGGTAGCCGGTTGCTCCAGGTGGAAAGCTGGAACCGTCTTCACGCCAGGTCGATCGCTGATTCGCATGGAGCGTTGCTAGAAGGATTGCTGTCAGAGATCGCAATGATCGAATTGAACAAGGATGTGATCGCTCGCGCCTCGGAGCCGTTCCCTGCGCCTGTGAGAACGCTAGATGCGCTCCATCTGGCGAGCGCTGAGGTGCTGCGCAGTCATGGCGTAACAGTCAGCATCGCTACTTACGACCTGCAGATGAAGAGGTGTGCAGAGGCTCTAGGTTTGCGCATCGCCGCCTTGGATGTCTGACCAAGGCTACGGACTGACCGAGTGCTACCCCGGTGTATCCCCGGTCTCAAGCCACCGGGGAGTTGAGAATTGCCGCTGACTACTCTGGTGTCACCAAGCTTTGTTTGGGTTGAAAGGATGCCCTTCCAAGTGCGCTGGGCAAGGCTCATGCAACGATAGCAAGCACCTGGCATTCCTCTTCTTAGGTTCTACATGACTAGAGATCTCATCACTCTGGCCGCTTTCGCCATTGCTCTGGCGACTCCGGCCGTGGCTCGGCACCAAGAGGTCGGTGACCCGAAGACGCCTCGCTATGTTCTGGGCGATGTGAAGTAACGCGTTCCTTTGAACAAAGTAACCCCTAGGTATTCAGAAGCGGCTAGGACATCGAAGATCGAAGGTGTCGTTGTGGCGCAAGGTGTGGTGACACTTGAGGGCAAGTTCGACGTCTAGCTCGTTGCCCAGCGCTTACCGCTAGGACTGACAGAAGCCGCTCTCGAGGCGATGTCCCATCTCGAGTATCAACCGGCGACGCCCAATGGAGTTGCGGTCTCGGCCTACATGAATCTCACGATGCGCTTCCAGTTGTCCGGCAGTAGCTTCAGAGCTGAAGTCCCAAAGTTTGTCGAGAGACCACTTCCTGTGTTCTCGGATGAAGACAAGAGCGAGGGGAAGAAGGGGCACGTACTTTTGTGGCTGACGGTCTCTCCGACCGGCAGGTTCGAAAGGTGAAGATCGTGGAAGGTCACAGTCTCAGTGTTGATACTGCCGTTGTAGAAGCGGTACACAATTGGAGATTCGAGAGTCTGGGCCGAGAGCGTGTGAGGCGTCAGAGGAGGCGGCCAATTTTGGCACTGAGTACCAACCGCGATCGCAACTTCTTCTACACCTGGAACCTCCTGTGGCCGAAGAACCCTCGCTGGGCAAAGCCGCGCTAGGTGGGCTGCGGGAGCCAGCTGTCTTTCGAGACTCAGTCTTTAGCACTCGACTGGCACCTCCTTCCTGGGCACCACTCTTCCGGGGACCCTGTGGGAATGGCAGTGTTCACTGAGTTCAGGTGGCCACTGTTACCTCTGCGCTCCGCCCCACGCATACCTGGAACCCAGCCCAGATGAAGAGCAGGCCGATGAACTCGCCCACGTAGAGCGCTTCGACGACGCCTGCTTTTGCCATGGAACCGCCGATACCGGGAAGCAGAGCTCCAAAAGCGATGAGTGCGTTGCCGATGGCGCGGTTCCGGGTCAGAGGTTCGCCCGCCCTAAAGTATCTATAGGAGCTTAGTGCTGCTCCGCCAATGAGAAAGAACACCGCGTAGAGGTTGATGAACGGGGTGAACAGCCGCACCCAGGACCAAGCGAGAACTGCGCCTGATGGCCGGTGCGGTTCTAGGTTCTCCAGCAGCACTGGGGACGCCAGGACCAGGACGGACACGACTAGCAGGAACGGCAAAGAGATTGCCGTGAGCACGTTCGCCGTTCGGCGCTTTAGCAGCAGATACACGGATCCCTGTGCGAGGGGATAGCCGCCCAGCAACGCACCGGCCACGTACCAGAGCTTGGTGAGAACGATGTTGTTGCCGAATAGGGTGATTGCGCTTTCGAAGAAGGTTCCAACACCGTAGAAGAAGACTCCAACCGCCCACCAAGCCAGATGAGGGCCACTTCGGGCGAGCCAGCGGCGCGCCAAGATCGAACAGAAGACCGCAGCGAGAAGCGTTGTGGCGATCGGGAGATAGTGGACAAGGTGAGGTTGTTGCATGCCAACACCATAGGCACGTAAAGAAAGGCTCAGGTCACGGCTGTGTCAGGCTCGTGCAGAATCAAGGCCTCCACTCGTATTGTTCTCGCCCTCGCCCTCGCCCTCGCCCTCGCCCTCGCCCTCGCCTTCGGCAAGAGGTAGCGCTCGCCTAAGTCCGCGGCTGCGGTAGGAGAAGCGGCAGGCAAGCCAAGTTTGAGGAGGTGGCCGCGGAACGGATCGCAGAGTGATGGCTTGTGCCGCGGCCTGGCCGTTCCAAGGGCGGGTACCAGGTGATGAGTCGGGATCTTCACTCGACCTTGCAATAGCAATATATGCGTGTTCACCTCGACAGCGACTGCTACACCGTCGTGCCGCAGTTCCTAAGGATTACGTCGATGGAGTGGTTCATGGGAAGCTACACCCAAGCCGGGCCGACCGTCGGCACGCGGTTCAGCAATCGAGGGTGCATGAACTGCGAAGTGGGGCGGGCGCTGATTTTGGCTATCTTTGGCTCTACGAAGTCAACCAGCGAGTGAAAGGCGAATGATGCTCTGAGAGCTGAGAGCTGAGAGCTGAGAGCTGAGAGCTGAGAGCTTGCAGGCGCACCCTTTCTCAGCGGATTCTTGACGGGATGGTCATGGCCGGAACCCGTGGCTAGAGGCGTTTCAGCCAGACCGCAACGCTAGCTGCCGATGCTGGTCGCAGGCGTTGTGCCACGCGCGCTGCCCGGCCGCTCTGTAGCAGAGAAGCCAGGGGCGACCACACGGTGGTTGGCCTCTTGGAATGCGCGGGTGTTTCGGAGGGCCTAGAACGCCGTCGTGAATTGACAATCCGTCTTGTGAGCGACCGAGAACTTGCCGAACGCGCTGTGACTGACACCGACAAACCCACCAGTGGTATCGACAATCTCTACGGCAGCTGTTCCAAAGTTGAGGCCAAAGTTGCCGGCGATGGCTGACAGGTTCACATCAAGTGCGAGTTGGTCGGTCCAGACATTCATCGTTCCCTGCGGTACTCCTGCTTCGCTAAACACGTGAAACATCACTGAGGGAGGATCGGCTTCAGTATCGGTACCAAAAGCCTCGTCCAGCAGCAGCGTGACGACGGTACCCTCATCGTCTGCAAAGAATTTCAGGAAGCGGCTCGATGCGACCTTGCATACGTCCGAGAGATCGTAGGCGGTTTCCCCGCCTGCAAAGTTTTGGTCGGTATCGACTTGAAAGTAGTCAACCGCTGCGGCGTCTTCGGTCCCAATGATGATGTAGCCGCGAGCGAAGCCATCGACGTCGGCATCGAGCCCGACGATGTCGCGGACGTTCCTGGTGAAGGTGGCGTTCGGACCGAGATCAGTGCTCTCGGAGGTTTGGAACTGGCCGAAGACATCGTAGTACTCGATCATCACCTCGTTCATGTCAAGCGTTTGGTTGTGCACGGCGAACAGGGTCGAGTTGCTGTTCTGCGAAGTGTCAACTGAGAACTTGGGCACAAAATATAGCTCTCCCGAGGAGCCGCCGCGTTCGGCGACGGCCGCGGTGAGACCGGCGGTGAGACCGGCAGTGAGCCCGGCCGTGAGACCGGCGGGGAGACCTGATGTCCGCTGCAGTTCGGAGGCGGCGAGGTCGACTTCAGTTCGAACATTCGGCTCAGTAGCGAACTGAACAGTGATCTCGGCCGATGCCGAGTGAGAGCAAGCTACTAGAGCGCATACGAGTACGGAGCGCCAAATTCTAGATACGGTCATATCGAATCCTTTCGGGATTAGGTTTTGTGGGTCGAGTTGAGAGTTGGAAGAGGTCGCAGCGACTCGCCGGGAAGGCTCAACGAGAGTGCCGGTGCCGGATCCCTTGGTGAATGGAGCGTGAATCTCGGAGAAAGACTCGTTCCGCGAGAGCGGATGAAACAGGAGATGTGGGTAGTGCGCTCGCTCTGCGAAGAGTCGTACGTGCCCAATAGGTCAAAGGGTCTTTGCCACTATTTCGGCGTTGCCAAGGCCTGGCAGCGGTTGAAGCAAAAGCGCACGGACTGGCTGTCTGTTGGGTCTTGTTTGTGGGCGGGTTGTTCGGAGCTTGCTCCTAGATCAGGAGGGCCAGGGATCTGATCTGCATGCAAGTTGGGCGAGCACACCTTGATGAGGCCAGGCGCCTTCTGAGAGGACAGTCGGAATTCGAAGCGAATATCCGACAACGAACTGCCACCTTTTTGAATACCTGATCCAGAGATACGGTGCAGAGCCCTGCTGTTCCGGCGTGCGCGGTTTGTGGCTCAGACTTCAACCGCGGGGGACTAGTGGGATCGTCGTAGCAAGATCCGGTATCACTGAATGGCACCCTAGAGTAAGCAATGGCAGTTGCTGGTTCTTACCCCGGCTCGATCGAACCTGGTCTGGTACCTTGGGTGCCGACTGGATAGTCTTCTGCGTTGGAAACTTGCTAAGCATTTCGCACGGTCTCTTCACTCGCCTGATCAGTACTAAGTATGGCGGCGGCGGAACTCGCCAGGTGTGATGGGCAAAGCGCTTATGCGGCGATATCAATCACTTGGCATTCTTCCCTTAGGTTCCCGGATGACTAGAAGTCTGATCACCCTCATCTCCGTGGCCGCTCTCGCCATTGCTCTGGCCAGTCCGGTCGTGGCTCAACACGCTGACGTCGGTGACCCGAATACGCCTCGCTATGTTCGGGGTGATGTGAAGCAGCCCGTTCCTTTGAACAATGTAGCCCCCAGATACACAGATGCGGCTAGGGCCTCGAAGATCGAAGGCATTGTTGTGGCGCAAGGGGTGGTGACAGTTGACGGCAAGTTCAACGTCCAGCTGGTTGCTCAGCGCTTACCGCTCGGACTGACCGAAGCCGCTCTTGCGGCGATGTCGCAGCTTGAGTATCAACCGGCGACGCTCAACGGTGTAGCGGTTTCGGTGTACATGAATCTCACGATGCGCTTCGAGTTGCACAACAGTAGGTTCAGCGCCGAGATCCCAAAGTTCATTGAGAGACCACTTCCCGTGTTCTCGGATGAAGACAAGGCCGGAGGGGAGAAGGGGCACGTGCTTATGTGGCTGACGGTCTCTCCGAACGGCAGGTTCGCGAGGTGAAGATCGTGGAAGGTCACAGTCTCAGCGTCGATACTGCCGTTGTAGAAGCAGTTCACAATTGGAGGTTCGAGAGTCTGGGCCGACAACGGGTGAAGCGCCAGAGGAAGCGGCCGATCATGGCACTGGGCACCAACCGAGATCGCAACTTCTTCTACACCTGGAACATCCTGTGGCCGAAGAACCCCCGCTGGGTAGGCCCGCGCTAGGTCGCTGCAGCAACTCAGATCCAGGTCCTGTCTATTAGGTCGAAGCCCGTCTCGGTGTCGAAGGCCGTCTAGGCGAGATGAACTCAGGTGCTAGCCTGCGGCGGTTCAACACCAAGGAGCGAGCGATATGACGGAACCAGTGGTTGAGTTTCATTTTGACTTCGGTAGCCCCAATGCGTACCTGAGTCACCTGGTGATACCGCAGATTGCTGCACGGACTGGTGCTGCCATTCGGTACGTTCCAGTTCTGTTGGGAGGCGTGTTCAAGGCGACGGGCAATGCGTCGCCGGCGGTGACACTCCAGGGCATCCAGAACAAAGGCGAATACCAGAGCCTCGAGACCGCACGCTTCGTCGCCAAGCACGAGATCACTCAGTTCAAGCCGAACCCTCACTTCCCGGTGAACACGCTGCAGATCATGCGTGGGGCGATTGCTGCGGGGCGGCTGGATTGTTTCGATCGCTATGTTGACGAGGTGTATCGCCACATGTGGGCTGAGCCGAAGAAGATGGACGAGCCAGATGTGATTCTCGCCGCGTTAGTGGAATCAGGGTTGCCGGCTAAGGAATTGATCGCGACCTCCCAGGACCCTGAGGTGAAGGGGGAGCTGATCGCAAATACGCAGCGCTCAGTGGAGCGGGGCGTGTTCGGGTCGCCAAGTTTCTTTGTTGGTAGCGAGTTGTTCTTCGGCAAGGATCGTCTGCGCGCGGTGGAAGAGGAAATCGAGACGCAAAAAGCGGCCGGGGTCGAACGATGAAACCCGTTTGTTTGGTGATTGGTGCTGGTGCGGGAATTGGCGGACACGTTGGCAAGCGATTCGCGCGCGAGGGCTACCACTCGGTTCTGTGTCGGCGCAGTGACGAACAGGGCTTGGATCGACTGGTTAAGGAGATCGAGGCCAACGACGGTTCTGCCTCGGGCCATCTTCTTGATGCTACCCAGCCCAACACGATCGAGGACTGTGTGGCTGCAGTAGAGAAGGATGTTGGCCAAATCGAAGTCGCGGTGTTCAATCTCGGTGCGCAGATAGGTAACCGAATTCTCGAGAACACCAGTTACAAGGCCTTCGAGTTGGGGTGGCGGCTCGCGACTTTTGGGCTCTTCCGGTTGGCTTCGTCGGTTGGTCCGCTGATGGTAGAACGTGGCAACGGGACCATTCTCGTTACATCGGCCACAGCCGCTGTGCGAGGTAACGCGGGGCAGCATTCACACGCCGCGGCGATGGGCGGGCGGCGCATGCTGTGTCAGACCCTGAATGCGGAGCTAGCGCCAAAGGGCGTGCATGTCGCGCACATCCTGATCGACGGCGCGGTCGATGCGCCGGATACGCTTGGCAAGATGCTAGGTGCGGAGCGCTTCCAGAAACTTAGGGAGGAGCGAGGACTCGAGCAGGATGGCTTGCTCTTGCCAGAGAAGGTCGCTGAAACGTACCTGCACGTGGCCCAGCAACATCGCTCGGCGTGGACCCACGAACTCGACTTGCGTGCGTTCTCCGACCTACCGTGGTGGAACCACTAGCAGCTCCTGTGGTGAAACTCCCACGTGGCTGAGTTTGTGTCGCGGGTGCAATACGCGTGCGAAGCCCTCCGTGGAACATTGCCTGTGGCGCCCCCCGTGCGCAGCCTTCCGTGGCATGCCAACTGGAACCGCAGATGCCCGGTGCCCAGCCGCCGCCTGCGAGTTTCACCACAGGCTGCTAGCCGAGGTCGGTCAGAATTCTCTCAGCGGGTAGTCGACGACAATCGCCTTGCCCTCGCTCATGGCGACCACCGCGTGAGGCGTGTCGGCAGGAATGACCGCGACCACGCCTGGGCCGGCGCGCTCGGTTTCACCAGCGATGGTGATGCTCAGCTCGCCGGTCACCACATGCCACACCTCTTCTTGGCGATGATGGTGCTCGGCGATCTCGGCTCCCGATTCGAAAGTCCAGTGCGCAAACGTCATGCTCGGGGAGTGGAAAATCCGGCCGTGCCAGCCCGGCCGTTTCTCAATCGCGGTAATCGCCTTGGTGTCGATGAATGGCACGGTCTTGTGGTTCTTCCGTCCCTTCCGTCCTTCCGAGTTCCGTCCTTGCGAGTTGCTAGTCGGTGACCGGGTTCTCACGCGGCAGCCGGATCTCCTCGATCAGCGCTTGGACTTCTTCTGACGGTGGAGCCGTGAAGCGGGAGATGGTCAGCGCGAGCACGAAGTTGAGCAGCATGCCGACGATGCCTATTCCTTCAGGACTGATCCCGAACAACCAGTCGTCGGCGGTCGCTTCTGGATGAATCAGTCTGAACCAAGCGATGTAGCCGCCGGTGAAGACGATGCCAGCGATCATGCCGGTGATTGCACCGAACTTGTTGGTCTGTTTCGAGAAGACGCCTAAGACCAGCGCCGGGAAGAAGCTCGATGCCGCGAGCCCAAAGGCGAACGCCACGACTTGCGCGACAAAGCCGGGTGGATTCATCCCGAAATAGGCGGCCACCACCACAGCAAAGCCAGCTGCGCCACGGGCAAGCCTCAGTTCGCTCTTTTGCGTCATGTTGGGGAACAAGAACGATTTGCCGATGTCGTGCGAGAAGGCTGAGGCGATCACCAGCAGCAGACCCGCCGCGGTAGAAAGCGCAGCAGCCAGGCCACCCGCTGCCACGAGCCCTACCACCCAGGCCGGTAGGTTGGCGATTTCAGGGTTGGCGAGCACCATGATGTCGCGGTCCACCGTTAGCTCGTTGAGCGCAGCGTCGCCACTCATGTTGATCACGCCATCGCCGTTCTTATCGTCGAAACCGAGCAGTCCGGTGCTCTCCCAGCTTTCGACCCAAGGGGGTGCTTCGGAGTATGGCTTGCCGTTTAGAGTGTCGATCAAGTTGACGCGCGCGAAGGCGGCGACCGCCGGTGCGGTGGTGTAGAGCAGGCCGATAAACACGATTGCCCACAGCGCTGACCAGCGCGCCGCACGCGCAGTCTTGACGGTATAGAAGCGGATTAGAACGTGAGGCAATCCGGCGGTGCCGACCATCAAAGCGGCGGTGATCGCGAAGATGTCGATCATGCTCTTCTTGCCTTCGACGAACGCAGCGGTGTATTCGGGAAGTCCTAAGTCACGGTGCAGCTGATCGAGAGTTTCGAGCAGAAAGATACCGGCGCTCTGTCCTTCCTGAAGCGTGCTGCCGAAGCCGAGCTGCGGCAGGGGGTTTCCAGTCATCTTCATCGAGATGGCGATTGCTGGAATCAGGTACGCGAGGATCAAGACGCAGTACTGGGCAACCTGGGTGTAGGTGATGCCTTTCATGCCGCCCATGACGGCATAAAGAAACACCAAGATCATTCCGAACAGAACACCGCGGTTGACGTCGACCTCCAAGAAGCGGGAGAACACCAAGCCCACGCCGCGCATTTGGCCAGCGATGTAAGTGAAGGAGACAAAGATGGTGCAGCCGGCTGCGACCAGTCGGCCCACGTCTGACTGATAGCGATCGCCGATGAACTCGGACGTTGTGAATTTGCCGTACTTGCGAAGATAGGGCGCGAGCAGCAAGGCCAGCAAGACGTAGCCGCCGGTCCAGCCCATGAGGTAGATGGCGCCTGAATAACCCATGAACGAAATCAGCCCGGCCATCGACAGGAACGATGCGGCGCTCATCCAGTCGGCGCCTGTGGCCAAGCCGTTGGCGAACGCGGGAATGCCGCGACCAGCGACATAGAAGTCGCCGGTGGAACTCACTCGAGTCCAAATTGCAATGCCGATATAGATCGAGAATGTGATCCCGACCAGTAGATAGGTCCAGCCTTGAACGCCCATGACGTGCTGCTCCTCAGTCCACGCCGTAGCGGCGGTCAAGGCGATCCATCCACAAGCAGTAGACCAGGATCAGAACGATGAACACGTAGATGGAGCCCTGTTGTGCGAACCAGAATCCGAGAGGGAACCCACCGATCTTGATCGCATTGAGCGGTTCGACAAACAAGATGCCGAGGGCATAAGAGCTCACAAACCAAATGGTCAAGAGCAGGGCCATGATGCGCAGATTTGCGCGCCAGTAGGCCTTCGGATTGGCCTCCGGTTTCGGGGTCGGCGAATTGGGCGTGGTCATGCTCTACGCTTTCTCTTGGTGTCGATACGACTGTGCTGACGGTTGAGTGCGAAGCTTACTGTAGGTGTAGCGCTCGGCAAGGGTCGCCAGTGACTGCACTTGCCTACCGGTGTATCTGTCTACCTGCACCTGCACCTGCACCTGCACCTGCACCTGCACCTGCACCTGCACCTGCACCTGCACCTGCACCTGCACCTGCACCTGCACCTGCACCTGCACCTGCACCTGCACCTGCACCTGCGCCGGCTTGGGGTCGAGCTAGCCGTTCCTATTCTTGATCGCTGCTAACGGGGTGATCCTGACCCGCCTGCGCCGGTCGACCCCGAACTCGCCGCCCTCGAGATCAAAACGGTAGAGATACAGAACATCGAAGCTCCACCACATGCGGTGGCGAGCGGACGGTCGCGCGAAG
Source organism: Acidobacteriota bacterium (assembly GCA_029263415.1). Classification (GTDB taxonomy): domain Bacteria; phylum Acidobacteriota; class Thermoanaerobaculia; order Multivoradales; family Multivoraceae; genus JAJCXN01. Next base: position 10,645 of record JAJCXN010000041.1, read on the forward strand.
CGCGCGGTCCGGGTGTCCTGGCCCTCGACTTCGATCCTGAAGGCACGAATCGGTTTCTCAGAAGCGGCCACGACTTCGGCGCGATTCGGTCCCGGTTTGAGGAACAGGGTTCGTCCCTGGTCGGGGGAAGAGATTCGCGGAGAGAGCGGCTTGAGCCAGAGGGGCTTGCCGCTGGGGGTGCGGTAGTTGATGTCCTCTTGATCGGACGGCTTGAGGTTCGATTGGGTGGTCTCGTGCGGCAGGAAACGCTCTGCGACTTCTGAGACGTGGGTGAATGCACCCTGTGGGGTTCGCCAGTAGGAGGTCGGGTCGATCCACTTGGGCAAGAGAGTGAAGACCGCCAGGGTGGTCAGCAGCGCGGGCCAACGCCACGAGATTGGCCGGCGCATCAAGAACCAGAACAAGGGATAGATGGGAAGAAAGTAGCGATTCGCAAGCGCGCCGCCGCCCCCGTAGTAGTTGAAGGGGCGCAGCAATAGGAACAAGACCATGACCGAGCTGACGGTGAGCATCAACGTCCAATTGACCCGGTCTGAACGGAAGGCCAATAGTCCAATCAAGAAAGGTAGGAAATAGGGGAAGAGCCCGGTGTTGCGGCCGATGAAGACGTAGAGCATGTTCCACAGGAACTGATGGATCTCGAACGGGAACTGGAAGACGCCGCCGGCGGTCCAGCTGGTATCGCCGCGTTCCTCGATCGCCTGCTTCCACCCGGGATGAGGTTGCGCTGAATCATCGGTGGTGCCGTCGGTGGTGCCGTCGGTCGCCCTGTCGGGCGTGCTGTCGGTTGAGCTGTCGGGAAAGCCGGTGTAGCCGTAGAAGGCCTGGCGTTCGCCCACATAGGGGGACCAAACCCCGGTGAGGTTCGTGTTGTAGCTCGCGAGACCTGCGGTTGCTGCGGCGACGCACAAAACAACGGCTGCAAGACGCTTGAGGTTCGGGGCCGCGACCAGAGGAATGAGGAGGAGTGGCGCATAGAGCGGACGGGCCAAAACCACCACCACCAGCAAGACGCAACCGGTGGCGATCACCAGATAGGGCCGTGCGGCATAGGCCAAGGCGATGGCAGCTGATCCTCGAGACGAGCCGCTCGCTTGCTTAGCGGCGTTGCGGTCGCCAGGAAGGTTCACCGCGAGACGGACCTGTCGCTGGGCGTCAAACCACGGTTTGAGGATCAGTGAGCAGCCGATTGCCACACAGCACATCAAGAACAGGTCGGCGTGCGCCCAGAACACGTGCGCGAAGGTGATCGAGGCAAAAACAAAGGCGGAGACGAACAGCGGTGCAAGGCTACCTAGGACCGAACTCAAAGCCCAAGCCGCTAGCAGGGAGGCGATGATCAGATAGACCGTGTTGGCCACCGCGTAGCCGTTCTGCGGCATGGCCTTAACGAACGGCGCGATGGCAAGAGGGTACAGCCACGATTTGCCGTAGTAGAGGGTGCGTCCTTGATCCGGGCTTTGCAGAATCAGTCCGTCGGGAGTGCGCTGCATCTGCTCGATGAAGCGGTCTTGGTCGGCCTTGGTGTAGCGGAAGTCATTGTCCCAGGCGAGGCTTTGAGCGGCCATCAAGTAGACCGCTTCGTCGCCCAGCAACGATGGCCAGGTGGTGCGATCAAAGGTGCTCGCTTGGTAGAGCAACCCAGCCAACGGCAGCAACAGCAACAACCAGGCTAATGGCGCCACCGAAGCACGCTGCGGGGGACGCTCACGCGGCAAGGCGCTCCTTTCGTTGAGTGCGTCGATACTCGATACTTCGGGGCCAGTACGGGATTCGCCAGTGCGGGACTTGCTAGACCGGGACTTGTCAGATCGGGGTGCAAGAGCCCGGGAGTCGATCGCCAGAGCCTTGCGCTCTGGGTGAGGGTCGAGCACGTCGTCCAAGTCGATGTCCGAGAGAACGGAACCTGTGGACGCGTCCTGATCAGGAGGAGGGGTTTCGGACATGACTGATGAGATGGTATCGCTGGCGGGCAAGCGGTTGCTAGCGGCAGAGGCGGAAACCGTCACTTGATACGCTGCATGTCCTTCACTTTGTGGATTCCCGTGGCGATGGGGACCGTTCATAATCCGAGGATCAGCCCGCTAGCCGGCTGGTCATTCAAAACAAACCAGCACCTCGCGCTGACTGCGTGAGAGTGACTGTTCAGGAGAGATACCACAGATGGCAATTCAAACCGGCGACCAGCTTCCCGCTTGCACCTTCAAGACCTTGGGGCCTGAGGGCATGAGCGATGTCTCGACCAAGGAGCTGACCAGTGGCAAGAAGGTGGTTCTGTTCGCGGTGCCGGGTGCGTTCACCCCGACTTGCTCCGACCACCACCTGCCCGGCTTCATTGATCGGGTGAGTGAGATCAAGGCCAAGGGCGTTGACACCGTTGCCTGCATTTCTACCAATGATGCGTTTGTGCTCAATGCGTGGCGCCAGCAGCGTTCGATTCCTGAGGACATCGTGCTGTTGTCTGATGGCAACCGCGAGTTCTCAGAGGCCACCGGTCTGGTGCTCGACATTTCGGCCTTTGGCATGGGCAAGCGCTCGGCGCGCTACGCCGCGATCGTCGACGACGGCAAGGTCACCTATCTTGGTGTCGAGCCAGGTCGCGAGGTTGGTGTCAGCGGTGCCGACGCGGTGCTCGAGGCGCTCTAGCACCTTCGATCCTTAAGCGATCCCGAGGTCGCAGCAAAGGGTAGAACCATGGCTGAACCGCAACGCGATACCAAGACCAAGAGCGCCACCGGGTCGCTCGACGGTGCCGAGGCTCCGGCGCTGGATGAGATCATGGATCGCGTCGCGGAGCGGCAAGTTTCGGCGCCGACCTCATCGCCCTACGTTTCCTTCTCGCAGCAAGAGTGGAGTCGTCTACGTGCGGGGACTCCGCTGACCCTCGACGAAGACGAACTGGAGGTGCTGCGAGGCATCAACGAACAGGTCTCTTTGGATGAGGTCGTCAATATCTACTTGCCGCTCTCGCGCCTGCTGAACCTGTATGTGGCAGCGTCGCAAGAGCTGTTCTCGGTAACCGGCCGCTTTCTTGGCAAGAGCGAACCCAAGGTTCCCTACGTCATTGGCGTGGCCGGTTCGGTGGCTGTAGGTAAGAGCACCACCTCCAGAATCCTTCGCGCGCTGTTGAGTCGGTGGCCCAACCATCCCAAGGTCGACCTGGTAACAACTGACGGCTTCTTGCTGCCCAACCAGGTGCTCCAAGAACGCGGCATCATGGACCGTAAGGGTTTCCCCGAGTCTTACGATGTGCGGCGACTATTGCGCTTTGTGCTGAGAGTGAAGAGTGGGGAACGGGCGGTGCCGCACCCTCTTTACTCTCACAACACCTACGACATCCTGGCTGGTGAAGAGCGCATTGTTGACCAGCCAGACATTCTGATCGTCGAAGGCTTAAACGTCTTGCAGACAAACAGCATTGGTCAACGCAGTGGCGCCGAAGAAGGCCCCAAGTCGCTCCGTTTCTTGTCGGACCTGTTTGATTTTTCAGTGTATGTCGATGCCGCCGCTGCAGTGATCGAACAATGGTACGTGGACCGATTCTTGACCTTGCAGCGCACCGCATTCCGAGATCCCAGCGCCTTCTTCCATCGTTACTCGCACCTGTCAAAGGCCGAGGCGGTGGCGACCGCAGAGGACATTTGGCGACGGATCAACAAGCCCAATCTGATCGAGAACATCGCACCGACACGCGATCGCGCGACCCTCATCCTAGAGAAGGGTGCGGACCATTCGGTCGAGAGGGTTAACCTGAGGAAGTTGTAGTTCCAGCGTCGGCTGGAACGTCGGCGGCTGCGTTTGCAGCCGTAGCCTTGCGAGCAGGCTTTTCACCGCGTGGCCCCTGCCAGCCATCATCGTCGTAGATCCAACGTCGATAGGTCCAGGGCCACTGATCGGGGGCTTGGCGCACCGCGCGCTCGATGGCGGTGGCGAGCGACTGAGTGATCTCGCGAGCGTCGCGTTGCTCGTCCGAGGCTTCGTAGAGGACTTCTGTGCTCATGCGATAGGTGAAGGATCCCAGCCTGGTGCAAAAGATCCCAACCACCGCGCAGCCAGTTCGAGCGGCCACAGCGCCGGGTCCACCGACGAATTCGGTCGGTCGGTCGAAGAAGTCGACCACCGGGCCGCGCAGCCCTTTGGGTTTTTGATCAACCGCAAGACCGAGCGTGTCGCCATCGCGCAGAGTGCGCAGCATTTGTCGCAGCAGTAGCTTGTTGTTGTTCCACAACACGTGTACTCCTGCTTGGCGACGCAACTTTTCTAGGTGCCGAGTGAACGCTTTGATGCGCATGGGTTTAGCGAGTTCGTGAAAGGAGCCTTCGATGAGGTCGGGGGTGAACAAGCCGATCATCTCCCAACTCCCTAGGTGGGCGGTGACTACGAGCTGTCCTTTGCCTGCCCTCTCCGTTCGCCGCAGCGTCTCCCGCATCTCTGCGAGCCCCTCGAGCTTGACCAGCTCGGGTTGGTGGATTGCTCGGATTGATTCCATCGCGCAGATGATCTGGTTGCGATAAACGTTGGCAGCGAGTTGTGCGCCCTGAGGTGACTTGATGTCGATGTTGAGAATGCGGCTGAAGTTGCGGCGCATGATCTCCCGCTCGCGCGGCCAGCGCGCCCATAGCCTTGCCGCGAACCGACTCAGTGGCTCAAGCCAGCTCACTGGTACTGAGCGGAAGGCGCGCATCATGCACGGCGCGACGGGAGCCCAAAACCAGTCGCGGATCCGACTCGGCCGAGTCTGTCCGGGGCCTAGTTCTTCTTCGGTAGCGGTGGGCATCGGTGTTTGGAGGCTGAGAGTCTGGAAAAGGGGTAAGTGGGAGAAACCGAGAGTATCAGCGGACGCAGGATGCGTCTGGAGGAGTACCTATCGGGTCCTGGGCTCAGAGCAGTTTGAGCTGCTCGCCTGGCCGTCTGAACGCCGCCGTTGAGAGCGGTGCGATCTTGGCGTCGAGGCCCGCTTTCCGCCGCGAGAGGCGTAGAAGGTCGCCGATCTGTCGAGCCACCGGGCCGCTGCCGCGCATGCGGGATCCGAAGCGGGGATCGTTGAGCTTGCCGCCACGCATGTCCTGGAGCTTGTGCAGGATCTTGGCTTTACGGTCCGGATAGTGCCTGGTGAGCCAATCCTCGAACAGTGGTGCTACCGCCAATGGTAGACGCAGCATGACGAAGCCCAAGGCCACCGCTCCAGCGTTCGCCACCGCGTCACAGATCGCCGGGATCTCGTGGTCGTTGAGGCCCGGAATCACCGGCGCGATCAACACAGAAGTTCTGACGCCCGCTTCGCTCAGAGTGCGCACCGCTTGAAGCCGTCGTTGCGGGTTTGAGGTGCGCGGCTCGAGCTGACTGACCAGCCCACTATCGAGGGTGGTGATGGAAACAGCGACTCCCGCAGCCCCGTGTTCTGCGAGTTTTTGGAGCAGGTCGAGGTCGCGGGTGACCAGTGCGTTCTTGGTGATGATCTGAACCGGGTTGCGGAACTCGGTCAGCACCTCCAAACATCGACGAGTAACCCTTAGCCCGCGTTCGATTGGCTGGTAGGCGTCAGTGTTGCCCGAGAGTGCGATCACACTCGGATTCCAGCTTGGTTTCATTAAGTGCGCCCGCAGGAGTTCCGGCGCGTCCTCTTTGACCAGGATCTTGGTTTCGAAATCGAGGCCCGCTGAGAAGCCGAGGTACTCGTGGGTGGGCCTGGCGTAGCAGTAGACGCAGCCGTGCTCGCAACCACGGTAAGGGTTGATCGAGTAGGTGAAAGGAACGTCGGGGCTATCGTTCTTGGCGAGAACGCTCTTGCTCGAGTCTCGGTAGAGCACCGTTTCGACGCGATCCGCAGGCGCTTCTTCGGCGGAGTAGGACAGTTTCTCGAACCGGTTCTGCGGGTTGTAGCCGGCGCCGCGCCCACGAGCTATGTGCCCTGGATCGCTCTTGTGTGTCATTTGGACAAAACGACTCGTGCTGACGACCCTTAACCTGAACCAGGAGCGAGCCAGCGCAGCTGGTCGTCGATTTCGCGCGCTTGGATACGCTGCTGTAGGCGTTTCAGTCGGATGAACTCGGGGCCTTCCATGTGCTCGCGGGTGAGGCCAAACGCGCGGTATCCATCGAGCAACTGTTGGGCGCTGCGTTGAGCGTCCCATTGGGGCTCGAAGCCGGGCAGGGTGGTTTCGATCTTGGTGAAGTCCACTCGGTAGCTGCGCTTGTCGGGGCCTGCATCTGGCGCGTACTCGAGTTTGCTGCCGGGCACCGTGTCCACCACGATCTCGCCCAGTTCACGAATCCGGTAGTTGTGCGCTGAGCGGCCGACATTGAAGGCTTCGTCGTGGATCACGTCGCGCGGTGCCTCGAGCGTGGCAACGAAGGCGCGAGCAATATCTTCCACGTGCACGATCGGACGCCAGGGTGTGCCGTCCGACATCATCAGGACTTCACCGGTGGTGTAGGCCCAGCCCACCAGATTGTTGAGCACAATGTCGAGGCGCAACCGCGGCGAGAGACCGTAGGCGGTAGCGTTGCGCAGGTAGGTCGGGCTGAAGTCGTCGCTAGCGAGTTGTTGCAGTGCTTGCTCGAGTCTTACTTTCTCCACCGCGTAAGGTGTCACCGGGTTGAACGGTGCTAGCTCACTGAGCGGAGTGTCGCCGGCCGCGCCGTAGGTGCTGCAGGAGGACGAAAAGATGAAACGCTCCACTCCGGCCTGCTTTGCATGTTTAGCGAGCGCGAGCGAGGCGGTGTAGTTGATGTCGGTGGTGAGGCCCGCGTCGAGGTTGCCGATGGGATCGTTGGAAAGCGCTGCGAGGTGAAGCACTGCGTCGAACCCGTCAAGATCGGAAGCGCTGACGTCGCGCATGTCTTTGGTGAGCGTGGGGACTGGAGTCAGCGGTGCTAGCTTGAGCCGGACCGAGGCATCCGCTTTGCGATCGGTGAATTCGCCGTCGCGGTAGAGGTCGGTGTCGAAGCCGGTGACCTCATAACCGCGGTCGAGCAGCATCGGCACGAGAACCGCTCCAATGTAGCCTTGATGGCCGGTGACAAGTAAGCGCATTTAGATGTCTCTCGTGAACCGCGTGGTCGAAAGGATGAGTTGAGTTTGGGCTTAGGGCGGCGGCCTGCTCAGGGCATAGACTCGACCGCTGGTTGACGAGCGATCATACCGTGACGGCGCCGCCCTGCCGATTGGTACCGAGGCCGTCCATTCGCAGTCACTCACGATGACCCGACAAACACGTGCACCCATGAAAATACCCATGAAACGACTGGCAGAGTTCGTCTGATGTTGGCTCGGTTGCTCGACTCCTCGAGATGGGGACTGGTCGCTGGTGGCTTGCTGGTTGGAGGGCTGGTGTCGCTGCTGCACTTGTTGCTCAACGAGGTCAGTAGCCCGGTGGTCGCGATTGCGTCCTGGCTTTGGTTCGTGGCCTTGAACGGCTTCTTTGCAGGAGCGGTGAGCGGAGCCGCAGTGCTCGCTTTGCCGGTTCTGAGCGGAGTGGCTCGCAGGGCGCCCGGCCCTCTAGCGATGGTGAGCTGGTTGTTGCCGGAGCAGCCTGACACGAGGGAAGGGTCAGGCTCGGTGCCGTCGATTTTGCCTTCGACCGGATTCGGCCTCCAGGTTTTCGCCGTGATCTACGCGGTCTTTGGGGTCCTGTACGGACTGACCTACGATCAGACTGTCATTGTTCACCCTCAAGGCTGGGTGGGGATGGCGGTGTACTTGCTGGTCGCGGCCTTGGTGGTCGCTGCGATCGGATGGTGGGCGGCCTGGGTTCTATTGCGCTGGGTTCAAGATGTTGGCCTTGGCCGTACAGCGATCACGATCGCAACAGTGGTGGCGCTGGGTCATGCCGGAGTGGTGGCAACCAACTGGAACGGCGACCAAGGTGAGACGCCGCTTGTGAGCGCTGCGGGAGTGGAGGTGGTGCCTGCGGCTGACGGCGCGGCGGCTCCGCATGTTGTGCTGATGGGGTTTGACGGTCTAGATCCGAGAGTTCTTGATCGGCTGATCGCGGAAGGACGCTTGCCTAACTTCGAGCGGCTCCGCCGAGAAGGAGCCAGCGCCCCGCTGCAAACACTGCCGCATGCCAACTCGGCGGTGATTTGGAGCACGATCTACACTGGCCATGTGCCCAAACAGCACGGGATTCACGACTTCTACCGTGTGCAAATGGCGGGGCTTGGTCGCGGGCTCTTTCCGGTGCATCGCTCCTGGTTCATCGAGATGGTGAACTTGTTGAGTCGCGTTGGCTTGGCGCGCCAGATTCCAGTACTGCGCGGCGACCTCGAACGCTTCCCGATCTGGGAGATCGTCGATCACTTCGGAGTCTCGGCCGGCGTGATTGACGGCTACTTATATTCGTACCCGGCCGTGAGTCTCGACTCTCAAGACAGTTTCGTGATCGCCTACGGTGCCGATTTGTTTGCCGATGACTTTCGAGCTGGCAATGCGCAGATTGAGGACTTAGGGTCCTTCGTGCAACCAGTGGATCTCTTGGAGAAAGAGGGCTTGCCGCGTGGCAGCGACTTTGAGTGGCAGACCAACACCGCCTTTGATCTGTTGGCCACAAGAACACAACCCAGGTTCTTGAATCTCTATTGGCATCAGCCGGATGCTCTCCAGCATGGCACTTGGAGCGAGTTCGAACCGTGGCGCTACCCGTTCACCAGCGCGCCGGACCAGGTTCAGATGATTGAGCAGCACGAGAAATTCGATACCTTCTTGGGTGAGATCGAGGCGGCTGTTGAGCCCGGTACGATCTTTCTCTTGGTGTCGGATCACGGGCACGCAGCCTCGATTGTTCATGCGATGGACACTCAGCATCGACACGGTCCTGATGGTGTAGTGATGATGTGGGGCGATGGTGTGACCCCCGGTTTGACTCTCGAGCGTCCGCACGTTGTGGATGTGGTGCCGACGGTGCTCGCGCTGCTCGGTCTGCCGGTGGCAGAAGACATGCCGGGCCGGGTGTGGACCGAGGCGTTTGGAGGTCGAATTGATGCGCTGGCCGAGCGTCGGATCCCAAGCTACGAGCACTTCTGGCGGCCGCCAGCCGTGGGCAAGGAGCGTGATCCGGCCGCTCTCGCGGCGGAGATCGAGAAGCTGAAGCGGTTGGGCTACCTCTAACCGCTCCTAACCAGCCGGCTGGGAGCCTGCAGAGCGTCTCCAATGGCCTGCACACCCTCGCCTGAGGTAGTGCTTGAGGGTAAGCTCGCTCGCGATGAAGTGAGTCCATCGCCGCTGGCAGCCAGATGCGAGGGAGACGACCAGCGGACTCCACTAACACAGGAAAGAGCAATGACCGATCGAAGCAACATCCCGGTAGTCATCCTCTGCGGCGGCCAAGGCACCCGGCTGCGAGAAGAGACCGAGTACCGGCCTAAGCCGATGGTGGAGATCGGTCGATGGCCGATCCTTTGGCACATCATGAAGATCTACCGCCACTATGGCCATCGCAAGTTCATCTTGTGCTTGGGCTACAAGGGCTGGGCGATCAAACAGTACTTTTTGCGCTACAACGAGATGCACCGCGACTTCACGGTGACCCTCGATGGCTCGAAGCCAATCAGTTTCTTGAACACCGCAGGCGACGAAGACTGGGAAGTGACTCTGGCTGAGACCGGAGCTGAAACTGGCACCGGCGCTCGTTTGTGGCGGGTGCGCGACTACATCGACTCAGAGACCTTCTGTTTCACATACGGCGACGCGGTGGGTGCGCTCGATATAGGGGCCTTGGTCGATCTTCACTTGAACGAGGGTCGAGCGGGCACGGTCACCGGGGTGCGTCCGACATCGCGCTATGGCGAGATGCGGCGGGATGGTTCTAGGGTGCTCGAGTTTCGGGAGAAGCCCACTGCCGAGGGTGTTGTTTCGGGCGGCTTCTTCGTTTTCCAGAAGAAGATCTTCGAGTACCTCAACGATGATCCGCAGCTGTTCTTCGAGCACGATCCACTGCGCAACCTAGCGCGCGATGGCGAGTTGAGCATGCACCTGCACGAGGGTTTTTGGCATCCCATGGATACCTATCGCGACTACCTGCACTTGAACGGTATATGGAGCGAGGGAGATGCGCCTTGGAAGGTCTGGTAGGGACACGAGGGCTAAGGGCATGACCATGACTGAACTGTGTTGCCGCGCGTGCGGAGCGGAGCTACGCACCAAGGTTTGCGATCTGGGCGCCTCGCCGCTAGCGAACTCGTATTTGACTGCGGACCAGCTTCAGCGGCCCGAGCCGTTCTTGTCGCTGGTTGCTTGGTTTTGTGAGGAATGCTGGTTGGTGCAGCTGCCGACCATGGAAGGCACCGCGGCAATCTTTTCCGACTACGCGTACTTCTCGTCGTTCTCGGACAGCTGGCTCGAGCACGCTCGCCAGTACTTCGAGGAAGTGAGCAAAAGATTCAGTCTCGACTCCGAGAGCCTGGTGGTCGAGGTGGCAAGCAACGACGGCTACCTGTTGCGCAATGCTCAAGAGCACGGCGTGCCCTGTTACGGCATTGAGCCAGCGCGCAACATCGCTGAGCATGCCGAGCAGGCAGGGATCCCAACTGTGAACCGCTTCTTAGGATCCGAGGTCGCCCGTGAGGCGATCGACGGAATCCTGGATCCTTCACTCGACGTGCACGGGGGCTCCTTTGCCAGTTCAGCCGCGCCGCTGCTTGGGCGTGGGGCTGACTTGGTGGTCGCCAATAATGTGTTCGCTCACGTGCCTGACCTCAATGACTTCACTGCCGGGCTGGCCGCGCTCTTGGCCCCTGCGGGTGTTTTGACCATCGAGGTCCAGCATCTGTTGACGCTGTTGCAGGAAGTTCAATTCGACACCATCTACCACGAGCACTACCAGTATTACTCCTTGCACGCAGCACAGAGCGTGCTCGCCCGACATGGCCTCGAGGTCTTTGATGTCGAGCTGTTGAGGACTCATGGTGGGTCCCTGCGGATTTTCGCTCGCTGGGCGGACGCCCCGCGCGATGCCAAGGAAGGCGTACTAGCGATGACCGGTCGCGTTGCCGGAGTGCTCGAGCAGGAGCGCGAGGCCGGACTTACGGACCCTGCGACTTACACCTCGTTCGAGGATCGGGTGCGCACGGTCAAGCGTGGTTTGCTGCGATTCTTGATGGATGCTGCCGATCGTGGTGAGGCGGTGGTCGGCTACGGCGCCCCCGCTAAGGGCAACACGTTGCTCAACTTCTGCGGTGTTGGTCCTGACTTGATCTCCTACACGGTGGATCGCAATCCACACAAGCAAGGCTGCTTCTTGCCGGGCACACGCATTCCGATTGCCGGGCCAGAAGCGATCAGCAAAACCAAGCCTGAGTGGCTGCTGATCTTGCCTTGGAACCTCGAGAGTGAGATCGTCGAGCAGATGGCACACATCCGAGAGTGGGGAGGGCAGTTCGTGGTGGCGATTCCAGAGGTTCGTCAGATCCGGTAGCCTCAGGTGACACGTCATGAATACCTGCTGAGTGCGCTTCGAACCCAATGGTGGCTGTTGCGGGGCTCAGCAGGATCCGGTCCAAGCTGGGCGGTCAATATCGTGAAAGGTCCTTAGGTTGACTCTGTGAGATTTCTCTTATCTTCGTGTTGGTTGATCGGTGCTGGTGGAGGCTGGACATTGGCCTTGGCCGGCCTTTCCGCGGGCTCTAGAGGTGCCAACACCATGGTCTATCTGATCGTCGTTGGTGGTGCTGCCAGCTGGATCGGCATGCTGTGGACTGCGCTTCGGCCTGGGCTAGCCCCAAACGTCTGGCAGAAGGTGATGGCAGGCCTTTCCTGGCTGATGCCGATTACCATGTTGGTTCTGCGTGAGGAGTTCACCACCAACTTCATCTTGCTGTCGATCGCCTCGGCGATCTGCGTCAGCATGATCGTGGTGGTGTATCCGTCCCAGACGTACACCCCCCCACTGGCAGCGGATCGTCGGCTCGAAGCGCACATGGCGGGAGCAGTGAAAGCAGCCACGGAGCCTGAGAGCACAACGGACGGTTCGCCAGGCGTCGGCGGCGGTGTTGCTGCGCTGCCGGTGTCTCTTCAAGCAGCAGTTGCCTCAGCGTGGGACGATGCACCCTTCGCTGCTTCAGGACAGCCAGCTTCTGTTCCGGTCGAATCGGCTCCCAGCCCTGCCGCGCCTGGCCCCCCAACGCTCGCCGATTCGACCGATCCCATTGCGCAAGCTTTGGAGCTGAATGACAGCCTGCGCGCCGCTCTGCTGAAAGAAGGAGTGTCGGCCGAGGTGATCGAGTCGGCAACCCGACGAATGCTCGGCGTTGCAGCCTTCGGCGTCGAGGCTCCGAGTGTCTCGGACCCAAGTGCGCTGTACGTGAATCTGGCTGAAGGGGAGCCGGCCGAAGGGGAGCCGGCCGATCCCAACGAGCCTGAGCAGGATCCGCCACTCCCGAGCCCAGCCGCTGCTCCATTCGTGTCCTTGCTCTCTGACGAGCCATCGTCGTTCACCCCGGCTGAGCGGTTGGCGCTAGAACCGGCCGCTGCAGAACCGACCGCCCCGGCACCGGCTGCCCCAGGAATGGCCGCTCCAGAATCAGCCGCCGCTACAGAACCGACCGCGCCAGAACCCGCCGCACCGGTGCCGGTCGAGGCACCGATCGAGCCAGTCTTGCCAACCGAACCAACCGAACCAACCGAACCAGCTGAGCTCCCTCCTGATGAGGAGCGACTCGAGGGCATCACTGTGTATCAGCCGGGTTCGGGGAACCCGGCGCAGACCGCAGCACCTAGTCCCGAGCCGGTCGAAGTGGTCAGGACTCGAAGCCGCGACGCAGACGCTGCCAGTCGCTGGGACCTGGCGCAGAGCAAACGCAAAGGAACGGTTGGTGGCGGTCCCAAGGAGGGAGCGTGATTTTCTCCGAAACGCCTCTGGCAGGTGCATGGTTGATCGATCCTGAACCCTTTGGCGATGAGCGCGGTACCTTTGCCCGCACCTTTTGCCGACGCGAGTTTGCTGAGCACGGCATCGAGACGGAGTTTCCGCAGGCCAACGTATCGTGCAACCCGAGGGTGGGTACCTTGCGAGGTATTCACTTTCAACTGCCTCCTCACGAGGAAGGCAAACTGGTGCGCTGCTCGCGGGGTCGCATCTTCGATGCGATCGTCGACTTGCGCCCCTCGTCAACGACGCTCGCGCAATCCTTCGCAATCGAACTGAGTGCGGCCAACGGTCGACAGCTCTACATCCCCAAGGGGTTTGGCCACGGTCTGCTGACGTTGGAGCCTGAGTCCGAAGTGAGCTACTTGATGTCCGAGTACTACGCGCCTTCTGCGGTTGGTGGCTATCGCTATGACGATCCGACCTTCGCCATTACCTGGCCGAGCGAGGTGGAGGTGATCTCGAAGAAGGACACCGGGTTGTCGCAGTTTGATCGAGCCGGGCACGAGCAGCTCATCCGTGACGCGCACAACCCGTGAGCGTCGAAGAGATCTTGACGCTGGACGCCGTCGCACTCGACCGTCATCAACAGCGGATGGTGAAGTTCGCGCATGATGCCTATCCGATCTTTCGCTCCCTGACCGGCGCTGGAGTGCGCGAGACCTTGGCGCTGCTGAAGCAGGATTTGCCCGATCTCAAGGTCCGCGAAGTGCCGACCGGAACACAAGTACTGGATTGGGAAGTGCCGCGCGAGTGGACGGTGCGCGAGGCGTGGATCAAAGGACCAGATGGCGCCATCGTGGTCGATATCAAGGATCACAACTTGCACTTGTTGGGCTACAGCGTGCCGATTCACGAGACGCTCTCCTTGGGCGATCTTGAGGAACACCTGTACTCACTCGAAGATCAGCCCGAGCTGATTCCCTACCGCACGTCCTACTACGTTGACCGTTGGGGTTTTTGCATTGCCCATCAGCAGCGGATGGCACTGGTTCCAGGCGACTATGAAGTGTTCATCGACAGTACGCTCGACGCAGGGTCATTGACCTATGGGGAATTGGTCTTGAAGGGGCGGAGCGATCGCGAAGTGCTGGTGTCCACCCACTGCTGTCACCCGTCGCTGGCCAACGACAATCTCAGCGGTCTTGCGGTCGTTTCCTCCTTGGCGTCTGTCTTGGGCAGTCTCAAAGAGAGTGAACGTCGGTACAGCTATCGTTTCTTGTTTCTGCCGGGGACCCTTGGCGCGATCACCTGGTTGGCGCTCCATCCAGAGGCCGCTGAGACCGTTGCGCACGGGCTGGTAGCAGCCAACTTGGGCGACACCGGTGAGTTTCACTACAAGATGAGTCGCGGCGGTTCGTTGTCTGAGAGCTGGCCAATCGATCGCGCGGTCGAGGCTGCTGCTTGCCAGCTTGGTGTCGATCTGGTGGTTGAGCCGTTCGTTCCGTTTGGCTACGACGAGCGTCAGTATTGCTCGCCTGGATACAACCTGCCGATCGGTTCGTTGAGCAGGACCCCGTGGGGTCGCTATCCCGAGTACCACACCTCGGCGGACAACCTCGACCTCCTGAGTGGAGCGGCGCTGAAAGGCTCGCTGCAGCTGTTCTTAGCTGTGTGTAACGAGCTCGAGCAAGAGAAGCTCTATCGCAGCAAGCACAATCAGGGTGAACCCCAGCTTGGGCGTCGCGGTCTCTATCGAACTTTGGGCGGCGATGACCAAGGTCGCGAGCGCGAACTCGCGTTGCTTTGGGTATTGAGCCTCGCTGATGGCAAACGCTCGTTGGCTCAGATCGCCCAACGCTCCGGAGTTTCCTCTGAGCTGGTTGGCTGGGCAATTGAGGCGCTGCTTGATCCTGGCTTGCTGGAAGAGGTGTGACCTCGCGAGAGGAAGATGATCCGTGATATCGATTCAGCAACAACGACCCAGACCACTTCTGTGGGGTGGGTTGCGCATTGGCATTTTGCAAAGGGGATAGTTATGGTTCGGATTCAAACTCTCGGTCTCGGTCTGCTGGTTCTCTTTGCTTGCGCGACGGGAACACCCCTCCCTGGTAGTGGCGATGATGCCGAGAAGACCGTGGTCTATCGCGATACCTGGGGTGTTGCTCACATCTATGCCCCGACCATCGCCGATGGTCTTTATGCCATGGGATTTGCGCAAGCCCAAGATCGTCCCCAACAACTCCTGCAGAACTTCCTGATCGCTATTGGCGAGGTGTCGAGCATCGCCGGCTCCGGCGCGGTGCCCTCGGATCTGCGCTCACACATGTTCGATCACTATGGCGCTGGCAAGAGAGGCTTGGCGGGCCTGAGCGATGAGATGCAGATCGAAGTGCAGGCCTTTGCAGACGGGATCAACGCCTTCTATGCGCAGCACCCTGAGGACCTGCCGCCGTGGTGGGGCGAGCGCCAGGTCGACGCTGCCATGGTGTTGGCGTTTGGTCGACTATTTCTCTACAACTGGTCGATCGACGAGGCTTACAGTGACTTGGTCCGCGGTGGCGTGAGACCAGCATGGGAGAAGACCCTCCGAGGCTCGAACCAGTTCGCTATCTCACCGGCACGGTCGGCTGAGGGAGCCGCGATCCTAGCCATTGACCCACACCTTGCGTGGGACGGACCGTCGAGGTTTTGGGAGGTACGGATGCACACCGGAGACTTGCATGGCTCCGGGGTAACGCTTCCAGGCTCGCCCTACATTGGACTTGGGCACAACGAGCACGTTGCTTGGGCGATGACCACCGGCGGTCCAGATACTGCCGACGTCTTCGAGATCGACCTGCGGGGTGATGACGACGCCTTGCAGTACAAGTTCGATGGCGAGTGGAAGGACCTCGAACGACGCGACATCGAACTTGCGGTGCGCGGCGCAGAAGGCGTGGAGGCTCAAACGCACACGCTGTGGTTCTCACACCACGGCCCCTTGATTGCGCGTTCGGGCAACAAGGGCTATGCGGCGCGCACGGCTTATGGCGACATGGTGACGCTCAAAGCCTGGCGGACGTTCAATCTCGCAAAGAGCTATATGGGCATTGAGGAGGGGCTATCTGACTCGAGCCTGTTCCCACAGAACATCATGTCGGCGGATACCTCGGGCAACATCTACTACCAACGCACCGGTCGAGTGCCAATCAGGTCGCTCGATTTTGACTGGAGCAAGCCGGTCGACGGGTCGACGTCACGCAGCACTTGGCAGGGGATTCATCCAGCAAGCGATCATTTACAAGTGCTCAATCCCGAGCACGGATGGATGCAGAACTGCAACATTCCCCCGGACGCGATGATGCCTAACTCGCCGTTCGCTGAAGCCGACGTTCCCCCATATCTTTATGCTGATTCGAGTCACAGTCTGGCGCGCGGGGGCTGGACCAATCAGCGCGGTGCACGGGCGGTTGAGCTCCTGAGCAACGATGAGAGCGTTACGGCACAAGAGGCGATCGCATACATCAATGACATCAAACCCTATGGCATTGATCGCTGGATCGAGGCACTGCAGCAAGCGCACGATCTGACCGCCGATGAGGCACCTGAGAATGCGCCACCTGCCGATCGAGTTGCGGCGATCCAAGCGCTTCTGTCCTGGGACTTAGCACTCGAGGCCGACTCGAAGCCGGCGCTCTACTTTGCGGTCTGGCGCGAAGCGTTGGAGGCCGAGTCATTCAGAACCGAAGCAAGACAGATCGCGTCCTCGATTGACAGTTGGTACTCGATTGTCAGTGGCGAGGAACCGGCTCCCATCAAACTGTCCTCGGCCGACGCGACGCTGTTGACCGCTGCCTTCGATCAGGGCTTGGCAGACATCGTCGATGACTACGGAAGCATCGAGGCCACCTATGGCGATCGCTACCGCGTGGGCCGCGATGACGACTCCTGGGCGGTTGAAGGCGGCGGTGGTCGACTTGGCTTGACCACGTTGCGGGTGGTTGGCTTCGGCGCAGAGCGCGACGATCGCATGCGTCGCGGGACACGTGGTCAGACCTCAACGCAGGTGGTGGTCATGACCGAACCGCCTCAAAGCTGGATTTACATCCCCTGGGGTCAGAGCGACCGCCCTGAATCACCCCACTACGACGACCAGGCAGAGAAGCTGTTTGCTAAGCGGGAACTCAAGGAAAGCTGGTGGCTACCTCAAGACTTGGCCCAGCACATCGAGTCGCGGACGGTATTGGAGCGTTAGTGGCAGTGCGATCCGAGACAGGGCGATCCGTGTTGGTGCGCCGATTCTTCAACCGATCACTCTTGGTCTATGGCTTGGCGATAGGTGGCGGGGCGTTTCTACTGCAGTGGTTGCAATACCGGTTTACGGTGCATGCCTTTGCGGCTGAAATCTACATCGGCGCGGTTGCGCTCGCTTTTCTGGCTTTGGGTGTGTTTGCCGGGCGCCGGCTCTTCGCCGCGCCAGCAGGCGACCAACCTGAAGCACGACAGCAGGTTCTCGCAACGCTCAACATCAGCGGCCGAGAGGCGGAGGTGCTGGACTTGCTGGCTGAGGGTTGCTCGAACAAAGAGATCGCGGAGCGCTTGTTTGTATCGCCGAACACAGTGAAGTCACATGTGGCACGCCTCTATCGCAAGCTCTCAGTGTCGCGGAGGACTCAGGCGATTCAAGCAGCTCGCCAGCTCGGGTTGATTGCCTGAGCCGGGTGTGCGCTTGGAAGCACTAGTAGCTGGCAAACGGGTGAGTTGCCGCATTTCACCCTTTCGGGTCATCGCCAGGCACACTCTTGTCGCGCTACCTTCCGTCGGGTCGTTGAAGACCATGAACCACTTTCGAAGGAGTACCAACCAATGAAACGAGTTGTCCTAACCCACGGAGGAATCGCCGGAGCGGTGATCATCGTCAGCATGATTCTCTCGATCATTGCATCGGGCGGCGGAGGGACGTCAGAGATATTTGGCTACCTGATCATGTTGGCGGCGTTGACCCTGATTTTCGTTGGGGTGAAGCGTTATCGCGATCAAGATATGGGCGGCCTCATCCGCTTTAGCTCGGCGTTTACGGTCGGTATTGGAATCACTCTGGTGGCAAGCTTCATCTATGTGGTCGCTTGGGAGGGATACCTGATGGCCACAGATCACGAGTTCATCGACCAGTACACGTCTGCGATTCTCGAGCAGAAGGAAGCCGAAGGAATCTCTCCAGACGCGATGGCGCAAGAGATCGAGAAGATGGAGAACATGAAAACCCAGTACGCGAAGCCTTGGTATCGGCTGCCGATGACCTTCCTCGAGATCTTCCCGGTTGGCCTGCTGGTGAGCCTGATCTCCGCGGGGCTACTGCGTAACCCCGGCTTCCTGGCACTCAGGCGCTAGTTGGCCAAACCCAGGTTGGTCGGTACGGTCCGGCTGGTGCGCTAGCCGGCCGCAGTTTCAGTGGGCCGCAGTTTCAGTGGGCGGCAGTTTCAGTGGGCGGCAGTGTCAGCCGGCCGGAGCGTCTCCCAACCTGAAGGCGATCACTTCTTGAGGCTGGCCCGATCCGCCGAGAGCGAAGACGATGTACTGCCGACCGTTGTGCATGTAGGTCGCCGGGGTGCCGTCGGTGTGGGCGGGCAGTTCGATCTCACGAATCAATTTGCCCGTGCTCTTGTTGAACGCTCGAAGGTACGGTTGCTCATCGGCGATGTCGCCAGCACTGCGGCCTAGGCCGGCGCCTGAGTTGACGAAGAGCAGGGTCTTGGTAACTAGGACATGACTGCGGGCGAGAGTGCCTAGCGCTGGCAAGTCCAGGTCCTTGAGCGCAGGGTGTTGCTTGGGGCCGTCGCCCAGAGCGATCATCCAGGCGATCTCTCCTTTGTTCATGTCGTAGGCGGTGAGGCGGGCCCATGGGGGCTTTACCAGCGGCAGGCCTTGCGGCCCGTCGATGCGGGGATTTACCCGCCCGACGTACTTAAACGGGGAACGGGCGGGGTCAGGTTCAGCCAGTTGCATCGAGATCGGCAGGGTGAACGAGGGCACGTAGAGCATGCCGGTGTCGGGGTCGAAGCTCGCGCCTTGCCAACTCGAACCGCCCGCCCATCCCGGAACGTTGAGGGTTGGGCGATCTGCGTTGGGCGGCGTGTAGAGTGGTCCAAAGTCGAAACCGGCGAGGATCTTCTTGGCTTCGAGCAGTAGTTCCGGAGTGAAGTCGATCAGATGCGTTTCACTCATCCCTTGCATCTCGAATGGTGGGGGCTTGGTTGGGAATGGCTGGGTCTTGGAGGTCTGCTCGCTCTCGACAGTGGTCTGCGGCACCGGGCGCTCTTCGATTGGCCAGATAGGTTTACCGGTGGCTCGGTCGAAGGCGTAGATGAAGCCCTGCTTGGATACTTGGAAGGCGCCCTTGATCTTCTTGCCGTCGACCACCACGTCCCCGAGCACTGCGGATGACACTAGGTCGTAGTCCCAGACACCATGATGCGTGGTTTGAAAGTGCCAGCGGCGCTCACCGGTCTTGCAATCAAGGGCGACCAGGGTTTCCCCGAACAGGTTGTCGCCTTTGCGCATGCCGCCGTACCAATCGTTGGTTGGCGTGCCAAACGGGAGGTAAACGAGACCCAGTTCCTCATCAGCGCTCATCAGCGTCCAGACGTTGGTATTTCCGGTGTACTCCCAGGAGCCGTCGAGCCAGGTGTCGTTGCCGAACTCGCCATCTTGAGGAACCGAATGGAACGTCCACAGTTGCTCGCCGGTGGTGGCATCAAAGCCGCGGACATCGCCTGGAGGTGCTTCGGGTTTAGCGGCACCGTCTGAGATCGAGGAGCCAACGATCACGACGCCGTTGCAGGCGATAGCGGGGGAGGAGTTGCCGTATCCGCGCCGAGACACTTCGCGGCGCATCCCCAAGGTGAGATCGACCCGGCCGCCGTCGCCGAAAGTACCGACGGGTTCGCCGGTGGTGGCGTCGACCGCGTGCAAGAAGGCATTGCCCGACGCATAGAACAACCTGGGCACGCCGTCAGCGTCGGTCCAGTAGGTGGCGCCTCGGTGAACGAAACCGAGATTTGGCGGTCGACCGGTGCTGTAGGACTCAGGGTCGTAGGTGAAGAGGTTCTTGCCGGTGGAGGGGTCAATGGCGGCGGCTTGGGAGTAGCCGGTGGTGACGTAGAGACGGTTGCCAACCTTGAGCGGTGTGACCTCGTGGCTGCCAGGAGCCATGCGTCGGTTCTGCAGCTCCTTAGTGTTCTCGCGCAGCGCGTTGTCGGGCGAGGACCATGTCCAAGCGACTTCGAGGCGGTCGACGTTGGAGGCGTCGATCTGGTCGAGCGCGGCATAGCGCTGACTGAACTGGTTGCCGGTTGCGACCGCCCAGTCTGTGTTGGAGTCGGCATCGGTCGGTTGGGCCGCCGCTTGAGACTGGGTTTGCGCGCTGCTAGACGCTGCGAAACTGGCAAGGAGGACGACGAGGGCCACCGCGGTCTTGCGGAGACTCCGGCCACGCGATTGGTTGCAGTGGAACTTGGCCTTCGGCATAGCGGAACTCCTGGTGCTCGTGGCTTGAACAAGCCGCGGCTTTGGTGAGGAGAAGTGAGGAGATGGGGGACGCCCAAGAATACATTGGCCCCGCGAGACTTGGCTCAAGGAAGTGTAACCAACCAGCCTGTGCTGCTAAGACTTGAGTCACGACCGGAGCGTTTCGCCTTCGACCACTGAACTCAAAGACACCGAACAGAGCCGGCCTGTGGTCTTGCATGGCAACACGATGAGCACCCCGGGATCTCTCAGCAAGCCCCTAGATTGTGATTGCCGCCGGCGGAGCGAGCGCCTTTGCCCCCGCTGGCACGTCGGTGGCGACCAGCGCACCCGCCCCGATGAAGGCCTCGCTGCCGATGGTGATGCCTCCGATCAGACTAGCGCCCGCGCCGATGGTCACCTTGTCGCCAACGCTGGGACATTGGGCGATCCGTTGCGTGGTAGGCGCACCGAGAGTGGCTCCGTGGTGGAGAAGACAGTCTTCGCCGATCACCACATCACCGCCGACTACAAGGCCGACCCCGTGGCTGATCACGAGGCCTGCACCGATCTTGGCGTTGGGATTGATATCGACGCCAGTCAGGAAGGTATTGATGCGCCAGATCAGGGCGCCGAAGAACGGGATCTTGTGCGCTTTGAACCAGTGCGCAATGCGGTGCAGCCGCACAGCTTGAAAGCCGTTGTCAAACAGATGGGTTTCGACGTAGAAACCCACTCCGCTGCGTTGGCGCAGGCGCTTGATGTGGGCGTAGTCGGAGGTGGTGGGCATGGGCACTATGCGGGTTCGAGTTGACAGATCTACTGGAGGTAGCCGATGCCGTTGATTCTTGCCTTCTCGGCTGCATCGAGCGCCATGGGCTCAGCGCGATACCAGGGCGCGGGTGCGAGCGTGTCGAGTTGGTTCTCCGGCGCGACTGCGCCCCGGCCGGCGAGGTTGTGGATCTGAAAAGAATCATCTCTTGCGTACGATTCCCAAGTGTTGCCGTAGGCGTTCCAGATCCAGGTCTCGCTACCGGTCTCGATGGCGCGTTGGTAGATCGACTGTAAGTATGGACGTAGTTGGAGGTTGCCGAAGCCTGCAAACGATAGCGATAGGTAGCGGGTGGTTCGGTTGTTGATCTGCGACCAACGGAGCAGATCGGTGTTGGATCGAAGTGAGCCGTTGGCGAGACCGAGCATCAGTGAGAAGACGTCTCGACCCTCGAGCCGGGCGGCGATCTCACCGCCAGCGAAAGGCCCGCCACACAAGGCAGCTGGGATGTGGACCACCTCGCGGTAGAGCGTATGTCCGTGCCCAAACAGATCGTGTTCGAAGAACTCTTCGCCGTGGTCGGAGATGAAGAAGAACAAGGTGTCCGGTCCCAATTGCTCTCGGATCTGCGGCAGCACCTCTGCGAGTTGTTGGTCGAGATAGGCGAGTTCCGCTTGGTAGGCGGCTCGATAGGAGGTGGCGCTCCAACCGTTGGCATCTTTACCGGCAAGATACGGCTCGTGGGGATCGAGATACTGAAGGTAGAAGAATAGAGGAGCGTTTGCTGGCTGGCCGTCGCGTGCCAGTTTTCCGCTGCGCTGCGCGAGGAAGGCAAGCGCGGCCTTGTTGATCACTTCCGCTCTGGCATAAGGATCCCGTTCGATGTCAGCGAACTGATCAAATCCTTGGTTCAGCCCGCTGCTGGAACCGGCCGTGGGGTTGCTTTGCAGGGCGACGGTTTCATAGCCCGCTTGACTCAACACTTCGACGAAGGTGGTGTGCCCCGGTTCGAGAGGGTCCCTGATGCCGCGCGCTCCGTGATGCTCCGGTATGAGGCCGGTGAAGATGCTGGCAATCGACGGTCGTGTCCAGCTGGAGTTGGCCAACACATCGGTGAAGCGTTGGCATCGCTCGAAGGTTGCTGCGAGCTTGGGCATCTGGTTCAAGCTGCCGCCGAAGGCTTCGAACGCGTCGGCGCGCAAGGTGTCTATCAGCACAAACACGATCGACGGGCTGTCGATGTCGATCGTGAACGGAGTGGTTCCAGGCGCGAACCGGGTTGCGATGTTGCGAGCCGTGTCTGTGCCAGACAAGGCGTTGATGGTGACCAGCTCGCTGTCGCGGGTCTTGGGGGCGACACCAATGATCTTCTGGATGGGACTGCCCAAGCTTTGGGTGTGGTGCAGGAGGTGCCAACGAAGCTGAGCCCCTGAGGCGTAAATGCTGAGAGGCACGGCTAGCGCGAGCACAGCAGTGATGGCGAACCAGCGCCAACCGGCGACCTTGGCCTCAGGCATGGTTTGCTCGGCGCGGCTGACAGGGAGGTTGTTGGTCCTCCGGCCGCACAGAACTCGCAGCAGCACAGCGCAGGCGACTCCCGCCACCAGCGCGACGGATCCAAGAGCCGCAGTGCTCGACGGGAAGCCCGTCGATTCGCGCAGCTGGAGCGCCAACAACGCTCCGTAGCTGAACCCTGCGACGACTTGCAGAACGATGCCGCCGGGCAGCTTGCTGCCGAGCAGGCCGAGTGCAACCAGGGGTAAGCACACGGCGGCCAGCGCGGCGCCGAGCCAGGCCAGTGAGGCTGGCTCGATGACCGCAGGAGTTCCGACCTGGACAATCGCGATCAGCGGCACTGCAAGCAGGAGTGGCAAAGAAAGCCTTTTGAGCCAAAGCATGGAGTCCACTCTATCGTTGACTTGCAGCAGCGGCGTATCGGGAGCTGGTCGGAAGTGACAAGCCCAGTCAGGCGGTGCTCTAGTCCCCGAAGACTCCGTCCAGCACCTCTCCAACGATGTGCGATCTCAACCCCAAAGACCTATTTCGAGGGCTGGAGATCACGAACTCAGAGTAGGGCTGCACTCTCGCTGCCGTTCGAGACTTCACTGGGGGACTGACCTAGATCAGGGTTCGCACTTCTTGGCCTGCAATACGCCATCGTCTTCACGGAGTGATCGACGACCACGCTGAGAAGTCGCCGGTTTCCCAGCCATCGATCAACAGTTCATGGTAGAGGCCGAGCCGCTCGTCGTCATCGAGCTCCCGATCGTAAAAGCGGACCTCATCGATCGCGCCCACGAAGTACCAACCGGCGTCGCCGTCTCGTCCGATCGCTACGGCTGCCTCTTCGTAGTGGATGGGACCGCTTGCAACGGCCGTTGCTGTTTCGAACAGCACTCCGTCGACCCACAGCACTAACTCGATGCCATTCCAGCTCAGGGTTGCGTGGTGCCACTGATCGTCACGGAAGTTGCCACCGCTGACCTGGACAAACTCGTTGCCTCCATCGACAAAAACGGCAGCGTCAAGAGAATCGGACTCTGAGATAGACAAGTAGTAGCCGTACAACCTGGAGCGGACGATCGAGCTGACAAGTCCGCTCTCGCCTGAGTCCGCGCGGAACCAAGCACCGATCGTGAGCTCAGCGGGCTGCAGCGCCACCGCGTGAGTGGCGAGCCAGACATAGTCGCCATCGCCATCGAACTCCAGAGCTCGGCCGCTAGCAGAGTGCCGATCTGTAGTTGGCGTGGTTCCAAAGACCTGTCCATGACGACCTGCGCCACTCGAGTCCTGGCCGTCGCCGTCGAGGCGGTAGTGGGCGATCAAGCCGGAGCTGAAGTCGGACGCCAACAGGGGGAGGGACACGACTACTCCGAGCATGCACATTATCCAAGATCGATTCGGCACAACATCTCCTTTTGGCTGACCTACACGGATGGTCCTGCCGAGCCCCAATGGAACGCCATGACCTTGGTCGTCCATAGTGCAAAAGCTCAGTGGCGCGAAAGCTATAAGGAGCTTTCGCGTTCGATGCAGAGGATGGGATTCAGTGTATTGGATTCCTGGAGTTCGATCAAACCACGAGAGGAGTGCTCCCTCGACGCACCACGAGCGGCAAAACCCAAGGCAGCCACCTAGACGACTAGGGCGGCGAGGATCAACGCTGACCTGCTGCTATTCACCGTCGATCTCCGCGAGTTCGAGGATCCACTGCGGCGTCCTCGGTGAGTTGGCAAAGAAGGTCTTGTCTCGACCCTCTGCGAAAGCCCAACGTTCGATCCAAGAGATGCCGGCGGGTCCCTCGTATCCGTCTGGGCGCTCGAACGCTGGGTCTTCGAGAGCCTCGGCTAGCGGGATCATGCGGTAGCCGCGGTCGCGGTAGCGCTCGACCAGCTCCCCAACGGCGTCTGCATTCAGTAGATTGTCGTGGATCAGCAAGATCTGAGGCACCTCGCGACCGAGCAGCTCGATGCTTTGACGCTCAGAAAAGACTGCACGCGCGATCATGTAGTCGAGGTATTCAGCCTTGACTCTTTGAGCAAGAGCTTGTGACTCTTCAGCGTTCTGGAGGTTTAGCGCCAGAGCGTAAGCCTTGGAGAAGATCCACTCGGAGTTGTCGCTGGTGACGGGTGCGATCCGATAGTCGTGTTGCTTGAGAAACTCAGCGAACTTTCGCTTGATGGTCTGCGTTCGGCCGGTGTGCAGGTACGGGTGCCGAAAGAACCTGGGTTTAGGTTGGTTGTGATGTGCCGTAAGGCGTGCGGTGGTTCGTTCGCCTTTGAGCACATCGGCTTGATACTCATCGAGGGGGGCTTGATGGAGGCTGTGGTGCCAGTAGCTGTGGTTACCGAGTTCAAGGCCAGCCTTGAGCCAGATCTCAAGCAGAGCAGCGCGCTCCGGTGCCTCGGAACCATCTTCGCCGCGCAGCTTGCCTTCGTTGACGAAGCCGATCGCCGGTACCTTGGCGTCTGTGAGCGCGGTGACCAGGTCTTGGTTCATCGCGCGCAAGGACTCGGTGTCGTACCTGTCGGAGCGCAGAAAGGTGGCGGAAGGGCCCTGATGCGGGAGGTCGTCTACGGTGACTACCAGGCGTCGGTCAGGCTGCGTCGATTCGGTCGGCTCGGCTGGAACCGGCGAGCTACAGGCGGTGGCGCACATCGCAACGGCGAGGATCGATTGAACAGGGAAGGTCAGGCGCTGAGGACGTCCGCGGTGCAAGTGTTGAGTCATCAGCGAAGTCTTGCAGATGTCAGTAGCAAGGTACTGGTTGCCCGTGCGAGCATGGTGCCCCAATTTCGAGACCGATGAGCAAAGTTCAAACACCATCAGCCGACACCGCGATGCACGCATTTTCGCCCGCCACCTGTTTGTGGTTCGCGGAATCGTTCGCCGAACCCACACGCGTTCAGCGCGAAGGCTGGCCGGTGCTCGCTGCGGGTGGCAATGGGCTCCTAGTCGCGCCGACCGGAAGCGGCAAGACGCTCGCAGCATTCTTGTGGGCGATCGACCGCTGTTCGGTACTGCCCTCTGACGCACCCGCTGGTGTGCGGGTGCTTTACGTTTCGCCGCTCAAGGCCTTGGTGTACGACATTGAGCGGAATCTGCGGGCGCCATTGATCGGCATCCAACGCGCCGGCGAGCGTTTGGGGCAGAGCGCTCGAGATGTGCGGGTCGATATGCGCACTGGTGACACGCCGAGCCGTGATCGGGCCAAGCAACGACGCAATCCTGCCGACATCCTAGTGACCACGCCCGAGTCGTTGTTCTTGCTGCTGGGTTCGCAAGCTAGAGCTACATTGGCTTCGGTCCACACTGTGATCGTTGATGAAATCCATGTGTTTGCGTCGACCAAACGAGGTGTTCATCTAGCGCTCTCACTCGAGCGATTGAGCGAGTTGGTGGCGCGCGCAGCCGCTGAGGAGCAAGGGGGCACGTTTGATCGTCATGCGACGCTGGTTGAGCCGCAACGTGTCGGCCTGTCCGCAACGGTCAGACCGCTGGACGAGGTGTCCCGCTTTTTGGTGGGTACCCGCCGCAAAGCGTCGATCGTGGATGCGAGCGAACCAGCTCGCTTGGAGTTGAAGGTCGTGGTGCCGGTGCCCGACATGGAGGACCCGGGGCGATCCCCGCGATCTCCACGATCGCCCGCGGCTCCGTCTGTGCAAGCGAGCGATGGCAGTGCGATGACGGCTCGGAGGCGTGATGAGTTGGCGGCGGCCTCTGGAGCGGGAAGGGAAGCCGGAAAGGACGCCAGTGGCGGCCTAGGCCAGCAGGGTGGTTGGCGCAGCACTGAGGGTGGTATCTGGCCGACGATCTATCCGGAGATCATCGAACTGATTCTCGCGCATCGGTCAACCATTTTGTTTGTCAATAGTCGCGGCCTTTGCGAGCGATTGGCTCAGCGATTGAACGAGATGTATGCGGCGCGCGTGGCTGAGGAGGTTGATGAGGCGGCGGCGGAAGCGGGGGCTGGGCTTGACTCAGAGCTAGACGTCGAGTTCGACAGCGAGTTCGATAGCGAGGTCGCAGGGGAGTTCGACGGTGAGCCCGAGGCCGTGGCTGACTTGGTCAGGACGCACCATGGTTCGATTTCGCATGAGCAGCGACGGGAAGTGGAGGAGGCGCTCAAAGGTGGACAGCTGCGTTGCATTGTGGCGACCAGCTCGTTGGAGCTTGGCATCGACATGGGCGCGGTCGACCTGGTGATCTTGGTCGAGTCGCCGGGTTCCGTAGCGCGTGGTCTCCAGCGGGTTGGTCGCGCCGGTCATGGCGTCGGCGAGATCTCGCAAGGCGTGGTGTTCCCGAAGTTCAAGGGCGACTTGCTCGAGTGCGCCGTGGTGTCGAAACGCATGCTGGAGGGCACGCTAGAGCCACTGCACCTCCAACAGAACCCGCTCGACGTGTTGGCTCAGCAGATCGTGGCGATGGTGGCGGATCGGGATCGCTCGACCGATGAAGTGATGGACCTGGTGCGCGCAGCGGCACCCTACGCCGAGCTTTCCCGCGAAGCACTCGACTCGGTGCTCGACATGCTGTCGGGTCGCTATCCCTCAGATGACTTCGCCGATCTGCGGCCGCGCATCGCGTGGGACCGCGCGCAGAACCTGCTGAGCGCGCGACGCGGCGCAAAGATGGTGTCGCTACTCAATGCGGGCACGATCCCCGATCGCGGTCTCTACTCGGTCTACTTGGGCGAGGACGGTCCTCGACTTGGCGAGCTCGACGAGGAGATGGTCTACGAATCGCGCGCGGGCGACGTTATCCTGCTGGGCGCTACCGCTTGGCGGGTCACCGACATCACCCGCGATCGAGTGATTGTGGTTCCGGCGCCCGGAGAACCTGGTCGAATGCCCTTCTGGCACGGTGATGGCCCAGGGCGCCCAATCGAGTTGGGACGCGCGATCGGCGAATTCTTGACCGAGGCGGAAGGTCACAACCAAAGCGACGCCGAGCGTGGTACCCAGAGCGTCGTTGAGTGGCTGCGCTCGACCACGCCACTAGGCGAGCTTGCAGCCGCCAACCTGGCGTCTTACCTGGCTGAACAGCGTGAGGCGACGGGCCGCTTGCCGAGCGCGAAGACCCTGGTCGTGGAGCGGTTTCGCGACGAACTCGGTGATTGGCGAGTGTGCCTACTCACCCCCTTCGGGTCGCGGGTTCATGCACCCTGGGCGATGGCGCTGCAGCGCCTTTTGGGCGAACGAGCGGGCTACGAAGTGGAGACCATGTACACCGACGATGGCGTGGTGCTGCGCTTTCCGGATCTGGAAGAGCTACCCACTGTTGAGGACTTTCTCCCTGATCCAGATGAAGTCGAAGACTTGGTCGTTGATCAGGTGGGCAGTTCTGCTCTGTTCGCGACGCGCTTCAGGGAGAATGCAGCGCGCGCTCTGTTGACGCCCAAACGCCGCGGTGCCGAACGCATGCCGCTGTGGCTGCAACGGTTGAAGTCGAAGACGTTGTTGTCGGCAGTGCGCCGATTCTCGAACTTTCCGATTCTTCTCGAGACCTATCGCGAGTGTTTGCGCGATGTTTTCGACCTGCCTTCGTTGGTGGAGATCTTGCGCCAGGTTCAGCGGCGCGAGATCCGAGTGCACGAGGTGGAAACGCCGTCGGCGTCACCCTTTGCTCGCTCCTTGGTCTACGCCTACATCGCGCAGTACCTGTATGAGCAAGACGCGCCCATGGCGGAGCGTAAGGCTCAGGCGTTGACGCTCGATCGCAATCTGCTGCGCGAGCTCTTGGGCCAAGCAGAGTTGCGCGAGCTGATTGATCCTGAAGCGCTCGCTGAGGTCGAGGCTGAGTTGCAGGCGCTGGCCTCTGATCGCCTAGCCCGAGACCTTAATGAGGTCGATGACTTGTTGCGGCGTCTCGGTGATCTTTCACTGGCCGAGGTGGTCGCTCGCACGGTGTTGGATGAGGACGGCCAGGCTCAACCAACCTTGGTAGAGAGCTGGCTCGAGGAGTTATCCCGCCAGCAACGGGCGGGCGTGGTGCAAGTTGCGGGTGAAGTGCGCTGGATCGCAGCAGACGACGCCGCTCGGTATCGCGACGCTCTTGGCGTTCAGCCGCCACGTGCGTTGCCGCAAGCGCTGCTCGAGACCAGCGAAGCGCCGCTTGAGTCGCTCTTGCTACGTTACGCCCGCACCCATGGCCCCTTCACCACCCAGCAGCTTGCCGCACGCTACGGACTGCTCGAAGCGCAGGTCGAACCGATCTTGAAGATCGCGCAGGACACCGGTGCCCTGATGCTCGGCGAGATCAGACCCGGTGGGGTACAACGCGAGTGGTGCGAGCAGGGAGTTCTGCGCCGGATCAAGCGTCGCACGCTGGCGCGGTTGCGCGGCGAAGTGGCTGCGGTGTCCTCGACAGTCATGGGGCGGTATCTGCCGAAGTGGCAGGGACTCGAACCGGTTGTGCAACCAGAGGCCCAAGAAAGGTCAAGACCGCAGTTCGTAGCAGGGGCCCCCTCGCCACGCGGGATCAGCAAGCGACGGCCCTCAGTGGCTCGGGATCAAGCGCAGGCTCCCGTGCGCCTGCGCGAGACGATTGCCCAACTGGAGGCCTTGCCGTTGTCGTGGGCGGTGCTGAGTAGCGAGATCTTGCCGGCCCGTGTGCCGGGTTTTGATGCGTCACTGCTCGACACATTTGCTGCTTCGGGCGAAGTGGTATGGATTGGATCTGGTGCTTTGGGAAGCAAGGATGGCAAGGTCGCCCTCTTTCGCCGCGAGCAGGCTGCTCGATTGCTCCGGCCGCGCTTGCCGGTGCCGTTTCGAGAGGCACTGCTGGCGGATGATGGTGCGATGTCGAGCAGGGATGCACTGCATGGAGCAGCAGTAGACTTGGGCGCGCCCGCGGTCGCCGAGATCCCAGACCTCAGTGCTCTTCACGGTCAAGTACTTGCTCATCTGCTCCAGCGCGGCGCCTGCTTTACTATTGAGTTACAGCGCCTGGCAGCGGCCCGCTCAGCGGCCGCAGCCGAGCTCGACGCCGTGGTTTGGGATCTGGTTTGGGCCGGTCTGCTGACCAATGACACCTTCTTGCCTCTGCAAGCGTTGGGTGGAGTGACCCGAAGTCGAGCCGCGCGACCGCGCGGTGGTTCGCGCAGTAGCGCGAGTCGTAGCGGTCGAGCAAGCCGAGGGGCCAGTCGGGGAGCAGGTCTTGCGGGAGGCCGATGGTCGTTGGTCGACGATCTGATCTTCGAGCCTGGTACCGATACCGAGTGGGCTCACGCTATGGCCGGTGTCTTGCTCGAGCGCTACGGCATTGTCAGCCGTGAAGCGGCTCTGAGCGAAGAGCTAGCCGGTGGGTTCGAGGGGATCTACTCCGTACTCCGCGAGATGGAAGATCGGGGGCAGGTGCGGCGCGGCTACTTTGTCGAAGGCTTGTCCGGTCGACAGTTCGCGCTTGCCGGTGCAATCGAAAGGCTACGGGCCGATCGCAAGGATTTGGAGACTGCGAGCGACGCCGCCAACGCGGTCATGGTGCTGTCGGCCATCGATCCTTCACAGCCATATGGTTCGTTGCTCTCTTGGCCGGAGCGACGCGAACCCGATGGGCCGGGTCCAAGACGGGTCAAGGGAGCGTGGGTGATTTTGCTCGGTGGCGAACCGGTCGGGTTCCTGGAATCAGGCAAACGCTCGATGGTGACCTTCCAGCGCACCTTGGTCGAAGGCGGGGTCGAAGCGGTGGACGCTGGGTTGTCGGAGATCATGGCGCGACTCAGGCGACGATCGTTGCGCTTGACCAAGATCGACGGCATAGATGCGTTGTTGACTCCGGTGGGCGAGCGGTTGATCGGCCGTGGCTTCGAGGCTGACGGCAATGGAGTAAGTTGGCGCGCTGACTAGGCTTCGGCAAAGCCCACGCCGCTCTAGTTTGTTGAGCCCTTGGCTGTCTTGCTCTTCGCCAACCCGCCACTCGACTTCAGGTCGAAGAGTCGGGGGCCACGAATCGGTAGCCGGCGCCCCGCACCGTCAGCAATATTTTAGGTTGGTCCGGGTCTGGTTCGAATCGACGCCTGAGGCGCACGATGAAGTTGTCAATTGTTCGCACTGTGGGAAAAGCGTCGTGTCCCCAGACCGCGTCGAGGATTGCGTCGCGCGAAACCACGGCTCCATTGGCCTCGGCCAGTGTCTTGAGGATCATCGCTTCCTTGTGCGAGAGCTGATGTTGATCACCGCGCCAGTCGGTGGCCTGGTAGGCATCAAGGTCGACGTGGTTGCCACCGAAACTCAAGACCCCGCGGCTCTGGGCCGGAACGCGTCTGAGGATCGCCGCGACGCGCAGCAGTAGCTCCTCGAGGTTGAAGGGTTTGGCCAGGTAGTCGTCGCCACCGGCCCGCAACCCGCGAAGTCGATCGTTGACCGTTCCCTTGGCGGTCAAGAACAGTACTGGTGTCGAGACACCTTGAGCGCGCGCTAACTCGCACACCGTGTAGCCGTCATGGCCAGGCAGCATGACGTCGAGAATGACCAGTTGGGCGATCCCGGTCTTCATCTGCGACAGTCCGTCTATGCCGTCGACAGCTATGGTCACCGCGTAGCCCTCGGCCTCGAGATTTTCGGCGATGCCAGCAGCCAGGTGCGGTTCGTCTTCGACGACCAGGATACGCGGTGAATTCATAGTGGGTCCTCAAGCAGACAGCTCGAGGGTAACAGCAGCCATAATTGCCAAATGGCAGCTCGTAGCAGAAACCCGTTCCTAAGACCGCGAGACGCGGAGCGTCGGCGCGCGCGTCGCCTGCGTTGGGCTTTCTTGCTGCTCCTTGGAGTAGCACTGGCTCAGGTTATGTGGTGGATGATCGACCAGACTAGCCTGATGAATCAGGTGACCAGCGACCTGGCCGCTTCGGTCGACGGTGAACTGGCGGTGGCGAATCGATTGCTTGGGGAGGGTGTTGACGTTGAAGATATTGCGGCCACGCTTCCCAACGTTGCAGTGAAGGACGGCCGCCTTTCCGGCGAGCAACGACAAGCAGAGATCAGAGAGCTTCGGCGCGCACACCTCAACCAATACCGCTGGGAAGGTGCCTTTTTTCTGGGCGTACTATTGCTCGGCATGGTGGTCCTAGCACGTGCTATGTCGCGAGAGGTGGAGCTGCGGCTCCGGCAGGAGAACTTCCTTGCGGCCGTGACGCACGAGCTCAAGAGTCCGCTAGCAAGCTTGCGTCTCGCTCTGCAAACCATGGAGCGACGAGACCTCGACGAACCGCAGAGGCGTCGACTGATCGGTCGCAACCTAGTGGATCTCGATCGCTTGGAGGGCCTAGTTAGCAATGTGCTCGAGTCGTCGCGGTTGGATTCGGACCAAGTTCAAGGCGGCCGGTCAGGCAAGGAGGCGGGTCTTGAGCAAACAGTCGCGCTGGCTCAGCTCGCTGACCAGGTGCTTGGTGGGATGGCGAAGGTTGAGCAGTTGGGTTGCGATGTTGTGAACGAGATTCCGCGTGATCTCATGGTGAAGGCCGACGCGCACGGGGTGACGACGACCCTTCGGAATCTGCTGGACAACGCCGTTGAAGCGACACGCGCCTCGACCGAACCGCGGGTAGCCTTGACTGCGGGTGAGACCGAGCAGGGAACGTGGTTGGCGGTGGAGGACAACGGCCACGGCTTTGAAGCGATGGAGGCTGACCGCCTGTTTGACAAGTTCTACCGGCCCGGCGACGAGCTGACGAGGGCTCGCGCGGGGACCGGGCTTGGCCTGTTCTTAGTCAGACGCTTTGCCGAGCTGGAGGGCGGTGCGGTGCGCGCCTCAAGCCCTGGTGTCGGCCAGGGCGCTCGGTTCGAAGTGCGCTGGCCTTAGGCTGAGACTATTGGTCTCTGCTGGCGGAGTTCTGTTTGCAGGGCCTGTTTGCCGTCCCGCCTTTGCTAGCTCTGCTTGCCAGTCTTGTGGAGCAGCCTCGTTGATCGGGCGAGTTTGTTGTCCGTCCCTTGCCCTCTTAGCCCGCCAGGCCCCGCAGGAACAGTCGCAGGCCACCACGATAACTTCTCGAACACTTTAGGCGTTGGCCTTGAGGCATCTGCAAGAAGTAGTCGCCTGCAGGATTGGTTTCGACCGATTCCAGAAACTCGGTGTTGATGATCGCCGATCGATGAATCCGCAAGAACCGCGCTGGATCGAGTACCGGCATCATCTCAGCCAAGGGGGAACGCAGCAAATGGCTCGCGTCTGCGGTGATGATACGCACGTAGTTGCCGGCGGCGAGAATCAGCTGGATCTCGTCGGTGCGGACCAGGAGCATCCGGCGACCTTTGCGGATTAGGAGTCGGTCAAGAGTCGGTGGCGCCGAGGTTGCGGGCTCCTCAGCTACTGGAGCAGGCGCCAGCGAGAGGTGCGACTCTTGCCGCGAGTTAGCTGGACCGGGCGCGCGATGGGTGCCGTTCGAAATCTCAGAGCGGGAGGTTTGGTCGAGCCGGCGCGCGAATGCGAAACCGCCACTGTGAGAAACCCCTGGGCTCCGTTGAAAGGGATGAATGGCCCGTTCTGTCATGAGACTGTCCGTCATGGAACCTCCAAAGACACTGCGCTGGATGAGTTGAAGCTGATGGAGGTTCGAGCGGTGAAAGCCGCTCGCAATAGATAGGCTGTAGTACGGCCCAATCAAGCAAAGGTTGCGAGTTGTAACACCTTTGTCCTCCGGAGGTTGCACTAGTGAACGACGGCTTGAGGCTGGTCATTCCCGAGCGGCGCAACTTGTTGGCAGGGGCCTTTTTTTGAAATAGCCGAAGGACAAGTTGGTGTTGTGCCGACAGCAGCGTCGGGTGGCGAAATGTAGCCCCGAATCAATCAAAAAGGGTGGTAGCGAGAAATTGAGAACGCTCGAGAGTCCGA
Source organism: Acidobacteriota bacterium (assembly GCA_029263415.1). Lineage (GTDB taxonomy): Bacteria > Acidobacteriota > Thermoanaerobaculia > Multivoradales > Multivoraceae > JAJCXN01. The sequence goes on from JAJCXN010000041.1 coordinate 44,038, forward strand.
GGTCGATCGAGAGCCGCTCGTCGGAGATCCAGCCGAAGAACTGGCTGGTATTTGCGGGTGGTTTGTTGATCGCAGGCGTTGCCTCAGTCGCTGGTGGTGCCGAAAGGCCGCCAGCGCGACTCGGTACCTTCTACCAAGAGCGCGCTCAAGAGATCCTTCACCTCGCAAGAGAGGGCGAGATCCAGCTGCTTGCTGGCTTGAGAACGGATCGCGATCGCGAGCGCTTCTTTCGCGAGTTTTGGGCCGCGCGCGGTGAGGGAACTGCTCAGCGCATGCGGGCGAACAGACGCGACGCCCAACGGTTGGCACTGCGCGCGCAAGGCCAGAGTGATGTCGTTCTGCTTGCCGGCAAGCCGACCTCGATCAACAGGTTCGAGGCTTGCCAGTCGGTGGTGAGGCGGATCGAAGTCTGGGAGTACGACGCATTTCGAGTTGACCGGCAGCGCCGCCTCTCGGCTCAAGAGAGTACTTCGGCTGAGGCAAAGCAGTCGATCTTCCTGGTCTTTGTTCAGCGCACCAATCTCGACCCCCGTTCGTTCGAACTTTGGGATCGGGATGCGGAGAGTGATCGCCTGGTGTTTGGCGATGGCCGCGGCGTTGCCCCCGCCGATCTCGTCAAGGAGGCAGTGACCCTGGGGTGCGTGAACCCGCAATCAGCCGCGGAGCTACGGCGTGGACTCGAGAAGAGTCTGACCTTCGGAGGGTTAGTCGACGCCTTAGGCTGGCCTCAGCCAAACGACTGGTGGCAGGGCCCTGGCGCCCTCAGTGCTCCCTTGCAGGAATCCGTCGCTCAGGTTGCGCTCGATCCTAGCGGCAAGTTCTTTCGGCAGGTCCTCGTGACCGGCACTCTCACCGTTCCAACCGCAGCGCTCAATACGCTCGATGGCAATGAGTTGTATGACCGTGTGGAGATTCTTGGCGACGTCTACCAAGGCGACCGGCTGATCGATCCGTTTCGCATCGTTCACCACCTCGCGGGCGCTGCGCCGCCAGACGAGATCGCTCTCGACTTCTATCGACGCTTGCTGCCGGGGCAGTACGCGATCAAGCTTCGCGTCGAGAACGCGGCTGGCAAGACCTTGTTGCAGTCGACAGAGACGCTCATGGTTCCCAAGCTTGAACAGCGCGCCGAACAGCCTGCTGGGCGTCGCCGGGATATCAATCAGCTGACCCGTGCCGATGTGGTGTTTCTTACCACCAGTCCAAGCGTTGAGATCATCCCCCCCGAGACTTTCCCTGTGGCGGGACCGGTGACGGTGGAAGCGGTGGCGCGCGGTGGCAGAGTGGCGGCGGTGGAGTTCGTGCCGGAGGGCGGTGCTCGACGAGTGGACCAGGCGCCGCCTTTCCTTGCAGACGTGGTGATGGAGCAATCCCGCGTGCTCCTGACCGCCAACGCGGTCGACGCCGCGGGCCTCACTCTGGCCACAGATGTGGTCACGTTGAGGCGCGACGCTGTACCGTTTCGCGTGTGGTTTGATCCCGCCGCGGAGAACGCGGACGAGCATGTGGTTCGCGTGCAGGTACCGGAGCAAGAAGTGCTCGCCTCGCTGATCTGTTTTCAGAATGGCACCGAAGTGAAGCGGTTCGAGGGTTCGCGCCTCAACGCCGATGCACGGATCCTCTGTCCCAAACAACCACCTCGTGCCGACATGGCGCGACTGCGTTTTGATCGAGTGGCGGCCAGGCTGGTGTCCGGTGAGGAAGTGGAAGACGTGCTGATCTTGTCTCAGCTTCCCGAAGAGCTGGACGTCCGCCTGGTAGAGCTCTTTGTCTCGGTGCTCGACCAACAAGGCCGGCCGGTGACCGATCTTGACGCCGCCCAGTTCTCAGTTCTTGAGGACGGGGAGAGCCAGCCGATCGAGCGGGTCAACGCGGTCGAGCGGCTGCCCTTGTCGATCAGCGTGATGATGGACACCTCGAGCTCGATGGGGCGCAGAGTGCGATTGGCGGTGCAATCGACGCAGGCCTTCTTTCAGGACCTGATGCGCGACGGTGATGTCGCGAGTCTGTTTGCCTTTCAACATGACCTGCTGCCCTTGGTCGACTTCACGGGCGAGCGGCGAGAACTCGAGTACGCGGCGCAAGGGCTTCGTGGCAGCGGGGGCACCCGGCTCTACGATGGCTTGATCTACAACCTGCACTCCTTTGCAGGCCTGCCTGCGCGCCGAGCGATGGTAGTGCTGTCCGATGGTGCGGATACCGAGAGCGATGCCACGGCTGCTGAGGCTTTGGCTGCGGCCCAGCGCAGTGGCGTGTTGGTGTTTCCAGTGGCGCTTGGGCGGGTTGGTGAAACCACGGAAGGGGAGCTGAGAACGTTGGCGCGCGAGACCGGCGGAGCCTTTTTTGCGGTGGATGGGGTGGGGGGATTGGACGGTGTTTATCGACAGATCGTGAAGATCCTGCGTTCGCAGTACCAGGTGCTGTATCGCCCCATTCAGGAGCGTGCGGGTCGTGGGTATCAGCAGGTAGAAATCAAACTTGGCGTGGCCGGCTTGTCGGTGCGCAACGTTCGCGGCTACTACCGCTAGCGAGATGAGGCAATAGATCATGGCACTAGGCTCGACTTCCTTCCGCAAAGCGCACACCTCATTGAGGCTGGCCCTGGCCTGCCTCGGATTCTGCTGGGCAGGGTTGGCTCTTAGCGAGCCATTGATCGCTCAAGGCTCAGGGCAGAGCTCTCCCAGCGTTGAGCAAGAGAAGGATACGCCGCCTCGCGATCCCGCGACCAAGCTACGGCTGTTGCCGGTCACCGTCGATGCCAAGGGAATCGCCGATGTGGAGACCGTAGCTCTCGAGAAGGACATCAGTCGAGTGGTGTTCTATCTCGATGACGTTGAGGTCGCAAAACGGCGCAAGGTGCCGTTTGCAGTGCGCATCCCCATTGCAGGTGATCGACGCCAGATTCTGCGTGCGGAGGGTTTCGATCTCAAGGGGCTTTCCCGCGGCGAAGATTCGGTGGTGGTGGGGCGCGCAGCGCGACCGCTGCGCTTGCGGATCACTAAGACCACGATGCCAGAGGCCGGCTCAGGCATGGTTGCTCTCGAACTCGACATCTCGGCACCCGAACCTAGCTTGCTGGAGCGCCTCGAGATCTCAATCGATGGGGAGGTCGTGCTTGAGCAGGGTGCCGCTGACTTCGGTCTAGGAGTGACTCAACTTTCGGTCGAGACCGCAGCGGCTGGGTCCGTTGTTCGCGGATCCATACTGATCGCCACTCTGCACCTGAGTGATGGCCGCAGTCTCGACGACGCGGTGCCACTGGGCGAAGCGGTGTTTCGCGAAGAACTCGACGTCCGTTTGATGCAGTTGCAACTCGTGGTACTTGATCGCTCTGGAAATCCGATTGGAGACCTCAAGGGCGCAGACTTCGAAGTGCGAGAGAACGGCAATCCGGTGACCATCGAACGCGTTTTTCCGGCTCCGGATATCTCGCTGTTGCTGGGCCTGACGGTCGACTCATCGGGGAGCATGATGCGGATCTGGGAGGCGACGAAGTCGGCATCCCAGCAGTTCCTCGAAGGCGTGTTGTCGCCCAAGGATCGCGCTTTCTTGGTGGACTTCGACGTGGATCTACGGCTGGTTGCAGCGACCACGGACGATCTCGATGTTCTGCGGGAAGGACTTGAATCGATCAGCCCTGAAGGCGGTACTGCGCTGTATGACTCGGTGGTCTTCTCACTCCTGCAGTTTGAGCGTCAGGCCGGCCGGCGCGGCCTGGTGTTGATCACCGATGGAGTTGATGCGGGCAGTCTGACCGATCCCAAACGAACCATCGATCTTGCTAAGCGCTTTGGCGTTCCGGTCTACATCATTGCGCTACAGCAGCGCGGCGCCGGCACCAGTCGCGGCGGAGGCGAGTTGCAAGCGCGAGTTCAAACGCTGCGCTTGCTGACCGATCCCTCGGGCGGCCGCTTGTTTCGCGCTGGGTCTATGGATGGGGTTGCAGCGGCTCTTGGCCAGATCGAAACCGAACTACGCAGCCAGTACGTGCTGACCTACTACACCGAGCAGGAGATCGACTGGCGGAAGCCGCCCAAGATCGAAGTGAAGGTGCCAGGCAAGAAGGGTGTCAAGGTCAAGACGATCTTTGGAGTCGATCTCATCGAGTAGACGAAGCGCATGAACGACAACGAAACCTCTGCGGCTGGAGCTACCCGCTGCTTCGATAGAGTCCGCTCTCACTCGTAGAATTAGAGTTGCGACCAAAGGAGCGACGCAGATGGACTTAGGGATTTCTGGCAAGCGTGCAGCGGTGGCGGCTTCGTCCACTGGATTGGGTTTTGCGACTGCTCAAGCGCTGCACGAAGAAGGTGTGCGGGTTGCGATCTGCGGTCGGGATCAAGAGCGCATTCAAGCGGCGGCTCAAAGAATCGGCGACGGAGTGATCGCGGTGGTTGCCGACGTCTCCACCGAACAAGGCGCGCGCGGCTTCGTTGCTGATGCGGCCGAGCAGCTCGGTGGGCTCGATATCCTGGTGCCCAATGCGGGCGGCCCGCCGCCGGGCCCGCCGTCGTCGACACCGCTCGACGCCTATCGCGCGGCGATCGATCTCAATCTGCTGTCCACGTTGGCGATGTGCCAGAGCGCGGTGGAGCTGATGAGGCCTAACGGTTGGGGGCGGATCATCGCGATCACCTCGGCGGGCGCGCGCAGTCCGATCGGCTTTCTCGCTGCGTCGTCGGTGGCGCGTGCTGGGGTTACGTCGTTTCTCAAGACGCTGGCGACTGAGGTCGCCAAGGACGGCATCACCGTCAACTCAATCCAGCCTGGGCTGCACTCGACTGATCGTGTGAAGCAACTCCACGGTGCTGGCGATATGGCCAAGACCATTCCGACCAAGACCATGGGAGCGCCCGAAGACTTCGGTCGCGTTGCCGCCTTCTTGTGCTCGGACGCTGCCAAGTTCGTCACCGGCACTGGGTTACTGGTCGACGGCGGTCAGTTCTCGGGATTGGTCTGAGTTTAGGATCCCGTGGCTTCTGAGCCTCGACCGGCAGAAAGGGGAACGGCCCGCTTCGAGCAGCCTTCTGGTGAATTGCACCATCGGACTGCCCAGCGGGCCGCTGCTAGCTAGCCAAGCTAGGCAATTTTCTGCACTGCAGGGTGGGCCGAAGAGGCCTCTGCTCCTGGGCTCCTGGGCTCCTGGGCTACTGGACGATCTCGAGCAGCTCGACTTCGAACACCAACAATTCGTTGGGGCCGAATTTCGAACCTGGTCGCACGTTGAGGCCGTAGCCAAGCGTGTCGGGAATCCACACCTTGTGCTTGGCGCCGGGACTCATCAGGGTCAGCGCTTCGGAGAAGCCAGGGATGAACTGGTTGACACCAAGAGTGGTCGGCGTGCCGCGCTCAACAGAGCTATCGAAGACGGTGCCGTCGAGCGTGCTGCCGGTGTAGTGGATGGTGACGCGATCGGTGGGTGCAGGCATGGCGCCTTCGCCCGCAGTGAGCACGACGTATTGCAGGCCGGTTGCGGTCTCGACCACGCCCGCAGCTGACTTGTTCTCAGTGAGAAAGGCGCGGCCCTTGGCACTGTTTGCTTCTGCTTCGACCTGGAGCTTGGCTTGGCGTGCCTCATTGGCTTTGGCCTGAAGCTCCTGCATGGCAGCTGCCATCGCCGCGTCGTCGAGCAGGAGGTCGTTGCCTTGGTTGACATCGGTGATGGCCTGGCTGAGGTACTCGGTGTCGAGGTCGACGCCGTCGGCTCCGAGTTGACGGGCGATGTTGACGCCGATTGCATATGCCGCACGCTTCTCGATGGAGAGGCTGGCGGGATCTTCCTGGCCCTCCGCTGTGGCGTTACAGGCAAGCACCATGATGAGGAGAAGCGGTGCAGTGGTTGCGGTCGAAAGCCGGAATTTGGGAGTCTGCATGATGTCTATGGTCCTTTGTGAATTCGCGAACTAATGAGGCTGAGCCTTCGTCGAGTTGAGGCGTAACCCTCCGATAGGGTTGAATGACCGTGAGGCTAGAGCTAAGTCGGCCCGAGGCCGGGCGCCACTAGCCTCATGATTCCGTCAGGCTTCGAGGCCGGAATCAACCCCTGTGGGGGTAGCGCGGCGGTCGAGCGTGGGGCACAAGGCTGTTGATCCCGGAACGCGAGATCTGCGCGACCGAGAGTCGAGTGCTGCGGGCAAACTTATCAAACGGTAGGGAACGTTGGGACCACGAAGCTTGCTGCGCTCGAGGCCGAGAGCGACTCACACCGGTCTACCTCAATTCATCCCGTTAAGGAAACCCTAAATCTGAACGTAGTCGACCGGTAGGGCAGTGGTGAATTTGATGCGCTCCATTGAGAAGCCCGAACTCACGTCAGTGAAGTCCACGCTTTCGATCAGGCGTTTGTAGACGGAGTCATACGCTGCGATGTCTGGCACGACGATGCGTAGGAGGTAGTCGATATCGCCACTCATGCGATAGAACTCCACCACCTCAGGGATGCCTTCGACCACATCCCTGAATTTGTCGAACCACTCTTTGCGGTGTTGGTTGGTGCGGATCGAGGCGAACACAGTCACACCAACGTTGAGCTTTTCGGGATCGAGTAGTGCGACGCGCTTTTGAATGTAGCCGTCGGCCTCCAGCTTTTGTGTTCGCCGCCAACACGGTGTTGTGGACAAGCCCACCCGGTCTGCTACCTCCGCGTGCGAGAGCGTTGCATCTTCTTGAAGGAGTTTCAGAATTCGAAGGTCGATGCTGTCCATAGGATGTGATCCTCACGATAGTGGTTCTGAAGGGAGAATATCCTACTAGTACCCGCGTTGTAGGGAAACTAGGCAAACAGCTTCTGCGCCTGGTTCGCTAGGCTTTGTGCATGTTGGCCGAACCTCTAGCCCCGTCACCGATCCGTGGCCTCGCCGAGCTTTTCGCGATGTTTGATGAGTACTCTGAGCGGATTCCGTTGGATGAACTTGCGTCCGGCTTAGCGCGCCTGGATCTCACCCAAGAAGATCTGTCGGGGTTCTCGATCTTCGACGCCGAGTGCTATTGCCGAAATCAACTGAAGACAGGGCCAGCCTACGAGGCGCTATTGATCTGCTGGCGTTCTGGGCAGCGAAGCCCGATCCACGATCACGTCGGTTCTTCGTGTGCGTTCCGCGTGCTCCAGGGCGACTGCACCGAGACGGTCTATGAGCCCGGACCGGCGCGTGTCGCTGGATCTTCGGTGGCTTCTCAAGTTGGCACGGCACAGAGCGAATCGAGTCCTCTTGTGGTGGCTATTTCGCGGAACTGCGAAGCCGAGGGCTTCGTTTGCGCGACCCAAGATGAGGACATTCACGAGGTCGCCAATTTTGGCAGCGACAACCTGCAGACACTGCACATCTACTCTCCGCCGATGGCGAAGATGGGGATCTACCGTGCCGAAGGAGTGGAGGCTCCTGCAGCGCTCCCCGCCGATGCGTTTGCCTCCGGCTCCTTCCCCTGCACGGGCTAGATCCCTTGGACTAGGTCCCTTGGACTAGGTCCCTTGCACGGACCAAACCCCCGGCGCGCACCAGGCCTAGTACCAGGCTGGTAGCGTCTACGACTCTTCCATCAAGAAGAATCCCTCGTCGCCTTGCGGCTGATAGAGCGGCATCAGGATCCGCCCATTGCGATCGCTTCGGACCTCTTGGTCACGATGTCGTGCGAGCAGTTGGCCCTCTTCGATGGCTTGGAAGCTCTCGAAGCCGGGACACATTGAAAAGTCCACTGTGGATTCGAGGGCATACCGGAACTTGATCCTGAGAATGCTAGGCAGACTTGCGCCGATCGGTTCGAGCACATCGTGAGCCCAGACCAGGCGATCGGTGAGTTCCTCATGGCCCTCATGATCCACCATTCCCAGTCTTTCGAGCACCAACCACAGAGCAGCTTCGTTGTGGTCAATCGCTAAGGGGTCATCGTGCTGGCCGCCTTCGAAGACGATGCCTGAAAAATCGAAGTGCTGCATGCACTCGAGGAAGGTGCCCTCCAAGTGGCGGTCGATCCCGAGTACCGTCGGTACCGGAATGGCGGCTACCAGTTCACGGTCTGGTCCAAGATTGGCGACGCTGGCGAATGGTGGACTGTTGCCCGATGTCGAGTGCAGGTCGAGAAAACTAAGGGCGCCGCGCGCACTGCTCTTGAATCCTTGGATCAGTGTGAATAAGTCGAGCATCTGCTCGTCTTCGATGTGGTTCGGCCCCTGCTTTTCGAGCAGCGCGAGCCGATCGGTTGACCAGCCGCGATTGAGGTCATAGTCGATGAAACGCCGCTGAGTCTTGAGCGCTTCGAGGTTCCCGGCGAGGCCCAGGAAGTCACCTCGGCGGATCGGGTGTTCACCAGCATCGACCATCGCACGGACCAACGCCGAAACGCGGCGAATGGCGGCAAGCCCCGACGGCTCGTTGCCGTGAAGCGACCCAACCGCTAGGAACGAGGGGCCGGCTTCGCTTCCACTTGCACGCACAATGACACGGGAGTCGTCGCCGAGGTCAGTGGGGGCTGGGGTGTTCTGTTGGGTTCCGGTCACTGAAGAGAGGGCGAGGTCTTATGAGCGTGAAAGGTTTCCGGAAGGGATCGGCAGCTGTCGCGGTGCGACGCTGGCGTGAGAGTAGCACCTTGAGAAGATGGTCGCCGAACGCGTGCTCCGAGCCGTCGATTCCATGGCTCTTTGGGGCAGAGTTGATTGTAAGGTGAGTCCCACATGACTACGATAATTCTTCAACTCAGCCCTGCCACATTAGTGGGTGATCTTGCCGGTTCTGGACCGCTTGCCGAGGCGCTCCGCGCCTTGGTCTTGGGGGTGGTGCAAGGGCTCACAGAGTTCCTGCCGATTAGTTCGTCGGGTCACTTGATCCTGTTCTCGAAGTTCGCGGGGTGGCCCGACCAGGGTTTGGCCTTCGACATTGCAGCGAACACCGGAACGCTAGCGGCTCTCGTGCTCTACTTTCGGCGCGACCTGCTGAAGATTGTGCGCGGTGGCGCGGCTGGCCTCAAGGCCACCAGCTCAGGTGGCGAACTACCTCTGCTCTTGTGGTTGCTGATTGCGACCGTGCCGGTTGCCGCAGCCGGCCTGTTGGCGGCGGATTGGGTCGCTGAGGAAGGGCGCAACCCGCGGCTGATCGCGATTACGTCGATCATGTTTGGCATTCTTCTTTGGATTGCCGATCGGAAAGCGAAGCATGCCGACTCTCTTGAGGGCGCTCGCTCGCCGTTGCGGGCACTGAGTGAATCTGGCGATGACGATGGCGGTGATGAAGCAAGCTTCCGAGCACGGCTGTCGCTCAAGGATGCGGTGGCGATGGGGATCGCCCAGGCGATCGCGCTGGTGCCTGGAACGTCGCGGTCGGGAGCTGTGATGACCGCTGGTCTATTCCGTAGCTTCGATCGCACCAGCGCCGCGCGTCTCGCCTTCTTGATGGCGATTCCCGTAGGAATCTTGGTGGCGGCTAAGAACGCGATCGATCTTTTGGCTACCAGCGAGTCGGTGGCTTGGGGGGCGATGGGAATCGGCTTTGTTAGTGCGGCGGTGTGCGGATACTTGGTGATCGCGCTGTTACTCGAGTGGCTCAAGCATCGAGGGCTAGGGCCGTTTGTGCTCTACCGCATCGCCTTGGGCGTGGCTCTACTGATTTTGGCCTAGCGGTTCCTTGGACGCAGTGCGATTGGTGCGCTGTTGGCGCTGGCGTTGGGCATGCGCATGCGCCCCCCTCCTCTTGTCGGAACAACTATGAGCCACGGGTGCTTGCAGCTCAAGTCGAGTCCGAGGAGGACGCCTGCTGCAGTTGCTAGAGGCGGTCGAGGATAGCTTGGGTCATCTGCTCGGTGGTTGAGACCGTCTCGTTGGCGCCAGCGAGATCGGCTGTGCGAAACCCGTCTGCCAAGGCCTTGCGCACGGCTCTTTCAACTTGCAGCGCGGCGGCGTCCTTCGCCAGGCTGTGCCGCAGCATGAGCGCCGTGCTCAGGACAGCACCGATCGGGTTGGCGATGCCCTGACCCGCGATGTCCGGAGCAGACCCGTGAATCGGTTCATAAAGACCGAGCTTGCCTTCGCCCAACGAGGCTGAGGGCAACACACCGAGTGACCCGGCGAGGACCGCGGCTTCGTCAGAGAGGATGTCGCCAAACATATTGCCTGCGAGGATGACGTCAAAATCTGAGGGTCGCCGCATCAGGTGCATGGCCATGGCGTCGACCAACTGATGCTCGACCTCCACGTCCGGATACTGCTTGGCGACCTCAAGGATGACGGCTCGCCATAGCCTCATCGAAGCAAGCACGTTGGCCTTGTCGACCGAAGTGAGTTTGCCGCGCCGTTTCTGCGCTACCTTGAACGCCACGTGGGCGACGCGCTCAACCTCTGCGACGGTGTAGCTCATCGTGTCGTAGGCGGCATCGCCGGTACGCTCTTGGCGGTCGCCGAAATAGATCCCGCCGGTGAGCTCACGCACGAAAAAGAGGTCGACTCCCTCAAGGAGTTCGGGTCGCAGTGGTGCGTGTTGGCTCAGAACGTCAAACACCGGGACCGGTCTGAGATTAGCGAACAAGCCGAGTGCTGAACGGAGATTGAGCAAGCCCTGTTCGGGGCGTTGGGCGGCCGCCGGATCAGACCATTTGGGTCCGCCGACTGCCCCTAGAAAGCACGCGTCGGCCGCCAGGCAGGCTTCGAGGGTCGCGTCGGGGAGAGGTGTGCCGAACTCGTCGATGGCGCAGCCACCGAGCGGGTGGCTGCTGAATTCGATCTGATCGCCACACACTGACTCGAGCACTGTGCGGGCCGCAACAGTGACCTCGGGACCGATTCCGTCGCCGGGAAGAAGAACGATGCGTTGAGTCATGAAGGATTCCGTGTTTCGTTGGAGGTGCAGGTGAAGGCGGCCGGTGCACCTTAGGCGCTTTTGATGGGCCGCGTATCGACCGGAGCAGGATGCTCTGCCACCCACGCTTTGATCTGTGGCAGGTGCTCTAACAGGTAACCGAACTGATCGGTCCCGCGCAGCATGCAGCTCTTGGCCAAGGGATCGACTTCGAAGCCAACTGGAGCGATGCCGGAACCCTCGGGCAGTTGCAAGGTACAGGTTTCAAGATCGATGCTGACCTCAGTGCTTGGGTCTCGCTCGCAGGCTTCGAGGAGCCAATGCCATGTCGGTTGATCAACGGTGACCGGCAACAGGCCGTTTTTGAGGGAATTGCCGCGGAAGATGTCTGCAAAGCGGGTGCTGATGACCGCTCGGAAACCATGATCGAGTAGCGCCCATGGTGCATGTTCGCGCGAGCTACCGCAACCGAAGTTGTTGCCAGCAAGGAGGATCTTGGCGGCCTTGTAGTGCTCGACGTTGAGCACGAAGTTGGGATCGTCGTTCCAATTGGAGAACAGGCCCTCAGCGAGACCTTCGCGGGAGGTGATTTTGAGGTATCGAGCCGGAATGATCTGGTCGGTATCGATGTCTTGGATCGGCAAGGGTGCCAGGGTGGAGGTGAGTTGAGCGAACTGTTCCATTAGAGGATCTCCCGCACATCAGCGACCCGACCGGCGATCGCGGAGGCCGCAGCGGTCAATGGGCTGGCCAGAAACGTGCGGCCCCCCGGCCCTTGTCGGCCTTCGAAATTGCGGTTTGACGTGGACACTGCGTACTCACCAGGCCCGAGTTTGTCGTTGTTCATTGCCAGACACATGGAGCAGCCTGCTTCACGCCATTCTGCTCCTGCCGCTTTGAACACCTCGTGCAAGCCGTTCTCTTCGGCACGCCGCTTGACGTGAGCGGAGCCAGGTACCACCAACATGCGGACTTCTGAGTGAACCTTCTTGCCGTCGAGCAGGGTGGCTGCTGCTTCGAGATCGCTGTACCGAGAGTTGGTGCATGACCCGAGAAACACGACGTCGATCGGTTGATGCAGGATCGGCGCGCCGGGCTTGAGCGCCATGTAGTCGAGAGCTTTCTCGAGCGACGGCCGCGCCGCGTCAGGTTGGCAAGCAGGGTCGGGTATGGTGTCGGTTACGGGGATCGCCATGCCGGGATTGGTGCCGTAGGTGATCATCGGCTCAAGTGCTGCAGCGTTGAGGACGAGCTGCTTGTCGTAGGTGGCGCCGGGCTCGGTGGCCAACGTCTTCCAGTCGGCAACGGCCGCCTCCCAAGCCGCACCCTGCGGTGCGTGAGGACGGTCTTTGAGGTAAGCAAACGTAGCTTCATCGGGAGCGATCATTCCGGCCTTTGCGCCGCCCTCGATCGACATGTTGCAGACTGTCATTCGGCCTTCCATCGACAGTGCGCGGATTGCCTCGCCGGTGTACTCGAACACATGGCTAGTGCCACCTTGAACGCCGTTCTTTGCAATCACCGCGAGGATCAGGTCTTTGGCAGTGACCCCGGGTGCGGCGACCCCGTCGATGCGCACTTCGAAGGTTTTGGGTTTGTGCTGCAGGAGGCACTGTGTGGCGAGCACGTGGCCGACCTCGCTGGTGCCAATGCCGAATGCAAAAGCGCCGAAGGCACCGTGGGTACTGGTATGGCTGTCGCCACACACGATGGTGAAGCCCGGTTGGGTAAGGCCCAGTTCGGGACTCATCACGTGCACGATCCCTTGGTCGTTGCTGCCCCAGCCGTGCAGCGGGACGCCATGACGCTCGCAGTTTTGATCGAGACGATCTAGCTGCTTGGAAGCGATGGCGTCGAGTACCGTCCAGTGATCGCGGGTGATGCTTGGGTCGGTAGGGGTGGAGTGATCCATGGTGCCCACCGTCTGGTAAGGGCGGCGGACCGGCAGGTTATTGGTTTCGAGTTGTGAGAACGCTTGCGGTGAAGTGACCTCGTGAATGAGGTGCAGGTCGATCGCCAGAACTGTGGGTAAACCCGGGGATGCTGGTGGTACCACGCTGTGGCGCTGCCACACCTTTTCGAAGAGGGTCTTAGGGGTTGTCATCGTTCAGTTTGTTGGAAAGTTGGGTTGGTCGCGGGCGACACGGAGCGCGTCACGACGCTGTCTGGTTGATGGTTGCGGGCGCCCCCTCGCCCCGGCTGTACTTTGTGCCCAGGGCCGCGATCATTCGATTGAGGGCGGCCATGTAGGCCTTGGCACTGGCGACGGTGATGTCGGTGTCTGCACCGTAGCCTCCAAAGATTCGACCCTTGTCGGACTTACTGTTGTCGGGAGCTTGGATGCGGACAGTTACCTCGCCGAGTGCATCGATGCCGCTGGTCACTGAGTGAACACTGTACTCAAGCAGCTCGTTCTTGGCTTGGACGATCTGATCCATGGCGGAGAAGGTTGCATCGACTGGGCCATCGCCGACGTCGGACTGGATGAACTCGTCACCATTGGGGCCTTCTAGCCTGACCGTTGCGGTGGGCATTCCCGGCCGGCCGCAGGAGATTTGCAGGTCAGTGATTGTGAAGGTCTCCGACGGCGCCTGCTCTTGCTGGTGAGCGAGGGCTTGCAGGTCGGCGTCGGTAATGTCCTTCTTCTTGTCAGCCAGCATCTTGAAGCGCTTGAATGCGTCTTTGACCCCGTCGCGATCGAGTTCGAACCCGAGTTCTTGAAGCCGGATTCTGAGCGCGTGCTTGCCGGAGTGTTTGCCCAGCACCAATTGGCTTTGTGACAGGCCGACCGTCTGTGGGGTCATGATCTCGTAGGTGCGCTGATCTTTGAGCATGCCATCTTGGTGGATGCCCGCTTCGTGCGCGAACGCGTTCTGGCCGATGATTGCTTTGTTACGGGGCACGTAAATGCCGGTGTAGTTCGATACCAGTCGGCTGGTCCGGGCAAGTTCGGTCGTTTCGATGCTGCAACCTAGGCCGTAGATTTTCGGCCGGGTGTGAAGGGCCATGACCACCTCTTCGAGAGGCGTGTTGCCGGCGCGCTCGCCGATGCCGTTGATGGTGACCTCCACCTGGCGGGCTCCTGCTTGCACAGCGGACAAGGTATTGGCCGTGGCGCAGCCCAGATCGTCGTGGCAATGAGCGGACCAGATGACATCTTTGCCGCCCGGAGTGCGAGCGATCAGATCAGCCATCATCTCGCCGTACTCAATTGGCATGGAGTAGCCCACCGTGTCCGGGATGTTGAGAGTGGTTGCACCGGCCTCAATAGCGATTTTGCAGGCTTCGACGAGGAAGTCTGCGTCGGAGCGGCTGGCGTCTTCTGGTGAGAACTCGATGTCATCGCACAGCGAGCGAGCGTAGCTGACCATATGCTCGATCTGAGACAGCACCTGCTCGCGCGTCATGCCGAGCTTACGTTCCATGTGCAGGTCAGAGGTGGCAAGGAACGTGTGGATGCGGGGATGGTCCGCCTCGCGCACTCCTTCCCAAGCCTTGGTGATGTCGTCGCGCCAGCATCGCGCAAGCCCAGCGATGATGGGGCCATCTGCATTACCTACCTCTGTGGCGATGCGCCTGACTGCCTCCAGGTCGTCCGGACTTGCAGCGGGGAAGCCCGCTTCGATGACGTTGACACCGAGACGCGCCAACTGACGCGCCACCTCAAGCTTCTCTGCACTCGTCATCGAGGCGCCCGGCGATTGCTCGCCGTCACGTAGTGTGGTGTCGAAGATCCGGATCTGGTTTGAGTTGTTCATCGTTGACCTTCTCGAGAAGCAATCGCCGACCGTAGCGGCGCGTAGCGCCTTGCGAGGCCCCCCTTGAGGGGCAGGGGGTGAAGAGCCGCAGGCGTCCCCGTGGTACCGACCACGGGGTTCGACTGCGATTGCTCGCCGTCACGTAGTGTGGTGTCGAAGATCCGGATCTGGTTTGAGTTGTTCATCGTGAATGCTCCTTTTGGGGAGGGCCTGGTCGGCAGGGTGCGGTTGGGGTGCCTTGCGGTCTCAGCCCACAGAGCCAGTCGCGATGGGGGGCTGAGACCGCGACGGGATCGGCGGCTAGACGGACTTGGCGTCTAAGAACGGCATCATTTTGCGCAGTTCCTTACCGACTTCTTCGATCGGGTGGGTCAGTTCGCTGTTGCGTCTCGGATCGAAATTGGGGCGACCGTTGCGGTTCTCTTCGATCCAGTTCTTTGCGTAGGTGCCGTCTTGGATGTCGGAGAGCACCTTGTCCATGATTCCGGAGACTTCTTCGGTGACGATTTGATCGCCTGCGTGGTACCCACCGTGTTCAGCGGTGTCTGAAACCGAGTAGTTCATGTAAGAGAGGCCACCTTCGTACATGAGGTCAACGATGAGCTTGAGTTCGTGGAGGCACTCGAAGTAGGCGATTTCGGGTTGGTATCCAGCAGCCGTGAGCTTCTCGAAACCTGCTCGAACTAGCGCCGCGGCGCCGCCGCACAAGACCACTTGCTCGCCGAACAGGTCGGTCTCCGTTTCTTCAGCGAAGGTGGTTTCGATCACACCGGCCCGGGTGCAGCCGATGGCGCGCGCGTAGGCCAGGGCCTGGGCTAGTGCTTGACCACTGGAGTCTTGGTGGACGGCGACCAGGCCTGGGGTACCTGCTCCTTCGGTGAACACTTCGCGGACGCGGTGGCCGGGAGATTTGGGGGCGACCAAGGAGACATCGACGTTCTCGGGAGCTTCGATCTCGCCATAGCGAATGTTGAAGCCGTGAGCGAACATCAAGGTGTCGCCCGCGTCGAGGTTTTCCTTAATGTGCTCGCGGTAGAGGTCCGCTTGGACTGTATCGGGCGCGAGAATCATTGCAATCTGAGCGCGCTTCACCGCGTCGGCAACGGAGAGGACCTCAAGGCCATCTGCCTCCGCTTTGGCCTTGCTTTTGCTGCCGTCGTGCAGGCCGACCAGAACCGAGATGCCACTGTCTTTGAGATTCAGAGCGTGCGCGTGGCCTTGGCTGCCGTAGCCGATGACTGCAACAGTTTTGCCATCGAGGAGGGACAGGTCGGCGTCGCCGTCATAGTAGAGAGTAGCCATGAATGAGTCTCCTGAAGATTTGAGATTGTCGGTCTGATGATTGCTTGAGTGGAATTTGAGTGTTCTAGAGCACTGTGGGTCGAGCGCTGCTTGGAAAGCGTTGGGGTTGGTAGCCGTGGTCCTTTAAAGTGTGCTCGCCGCGGCCCATAGCGACCACGCCAGTGCGGACCATTTCGACAATCCCCATGGGGCGCAAGAGCTCGATGAAATTCTCGAGCTTGCGCTCCTCGCCGGTGATCTCGATCATCATGGCGTCGGGAGCAACGTCGAGGATGCGAGCGCGAAAGATGTCGCACAGCTGGGTGACCTCGCGCCGCGTTTCTTGATCAGTCTTGACCTTCATCAAAGCGAGTTCACGGGCGACCGCAGGAGTGTCTTCGAGGTGTTCAACGTGAATCACGTTGACCAGCTTGAAGAGGTTCTTCTCGACCAAGTCAGCCTCTTTGCGCGAGCCTTCCATGACCATGGTCAGCCGCGAATACTCCTCGCGCTGCGTTCGCCCAACGGTGAGCGAGTCAATATTGAAGTTCCGCCGCCGAAACAAATTCAACACCCGAACCAGGACCCCCGGACGGTTTTCAACGAGTGCGCAGATGGTGTGCTTAGCCATTGTCCTAGACTCCCGAGTTCGCAACAGTGCCTAGGGCGATCTCTGGGACCGCTTCTTCTTGGCCCGGGATAGGCCGGCGGATCATCTCGTTCAAGGCCGCGCCGGCAGGAACCATGGGGTAGACGATGTCTTCCTTCTCGACCACGAACTCAACAAAGACCGGACCTTCGGTGATGCTCTCCGCCCACAGAACCGCATCTTTGACTTGACTTCGTTGGGTCACGCGGCGCGTGGGGATGCCGAAGGCTTCAGCAAGCTTGCAGAAGTCTGGGTTGACCATTGGCGTCGCGTGGTAGCGCTCGTCGTAGAAGAACTCCTGCCATTGGCGGACCATGCCCAAAAAGCCATTGTTGATGACCGCTACCTTGACGTTGACGCGCTCCTGGACGGCAGTCGCGAGCTCCATCATCGTCATCTGGAAGCCGCCGTCGCCGGCGATTGCCCAAACGCTATCGTCAGTACCCATCTTGGCGCCGATCGCAGCTGGTACGCCGAAGCCCATAGTGCCCAGTCCGCCACTGGTGATCAGCGTTCGCGGCCTTTTGTGCTGGTAGTACTGTGCCTCGAACATCTGGTGTTGACCAACGTCAGTGACGGTGACGGCCTCACCCTTGGTGTACTTGCACAGGTCACGCATCACTTGGCCAGCTAGAAGCTTCTTCGGATCGAGGCCTGGGCGATCATCGAGTGGTTCTTGGTCGTCTCGGATCAACTCGCGCCGGTCGCTGTCGAGTTGCCAAGTACGGATCTGATCGACCCATTCCGGATTGGGCTCAACGTTGGTGTCGTTGAGCTGGCTCAGTAGTTCCTGCATTACGACTTTGGCGTCACCCACGATCCCGATGTCGACCGGGACGTTCTTGTTGATTTCGGTGGCGTCGATGTCGATGTGGATCTTCTTTGCGGATTGCGCGTAGGTGGCAAGATTGCCAGTCACTCGATCATCGAAACGCATGCCCAGCGCGATCAGCAAATCCGCCTGTTGAATGGCCTCATTGACGTGCGCGTTACCGTGCATCCCCATCATGCCGAAACACAACGGGTGCTCTTCGGACATGCAGCTCTTGCCCAAAAGGGTCAACGCGACCGGTGTGTGGGTGGCCTCCGCGTAGTGACGAAGTTGGTCGACGGCGTCGGCCATCAAGATGCCGTGGCCAGCCAGGATTAGAGGGCGCTTTGCTGCCTTGATGAGTTCTAGGGCGCTGCCCACTCGCACTGGATCGGCAGTCGCCGGCGGCCGATAACCAGGGAGCCTGACCGGCTCCTCGGGCCAGATGAACGGTGTCTCGGCCATCTGAATATCTTTAGGGATGTCGATCAGTACCGGTCCGGGTCGGCCAGTGCGCGCGATGTGGAAGGCTTCTTTGACGATGTGCGCAAGGTCAGCAACGTCGGTCACCAGGTAGTTGTGCTTGGTGATGGGTAAGGTGACGCCGGTAACGTCAGTCTCTTGGAAGGCGTCGGTGCCGACTAGGGGCAGCGGAACCTGGCCGGTGATGGCAACGATCGGCGAGGAGTCCATCATCGCCGTGGCAAGACCCGTGACTAGGTTGGTTGCGCCTGGACCACTGGTCGCCATGACTACACCGACTTTGCCGGTGGCTCGAGCGAAGCCGTCCGCCATGTGGGTGGCGCCTTGCTCGTGTCGGGTAAGGACGTGATGGATGGCGGGGTACTCGGTGAGGGCGTCGTAGGTGGGCAGGATTGCGCCACCGGGGTAGCCGAAGATCAGGTCGGCGCCTTCCTTGAGTAGACTTTCGCACAAGATCTGGGCGCCGTTCAGGGTTCTGGGCCCTGGGGTTCTGGGCCCTCGGGTTCTGGGCACTTCGGTTCTGGGCACTGCGGTTCCGGGCACTGGGCCTGCCTCAGCGATCGGTGCCGGAGCTGCACGTTGGTTGGTGTCCGTGGGGGTCATGGGCTTTAGTCGTGAGACGGCACGACGGTGCGCCAACTGTGGATGTCTTCAGTGCGCCCTTCCACCGTGTCGAAGAAAGCGGTTTGCAGCTGTTCAGTGATTGGACCCCGACCACCATTGCCGACCGGAATGCGATCGACCGACCTCACCGGCGACACTTCCGCCGCGGTGCCGGTCATGAAGATCTCGTCGGCAAGGTAGAGCATGTCTCGGGAGATGGTGGTCTCCTTGCACGGGATGCCGCGGTCCTGGGCGAGCTGCCAAACACTCCGACGGGTGATGCCGCCGAGGATCGATTGGGCCATCGGCGGTGTGAGCAGGGTGCTGTCTTTGACCAGGAAGAGATTCTCGCCAGCGCCCTCGCAGACGTTGCCACGGTCGTCCAGCATGATGCCTTCGCCGAACCCGGCTGCGCGTGCCTCAACCGAGACGGTTTGGTTGGTGACGTATTGACCGCCGATCTTGGCTAAGGGCATTGAGGTCGAAGCGTTGAAGCGGCGCCAAGAACTGACCATCGCGTCAATGCCCTGCTCGATTGCGTCTTGACCCAGATAGCGACCCCACTCGATGGCAAACAGGGTGAATGACACCGGCTTGTCGAGCGGATAGAGGCCCATTCCGCCAGCGCCTCTGAAGACCAACGGTCGGAGATAGCACGACTTGAGCTGGTTGCGAGACACCGCCTCAATGCAGAGCTCGTTCAAGCGCTCAACGGGGTATTCATCCATCTCCATGTACAGCATTTTGCAGGTGTCGAGCAGGCGTTGGTTGTGATCCTCCAGTCTGAAGATCGCCGGCCCCTCTGGGGTCTCGTAGGCACGAATGCCCTCGAATGCTGACGACCCGTAATGCAACGCGTGGGAGGTAACGTGAACTTGTGCGTCGTTCCATGCCAACCACTCGCCGTCGAGGAAGATCCATTGGGAAGGTTTGATGGCCATTGCTGAGTCTCCGAAGAAGCGTTGTGTGGATGGTGCGAGCGAAGGCGAAGATGGGATCGTGAGTTGAAGGGCTCACAATCGGTTGAGCAGGGTCTGCAGGTATCGCGTGAGGTCGCGCAATGTGCCTGAACGCACAAACCCCCAACCGATGGTTGGGGGTTTCGTAGAGCGCGTCCGTGACTGTTTAGGTCGTTGCAGCTTTACGTCACCCTCAAGCCAATAAGGACGAGGCCAATGAGGACGAGGCTAATAAGGACCGAGCCCGGAAGAAGAAGCACAGAGGAGACTTGCCCGCGGACGAGAGCAGTCGTAACGAGACCATTCTTTCGGGTAAAGACGGCCCGCTTGCCGGTGGACGGCTGGGTGGCGGCGACTGAGTTGGCTTGGTACTGCATGAGAGCGGGGAGGCTACGACGCCCAGTAAAGCCTTGTCAAGTGGAGGGCTTAGAGCCCCCTGCGGAATTGCGAGTGGGGGTCCGTGGGGGAAACTCACAGGCTTTCTCGCCGCTCGACGCTTCCGTGTCTGCGATGTGCTCTATATAGTCCGTCGATTGCGCATACCTAGTTTCCACTGATGTACGGGCCTTTCTGTTGACCGCGAATCCCTTTTCGAACCTTGAGTTTCATCGCAGCGGCGTCGGCTTGCTCCCTGATCCGCACGAGCCGGATCCAGGCCTTGCCGTGCATCTGGCGCAAGTCGCGGGTAGCCAGCGACCGTTGACGTTCTGTTCCTGCGCGGCAGGACGGCGTAGCCACTGTCAGCATTTGGAGAAGTTGGCGGTCCAGTTGGAGGCCGTGGACGAGGCAATTTCGGGGCGGTGGAGCGATCTGTTTTCTGCGAGTCGTTGGTTCCACTTGGCGCAGCTGTTTCATGAGGCTGGTACCGTGCATCACCGGGACGTGGAAGTCCGGCAGGAGAACGCCGAGGGTGCGCTGCGCTTGGTGGGGGCCGATGGTGTTGAACTGTTGCGCTATGTCGAACGATCTCCAGCCACGGTGCGTTTGCTAGAGCGTCTTGGGCTGACACCTAAGGGGTCGGGTTTCTCCGATCGAGCCGGTTTGCTCGAACGACTAGGCACTTTTCTGCGAAGCCCCGAAGAGCAGCATCTCAACAAGGCAGGGATGCGCACCAATCGGCAAAGTTTCGAAGACAGCTTCTGGTGGCGACTGGGCTACCACGGGTTCCGCGAGTTCGACGACGAGGGGGCATGGCGTCCGGTCGTCGATCAACGCTCCGGGGCGTTCATCCTTGAGTTCTGTGAACCTGACGCGGCTGTTGATGGACCCGAACCCACGATGCAGATCATGGTGCCGCGAGCCACGGTGCAGGAGCTTCTGGAGGTGATTGGGCAATGGGGTCATGCGCTCAAGCCGCTGTTGTCGAGTGAGCTGTTCCACGCGGTGCCCAGTACGGCTATGGACGAGAACGAACGCCCCAAGGTCGACCTATTGATTGCCTACGGTGAGGACATGCTCGACGAGGAAGGGCCTCGCGACCGCTTTCGCTATGACGATGTTCTCTATCTTGAAGAACTGGGGGCGCTGGTCCAGATGGATCGTGACCCGAACGCTTGGCGACGCGACGATCCAGAGCTGATTGAGTTTGCGCCGGCGAGAATCCGAACCGTCAAGACGCCCGAGTTGCCGCTCGAAGGCGAGGCTGCCTTGTTTCTAGAGGACCCGATGGCAGACCTCGGCATCTACACCGACTACGACTACATGGAGTTGATCCCGGACGCCGAAGGTGACGATGACCTGTCGATGGGGATCCGCTATCGCTTCGGCGAGGAGCAAGTCACTCTTGGCGAGCTGTTGCGCGCCAAGAAGGCTGGCAAGCCCTACTACGAGACTGCGACCGGCTGGATCGACCTCAACTCCCCGGCGCTGCGCAGTTTGACCAGCTTGCTGCGTCGCAAGACGCTGTCGGATTCTTTGGACACGACGAATCCCTCGACCGGGGCGGAGCCAGCGCGCGAGAGCGACGACTTTCTGAGTCTGTCTTCGGCTGAGCTGCTGCGATTGCGCGCCTCGAGTGCCAAGCCGATTCGGGTGGAGGGTGTTGGCGATCGGGCCCAGTTTTTGGAACGCTTCTTAGAACTCAAGCCCAGCGGACCGTTGGTGATGCCCACCGGCCTCAAGAGTGAGCTGCGGAGCTACCAGAAGGTTGGTCTCGAGTGGCTTCGGTTTCTCTATGAGAACCGCCTTGCCGGCCTCCTGTGCGACGACATGGGCCTAGGGAAGACGCACCAAGCGATGGCGTTGATGGTGCTGGTGCGCGAGCAATTCGGCATCACAGATCCTTTCTTGGTGGTCAGTCCGCGCACGGTGATCAGCCATTGGCGCAACAAGCTCCGCGATCATGCTCCGAGTCTCACCGCAGTCCAGCACCATGGTCCGCAGCGCTCGTTGGAACGCGCCTTGGATGAAGGTGACGTCTTGCTCACCTCCTACGGTGTGTTGCGCAACGATGTGGCAAAGATGAAGCGCATTCCGTGGGGACTCATCGTCTTTGACGAGGTTCAACAGATCAAGAATCGCCACACGCAGGGCTACCAAGCTGCGACCGCAATCCCTGCTCGAATGAAGGTCGGCCTCACCGGCACGCCGATCGAGAACTCGTTGTCCGAGCTCAAGACACTGTTTGATTTGATTCTGCCCGGCTACCTCGGCAGTGAGGACGACTTTCGCGATCGGTACGGTGCAGGCTCTGAAGGAGAGATGGACTCTTGGCACCTCGACTCTTTACGCAGACTCACTGGCCCGTTCGTATTGCGACGCGTGAAGACTGCGGTGCTCGACGAACTGCCCGACAAGATCGAGGACGTGCGCACCTGCTCGCTATCGCCTGACCAGCTTTCGCTCTACCGCAGCACCATCGCTACCAAAGGTGTTGCGTTGATGAACAAGCTGCGAGCGGAGAAGGACACGTTGCCCTACATTCACATCTTCGCTCTGCTGAACATGCTCAAGCAGATCTGCGATCACCCGGCGCTCGCGCTCAATCAGGTTGACCAGTGGCGGGAGTTCGAGTCGGGCAAGTGGGAGCTGTTCAAAGAGCTTCTGGGTGAAAGTCTCGATTCCGGTCAAAAGGTGGTGGTGTTCTCGCAGTACCTCGGCATGATCGACATCATGGGACGGCATCTGGACGAACTGGGTGTGCCGTTTGTGACGCTCACCGGTGCCAGTCGCAATCGCGGCGATATCGTCGATCGATTTAACGACGATGCTGATTGTAGGGTGTTCCTCGGTAGCCTTAAAGCCGGTGGCACCGGCATCGATCTGATTAGCGGATCAGTTGTCATCCACTACGATCGCTGGTGGAATGCGGCGCGCGAAGATCAGGCGACCGATCGATTGCACCGCATCGGTCAGAAGAAGGTGGTCCAGGTTTTCAAGCTGGTGACCGAGGACACTCTTGAAGAGCGTATTGCGTTGATCATCGATCGGAAGCGGCAGCTGATGACCTCGGTGGTCCAAGAGGACGATCCGAGCCTCAACAAGATCTTCACTCGAGAAGAGCTGATCGAGCTGCTTCAGGACCCGGAATGTTGAAAGATGCTCCGGCCGCGCCTGAGCTCGTTGGGTAGATGCGCCTTGCCGAGGCCGAAACTTCGTGCTCGATAAGTGGCGTGGTACCAAGCTTCGTCCCGGGAACAGCACTATCGTCGCCCTTTTGAGACAGCATCGTGTATCCAACAATTCACGGGTAGAGTGGGCTATCCAATACCGTGGTAGATGGACTCGAGACGGTTCAGCGTCCACCTCCTAGCCAGGTCACAACGGACACTCGGTCGGACACCTACCCACTGTTGATCGGTGCCGCAGCGCTCAGTACTGGACAGCGATCCGAGGCGCGCCATTTCTCTTGTAGGAACTCCAAAGACCTTGTCGCTTCCCGCTAGCATCGAAGCTAAGTACGAAGTTCTAGGCCGCCTTGGCGCGGGAGGAACGGGCGCTGTCTACAAGGTTCGCGGACGGTCTGGTCCTTGTGCCGAGAGGGGGGCCGCAAGCACGATTGCGGTGGTGAGCAGACTGGCTGCCGAAGGCAAGGTCACTAGCGCCATCTGAATTCTCCGGTCAGGTTCAGTGTGCGCGAAGTGTAGCTTGCGCCTGCACTCTGGGACGTTCTGCGCATTTGAGGGTTCTGAACTTTGGGTTTCGAGCGTCTGGGATGAGTAGGATGGGTACACAGAGCCGCGGCGGGATGGGATTTACTGTCTAGTCCGAAACCAGAGGAGATTGCTCGCAGTGTTACCCATTGACCACAAAGATCATGGTTTTAGACGTGCCGGCATCATTGCGGCTGTTGCGACGGCTTCCTTGCTGCTGGTGGCATTCACCGGCGGACGGCAAGAGCCTGAAGACGAAGCGCTGAGTGCTGAAAAGGAACACGAAGCTCTCTTTCTCGAGAATCGCTTTCCGTCGGCCGCTACTTGCGCAACTTGTCATCCGGCTCATTACCGTGAGTGGTCGGTGTCGCCGCATTCATATGCGCAGATGAGCCCGGTGTTCAACGCGATGCACGGCACGGTTCTCAAGCTTACTAACGGCACCAACGGCGATTTCTGTATTCGATGCCACACCCCGGTAGGGATGAACCTGGGTGAGCCAGAGTTCATTAGCAACATGGACCGTCATCCGACTTCTCGCGAGGGAGTGACATGCATTGTCTGTCACCGGGTCAATAAGGCGTATGGGAAACTTTCTGGCCGCCTTGCCATCGTTGAAGGAGATCTCTTTGAACCGGTTTTTGGCCCGTCCGGCAACGATGAACTTGAGCGGGTCATTGAAAGCAGCGACTTTCGTGTCAACACCGAGCGCGGTCGCGCGGGACGTGCGATTCACACCAAAGCCGAGGAGTTCTTCCAGATTCGCACCTCAGGTCTGTGCGCCACCTGCCACGATGTGAATTTGGTGAACGGCTTCAGGCTCGAAGAGGCGTTCAGCGAGTTCAAGACCTCACCAGCAGCGGCCCAGGGTCAGTCCTGCCAGGATTGCCATATGGGGACTGAACCAGGAGTGGCCTCAGGGTACGCTGAGGGCCCAGCCGCGATCATCGGTGGGACTCCAACGACTTCGCGAAAGCGAACCGATCACATGTTCATCGGTCCCGACTATTCGGTTGTGCACCCGGGGATTTTCCCGCACAACCCAGAAGCCGCTGAGTTGGCCACCATCCGCCAGTGGCTCGAGTTCGATCACGAAGCAGGCTGGGGTACTGATGAGTTCGAAGATGAGATTCCAGAGGACTTCCAGTTTCCTGAACAATGGAAAGCTGCGGACGATCGCTACGACGCGCGCGACATTGTCACCGCGAATGAAGCGTTGCTTGCCGAAGCCGATCTGGCTCGCCAGCAGCTGCTGCGGGCGGGCTACCAATTCGGCGAGTTTTCTGTTGACCGTGCTGACGAAAGTGGGCTCGCTTTTCAGATTGAGGTGCGGAACGCGACCGCTGGTCACGGCGTTCCGACGGGGTTTGACGCCGAGCGGCTAGTTTGGTTGCAGGTGAGCGTCGTGGATTCGAACGGCGAGGTCGTCTTCGAATCCGGCGATCTGGACCCAAATGGAGATGTTAGGGATAGTCATTCTCTCTACGTTCACAACGGCGAGCTACCGCGGGACAAGCAACTCTTTAGTCTGCAGTCCAAGTTCGTCACTCGCATGGTCCGCGGTGGCGAGCGGGAGCAAGTTCTAGCGGTCAATGAGTCGCCCGATCCTCTTCCCTTCTTGAGGCCGTCGACGTCTTCCACCATACTGACCGGAAGGCCCCGCGGAGTCCGCAAGCACAAACAGAACATTGAGCCACTTGGTAGACGATGGGCCAAGTACAAGGTGCCTCGATCGCGGTTGTCGGGTTCTGGCCCCTATGAGGTGAGAGTTCGGTTGATGGCGGCGATGGTGCCCATCAATTTGGTAGACGCCATTAAGGGTGTTGGGTTTGACTACGGGATGAGTGCGCGCGAAATTGCAGAGGGCGTGGTCGCTGGCCATCTCGTTCTGTGGGAACAGTCGCATCCCATCGTGAGGCAGTAACCGTGCGACGAACGAGCGGGACAGAAATGAAGAACAATCAAAAGGCGGCGGGATACTTGGTCCTCGCGGCAGTTGTATGCCTTCTTCAGCCCAGTTCGGTGTGGGCTGGGGGATCTGAGCAAGGCAGTGGATCTGAGCAAGGCACTGGAAAGGTCGCAGAAGCTTCGGTAGAGCTGCTCGCTGGTTCGACCGCCGGCCGAGACGAAGACGACGCAGCTCCGGACGATGAAAGCGCAGGCCCAGGGAAAGACGCGCATAGCAGTAAGGCGACGCATGGGAGTCGTCTCAGTGACGAGCGCATCCCCCTGCAATTGGAAGGCTTTCCTCAGCGGCCCAAGCCGCTACTGGAGCTGGGAGAACCATTTCTCGGAACGGGCACGCTGAAACCAGGATTTCAGCTGCCGACGGGAGCAGTGTGGCAGCCCTCGTTGCTGATGTTCGGCACGCTGCGCACGGCAGTGCAGACGATTGATCAAGGCCAAGGAGAGGTTTCTGAACTGGCTGCCCGGCTCGACCTCTTCTTCAATTTGCAGCTGTCGGGATCCGAGCGCCTCGTGGTCGGCGTACGCCCACTTCAGCAAGACGGCCGGTTCACTCGCAGCGTCTTCTCCTCGGATCGTGCGGGAGTGCCAACAGGCGCTGAGTCCGAAGCCAATTTGGATGTTACGAGCTTGTTCTTCGAAGGTGACTTTGGCGAGATCTTTCCGAATCTCTCCCGCGAAGATCATCGCGCCACAGATCTCGGTTTCTCGATCGGCCGCCAACCGATGTTCTTTCAAGAAGGCATCTTGATCAATGACGAGATCGACGGTGTGGGGATCACCCGCAACACACTCCAGCCTAAAGGTTCGTCCAACTTTCGGGCAACGTTGTTCCTGGCTTGGAATGAGGTTGGCCGCTCCGGCGCGACCAACAACCTCGTCGACGACGATGCGCAACTCATAGCCCTGCTCACATCAACTGATGTTCGCCGCTCGACGGTCGACGCCGACTTGGCTTATGTGGCCTCTGACAACGGAGATCTATTCAGTGGTGGCGTGAGCGCAGTTCAGCGGATTGGCAAAGCAAATACCGCCTTTCGAGTCTTGGGCTCCTCAGCGTCTGGAAACGGCGCGCAGTTTGGTACCAGCGGAGCCTTGCTGTTCTCGGAGATCTCGTGGACACCTCACCACACTCACGATTTGTTCTACATTAATACCTTTGCTGCTTTCGATCATTTCTCATCCGCAGCGCGAGGGCCGACCACCGGGGGCCCGCTTGGACGTGCGGGGATCGGGTTTGCCGCTGTGGGCCTGGGCAGCTTCGGCGCGCCCTTGAGTAACGACTCCAGAGATGTTGCTGGCGGCGCGGTGGGTTATCAGAAGTTCTTCGAGCACAACCGAAGCCAGATCGTCTTTGAATTGGCGTCTCGCATCGGAACGGACGAGTTGATTGAGGACGCGGTTGCGCTGACTGCTCGCTATCAGATAGCAGTAGGTCGACGCGGGGTGGTTGTCGTCGACGGCTTCTTTGGCCATCGGGGTAGCAATCGCAAGCTAGGAACGACGAGCGAGGATCTGTTGGGTGCCAGACTCGAATTTCTGCTCAAGTTCTAGGGTGCTTCGCGAGTGTCGCCAATGCAGCACAAGTCGCCGTTGAAAGCCTGCTTGCCCCAGCGGGCAATTGAGTTTGCCTGCGCCGTTGTGGTGATCGCGTTTGGACCGACACTTGTCGAGGGTCAGCGCGCGAACTTTTCCGCTTTTTCGCGCGAGTCACCCGAAAAGATTGTCGGTTCTACCGTCTGCGGTGAGTGCCACATAGAAGAGTTCGAGGTGTGGAAGGACACGCCTCATGCAACCCAGTTTCGAGGACTGCATCGGACAGAGCCTGCTAGAGCGGTGGCCGACAAAATGGATGTCCGGCTCATGAAGCGAGACAGCGTTTGCCTCTCATGCCACTACACTCCGACCGAAAGGGGGGGCCAGATCCGGGCACTTTCCGGAGTTTCATGCGAGTCCTGTCATGGCGCGGCGCGAGACTGGATCGACATCCACAATGACTATGGTGACGGATTCGACCGAGACACCGAGCCGGCTGAACATCGCGACGACCGGGTCTCTCGCAGTCGGGCTGCCGGCATGCGTCGACCCACGGACTTGTTCGAGACGGTTTCGAGCTGCTTCGGGTGTCACACCGTGCCGAGCGAACAACTGGTCAACCAAGGCGGCCACAGCACCGGGAGTGTGGGGTTCGAGCTAGTTGAGTGGTCTCAAGGCCAGATTCGCCACAACTTTCTCGAATCGTCCTTGTCTGGCGACGGTTCCGGAAACCGAGAACGCTCCCTAGCTGAGAAGCGGCGGATGTATGTTGCCGGCCGTGCTCTTGATGTCGAATTCACTCTGCGCGGCCTAGCCGAAGCAGAGGTGGAGGGTACCTATGCGAAGGCGATGGGACGGCGAGTAAGGGTGACCTTGCTTGAACTCAGAAAGATCTTGCAACGAGTGCCGGTGCCGGAGTTGGAGGCCATCCAAGCGCTGGTGGCAGATGTCAAGGCTGTGCCGAACAATCGCGAGGCGCTGTTGCAGGCTGCGGATCGTGTAGCGGTATCGACTCGACAGTTCTTGGATTCCTATAGCTCAGATCAACTGGCGGACATAGATCCGTTGATCTTGGGCACGGCGACCACGGAGCCTGACCCGGAACCGACCGAAACTGAAGACACCGTGACCGCAGAGGCGCCGCTGAGCGGGTCTTCTGTAGAGCCCAAAGCAACCGGTGAGGTTGCGACGAGCGAGACGGTCACGACCTCGTCAGGCCCGGCAGCGGCAACCCGAGATCCTGGCCAGCCTGCGGTCGGCAGGTTCAAACGAAGAGTCCGGCCGCGGCCTGACCACTCAACCTTGGGTCCTGGCGCGTGCGGTGGTTGTCATGAGACTGCGAATCAATGGCTAGCAACGGATCCGCACTATCGTTCCGCTGATCCGTTTCTTCAAGCCAATCCGGCCAACGTCAAGATCGCTCGCCTTTTTGGTCTCAAGACGGCTCAGATGGGCTTAGGGAATCAGATCTGCATGGATTGCCATGGGACTGTCATCACGGGCAACGAGGACTTCGATGTGATCGATGGTGTGAGCTGTGAGAGTTGCCACGGCGCGGCGAAGGACTTCCTGGAACCGCACAAGGAAGGTGAGAAGTCGTTGGGCACTAGCCGGCCGGGCTACGTTGATGCGCTTGGTCTGGGGATGGTGAAACTGCAGGATCTAAACGTGCGCGCCACCCAATGTACTGGCTGTCACTACATAACGGAACCACGGCTCATCTCCTCAGGCCATTCGAGCGGTCGCGATTTTGACTACGCTGACGCAATGACGAAGATTCGCCACTGGGAACGCCAGCCAGCTAGTGGTGCCGAGATCAACAGATCCTTTTCAGCTGCATTGGCAAAGCGCGGTGGCGTTCCGGACGTGGTGTTGGCTCGACTTCCTGAAGCGGTTCCTCGGACAGGCGCTAGTGTCGCTGCGCGGCAAGACGGGTCTGAACGCAGCCCGCGGCTAGAGTCCTCGACCGGCGCAGCGTGGAACGCGCCACGACCACGACCCCGCTCCCTCACACCGTTGTCGGCAAGCACTTCAACGCAGGGAAGACCTTTTCCTGCGGCGGCGATCGGACAGCTAGAGTTACCACCGTTTCCGGAAGTATCCGAAAACACCACTATTGAGGACCTCCTCTTGATCTTGAAGGGCCGGCTCGAACTGCTTCACTCTGCGCTTGAATCAAAAAAGGGGGCTAGACCCTGAGCGATCTAACGGATATCGGTAGCGCCACCCATGGCAAAACCATGCTTCGGCGTATGGAGCAATATCAGGACCGTTGGACCTCGTATGGTGCCACCACTGGGTTGATGACGATTTCCGACAAACTGTCGGTAGAGCAGCTCCGAGATTACGAGCTGTTCGCAGAGTATGAGGATCGGTTTCTAGAAAAAATCAGCCCTGACGTCTCGGTTGCCTTCTGGCAGAAAGACGCCACTCTCTTTGAGCAAGGGTCTTATATTGATGTGGCTTTCTTCGTACTTGAGGGAAAGATCGACGTCTACGTCGAGGAGACGGAGCATGCGGCGACTGGGCCGGTGCCGATCGTTGCCGCGCCGGAGGACCAGGCCGACGACAATGGCCCCAGCACAGCGCCGGTGGCGATGGCGACCTCACTTGCGACCTCACTTCCGCCCTCACTTGCGACCACACCTAGCGTCGGCAGCGCCAACTCGGTAACCCAACCCGGAGAGATTCGGTTCTTGTCGGCGCTCGACTTTGATCTACCGGCTGGGGTTGCTGCTCGGCTCGAATCCGGTGAAGTTGTCGGCGAAATTGGAGCCATGAGTGGTTGGCCTCAGTCGGTCACAGCGCGAACAGTTACCGACTGCTTGCTGATTCAGATCCGAGTGCCTGCCTTGCGCTTGATGAAGCGTCGATCGGAAGGCCTGACGGCAAGGCTAGACGCCATGTATCGAGAGCGCTCTCTTGCCGCTCAGCTACGCAGTACTCAGCTCCTGCAAGACTGCCCGGATGAAGTATTCGAGATGTTGGAGCGGGGCGCGGAGTTGGTGTCGTGTCAACCCGACGAAGTTCTCGTGCGGGAAGGAGAGCGAACTGACTCCCTCTTTTTGGTGCGATCTGGCTTTGTCAAGTTGAGTCAATCGTTTGGCGAGGGCGAGATTGTCTGTACGTACATCTCGAAGGGTATGACCTTCGGAGAGGTCGAACTGTTGCTGGACGGTATTGATGTGAGTGAGGTGACGGCCAGCTCGGTTGAGTATGCCGAGTTGGTTCGACTGCCCGGGAACATCGTCGCCAGGGCGCTGGGTGATTTTCCAAAGCTCGAGGAGCGGCTGTGGAAGACGGCCACCTCACAGATCTCAGCGGCAGGCTTCTCGAAGCGCAATATTGACCACTCCGAGTTCACTCAGGCGGCATTGGATACTGGCCTCGTTCAGGGCAACAGTATCTTGACGATTGACCTAGAGCGGTGCACCCGGTGCGACGACTGCGTTCGTGCCTGCGCTGCGACGCATGGGGGGCGTCCGCGCTTCGTCAGAGAGGGGAGTAAGTACAAGAACTTTCAGATCGCGAAATCCTGCTACCACTGCCACGACCCTGTGTGTCTAGTGGGCTGCCCGACGGGGGCAATCCACCGGGCGGGCATTGGTGAATCGATCAAGATCGATGACCCAATTTGCATCGGCTGTGGCACGTGCGCTGGCAATTGCCCGTACGACGCGATCGTGATGCACGAAACTGAGGAAACGTGGCCGGCAGATATGGTGCCGGTTGGTTTGAGGGGCAAGCCGCGGCTGGTGGCCAGCAAGTGTGATCTGTGCGCTGACAGCCCAACTGGTCCGGCCTGCGTCAACGCGTGCCCACAAGGGTGCGCCGTTCGGGTCAGCAATCTCGACGAATTTGAAGAGCTGCTGCGCCGCTAGGAGGTCGTGTCGTCATGACTCGCAACAAAAAGACGAAGAGACGGTCTCAAGGTGGGTTCTGGCGCAGGGCCTTTGTCGCTGGCTTGGTTGGCTGTTTCATGGCGCTGGTAGCGAAGGCGGTGCTATCTGAAATTGTGTCCCGCGCGACCTGGGTTACTGCTTACGGTATCGCCGCGGCGGTTTTCCTGCTCCTGGTGAGTCTGTATGGCGTGCGCAGACGACTGGCATGGTTGGCGGCGCGCATTCCGATTGGAAGCGTCCGCTCTTGGCTATATCTCCATCTCTACGGTGGCGTGCTGTTCATACTCCTGGTGTTCATGCATAGCGACTTCAGCGTGCCAACGGGGAAGGTGACTCTCTGGCTCTGGCTGTTGAGCATCTGGACGGTACTCAGCGGTTTCTTCGGTCTGGCTCTGCAGCAGTGGTTGCCCAGAGTTCTTGGTGCAGGGCTCGAAACTGAAGTGCTGTATGAGCGGATCCCGGAGTTGGTGGCAGAAATCCGAGAGAAGGCAGAGACGCTGGTCGAAGCGTCGAGCGATCCTGTTAAGGCGCTGTACTCTAGGCGCCTCGCCCCCGTTCTAGCGAGCCCGCATCGGCGGTTGATGTTCTTTCTTGACATCGGTGGCGGCGAATCCAATAGTCTGCGAGAGATCGAGTTTCTGAGGCAGAAGATGCCAGCTGAGGAGAAGCTTCGGCTGGACCAACTGGCGCGCTTGGTGGCGACCAAGCGAGAGATCGACGCGCAGTACACAGTCCAAGGACCCTTGCGATGGTGGTTGTTCACCCACGTTCCGTTGTCGATGGTGGTGTGGGCGTTGCTGATCCTCCACGTCTTCGCGGTGTTGTACTACTAGTGCTGGATGAGAAGCTAGATGGCTGATGAACAGAAGGTTGGAAGCAAAGGCACCTTTTCGAAGGCGCGGCTGTCGGTGTCGGCTAAGTACTTGGTGCCGGCTAGACGAACACAGTTGTTGATGATCGGTGCGCTTGGGTTCTTGGGTCTGGTCGCTGTAGCCAGTTTCGACTTTCTCAGTTCAGAGCCGCGCTTGTTGTCCAATGGTCCGCTGTCATCGAACCACGCCAGCTACGACCAGAATTGTTCCGCGTGTCATGCTAGCCCGGGGAAAGTCACCGATGAGGCATGTTCATCGTGCCATGAGCAGTTTGGTGATCCAATCGGCGTCTTCTCGTTTGATTCTCATTATCTGTATCGCTCTGATGATTTTCAAAGGATCGTTCCTTCGGAGCATGAGACGCCCTGCTTTTCGTGTCACATCGAGCACGAGGGGAGAGCTGCAGAGATCACGCAAGTGGCCGATCGCCAGTGTCTCGACTGTCACGATTTCGGTGCCTTCGATGCCGACCACCCAGAGTTCGACTTCGCAGCATCGCGTTCACCGGCTGAGGGTGGCCTCAAGTTTGCGCATACTCACCACGTGAAGGAACTGCTGTCCAAGCGTGGTTGGCAGGATGTCGAGAAGGCTTGCGCTAGCTGCCATGAGCCGGAACCGGATGGCGTGCAGTTTCAGTCTCTCGATTTCGACACTCATTGCGGTGAGTGTCACCTTCCGGCAACGCTGCGGACCGATCCACTGCCGATCCGCTCTGCTCGAAGAGACGCCGTTACCGGCGTCGAGACGCTGTCTGAGATCCAGTCCGGTGGTGAGGCCGGAGCCCGCTGGTCGTACTTTCTCAATCCAGCTGAGTTTCGTGAAGCTGGCGGACGGCTAATCAAGTCGCCGCTCTATCATCGTGATCCCTGGGTGCTCCACAATCTGCGGAAACTACGGCGTCAGCTCTTCCCGTCCGCTGGGCTGGCCGATCTCTTGGTCGGAACCGCAGACGTACCTCCCGCGGAACTCGAGGCCCTCTACCACGAAGCAGTGGGCACTCTGCGCGGCTACGCGCTAGAGCTGCGTTCACGACCAGAGCGGGAGGTCCAAGACGATCTCAAACGGATTTCCAGCTTGTTGGATCAGCTCGAGAGGCGGCTCGCCGACCCCTACGCGCCCCTTGACGAGTCGAAGTTCGTGCTTGCGCTTGGTCCGCCGGCGACCTTGACTGACGAGGTTCGGGCTGAGATCGAGAGCGTGGTTGAGACGTTGACCAAAGAATGTCAGGAATGCCATGAACTCGAGAACGCCACGATCGTAAGGGTTCAAGAGCTACAGAGCCTACATAGGGCCGAATTCAACCACCGCCCTCATACCTTGCAAAGGCGCTGTCTCGACTGTCATCAAGAAATCCCAATTCAGGAAGGCTTGCAAGGCGACGCCGCCGTCGATGCTGCGCTCGACAATGCCGGGATCCACAACGTTCCACAGATCGGCCTCTGTCAGGATTGCCACAATGCGAAGCAGGTAGCGAGCACCTGTGTGACTTGCCATCAGTTTCATCCCAGCAAGAACCAAGGATCAACTCACGCGTTGTACCCGGAAGAAGCGAACGAAGACGAGGAAGATCGGTGAAGGCCAGACTGATTGTTAAGACGGGCGAATTCAAGGGCGCCACGTTTGAGGTAGCCGGTAGCGTGATCATTGGCCGAGCTGAGGACAACGAGGTGTATCTGCCATCTGACCTCATCTCCTCCAAGCATGCTCGGATCATCCTGGATGAGTCTGCCAACGTGTTCTTTCTTGAGGACCTCGGAAGCCTCAACGGGACGGAGCTCGATGGGGTTCGGTTGGCGAGTCGTGAGCGACTCGACCGATTGCACGTTATCCGTCTTTCAGGAGCAGTTGACCTCATTTGGCAAGGAGCTGCACTTGTTGCTGACCAGACTACGGACGGCGACGGAACGTCGCGGAAGGCAGTGGACCGTGTGACCTTGACCGAGAGGCTGCCGGCGATTCCACCGACACCTCTGGCGAGGGCTCAGAGCAAGCCTGAGCCCCCAGTCGAGGCGGTTGCCTCTCCTAGGCCCCGCTCTCATGGCCTGCCGCAATCTCCCGCCCAACAGGAGTCTGGATTGGACACGATATCGGAGGGAACTGCGATTGATCTAAAGGCGATCCTCAGAGGGCCTGACTTCGCCGGCTTCATGCAAGAGGCGAAACCCTTGCGGTCGGCTGGCGAGGTGGACGACGGTGTTGGGTCTGCTCAGCCGAAGGACGCTAGCGCGCCGATAGCGAGCCTTGCACTGTGCGTGGTCGAAGGGGCAACCAAGCGATGCTATGTGTTGGAGCAAGGAGAGAATTGGGTTGGCAACGACCCAGACGCAAGAGTGGCGCTATTCCACCACAGCGTGCGAACTGAGCATGCTGTCCTGAGCGTTGCTGGGGCTCGAGTAGTGCTTAGGGACCCGAACGGAACTGGTGAGACCACGGTTGATGGGCAGGCGTTCTCGGGCGAAATCGAGGTGGCTATAGGATCCGTCATTAGGTTCGGAGAAGTAGCAGTTTCCATAGAACGCCCCGAGTGACTCCCCATTGAGCGACGAGCAATCAGTAAGACAGAGCAATCTGCAAGCGAGC
Organism: Acidobacteriota bacterium; assembly: GCA_029263415.1. Classification (GTDB taxonomy): domain Bacteria; phylum Acidobacteriota; class Thermoanaerobaculia; order Multivoradales; family Multivoraceae; genus JAJCXN01. The sequence goes on from JAJCXN010000041.1 coordinate 78,309, forward strand.
CCCGATCGGGTTCATGACCAACAACTGGATTTGCTGGTCGTGGGCGGTGGTCCCGGCGGGACGGCGACTGCATTTCGAGCGAAAGAGCTGGGATTAGAGGTCCTCGTCATCGACTATGACGACCTGATGAAGCGAATCCGGGACTACTCAAAGGACAAGCTGATTCTGCCTGGCTTCGGAGGTGGCGATCGGCTTCGCTTTCCCAAGGGTGAGGAGCTGATCGCGAGCTTGAGTTTTGCAGCGATTGACAAGGACGACCTTCACCAGGGCTGGAAGAAGCTTTACGAGCAGCACGGTGTTGAGGCTCAGACCGGCGTGGAGCTCACCGCAATCCAGCAAGATTTCGACGGTGTTCATCAAGTCCAGGCGTGGGACCACAAGAACAGATGCGGAGTCCGGTTTGCTGCGCGACACGTTGCGATCGCTATCGGTCGCGGTGTTCCTCGGCGATTCAATATTCCCGGCGACACCGCCGGAATTGCACTGCGCCTCAAGAATCCCGAGTCCTATGTTGGGCTTCCAGCCTGTGTGATCGGCGGCGGTACTTCCGCCGCGGAGGCAGTGGTTGCGCTGTCGGAAGTCAAAGCGGCAGCGAACGACGCCTCACCGGTGTACTGGTCATACCGCGGCGAACGGATGCCGCGAGTGTCAAAAGCGCTGGCAGATGTGTTCTTTGAAGCCTATGTGGGCAATGGCAACATCCGGTACTACCCCAACAGCGAACCGACCGCGGTGATTACCGCCGAGGATCGCGCAGAGTACCTTTGCATTCGCACCGACCGTCGCTGGATTGAAGGGCGGCCGAACGAAACCACTCACCTGGAGTTTCCCAAAGGGTGCTGTCTTGCTTGCATTGGCGAAGACATGCCTGAGAGCTTGCTCGCGACTTTGGGCGCACCGCTTGTGGAGGGCGGCCCGAAGGGCAGAAAACGTGCCCTCGTGAATCGATTTCTCGAGACCCGCGTGCCGAACCTCTACTTGGTTGGAGACCTATTGAGTCAGGCCTACTTCGAAGCGGAGAATTTCGATTGTGATCCTGCGGTCTTGAGCGAAGTAAAGCATCCGGGCAACATAAAGTCGGCCCTCCGAGACGGCGTTCGCGTTGCGCAGATCGTGCGTCAGAGGATCGACGGCAAGATTGAGGTCTCGATCGAGATCGAAGATGGAGAAGAGCTAGGACCGCTCTCGGGAATGGTTCCCTGGGTGGCTGCCGCGAGTGCGACAACACCCGAAGACCTGGAGCGCACCCCGGAACCGGCATCGTTGGTACATATCTTTGTCGGCGGCGAGATCGAGGAGCACGCTCTCGTTGAATGGTCCGTCATGACCATCGGGCGAAGAGGCTGCGACATCAATTGTCCCGACGACACTCTGCTGTCAGACAAGGATGCTTCGGTGTCGGCGACTGCTAGTGGCTTTGTGCTCAGGGATGACGGCAGTTCCGCCGGTGTTTTCTTGGAATTGGCGGCAGCACGAAAGTTCGAGGTAGAGGCTGGCGACTTGGTCCGTTGTGGTCGTCAGTTCTTGCGAGTTGACAAAACGCACGGTCAAGGTATGGAGTTGGTTCACTTCGGAGACCGCGGCCGGGAGGTTGGCCGGTATCCGTTGGCGGAAGGCTCGATCGTGCTTGGCCGGAGGGGAGCGGATGTGATCCTTGACCGTTCGGATAGGACGCTGTCCCGGCGCCACCTTTCGTTCACTAGGACGGGCGACCGCCTTGAGGTGAAAGACCTCAAGAGCGCGAACGGGACGCTGCTTCGGGTTTGCGAGGGGATGTCCATTGGGCATGGCGACCGTTTTCGCGTAGGTGAACAGACGTTTGGATTGAACTTGAAGGGTGACGCGGCGCAGGTATTTGCAGCACCGAGCCGAGCATCCGTTAGTCCGGCTGCTTCTGAGGAAGCTACCTTGAGTCCGTCCGAAGAGCGCGAGTCGCCACCAGCAGATTCCGGCGACCCTTCGATCGCGCCATCGGTGACCTTCTCTCCAAGCGGGAAATGCGTCGCTGTCAAGCCTGGCCAGACGATCTGCGAGGCAGCCGAGGCCGCAGGTGTTGCGATCAACGTTGAGTGCCGCGCGGGCATTTGCGGAAGCGATCCCATCCGGATCGTCTCCGGGCAGGAGTTCCTGGTCAGCGGGCCCGATCGTCAGGAGACTGAGACGCTTGAGGATCTTTGCAACCTGGAAGCGGGGCCTTGCCGCTTGGCCTGCCAGTTGAGGATTACGGGACCGGTCGAGGTCGAGATTCTCTAGCGCTCGAAACGTGGGCTAGGAGTTTGTGAAATCCCTCTGCCGCCTGGCTTTGCAATCCATGATACGTCTTAAGGCCGAGTTCGCTCGAGTAAGAAGGTATCCGAGCAAGGTTCGAGCACGGTCACCCGAGGCTTGAGTACAGGCGTGCCTCGCGAGAGGGGCGGGTGTGCTGCCAAGCACGTCGGCCAAACCTCGCTAGAGCCGCAGATCCGAGGGTGAGCAGTTGCCCGGGTACCTGTTGGACAGAAACCTGGTGGATCGTGCCCCCAGCGAAGTTCCGGTCAGCGAGTCCCTGTCATGGTCGGGTGCAATTCAATACTAGCGATGAACCGGTGCTCCCTAGGAACGGTCGTCGTCACCGTTGGTAAGCCAGGTGCCGGGAAGCGGGTGATCGCCGAATAGACTGTCTTGGAATCGCTGCATCCCGCCTAGCCAACGGTCCACATCAGTGGCCTTCCGTCGAGCGTACTCCGCGACTTGAGGGTGGGGCAGCACCCAGAACCGACGTTCCTTGAGGGCCTCGGTCACTACCTCGGCCACGTCGGACGGTTGCAGGTCGCCGTCGCCGCTCGCCACTCGAGGGCCGCCAGTCATGCGATCCTTGCTCGGGCTGTTCTCTAGGATCTTGGTGCGCACCGCTTGTGGGCAAAGAACCGAGACACCGATGCCTTGTGGACCATGGGTGATCGCCAACCACTCGGCAAGTGCCACGGCCGCGTGTTTAGTGACGCTGTAGTGCAACGAGCCGATCTGGGAGAGCAAGCCCGCGGCTGACGCGGTGTTGAGCAAGTAACCGCTCCCGCGCTCAATCATTCCAGGTAGCACCGCGCGCGCTGCGTACATGTGTGACAGAACGTGGACTTCCCACATGCGTTGCAGGTCCTGATTGGACGATTCGAGGCCGCCGACCGTGACGTAACCAGCGTTGGAGACGAACATGTCTATGGGGCCGGCATCAACCTCGACCTTGGCCACTAAGTCTTGAATAGCGGCTTCATTGGCGACATCCACAGCATGAGCACTGCCGCGACCTCCCAGACTATCGGCGACCGCTTGACTGGCAGCAAGGTCCAGATCGACGACAGCTACGTGCTTTGCACTGTCCGCAGCGAAGCGCTTTGCCAGGCCCTCACCGATACCCGCTGCGCCGCCGGTGATGACGATGATCTTGTCTTTGACTTCCATGGGGGAAAGGGTCCTCTTGCTGCGATGCGGGTTGTCTGTTGCGGGTTCTAGGCGGGTTCACTAGCGTGGATGGTAACCCAGGCTTGGAGCGACGCTGTTACTCACAAAAAGAGGGGCTCCCGAAGGAGCCCCTCGTTTCGTCCGCTGGCGGCAGTCGAATCGGCTAGTTGTCGCCTGCCGAACTCTGCGCCGCAGCTGCGGCCTTGGCAACCATCGACTGGCCATTCAACCCGCGACCCTTGCCGCGGATCTTGTCCAAATCCTTGGCTTCTAGTTCGCGGTTGAAGTGTAGTTCGCCTGTCAGCTGGCCGTCCTCGGTGGTCTCGACCACGAAGGCGATCGGCATGCGAGCGCCGCCCGCATTGGCGATGATGCCGCCGTTTAGGATCCATTGGTTGCCAACCTGGACGGGGTTGCGAATGGTGTTGGTGAAGACCAGTTGGTCGTTCATCATGTAGAACTCAGCGGTCTCTGAAGATTCGTCAGGCAGCACCAACCCCCACTTTCCGGCAAAGCCCATGCCGTCCATGGCGACCATGTAAGACGACTCTGCCGGATGGTTCGTCAGCAGCTTCTCGATCTGCTTGTTCACCCGTGGTCCTCTTGGTTTCATCCGCTCTGCGTCGATGAAATCGATGAAACCCACCAACATTTCATTGTTGGTGCCGTCACCCCAAGGAACCTCCATCGACGGATCGGGATTGGCAGGGTTCTCGGACGAGTTGTCCCAGTGTGCTTCGACATAGACGATCGATCCTGCTGGGGCGAACATGGGTTCTTCGAGCCGATAGATGTTCTGCCAATCGTAATCGTAGGCGGGCACGTCCAGCAGCACCTCGCGCGATCCGTCCGGCCGCTGCATGGTGTATTTCATCGACTTGCCACGATTGTGCATGTGCGGCAGGAAGGACAGGATCTTGCTGTCGTTGGCAAAGATGTAAAGAGCGTCTTCTCTATGATCTGCGTCGCCCGCGGCGATCTTGAGCCCCATGTCCACGGCAAAAGCTGTAGTGATGACCTTTTCGATCTCGCCCTCGCCAAAGTAGACGCCCAGCTTCGAAGCATCAGTTCCGGCGTTGCCGCTTGGGTGATAGTGCATGTTGAACGAGAACAGCAAGTCTGGCTTGGTGGTGTGGCCGATACCGGTTTCAAATTCCGTGGGCGGAGAGCCTGCCACCCAGACCCCGCCGATCCGGGGAGCTTCGACCATTCCGATCGGCCGACGCGCGGCTTCATTCAAGAAGATCGTACGGGCGGCTCCACTGCTGACGTTGTCCTCATCGTCTTCGTCACCAATACCGAACGGGCCGAGATAGGTGACGACGTGATGGAGTACGTCGGTGTTGCCTGGCAGTAGTTCGAGCGCTTGGATCCACTTGCCCTCGGGGATCTCAGCACCAAAGACCTGCGTGACGAACAGGTCAGGACCACCGTCGGGCACGTCGATCGCGGCGAGATCGATCACATAATCTGGTTCCCGACCCATCTTCCAGGAGCCTGCTGCCGGCAGTTCTGGCGCCTTCGGCACAGCACCAAGATCTCCGGGCTTTGCGCCTTGGTCAACCCACTTCGAAATCAGCGCGACGTCGCGGTCTGAGAGCGAGATGTCGTTGGCGAACTTGCCGTGCTCGGGGTTTGCGTCCCACGGCGGCATGTCGCGCGATACCACCGCGCGCTGGATCGACTTCGCCCATGGACGTGTGGAGTTGTAGTCGAGTAGCGACATCGGTGCGACGTCGTTGGGACGGTGGCAGGTGATGCAGTTGCTGTTGAAGATCGCCGCAACGTGCTCGGAGTATGTGACTTGGGCAGGGAGGTCGACGGCTCCGTTGTTCTTTGCAGCGTTGACGTTTGCTGCAACGGCAGGGCTCGCCAATATGCTGCTTACGAGCACGCCGGTAGTGAGCAAGTAACTGGTCGACCGACCAATTAGCGATTGAACGAACATGTGAGGCTCCTTCGAGGGTTCGAAAGCGATGGATGCGAGTTTCAGGGAAGGCCGGAAACCGTGACGAGAGGTTGCGTCTTTTGGCACTACGCGCAGCGGTGCTGGCAGTTTCGAGCAGGCTGGAGTATATCGAGAGTTCGAGGCGCCCGCTTTGGGAGAATCAGCCGCGCCGTACGGTCGCGGCTGATTTCGGTCAAAGCCCGTCACCACGCCTGCGCTTTGAGGCTAAGTGCCTGGCGCTGACCGACCAGTTCGTCCGTTCGTAGTGTCATCTCGGGCTCTAGCGATCAGGGTCCGGTGCAGTCCGGTGCCATCGCCCTCGCAATCTTGGCCGGCCTATTCTCCGTCTCCGTCTCCGTCTCCGTCTCCGTCTCCGTTTTTGTCCTCGGTGGCATCCACCCAGGGCAGGAACGGGGCGTAGTCGATCTCGTAGGCCGGGGGTTCCTTGCTACGACTCTTGCCGTCGGCCAAGTAGTGGTCAAACCAGCGCAGGGTCCTCAGCAGGTAGTCAAAGCGGGCGGCAGACTTACGGTTGCCGTGGCCCTCTCCTGGATAGAGCACGAGTCTTACCGGCGCTTGGTCAAGCACTTTAAGGTGACGGTGCAGTTCCAATGACTGACTGGGATGCACGCGAGGGTCATCTTCGCCGTGCAGGATCAAGGTGGGGGTGTGGTTGCGCTTCGCGTAGTAGATCGGCGAACTCTTAGCGAAGTACTCCCAGTCTTCCCACAACCATTTGCGGTGGTGCACGTCGTGCATCTCGCGCGGAATGTCGGTAGTGCCGACTTTGGAGATGTTGTCCGAGATGCCGACGAAAGGGATCGCCGCTGCGAAGCGATCGGAGTAGTAGGTGGTGGCCCAGGCCGAGGCGTAGCCGCCGTAGGAACCGCCGGTGATGCCAACCCGATCCTTGTCGACTAGTCCGATCTTGATCAGGTGGTCGACGCCATCGACGTAGTCGTCAAACTCAGGGCCCGCCGCATCTGCCTGCGAGAGCTTGGAGAACTCAACGCCGCGACCGGTAGAACCGCGATAGTTGGGGTAGAAGACGGCGTATCCGCGTGCCGCAGCGAGTTGCCCTAGCTGCGAATAGCCGGTCAGCCAGCCGTTGCGATAGTGACTCTCGGGCCCGCCGTGCACGATCATCATGAGCGGGTAGCGCTGCTCCTTAGAGTAGTCGAGCGGGTAGATCAGCACCCCCTCAATCTCGAGTCCATCGCGCGCTGCATAGCGGACCACTTCCTGTTTCGAGAGCCTGACATTGTCGAGCCACGGGTTGGAGTCGGTGTGACGGGTCAGCTTGCCAGCGTCGAAAGTGTGCAGTTCAGTGGGATGTTGCGGGCGTTGGCCGAGTAGGGCGAGCTTGCCCTCGCGGGCGTCGACTCGGGTGAAGACGCCTTCAGCCGCCGCGATCAGGGTCGAAGCGGAGCGGCCGTTGACGTTGATCTCACGGACTTCCGTTTCAGCACCGGTGTCGGCGATGAACACCAATGTGTCGGTGTTTTTCCAGGCGAAGTCGGCAACGTGGCCTTCAAAGTCTGGTGCGACGTCTTGCAACGCGTCGTCAGAGCCCGTAACCATCAGTCGGCCGGCGGCAGGGTCGTTGAGGTCTGCTGCAGAGATCATCGCAAGGGTTGAGCCGTTCGGGCTCGGCAGAACCTTGCCGAGTTTGCCAGGGTTGTTGATGGTTCTCTGGGTGGCGCCATCGAGGCCAACGACCCGAGTCTTGATCCGGGCGTAGCTATCGTCGATCAGCGGAGTGGGAGTGACCGTGATGACGAGACCTGAACCGGTGGGCAAGAAGCGCACGCTTCGCACCGAGGAAGAGGTGCCCGCACCATCGATCTCAACCTCTTCGATCTCAGCGTCCGCGTTTCCAGAGTCACCCGCCAGCTTCGCGAGGTATAGCCGCGTAAAGGGCCGGTCCTCTTCGTAGATGACCTGGTTGAAGCCTTTCTTCGCGGCCTTCTCAGCCGCTTCAGCTTTCTTCTGTGAAGCGGTGAAGGCCACGGAGTTCCCGTCGGGCGACCAGGAGTACGCACCGACGTTGGTCTCATGCTCTACCAGCTTGCGCGCCTCGCCGCCGCGAGTGGAGATCACATAGAGCGAGCGATGATCGTCGCCATCACGCTTGTCCAGAAAAGATATCTCGCCCGCTGGGGTCCAAGCGACCGAGCCGATGCTGACTTCACCGGTGATGAATGGCACGGGCTCAGCGTCTTCACTGCTGAGGTCTAGAACGTGCAGCTCGGCCCAGCTCGACCCGCTGTCGTCTTCCATCGGTTTGCGCGGGATGGAGACGGTATATGCCACGTGTTTGGCATCTGGCGAGAGTACCGCCGAGGAGATCGATCGGGTGGTGGCGATCTGCCATGGTTGCATGGTGTCGTCGGGCTGCTGCGCGGCGGCGCCGGTCGCTAGTACCACGGTCATGGTGGAGGCGACGAGAGCGTTGCGAACGAGACCTGAAATGCGGTTCATCTTCGTTTCCTTTGTGGATGGAGAGAGTCGTTCATATGGCTCCAAGTTTAGTGCGTCTTTGCGATCTTGTTTCTCCCGAGATGGGGCGGATTCTGATCCTTTCCGTGCAACCCCCAGATTCGCAGAAGACTTCGAGTCAATGCTTCATTCCAGACTTCGGATCAGTTTCAACCTGCCACTGTTGCGGCTGGCTAGCTTCGGAGTAGGCTCTCAGGACGAGACGAACCGATGACGAGACGAACTCCCTGTTGACCTCACCCTTTGGACCGATCCTTTGAAGCACTCTTCCTCTATGAGAATCTTGATCGTGGCCTGCTCTGTCGGCGTATCCCTCGCTGCAGCAGCGCTCGCGCAGAGTCCCCTCCAAGCTTGCGCGACTTTCGATATTGATCAGATTGGGGCCGAGAGACTTGGCCAAACCAAGAGCGAGCTTGGTCAATGGCTGGAGCTGGGCGATGTACTCTTCGCTTGCGGCCCGACTCCGGATCTGCTCGCCGCCTCGGCACCGCGATTGAGGCTGTGGAGATCGGTTGATCCGAGCGAGATTTTCTTGGTGCGCGCCGCGCATCCCGGAAACGCAGCCTGGCCCGAGGGCGTGGCCGTATTGGCTCGAAGCGGGCCTCATGCGGTTGTACATGCAGCGACTGCAGAAGCCCAAGACAGGCTCGGCCAGGGACAGTGGCACGCTCATCTGAACGGCGACGATGGATGTCAGCGATCCATCGTTAGTCCATATAGCCGCTCCTTGGTCTTGGCGAGGCAGTCCGCGAATTCCCGCCGGCGCGGCACGACCACCTTCGGACTTGCGGCTGCCGCAGCGGCCGGAGCGGTTGATGCTCAACGCTGGTTTGCGGACGTTGAGACGCTGGCAAGCTGGAACCGCTATACCCACGGCAGCCAGATCGACGATGCCAGTGCCTGGCTAGAGGCTCAGTTCTCTGGACTTGGACTGCCCGTGACAACTCCAACGTTCAGCGTTTCTGGCACCATCGCAAACAATGTCATCGCCACCTGGACTGGCGTAACACGCCCTAATGACTGGTACCTGGTGGGCGCCCACTACGACTCCACATCCCAGAATCCAGGCAGCAGTGCTCCAGGAGCTGAAGACAACGCCAGTGGATGTGCGGGGGTCTTGGAGCTGGCACGGGTGTTGGTCCCGCGGCAGCCTGAAGCGACGATCATCTTTGTCTGCTACTCGGGCGAGGAGCAAGGGCTCCACGGTAGCGAGGCACACGCTGGTGCGATCGTGACCGCGGGCGATGCAAGCAAGCTGCAGAACATTGTCACCATGGACATGATTGGCTACACCGGAGACGCGGACTTGGACGTCTTGCTCGAAACAGCGGCTGCCTTCAACTCCACCCTCGACGTCTTCGAAGATGCCGCTGCTGCGTTCACCAGTTTGCGCACGGTGCGGAGTCTGAATCCCTTTGGTTCCGATCACATGCCGTTTCTCAATCGGGGCTTGCCCGCGCTTTTGACCATTGAGAACGACTGGGATTCCTATCCTGGTTATCACTCCACCACGGACCTCCCGGCCAACCTCTCGCAGGCGATGGGCGGAGGGATCCTGCAGATGAATGCGGCAGTGTTAGCGGAGCAGGCTGGAGCCGGGACAGCATCGGGAGACCTGCTGTTCGCGGATGGATTTGAGGACGGCACCACCACTTCCTGGAACTAGTCTTCCTGGAATTAGCCCGCCTGGAACTAGTCCGCCTGGAACAGGTCCGCGCGGAACTAGTTGATGTGGGGCTCGAACCGCCATTGATGATTTCTGAGCTAGGCCTGGGAGAGTTCGGCCACCCGCTGTTCGATGCCGTCTGACAGTTTGACGCCCATGTGGGTAATGCAGTCGGCGGCGAGAGCGGTGGCGATCTTGCCGCACACCTCGGGGGACAAATCGTTGATGAGGCCGTGGAGGAAGCCGGCCGCAAACGAGTCGCCGGCGCCCGTAGTGTCGACTACGGTGACCTTTTCGGCGGGTACATGAATGCGGGTATCACCAGCAACGATCAGCGCGCCTTTGGCGCCGTCGGTGACCACCGCAATGCGGATGGTTTCGGCCAGTTTGTGGGCAGCCCCTTCAACTCCCAGGCCGGTCATGATTTTGGCTTCTTCGGCGTTCGCAAAAACCACGTCGAGCCCGCGCTGAATGTGTTGGTTGATGCGTTCGCGAGACCGATCGACCGCGAAGGGGTCGGCGAGATCGATGGCGATCCGACAGTTGGCTTCGCGTGCCGCAGCGATCGCTTGCTCTATCGCGTCGATCTGATTCGGCGTGTCCCAGATGTAAGCGGTGGTGAAGAAGATCTGGGAATTGCGGATGTCTTGATGCGGCACATGTTCGGGTGCGTAGTCGCGACAAGCCCCTAGATGGGTGTTCATGGTGCGCTCGCCGTCAGCGGAAACCAGGATCACTGATGTGCCGGTGGCGCCCTGATCCAGCCGTGCACAACGGTCCATGACTCCGGCATCGACCAAGCCTTGAATGAACGCTTCTCCTTCAGCATCGAGACCAACGGCTGAGCTGTAGCAGGTGTTGCCGCCGAGCATCGAGACGGTTCGCAGCACATTGGCGCACGATCCGCCCGGCTGGCGCCACGGATCAAGATTGCCGACGTGCTCGAGGATCTTGCGTTGTTCCTCGGTATCAACCAACTTCATGGTGCCCTTGGTCAGCCCCATCTCGGTCAGTTTGGCGTCGTCGGGCAGATCGACATGAAGGTCGAGCAAAGCGTTCTCGATGCCAGTGACGCCGATAGGGCGGGCGCGGAGTTCGTCAGTGAAGAAGGGCATGGTGGTAAGAGTCTCGCTGGCGATGAAGAATGGTTGGTGGGACCGTTGGTCGACGATAGACAGGACGATTAGAACAGTGGGCGGGGCGGAGTCTAGCTGATGGCTGGCGAGCTCGTTTGAGCGTTGGGACGAAAGCAGGCGGACTCTCGCCAGCATGGCCATGGTCATTGTTTTGGGCCATCGTTTGGCCGCGCGAGGGTTCAGGCGATGGCTGGTCCAGCCTCGGTCGGTGGCCGGCCCTCTTACCCGTGCGCCGCTTTCACAGCGACGCGGTCGACGATCCCGGCTGCCGACTCGGGAAGTGCTTTCACGTTGACCACTGAATGCGGGCGTTTGAACCGAGCGATTCGTTCACCAACGAAAGCGGCTGCTGCGTCCAGTTCAATCTCAACACCATCCTCGACCTCGAGCACGGCTCGGATGCCCTCGCCCCATTTCTCATGTGGCACTCCGAACACACACGCCCGCTTAACACCGCTCATCTGCACCAGCACCGTCTCGACTTCTGCCGGGTAGACGTTCTCGCCGCCGGGCTTGATGAGTTCTTTCTCGGGCTTGCGCCCGGCGTAGTGTAGCCGGCCCTCCTCATCCAACTTGCCCAAGTCACCGGTGTGGTGCCAGCCGTTGCGGAAGGTGTAGTTGTTGACCTCGGGCTGGCCGTCGTAGCCGAGGAACACTAGCGGTCCACGGATTCCGATTTCGCCGACCTCTCCTTGCTCAACGCGCTCGCCTTGGTCGTCGAACAGAGCCAGCGAGCAGTGGTCGACCGGGTGGCCGGCACAGAATGGACCATCCTTGGTGTTCTGCAGCGTCACGAATCCGGTGGTCTCGCATTGGCCGAAGCCGCTGAGGAAGCTTGCCTGCGTCTCGCTGTGTAGCCGCGCCGCAGTGTCTGGCGCTTCCAGGCCCGACACCCAGCGCAGAGTCGGCAGACTCGAGCCCGCAGTCTTGGCTGCGTCCAGCACTTGGCCGAGGATCGGAGGAAACGTCGCGAAGTAGGTGAGATCATGTTCGTCGATGAACTGAACGCTCGCGTCGGCATCGAATGAGGGCATCATCACGTTCTTTGCACCCACCGACAGAAAGGCAAACAAGTGCCCGATGCCTGCGATATGGAACAACGGCAGGTTAACTAAGTTACCGTCTTTCGCCGATAGCTGGAGCGCTGCTGATTCGAAGGCTGCAGAAATCAGTAGGTTGCGGTGTGAGAGTAGGGCGCCGCGCGGGATCACGTCGACCGCAGCAGTGGCGATGATGCAGAAGGGAGCGTCCGCGTCGATCGGTGGTGCCGGTCGCAAGCGCCGATGGAGCAGCTCTAGGAAGCCGCGGGCAGCGGGGCTCGATGCTTCGAGGTCTGAGTGCAGCTCCACCTTGAATTTGGTGTCGGGAGCAGCAGCCAGGGCGTTGGCTTCGTTGTCTGCGTCGTAGAAGATCGCTTCAATGTTGGAGCGGTTCAAGAACTGTTCGATCTCTCCTTGCTGCCAGCGCCAGTTGACCGGCACCGCCACGATTCCTTGGCGGGCGCATGCGAGGAGCAACTGAATGAAACGGGCGGAGTTCTTGGCGACGATGCCAATACGGGCGCCCCGGCGGAGTCCCTCGCGAGCGAGGCCTGAACCGAGTTGGTCCACCGTACCGAGCAGTTCGCCGTAGCTGGTCTTAGCGCCGTCGTGGATGAGTGCCGTGCCGTTTGGCGTGCGCGCGGCGTTGGTGGCAAGGAGGTCGTAGAGGGTGAAGGAGTGGGGATAAGCCATGGCAGTAGTTTAGCTTCGGTCGCGCCTTGTGGTCTGCGAATGCGTTGGAGATCTCGAGGTCGGAACTCGAGCACTCTCGCTCAGGTGGACTAGAGTTCAGTTCCATTTTGGCGACGGATGAGATCCACTGACGATGGCGACCGATTGAGTGCGACTGGACGCAACAGACAAGGCGAGGGTGATGAGTGCGATGCTTTGGGGCGTCGCCCTCTTGTTGGGCGTGGTGGTCAGCGGCTGCGCCACGACCGGGCCTCGCTCGTCCGAGCACCGAGCGGTCGAGCACCGCTCATCTGCGCACCGGGCGTCCGGGGCCGAAAGCCACGAGAATCGGCCATTGCGCCCGCTGATATTTGTGCCAGGTATTCTGGGTTCGAAGCTGGCCCACGCGGTGTCAGGAGAGTCGGCCTGGGGTGGAGGGTTGGACGTCTTCTTCCCCCGCGACCGTGGCTACGAGTTGGTTCTACCGATCCCATCTGCGGAGACGGGCCTTTGTCCAGCACCTGATCTTGGCTGTGATGGCCAACCACAGCTGGTTCCCACCAGGGTGGTAGAAACGGTGCCGCTCGGTCCTTATCGACAGCAGGTGTACTCGCGGTTGGTGAGGGCTCTTGAACAGCGCGGTTACCAGCTGGGTGATCTGTCCGCGCCCGAGCCCGGCGACACTCTCTTCTTGTTCGACTACGACTATCGGCGCAGCAACCTCGACGCGATCCGGAAGCTACGCAGCGAGCTAGACCAGCTCCGGCGTAGTCGGGGAGCGGAAGAGTTGCCGTTCGATCTCTTGTGCCAGTCGAACGGTGGCTATGTCTGCCGCTACCTGGTGCGCTACGGAGCGGAGTTCGATCCGATGGCTGCCACTGACTCCGGAGCCGAGCTGGAGCCACATGGGCCACCTCGCGGCCTGTTGCCGCGACGGATGATCCTGGCTGGCACCGCCAACGCTGGTGCCCTCAGGATCTTGCGCGAACTCCGTGATGGTCGACGGTTCGTGCCTCGCATCGGGCGCCTAATGAGTCCTGAACTCTTGTTCTCGATGCGGCCATTGTTCGATGATCTTCCATGGCCCAAGGCTCGTGCGGACGCAGACTCTGAACTGGTGAGTGTCTTCATCGATCAAAATGGTGAGCCGATGGACGTCGACCTCTTCGATGCCGCAGACTGGGCAGAATACGACCTGTCGATCTTGGCCGAATCCGCTGAGGGCAAGTTCTCGAAAACTGAGAGGGCTCACGCCGCACTGTTTGGCACGCGCGCTGATCGGCTCCACTATCTAGGTCAGCGATTGGCCGAAGCGCAGCGTTTGCAAGCGCGCTTGAGTTCTAGCGCAGATGCTGACCGCGCCTACGATGACAACCTTGATCTCGACCTCATGATGATTCAAGGGCAGGCGACGGCGAGTCCGAGTCGCGCGGTGTTGTTGCGTCGCAACGATGGTTGGCAGACGGTGTTCGCGGGCGATCGCGAGGCGGATCGACTCAGCGATCGTGTTCAGGAGATGCTGGCCGAACCGGGTGATGGTCATGCTTCGCTCTTCAGCCAGCAGCAACTAGCTCCGATCGAGCGCAAGTGGCTGGTTGGACCAGATACCGTCTATGCTGAAGGAACACATTTCTCTTTGATTCTTGATCCCGTGGCACTCAAGGCCATCGGTGACTTCTTCACTGCCGATTTCTCGATCTACTGCGAAACCGACGAGGCGGAAAGGCATCCCTAAGATGTCATCTCAAAGCACTGATGCTTGGGCTGCTCAGTTGGTAGATCGTGCGCGGGCGCGAACCGGCTTGAGCGACTTAGGGCATCCAAGCTACCTGCGTTTCCTCGAAGCATCGTTGGCTGACGTGCGCAAGAACGGGAACCTCACCCGATTTGGCCGGTTCGGGTACGCCCAGAACGTCATTCGTTGCACGGCAGTGCGGTTGCGAGTGGTGGAGGTCTTGAAACAGCATCCGGAGATTCTTGACATCCCTGCTTCGGAACCGATCTTCATCACTGGTCTCTACCGTTCGGGGACAACGCTTCTGCATCGGCTATTGGCGTCTTCCCCTGAACTGCAGGCTCCGCTGTTTTGGGAGTTGGTAGGTGTCGGCTCGGACGCCACGCCTGCCAAGAAGCTACGCCAGGCACGGTGGATCAGGCGCATTCATCGGTTCTTGTCACCAGGCTTTGAGGATGCGCACGAGATCTTGGCGGACGACACCGAAGAGTGCTTTCATCTGTTCGAACACTGTGCACCCACCACACCGTTCTGGGCAACTGCCGCGCAGGACCACGCCTGGTGGATGATCGATTCGGCCCAGCACGACGACATGGTTGCCGCTTATCAGTTCTTCAAGGAACAGCTGCAGGTCCTGGCATGGCGACATCCGAAGCGCGGGCGGTTGGTGCTCAAGTGGCCATTCCACTTGTGGAATCTCGCTGCCCTCGATCAGGTGTTTCCCGACGCCCGCGTGATGGTGTGTCGGCGCGATGCTGATGCTGCTGGGTTCGAATCTACGGTTGCATCCATCTGCAGCTTGGCCTCGCATGGTCTGCGGCCGTTCACCGGACCGCTCGACAAGTCGAGACACGGTGAGTTTTGGTGGCGCTACTGCCTGGAGGGTATCGATCGGTTGGAACGAGAGCGCAACAGGTTCGGTGATCGACTGCGCACCGTTCGATTTGGCGAGCTGTGTGATGAGCCGGCTCGGATCGCTGGAGAGCTAGCGGCGTGGGCTGGCGTTGCAGCGCCGCCTCGCACGCAGGTTCAGGTGCTGGAGAAGAGGCGCCGCCAACATAGCTACTCGGCGGCCGACTTCGGGTTGCCGAAGTAGCGCGAAAGCGAGGGCTGTCTTCCGTTGTCGCCTTCGCGTTTCCCTTTCGGGCGCTGCACCTTCGCCGCTCACGTTCGGCCGCTCCGTTCCCGCTGTTACGTTTCCTAGCGAACTCTGCCACTGATAAGGCCGAGCTAGGGATCGATCGACATCACTCGCCCGGACGAATAGGCCGCGAACTCAGGTGCATACATCGATTGCACGTTGGCGGGGCTAACTCTGAAGGTGCCGGAAGTCGTGGCTCTCAAGCGGTATCTCATCGTGTATTCACCCACCGGGAGACGCTCGAAGAAGAAGTTCATGCCACTGTCACGGACTTCCTCGTAGCGCCCGATCCCAGAGTCCCAGCGCCAACCTGAGCGCTGGGTGATGGGTTCGAATCCGGCAGCGCGCGGGTCGCGCAGGTGCACGTACTCGGCATTGTGCTTGCTACCGAGGGAGATCTGGACTTCTACTTGGTCGCCGATCGCAACACGGTCGCCGTCGTTGAGCGGGGTCAGGGTAAAGCCATCGTCGCCCGGACTTCTGAGGAAGTACTGCCGCTTGACTGAGAAGAAATCGGACGACGCGCTTTGGGGTAGCTGCTCAGTCGAGAAGTGCCAGGTGGCAGAGGCGAACATCAGGCCAGGTGTGTCCTTCTCGACGATGATCGTCGCAGCCTTCTTTGCCTCAGCTGCGGTGTCGAGTGCGGCCGCTGCGAGAACCAGTTGATTCTTCTGGCCGGTGTATTCATCAGGTGCCCAGTCGAAGCGTGTGATGTTGCCGGCCAAGGTCACGTCTGCTGCTTCGGCAATTCCAAGCTGGCCTTCAGCGTCGAGGTAGTGGACGAGTGCATAGAGCACCTCGGCAGTGGCGCGGGTCGACTTCCAGTGGTTCAGCTTCTTGTTCAACAAGAGCCATTGCACCAATCCATGGCGTCGGTCATCGGTGGGCTCAAGTTCCATCATTGCGCGCAAGGCCAGGGCGTGTCCCTCAATGGTGTCGTTGTACCAAAGCCACGAGCGCGCTTCCGGTGCCCAGTAGGTGCCGAGGTCGCGATCGGTTTTGGCGGTATCCATGACGCTGTCGAAGACCAACTTCGCGTCCGCCGCACGATCCGCGCGGTCGAGGCTCAACGCCAACAGCGCCTTCAGTCGAGGGGAGTGCGCGCGCCAGGCCCTGAAGGAATGGTCCAGCATTCTTGCTCGCTCTTCGGCGGTGAACGCGTTGCTACTCCAGTCATTGCCCCCGGTGGCCGACAGTGCTGCTGCCTGCGAGTAGTTCGACAGCACATAGCTGAGGTAGGTGGTGAACTGCGGGCAGCAGCCATCCCCGAGCAGAGTCTTAGCGATGGTCTGGTCGTAGTGGGTCTTGAGGAACTGCCAAGCTCGGCGGACCATCTGTTCGGTCTCAGGCGGCAGGTCAACTTGGAATTCGAGAGCCCGGGAAAAGCCGTCGATCAGGGTCAAGGTCACGTGCGCCGAGGAGCGGCCATCGGGGAACCAAGGAAAGCCACCGTCTGAGTTCTGTGACTGCTGGAGCTTGGCAAACGAGGTGCGCTGCTGTGCTCCGGCGATGGCCGAATCGAGCACGTTGATCAGATCGGGATCGGCACCGCCCCTCTTGTTGCCTTGGCTCTGATTGAGCCAGGGCGATTCCTCGAGCAGCATGGTGTTGCTGGTGCGGTTGGCGTCCGCTTGATCGAAGCGTTCGAGCTGGGTCTCTCGTTCAGCCAACGAATCTGCCATTGCTTGCACGGCTGGGTACTTGGTGTAGAGCGAAGACAGGATGCCGGTGGAGAGGAAACGGTTCAGCGTTTGCTCGGTGCACTGGTAGGGGTAATTGACGAGATAGGGCAGCGCATTGAGCACGCTGTAGAACAATTGTGCGTCGAGGGTGACTACCAGTTGTTCGTTGATCCGGGTCGGATCGTCTGAGCGTTCGAGTTCTTCGAAGCGGAGCTTCTGTTTGTCTTTGCCCTGCAGCGCGGTGAACCGGGATTGCTGTAAATGAAAACGCGCCGGCAGAATCGGGATGGGCCGCAGTTCACCATCTGAGAGATCTCCGGCGGTGGCGGTCACCCTGAAGGCCACGGTGCCGACTCGCGCGGGAGTGGTGATGTCGAAGCCGAGGGTGGTGCCTTCGCCGGGAAGTACCCGGAAGACGCGTCGGGCATCTGCAGGACTGAGTCCGAACTCAGACAGCAAGCTCTCTTCGGTTTCAGGATCAATGATGTCGAAGTGCAACTCGCCGTCGAGGGTTTCTTCGCCGGAGTTGTTGACCACCGCTGAGAGACTGGCAGTGTCGCCCTCGCGCAGGAAGCGTGGGAGGTAGGGGCGCACCAGGAGATCCTTGACCGTCTTGGCTGTGAAGCGCTTCGAGCCGCCACGCAGGTCTTTGGTGACCGCGTGCAGCCAGATATTCCAGTCAGTCACCGAGTCGGGTACGGTGAATTCGAAGGAGACTGAGCCGTTGTTACCGGTGAGCAGGTGCGGGTGCCAGAACGCGGTCTCGGTGAAGTTGGTGCGAATCTCGGGCTCCGCACCGGTGACTCCCGGCGTGTTGCCTGCTAGTGCGGCCCACGGGTCTTCTGCGGTTGGCATCTTCTCCAGTTCGGTTTGGGTGACTTGGGCTCCTTGTGAGAGTCTCCGTTCGTCCAGCATAGGGGATTCCGAGGTCACAGTAATCGCCGAGTTCAACTCCGGAACGACGGCCGCTTGCAAAGCCGGAGGTGAGGGCGAGGGCGCCGGCGCACCCCGCCGCATGCGATCGCGTCTGGATCGACCGTACTGGAAGACGCTGGCGACTCCGAGGCCATAGGGCCTCCATACCTCGAACTGGTCGCCGGCAGGCATGGTCTGCTGCTGCGGAGTGAAGAGTCGACCTGTGCGCCACAGCGTCTGGAACGATCCCAAACTGGAGGTCGTGTAGCCTCCGCCTGTGCGCCACTGATAGTGAGCTACCTCCGGTGGTTGATGCGGACCGAACACGTCGAGCGAGCGGTCGTACATGTAGGCGAGCAGTTCTGCGGCGCCTTGCTCGAGTGCTACACCCACTCGCGGGGTGGCCTTGATGGTCCAGGTCTCTTGATCGCCGGGTCGCAAACGATCTCTGAAGCTGTGAAACGAGAGGTCAATCTTGCGATCGCTCCACGGGACTGTGACCTGCTCTTCCAGGCGCATGAGCTGGTGATCGCGCAGTGCAGTCACTACCGCAACGAAGCCACCCCGCAGATCTTGAGTCACCGGAATGTCAACGATGAGTGGGGTCTCCCGAGAGGTCAACGTGCGAGATGAGAGACGTTGCCCGTCGCGGACGATCTCGAATCGGAGCTCCTGATCCTTGAGGCCTGAGTGCACAAGAAAGCGCGCTGCCTCACCTACCTCGACGCTCCCACTTTCGCGTTCGAGCGCAGCCGGAAGATTGAGGATGGGGTCGATCACGGTGCTAGTGGCGGCCGAAGGAGCATCCGCGACCACTATGAACTCGTGCTGCGTGTTAAAGGCTGCGCCGAAGCTGTCCACGGTGGAGTAGAGCAAGCGATAGGCGCCCGGTTTGAGCTCTTGCTGCGGTTGCTCGAGGACTGCGGCCGGATCTACGGCGGCAGCTCCGTCTTCCCCATGGTCAATCTCGCCGCTCGCCACGGTCGCACCCGCCTCCCACAGACGGAGGATCTGCTCTGGCCCATAGCCAGGGGCATGCCGTGGACGCAGATGATCGCCCACACTCAAAGCGGTACCCCTGGACCAGGTGCGTTCGAGCACCGGTTGGTCGGCGGGTAGCAAAGTGGTCTCGGGCTGGGCGAGCCGGACAATGGACCAGCGCCCGGTGCCGGGTTGAGCGGTTCCGTCGAGGTCGGATCTCTTGATAGTCCATTGGACGCCAGGATCGGCGTCGAGAGTGGAGGAGCGAATGAAACCAACCGGTGAATCAATCGACGCTTTGACCGTCACGAAGCCAAGATGAAAGCCGCGCTCGCCGGTGCGCGTTTCTCCGCCTTCGTCGGTGACGTCAGCGGTGAGCTGGTAGACGTAGGTGATTGCCTTGGCGTCGCCTTCAGGCTCCTCGACGGTTGGCTGGAATGTGACCTTGAACTTGCCGTCGGCATCGATCGGGGCCACGCCTTGAGCAACTGTTTGTGGACCTCTGCCGCGCGCGTGGCGCCACCACCAGTAGGGGTAGACCTCGCGTCGTGTGATGCGCCAGCTGGCGGAGCCATCGCTGACAGGCAATCCGAAGTAGTACCGAGCCTCACCGGTGAGCTGAGCTGGACGATTGAGCCGGAGTTGAGTCTCCGGTTCGTTGACCGTGACCTCGAAGGTGGGACGCTTGTACTCTTCGACGCGGATCGATGCAGAGGATTCGCGCGATTCGCGCCCCTCCACGGTCGCGGTCACGGTCCAATAGCCAAGCAGCCGGTCGCTTGCGAGCCGAAACTCGCCCGAGACCGAGCCGAAGGCGTTGGTGATCTTCGTTTCGGTCGCGATCACCTGGTAGTTGGCGTCGCGCAGTTCGACCTTGATCGCAACATCCTCCAAGGTGGAGAACTCACCGAAGAGGTCCATGCCCTCGTAACCGACAGCTTTCCAATGCAGCGTTTGTCCCGGTCGGTAGACGCTGCGGTCGGTGTACAGCAGCGTAGCGGTGGTCGGCTCAATCGTGATGTCCGGGGCCGCTCGCCTGCCTCGAGGATCGAGCGCGCTGTGACCCTGGTGGTGAGCGACTGGGAGAATTTGACGATTGCGGGGAAATTTCCCTGGATCGCTCAACCTTGCAGTGCCGTCGAGCCCGGTCAAAAGTGAGCGAATCTTGCGGTTGCCTCGTTGACGATTGAGGACATACAGATCGACGACGGCTCCAGCCACCGGCTTTCCGGTGGTGCCGTTGCGCACTGTGTACTCGAGATCGTGCGAGGTCACTGGGTTGTCAGGCGTCGCCAAGGAGGACGGGATGTTCTCGGTGAGCAGTACGAGATCTGTGAGCAAGAACGGGAAGGTGGTTTGCCAGTCGTCTTCCGTGGGACGGGCATGGTTCGATGCGCTGATCAGATACAAGCCTGGATCCTGCAGTGGCGGCGAGACGTAGGTGCGATGCAGCGCAAAGTCAGGCGTTGGTGCGAGTTGCGACGACCACGCGTAGTCAGGGCCGCCCTTGCCGACGATCGCCTCTGCTGACTTGCGATCACCGAAGTTGAGGTTGGAATCTCGTAGACGTTGATCAAGATCGACCCTCCACGCTCGGAAGTGCAGTTGATCAAGGTTGCGATGCTTGACTTCGAGTGACCGACGCTCCGCCGCATCGGCCCGCATTCCTTCAACGTTGGCAAAGGGTGCTTCGATGCGCTCGACCATCGCCTCAGCGATCAGGCCGCCGACGCTGCTCGGGTGCTGGTCGCGTGCTGCGATCGCGGTGGCACGGGCCGCGCGCAGATCGTCGTTGGGATCGTCAGCTTCTTGCATCTGAGCCAGCGTCGCCATGGCCATCGACCACCACGGCAGGTTGCGGTCGTAGCCTTGCACGCGTTCCTGCCAGGTTTCGTGAATGCGCTTCATTGCAGCGTCGGAGCTTCCGAGTGCCGAGCGCAACTGGGTGAAGCGTGCTCGGGCCGCTTCCATTGCCGCTTCTGCGCGACCTTCGTGGGCATGCCAGCGTTCAAGGTCAAACAGAACCGCGCTCGCGCGGAGAACCGGATGCTCGAGATCTATTGCGCCGTCCACTGGAGCCTCGGATCCGATGGTGGTCTCGGTGCCGAGCACGGTGGTGCGAAGCGCTGAACCGCTGGAGCTGAGTAGCACGTCGAGGTCCAACAAACCAACGTCGTTCGACTCTCTAGCTGACCAGTAGGACGAGTTCTGCAGCAGTGCAACCCACAAGTAACTGAGCCTGTCGCGCAGGGTGCCGCGGATGTGTTTAGGGAAGGTGTTGTTCTGAATGAAGCCACCCATCGGAACGGTCTGGGAACTCGCGTCACCAGTTCCCCAACTTTCGCGTTCGCCCCAGACTGAATAGAAGGCCGCGTGAGCCTCTTCGAGAATCTGATCAAACGTCCAGTTCTCGATTGAGAGGGTGCTTCTCGATCCCATGCGTTCGCGTTGCCGGATCTGCCAGCTCTGAGCGTCAAGATATTGGTGCAAGGATTCAGCGTAGAAGACCTCAAGAACAGCGCGCTCAGGGCCTGCGCTTGGCCAGGCGGCCGTCCGCAGTTCCTCGATGGCCGTATCGCGAGCTCCCATCGCGCTGCGTAGCTGGCTGGCAGTGATCAGCGCGATGGCTTGGTTGTGATCGTCGTTCTGAGCGATCGCGAGGGCTAGCTGTTCGAGGGTGAGGTCCAGTGCCGTCTGGTGCTTTGCTTCGGTGATTGCCGCCTCAACGGATGTCCATTCGATCGGTCTTGCTTCCACAGGCTCGACTGGTCCTTTCTGAGCGACTTCTACTGGTTTGGTTGATTGCTCAACCGTTGGTGGCTGAGTGGTGATTGTCGGCGTTCTGTTGCCAGCGCAGCTACCTGTTGCAAGCAGACACACGACGGCCAGTGCGTAGCTGGTGAGGGCCTTGCCCCGATAGGTGTTCGTGGGCCGTCGACGTCTTGCTGTTTGGCGACGTCTTGTTGCTTGAGTAGTCATAGAGAAGCGAACTCCCAACGATTGACCTTTGATTCCATTGCTTGATCGGAAGATTACTGCGTCCGACTGAGAATGCGCGGCAATCCAGCCCCTGTTGGCTAAGGGCTTCTGGCGCCGTTCTGGTCAGCGCTGAGATTGATTGTGGTGGCGCTGTTGACCTCAGGCGTGACCTCGCGCCGTCGGTCCCACGACATGGCCGCTTCATCCCGCCGCCCTCGAGACTAGCGGGTGAAAGGCACTTGCAGAGGTGCGCAAGTTCGAACCTGGCGGTCAAGGCAAGTGCGAGGCCCTACCCGCGAGTGTCCAGAGTTCCACACTTGTCGCATTCGCAGCCGGTAGCTGCAGGCCAGCCGCACTCGGCACAGTTGCGAAACTGCCCGGGCTTGAGCGCGTGGTTGACCGAGACCCGTTCGTCGAACACGTAGCATTCGCCTTTGAACTCTGATTCAGCCGGAGTGATCTCTTCGAGGTAGCGGAGAATGCCGCCCTCGAGATGAAAGACCTGCTCGAATCCCTTGGCGAGAAGGTAGCTCGATGCCTTCTCGCAACGGATGCCGCCAGTGCAGAACATCGCGATCGAGGTGTCGGTTTGCGGATCCAGATGTTGATCCACGTAGCCAGCAAAATCGGTGAAGTTCTCGGTGTTGGGATCCTCTGCACCGCTGAAGGTACCGATCGCCGTCTCGTAGTCGTTGCGGGTGTCGATTAGTCGAACACCCTCGCGCGCGATGACCTGGTTCCACTCCAGGGGCGAAACGTAGGTGCCGGTGGTGCGGCGTGGGTCTGCCGCAGGTTGGCGAAAGGTCACAAGTTCAGGTTTGACTCGCACTCGAAACCTGCGGAACGGCTGGGTCTCTGACGTACTGAGCTTGCAGTTGTTAAGGCCGATCTGAGCGCGCTCACGCAGGTCGCACAGCACTTCGCGCAGCGGCTCGTGGGGCCCTGCGAGAGTGCCGTTGATACCTTCGTCAGCGAGCAGAACCGTACCCCGCAGCTCAGTTCCTTCGCCGCGAGCGAGAAGCCAGTTTCTAAGGTCGACTGAATCCTCGAGATCGAAGAACTCGTAGAACGCTGCGACGAGGACCCGTTGTTGGTTACTCATATGCTGGATGGATCGAGTGAGCGGTGGTGATCGAGGTCGAGACTGAGGCCGAGACGGTAAGCGAACAAAGCCTACCGAGACTTCGGTACGATGTTGCCTCCGATCTAGTCGTTGAAACAGTTTTTGGGAGTGCGCGAAAGATGTCTGAGAAGAAATGGCACCAAAACCCCTGGGCCTGGTGCGGCTGCGGATGCTGCTTGGGCATCGTTGTTATCCCGTTCTTGCTAGCGTCACTGGGCGTTGGCGGAGCGTTCTGGGCGCTGCGCAATGTTGGAGTGCAAGACGAGGCACTGCGCCTGGCGCAGAGCAACCCGGCGGTGGTGGAACAGCTCGGAGAGCCGCTAGAAATCGGTTGGCTGATGAGCGGCAATATCTCGTTCGAGAACGACTCAGGCACTGCCGACTACTCGATCCCGATCATAGGTCCAGATGGTCGAGGCAAGCTGTTCGTGGTTGCTGAGCGCGAGAATGGCGAATGGACGTTCGATGAGCTGTATGTGCTGATCGATGGCCAGCGCATCGACCTTGCGAGTGATGCGCCCCCGCAGCCGATAGACGCCGGAGCCGCGATCGGCGAGTCCGCCGCAAGTGCCACGGATGGCGGGGGCTAGTGCCTCGTGCCACGCACCTTCGTACGTGGCTCTAGCCGCTAGGGCTGCGGCGCGATCGAACCCAGGCCGGCCTCGTTGATTCTTAGGTTGATGCCTGCGGTACGGTTTTCAAGTTCGCCGAACCGATCCTGAAGCACTGATACCTCTGAGATGAGTTGCTCGGCAAGCTTGCGCTGGGCCTCGGTGGGAGCGTGATCGGTCTTGTGAATGCGCCGAGCTAGGTAGTTGAGTTGCGCCAATAGCTTGCGCTTCCAGCGCAACGAATCCTGGCGCGCCGAGGTGATTCGTAGGTCGACCAACTCATGCTCGATTGCTTCCATTTCAGTTTCGAGTTCGGCCAGGTCGACAGACAGATCCGCCGGTTCGGCTTCTCCAGAGTCAGTTACTGGTTCTCTGCTTGCTGATTCAGTGTCATTGGTCGTCTCGATTGCCTCATCGATGCGTGCCCTCCATGAGCGTGTCTGACCTCTTAACGTCTCCAAGTCGTTGGTGAGTCGAGCGGCTTGGTCAATACTGGCGCGCAGACGTTCGAGCACCGACATCTGACTCTTGATGTCTTGGAGAGTACCCGTCGAACCTGGGTCCTTCTCGATCACCAGCGTCTGTTCGTCGCTCCAGGTTGTGGTGACCTGCCTGCTGCTCTGCTCAGAGTTCTCCTCGTCTTCTGGAGTAGCCACTAGACGTACGGTGTAGGTCCCCGGCGATTGCAGAAGCGAGAACGGACCAGCGTCGATGCCGGGCTTGTTGTGCTCTGCGTCGCGCGGCGGCAGGACGCGCTTGGGACGGGTTGTGCTGTCGCCGCGTAGGTTCCACCAGATCCGATGCAGTCCGGGGTCACTAGGTTGGTCCTCCAGTGTGCGGACCACTTCGCCTTGTGCATCAACGATCTCGAGCTTGATTTCCGCGGGTGCTGGGCCTTCGTCACTCAGCACATAATGCAGCGGTACACCATATTCGGGGTTGTGGCCGTCGGCGGGGATGTCGGGCACCGACATGGTGGCTTCGACGTTCCGGAACCGGTATGCCGAACGTGGCGCAACTAGCTCGAGCTCGATGGTGCGCTCGGCCTGAGCTGCTGCGGCCAGATGGCGGATCGCGGAGAGATCGTCGAGGATGAAGAAGCCGCGGCCGTAGGTCGAGAGCACTAGATCGCCGAAGTGCTCTTGCACTTCGATCCAGGACACAGGTGCTGGTGGCAGACTGCCTTCACCGAGCCGCTGCCAGCTGCGCCCATCGTCCAACGAGACCATCAGTTGGTTGTGCAGACCGAGGTAGAGAAGGCCGGGGACCTCAGGATCTTCCTTGATGCTGTGAGCGTAAGACAGGGTGTCTTGCTGGATATTGGCGCGCAGGGATCGCCAGGTACTTCCGTAGTTGTCAGTAGCGTAAATATGGGTGCCGGTGTCGCCCTCCTGGTGACCGTCCACCGCGACATAGGCTCGCGCTGGATCGTGTGAGGACGGATCGATCTGGCTGATGGTGCCGAGGGTGGGCGCATCGGGCAGGTTGATGCCGACGTCGGTCCAGGAGGTTCCGTTGTCGCGCGTGACGTGGAGTCTTCCGTCGTTGGTGCCCGCCCAAATCTGGCCGGGCTCGAGGCGTGACTCGGCGATTGCAAACACCACAGCTGCAATGGTTGGACCTGCGTCGTCGTAGGTCAGTCCTCCGGTGCGCAGAATCAGCTCCTCGTTGCCGGTGGAGAGGTCAGGAGAGATGGTTGACCAGCTGGTGCCGTCGTCGTCGGTGCGATGCACATACTGAGAACCGACGTAGACCACTTCTGGATCATGCGGCGAGACTTCGATCGGGAACGACCATTGAAAGCGATACTCGAGGTCGATACCCGGCCAGCTCTCGACCGCTAATGGTTTGACGCTGACGTCGCGGGCGTGGCCGGTCTTGGCATCGTAGCGTTCGAGAATGCCGTCGTAGCATCCGGTCCAGACGATGTCTGGGGCGCCCGGTGTTGGCACCGCGAAACCGACCTCGCATCCGCCGACCGACTGCCAGGCGGACATAGGGATGCCTCCGCCGCTCAAGGTGTTACTAGGCCCTTTCATCGACGGCCCATCTTGGCGATTGCCGTAGACGAAGTAGGGCACTTGATCGTCGACGTTGACGTGGTACACCTGTGCCACCGGCAGCTGCGGTCTGAACCAGTTCTTGCCGCGATCATGGGTGATCGAGACGCCGCCGTCGTGGCCGGTGATGCGGCGATCGGGGTTCAGTGGGTCAATCCAGATGTCGTGATGATCCCAGCCTGATTGCTGGGCCGTGATGGTCTTGCCACCGTCAATCGAGAAACTCTGCTGGACTGACATGAAGGTCAGTTCGTCAGCGTTGTCGGGCGCCGCCATCATGCGGGTGTAGTAGAGCGGTCGCTGATGCAAGGTGTTGTCGCGACTGACCAACGTCCAGTTGTCACCACGGTCGTCGCTACGCCACAAGACGCCCTGGTAGCCGGGACCGTCCCAGCCTTCGACCGGCGCGTAGTCGGAGTTCGAGCTGGTTTCGATCAGTGCATAGATGCGTTTGGGCTGGTCTGCCGAGATAGCCAGGCCGATCTTGCCCCATGGACCTTTAGGCGTGCCGTTCGCCTTCGCTGCGTGTTCGCTGTCGGTCTGCGGGCCGAGCTGGGTCCACGTGTCGCCGCCGTCCTTGGAGCGGTAGATGCCGCTGCCTGGTCCGCCCGAGTCACGACCCGACGTGCGCATTTGAAACTGCCAGGTGGCGGCGTAGAGAATGCGTGGGTTGTGTGGGTCCATGACCAGGTCGATGGCGCCGGTATTGGTGTCGACGAACAAGATCTGTTCCCAGTTCTCGCCGCCGTCGCGTGTGCGGTAGAGGCCGCGTTCCGGTTGTGGACCGTAGCTGTGGCCGAGAGCCGCCGCGTAGACCACGTTGTCGTTGCGCGGATGCACGACGATCCGCCCGATGCGTCCGCTCTCGCGCAGGCCCATGTGACGCCAAGTTTCTCCCGCGTCGGTAGATCGGTAGATGCCGTTGCCGATCGAGACGTTGCTACGGATGAAGGTCTCACCGGTGCCCGCCCAGATCACGTTGGCATCAGAGGGCGCGACCGCTAGCGAACCGATCGACGATACGTCGTGCTGGTCGAAGATCGGTTGCCAGCGAACTCCGTGATCGACACTCTTCCAGATGCCGCCAGAAGCGGCACCGGCATAGTAGGTGGACGGATCGCCGGAGACACCGACCACAGCAGGCACGCGGTTGCCGACTGGCCCGATGTGGCGGAACTCGAGTTCGTCAAAGAGACCAGCGTTGGCGGCAACAGGCACCGCGCTCGCAGCGAGGAGTAGTAGAAGGGGGAGTAGTTTGTTCACTCCCCAACTCTAGTTCAGCTGGGCTCGAACCTGGTCAGGTGGTTTACTGAAACCGTACCCCCTCGATTGGCCGAGGTCTGGTGGGCGAGGAGCTAGGCCAGTCCGACCAGTCCCAAACCGCCAAGGAACAATCCGCCGATCACCAGTATTGGCAATGCGACCACTACCAGCACCAACATCACCGGGACTGCAACAGCCAGTACCGGCACCCCGACTGCAAGGAGGACCACACTGGCAACCAAGACTCCGACAATCTTGAGCGGTAGCCAGGCGATGCTGAATGCGGCCTTGAATACCGAGCCCACGACCGTGATTACTGCGAACACACACAAAGCGAACAACAACATCATGACGAGGAAGAAAGCGGAGAACATGAGACGTTCCTTTTAGGGGAGGTAAGGGGGGATCTGAGTCAAATCGACCTTAGGAGTTCAGCTGCGGCATCGAGCGGCAGTTTGGTCGCTGTCGGGCACTACGGTCGGCCTAGCGGCCTTGTTTCAAAGGCTCAAGGAATGTCGCAGATTCGTTGGCCCGCCGACTGGTACAGTTTTTCTCCTCACTCCCCTCTGGGCACATCGACGCCGACCTGGCCCTGCGCCCCTTAAGAGCAATCACTTCTCGGAGTTCTAATGGTCATTCAGCGTCCTAAAGCTTCCCTTGGTGCCTATCTTCAAGGCTTCAGTGTCTTGATCTTCGTTCTTTGCTTGGCTCTTGCATTCGCTGGCTGTACCCCCGAAGGCAACTTCGCCGGTGATGTGGGCAAGAGCGCTGCTCAATTCGTCGAAGAAGCAGAGTCTGAATTGGGTGCTGCGCTGGCCTACAACGCCCAGGTCGATTGGGTGCAGGCGACGTACATCAACGAAGATACCGACGCCCTCGCAGCAGCGGCCGCGGAGAAGACCGTTGGGCTTCAAGTTAGTTTGGCGAATCGTGCCGCGAACTATGACGCCTCACAGGCGGATGGTGTGGTGGCCCGCAAACTGGGTTTGCTCAAGTCGGCAATCACCCTTCCGGCACCTTCAGATGAGGCCAAGCGCTCAGAGCTTACTCAGATCACCACGTCGCTCGCGAGCCGCTACGGCGCGGGCAGCTACTGCCCCGACGGCGCTGATGATGAAGAGTGCTTGAGTCTGGGGGAACTTGAGGAAGTGATTGATAGCAGTCGCAACCCTGAGGCCCTAGAGAACGCTTGGGCCGGTTGGCGCACGGTTTCGGCGCCGATGCGCGACGACTTCGAACGCTATGTAGAACTTGCGAACGAGGGCGCACGCGAGCTTGGTTATACCGATCTTGGCGCGATGTGGCGATCCAAATACGACATGCCCGCGGATGACTTCGCAGCAGAACTCGACCGGTTGTGGGATCAGGTGCGGCCGCTGTATGAACAGCTGCACTGCCACGTGCGCGCTCGCCTGCAAGAACAATACGGATCAGACGTCGTCCCGGCGGGTGAGCCGATCCCAGCGCACTTGCTGGGCAACATGTGGTCGCAATCTTGGGGCAACATCGAGTCACTGGTGGCACCGAAGTCTGCCGGTGGTGCTGGTTTCGACCTGACCGAGCGTCTGATCGAGGAAGGCTACGACCCGATCGAAATGGTCAAGACCGGCGAGCGCTTCTTTACCTCATTAGGACTTGAGCCGTTGCCCGAGACGTTTTGGACGCGTTCCCAATTCGTTAAGCCGCGCGATCGCGATGTGGTTTGCCACGCGAGCGCTTGGGCGGTCGACAACGACCATGACTTGCGCATCAAGATGTGCATCGACGTCAACGCTGAGGACTTTTCGACCATCCACCATGAGTTGGGGCACAACTTCTACCAGGCGGCCTATCGGGAAGAGGACTTGATGTTCCGCGACAGCGCTAACGATGGTTTTCATGAAGCGTTGGGCGACACCATCGCTTTGTCGATCACACCCAAGTATCTGAAGGACATCGGCCTGATCGACCAGGAGCCGCCTGCATCAGCGGACCTCAGCCTGCTGATGAGGATGGCGCTCGACAAGATCGCCTTCCTTCCGTTTGGCTTGATGGTCGACCAGTACCGCTGGAAGATCTTCTCGGGCGACATCGCGCCGGATGCCTACAATGCCGGCTGGTGGGAATTGCGCGAGAAGTACCAAGGTGTGCAAGCACCGATCGGGCGTACTGAAGCGGATTTCGATGCTGGCGCTAAGTACCACGTAGCGGCCAATGTGTCGTACACGCGGTACTTTCTCGCACACATCCTTCAGTTCCAGTTTCATCGATCGTTGTGCGAAGAGATCGGCTACGACGGGCCGCTCAATCGCTGCTCGATTTTTGGCAACCAGGAAGCGGGAGATCGCATCAACGCGATGATGGAGATGGGGTTGAGCCAACCATGGCAAGACGCCATCGAGTCGCTCACGGGTTCCCGCGAGATGGACGCAACTGCGATTCTCGATTACTTTGAGCCGCTGTCGATATGGCTCGAGGAGCAGAACGCTGGTCGGCAGTGCGGCTGGTAGCTGGGTTCTCTGGGCTAATCACAGCACTGTTGGTACTGAGCGGGACCCCAGCGGTCCCTGCTGTGGCAGGCCCAAGCGAGGGGCATCCGCCGCAGGCGGCCTCAGCTGCCGAGTCGAGAGTGCCTGCTGAGTCGAGAGTGCCAGAGGCCGCGGCGGCTGATTCGATCGGCGCCCAGCAACTGGTCTTTGCGACCTCGCACTCGGCGGGCGCGTTGCCTGAGGTGCTGGAGCGACTCGGCTATCCAGTGGGCAAGCCCCCGCAGGCCAGCACAGTGGATCTCGAAGGCGAGTCGTTCGATGTCATTGTTCCGGAAGGCTACGCGGATCGAACCGCTAAGAGACCGTGGGGTTTGTTCATCTGGATCAGTCCGACCGACCAGGGCGGTATGCGACACCCTGAGATTCGTAAGTTGCTGGCCAAGCGACGCCTGATCTGGATCGGAGCGAACGATTCGGGCAACCAGCGCCCGTACTGGCAACGCATTCAGCTTGCTCTAGCCGCTGTGGCGAGTGCTTCACAGTTGTGGGAGATCGATGAAGAGCGTGTCTTTGTTGGCGGCTATTCCGGTGGTGGTCGGGTGTCGTCGATGGCAGCGTGGTTGTGGCCTGAGGTTTTTAGGGGAGCCGTGTTCTGGATGGGAGTCGACTTCTTCGAACCCGTGCTCGTGCCTGATCGTCCTGGGCGACAGTGGAACCCGCGATTCGCGCGTCCCTCAGCTGATCAACTCGACATGGTTCGCACACGCAGTCGGTTCGCCTTCGTGACGGGCGATCAAGACTTCAATCGGTCAGAGACTGAGGCGGTGTTTGCCGCCGCCAAAGGACTTGGTTTCAAGCGCCTGACTTACATTCAGATTCCGGATGCTGACCATTTCGCTGGGGTTAGACCAAAAGCTTTTGGGCGAGCCTTGTCTTCGATTGACCGCTAGGTAGGTCGTCTCCGTTTTGGTGGTCTCTTCTGGGCCGTCTTGACCCCCGCTTCGGGAATTCACCAGTTGGTCGCATCGTACAGAAACCAGCGAATCGACAATACCTGAATTTGTAGCTGGAGTGCCTCTATGGGAGAGTGCCCGAAGTGTTCGGCGGAACTGCCCGATCCTGAACCCACCGAATGTGTGAGTTGTGGGGTGATTCTCGCGAAAGCGGTCTCGCCGGAGTTTGCCGAACAGCAAAGGCGCTACCGCAGCCTTAAGAGTCACAGTCGCGGCCACGATGCAATCGATGGCGGTGCGATGATCAGTGTCAAGAACGCTCTGCTGGTCGGTACCGGTGTGGCGTTTGCGATCTACTTGTTCCCGTTCACCCGCTTTGTTCTCAGCTATCTCGCGATTCTGATCCATGAGTTAGGGCACACCGTTGTCGGTACGCTGTTCGGCTATCCCTCGTTCCCCTCTTTCGACTTCCTCTACGGCGGAGGGGTGACGCTCTACTTCGGTCGGAGTACGGCTCTATTGGTGTTGATCGCCTTGGCTTGGCTTGCGGTCCTTTGGTGGTTGCGCCACTGGCCGAAGTTGCTGGCCCTTGCGGGCGTTGCTGCCGCGATCTGGCTGGCCTCTGCCGTGACTGGGTTTCACGATTTCTTCTTGAATGCATCGGGGCATGGTGCCGAGTTGTTGTTCGCGGGTTGGTGCTACTTCAAGGTGCTCTCGGGCAATGTGAGGTCCGGCACTGAGCGTTGGCTCTATGCCATGTGCGCTTCGTTCTTGGTGTTGTCGGCCTGGATGTTCGCCATCCGCTTAGTCGAGAGCGAGGTCGCTCGTCGTCAGTACGGCCAGGCGAAGGGTGGCGGGCATTGGATGGATATGAGTCGGATCGCTCACTCCTTAGACATGGAGTTGGTGCCGATCGCTTTGCTCTATTGGCTGGCGGCAACTCTGTTGCCGGCGGCGATCTGTCTAGTGTGGATCAATCGCGCGGGCATCAGGCGATCTATGACCTCCTAGAGCTCCATGACGTCTTTGAGCACGGACAGTTCACCGATCAGCCGATCCATCCGTTGCCACTCTTGGTTAAACCACTCAGTCCGTCCCGCTTCGGTCTCGGGAACATCCGCAGCGGGAACGCGCCAAAAGTGAATGCGGATCGTGCGGTGAAGAAGATTGCCTTCGACGATGTCGCCTACAGTAGCGCTGCCCTCGAAGCCAGCATGGCCACAAAACAAGATGTCGGCTGGTGTCTCGAGTGCAGCGTTTGCAGTGAGTAGAGCGTTGGTGCCCGACCGCAGGGGCGGCAATACGTGCAGGAGTGACTCTGCGAACGCTAGTTCGGTGAAGCGTTTGCGATGTCTCAAGCGCGCGATATTGGTGGCGCGTTTCTCTTCGCTGAAGCGTGTGCCTTCGGGATAGATGAGGACCCCGTCACTAGGGCCTAGGCGCTCGGCGAGTCCTGCGACGCCTCTAATCTGTGCCCTGGATCCCGAGCCGCGCTGAACAAACATGTTGATCAGGCGCTGCCCCACGATGTCGATGCAGGGGTCGAACAGCAAGGGGCGCTTCAGCACGTAGCGCAAGATGATGCCGTGAGGCTTTGAGATCTGAGCGAGGGCGAGGACCGTGTCGGCCAGGCTCGAATGGCGGAGCATCAAGATGACGGGCCCGGGCGTGACGGTTTCTTGCCCTGTGACGCTGTAGCGGAACCCGAATATTGCACGTCCTGCGCCGAGCAGGGTCGCGCCCCAAGCTTGCTGAACCCGGAAATTCCACCGTCGATAGGTGTCGATTGCCGGGCGGCGAACGAGATAGGCCAGCCATAGGAGAAACGCTGCGACGACGCCCACCATCTCGCAGAGTAGGAAGGTAGCTCCGAAGAGGAATATTCTGGAGATGATGAATCTTGGGCGGCGCGGCCGGGCACGCACCAGATCGCGAGCGAGATCGATCAGGACCGTGATCGTGAGCCACACAGGCAGGCCGGCCCAAGCCACCGATGCCGACACCAAGTAGCAGGAAATGGAGAGGGCCCGCCGCAGGATCGTCGTGCCGCGCCCAGGCCTGAGCAAACGATCGATCATTGCGGCAGCGCCGGGCACATCCGACCGCAATCCAAATCCACGAACCTAGCCACTGACGGCTGGGCTCGCAAAACGTGCAGCCGCTCTAGAAATTGATCCCAACCTGAATGCCCGCTGATTGTGGCGGTGCCCAGACCTCGAGGGAACCGGTCACTCGAGCGAAGAGCCCACCAACTCGATATTCCTCGTCGCCAAGATTGCGGCCATAGAGGTTGACGAACCAGTTGCCACTCTTGGGCGCGTAGTTGATGTTCGCGTTGAACAGGCCGTAGGCGCTTTGGCCTAGGTTGCCAAACGGATCGAAGCTGATGTCGTCGGTGTAGGTGTATTGCCCTCGGACGCTCAGAGTGCCTGCGTCACCAACAGTGAACCTGTATTGCGCGGCAGCGTTCGCCGAGAAGTCAGGGGCGCGTTGCAGGCTATGGCCAGCGAGGTCGGTGGTTGGGACCATGGAGCCCGCGATGGCGAGAGTCGTTGGATCAAGAATTCCCTGAGCGTTGAGCGCGTCCTGCACTCGGGCAACCTCAAGCGGGTCTTGCGAGCTGAAGCTGTCGAACTCGTCATCCAGGACCGAGATCCCTAACTCAAGTTGGAACCGGGAGCTGGGCCTCGCGAACAGGTCGAGTTCTAAACCGTTGATCGTCGCTTCGGCGGCGTTCTCGACCGAGGAACGATCGGGGAAGAGCACTGCGATCTGAAGATCGTCGTAGTCGTAGTGAAACGCTGCTGCATTCAAGGTCACCTTGCCGTTGGCCAGGAGTGACTTAACGCCGATCTCGTACGAGGTCACCGTTTCTTCGTCAAACGACGGTTGAACGCTGATGGAGTTGAAACCGCCACTCTTGAAGCCTGTGGTGATCGAACCGTAGAACATCAGATCGTCTTGCGGCCTGAACTCAACGCCGAGCTTGGGTGTAAGTCCATCCCAGTCGTTGGATTCGACGAAACGTGCGGGCGCTTGAGTGATGAAGTCGATGGTGTTCTGTGCGTGCTTCTTATCGTCCCGGGTGTAGCGCAGACCGCCGGTGAGGGTCCATTCGTCGTTGAGGTGCCAGTAGAGCTGGCCATAGCCAGCATACGAATCTGTCTCAAGCTCAGAGATGAAGAACAGCCCGCTGGATACGTTGCCAGGCAGTCTCAGGCCGAAGGGGCCAGCGAGAGCCGAGTAGTAGTCGATCCCACACAAGAAGGTGGGAGCGATGAACCCCAGCGAGCAAAAGTCGGTGGGATTGAACAAGAACAA
Organism: Acidobacteriota bacterium; assembly: GCA_029263415.1. GTDB lineage: Bacteria > Acidobacteriota > Thermoanaerobaculia > Multivoradales > Multivoraceae > JAJCXN01. Next base: position 111,940 of record JAJCXN010000041.1, read on the forward strand.
GCCGGGGTTGCTGGCGAAAAAGTGAAGCTCAAACAGGCCGAAATCAGTACGGTTATCGACGTTACTGGTGCCTTCTTCATGGAGGTAGTAGGCACCGGCTATCCAGTCGAAGTTGTCGCTACTGCCGTTGAGCTTGAATTCTTGCGAGTACCACTCGGAATCGAAGATGCCTACGTTCTCGACGAAATCGAGCGGAGTGGCGTCGACGTCTGCGACCCGGCGTGAGTCGAACTGCCGAAACGAGGTGATCGATTGCAGTTCAATGCCCGAACCCAATACTGAGGTGAGGTCGATGGAGGCTCCACTCTCGTCGTACTGCGAAACCGGCTCGATGTTGGCCGAGATCTCATGCACGTCGGTTGGGACCTGTAGACCGTAGAACCGCAGCAGGGTGCCCAGGGTGCTGCTGCTCGAAATGTTCGGCCTGAGGCTGAAGTTGTTGTGACTGTCGTCGTCGGTGGTATCCGCGCGCACCAACAGTGAGGTCGAATCAGAAAGGTTGAACTGCAAAGAGCCACGCGCGCCGTAACCATCGACGTTGTCAACGTTGCGTCCGGTGAAGGTGTTGAACGTGGTGTCCTCGGAGTCAGCTTGAGAAGCGGAGAGGCGCGCGAACACGTTGTCCGACAGAGCACCAGAGACCGAGCCAGCAAACTTCTGCTCGGTTGCCGAGGCCGGACCGCCCAGCTCACCGTATTCTGAGCTGAGTCGTCCGCGGAACTGAGCACTTGGATTCTTTGTGACCACGTTGAGGGCGCCGCCGGTCGAGTTGCGACCCCACAAGGTGCCTTGCGGGCCGCGCAGAACCTCAATGCGTTCAACGTCGAGGAAGTGGTTCAAGAAGCCTTGTGGACGAGGGATGTACACACCGTCGACGTAGTAGCCTACGGTGGACTCAGTCCCTAGACCGAAGGTATTCGAGCCAATGCCGCGAATGGTCAGAGCAACTTCACCGGTGCTCGAGCTTTGGCCCGAAACCACAAGGCCGTGCGCTTCGTCGGCGAGGTCCTGGATATCTGAAATCGCGCGATCCTCTAGTGCCTCAGCGCTCACCGTGATGATCGAGATGGGCACCTCTTGCAGTGACTGTTCGACTCGTTGCGCGGTCACCGTGACCTGGTCTTCGACGACGTCGCCCAGAGCAGAATCCTGCGCGCTTAAGGGTGCAACAAGGAGCAGCATGAGGGGAAGAAGAGACCAGCGTGAACCGCTGGCAATGATGTTCTTTGGGTGAATCACGAAAGCTCCATGTCTGTGGGGGACAGACCAAGAATGTGTGAGATGAACCGAGTTGAGGCGTCGGCAGAGGACTTGGGCGAGAGAAGGTCCACTCTGAGGCTTGGCGAAGCCACCTACAGTAGACCCGTCCGATCACTGCGAAGTTTCAGGTTTTCGCCGGATCTAAGCTGAACGGCCGTTGGAACTGCGACCGGTGACGGCTGAATTCTGAAGCGCGAGGCTCCGTCCTAGGCTTCGAAGGCGGAGCTAAGCTCCTCTAACGCACGTTTCTCCCGAGGGTTTATCGCACCGATGCCCAAGAAACCGCCGGCGGCGAAAGCGACGTCGTGCGCGCGCTGCAAGACTTCTTGCTTGAGTTCTTCGACTTCGCTCTCATCCAGGGTGACGATCAGGCTGCCAACATAGTCACGCCAGGTGGCGACCAGTTCCGGGCCAGGCTTCTTGCGTAGCCAGGCGGTCAGTAGTTTGGCGGAGCCCGAGCCTTCGGCGACGCCTGCTTCGGAGGCAGCCTTCAAGATGGCGTCACGTTCTTCATCTTCGAGCTCTTCATCTGCCCAAGCCACCGTGACCAGGGGAATGAGAGACAGGGCGACCAATGTGTCGGCATTAACCCCGTGCCCTATCAACCGTTCCAGCAGGCTGGTGCTTTGGATGCCGGTGACCTCGCCCAATGCTTCCTGTTCTTGTTCCGCGGCCTTTTCGGCGCGGCTTGCTGCGATCAAGTCGCGGTTGCGTTGCTCAAAGAATGCGTCTTCGAGGGCTTGCCGACGATCGTCGAGGGAACTGCCCGGGCTGTGCTGACTCATTGTGAACTCCTCCGGCCTTGCTGTGCCGAACTCTATGGCGGCGACTGTTGATTCTATATTTGGTGGCTTCTCGGCGGGGGGCCTATGCCCTCAAGAGCGCGAAGTGTAGCAGCGGATCTGCCAACGGTTGAGGGACCGTAACGCCCGGTGTCTAGGCCGTTGCTCGGACCGCTCTCAGGCGCAGGAGCGGTCGATCGAGACCGAGTTCGATGGCGTTGGCCGAGGTCGCTCTGGTGTCGATGATGACGTCTGCGTTGACGTGCCACAAGTTATCTTCTTCCTCATCAAGCAGGGTGTGAAGCACGGTCCAATGGCCGTCACCGACCTGCTCAATCGAGGTCAGGTGGGCCTGGCGGGCGAGAGGACTCGAATCGATGCGCTTGTACTCGTCGTAGAACGGAGCCAGCTCGGCTTCGAAGCGATCCGCGGTCCAGTGGGACCTGCCAGTCTCTGCGTTGTCACTCTCTGCGCTGTCAGTCACTGCGTTGTCGGCCTCTGCGTCGCTCTCGCTCCACACACAGAAGGCTGCTTCTTCCCAGTCCTTGCTCGCTAGTGCTCTGGTGAGCTGGTGCAGCTCGGCGCGCACCCGAGCACGAAAGGCCTTGGGGCTGCGCAACAGTTCGTATTGTTCGACCGCCGCGTCGCCCGCCTCGGTCCCTGCCTTGCGCGCGCTGCCAGTTTCTGGATGCAACAGGTTCTCCCACTCCTCGAGCAAGCTGCTGTCAACGCGGGCGAGCATCGTGCGCAAGAAGCCGAGCAGATCCCAAACTTCGTCTGTCTTCGCTTCGTCAGGCACGGTTTGAGTGAGCACCTTAAACAGTTGCGACAGGTAGCGCAGTAGGAGTCCTTCAGAACGCTGAATACCATAGCGACGCACGAACTCCTCGAACGAAAGGTACTCGGTGAATAGTTCCCTGCCGATCCCCTTGGGTTTGACCGTGTCGCCCTGCACCCAAGGTTGGTTCTTGCGGAATGCGTTGAAGCTGTCGTAGATGATGTCTTCGTTGGGCTTGGGCCAGGTGAGCTTTTCTAGTCGTTCCATGCGCTCGTCGTATTCGACGCCGTCCGCCTTCATTTGTGCGACCAGCACGTCTTTCATTTTGTCGAGCTGGCGCCTGAGAATCAGCATTGGATCTTCCAGGATCGCCTCGACGAACGACAAAAGATCGAGCACGTAGTCGTCCGATTCCCGGTCTAGTCGGCCGATCATGTCGACTAAGTAGAGCGACAACGAATGATGCAGAGCGAAACCGATCTGAAGGCCTTCAGCCACCGAGACCCAATAACGACCACCGCGTTGGGTGTCTTCGACCATCTCGAGGATGCGGGACTTAGATAGCGACGTGACCAGCTGTGCGGCGTTGCTGATCAGCTCGCTTTTGCGCTCGGGGGTCTCATGCGAATGTTCGACCAGCTCGCGCAGCGTAGCGAAGTTGCGGGCGCTCGGATCGTTGACTTCAGCATCGCGCTGAATCGTCTGTAGGAGTAGGCCGTGGTCTAAGCGGAACCTCGACACAAGAGTCTCAGTGGGCGAGTCGATGAGCTTGCGAAACACTGTCTCATCCCAGTGGACATAGCCGCGCTCAGGCGGAGTGCGCTTCTTGAGTTTCTTGCCTTTCTTGGGGTTGGCCGCGATCTTGAGGTGGATGCGGAGATTCTCGATCACATGTTCGGGTGCCTGGCAGACCACGTAACCACGGTCGTCGTAGCCCTTGCGGCCGGCGCGACCGGAGATTTGCCGGAAGTCGCGGACCTTGAGGATGCCGACTTTCTCGCCGTCGTACTTGCAGAGCTTGTTGAAGAGCACAGTCCGAATCGGCACGTTGACCCCCACACCTAAGGTGTCGGTGCCGCAGATGACTTTGAGCAAGCCCCTCTGTGCAAGGCGTTCAACTAGCAAGCGGTACTTCGGCAACAGACCAGCGTGGTGTACGGCGATGCCAAAACCTAAGAAGCGCTTGATCTCCTTGCCGTACGCTGTGTCGAAACGGAAGTCGCCAATCTCCGCCCAAATAGCTGCTTTGTCTTCTTTACTGGTGAGCTTGAGACTAGTGAGGTTGCCCGCGAGTTCGGCGCATTCGCGCTGCGTGAAGTTGACGATGTAGATGGGCGCACGATCGGCGTCGTTGAGATCTTGAACCGTCTCGTGGATGGGGGTGTCGCGGTACTCGTATTGGAGCGGCACTGGGCGCTCGACTCCGGTGACGGTGGCGCACTCTCGACCACTGCGCGCCTCGATTCGTTCCTTGAACCGTGCGGGGTTCCCTAGCGTCGCGCTCATCAATAGGAAGGTCGCGTTGGGCATGGTGATCAGCGGGATCTGCCACGCGACGCCCCGTTCGGGGTCTGAGTAGTAGTGGAATTCGTCCATCACCACATAGCCGATGTCGAGATCTTCCCCTTGGCGGAGCGAAAGGTTGCTCAAAACCTCGGCGGTGCAGCAGATCAACGGTGCGTCGGGGTTGATGCTGGCGTCGCCAGTGAGCATGCCGACATGCTCCGCGCCGAAGGTCTTGCATAGGTCGAAGAACTTCTCACTGGCAAGCGCCTTGATGGGTGAGGTGTAGAAGGAGCGTTTGCCTTCGACCAGCGCTTTGAAGTGGAGCCCGGCAGCGACCAAGGACTTTCCGGAGCCCGTAGGTGTACTCAAGATGAGATGGCGGTTGGCGAAGAGCTCCAGTAGCGCCTCTTCTTGCGCGGGATAGAGGTTCAGTCCCTGCGTGATCGTCCACTCGAGAAAGCGATCGAGCGCCTGCTCCGTGGAGATGGGCTCGTGCGGGATCTGGAGTTGCTCGCCCGCAACGGGTTCTGCTACGTCGGTTTCGGACATGGAGCCGAATCTACCTTGTTCTTGATTGAGCTGGTGGCTTCGGCCGTGGGCCTTGAGTCTTGACCCAGTTGATGGAGAAGTAGTCGAGCGATGAAATGTGTGCTCGTTTGTCTTCCACCTTGCGGTGCTGAGGGTCACGACTTGTGGCGCTACGGCTGTTCGCGAAACAGAAGTAGGGGTTTGACACGCGTCAAAGTGCGGCCTAGCCAGAAACTCCGCAAGTAGGGAGTGACGGCATTGGTTCGGATATTCGCCGGAGGCGACTGTCGCCGTAAGGCCTACGCTAATGCCCCTTCGGGTGTCCAGGGTCTGACCCATTCGGGTGTTGAGGGTGAGTCGTTGGTGGCCCAAGAGCGCTCAAACGAAAAAGGACCGAGAGGCTCGAAAGCCACTCGGTCCGAGCGCACCCATGAGGGGGACACGAGATGCGCAGGTAGAAGGTAGCAGTGTGGAGGGGCTGGAGACAAGGCCAACACGCAACGAATCACAGAAAATGTGCCTCTGTGGCCCCTGTTGCGACGTTGGCGACGGCTACTGGCTCTGGTTTAGCGACCAATCGTAGTTCTTGAAGGTAATTTTTGGTTCGCCATCCGCAGCTTTGATGAAATCGGCAATTGCTTGGGGGGCCCGCTCCGCGATGAAGTTGGCCAGAGTATCGGCGCGTGGTGCAGCGTCGGCAGCGGTGAAGTCATCGCCGTACCAGTTGAGGAGACGGGAGACTTCCAACGCGTTGCCGTTGAGACTGAGGTACTTCGGGTTGGCGAAGAACCTGCGAGTCCATTCCGCAAGCTGCTCTTCGAGATGATCTCCGTTGAAGGCCCAGTTGGGGAGCGGTGCACACGATTGCGACGCGCAGTTGACGGCAACATGCACGCGCGGGTCCTTGAAGAAGGGGCGCAGGATGTTGTGCTCGATGTTGTCTAGAGTTAGCTCTAAGCCGCCGACGAGGTGAGGCTCCGTGTCCCACACGCCGTCGATGTCCTTGATCGATGAGACTGGCATGTTGTCGAGGATCGAGGTGATGGTGTACGCGTTGTAGGCGTTCATCAGCATTGCTTGCAAGTGTGAGGGGTCAAGGCTCGGCAGGTTGGCGTTGGCAACCGAATCCAAGTACGTGTCAAGTCGCGCCCGATTGGCTTCGAAGAAGTCGTAGTCAACGAGGCCTTCATCGACGCCTTCGCTCAACAAGGCGCTGAACGCCGAATTGTCGAAAGATGCCGTGCCCGAGGCGATCGATTGCTCGACTTGTTCAGCGACTGGGCCAGTTGCCGGCTGACTCTTTGGCCCGCAGGCTGCTAGAAGGAGCAGGACGGTGAGGAGCGAGGGGAGGGCAAAGTGCTTCATGGTGGTAGTGGATCTCGTTGCAGGTTCAGAAGGGATGTGTCGTCTTCCCGTGAATACGGAACCCCACTCCGAACGGATCGCCTGGTCGTGAGAGAGGCCGTTCGTCCTTAAGCCCCAATTCCGCGAGTTCTAATCTTGAGGAAAGAGGGAAGCGTCGAGGCCGGGCACGATCTTGAGCGCGTTCTTGTAGTAGATCTTGCGTAGCACTTCGTCCGGCAAGTTGAGCCCGTACATCTTCCAGTGCGCGTGCCGCCGGCGGTAGTAGTCGAAGTACTCATCGGCGGTTTCGAGTACACGGAAATACACGTGGTACTCCTCTGGAGCCCAGGAGTCTTTGCCCATCAACACACGATCTTGATACTTGATCAAGAAGGCCCGGCCGGTGACCGGTTGACGGCCAAGTTCGGCGATCACCGCACCGATCTCGGTGTACATGTTGGGGAGTTCGTCCATGAGCCGGCCGAGACGAGCGAGGTCGTTCCCCATCCAGCCCAGATGGGCGTTGATGAAGGTGGTTTTCGGATGCTTGCGGAACATGTTGTGTTGTTCCGTCATGGTCTGTTCGAACGAAGCAAAGCGCGAGGTGTCGTCGCGCTTGCGGTTCTCGAATTGCTTGAGCTCGAGCCACCGCTCGTTGTACTGATCGTGCGGCAGCCAGAACGGTGACGGCTCGCCGACGTGAATGAGTACCGGGATACCGAGCTCGCCGGCCTTGTCCCAGATCGGTTCGATGCGAGGGTCGTCTGTTGCTACGCGACCGTTCTTGTCGGTGACGAACATTCCCAAGTTTTTGTAGATCTTCAAGCCCCGGGCACCGTTGGCGACGTCCTCTTCTAGCTGGGCTGCTTGACCTTCTGCCCAGCCTGGATCGTCGATCCCGGAGAAGCTGACATTGGCGAAGTTGACGAACCGTCCAGGGTGACGACCTACGGTACCGTTGTTGATATCAACGAAATTTGACCCGGAGCGACCCGACAAGTTGACGAAGGTGGTCATGTTGAGACCGTCCATGTCTTTCACGATCTGGTCGATCGTGGCCGGATTGGCGCCACGCAGGTGGGCATGCACATCGACGAATGGGAACTTGGCCCTGGTCACTGGTTGCCCCGGCACCTTGAGGGTGGAAACCGGTTGGTAGTCCTCGAATGACATTTCCTGGCCTTGCCCGGGTGCGCTCGAAAGAACAGCGCTCAAGAGTAGGGCCGGCACGATAGCTCTAGAGAGGCTGCGCTTGGAACGGTTGAGAGGCGTCATATCTTCTCCGAAAGAGTGCTTTGGTGGCCTAAGGTTCTGATTTGAACTCTTGGCCGGTGAGGCTTTGTCCGGTGGAGCTTAGCCTGTTGTGAATTGCGATGCGGGGTCTCATTCGGGCTCAAAGAAGGGTAGGTTAGCGACTGTGAACGAGTCTTCTTCATCCGACGATCCCTGGCGCAAGCACCGAGGCCCTGGTAGCCCTCGCGGTCGCGATCGGGGACCCAGCGTTGCTAAGGGGCCCAGACCGCAATCTCGCGGCAACCAGCGCGGTGGTCAGTTGGCGCATGGCGAGCTGCCGCTGGTTGCAACCTGCGCACTCGGCCTCGAGGAGTTTGTTGAGCAGGAGCTGCGGCTTCTGGGAGTCACCAGAATCCAGCGCGAGCGGGGTGCGGTTCGATTCATAGGCGACTGGCCGATGTGTTGGCGCGCGAACCTCTGGTTGCGGACTGCCAACAGGGTCTTGGTCGAGCTTGGCAGTTGGATCGCCAATGACAACGACACGCTCTACTGGGGCTGCTTTGAACTGCTCGATCGCAAGGGGCCACGAGCGGTTGCCGGCATGAGCGCACGTGAGCTGTTCGATCCTCACAAGACTTTTGCCATTCGCGCCTCGTCGTCGCGATCGATCTTGAGTGATACCCGTTGGATTGGGCAGAAGATCAAAGACGCCATCGTTGATGCGCAGCGCAATGTGTTTGGCCGTCGCTCCTCGGTCGATCGAGAGCAGCCGGACCGTGCCTTCCGCGTGTTGTTGCAGCGCGATCGCGCCACCTTGCTGTTGGACACCTCGCGCGAGCCGCTCGACCGTCGCGGTTATCGGATGTCGATGGTCGATGCACCTGTGCGCGAGCAGCTAGCTGCGGCTTGCATTCTGGCCAGTGGTTGGAATGGCGAAGGACCGGTGCTCGACCCCATGTGTGGCTCGGGAACGCTGTTGGCCGAAGCGGGGCTCTGGGCGCTCGGCTGGGCGCCAGGCCGGCTGCGGTCGGAATGGGCGTTCGCCAATCTGCCTGGCTTCGACTCTGCTGCCTTCGCACGCATGAAGAAGCACAGTGGACCACGAGCTGCACAATCTGCCTCGAACCAACCCAAGCGGATCTTCGGCGGCGACGAACTGCCGGAGGCGATTAGGGCGACGTCGGCAAATCTCGAGCGTGCTGGCATTGGGCACATGGCTGACTTGGTACGCCAGGATGCCTTCGATTGGCAACCGCCCGCCGAGAAGGGTCTGCTGGTGATCAATCCGCCCTATGGGGAGCGACTGGTACAGCAGCCCGATCTGTGGCCCCGGATAGGTGACCTGATGAAGCAGCGATTCGCTGGTTGGACGGCGGTCCTGCTGGCGGGGGATCTCGCCTTCGCCAAGACCGTTGGGCTCAAGCCCCGACGACGGATCGCGGTGACCCATGGACAGCTCGATGCGCGCATCGTGGTTTTTGATTTGTACTAAAGAGTTAGGTCGGGTGCATCGCCTTGGTCGGCGTCGCCTTGCCTGAGACTGCTAGTTCCGGCGCGAACATCGCAAGATCTTTTTTAGTTTGGTCCATAGCCCGGCCTTAACCTTCGCCCTCTGCTGCCGTAGTCTCTTGGAGCAGTCCGCTCCACCTAGTTTCCGGAGCACGCTTTGTTTCCGGGGCACCCTATTGTCGTGCCTCGATAACTATTGTCGTGCCTCCGACAATTCTTCCATCAAAAGGAACTTCTATGCATCGACCTTCCCTTCTGGCGAAGCGGATCTTGCTGGCGACAGCGATCCTCTGCGCCGCACTAGCAGGCCCCGCAACGGCCGAGTTCGATCTCCCATATGTGATCAAGGCCAAGAGCATTGTGATTGCTCCTGGCGAGGTCATCGAAGGCGCCTCGCTGGTTGTCGTTGACGGCGTGATTCAGGACGTCGGGGTGTCCGTGGACATCCCCAAGGGCGCCAAGATCCTCGAGTTCGAGAACTTGACCATCTACCCGGGACTGATCGAGAGCTACAGCGGTCGGTCGTTCGAGGAAAAGGCATCCGATGACGACGACGAGGATGCGCTCGATCTCGGCCACGAGAACGATCTGGTGCAACCCGAGCGGGATGCGACCACTGCGACGTTTTCCGAAGACGACGCCAAGAAACTGCGCAACGCGGGTTTCACACTGGCTGTTGGTGTCCCGAACAAGGGCATCTTCCGGGGCGGCGCGATCGTGCAGATGCTCGGCAACGGCACACTCAAAGACAACTTGATGCAGGTCGGCGTGGTCCAGGCGGCTGGACTCAACCAGTCAACCAGTGGGGGCTATCCAACATCGTTGATGGGCTCGATGGCCTTGTTTCGCCAAGTGGTGGCGGATGCACGCTGGCACCAAGACGCCGAAGCCAAGTACGCCCGCGATTCCGCGCAGCGCAAGCCCGAGGCCAATGTCTCGTTGGCTGCCTTGGATGGGGTTGTCTCGAAAGCGCAGCCTCTGCTGTTTGAGACGGGCGATGTGACCGGGGCCTTGAGAGTTCTTGCTCTACTTGAGCAAACGGATCTTGATGGTCTTCTTCTTGGAAGTGGTTCTGAGTATCAGCGTCTTGATGAGGTCGTCGCAGGTGGTCGGGCCATCGTGTTGCCGGTCGATTTCCCCGATGCACCCACGATCAAGGGCGTCGATGACGCTACCATCGCTGATGGTCTCAAGCCGTCGCTTGGAGAGCTCCGCCATTGGAAGGCTGCAGCGGACAATCCGGCAAAGCTGGTCGGTGCGGGCGCTACGGTGGCCTTCACGTCGCACGAGCTGTCATCACCGGGCGACATCTTCCCGAATCTCGCCAAGGCGATCGAGCGCGGTCTTACGCAAGAGCAGGCGTTGGCCGGCCTGACCACGGTGCCCGCCAAGCTATACGGCTTGGACAAGATCGCTGGCACCATTGCCAAGGGCAAGATGGCGAACTTCTTGTTGGCAGAAGGCGATCTGTTCGTCGAGAAACCGAAGATTCAAGAGATCTGGGTCGCCGGATCTCGCTACGAACTCGAAGAGATCAAACCGCCGGAGGTTGATCCGGTCGGCAAGTGGACCATCAAGGTCAGCGCCGACGGGCAGACCATTGAAGGAGTTGTGCGGATCCGAGGCACAATCGAATCGCTCAGCGGTTCGCTCGAGGTCATGGGAATGACCCTGCCGATCTCAGACGTCACGGTGTCCGGCAAGACGGCGATCCTGACCGTCGATACCGCTGCGGTCGGAATGCCGGGCGAGATGACGCTGCGGATGAACATCGACAGTGATTCAGCAACCGGCAGTGGTGACGGCCCAATGGGGGCCTTCTCTTTCACCGCAAAACGCAGTAGCTCAAATCCAGATAGAGGAGCCGACCGATGAAGTGCTCAACCCCAATGATTCTCGGAGCAACCGTGCTTCTGAGTGCGCTCGCTGTCAGCGCGTCGTTCGCGCAGCCTGATCCGCAGGCGTTCCGCTCGGGGACTCCTGAGCAACCTGCAGTTGTCTTAGTACAGAACGCGACCGTTTGGACCTCGGGGCCACAAGGCATTCTCGAAGGTGCAGACCTCTTGGTGCGCAACGGCAAGATCGACCGCGTTGACAAAGGGCTCAGGGCTCCGCGCAATGCCGTCGTCATTGATGGCACCGGCAAACACGTGACACCCGGCCTGATTGATGCGCACTCGCACACCGCCGCTGATGGTGGTTTGAACGAAGGCAGCAACATCATCACTGCGGAAGTGACCATCGAAGATGTGGTCAACCACGAAGAAGCCAATATCTACCGGGAACTTGCTGGCGGATTGACCGCAGCCAATGTCCTGCATGGTTCGGCCAACTCGATCGGCGGGCGTAACGCAGTCATCAAGTATCGCTGGGGCTTATCGTCGGCAGGCATGTTCTTCGGCGCCAAGCCTGGGATCAAGTTCGCATTGGGCGAGAACCCGAAGCAGAGCAACTGGGGTAGCGCGAACCGCTACCCAAACACGCGTTCAGGTGTTGCGAACTCGATTCGCAGTTCGTTTGAAGAGGCGCTCGACTATCGCGCTGCACAAAAGGAGTATGCCGAGAAGAGTAAGGCCCGCGCGGACTTGATTCCGCCGAAGCCGAATCACCAACTCGACGTCATTCTCGAGATCTTGGATGGCAAGCGGTTGGTTCATTCGCACTCCTATCGGGCCGATGAGATCCTGATGCTGTTGCGTCTGTGCGAGGAATACGGCGTCAAGATCGCCTCTTTGCAGCACGTGCTCGAGGGCTACAAGGTGGCCGATGAGATTGCTGCTCACGGAGCTGGTGCTTCCACCTTCTCCGACTGGTGGGCGTACAAGTACGAGGTGCGCGACGCCATCCCCTACAACGGCGCCATCATGCATGACCGAGGTGTGGTCGTTTCCTTCAATTCGGATGATGCTGAACTTGCGCGTCGGATGAACTTGGAGGCAGCCAAAGCAGTGCGTTACGGCGGCGTGGACCCGGCGGAGGCGTTCAAGTTCGTAACGCTCAACCCCGCGATTCAACTGCAGGTGGATGACCGCATTGGTTCACTCGAGAAGGGAAAGGACGCGGACTTTGTGGTTTGGTCGGGCTCTCCGATGTCAACAGCGTCAGTTGCAGAGCAAACTTGGGTCGATGGCCGCAAGTACTTTGATCGCGAAGCTGACCTTGCGATGCGCGAGCGCGTTGCAGCCGAGCGCCAAAGCCTGATCGACGAGATCTTGGCCGAGGCGGCTAGCGAAGAAGCCGCCGAAGAGGACGGCGAGACCGGGGGTGACACCCCAGACACGCCCGATACACCAGACACTTTAGACACGCCAGACGCGGACCCTGACTCCGGTGGGCAGGCCACGTTGAGAGATTGGTACGACTTCTTTGTAGCAGTCGCGAAAGGACAGGCACGATGAGCTTCATTGGATCCATCTCGAAGACGGGATACCGGGCGGCCGCGGCTGCTCTAGTGGCCTCGGTTGTCATTGCCTCAGCTGTTGGTGCACAAGGCCTAGGCTCAGGAACTACGGTGTTCCGAGGTGCCGATCTCCACACTGTGGACAACGGTGTGATTAGCGGTGGGATTATGGTGGTTCGCGACGGCAAGATCGCGGCGATTGGCGACAGCTCAACAGCTGTTCCTGCAGGCGCGACCGTGGTTGACGTTGCGGGACAACGGATCTACCCGGGATTCATCCACTCGTACTCCAACCTCGGCATGAGCGACATCGACAGCGTGCGTGGCAGCGTCGACATTGGAGAGATTGGCGACAACAACGCCGATATTCAAGCTGAGGTTGCGGTCAGTGCCGACAGCATCCGTCTGTTGCCAGCCATGGGGGGCGGAGTGCTGTATGCGCACATCGTGCCCGAGGGCGGCATCTTCTCCGGCACCTCAGCTGTGATCCGGCTCGAAGGCTGGAACTGGGAAGACATGACGGTCACGGCGCCAACGGCGTTACATCTAAGTTTTCCAAATGATGGCGATGCAGGTGACGACGAAGAAGCTCCCGAGTCGAAGGCAATGAAGGCGCTGAACGAAGCGTTCGATCAAGCTGCAGATTATGGAGCTGCCCGCGAAGCGGGACTGAGGCTCGATGCCGACCGCAAACTGCAACGTGTGCTCGACGTCATCAACGGCGACTTGCGGCTGATTGTGCACGCGGACAACGTGTCCCAGATGGAAGCCGCTATCAAGTGGACGGATGAGAAGGAAATCAACGACTGGATCCTGCTCGGAACCACAGATGCGGCCTACCTTGCCGAAGAGCTTGCGGCGAAAAAGATACCGGTACTGATGGAAACGGTGCTCGGGATTCCTGGTCGTGACTTCGAGTCGTACGATTCGAATTTCTCTGCTCCTGGCAAGCTTGCTGCAGCAGGCGTACAGTTTGCCTTGACCGGCCAGGCTGACACTGCGTTCGCCCGTAACGTTCCCTTCATCGCTGGTATGGCGGTCGCTCACGGTCTTGATCCTGAGGCAGCCATACGAAGCATCTCGTTAGCGCCTGCCGAGATCCTCGGCGTCGCCGATCAGCTGGGATCACTCAGTGTTGGCAAGGAAGCAAGTTTCTTCATTGCCAATGGTGATCCGCTCGAGATCGTGACCGCGATTGATCAGGTTTGGATGCGTGGGCTCAAGGTTGATTTCGAGCGCGATCAACAGCGCCAACTGTGGAAGAAGTATCGCGACCGTCCGACGTCGCCCTAAGGGGTTAAGGCCTTCGAAGGCTGAGCCTCACCAGAGGTGTAATCCCTCTAGGGGGCTCAGTCGTTAGGAGATGCTCGCTGCAGACCCCCGCGTGAGCATGGCGGGGCTTCTTCGGCAAAGCAACTAAGAGACCGTCGCCGCGTCCGCTTGAAAGATCTCGGCTAAGAACCGGTAGATCAGTTTTGCGGCAAGGAATGCCGACGGCTCGTGGCCGGGCATGAGCTCGACCACATCAAAACCGACCACTCGCCGGCGTGCGGCCACTGCAGCAAGCAACCGATTGACCGCGGTCCAATCAAGGCCGCCGGGCTCGGGAGTTCCGGTTGCCGGCACATAGGCCGGGTCGAAGCCGTCGACGTCGATGGTGACGTAGACCTCGTTGCTCAGAAGGTTTACGGCGTCTTCGACCCAAGTGAATTCCCGGTCGGGGAGAATGTCGTGGGCCCAGAACACTCGGTCGGTATCGAGGCTAGCGACTTCACTGGTGTCGAGGCTGCGGATGCCGACCTGAACGATGGGACAGACCTCGCGTACTCGAGCCATCACGCAGCCGTGGTTGTGAGTCGAGCCGTGGTAGCTCTCTCGAGTGTCAGCGTGAGCGTCGATCTGAAGCACCGAGACGCGCGGCCAGGCCTTCGCGGTGGCACGCACCGCGCCGATGGTTACTGAATGCTCGCCGCCGAGGATGATCGGGAGTCGGCCGTCGGCGTAGACCGCTGCTGTTGCTCGCTCGACTTCCTTCGACATCTGCTCCGCGGTGAAGCCTTCACAAGCTAACGGGTCAAGTGCAGCGATCCCGTATCGCCAAGGCTCACTGGCGGTCTCGATATCCCATGGTTCGACGTACTGGGATGCGTCGAGGATGGCTTCTGGCCCTTGGGCTGAACCTCTTAACCAGCTGGCAGTGGCGTCGTAAGGAACCGGAACAATGATCGCTGCGGCGTTGGCCGGATCCGATGCCTCCTTTGGAATGTCGAAGTACCGTCCGGTTCGCTCGTACTCGCTTGGTTCACCGGCCATCATGATCCTCCGTCAAACGCTTGTGGGCTAAAACTCAGTCGGACCGTAACACCCCTGCGGGATCGATCGCGGCTGCCCTGGTCGCGGGCACCAGGCTAGCGATGAGCAGCACGCCAACAACGCAAGTGGTCGCCGCGAACAATGTCCAGGTGTCTGTAGGGCTGACCCCGACCAAGAAGGAGCGCGTGACCTGAGCCACCGCTAACGATAGGCCTAGCCCGATAGCTAGCCCGGGTAGGGCCAGCAACGCAGCGTCACGGATCACTGTTCCCAGAACCTTCGAGCGCCAAGCACCCAACGCCATGCGCACTCCGATCTCGCGATTCCTTGATGTCACCGAGAACGAGATCACCCCGTAGAGACCAAGAGACGACAGCAGCAATGCGATCGCTCCTAGAACGGTCGCGATCCAAGCTGCTGCGCGTTGGGGGATGCTGCCCATTGCAACCGCCTGCTCAAGCGTCTGGATGAAAGTGTGAGAGAGATTGGGGTTCGCTTGCAGAATCGCTGCTGCGACGTCGGCTTGTGCCACAGCATTGGGGGCCGAACCCCGGACAAAAACGTGCACAGAGGGGGCGTACGACTGCTCAAGAGGCAAGAAGAGAGTCGGACGGGGCGGTTCATTGATGGCGCCGCTCTTGACGTCGTCGAGCACGCCAACAATGCGGACTCTGATTGCTGGATCTTTCCAGCTCAGTTCGACCCATTTGCCGACCGCCGATTGGTCGGGCCAAGCACGCTGGGCGAACTCGCGCCCAACCAGACCGATCGGCTCGGCATTCAAGGCGTCTGTCTCGAGTAGTGCTCGACCCTCGAGGAGTTGGGCATTCAGAGTCTCCACGTAGGACGTCGACACTCGATTCAGGCTGGTGCTAAAACCGGTGTCTTCACCAGACCAGCCCTCGGGAAGAACGGTATTGCCGTTGGTCGCAAGATCGAGAGGCATATCGGTTGCGAAGGCTGCAGACTCGACACCTGGGATGGCCTGCAAGGCTTGCTCGAGCTGGCGAAACAGCTGGATTCCGGACTCCGCTGAGGTGTCCAACCCGTCGAGTTCGAGATCGACTGAAGCGGTGAGCACTCCTTTCGTCTCGAAACCCTTGGGCGTGTTGGCCATCTCCTGCACTGACCGCAGGAATAGCCCCGCGGTGACCAGGAGCACCATGGACGCGGCGACTTGGGTTACCACCAGGGCTCGACGCGCCAAGAAGCGGTCGCTCGAGACAGCGCTACGCAGACGCATTCCGACTTGACCTCGAGTGGATTGGAAGGCCGGTAGGAGCCCGAACACCAGAGCGCCGAGTGATGTGATCAAGAGTGAAAACAACAGGACTCGCCAGTCCGGCGTCAGGTCGAGGTCGACCGCGATTGGCAGCACGGTGAACCGGGATGCACCGATTAGTCGTGCCGCAGCGAAGCTGAGGAAAGTTCCCAGGAACCCGCCGGCGAGGAACAGCAGGGCTGACTCGCAGATCAGCTGTCGGATCAGTTGGCGACGGCTAGAACCGACCGCGAGCCGGAGCGCCATCTCGCGGGTGCGCGTGGCTGCGCTGGCGAGCAGCATTCCTGCGACGTTTGCACAGGTGATCAAGAGCACCAAACAACCAAGGCCCAACAGGACCGCGAAGAAACCAGAGATCGGGGTCCTGACGCCGCCCGGAACCAGACCATAGCTGGTCACTTGGCCGCCTCGCCCGCGGTTGCTTTGCGGATACTGCGTCTCCAGGCGCTGATAGACGGCGTCGACGTTCTGGCTCGCGCTCGAGATCGACACGCCCGGTGCAAGCTTGCCAAGTGAGAAGAGAAACGAGCCGCGTCGACTGGTGCGTTGGCCTCCGTCTGGACCGTGCATCTCCGC
Organism: Acidobacteriota bacterium; assembly: GCA_029263415.1. Taxonomy (GTDB): domain Bacteria; phylum Acidobacteriota; class Thermoanaerobaculia; order Multivoradales; family Multivoraceae; genus JAJCXN01. Next base: position 128,451 of record JAJCXN010000041.1, read on the forward strand.
GTGTTGTCCAATTGGCAGCAATACATCAGGTTGGAAGCCGAACAGGTGGCCACGAAAGTCGCCTGGCAGAACGCCAACGATCGCGTGTTCTCTTCCACCGAGGCGAATCGACTGTTGGTCGAGGGAGTAGCTGTTGGGGTAGTGCTCTCTCCATAGACGGCGACTCACCACAGCCACAGGTTGAGACGGTTCGGACTCGTCCCACGCTGGCGAGAACCCTTGGCCGAGGGTGGGCTGAACACCAAGGGTGGGCAAGTAGTCAGCTGAGACATACATTGCTGACAACCTCTTTGCTGCTTGCCGATCGCCGTCGCCACCCTCGCTGGCGCTGACCATGTCCCAAATGTAGACCGAGACGCGCTCGAAGGTTTTTGGAACCAGCTCCGAACGGAGGTCGACGACATCTGGGTAGCTCAGCGTGTCTAGACCATGGCCGTCTTGGGTGCGCCAGATCTCAGCGACCCGTTTCGGCTCTTTGATCTCTGGAGCAGACTGAAGCAGCGTCGCGCTGATCACGCTGAAAATCATGGTGCAGGCACCGATGCCGATTCCTAGCGACCCCACGGCGACCAAAGAGAACAATGGCCGCCGTCGGGCGCGTCGCAGGCCGTAACCGATGTCTCGTCCGAGTGAATCGAAAGTCAGTCGTAGAGAGCTGATTGAGCTAGTTCGCGTCGACCGCTTTGGACCCCTGAAGACGAGGAAGCCAAAGCAAAGTCGTAGCGCTTCAAGCCAGTACCAGACGGCTGCGCTGCGCTGGCCGGTTCTGCAGCGGTCTAGAAACTCCTGGTGGAGGTCCCCCAGGATGCTGCGCCCGTCGGTCTCTTCGGGCAGTGCCGCTTCCAGTAGGCGTTGGGCCAGCCGGGGTGGGCGAGCTTCGGAGTCCTGGTTGTGCTCAGTCATGATCGAGCACCTCCTCCAGGCCCGACCAGAGGTCGGTCAGCACATTGCGTGATGCACGCACTGCTTGGATCCCGTTCGCGGTTAGTTCGAAGCGGCGGCGTGGGTGCCCGCCACGACGGGGCACGTAGGGTTCATGCTCCCAACGGAGGTAGCCTTTTTGTTCGAGACGATCAAACGTCCGATAAAGAGCACCGCGAGAGATGGACTTGCCGGCCACACGCAGCAGCTCTTCACGGGCGGCAATGGCGTAGGCGGCGGGTCCAAGCCTAAGGACAACGAGAAGGACGAGCTGCTCGAGTTCGCCGAGGATGAGGCTTCTTGGCATCTTTGAATCTCCGGAAGACTAGGGTCTTGTGCCGAGGTGGTGCACGGGTCGAGTGTGATGCTTCGCAGTCATGTGTATACAAAGACGACATCGAGAGGGAAAGGTTTCGCCCGGGAACGCAGCTGGGTCAAGGGTGCGGAGGGTGAGCAGTCTTCTCGGGCTCTTCGAGCATCCGAGCGAAGGCGGAAAACGTAGAGGGAGAGTTGGCACTGCCGCCCCCTTCTTCTGGAGTCCCCTTTGCGCTCACCCTGTCGTCGTCCGAGTTCTGTACCCGCCGCATTGGTGGCGCTGTTGACGAGCGCCTTCTCCGTCCCGGCGAGCGGCGAAGTCAGTCTTGAAGGTTTCGGCCTGGTCCGCTCGTTGACGGTCGAAGCGCCACAGAGCTATCGCGACGGAGGCTTCGGTCGCAATGAATTTGGTGCGCGCGACGCCGAGCAGTTCTCACTTGGTCTTGCCCGGATCGGTGTCGTAGCTGAATGGAGCACGTTGGCGGGATGGAAAGCTCGATTGTCCGTGGTCGGGCAAGGTTCAACTGAGTCGTATGGTGATCAGGACCTAGGCATCACCGAATTGTTCTTGGAGAAAGAGTGGGGTTTCAGTCATGGGCAAACCACGGTGCGGGTCGGTCACTTCATCCTGCCCACGTCGAGAGAGAATGTTGCGCCGGGTTGGACGTCGCCCTACACGCTCTCGTTCTCAGCGATCAACACCTGGATCGGCGAAGATGTTCGGCCGACCGGAGTGCTGCTCAAGAGCGGGTTTGGCGAGCGCTCACAGTTCGAGCTTGGTGTTACCGCCTTCGGCGGCAACGACACATCTGGAACTCTACTCGCGTGGCGTGGTTGGAGCCTGAGCGATCGGATCGTTGGTTACTCAGAGGCGGTACCTCTGCCGCCGCTGAGCACCCTCGCTGACCCAACGATCTTCGGTGAACAACGTGATGATGGTAGCCAGCCGTTCGGCGCAGACCTCGACGGTCGCGTCGGCTGGGCAGGCTTCGCTACTTGGCGACCCACAACGACTTTCTCGCTGCGCGCCACTCGGTACAACAACCGCGGCGACAAACAACTGCACCGCGGTGAGGAATACGCCTGGGCGACCGATTTCGAACTGGTGGGTGCTGACCTGCACCTAAGGCGGTGGGATGTTCTTGCAGAATGGATGGATGGGCACACTGGGATGGGGAATCTCCAAGCTGCCCACGTGCGCGCACGATTTGAGGCCTTCTATGGTCTCATCTCTTGGCACACAGCAAACACGGGTGAGCAGCCACGTTTGCGGGTATCGCTTCGCTTCGACAAGTTTTCGACGATCGACATCGACGGCACGTCGGCAGAACTCAATGACGACGCCGGCACCGCTTGGACGCTCGCAGTCTTGTGGAGCGCAACACGGAGTTTGAGGTTAGGCATTGAGTTTCAAGACGCGCACGGCGATCGGCCCCAGGCCGGCCTTGAGGGGTTTGAGCGGAGCAACGGTGGCCGCCAGGCCCTCTTGGAGCTGCGTTATCGCTTTCGCTTAGCGTCCCGTTCGCGCGAGCGCTTGTAGAGCCCTGCTAAGCAACATCGGGACATCGGGACCGGGAGCAATCCTTAGAGGGATGGAGGATGCCCGCTAAACGAAGATGCCCGCCCGTTGACCAGAGGGGGGATTTCGCCGGAACAACTGGAGGGAAAGTCTCGTAGGCTCCGCTAAGTGGTCGAGACGTCGGTGCGTGCCGTATCGGAACTTTGCCACCGCATGAGTTAAGTTTTGGCTCGAGGCACTGTTCTCGCGCTGGTCAATCTAGAGGCCTGAAGGCAACGTCAGGTGCGGAAGTGGAGTGGCGACATGGTAGAGAAGAGGGAAGGACGCGGTTGGATCAAGGGTTGCGCACTGGGCTGTGTGGTCTTGGTTCTTGTTGGAGTAGGGATACTCGCAATCATTGGCATACTGCAGTTCAGCGCCTCTCGAGTTGTCGCTGACTTCACGACCGAGTCGAAGGTCCAGCGGGCTCCACGTCAGGCCGCTACCGCTGCTCAGATGAGTGACGCGACTGGTCAAGCACTGACGCTCACCGATTCGGAGGCGCTCAAAGCTCCAGTGCTCTCGGCGGCGGGCGGCACTCTGAACGTCGACTTCAAGATGGGCAAGTTGGTTATGGTGCCCAGCGACAGCGACTCGTTCGAGGTGGTTGCTGAGTACGACCGTAATCGCTTCAGGCTGGTCGAAGAACTCGAGGAGAACGCGGATGGCACCTGGGAGTATTCGGTGACCTTCGAGCCGAAGGTTCGGATGATGGGCTTTCGCAAGGTCGACAATGAGATTGAGATTCGCGTGCCGAAGGGCCTGCCGATGAATCTGGTCGCTGACATCAACATGGGCGAGTCTGAAGTGGAACTCGGCGGTCTATCACTGGTGTCGGTCGATCTCGACCTACGCATGGGCCAGCACACCGTTAGCTTCAGCGAGCCCACCGCATTTTCCATGGAGTCGTTCGAACTCGAAGGTGCAATGGGGCAGGTGGATGTTCGTGATCTGGGTAATGCAAGCCCAGCGGAAGTGGATACGAGCCATCGCATGGGCCAGATGACACTCGATCTCAGGGGTGATTGGACGAATGACGGCGCGGTCAAGGCTCGCTGCCGCATGGGTGAATGCACGATCATGTCGCCCGAGGATGTCAACGTGGTGACCGATCGATTGAGTGTCACCATGGGCGAACGTTCGGCCCGGCCGCGGGTCTCAGAAGGGGTTGCAGACGACGCTCCCACCGTTCGTCTTGATGTCAGCGGATCGATGGGAGAAGTCCGAATCCGTTAGGTCGACTCGTCGTCTAGCCGATCGGCTCGACGCCGCGAGCGACACGGCCGCTGAAGAGCTGCTGCTTGGCTCGCGGCAGTGGGTGGAAAGGAGCAGCCTGAATGTCCCTGAACATCCGCTCGAGATCGCAGTTGCGGTAGAAGGCTCGGCCACCGACGATCTCGACTGCCTTCTCGACGGTCGCGATCGCGGCTTCGGCGCCTAGGGTCTTGCGCATCAGCATTTGGTTGGAGCGCTCGAGAGTCGGCTTGAAGTCGTAGTCGTTGGTGATCGCGATCATGCTGTCGACCGCGACTTGAGCAGCGGTCAAATGGGTGTCCAGTTCGCCCAGTTGCGATTCAATCAGCGGTCCTTCGTGGCCCTTCACAAGATCGTGTGCTGAGTCGCGCGCCGCTTCTGCGATGCCACGGTAAACCGACATGATGAGCGGCATCGCAATGCCGATGACCACGTTGTAGGCTTGGGTGCCAAGCATTGTCCGCGCGTCGTAGAGCGACCTTCTCCTCAGGAACAAAAACATCGTTGAAGACCACGGTGTTGGAACCGGTACCGCGCATACCCAAGCTGTCCCAGTCGCTCAGGATCTCGACGCCCTCAGCGCTCGCCGCTACCGGGAAGTGAAGGACTTGCATGCCTTCTTTGGGGTCGTCGTAACGTGAGGTAGTGATGAACACTTTGCCAACTGGGCTCGCGCTTGCGAACACCTTGCGAGCGGTCACGGTATAGCCACCTTCAACCTTGGTCATAGTGCCGGAGGACTCGATCCAGTCGCCCGCGCCGGTGCTGATCAATACGAGATTCTCCTTGGCGATGCGGCGTTGCAGCGCTTCTTCCGGAGCACCGCCGCGTAGTTTGAAGACAGAGGCAGCAGTCAGATGGGTGTGCATCGAGAACGAGAGCGCTGTTGATGGGCAATGCCGCGCGAGTGTGCGTAGGGTGTCGCAGAGTTCGCTGTAGCTCGCACCACCACCGCCGAACTGAGGGCTGACGGCTGCTGAGATGAATCCCTCAGACTTGAGTTGTTCGAAGTTCGCTGCGACGAATGTTCCTGCCTGATCGTGGGATGCTGCTTGTTCGGCGAAGCGGGCGCCGAGGGTGGCGGCGCGATCGCTCCAGCTAGCGGATGGGCGACGGTCGGCGATTTGAGTAACGGTCATGGTGATGGGTCCTCGGTAGAGATTGGTGCTGCTGTTGTTTGGCAGCTGATCTCTTCTAAGGTCATTGACCGCGGTGGGTTACACGAGTCGTGCAAAGGTCCTGCGCGGGCTTCTGCTGGTGGACCACTCAAGCTTGCATGCAACCTCTCTCGAAACCGTCGCTGAAGTCGCACCGCGGCAACCCGATCGCGAGCGCGGGCTGTGGACGAATGACGGGGTGTCTTCTGGCGGGGCGCTATGATGCAGGGCTCCCCACCGAGGCCACTGAGGTAACCAATCTATGCATCTGATTGCTCGACGAATTGTCCAACTATTCTGTGTGATGGTTCTGGGCTTGGCGCCCGCCTCACTTGCGCAACCAAGTGAATCGACCGGCAGTGGTACGCCCGCCCGCCTGGTTAGCTACACCGAAGAGCGCGAACCGTGTGCCGACTACAGCCCCACGGGCAAGGCACTCTTCGGCGATCTACACGTGCACACGAGCTTCTCCTTCGACGCCGCAGCGATTGCGATCGGGGCTACTCCCGCTGACGCCAATCGCTTCGCCAAGGGCGAGGCGATCTCGTTCTGGCCGGTCAAGGAAGGCAAGCCGGCCGGCGAGTATCAGATGGATCGTCCTCTCGACTTTCTCGCCGTCACTGATCATGGCGAGTTCCTAGGAGAGCGGCGATTGTGCGGTGAGCCCGACTCACCTGCCTATAACTCTGCCTTCTGTACCGGCACCAGAGTTAGCCAACGGCAGGGCATGATCATGATGGGTCAGATGATCACCACTGAGACTCCGGCGCGGATTGCCGAAGTCTGTGGCGACGATGGCGCGCTCTGCAGGGAATACGCGCTCTCGCCTTGGCGGCGAATGGCAGCGGCCGCGGAAGAGGCCTATGACAAGACGGCCCAGTGCAAGTTCACTAGTTTTGTCGCCTACGAATACACCGGCACCCCCGGCACATCGAACTACCATCGCAATGTGATATTTCGCAACGACAACGTGCCGGAGTTGCCGGTCTCCTATGTCGACGCTCCCTACGACAGCATGCTGTGGGAGAAGCTGGATACTGCCTGCGATCGAGGCACCGGGTGTGAGTACCTCACCATTCCTCACAATTCGAACCTCGCCAATGGTCGCATGGCTCCCTACATGCGTCTGGACGGTAACAAGGAGAGCCGGATCCAATATGCCACCAAGCGGCTCGAGCGCGAACCGATCATGGAGGTCTTCCAGCACAAGGGTGCTTCAGAGTGCGTCAACGGCCTAGGCAGTGTCCTGGCTGCGCCGGACGAGCTGTGTGATGTCGAAGCGGTGCGGGTGATGGGTCGCGAGGAGACGTTTGTCTCGCCTGGAGCTGCTCAACCGGCTGCGAACGCTTCCGCCGATGCGAGCGGTCGGTTGCAGTTGAGTTTTACCACTGAGGTGACCGAAGAGTGCGGCGATGAAGTGGGCGGTAGTGGCATGCTGGGCGGCGGATGCATCGATGCCAGCGACTTTCTGCGCTCAGGCTTGGTCGAGGGTCTCAAGGAAGAAGCAGAGATCGGCCTCAATCCGGTCAAGCTTGGCGTGATTGCGTCGACCGACACTCATGCTGCGACTCCGGGCGCTGCGGACGAAGCGGACTGGCGGGGCCATGTCTCGCTTGAGTCAACACCCAAAGAGCGACTGCGACCCGGATTGCTCACCAGTGGCATCGACGGAAATCCCGGTGGTTTGGCAGGCGTGTGGGCGGTGGAGAACTCGCGCGATGCCATCTTCGACGCGATGATGCGTCGCGAGGTGTTCGGCACCTCTGGCCCGCGCATCATTCCGAGGTTCTTCGCTGGGTGGGACTACAGCAAAGACTTCTGCAAGCAGGCGGACCTTGCTGAGGTCGGCTATGCCCACGGCGTTGCAATGGGGGGCGATCTAAGCGCTGCACCCGATCCGAATGCTAAACCGACTTTCGTTGCACACGCGATGCGCGATCCGTCGTCCAAGGCGGGGCCGTTGCAGCAGTTGCAGTTGATCAAGGGCTGGGTCGACGCCGAGGGTCAGATGCGCAGTGAAGTGGTCACCATCGCAGGTGACACAGACAGCAGGGCGGGCGTTGACCTCAACACCGGCAAGCGGACGGGCGAAGGCTTTGCAAGCCTGTGCTCGGTCTATCGCGACGAGTCGTTTGATCCCAAGCTTCATACGTACTACTACCTGCGGGTGGTGGAGACCCCTTCTGCCCGTTGGAGCTTCCATGATTGCCTGAGGATCCCAGAAGCGGAACGCCCCGCGGTCTGCACGGATGGTTCGTACCCGCAGACCATCAACGAGATGGCTTGGACTTCGCCTGTTTGGTACCGACCGTGATGCGCGGTCGCGCCGGCCCAGGGCGCGGGGGTTTGCGGCTCCTGGCGGTACCGCACCGCCATAACGATTTCCCGTGTCGCCCTCGGCCCCACCAGACCCCGCAGATCCCCGCGCTCAGCCGCACGAGAGTTCTCACTGTAGGCTGCTAGCTATCGCTGACACCAAAGAAAGCGCCACTATGAGCATCGTCCTCCATCAGTTTCCCTCCTCGCACTACAACGATAAGGCGCGCTGGGGCCTCGCTTGGAAGGGTATTGCTCATCAGAAGAAGAGCTACCTGCCGGGCTTGCACGTCAAGTCGATGCAGCGGCTGTCGGGCCAGACTCAGACCCTAGTCTTGGATCTAGGAGGCGAGGTGGTGGCGGGTTCGGGAGCGATACTTGCCCTGCTAGAAGAACGCTTTCCTGAGAAGCCGCTCCTACCCGCAGATACAGCTTTGCGTTCCGAAGCCTTGGCCGTTCAGAAGCGGTTCGACGACGAGGTGGGGCCTGCGGTGCGAGCTGCGGCGTTCTCTGTGCTGTTCGACTATCCAGCCTACGTCGCACAAGTATTCGGTCGGCCTCAGCCAGCGCTCAAACGCTTCGTCTATCGCATGATGTTGCCCAAGGCGAAGGGCAGGGTGCAAAAGGCCTACCGCACTCTCGACAAGGAGTACATCCAGCGGTGCATCGATACCGTCAACGCTGCTTTGGACGAAGTGGTCGAACGCACCGCTGAGACCGGGCATATGGTGGGTGGCACCTTTACCATCGCTGACCTTACTGCCGCGGCCCTGCTCGCGCCGGCCGTGAATCCCGATCATCCCGATATGAAACGCCCCGAGCCACAACCCGAGGCCGCGCTCGAACTCACGCGCGGATGGCGGGAGCATCAGGGCGCTCAGTGGGTCTATCGGATGTATAGCCATTTTCGCTGACGCTTGAGAGATCCCTATTGCTCGGTGTGCCACTCGGCCCCGATGCTAGGGTCCAGCAGATTCTAGGGGCCTTCACCGCGTCCCTGCTCCGGGTCGCCGGAAGGCAACGAACCAGTGTTCCCGTTGCTAGGGATACGGTTTGTAGGTTCCATGTTCACTCAATGTCGCACTCTGTCCAGAAGAGGTCTTCGCCACCATGCCACTGCTCAGCCGCGCACACACGCACCGGTTCGCCATCGCTAGTCTCAGTCTTACACTTGGTCTATCAGTGACTCTTGCGGGCGTGGGCTTCGCCGGGCCACCCGTCGCGGTGAGCGATGAGTTTGTTGTGAACTCGTACACGCCCCAGCATCAGGGTTATCAAGAGGTGGCAGTTCTCGACGATGGTTCGTTTGTCGTCGTCTGGGAGAGCTATGGAGACCCCTCCACTCATGACGACGATGTTGTAGCTCGTTTGTTCAGCGCTGATGGCACCGCGATTGGTTTTGACTTCTTGGTCAATACCTACACCACCGGGAATCAGCGGGATCCTGACGTCGCTGTCTTGACCAGCGGTGACTTCATCGTCGTTTGGGACAGCGCCGGACAGAACGAGCCGGCTGGCTTTCGTGGCATTCACGGCCAGCGGTTCGATGCGTCGGGCAGTAGAGTTGGCAGCGAACTGCTCATCGCTGAAACCAACGCAGGAGACCAAAACGATGCAGTGGTCGCCGCGCAAACCAACAATGGCTGGGTAGTCGCTTGGGAGACCGAGCATCAAGCAGGCCTCTACGAGGAGATCGACGCTCGGCGCTTCGACCAAAACGATGATCCCATCGGTGGCCAATTCGAGGTCAATGTCTCTTCTGACTATGATCAAGAGGACGCCGACATCGGGTCGGATTCGCTCGGCAATTTCGTAGTGATTTGGGAGAACGACGACTTCGATGGTAGCGGCGAAGCGGTTCTTGGGAGGCGCTTCTCTGCGACGGGTACTCCGCTCGGAGCAAGCGAATTCCAGGTCAACACCTTCACGACCGGCGACCAGGACGACCCAAGCTTGGCGGTTCACGCCGATGGCTCCTTCGCTGTGGTTTGGGAAGACGACGCTCAGGATGGTCACGACGCGATCTTCGCTCGCTCCTATCAGTCTGACGGTACGCCGATGGCGGATCCATTTCAGGTCGATCAGTTTGCTGGGCGCGAGATGAATCCGAGGGTTTTCACTGGGCCTAGCGGTGGTCTGGTGATCACATGGGATCACTGTAGTGACGCCTCCAGTGTCACCGGGCCGTGTGATACCGAGTCGTTTGTGGATGTAGTTGTCAACACGTTTGACGCGGCCGGAGCCCCGAGTGGTCCCGAACTTCTAGTCAACGACGTGACCGACGATGACCAACTCGAACCTCGGATTGCGGTCGGCCCGAACGGGCGGGGCCTGGTGGTTTGGCGAACGGACTCTGCTGACTTTGGGTCGCCTGACCTGTGGGGCCGCGTGATTGAGGTTCCGCTGTTTGTGGACGGCTTCGAGAGTGGCGACACCGCAGATTGGTCCTCGACGACGGGCGGTCTTTGAGGCGACGTCGGTAAGCCCGCACTTCAGTGACGCGCGTGTTGAGCACCAGCGAGGCGGTGGAGACGGGATCGAAAAGAGTGATTCAAGTGGCGGGCTTTGCTGTGGACATCGTGATCTGTGTTGAACAACCACTGTGGCGGATGCGATTCCGCGGCAGCGTCAACCAAGGAGATCATCATGCCTTCACCATCGGCCCCCCGCCTATCGCTTCTTTGTACGCTCTGTGTCACAGCCTTTGCTGTGTGCAGTAGCTTCGTTTCGGCACAATCGAACCTCGGCGTCGCCCATGATCCGGCCGGCGATACGTTGGACAACGCTGGAGCGGCCTACGACCTACGCACTGTGAAGGGATCGGTCTTTCAGGATAAGTTGGTGATCGAATTCTCGGTCGAAAACAACGATCCTCAACTGCCCTCGTCGGGTGCTCCGGGTGAGTTGGTTATGCGCTTTGATATCGATGCTGATCAAGATCCGGGTACTGGGTTTGTGGCGACGGGCGACTTTTTGGGTGTGGCGAACAGTGGGATTGGCGCCGATTTTGCGGTTGATTTCCTCAACTTTGACTCGCAGACCCAGACGGTTCCAGTGACCAACGAAGCGGGGGCAAACACGGGCGTCGCCGCCGTTTTCACCGGAGTCTCGCTGACCGACGATGCGCCCGTTCCGACGCGACTGGTGATCGTCGAGATACCGCTCGCAGCTCTCGGCAATGACGATGGTCGGGTGGACTTCACTGTCGCCTCGGGGGATCTCACTTCGTTTGGTGATGTGGCGCCCAACGCCGGGTTTGTCACCTCTAACCTCGAGCACGAGATCCTTCTGCAGAATGGCCGGTTCTTGGTGACGCTTGAATGGAACGATTCCTCGGGCGGCTCCGGGTTTGGCCTGCCCTACATCCAGTCGAACGACTCGGTGATGCTCTACTTCTTCGATCGGAACAACTGGGAGATGTTGGTGAAGGTTCTCGATACCTGCTCTTTCAGCCCGTTCTTTTGGGTGTTCGCCGCAGCTGCGACTGATGTTCAATACCGGATGGAGGTCATCGACCTCCTCACCGGTGTCAGTAGGGTCTACGAGAACCCGCTCGACAACGCCGCACCGGCGATCAACGACACGGCCGCCTTCCCTACTTGTGGTGGACAGGTCTAGCGGCCGGCATAGCCGAACGAGGCCGAAGTGATTGCCGGGGCCCCCTCCGAGTAGGATGTGCGCATTCTGTGAACATCTACCGCCCCGTGGGGGCGGCTTGGAGGAGTCTTGATCAATGGCCATTTCTAGACGGCGGTTCTTACAAACTTCAGGTGGGGTCGCGGGCCTAGCCGGTGCGGCCGCGCTTGGATGTCAGCCCGAAGCGGTCGAACCCACCGCGACCACTGACGAACTTCCCGCGCCGATCCGCGCTCTCAAGAAGCCTGAGACCGAACTGGAACCGATCTCACTGGACGAACGACGTGGACGGTTGGCCCGGGCTCAAGAGCTGATGGCTGAGCAGGGTCTCGACGCCCTGGTGATCGCTTCGGGAACCACGATGCGTTACTTCACTGGTGCTCGATGGGGGACCAGCGAACGCTTCTTTGGGGCGGTCCTGACCCGCGAGGGCGAACCCGCATGGGTCACTCCGGCGTTCGAAGAAGCCCGAGCGCGCGAGCAGATTCAGATTGGTTCCGACGTGCGCGCCTGGCAGGAGCACGAGTCGCCCTATGACTTGGTTCAGTCGGTACTTGCGGATCGCGGTGTTCGTTCCGGCAAAGTTGGTATCGAGGAGACGATGCCCTTTGTGTTTGCCAATAGCATTTCAGCGGCCACGCCGGGTGCAGATGTGGTTTCGGGTACGCCGGTGACCGCTGGTTGCAGAATGATCAAGGATGCGCACGAGCTAGAGCTCATGCAGCGGGCAAACCAGAATACCGTCGCCGCTCATCGCGCAGTGTTCGAATCGCTCGAGGTTGGCATGACTCAACGCGATGTCGCTGGCCTCAGCTCGGCAGCACTGAGGCAGTTCGGCATGCGCGGTGGATCGCTCGTGCTGTTCGGGGCAGATGCCGCTTTCCCACACGGAACCACCGACCCACAACCGCTAAAGGAAGGTGACTTCGTCTTGCTCGATGGCGGCGGCAGCTACCTGGACTACGCAGCCGATATCAGCCGCACCGGCATTTTCGGCGAAGGCATCACCGATCGCCAGAGGCAGGTATGGAATGTGGTGCGGGAGGCACAGGCCGCTGCGTTCGACGCTGCTCGGCCTGGCGTCGAGTGCCAAGCTTTGGATGCTGCGGCGCGTAAAGTGATCGAGGATGCTGGCTTTGGCAGCAACTACGACGCGCTGACCCATCGGGTCGGTCACGGCATTGGTATGAACGGCCATGAATGGACCTACCTGGTTCGTGGCAACACCACCAAGCTTCAGCCCGGCATGTGCTTTAGCGACGAACCCGGTATCTACATCTACGACGAGATGGGCGTCCGCCACGAAGACATCATCTACATCACCGAAGGCGGTGCAGCCAACATGACTAAGTGGTCGGAATCACCAGAGAACCCGGCGCCGATCTGAGGTTGGTTTTGGCGCTTGATCGACTTAGCGTTGATCAAGCGCCATCTCGTGTGGCTCGCGAACGCTAGCTTTACCTAAGGCGAACACTCCGTTCCACTGAACCGCCCTTGACCGAGTCGTACTTGAGCGTAATGTCGCCGGTGCCACGCACGAGGTACTCAACCGTCTTGGTGGTGCGGCCAGGGTGGCCACTGCGAATCATGATGCGCTCAAGCTGCTCTTGATCGATTTGCCGAGTGGGCCCTGGTTGGAACTTGTTCGCCACCCAGCCAGCCGCAATGACTTCTGCGCCACTGAGCGACAGCAGATCGGGCCTGACTACTCGGTTGTCTTGGGCGCGTTCGAGAATCGTTGGCATAAGCCGTTCGTTGCGTACATCCACTCGCACTTTGTAGAGGTCGCCCGAGAGCTTCTCGACGGTTGGCTCAGCCATACTCATCAGCGGCATCTGATCTGCGTGGTAGAGAGTGAAGGCCATGTTTCTGTGGAACAGCTCCATGCTTAAAAAGCGTGGGTTGACCCGGTTGGACAACTTCTTCCAGCCGCCCATCTCCACCTTGCCGTAGGTGGGATGGTCAAACTCCGCCCACTCGACGAACTGGTCGCCGAACTCAAGGAAGTCGTCGAAGAAGAAGCGGCCTTTGCCTCCCGAAATGGCTTGATCTGGATCCTCTTGTTGCTCTTGCAGCAGTGGGCTGTTGAAGTACTGCCCACCGTTCCATAGCTCGTTGGAGAAGGAGACCGCGCCTATGCCGTCGTTGGTCCAGTCGATCGAGCCGCCGTGCACTGAGTAGAGGCCTTGCCAGATGACGATGTAGTCGTAGTAGGGAAGCATGCGCTCGCCGTTTTCACCGAGTTCGTCGTACACCGCTAGGTCAGAGCGTGGGTAGTCGCCGTACCAAGCTGCTCCCGGGCCACGCAAGATCATGCCGCCGGTGTTGTGGTACGACTGCATGCCCGCAATGTTGGGGCGCGTCATCATGAAGTCGTTGATGGCCCGTGCTTCCGGCAGCTGGAACGGATAGTCCATAGCGCCACCTTGGATGTATTCAGGCTGCCAATCGCTGGCGTAGTTGCGGTTAGGGTCGTAGCCGCCGATCGGGTCTTCGTTGACGCGACCGTCGCCGTCGTTATCAATGCCTTCTTGACCGAGAAGTACCCAATCGCCAAACTCGCCTGCTGGTACGCGCTCGAGCATGCGTGGATCCGCGTGGCTGATGCGCAAGTTGCCTTCACCCGGAACGTGCTTGCGGATCTGCTCGATCACTCCGTTGCCGTTGAGGTCTTCGGGTGGATCCTCGTCGAACAAACCGTCGCCATCTGAGTCGACTGGAATGTGGCCGGTTCGAGCGCCTGAGCCGTGGTTGTCGAGAAAGTAGTCGCGACCGTCAGGGTTGACGCTGGGCACCAAGTAGATGACGCGTTCATCCACGATCCGCTGGATGTCGGGGATGCGGTCGTAGTTCTCCATGAGGTACCAGAGGGTGTAGAGCGCCACCTCGGCGCCTTGGATTTCGTTGCCGTGCACGTTGGCCTCGATGAACATCGCGGCCTTGTTTAACTCGGCGCCTGTGTCGGGGTTGTTGATCGTCATCATCCACATCTCGCGACCGCCATAGCTGTCGCCCAAGGACTGCAACGAGAGCATGTTGGGCCAGGTCTTCTCCATGGTGCGCAAGCGCTCGGAGATTTCGTCGTGATCGAGCCAACGATCCCATGTGAAGGGAAGGGTGTGCTCGGGGTCCGATCCGCGCAGCCCTTGCGACGCAGGTGCTTGCGCACTTGCCGTAAGGGTGCCTGCGGCTACCAGGCCGACGACCAAAGTCATCGTGACGAGAGTGGAGGAGCACAGTCGCCCAGCGCGAAGGCTCAAGGAACGGAGCGCGATTGAACTGAAGTAGGAAGAGTTGTTTGTGGTCATGATCGGTGCCTACCTCAGAGTGACGCTGGTGGTGTCGCTGCCGCCCTTTTGGGCACGCAACGTGATGTCTATGGTGTCGCCGCGCTTACCGCGAATGATCCAAGTGAACGACTCTCTTGCCCCCGAGCCTGCGAGCGACGCCACCGTACTGGTCTTGGAGTTGCCGGTCATCACTGCTTCGGGTTCGATCTGGATCTGAACCGTCACAGGATCGACCGCTCGAGAGGTCACGCCGTGTTTGAGCGCTGTTGGGAAGTAGCCGGTGTTTTCGATCTCGGCGGTTACCGTGAAAATGCCGCCACCGTGATCTGTGACCTTGGTGTCTGCAAAGCTCACCTTGGGCAACATCTCGAGCAGTTGCACTGCGAACGCTCCATGCTTAGAGCCGAGCTCATCAACCGCGGCCGAAGGTGCCGGGTTGGTCAACGCGTAGGGTTCGAAGCCACCGATTTCGACCGCTCCCAGTTGAGGGTGATCGAAGCTTTCCCAGGTGCGGAAGCCGGGTGTCGGTTCGCCTTCTTGGACTTGGCTCGCGAGGCCCTTGAGTAGGGCTGCGTCTGAAGCGTCGGCTGCAGCGGCGCTGCCTGAAGCACCGCCCCGGCCGCCTCGTCCAGAGGCTCCAGGTGGTCCGCCTCTGCCTCCGCGTCCGCCCGGTCGGCCTCGACCCTGAGTCGACGTGGCCTCTCCAGCGGTTGCCGCAACGTCTGAAGCGCTGGTCTCTTCGCTAGGAGAACCGTCCCCTTCGTCAGGGGTTGCTTCGCCGGTTTCGGCCTTAACGAAGCTCCAGCCTGGAGTGGAGAAAGAGGGCACGCCGAACTGAAAGTAGCCGAACTGAAAGAAGGCGCCCTCGGGTGCCCTGCGGTAGACGGTTTCTGTCACCCCGGTGGTCTCTTTGTAGGTCTCGGCGACCTTCTTGAAGTACGGTTGGTCTCCCTTGTTGACTGCAGTCTCGGGCCGGCGGCCTGAGGCAGGATCGTTGTCGCGACCCTTTTGCGCGCCACGCAATGGTGGAGTCGCAGATGCGACTCCGAAGAATCGGCCGAAGCGACGACCACCTGGCCCGCCTTCGCGATAGTTGCCCACGCTCAACGCAGGAGCATTGGAGGCGCTAGCGAATCGCTCGAGATCGATGGCGGTGGGGTCCTTTGGGTTG
Organism: Acidobacteriota bacterium; assembly: GCA_029263415.1. Taxonomy (GTDB): domain Bacteria; phylum Acidobacteriota; class Thermoanaerobaculia; order Multivoradales; family Multivoraceae; genus JAJCXN01. Next base: position 144,069 of record JAJCXN010000041.1, read on the forward strand.
CCATCGCTATCGACGTCATTAGCGAGGTTGTCGCTGTGGCCGAAGGTCAGGATTGCCGCGATGTTGCGATGACTGACCATGAAGTCCATCAGTGCTCGCGATTCGCTTTCGCTGACCATGTAGCGGCCAGCGTCTGCCTTCCAGTAGGGGTAGGCGTGCTGAAAGTTGCGGTTGAGATCGGTGCCGCCGGGGCCGTCTTCGTTGTAGAAGCCGTCGCCGTCGGTGTCTCGGCCCTCCCAGTAGACCGCGTGGGTTCCAGATTCGCCTTTAGCCGCGTCAGCTTTGGCCATCAAGCGCAATTCATCGGATTGGATCTGGTACTCGCCGTCGGTGTCGAGCACGCGCATCTGCGTGATGAAGCCATCGCCGTTGAGGTCTTCGGGTGGGTCCTCGTCAATACGACCGTCGTTGTCGTCGTCGTAAGGGGTTGCATTGCCGCGTCGGTTCCACTGCGGTGTTGAGAAGTAGCTCTCTGCACCGTCTGGGTTGAGGCGTGGAATCACATACACAACGTTGTCTTTGAGGGTGGCTGCCGCATCCTCCGATTGCAGCAGGTGCTCGATTGTCCCCACCGCGAGCGCGCTGCCGACTAGGTGGTCGCCCTCGAGGTTGGCGACGATCAGGAGGCCTGGTCGATGCTCCGGTTGTTGCGTTCCCTCGGCGGCAATCTCGACTACCCACAGCTCACGACCTTCTGAGGATGTGCCGATGGATGAGAGTTGGGCGAGCTCGGAAGTGCTGGCGAGTTGCCGGAGCTCTTGGGTCAATCCGTTGTGATCTTGATACGCCGGTTGCGCGCTCGCGGCGATGCTAGTGAGGGCGGCGGCGATCGCGATTGGCGCGATAGCGGACCAGCCGAGTTTGGAGGATGGCGTCACGAAGTGTCTCCTGGGAAGGGCGGTTGAGTTTCTCTGGTTCTATGACGTAGAAGCTGTGGGGCCTGTTTTGCTCTAGGTGAGAGTTTATTGGGCTTAGACTGGCCGAACCTGTTGTCTCAGCAGATGGTGGCAAGAATCGATGCCAAGAACGCTTGAGGATTCGGTGGTGGTTGCGCGCGTTCGTCAAGCATACGAGCAGTGATTGACCGACTCTGGGTTCAGGCGAGCTGACCTTGCCTTTTAACTGACCGATCGGTCAATATGGGCCAATAGAAGTTGTTGAGCAACTCAACAAGAGCCCCGTTCCAAATGACCTTTTCGATGGATGAGTTTCGAAGAATGCCCAAGATCAAGTTTGTTAGCCACGATGACACGGAGTTCGTCGTGGACGCTAAGGCCGGAGTGTCGGTAATGGAAGCTGCCATGGACCACAACGTCCCGGGTATCGACGCCGATTGTGGGGGCTGTTGCTCCTGCGCAACGTGCCATGTCGTCGTGTCCCCCGATTGGGTCGCGCGGGCCGGCAGCCCAGGAGACATGGAAGAAGACATGCTGTCGATCCACGATGATCGCCACCCCGGATCACGCCTCAGCTGCCAGATCGAAATGAGTGATGAACTCGATGGCCTAGAGGTCAGGGTCCCCGAATTTCAAATGTAGTGATGCTCCTTGGGCGCAAGCTTGAGGTCTGCAGCATGTTGCTAGTGACCGCAGTTTCTTTGAGCAGGAGAGAACGATGACCACCGCCGAAGTACCGATTCCGCCAGCCTCAGCGCACGCTGAGGGAATGTTTGACGTCCCGTTGATGCCGCTCGATCCTTATGACGTTGCGATCGAGGATGTCGATGTTTCGCAGCCCCATCTATTCGAGGCCAATCGGCAGTACGACTACTTTGCACGCATGCGCAAAGAAGCGCCGATCCACTACAGCGCGCGAGGCGAGTTCGGCCCGTATTGGTCGTTGACCAACTACCAGGACATCCAGCACGTCGATACCAACCACAAGGCGTACTCTTCAGAGCCTGCAATTGTGCTTCAGGATCCGCTAGTGGATTTCACCATGCCGATGTTCATTGCTATGGATCCACCCAAGCACGATCGTCAGCGCAAGGAAGTGAGTCCCGTGGTCGGGCCGCGCAACCTCAAGGCGCTCGAGCAGACGATCCGCTCCAGGGTTTGCACCATTCTCGACTCGCTGCCCGTTGGCGAGTCCTTCAATTGGGTCGACCTGGTCTCGATCGAACTCACCACTCAGATGTTGGCGACGCTGTTCGACTTTCCATTCGAGGATCGGCGCAAACTCACCTACTGGTCTGACGTCGCCACTGCTCGAATTGAACCTGGTGGCTTGGTGGAGTCGGATGAAGAACGCCAAGGTGTGCTGCGCGAGTGTTTGGAGTACTTCAGCAGGTTGTGGCAGGAGCGCGCTCACAAGGAGCCGGGCAACGACATGATCTCGATGCTGGCGCACGGCGAGTCGACCAAGGACATGCCGCCGATGGAGTTCTTGGGCAACCTCGTCCTGCTGATCGTTGGCGGTAATGACACCACGCGTAATTCCATCAGTGCTGGCGTGCTCGGTCTGAACCAGTTCCCCGATGAGTATCAGAAACTACGCAACGATCCGTCGCTGATTCCTAACATGGTTTCGGAGACCATCCGTTGGCAGACACCACTGGCCTATATGCGTCGGACCGCTCTTGAAGACATCGAATACAAAGGGCACACCATCAAAGAAGGCGACAAGATCGCGATGTGGTATGCCAGTGGCAACCGTGATGCCGCAATCTTCGAAGACGCCGATCGAATGATCATAGATCGCGACAATGCGCGCAGGCACATTTCGTTCGGCTTTGGTATCCACCGTTGCATGGGTAACCGACTTGCCGAACTTCAGTTGCGCGTCTTGTGGGAAGAGATCCTGCCTCGCTTCGAACAGGTCGAAGTGGTGGGTGACCCAGTGCGCGTGCGTTCGAGCTTTGTCCAGGGTTACAGCGAGTTGCCGGTCCGCCTGCACGCAAGAGCGTAGGGCAGCGTGTCCGCTTTTGACAGCCGACTGCGAAGGATGGAGTGGTAACGAAGACTGTTGATAGCTGGTCGGCTTAGCGGCGACGCCGCGCGGAGCCAAAGGGAGCTTTGGAGTGAAGCGGCTCGCGGTTTTTCTCGACGGGACCTGGAATGACCCAGCTAGCAGGACCAATGTGTCTCGGCTGCACGGCTTGGTCGCTGACGTTGGCACAGATGGCGCACGACAACTCGCGTACTACGACACAGGCGTCGGCACCAAACGCTTTGAGAAGCTGCGGGGTGGCGTGGGTGCTTATGGGCTCTCTAGGAACGTCAGACAAGCCTACGGCTGGCTGAAGGAGCAGTACGAAGAGGGAGATGAGGTCTTCGTCTTCGGTTTCAGTCGGGGAGCGTTCACCGCGCGCAGCGTTGCAGGAATGATCGCTCGCTATGGGTTGCTTATGCCCGACTCGTCGGTGACGGTGGATGAACTCTACGAGCTCTACCGCGCCGAAGCGAAAGGCAAGCCTGGGCCGGGCTCTGTGGAGGAGGCCCTTGTTAGTCGCTTGAAAGAGAATGCCCGCCGGATACGCGTCCGCTTTGTCGGCGTCTGGGACACGGTCGGTACTTTGGGTGTGCCGTTTGGAAACATCCCGGGTATCAGTCGCAAGCAGTTTCGCTTCCACAACACCCGGCCCAGCCGATGGATCGACGAAGGGTGTCAGGCGCTTGCGATCAATGAGAATCGAAGGGCCTACGACGCCGTGTTGTGGACCAACTTTCTGGCCTTGAATCCTGCGACCGGGAAGATCGCCGACCCACTGCGCCGTTCGCAGGTTCACCATCCGTCGTTCGAACAACGGTGGTTCATTGGAGTGCACTCGAACGTCGGCGGTGGTTATCCAGATGACGTTCTAGCTCTGCCGCCACTGTCATGGATCCAACGCCGCGCCGCCGGTGCGGGCCTGGCCTTCACCGCTACTGTTGCGTTGAGCGGTGACGAGCACTTGCGAGGAGAGCTGGTTGACTCGTTCAAGAGGTTCATGAAGGGCATCTATCAGATCGTCCGGTTCAATCGGCGTCACTATCGCGAGATCGGTCGAGCCCTGGTGGAACGCAGCGGTCGCTCGGTCGGCTTGCTGGAGACAGTCAACGAGAGCATCGATCGCACGGTGATCGAACGCTGGCAGCAGGACGGTGAATACCGGCCAAAGAATCTGCGCGAGTTCGCCGATCGAGCCGGCATCGACCTTGAGGCGCCGGCGCCTGCTGACAGCCTAAAGGTCGAGAGCGACTGGGACTCTCACACCTAGGAACGACTCTGGCGTGGTCAACGGCACTCGCTGGACAGTCACAAAAAGCGACGTCAAGGAAGCGTGGAAACCGTTGGTTCAGATACCCTTCAGGCCGCTCCCCCCTCTAGGGCGTCGAGCTTTGGTCCCTGGGCAATAGCCTGAGGACGAGGGTCGACCGCGACGGCGCTCGTCGATTGATGACCACACCGTGGCTCGATCCCACCTAGGGCCAACTGACTTTTGGACGATCTCGCTATGGCGCAACCGCGCAAAGCCGCAGTCGGCTTCATTCTGGTCACCCTGTTTCTCGACATCCTCGGCATCGGGATCATCATCCCGATCCTGCCCGGGCTGATCAAAGAGTTTGCCGGAGGCAGCACCGCGAGCGCGGGCTTCTACGTTGGCGTGATTTCCGCCAGCTATGCAGCGACACAATTCATCTTCGCGCCGATTCTCGGGGCGCTGTCTGACCGTTTCGGGCGCAGGCCGGTGATCCTGGTGGCCCTGTTCGGGCTTGGAATTGACTACCTGATTCAAGGTTTCGCGCCTAACCTGGCTTGGCTCTTTGTCGGTCGCATCATCGCTGGAGTCATGGGTGCCTCCTACACCAGCGCTAATGCTTACATCGCCGATGTGTCGACCCCAGAAACCCGCGCCCGGAACTTCGGGTTCGTTGGCGTCGCTTTTGGCCTCGGTTTCATCGCTGGCCCTGCCCTTGGCGGTTTCCTAGGCGGTATCAGTCTGCGGCTACCGTTCTTCGTTTCCGCAGGGCTGGTGCTGGTGAACTGGCTCTATGGTTTCTTCGTCTTGCCTGAGTCTTTGGCTCCTGAGAACCGCAGCCCCATGACGCTCTCGAAACTCAATCCTCTGGGCGCAATTGTGCATCTCAAGACCTATCCAATGGTGGCTGGACTCGCCGGAGCCTTCGTTTTCTTCGGTCTCGCGCAGCGCGGCCTTGAGAACGTCTGGGTGCTTTACACCACGCACCGCTACGGCTGGAACGAAGCCACCAATGGCCTAGCGCTCGCCTTGGTCGGGGTCATGGCAGTCATCGTCCAGGGTGGGCTGGTGAGGCCCGTGATCGGCTGGCTCGGTGAGCGCAAAGCGATCATCTATGGTCTTGCGTTAGGCGTCTTTACCTACATCTTCTACGGGCTCGCCAGCCAAGGCTGGATGCTGTACGTTGTAATCATCGTTGGTTCCCTAGGAGGAGTCGCTGGTCCTGCCATCCAAGGCCTTGTCGCAGGCAGTGTCGCTCCCAACGAGCAAGGCCGCGTGCAGGGCGCCCTCGCCGCCCTCCAAAGCGCCACCAGCATCTTCGCCCCGCTCGTCTTCAGCGCCGGCCTGTTTAGCTTCTTCACCTCCGAGAACGCTCCCTTCCAACTTCCAGGGGCGCCCTTTTTCTTTGGCGCCGTCTGCACGCTAGCGGGCTTTGTCCTCGTGCTCCGCCAGTTCCGCCGAAGCCCAGAAGTTGCCGCCTAGTAGCGACCGCTAAGAGCTCCCGGCTCAGCGGCAAGTCCCGGTCAGTGGACTCTCCGATCGACTCCGCTCGGAATCGCGGTTGTCCCGCACAGATGTTGGTCCGCGCAGATGTTGGTCCGTAGTTCTTCGCCGAAGATGTTGAGAAACATGGGGATGCATAGGTGGAAAATCGGCAACCACCACTGCCCGGAGAGTGCGATACCGAAGAAGGGACCGGGCTGGATCAGGTTCATGAAATTGGAGACTTCGGCTGGCATGGTGTAGAACACGATTGAACTCAGCGGCCGGAAGAGCTGTGGCGAGAAGGCAGCAAATGCCGCAAAGCCAAGTACCCCGCCGATCATGGCAAGTAAAGCCTTTTTCCCCTTTGTTCTCCAAGAGGATTGCAAGGACCGCGACGCCGGCCGCCTTGGGATAGATCCATGGAAAGCCGAATGGAATCCAAAGAATCGTTAGTGCAAGTGGCCACAGCCAAACACTGTTCCCACCAAGAGTTTGCCGTCGCATGCGATCCCGAAACCGCGCCCAGGTCCAGGAGTTGCCCTCTCGCCGATAGGCGATGAGGGCAAACGCGAACAACGCTGAAAGGGGAGCCACGAACACGGCCACGAAGATGCTGAAGGGCGCGAACTCGCTATTCTTGGGAAGCCGAATCCCCACGAACAATAGCCAGGTAATCACCGCCGACGGAACTGCGAAACATGAGTGCTGCTCTGGACAGACTGAGTGGCTTCAACTGACTCAGGCGACACTCCTGTCCGGGACGTTTCTGGTGGTTTTGGGAGGTGGGTGGAGTCGGCAAGGCTGGGCCTTAGGATCCAGGCGCGCCTGTCCTCGAAGCACCGGGCGACTGCTAGCGCTGCCGGGCCTGCCACTGCTTGCTCAACTGTTGCAAGCTTGCTGGTGTGAGTCGGCGATTGTCGAGCACCTTCGATAGTTCGAGAATGTGCGGTTGCAGCGGCATCATGACGCTGAGGGCCTGATAGGTCCCCATGGCCTTGCCGTAGTCTCCGTTGAACAAGTACGCGTCGCCTCGGCGAAAGTAGGCGCTGATCCCGCCGGGGTTGGCCTCAATGCTCCGGTCGAATGCCGCGATCGCTTCGGGATATCGATGTGTGAGCATTAGATACCAGCCGGCGTTCGACAGTTCGTCAGCCTTCTTGGGCAGTGCCGGAGGCGACCGATCGAGCGACGATGTGCTGATCCCAGTGGCCACCGCGCTCGCCGTGGTGTAGTTGAACAAGAAGAGGTCGAGATCGAATTCGAGAGTGGTCCCGAGCGAATCTAGACCTAGTTCCGAGGTGTCGACCTTCATCTTTCCTTTGGCTTGGAGATAGCTTTCGTTTTTGCCGTTGACTTCTACTTTGCCAGGGGCGACAAGGTGCAAGGTTGCTGAGGTCGATCTCGATTTCACAATCAACGTTCCTTTGAGTGCCACACCGCCCGGAGACTTGCTGGCGGACTCGCTTTGAAACGCGATGAATGGATGGTGCTCGAAATCGAATGCGTCGCTCAGTTTCTTGGCCACGCTGCCCTCGAGGTCTTCTAGGCCGTCAGTTCGCAAGAGCAGAGTTGCTGAGGTTGCTTCTGGCTGGTCGTGTCTATAGAAGAATGTTCCGTTGAACTTGGCCATGGCCGCTTTGCCAGCGCCGGGAACGCCCACCGCCACCTTCATCCGTTTGCCCGACGTCATCAGTCGCGAACTCATTTCGAAGTTCGCAGAGGGGCCTGCGACTGGTATGTCTTTGATGGTCGGCTGCGCGGTGCCAAGAGCCGGAAGCGCTATCACGAACAGAAAGCCGATGCTCCACGAGACGATTTCGTTGATTTGACGATTGGGTTCGATTGATCTCACGCTGTGTTCCTCTTTGATTGGATCGACACGTCGCTGGACGCGTCACCTTGAGTCGAAATGGTGGCGACACGGTGTCGCTCCTTGGGCTTTGTCAACTTAGAACACGGCGGTTCAGTGCGTTTGACTGCGACGTGACCGCTTTGTGACAACCGGGTGACGCTCAATGTAAGAGGCTGTTTGAGTAAGGCTGATCGTCAATCTTGGGCTTGCTTCGGTAAGCCATGCCGAAGAACTGCTGGCGACCTGTCAGCGGCCGGGCCGGGCGAAGGCAGTGAAGTGAGCGGTTAGAACTCTTGATCGGTGAGCAGGTGAGGGCTTCAGTGGCCTCGATAGGCCCGTGCCGTGGGGTAAGGGGTCAGGATGCAGTGGAGCCGTCGCCGCAGCTAGAGGGGCAAAGGGAGTTTGCCATTGCTTGCGAGCTGGTGGTTTCCCGGTCGCATGGTCGTTCGCCACCTTTCAACAGGATCACAGCGACGACGAGGTGAGGACGGCAGGCCTGCCAGGCCTCTAGGTCAGCGAGGAGGCTGCTACCAATCGGTTTGAGGCATATCGGCAGTTGCGGGCCCGCCTCAAGGTTCGCCTCGAAGGTTCTGGCAACCTCCGTGACTTCGTGGCTCACGGCATGAACCGGCCGCGATCTGGCTGACGCTGCCCGAGCCACCGTCAAATAGTGGCTGTTCGGTGTGGTTACGGTGAGTGGACACCGCGCCGCACAGTTCGGTCCCAGCGCTCTTATGAACTGGACATAACGTGCACGTTGGTGTCCAACGGTTCGAGTTCGTCTTCGATCGCGTTTTCTGTTGGGAGTTCCAATTGGGCGGTTTTGAGGGTCAAGAGAAGTTGCGCCTCTCGAGCATCGGTCGAATCGTCGAATGCCCTGCCTGACTCGCAGTATCGTCGCAATTGTTCTCGAGCTTCGCCTTTGCGGCCAACTCGAACCAGGTGCCGAAACAACGAATTCCTCGCCCGGAGTTCGTAAAGATAGGCGCCCTGTTGTTGAGCCATCTGAATGGCCAGGTGAAACCCCCGCTCTGATCCGGTCGTTGTTTCGATGCCGTCGGCTTCGCGTTGCGCGAACTGGATTTCGGCCATCAAGCGCTGAAGCTCAGCAGAGTGAGCTTGGTCGGCGGCGATGCTGGGCTGAGTCAACGCTTTGTAGGCGCCCTCTAGGTCGCCCTGGCGCAGGTGCGCCTCGCTTTGCCAAGACCGGTAGAGGCCGCCGAGGAAGATCGGGCCGGTGGGTTCGCGCTTCTTAAAGACCTGGTCTAACCTCTCTACGGATTCGAGGCTCGGTTCGAGATTGTAGGACGCCCAAGTGTGCAGAACGCGGCCAGCATCTCCGTACCACTCGAAGCCGTTCTCGTCTGCGATGGTAATCGCCCGCTTGGCGGCCTTAGCGGCCACCTCGAAGTCGCGGGCGAGACAAGCCGCCGTCGCTTCTGACGCCCAAATGAGTAGTCGATCGTAGGGATTGGTCGCGCTGTCGAGGCGCTTGAGCATCTGTCGGCGCGCGAGGAGCGCCTCGCGGTGCCGGCCCTGAATGTGCAGTGCCCAAGCGCTATAGCCGTGGGCTGCGACGATGATGTCCCAGGTCTGAGGCTCAAGCTCGTCCTCGTTCGCTTGAGTGACCTCTTGCATCAACTCCAAGGTTCGATCGAATCTGCCTCGTCCGTAAGCGTCAAATGCCGCACGAAGGCACGCCAAAGGATAGAAGCTCGGACGATCCTGAGCCAGTTCGAGCAAGTCTTCACACAGTTGAGGTGCGTCTTCCGAGCCAGTGAGTGCTGCGTTCAGGGTCCGACCCATGTGACTCCTCAAGATGATGTCCGCATCTCCACTCGCCGCGCTCAGAGCGTAGGCTCGATCTAGCGCCTCTCGAACTTCTGGATGTGAGTAGCCTTCCAACCATGTCCTGACGGTGGCTAGCTGCGTCCACCGTTCCGCGCTGCGCCGAGCCTGCTGTTGCGGTTCTGGTAAGCCATCTAACGCTTCTGCCGCTCGCCGAAGAAGTACCACTGCATGGGAAAAGGAAAAACGTTGGTGTGCATGGCTTGCAGCGACCTCTAGGTAGCGCACGTGCCGTTCGATGTCGCCAGCAGCTTCAAAGTGACCCGCCAGCTGGGCCGCGATCTGTTCAGTGCAGCCCTCGTAGGCGGCTTCGAGCCGCAAACCAATCCGACGGTGAAGTTCGCGGCTGCGGACTGCGCTGAGGCCTTGCAACAGGTGCTGGCGGTAGACGTCGTGATGGAACGCAAACTGTGAGCTGACGGTGTTGTCCGGCCACCGACTGTCACCTGTCCGTTGGAGGAAAAAGTCAGCCGCAGCTAGTTGCTCGAAAAGGCGCTCGACGTGTAGCCCGTCGCTGTCCGTGCCGGCGGCAACTTCTGCGGCCGTGAACTGCCCGCCTGCCACACTTGCGGCTTTGAGGATCTCTTTTTGCAGCTTGGGAAGCTCAGCCAGCTGAAGCCTGAGGAGCGTGGCGATGCTCTCGGGCAGCGAGGCTCCGGATCGCTTATGCAAATCCTCTCCGCGCCTGACCGCCCCTGACAGTGCCTCCAAGAAGAGAGGGTTTCCCCCGCAACGATCCCGGACCGCCGCCCAGTCGAAGTCCTCCGTGTCGCCGAAGCGTTGGTCGAGGTAGTTCTCAACCTCGGTTTCGTTCAAAGCTGCAAGTTGTAGATGGACAACGTTGTCGAGAGGTGTGAGCGTATCGACCGATGCAGTCAACGGGTGTCCGGAGATCTGGGCTGCAGAGGCTCTGAATGTGCAGATCACCAGTAGCTGCGTTGGTGCTTGCCTTCTGGAAATGGTCGCCACGAGGTCCAAGGTAGCGCTGTCGCACCAATGAAGATCCTCAATCCACAACACAAGAGGGGTGCTCTTGGCAAGCGAAGAAATCACGTGGGCGCCCTCTCGCAGCATGCGAGCTGGACCTATTCCTTGCACGCTCGCAGCGAGCTCTTGTAGCTGCTGGGCAGACCAAAGCCACGGCATTTGCACCGCCCAACTGGGAGCTTCTCGGGCGATGGTGTCGATCGCCAAGGCTCGATCCGGCTGAGCCTCGATCGCCTGCTCCAGCGCCTCTAGGGCCGGCATGAAGGGCTCACATTCTCCTTGTTGTAACTGGCAACGGCCAACCGCGACTACCGCTGGTTGTTCGCTGGGGCCGGGTTCATTCAACCGAGACACGAAGGCCTTGGCCAGGCTGGTCTTGCCGATGCCTGCTTCGCCGCTGACCAGAACGATCTGGGGCTCGCAATGCTGGGCCTTTTGCCAGGCTGCGAGAAGGGCCTGCAGCTCCTGTTCTCGACCGACAAAATGAGCCGGCGCTTCAGGTCGCGGTTGGTCGTGCGGTGTCATTAGTGGACTTTCCTCAGCGACGGCGCAGAGTCGGACGGAGCGGAGCCGGTAGCCTCGCCCCGCACATTTTCGATCTGTGCACCCCGCCCCAGGATCCGTCTTGGTTCGCTGACCAAGTTGGTCAACGCCTGATCCGAAACCGCGGAATCGGGCCAGGCAGAAGCGAGCAATTCTTCAGTCGACCCCGTGTTTCCGTGACTTCTTGCCAGGCAGCACAACACGGCCCACGCCTTGGGGCGAGCACGAATGGGCCTGCCATTCTCGAACAGTTGGCCCGCCTTGAGATCTGGGGAAAGGGTTCCGATGGGCAGTTGCATGGTCCATCGCCGATTGTATCGACTATAGCTAGAACTATCTCTAGTTCAAGAGCAGGGTCATGGCTCCTTGCCCGGAGGACGAACTCAGCCAGCAACGCGAACTGGTGCTCCTCCGGCAACCTCGTGATCAGTCCTGGGCACCGATCGGTCCCGGGCACAGGGTAAGGTGGTCACCACAGGACAAACAAAACGGGGGTTGGACAATGAAGCAGAACCATTCGGGTGCGCAAGCCCGAGGAGCACGTAGCAAGGGTGGACGGCTGCGCTTGAAAACCAACTGTTCGCGTTCGCCGATGGCGCTGGTGGCGTTGCTGTCGCTCGTGCACGTCGCTGGTGGCGTTGGTAATGCTCAGTCACAGCTTGCTCAGCCGTCCGTGCCCAAGGCCACTGTCGAACGACTGTTGCGAGTCGGCAAGGCACTTCCTGGCCGTGTTGAACTCAAGCTTACCCTTGGCGAACCAGCAGATCCCTTAGGCGACTTCCTGCCACGGGATGCCCGCTTTGTAGCGGGCGTCAGTTGGGAATCTGGAGCGCTGGCGCTTCTCGAGATGAGGCTGCCGCAAGAGGAGATACGGGACCAGCTGTTGGCCGCGGTGTCGAATACCCAGCTCTCGCTCATCCTGCCTCAAGGTTATGGCTTTGTAGCAAGTCCCGAAGGCTTTCCCGTCGTTTTCTGCCAAGGCGCAGAACGGCGTCTGAGAGTATGGCTGGTCGATGGAGGCGAGCAAGCCTCGGCCGATGAGCCAGCAGACTTAGCGTTGTTGTACACGGAGGGCGCCAGCGCGTGCCCAGAGGCACGATCGCGTGCAGCGCGAGCCAGCGTGCTGCCCATTCTCGTCGCACCGCCAAACGTAGAGGTTACTCGCGGTGGGAGCACCAGTAGCAGCGGCGAATCGGAGAGCCAGCACGTGACGCTATCTTCCAGTCTCACACCGACCGAGCTGGTTCGTCACTTCGCTCTCGGGATGGAGGAGCAGTCCTGGCAACCGAACGTCCCGGTGGAACTCGAAAGTTTCGCGATGCAGACCTTCACTGCCTATGTGTTAGACGAGGCGACTGCCCGGACGTTCGCCTGGCACGCCACTCTGACGGTGCGCAGGGTAGCCAATGTGAGGATGAGGAGCGGCCGTATCACTGTGGAAAAGCTGGGCCCTGTCGACGAATAAGACCACGGTGATGGATCAATCCAAGTGCTTTCCATCAGAGGCTGAGACGCCGAGCCTGACCACCAAGCTGGCGGACTTCTGATCCGTATTGGATTTGTGACTCAGCATGCCGAAGTGGAGATTGGTTAAGACTGGTCAGGACGAACTCAGGGCGTTCGACTCGCTTTTAGGACCGCGCCTGGAGCCAACACCCCGGGGATCCCACGCCACCTTTTCTGGCTCCAGCCCAACCTCAACCTTCTTCGCCACAAAAGAGGTCTTTCCGGTGTTCTCTTCCCACAAGCCGACGGCCATGTCATAGGCGCCTTCCCCCAGGAAGAACTCCGCTCGTAGTGCGAAGTAGTGATCCTTTGCCGCTGCGTGATCCCGCCGTGGAACTTCCACCACGAACGCCAGGTTGCGCGGACTCAAGCGAACTCCCGCCGCGTTCCGGAGTTGCACTACCGAGCGAAAGTTTCCAGCCACCACATCCCCGTTGCGAACCAGCTCTAGTCCGCCGATCGGCATGCTGACCACTACCGTCATCTTGCGACGGTCCGGTTGCTCGCCCGCCGCTTGCGACTCGACGGCGGCCTGCTCGAAAGAGGTGTCGATTTCGAGACCGTGCTGGTTCTCCTGCCAATCGAACAGCAACGTACCCCAAGCGCGACTGGCCAGGTTCTCTTCCATGCTGAGCGGAACGTAGCTTGCCCTGTGTCGCACTCTCGAGCGTCGTTCCCGAACCTTGAGTTCTATCTCGCGGATGGCTGTGCCCTCGAGCGAGCCCGGTGGGGTGAAGCTCAACGAGTAGTAGTTGGAGACGTCGGCGCGCGCGGTATCGACAAACTTCCCAAGGCCACTGTCGGCGGAGAAGGCGAGGCCGCCGGTGGCGTGGGCGAGCGCTGCGAGTCCTGAGTTCATGTCGGTGAGTTCAGCGATCGATCCTCGTTGCCCCTTGTTGGTGCCGAGGCCGGTGAGAGAACTATCAGTGATCGGCGCCTTGATTGGATAGAAGGTCACTCGATGGGTGTTGGCAAGCGCTGCAAGACGCTCAAACTCCTTGAAATTGCTGAACTGAGACACCAGTCGTTGGAACTGGCCGGAGCCGCCGTCGTCGAGTTGTAGGACCGTTTCCCCACGGCCATCCCCCATCTCGGTACCGGTGGATCGGGCGTTGGTGGTATTGATCGGGATGACGTTGGGATCGTCAATTGTGTCGCCGCCTTCGAAGGTCGACGATGCCCCAGCAAGGCGGTCGTTCATGGTACTGGCGAGGATGTCTAGTGGCTCGCGAGCAAGACCATCGGTGATGAACAGCAACGCCTTGCGGCCGGGGAGAAACGACAACGCCGCGACCACTTCCTCCAGTGAGCGTAGGGTCCGGCGCGCATCGTGTGCCAGCGCTTCCGCGTAGCCCCGAGATTGGATCGCCAAGCCGCGCAGTTCCGCCTGGCCGTAGCGATACGCCGACCCTCTTTGAGAGAGCTTCTTCAGGGTGCTTTGAGTTGCAGCAGAGATGGCGCGCTGCAAGGGAATGAGTTCGGAGGTGCTGGTCAATCGTTGCTTCGCAGCGTCGATTGCGGTTTGTACGGCGCCCACGTTGCGAGTGGGTGCTAGGAGCGGCTCGACGGTGTCCGAAACTGCGACCATCGCCACCCAGGTTGGGCTTTCGTTCATTTCACGAACAAGGACCGGCTTGATGATGTCGAGGACTCGGTCGCGATGGGCGTACATCAGGTTGCGTTCGTCCATGACGACAACCGCGGTGAGTCTCGCTCCGATCGAGTCGCGCACGGTGCGTGCGTCGGACACGCCAGTGACCTTGACCTTCTTGCCGTCGACCCTCAAATCGAAGTCAGCGGTGCTGAGATCGGCAAGGCGCTCTCCCGAGCGATCGGTAACTACCGCGTCCAAGTGGATCAGGCGAACATCGATGGCCTCGTCGACAGTGAATCGGTCGGGATCTACCGTGTCCTTCTTCTGCGCAGCGCCAAGCGATGCAACAGCGCACAGTACGCTGGCGGCCAGTGCGATGCGTCGTTGCGCTCGTGATGTTGTTTGTCGTTGTGTCATCGAGTGGTTGACCAGGGCGTTAGCAAGTGTTGGCGGCCGCCTGCTAGGAGTAGTTCGATGATCGATACCTCCTCGGAGGTTCAGCCGGTCCGGAGAATGGTCAAAAGATGAACGGGCGATCAATCCTGGGTCGCTTCTTGCGCGCGGCGTTGCAACTCCTCCCTTTCTAGAAGTCGAGCTCCGCGCAGGATGCCGCCCATGGCGTAGTTGCCTTCGTGACAGGCGTATTCGTACAGCCGGTCGTCGGTCAGCGGCCACATTTGCGCGCCCGAATAGGGGGCTGCATAGTTTGTATCGTTGACCGTGAACTCATAGAGCAGTTCGTTCTGATTCTTGCGAGTGAAACGTTCGACGATGTGCAAACCCTCGCGGGCTTGGTTGGGCGTTTCGAGGAAGTTAGTGGTATCCACAACCAGCGTGTCGCCTTCCCAATGGCCGATGGAGTCGCCGCCGAGTGATCGGATGTCCGACGGCGGGTGTTCGCTATTGAGGCGAATGACGCGGGCCCAGTGCATCCATTCCACCAAGATCATCACGTGGTTGTCGGTCTGCACGATCGTCTTGAGGTTGTTGTAGAGCACCGAGCGCATTGGCACGGTGGTGACTGTGAGATAGATGCAGCGCTCGATCAGCGGCAGCGTTTCCGGATTGTCGTACGGTCCACTCTCGAGATCGAGCCACCAGGCGTTGCCGGTGTTCTCGAAGGTGTAGGGGCGGATCTTGGCGAGACGCGCTTTGCCCGCTGAGGACAACGCCGGCATCTGACCATTGGGCGGATCGGTGAGCACCGAGGTGCGGTACTTGTCGCCGATCTTGAACATGCTGTTGCCCGGGTCGACCCAGAAGCTGTTGTAGCCGCCAACTTTGCCGGCAGCGCCAGCCGAGCCGTCGCCTCCGGGAGGCGGTGCCTCGCGGTTGGGATCGCTGTCGCGATCGGCGAAAGCCATGGCCGCCGCTGCGGAGCGCTCGATGGCCTGCGCCTGTTCGTCGGTGAGTTCCTGTTGATCGCCGAGCCCTGCCGCGCGGGTGAAAGGGGTGAGGGTCGCGATGTCGTAGTTGCCGGAGAGGTCTGGACGACCGCTTGGGGTCCTCGGCACTTCGTCTTGACTCAGGACTGGAAGGGAAATGAGGCTGAGAAGAACAGCGAGTGGAATGATGTGTGGTGTCTTGGACATAGCGCTCTCCGGAAAGTTCACGCGTCGTTGCCAGAACCGTTGGGGCCTCGTCGAGGACAAGGGTGGTTTCGGTAGGAGGGGGCCTTTGATGGACGCGAACCCTGAGTGTACCGGTAGCGTGTTTGGCCGGAGCTAGATGGTGTCGGCGCCTAGCATCGCACGCTCCCACTTGCGGTGAGCGCGATTTGCCGATCAACTACTGCCCAATCCCGACGACGAACTGCTTGAGGCTCCTCGATATGACACGAATGAGAACAGTCCGCACGCTGGTGTACTGCTGCATTGCGGCTGTATGGATGGTCGCCCTGGCGGCGCTGCCTGCAATAGCTCAAGAGCCAGCAGCGCCCACAGCGGCAGTAGATCAAGAGTGGCGCCACTACGGCTCGGACCGTCAGAGTTCCAAGTACTCGCCTGCGGATCAGATCGATGAAAACAACGTTGCCGAGCTTGAAGTTGCCTGGCGCTGGCAATCCCCAGACGGCGCAGTTGGCGGGCGAGGGGGAGTCAGTCCGCTCAAGGTCACGCCAATCTTGGTAGATGGCGTGCTCTATGCGATCAGCGCTCTGAATTTGCTCAGTGCGATCAACCCGATCACCGGCGAGGAACTATGGCGCTACGACCCCAAGGCGTACGAAGGGACACGACCAACCCACGGGGGACTGAACCATCGAGGCCTCGAATCTTGGACCGGTCCGCGCGACCCGGAGGCGGTGCCAGGTGACGAGACCGAAGCTGTGACGCGCCTGGTCTATGGAACCGGGACGCAGCAATTGATCTCGATCGACCCTAGAACCGGGAAGCCTGATCCCGCATTCGGCGAAGGGGGAGTGGTCGACATGCGACCCGACGTGGCTGAAGAGAAGGACGTGCGCCACACGGGGCTCAACTCGCCGCCGATCGTTTGCGCCGACACCATCATCGTCGGCATGGTGGTGAATGACTTCGGCACTACGCAGAAGATGCCGGTCGGTCACGTGCGCGGCTACGATGTGCGAACCGGCGAGAAGCGCTGGACCTTCCACTCGATTCCTCAAGGTAATGAATTGGGCACCGAAACGTGGGAAGAGGAATCGTGGCGCTACTCAGGCAACACCAATGTCTGGTCCTTGATGAGTTGCGACAATGAAACTGGCATAGCCTATCTGCCGTTTGGCACGCCGACCAACGACCACTACGGCGGGCATCGCCTGGGCAACAATCTCTATGCCGAGAGCTTGGTTGCGGTTGACGCTGCAACGGGAAAGCGGGTCTGGCATTTTCAAGGAGTACACCACGGGCTGTGGGACTACGACTTTCCCTGTGCCCCCAACCTGATCGACGTCACGGTTGATGGCGAGTTGATTCCCGCGGTTGCTCAGGTTTCGAAGCAGGGCTACACCTACGTGTTGAACCGCGTGACCGGCAAGCCGGTGTGGCCGATTGAAGAACGGAAGGTCGCGCCCAGCACGGTGCCCGGCGAACGGGCGTCTGAGACCCAGCCGATTCCTAGCAAACCACCACCTTTTGATCTGGTTGGTATTGGGAAAGACGACTTGTTGGATCTGACTCCCGAGATCAAGGAAGCGGTTGTAGAGACTGCTTCGAAGTACAAGATGGGGCCGTTGTTTACTCCCCCCATCGTGGGTGGCGAAGACGGTAAGTACGCAACCATCATCTCGCCCGGACTCGCAGGTGGAGCGAATTGGGGCGGCGCTGCGGTTGATCCCGAGTCCGGCGTGCTCTTCGTCCCGTCTCAGACTAGGGTGATGACGGTTTCGGTAGCGCCGCCTTCCGGGCGGCTGCGCGGCGACCTCGATTTCATGCGCCAGCATCCTCCGTTGTCGGGACCCGGCGGTTTGCCGATCACCAAGCCACCCTGGAGCCGGATCACGGCGATCGATCTCAACAAGGGAGAAATCCTGTGGCAGGTGGCCCATGGTGAAGGCCCGAAACATCACCCAGCTCTGGAAGGGCTCGAGCTCGAGGCATTGGGCTCTTGGCCGTTGGCGGGACTAGCCCCGGGCTGGCCGATGGCGACCAAGACGCTGTTGTTTGCAGCCCAGGGTGTGCAAGGGATTGCCGGGGGCGAAACCACTGGATACTTGCGGGCTTACGACAAGGCAAGCGGCGATCTGGTTTGGGAGAAGGACCTTGGTCATCCTGCGCGGGGTGCACCGATGACCTATGTGGTCGATGGCCAACAGTTCATTGTGGTGGCGATCGGTGATGCCTCGAAGGTCCGTGAGTTGGTCGCCTTCGCGCTACCAACGTCCGCGCCCCAAGCTGGGGGCGCCGAAACGGGGTGAGGCCCGCTCGGAGGCCGGCACGCCCGAGCTCGGATTCGATCTTGGGGTAAGTAGCCTTCGCGGCTAGAGAGCGATCGGTCCGTGGCCCTCGATGAGTAGCTCGTCGACGGTCATGGTCACGTGCTCGCCTTGGCGGACGTCGTGATCAAACTTGTAGGTCACTCCGAGATCGCCCTTGCTCGCGGCCGCGTCGTACTCAGCGGCCTTGGCTCGTGTGATCTCAACGCGATCGCGCCAAGCGCTCATGGCGTCGCCACCAAACGTTTGCTCCAGCTGTTGTTGAACGACATGCGGACCAGCCACCCAGGCAGTTGCGTTGTTGCCGCCAAAGCCTTTGGCGTTGAGAAACGCGACGTCGTAGTCGGTAGCAGCGCCCGTGATGTGTTCGCTGTCGATGCGCAATCGATCGCCTGAAATGTCGTCGGCAGGTCCGTCGATGGTGGCGATGCCGGGGATCACACCGTCGGCCCAGGTACCCAAGCAGGAAGCCAACTGGTCGCCACCGGCAGCTGCCATGGTGTGACCGACGAAGCACTTGATGGCGGCGACTGGCCATTCCTGGATGTCGAAGGTTTTGGCAACTAGATCGAGAATCTCGGATTCACTCGTGCGGTTCTGCGGCGTCCCCGTGCCGTGAGCGTGTACGAAGCTGCGTTGTGCGATGGCTTCAGTACCGAGCACCTTGCGCGCCGACGCGACGGCCTTGGCAAAGGTGATGTAGTTGCCCACCCCAGGAGAGGAGATCGATTTTTTGTGTCCGTCAGCGTGCACAAAGACGTCGCCGACAGCGCCCAAGATGTTGGCGCCCATCTCGACCGCGAGCTCGGCGTCCATCAAGACGCAGAACTGGGCCCCCTCGCCCATGACGAAACCACCGTTGATGCCAAAGGGACGGCAGGCCCTTCGATGATTGGGAGTCTCGCCCGGCTGCTTGCCTTCGAGCTGGAGCAAAGCGGCGTCGCCAATCAAAGCGCCCATGGTGGCGAGTCCATCCATCGCGTCCGCCACCAGCGGCGCCTCGACGCCGCCAATCACCGCGACGCGCGAGCGACCTTCACGAATGTCCTGTACGCCTAAGCGCAGGTTGTAGTGGAAGGTGGCGCATGCGCCCATGTTGTGGCCGGTTTGGCCCATGCTGCCGAGTACGTAGGCGTTGGTGAAGTCGGCGGCCATCTCGCCAAGGCCCATTGGTACCTGCTTCGAAGATACCCGCTTGCCCCGTTGGCGAGAGGAGAGCAGGCCACCGTTGCCGTTTTGATCGAGCTGGGTCATGGCGCTGCCAGCGTAGGTTGAGAACTGGTCGGGTGGTACTCGATCAAGGATGGTCTGCCAGTCGATACCAAGACTGTTGATCGCATCGCTCGCTGCCACGACCGTGAGTTCCAGGCCGCGAGGATGACTGCGTGCGGGATAGTGGTCGCCGGGCTCGAAGCCAGTGGGAACCATGCCGCCCGCTGCAACTCCGAGGTCGCGCGTGTCGGGCACGAACAGTTCTGTTTGGTCGGTGACCGTGATGGTGATGCGTTGCTTGTTGCCTTCGCCCTTTGTGCTTTCGACAGTCCACCCTGGCGGCATGGCCTCAGGCAACTCGCGCTTGCTGATCTCGAAGCGGAGTGGAGTGTCTGTGGCTTGCAGGCAAACGCGTCGGTTCCAAGGAGCAGCGTTGGGATTGAAGAACGACGGCTCAATGCGGCGGACTAAGGACCCGGTCCTTAGGCGCTCAATGGCAGCTTGGTCGAGGCTATCGGCGTTCTTGCTACCTGTGAGGCCGGCTAGGCTGCGCCACATCGCGTCGACTTTGGCGGTGGGGAGGGCTGAGTGCGTGGTACGTCGGTAGGCTTGGTGAGAGGAACTTCGACCGGCGGCACCGACACCGCCGAAACTGACAATGACCGGGAGTCGCTGAGAAAAGTTAGTGGACACAGAAACCCTCTTTGGAGGTCATGGGGCGAGAGAGGTTCCGCATGGAATGCGGGGTCCAGCGCCTGAGGTGTAGCTCGATCGTTCGGCGGTACGTCAGTCTAGGACAGCGATTGGTTCGTAGTTTGTTGAAATGGACAACTAGTTTGTCAGAATGGTCATTCCGTGTTCCACGTTGCATTCATCGTCCATCCGCGCGCTCTCCTCACAGGCCTGACGATCCCGCTCGAGATGCTGCGGGCTGCAGACGAGATCGATCGCGTCAGCAGACGAGAACCGTCACGCTTGAGGGTGAGCATTGCCACCACCGGCGATCGTGCTTTTGAGGCGCTGGGTGCTCTGACCGTAGTGCCTCAGCAGCCTCTCGCCGAGCTAAGACATGTCGATTTGGTGTTCATCCCTCCGTTCTGGAGGAAGCCGAAGGTCAATCTTCCTGCTGTGATCCATCAACTGGTCGAACTCGAGGCGCAGGGTGCATCGATCTGCGCGGTGAGCACTGGGTCGTTCCTGTTAGCGGAGGCGGGGCTGCTGGACGGGCGCGCAGCCACAACACACTGGTCCTTTCTGAACGACTTCGCCGAGCGCTACCCTAGTGTCCTGCTTAAGCGCCATCATTTGATTACTCGTTCTGAGCGACTCTTCTGTGCAGGAAGTCTAAATGCCACGGCCGATCTCACCGCGTTCTTCATCGAGCGATGGTTGGGCACCGAGACCGCACGATTGGTCGAGGCTCAGTTCTCGCCTGAGATTAGGCAACCGGTGCGACAACAAGGGTACTTCGACGGTGAGATCAACGAACAGCCCGACGAACTCATGGCAGTGGCTCAAGGGTGGTTGACGGAACGGCTCGCTGGGCCAGTGCGAGTGACCGAGTTGGCTAAGCATCTCGGTGTGAGTCAGCGCTCCTTAAATCGAAGGTTCCAGATTGCCGTTGGTTGCACTCCCGGGAAGTACCTGAGGGACTTGAGGGTGGAGGCCGCAACTGGACTCTTGAGGAACAGCAACTTGTCGGTGGCAGAGATTGGGGTCCGCGTGGGCTACGTCGATGCGGGGCACTTCTCGACCGTCTATCGTCGCAGTACGGGCAGATCGCCGCGAGCGTTCAGAGCGGCAGTGAGGGTGAAGTTGTTTGGTTCCGGGGTCGAGACCGCCAAGTAGGCGCATTCGGACAGTACTCGTGAGAATCGACACAGCTTCAAGAGAGCTCCTCAGGGGAGAGTTCGCCTTCATAGGCTAGGCTATGGGGTAGTTCCATTCTTGAGAGGATCCCCAAAGGCCATGTTCAAAGTCAAATCCCGTTCCCTAGCGCGGCTGTCCGTGCTGTTTTCATGCGCTGCGTTACTCGCAGCCTCAGCGTTTGCCGCAGCCCCAGTGGAGACCGACAACTGGCCATCCTTCCGAGGCTCGAAGGCATTGTCGATTGCGGATGATGATCCCCGCTTGCCGACCAGCTGGAGTACCGAAGAGAACGTGGCATGGAAGGTGCCGGTTGATGGACTGGGCTGGTCGTCGCCCGTGATTTGGGGCAACAAAGTCTTTGTGACCACGGTTGTTAGCGACGGTGAGGTTGAAGAGCCAAAGATGGGCCTCTACTTTCCGTATGGCTCGCCAGAGTCTGGCGGATTCCCGACCAAGGACGGCGTCTTGATGGAGCGCGCGAAGGACCAGCATCATTGGTGGGTGTATGCCTTCGATTTCGAGACTGGCGAGTCACTGTGGAAGACCAAAGTGCACAGTTCAGTGCCCAATTTTGATCGCCATTTGAAGAACACCTATGCGTCGGAGACCCCGGTCACCGACGGCGAACGTGTCTATGCGATGTTCGGCAACGTTGGTGTATGGGCCTTGGACATGGACGGCAAGATTTTGTGGAACAAGCCCATGGAGGCCAGTGCCACTCGACTAGGTTGGGGAACCGCCGCATCACCGGTGTTGCACGGCGAGACCTTGGTGGTGGTCAACGACAACGACGACCAGTCCTACATGATGGGCTTAGCCGCAAGGACCGGCGAAGTCGGCTTCACGGTCAAACGCGAAGAGGGCACCAACTGGTCGACACCGTTTGTGTGGGAGCACGAGGGTCGTACGGAGATCGTCACCGCTGGCAGCGATCAAGTGAGGTCCTATGACCTCGAAGGTCGGCAACTGTGGAGTCTGAGCGGCATGGATTCGATTTCGATTCCGCAACCGTTCAGCGCGCACGGTCTTCTCTATCTGACGTCCGGCTACGTCGGCGACAAGATTAAGCCAGTGTTTGCGATCCGTCCCGGCGCTACTGGTGACATCACTTTAGAAGAAGGACAACAGAGCAACGAATACGTTGTTTGGTACAACGACTCTGCGGGCCCTTATCATCCGACCCCGCTGGTCTACGGCGACTACTACTTCACCTTGCTCGACCTTGGTTTCTTCACTGTGCACAACGCCAAGACCGGTGAGGAGTTGTACTTCACCGAGGATCAAAAGGCGTCCAAGCAAGTCAAGCGCAGGATCAAGCGTGGGTCCGGTGGATTCACCGCGTCGCCTTGGGCCTACAACGGCAAGATCTTTGTGCTGAGTGAAGATGGCGATACTTACGTTCTCGACAGCGCCAACAACTTTGAGCTGGTGGGCACGAACTCGCTGGACGAAGTGGCGATGTCGACACCGGCAATGGCTAGGGGTTCGTTGTTCATCCGAACGCGCGGTCATCTCTATCGCTTGACCAATGCTGATGCGAAGGTGAGTGGCCCGTAGCGGTCCTCGGCGAAACGACGGTTGCGTCGGTTCGCTTTCCAAGGCTTGGTGCAGGATGGAGCAGGCTGATTATGAGCCAGCGCTCGTGCGCACAGGCGCACGTCTGGCGGGCTGGGGCCCGGTTCTGAGACGCGGTGCGAGTGCGCCGCGAGTGCCATGCTTTGGAGGAGTGCTGCTAGTGCTCTTTGCCGGCGCGACAGCGGAGGCGCAGGACGATACCTGGGTCGGCGGAGCCGCTCAGGTGGTGCATGCGCACTGTGCGAGTTGCCATCACGTCGGCGGGCCAGGGCCGATGGCTTTGGTGACGTATGACCAAGTGCGGCCTTGGGGCAAAGCGATTGCCCGGCAGGTGCAGAACGGCCGGATGCCGCCGTGGCACGCGGTCGCGGGTGGTGAGTTTTCGAACGACCGTCGGCTAGACGACGCTGAACGCGAGCTGCTGTTGCGGTGGGTGGCTGGCGGAATGGCTCGCGGCGAGGGCGTGGTTGAACTGCCAGAATTCGAGCAGGGCTGGCGGATCGGAGAGCCCGATCTAGTGATCGAGATGCCCGAGGTGGTGACCGTCCCAGCGAGCGGAGAGCTGCCATACCACGACTACCTGGTAGACCCGGGCTTCACCGAGGACGTCTGGGTTAAGGCCGCCGAGTCGCGCCCGGGCAATTCCAAGGTTGTGCACCACATCATCGTCGGCTACTTGATCGAAGACCCGTTGGCGCGACGACGGCTAGCAGCGCAGGGGCAAGAGGGCCGGGTGCAAGGTAGCTTGGGTGGCTATGTGCCAGGAGATGAACCGTTGATTCTCGAACCGGGCTTGGCTCGGCTGATTCCGAAGGGTTCGAAGATCTACTTTCAGATGCACTACACGCCGAACGGCGAAGAGCAGACGGATCGTTCGCGACTGGGTCTGGTGTTCGCCGACGGGCCGCCCAATCACGAAGTCAAGACTGGTATTGCATCGAGTCCGTTCATCCGAATTCCGGCGGGGTCGGAGGACACTTCGTTGTCTGCGACGTTTCGGTTCACGAGCGAGAGCGTCCTGCTTTCAATGAGGCCGCACATGCACCTGCGTGGCAAGACCTTTGAATATCGCGTGCGCTATCCAGACGCGAGCGAAGAAGTTCTGCTCAAGGTCGATGACTATGACTTTGGATGGCAGACCAACTACATGCTGCAAACCCCAAAGGTCTTGCCTGCGGGAACTGAACTGATTTGTACGGGATCGTGGGACAACACGGCCGCAAATCCCAACAATCCCGATGCAGGCAAGACTGCGTCGTGGGGTCAGCAAACCGATGACGAGATGATGATCGGGTTCTTCGAGTACTACCACCGCTAGCAGTCCGTGGTGAAACTCGCGCGGGACTGAGCGCGGGGATCTGGGTGGTCAGTTCGTGGTGCGCCGGCCTCCCGCGGGACCGCAGTGAGGAGTACCCGAGCAAGCTCGAGCACAGGTAGATGTTCCACGGAAGGCTTCGCACTCCCGCGGGAGGCTTGCGCACCGGGGTATCGTTGACGAGCATCGGTCCCACGGGAGGCTCGCGCACTACGATTTGGCCGCCCAAACCCCGTGGGACGGCGCTCGAACTCAGCCCACGGGAACTTCACCACTCACTGCTAGCCGGGTCGACTATCATCTCGACTTCCTTGTCCAGACAACACGTCCTCTTCATTGCGAGATCCTCATGACCTCAGCCATTGTCATCTTCGGGTATCTGGCGGTGGTGACCGCCGTTGGTTCACTACTCGCGCGCCGCACGCAGTCGTCGTCGGATTGGGCGGTTGCCGACGGTCGGATGGGAATCATCCTGGTCGCGGCGGGCGTTGCCGGCACCAGAATCGGTGGTGTTGGCACCTACGGAGTGGCGGGAGATGTGCTCCAAGACGGTCTGTGGAGTCTCTGGTACGCGGTGAACACGTTCCTTGCTCTAGCCATGGTTGGGCTGTTCTTTGCCGTTCCTTTCCGCCGGCTCAAGCTGCAGACGGTGGGCGAGGTGTTCACCAAGCGCTTTGGCAGCAGGCGTTGCCAGAGCTTGACCAGCCTGTGTGTGCAGACTGAATACTTCATTATCAACATCCTCGAGCCGTTCATCATCGGCAGCATTGTCAGCACAGTGCTCGATATTCCGTTTGCACTAGGTGTGCTCATTGGCGCGGTGTGCTTGATTCTTTATACCGCGCTCGGCGGGCTCTGGGGGTCGGCAGCGACCAACGTGATCCACTGCACTGTGGTGCTGGCTGGCCTGGCGATGGTTAGCTGGATCGGGCTACGTGACGCCGGAGGTTGGACCGCTCTTAAGATGTCGGTGGATAGTGCTCTTGCGGCGAACCTCGCTGCTAACCCGAACGCGGTTCCAGCCGCCGAGTGGTGGAGTTTCATTGGGCCCGGGTGGGCGGTGGTGATTGCGATGTTTTTTTCCGCGACTATCCACACACCCGCGGCGTCTGTGTATGTCAATTTCTCGAGTGCAGCGCGCCGCGAGCGCACCTTGCTGCCCGCCTTTCTCTTGGCCGGTGGAGTCGCAGCGCTGATGCCGCTTTTGGCGGGGTTTGTGGGCATGCTGACGCTCGGTAAGTACGGTGCTGATTCGGGGCTTTCCAGTTATCGCTCGATCACGCAGCTTGCACTCGACATCAGTCCGCTCTTGGGCGGTATCGCCTTAGCAGCGATCCTTGCTGCGGTGATTTCTTCGGGCGGACCAATCCTGCTCTCGAGTTCCACCATGCTGGTGCGTGACTGGTTGCCTAAGATTGATGGGCTTGCTCAATCGCAGCAGTTGATGGCACTGCGTGTGACCACCGTGATCTACGGTTTGGTCGCAGCGCTGATCGCGTGGAAGGGGCAGATCGGCTCCATCCTCGACTTGCTGTTGCTCGGGTTTGCGATGGTGGTGCCTCCCGCGATCGCGCTGGCCTACGTGCTCTATTGGCGCCGGACCACCGAAGCAGCAAGCTTTTGGGGGATCGCGGTCGGTTACGGCGCGGGGCTTGCTTGGTACGCCGGCATTCGCTGGGCCGAGTCCGCAGGATGGAGCGCCGGTGAAGGTGCGGGGGCATTGGCCAACTTTGCGCAGTGGGGGTTTGTTAACGGCGGCGGCGTCGATCCGTCGTACATCACCACGCTGGTTCCGCTGGTCTTGATCCCGGTGATGAGCCTGCTCGGCAAGGACGTTGTGAATGGCACCAGCACGGCGTTCAGAAAGCAGCTCTCAACGCCCGCGGGGTGAGGGGCCTCGGACCTCACGAAATGAGTTGACCTCGGTCCGCTAGGCCCGAGGTCAACCTCTTGTAGATGGCGCGGGAGGAACGGCGTCCCTAGCTGGGAGTGGGCGGTGGCCCACCGGTTCGAATGTTGACCGCAGCCTCATCGGCTTGGCGCTTTTGTTCGATCAGATCGGCGCGCTGCTTGTTGAACTCCTCGGCTTTTGCGTTCTCCAGCGCGATCAAGCGGTTGGCCTCGACGCGTGCAACGTCGTCGGTCCTATTTGCCGCCGTGTAGGCAGAGATGGCCTCGTCGTACCTCTTCTGCATTTCAAAGATGAAGCCGAGTTGTTCCGAGGTCTGCGTTGTCTGATGCGCATCGGTCGCGAGCCCAAGAGCCATGGTCAGTTGCCCTTCTGCCGCTACGTACTTCTGGTCGAGGAGAAGTGCGCGTCCGCTAAGGAACGTGAGCAACCAATCGCCCTTTGTTGCAACCGCCGCAACGGTCGCGGTGCTCAGTAGCTCCGCTGCTTGGCTGTAACGTTGAGCGTTGATCAGTACGTCGGCGTAGAGCGCTGTCGTGTTGCGGTTTGGATTCGCCTCAAAGGCCAATGCGGCCGGTTCCAGGGCAACTGTGTAAAGGGCGAGTCGCTCAGGCGCTTCAGCAGCGAGCGCTTGGTCGACCAACGCGGCAACTTGAGCCCTGCGAATTTTCGCGTCGGTAGGCTCGATCTCGACGGCCTTCGCGAACGCCGAGGCTGCGTCGGTGAAGCGGTTCGCCTTCTTTAGCGCGACCCCGTAGGTCGCCCAAGCGCTGGCGGTGCCGGTGACTTTGGCGAGTTGTTCGAGGTCGCCGAGTCGATCGCCACTGCATGCCGCTTTGGCCCGCAGCTTGTAGAGGGCGACCTGGAACTGTGCGCTCACCGTCGCGGCGTCGACGCGATCAAGAACCACGCAGGCATCTTCGGGTTTCTCGATCGCTAATAGCGCCTTTGCCAAGGTCAGCAGGATCGCTGGTTGACCGCTGTGTAGCTCATCTGCGCGCCTTAGGTGTGCCGCCGCTTTCTGAGCGTCACCGGCGTTCAACAGCCCGGTGTTCAACAGTGCGGTGCCGAGCATTTGGTGGCCTTGATATGCGTCGGGCGCAGTTTCGACGTAGCGCGCAAAGGCAGCGGCAGCTTCTTCATGCTTGCCAGCCTGGTACGCGGTCACGCCTTGGTCCCAATCGCCGTTCGCCCAAACGGACGGCGCCAAGGCCGCCATCGCTAGTAAAGCGAGGAGTGGGGTGAACCGGGTGTTGGTGGGCTTGCGCATGTGTGGCTCCTTTGGTTGTTGAGCCGGAGATCTCGACTGAGATGCTCCAAGGCGTCACGGAAGTCTCTGCCACATCGGCCGGTTTCCGGCGCGCAGAGCTTGGAGTTGCAACTCTCGTACCGGTTTGCTCGCGCTTGCCGCTTCGATTGTCTTGTCTGGGCGCATGTAGACTCTGCGGCCTGACATCCACGTCCAAGCCACATATCCAAACAATGCGGAAGGGTAGAGACACGCGCATGCCGAGCAGATCCGAAGCCCTGAGCCAACTCACTGCAGCCGGTGAACCGTTCGAACTAGACCTGTGTGAGCTGTACGGACAAGAGTGTCGGTACTTCAAGACGGCACCGCCGACGCTGCACGAGCTGTACGAGAGAGCTCGAGGTGCCTTGGACTTCGTGGTGTACCAAGAGGAGCGGTACAGCTATGAGGAGACCTATCGCGCGGCGTGCCGAATCGCAACGGTGTTGGTCGAGCAATACGGGATCGAGCGTGGTGATCGGGTGGCGATTTCGATGCGCAACTATCCCGAGTGGATTTTTTCATTCATGGCTGTGACCTCGATTGGAGCCGTCGCGGTGGCGATGAACGCGCTGTGGGAATCGGACGAAATGGCCTACGGCCTGGCCGACAGCGGCGCCAAGGTTTTGTTGGCCGATCAAGAAAGGTTGGATCGCTTTGTCGGTTGCTCAGAACCGCCCGATCTCAAGGTCATCGTCGTGCGTCCCACCGAAGATCTACCTGAGGGCGTAGCGGACCTTGTTGATCTGCTGAGCGCCCTACCGTCGGAGGTCGCAGAGATGCCAGCTGTGGATTTCGGCCCTAACGACGATGCGATAATTCTCTACACCTCGGGTTCAACCGGGCATCCAAAGGGCGCGGTGAGCTGTCACCGCAACGTGATCAGTGCGCTGTATTCGTGGCAACTAGATCTTGCGGCGCATGTGATCGAAACCGAAGTGGTGCCTGAAGAGCCAGAGCATCAGCCGGCAACACTGCTGGCGGTGCCGCTGTTTCATGCAACTGGATCGCATGCTGTCTTTCTGAACTCGTTCCCGACGCAACGCAAGATCGTGTCCATGTACAAATGGGACACCGAACTCGCAGCCGAACTGATCGAACGTGAACACATTTCTTCGTTCATCGGCCCAGCAGCGATGACCGGTGATCTAGTGCTCGCGGCACATCGGAGCCAGCGCGACCTGAGCTCGTTGGTGAGCGTTGGCGGCGGTGGTGCGCCTCGAGCTCCCGAGCAAGTGGCGGGGATCGATGCAGCATTCACCAACGCGCTACCTGGAACCGGCTGGGGGATGACCGAGACCAACGCTATCGGTGTGGGGATCGGTGGCGAGCACTATCTCGAGCGACCGGAGAGTTCGGGGCGTTGTTCGGCTGTGCTTGAGCTAAAGGTGGTTGATGAGGCTGGAGCCGAGGTGGCCACTGGGGAGCGGGGTGAGTTGTTGGTGCGTGGCACGTCGGTCATCCGTGGGTACTGGAATCGGCCCGACGCGAATGCTGAGACCTTCGTCGATGGTTGGTTGCGGACTGGCGACGTTGCGTATCTCGATGAAGATGGATTCTTGTTCATCG
Organism: Acidobacteriota bacterium; assembly: GCA_029263415.1. Taxonomy (GTDB): domain Bacteria; phylum Acidobacteriota; class Thermoanaerobaculia; order Multivoradales; family Multivoraceae; genus JAJCXN01. The sequence goes on from JAJCXN010000041.1 coordinate 172,696, forward strand.
TCGATCGAATCAAGGACTTGGTGATCCGAGGTGGGGAGAACATTGGCTGCGGTGAAGTTGAGGCGGCCTTGCTGGAACATCCGGAGGTACTCGAGGCATCGGTGTATGCGGTGCCGGATGAGCGGTTGGGAGAAGAGGTTGGGGCGACTGTTTACTGCGGAGTGGGTGGTGGTGTGGATGAGGGCGTGCTGCGGGAGTTCTTGGTTGGGCGATTGGCGAAGTTCAAGGTGCCTAGGTATTTGCGGGTGGTGGATGAGGCGTTGCCACGGATTGCTTCGGGCAAGATTTTCAAGCGGGGGATTCGGGAGGCGGCTTTGGGGGAGTTGGGGGTTTCGGTATAGTGGTCGCGGTCGCGGTCGCGGTGGCGGTGGCGATGCTGTGGGGCGCGAGCGATCGTTCGGTGATTGATCGCGATTGGAGTGGCGTCTTCGCTCCTTTCGGCGGATCGGGATCCCCCTCGTAGGCACCGGCTGCGGCCTTGTCTTGAGCGGTTAGGCGTTGCCTTGCCTGCGCACTCGTCGCTCACATCGCGGTGGGCTTCACGAGCGCGTTTGTGAAGGGCTCCTCGCGAGCTGCCGACTCGGGGGACGCCCTCACCGCCTTCGTCGCTAGTGAAGCTGAATCGCGATGGTGTTTGCGAAGAGGGCATCTTGGGACGTGGTGGCAAAGGGGGAGAGCTGTGCCCGGGAGTGGAAAGTCGAGGCCTGGGCTGCGTGAACGGAACCCACAAGGGGGTGAGGGCTCAGTCCACGCAGCCCAGGCCGATGGTTCATGATCCTTCTCGACGCTGCGCGCCTCGACGAGGGATGTAGAGCTCCTTCTTGGGGCTCAACGGTTCGCTCGTCTAGGGTCGCTCCAAGCCACCGGGTAGATCCGCGATTGTGGCGTCGGTTCAATGACGGGCATTGGACACGGCGGGCAACCTACTTCAACTTGCCGGTGATCAACGTCACCTCCACGAGTTTGGCGTAGCCAAACGAGCCGATCCTCCGAAACACTTGGTTTGGGCTGCGTGAACGGAGCCCTCACCTGTTGCGGGTTCCGTTCACGCAGCCCAAGCCTCCCGCGCCCAAACCCCGGCGACCACCTTTCCCCTTTGCCATCGCGCCCCAAGCTGCCCCGATCGCAAGCACCGCGAGATCAAGCTTCACTAGCGACGAAGGCGGTGAGGGCGTCCCCGACGGGGGCAGCTCGCGAGAGAGCCCTTCAACAGCACCAATCGAGAAGCACACCAAGTTGCGGGCGACCGAGTGGCAGGCAAGACCACGCCTACCCGCTCAGGACAAGGTCGCAGCCGGTGCCCCCAGAGGGGATCCCCGATCCGCCGAAAGGAGCGAAGACGCCCAGGATCTCGAAGCTGTTCAGCTTCTTCGCCCTCCCTCCCTCCCTCCCACCGCATTCCAGTCACCCTTTCGATCGTGATCCCAAACGCTCCACCCTCACCCCCAAACCCGAGAGTCGCCAATAACTTCACCCTTGCGCTCCTCCAACCTCAACCGCTAGAGTCCCCGCGAGTCGAGACCCACTCAATCGCCGCCACCCTCCTGGCCCCGATCGAGTCCCAAACCAAAGAGGCTATGAATATGTGTGACACAACAGCAACACAAGTAGCGATTGTCGGTTTACCGACGATGATGCTGATGAGCCCTCTTGGTACTGAGACTTCTCTAATCGCCGAGCTCTCTCAGAAGATGGAGTCTCCTCAACTGGTCACCAAGATCCGCTAACGCCTTCCGGGATCTTCGCGCCAGTTATTTGCAGGCTCTTGTTCCTAGAGCCACTCTTCGGCATCCCCAGTCGGGACGACGCTGCGTTCAGCCTTAGCCAGGCGTGCGGCGTTGTTGCGTTCTTGGCTGATTGTTGATGACTGCGCTTGACGGTTGCCTCCTGTGGTCGCCTGCCGACCCGGGGGACCGTTAAGCATGAATCTGATTTCACTGTTTGGTTAGGTGTCATTCCTTCCAAGGGTTGATCGCCTGCAAACGTTCTTGAGTATTTAAGTTATGTCTCATATCGATACTTCGTACCGTCGCATCATCCGTATTGGTTCGCCGGTAATCATCTCTCAATTGTCCTACACGGCTATGGGCGTCATCGACACCATGATGGTTGGTCGGCTTGGTATTGCCGAGCTGGGGGGCGTGGGCCTGGGCAACATGATCGCTTGGTGGCTCTTGAGCGGTTTTTACGGCGTCTTGAGCGTGGTGAATACCTACGTTGCACAGTCGGTGGGGGCGAATGACCGGCGAGGCGTTGGGCGTACACTGTGGCACGGCATCTACCTGGCGATCGGGTTTGGTGCACTGATCACTGTGTCTTCGCTGTTTGTGCCTTGGTTGTTGAGTCTGACCGGCGCGAACTCTGGTTTCCTTGAGCTCGCGACCAGCTACGCACAGGTGCGCTTGCTGGGCGGTTTCGGGCTCACGATGCTCTTGGTCGCTGACAATTTCTACCGAGGCCTAGGCCGCACCGATATTCCGATGTGGGGTGCGTGGTGTCAGTTGTTGCTCAACTGCGGACTCAACTATGCGTTGATCTTCGGCAAGTTCGGTGCCCCGGCGATGGGTGTCGTTGGAGCTGCGCTGGGAACTGTGATCGCTCAGACGTTGGTGGGGTTCTCGCTGTTGGCGAGCATCTTCATGGCCAAGACCTATCGTCGTCGCTACTTACTACCTAGAACCCGACGGCTCGATCCTGCTGTGCTGAAGACCCTGCTTGTGGTCGGGTTGCCTATCGGCGTTCAGTTCTTCATGGAGATGGGAGGCATTGCGCTCTTTTCAGCGCTGATCTCGCGCTTGGGGGAAGCGGAGATGGCGGCGACCAACGCTGTGATTCAAGCGTGGAGCGTCACTTTCATGATCGGGGCTGCGCTAGCGGTCACAGCCACGACCTTGGTCGGACAGTGTCTCGGTGCTCGCCAGCTGGAAGATGCTCGAGTGGCGGTCGCCAAGATCATGAAGTTGGGTGGGGCGTTCACCGCCGCTTGTTCGGTGTTCTACATCGGCTTCCCCGAGTTCTTGATGCGAGCCTTTGTCGAGGAGGGCGATGTGGCGGAGCTGATCCCCTACGCGCGCCCGCTCTTCGCCATTGTGGTGGTGTGCCTGTTCTTTGATTTGCGCTTCAATCTGATTTCAGGGGCGCTGCGCGGCGCTGGGGATACCACCTACAGCATGTTGGTCAACATCGGCAGCGCTTGGTTGGTGTTCGTTCCACTCACCTTCTTGATGATCGATCGTTTTGGCTTGGTGGGGGCATGGTGGTGTTTGGCGGTGCATGTGGCGTTGATGGCGTTGTTGCTCGAGATTCGGTACCGCGGCTCACGCTGGATCGAAGTGTTTCTTGCGCGTCAGGATCCAGCGAAGAAGAGGCGGGCGCAACAGGTGTCTGCGACTGAAGCACCGGTGGTTTGACCGAGTGTTATCGCTGTTACAATCAGCGTTGGTACCGATCCCCTGTCTTCTCCACCGATTCTCAAGGACCCTACAATGATGAAATTCAACACCTCACGCGACTTGCGCAGTCCTCTGCTTCTGCTTCTTATCCTCTTTGTTGGTTTTGGGCTTGGTGCTTGTGCCAGCGGCGGTGGTTCTGTGGATGCACCTGCTGCCGCGCCTGCCCCAGTGAAGAAGGCGTTCGTCGCGCCTGAGTGGGACTCAACCGAGTTCCGCAGCGAGGACGGGGTGTTCTTCCTCCACTATCCCTCAGATTTTGAAGTGCAACCCGTGCAGGCTGGTGGCCTACTCAGTGTTGCGTCTCCCTCGTTGGTGCCGCGGGTGGATGTCAACCAGTTGGCGGGCATTGGTGATTCCTCGATGGAGGAGGTCGGTTCAGGGCTTGTGACGACAATGAAGCAGCTTGGCGGCGGTGAAGCGGAAATCACCGCCGCGAAAATGGTGAAGCTCAGCGACGAGGTCACCGATGCCATGCGCTTCGACATCAACTGGTCGTTTCAGGGGTTCCCGTTGAGCAGTGTCGCACTAGTAGTGCCCACGGATGACTACGCCATCAATGTGTTGGTGACTGGTATGGATGGCGGTGACGTAGCTGAGCTTGAGGGCATCGCCAATACGCTGACTCTTCCCTAGTTCTATTCCCCAGTCCTAGGCCCAATCCCGAGGCCCAATCCCGAGGCATCCCAAGGGCTACCTCGGGCGCCTGACCCGGAGTGGGCCCGTGCAGTCGCTTTCGGTATTCCTTCTTGCAAACCGCTGAGTGCTTCGATGAGCAGCCTTGGTCCCTCTTTTCGGCTGTGCCTCTTCGTTCTCTACTCCCTCGCTTTCCTCACCTATGACAATGCGTAGTACCGGTTCTCGAATGGCTGAAGCGTCTCCAGTGTCTCCGCCTCGCGCGGCAACGGACGAATTCGTTTCGAGCCTGGATGGGCTCCCGGTTGAGGCGATACTGCTCGATCCTGTCGGCGCTGTGTTGGCTGCCAACACTCGCTGGGCCGAGGGCTCTCGGTCGCGTAGTCAGGGGGATGGTCTGGGGAGTTTCATCGGACATCCTCTGTCAGAGGTAATGCTTGGGTCCGATTCGAGTGCGCCAGATAGTGTTCGAGTGTTCGAAGGCATCATGGCGGTGGTTGGCAACCGGGACCGCTCCTTTGTTGGTGAGTATCGGACCGGAGACTCGGCCTCTGCGAGCGCCGCCGTCCAGGTGCAGGCAAGCGCAGTAGAGCAAGGCGGTGAGCGTCGGGTCTTGGTGACGCGGATCGATGTAGTCGACGGGCAGTCGCTCGAACAGCGCTGCGAAGAACTTCATGTGGCCCTACAGAGGGCAAATGAGTTCATTTTCTTTGTCGAGCCATCTGGAGCACTCAAGCTCGCCAATGAGCGTTTGCGTCGCATTCTCAAACGCCCAAAGGATGACTGGGAGGGACTGTCGCTGTGGGACATCTGTCCCGATTTCAACTCCGACCAGTGGCGGACTTGTCTCGAGGAACTGCGCGAACTTGGCACGCTCAGCATGAGAAGTTCGTTCCTGACCCAGGAGAGCGTCACCTTTCCAGTGGAACTGGTCGCGAAGTACTTCGATACTGGTGGCGAGACCGTGTTCTTCTACGGGCGAGAATCCAGTGGTCAGGCCATTGACAGTACTGGATTCCGCTTTCGCCAGCGGCTGCGCGAGAAGACTTCTAGGTTGGAAGCGTTCAATACACGCCTGCAATCGGAGATGGCGAATCGTATTGAGACCGAGAACAAGCTGCGCGAGAGCCAGGATCGCCTAGAACTCGCCATTTGGGCTACTGAACTTGGACTTTGGGATTGGCGACTCGCGCAGGACCGGCTTAGCCTGGACCAACGTGCACTGACCCTTCTTGGACTCGAAGCAGACCTTGCGGCGTTCTCGATGGATCGGCTGCGAGCGCGGATCCACCGAGACGACCAGGTGGGCTTTGACAATCGCCTTGAGCGTCATCTGCGCGGTGATACAGACGGTCTCGACAGCATTCATCGGATGATTCAGGCCGACGGGAGCTTTCGTTGGTATCAGGTGCAGGGGCGAGCAAGCGATCGCAACGATGAGGGTCTGGTTCAACGCATGATTGGCACGGTGCAAGACGTCTCGGAACGCAAGGCGCTCGAAGACGAACTGCTGCAGTCTCAGAAGATGGAGGCCATCGGCCGACTTGCTGGCGGTGTCGCGCATGATTTCAACAATCTGTTGACCGCGATCAATGGCTACTCGGATCTTGTGCTGCGGACGCTGGAAGATGGAAGTCCCCACCGCGGTCGCATCGAGGAGATCAATAAGGCCGGCCAGCGCGCCGCAGTGCTGACCAATCGACTCCTATCCTTCGGCCGCAAGCAGATTCAACAACCGGAACCTCTTGAACTGAGCGCCACGATCCGAGAACTCAAGCCGCTCCTTATTCCTGCCCTGGGCGAGGACATCGAACTGATGCTCGACCTGCAGGATGTGCCACGAGTCCGCGCTGACCTTCATCAAGTCGAGCAGGCGATTCTCAACTTGGTGGTGAACGGTCGCGACGCAATGCCCAAGGGCGGACTGCTGGCGATTTCGGTGCGAGAAGTTCAGGCTTCTCCGCGCGTGGGCGCCCCGCCTACTTCGCATGTGCGAATCAGTGTCAAGGACGAGGGCTTAGGCATTGACGAGAGTATTCGCGAGCACATCTTCGAACCGTTTTTTACCACCAAGGCTAGCGGTGACGGTTCGGGGCTGGGGCTTCCGATGGTTTATGGTCTGGTGCGACAGTGCGACGGCCTAATCGAAATCGAATCCGCGCCCGGGGCCGGGACGGCGTTCCACCTGTACTTCCCGGTTGTTGAGGAGAATCTCGATTCGAGTGTGGAGCACCTCAGAGTGCAGGCTGAACCGTCGCTGCGGGGTGAGGGGTCTTTGCTGCTCGTAGAAGACGAAGATGCTGTTCGCAACCTGGTGCGAGAGACTCTCACCGAGCAGGGTTATAGCGTGGTTGCTGTTGGCAGTGCCGACCAGGCTCTGGAAGCGGTCGCGAAGGCCGGAGAACCGTTCGATATGTTGGTGACCGATGTCGTGCTTGGGGGCACCACCGGCGTCGAGCTGGCTCGTATGTTGCGCGAGTCGCGGCCCGGGTTACCGGTTCTCTTCGTCTCTGGTTACGCCGAGCATGCTGTCGACGGCGCGTTGACCGTGGAGCCGGGCATGGCGTTCTTGAGAAAACCCTTCCTTGCGGACAAGCTCTATGAACATATTACACATCTACTTCGCTGGCGCACCAGTCGTCAGAAACGAGAAGGTTCCGGCGACCCGTAGTTGGAGCTGGTGCGACATTGAGTGATCGGCGGCCTGTTGATCGCAACCTGGAAGCCTCGGTTGCCGAGTTGTATCGCGGTCCCCGCGAGCAGTTTGTCGTGGGTCGCAAAGCGCTGGTTGACCAGTTGGAGGGCACGGCCCCGGAGTCTGTTCCGTGGGTAAAGAGGCTCAAGAAGCCGAGCATCTTGGCGTGGGCTATCAACCGATTTCGGACCGATCATCCGATCGAGTTCGCCGCGCTGGTCGAGAGTGGAGGGAACCTGCGGCGGGCTCTCGAGGCAGGCGACCCCACCGTGGCGATGGCAGCGCGTCGTGCAGCGGTCGAGGAGGCTCTCGAGTGCCTGGATGAGGATTGGAGCCGTCTCGGCAGTGATCTGACCGTGTCTCAACGGCGAAAACTTGCTGCGACGCTCGAGGCACTGTCCGTTGGAGGTGGGGATGATGATGAGGTGGCTGCCGGCCTTGCTGGCAGGTTGGAACGGGACCTGAGTCCGCCGGGATTGGAGAGTTTGGTTGGGTTGGTGGTGGGCGGCGCAGCAAAGCAAGGAGCGGTGAGGACCAGAAGTCCGGTGCTCCGCGGCAGGCGAGGCAAGAGTGCAGGCGCTCGCGCTCCATCTGACAGTGACGTGCTCGCACAAAAGAAGAAGGACGTGTCCGTGGCGCGCGCTAAACTCAAGCGCTCACAGAAAGCGCTGGCCGCGCTGGAGGCACAGGGCGAGGCGGCTCGAGCGCGGGTACTCGAGGTGCAAACTCAACTGACTGAAGTGCGGGCTGCACGGGCCGAGCTGCGCGGTCGGATCGAGAAGGCGCGGGGTGAGGCCAGGCGTGCGGAGAGAGCGGTCAACGGTCTAGAGCGGGACTTCGTTTGAGCGCGGCCTAGCGGACCACCCGTTGGCTGAACAGCTCAGTGACCTCAGCCTCAGGGTAGCCGAGTTCAGCGAGAATCTCCTTGGTGTGCTGCCCAAGGTCGGGGGCGGGCTTTGGCGTTGGGCGAGCGGACCCGTCGATCTGAATCGGATTGTTGATTGTGCGGTGTCTGCCAATTCTCGGATGGTCGATGTCGATAAAGACGTCGGTGTCGGCCATTTGGGCGTCGTTGGCAATCTCATCGAAGGTCGGCAAGGTGCTGAAGGCAATGTCGTTGTGCTCGAACACATCCATCCAATGTTCAAGATCGTGCTTGGCAAACTCGGCGTCAGCTAGGCGGACGATCTTGCCCATCACCTGTTGCCTCGCTTCAAAGGTGCCGAACTCTGGGTCGGTGGCGAGCTCCGGGCGGTTGATCGCGGAGCAGAAACGAGGCCAGTTGCCGACGTGATCAATGATTGTAAATTTGAACCGTCGGCCACACCTTGCTCGGTAGTACACGGCTGCAAAGTTGCGCGGATTGTCTCGAGGTCGGCGTTCGAGAAACTCGGCGTCGAGCAGGCGAGCCTGAATCGTAATGGCGTTCGCCCAGGCGCCGTTGGCAAGAAGGGAGGTCGATACGCGCGTGCCCTTGCCGGTCTTCTGGCGCTCGAGCACAGCCATGAGGACTGCCGTCAGCAAGGTCATCCCACTGGGGTGATCACCGGTGCCATAGGGGATGGCGCCGAGTTCACCCTCGATGGGAAAAATCGTTGATTCGATGCCAGATCGAGACCAGTAACAAACTGCATCAAAACCAGGCTTGTTGCACTCTGCTCCACCATCGCCGTAGCCAGTCCCGTGAGCGAAAATGAGCCGTCGGTTGAGCGCGTGAAGCGTTTCGAAATCGAGGCCCAGACGTTCGAGAGCTGCTGTTCGCGTGTTGGTGAAGAAGACGTCGGCATCGGTCAGCAGCCGCTTGAGAACTTCTAAGCCGGAGTCGGTCTTGAGATCGAGGGCGATGCTGCGTTTGCTGCGATTGTCGGCGATAAAACAATATTCCTCTTTGTGCAGAGGCATGCCGGGGATCAGGTGCCCGCGCCGGTTGAGATCGCCGACCAGCGGCTCGACTTTGACCACATCGGCTCCGAAGTCAGCCATGACCACCGCGGCGGACGGGACCATCACCATGCTCGACGCATCGATGACCTTGAGGCCCGCAAGGGGCCCGACTTGCTGTGCGCCGGAGATGGCGGTGGAGGAACTCATCAGTGGGGTCTTCTCAAACGTGGTTTGGGAGCAATGGCAGTGAATTGCGGTTGAGACCGACGAGTCTAGCTACAATGCCGTCCTCGTTGAGGACTCAGAAAGGGCATACGGATGTTGACCACAATTGAATCGGGCTCCTGTTTGCGCGATGACGGGCTCCTTGCACAGCTTGCGGATCGATTCGGCACGCCGCTCTTTGTGTATGACGGTGATCGCATCGTTCAGCGATTTGAGTCGCTTGCCACCGCCTTCGATGGCTACGCTGGAGGTGTGCGCTTTCACTATGCGTTGAAGGCGAACACCAACCTGGCCGTGGTCAAACTGCTGCTCGCCGCAGGCGCTCATCCTGAGTGCATCTCAGGAGGGGAAGTGGAATTGGCCAAGCGGCTGGGTGCGGCTGGCAGCGACATTCTTTTGACCTCGAGCAGCAAGAGTCCGGCTGAGCTAGAACTCGCTTGCCGAGATGACGTGCTGGTGAATGTCGATTCACTCGACGAGCTGCAACAGTTAGAGGCTATTGCGCGTCGCCTCGATCGCCCGGTACGAGTCTCGTTCAGGGTCAATCCGGACGTCGACCCGCAGACCCATCGTCACATCGCAACCGGACACAAGCTGACCAAGTTCGGCCTGCTGCTTGAGGATGCTCACTACCTCGAAGGGTTCAAGATTGCTCACAAGAGTGAGTGGCTGCGGCCGGTTGGCATTCAGGCTCACATCGGATCGCAGATCATGACGCTCGAACCGTTCGAGCGCAACGCGCGTCTTTTGTGCGCAGCCTTTCTCGAGCTGGAAGCGGAACTTGGATTTCGTCTCGAATTCATCGATCTTGGAGGTGGCATTGGCATTCGCTATCAGCCGCAGCACGTCGAACTCCAACCGAGCGACATCGCCTCGGCGGTCTGTGGCATCGTCACGAGCGCTTTGGGACAGACCCGGCTTCCACAACTGTGGTTCGAGCCGGGACGCTATTTCGTCGGGGGGTCTGGGGTACTCGTCGCTCGAGTGCATTCGGTGAAGCACACACCATTTCGTAACTTCATCAACGTCGATACTGGCTTCAATCAGTTCTTGCGTCCGCTGCTTTACGAAGCACACCACCACGTCAGGATGATTGGCAACGCGGGGCTAGGCGAGCAACGCTACGATGTTGCCGGCAACATCTGTGAGACGGGCGACATTCTCGCCGAGGATCGTGAGCTGCCGACGCCAGTCGCGGGCGACTTGGTTGCCCTCGAAGGAGCCGGAGCCTATTGTTACGCGCTGGCCTCTGAGTACAACAGCTTTCCGCTGCCGGCAGAGGTGCTGGTGCGCGGAGACAGCCAAGTCGACTTGATTCGGCGCCGCGGCACGATTGACGACCTCTTAAGAGCGCAGCAGTGGCCCTCCGATTTTGGAGAGGCGCCTTCCGGTGTAGAGGCCTGAGGGCTGCGAAGCGCTAGGGGCCTGCTCGGGAGTATTGCTTAAGCGGCTCTATGTTGCTTGGATCCGGAGATCCTGGCGGGGCTTCTTCAGTAAGCTTCTTAGACCATTTACTGGAGTATTGGAGTAGCCGTATGAGGTTGGCGTCGATCAAGGTTGGTGGCAGAAGCAGTATTGCAGTCGCGGTCAACCGTGGAGGGGCGACCTCGCTTTTGCCGTTGGCCGCGGTCGCAGAAGACCTGCCGCGCGGTATGTGTCGCTTCTTGGCGACCGGCAACGACGCTTTCGATGTTGCCGCTCAGGTTCTGCGAGAAGCGCTCGATGGTCACCACGCGGAACACCTCATCGCACTGGATCGCGTTGCTTGGCTTCCGGTTGTGCCGAAGCCGCGGAAGTTCCTTGCCATCGGGTTGAACTATGCGGCGCATGCTGAGGAGACGGGGCGCCAGCCGCCGGAGTTTCCGACGGTCTTCAACAAGCAGTCGACCTGCACCAACGCTCACAAGGGCGAGATATTGATGCCGCCCGAAAGCTCTGCGCTGGACTACGAGGGTGAGTTGGCGTTCGTGATCGGCAAACGCTGCCGTCGGGTCGAGCGAGCGGATGCAGCGTCGGTGATCGCCGGTTACACCATTGTCAACGATGTTTCAGTGCGCGATTGGCAGCGCCGATCGCCGACCATGATGATGGGCAAGGGTTGGGATTCGCATGGTCCAATGGGACCGTGGCTGGTCACTCCAGATGAGGCTGGGGATCCGCACGATCTCAAGCTTCGCACCTTCGTCAACGGCGAGCTACGTCAAGAGGGCCATACTGGATCGCTTTTGTTCGATTGCTTCGAACTGGTTGAAACGCTGTCGACTGCGTTCACTCTCGAGCCAGGGGATGTGGTGAGCACCGGGACCCCGAGTGGTGTTGGCGTAGCGTTCACGCCCCCTCGATTCTTGAGAGACGGCGATCGAGTGCGGATCGAAGTGGAGAACATCGGGGTTCTCGAGAATCGGGTGGCCTTTGAGAGTTCGGGCGAAACCTGAGCGCCGCTAGGATACGTGACGCGGCACCCTGCCCTCGTCGCGCCAGGGATCAGCGTCCGGTTTGCCTTCCCGAGATTTGGAAGTGGCCGCGGTCTCGGAATCGGTTTCTCGCAGCCTGCGAATGATCCTCTCGAAGGCGGCTCCGGCGGCCTCCGATAGCGCGAGAAATTCATTGAGCGGCTGGCCTGTGACCGTGTCGTTCTCGTTGTCACCGTAGAAAAAACCAACAATGAAGCTGCCGGCCTTTAGCGGCAAGATCATGCAATCCGGGGCCTGGACCGGACCCAGCGCTGAGGACAAAGCGTCGAAGGCGCGGTCTTGGCGGTAGGAGCTGAGCCAGAAACGCGAGCCGCTTTGAATAGCAAGGAACGGTGTACCGTCGCCGACCAGAAAGCTCAAGGTCGACAAGACGCGCGGTCTTACCCCTGGACCGTCCGCTCTCCAGCCACGGACTTGATCGCCGCGTTTGGCAAGTAGCACCCGCCGCTTGAAGAACGGTCTAAGCCCTTGCATAAGGATGCGACCAACGGTCTCACGATTGGTGGCCTCGAGGAGCGCAGCGTGAGCGTCTTCAAGGGTAGCGGTCGAAAGGCCGCGCTGTGGTGAGCTCACTGCAGCGAGCTCGTTGGACTCAATCGTTGGAACCCGTGCTCCAGGTTCTTGGGTTGCGATCGGGTTGAGGTCGGCGTTGGCGCGCGGCTTTCGTTGGCGGCCTGCTCGCACCGCGAAGGGGAACTGATGAAGACTGTCTCCGCCTCTGGCTGCGACGCTTCTTGCTTCTTCGGCTCTTGCTTCTTCGGCTCTTGCTTCACCTGGGTCCAGCAAGGCTTGCACCGCCGATTTGCCGGGCACGCTCGGTTGGTTCGCGACTTGGGCCGCTGCTGGCTTGTCTAGAGGGGGAGTGGCGACCGAATCCCGTTGACGGGTGGCGGAACTCTTCGCAGCTCGGTCAGCGTCGTCAGGAGCACTCTTCCCGGCTGCGTTGACGCCAGATTGGTCCGGGTTGCCCTCATGGACTTCACTGACTTCAAAGTCCTTCCACTTGATCCTCCGTCCGACGGTGCTAGACAGGGTCGGATCGAAGTTGTCTGCCGTCGTTTGGCCAAGCACTCGAAAGACGTCGGGCTGCCTCGCGTCGGTCAAGTCTTCGCCGGGTTTTCCTAGAGGGATGGAAACCGAGACGTCCTTTTCCGGACCGGTTGGTACAGAGTTGGCGAATGAAGAACGCCCACCACCTGATGAGCCAGAGATCCACTCCGATGAGTCCGCGCGCTCTGGTTCGAGGACGAAGCTGGCCGCTGTCGAAGGAGGATCGGGCGTGCCAGAACTCGGTGCGGGGAGGGGGTCGCCATTGAGCTTCGCGGCCAGTCGGGAGAAGCGAAGGGGTAACGAATGACCGTGGTATCGATGTAGTGCCTCTTGGACCCTGACCTCGAGGCCAACGAAGGTTCGCGTGAGACGCGACGTAGCCAGAGTCACCTCGTTCTCGATGTGAATATCCCCTGGCCGTTGTGAGGCGATGTAGACGGTGTTGCCGTTTAGGGCGAAGGGAACGATGCTGTGACGGCGCACCAGGTCCCGGGGCACCTTTGACGACACCTCTTTGGGAATATTCGCCAAGCGATGACCAGCGACTGTGGGGTTCTCGTGCAACAAACCGATGGCCTCGAGCAGGATAGCTTCGTCGATGGCCTCCAACTCCAAAAGGTTGGTGCCGAGGTGCCCGCCGGCAACACGCTGGATCTCCAGTGCCCTTTCGAGATCGCGCCTCTGAAGGTGGCCCGACTCGATCAGAAGTTCGCCCAAGCGGCCGCTGGGCTTGCGTTTTTGCAAGAAAAAAGTCCTCCAGTATCGTCGACAGCCTGTGACCGAGTGGCCGGCTTTGGCGCAGGTCGTCGCAACGTTGCGGACCGCTCATCGTAGCAAGTGGCGTGGAGGCTCGCTAGCTGGCATCGATCCCTTCTTGATCTCTTTCCGTCAGCAGCAGGCAGAGGTGGTGCAGGAAGTAGTGGACTCCGTCGTGGCCCCTGCCGGGGCCTCGCAGCCAGATCCCTTCGTTTCTTCGGGGTGCCTGCGTGCTGAGCGAGTGCGATCGAACGGCTGGGCGTTCTCCGAACGAACCGCGATACGCGGTTCGATGAACTCGAACTGACCGTCGTATACGCTACCTTGGTAGAGGTTGAAGGTCTTGTTGCAGACCGCCATGCGATCGCCGCGCACGAGACGATGGCCGTCGTCGTCCAGCACTTCTCGGAAGGGGCCCTTATAGATCACCGCTTGGTTGTGCTCCATGCAAGGACCCACTTTGCCTTTGTGCGCTTCGATGACGACTGAGCGAAACTCGATCCCTTGGACCGTTTGCCAGGGTTCATGTTCACGTTCGAGTAGGCGAATACCAAAGAAACCCGCGTCTTCGAAAGCTTGGATGAAGCCCGTTTCGGTCAATGCCCCAGAGATGCATCCGCTCCACAGGTCGGCGTCTTGCTGCATTTCAAGAGGGATCTCTTCATCAGAAACAATGTCGGAGATGACCGCTCGTCCGCCATTGCGGAGCACACGGTGCAGTTCGCGAAAAAGTTCCGGTTTCTCGGTTGCAGCCACCAGATTCAGAACGCAATTGGACACCACGACGTCGATGGTGTCGTTTGCGATCAAGGGGCTGGTCCGGCGAAGGTCGTTCGCTTCTTGCTGCAAGCGGAACATGTCGTCCGCAGAGTTGACTGGATTGGTGCTCAACACCTCATCCACTGCATCCAGGTCAAGGCCAAGATCTTGAATTCGCCCGCGTTTGAACTCGACGTTTGAAAAGCCGATACGTTCGGCGACAATCGGTGCGTTGCGCCTTGCGACGTTCAGCATGTCGTGGGTCATATCGACGCCGATGACCTTGCCTTCCGATCCGACAACCTGGGCTGCGATGAAGCAGATCTTCCCCGTGCCGCTGCCCAGGTCAAGCACGGTCTCGCCTGGCTTTAGATAGCGACTTGGATCGCCGCAACCATAGTCGCGCTCGATCACCTCTTGGGGGATGACTTCAAGGAACTTAGGGTCGTAGTTGACCGGGCAGCACAGTGCCTCGACTTGTTGGTGGGCACCTGTTGCGTAGCGATCTTTGACGATCTGCTCGACGTCGAGTTCGGAGGGCGAATCAGCAGTCATTGAACGAGGCTCCGGGTTTGCATTGAGTTGGGATCGCGCTGAGTTCTTGGTGCAGGCGCTTCCAGATAACTAGGCAGTGGACTGTACGTGGCCCCGCCTCGATCGGATCAAAGGGCGCAAGGTCGGTGTATGGTGGGCGCGATCAACACGGAGCAGAAGTCTGCCTCCTCCCGAGCTGCCAAGGAGCAATTTTATGAGCGATCTAGAACCGACCGATCCTATTCGAGAGTCCGCGACCGCTGCGGGTGAATACGCCGCGCTGAGTGGGGCGACGTTTGATTCCCGGCTGCGGTGGTATTGGTTTTGGCAGGTCGCTCTCATTCTGATCTTGACTGGAGTGGGAGTACTGGCGTTGCCGTTCTGGTTGTTTGGGATCGGGCAAGTCTGGACTCGGAAACTGTTCGAGTCGATGCAGGCTGAACTCACCGAGAAGTCGCTCAACTATCGCAAGGGAGTGTTCTTCAAGGTCGAGAAGACCATTCCGCTCGAACAGATACAGGATCTCACCATTCACGAGGGACCGCTGCTGAAGGCGCTCGGAATCTGTTCACTGGCGGTGGAAACCGCCGGTCAGAACACGGCAGGTGGTGGCGTAGCTCGACTGACCGGCATTGCCGGCGCCCGCGAGTTTCGCAATTCGGTGCTTGCGTCTCGCGACGCGGTCAAGGCCGGAGGATGGACCGCTGCTAGTCGGGCTGACGCATCGGCGACGGCGACCGATGACGAGATGTCTCGAGTGGTCGATCTCCTGACCGAGATTCGCGACCTGCTGGCCAAGTAGACCTGCTGGCCAAGTAGAGGTCAAGCCGTTTCGCAGAGGGCTCTTGCTAGGGACTGATTGATTGACACTGCTTGCTCTAGTTCCCGCAGATCGATCCTCTCATCGAGGGTGTGTGCCAAGGTTTCGTCCCCCGGTGCGAAGCCGATGGGCACGGCACCAGATGCAGCGAAATGTCCACCATCGGTGGCGAAGTTCCAGGGTTCTGATCCTGAGGGGCCGCCGTGTTCAACAACGATCCTGACGGCTTCTTGAACTGCAGGATGCTCGCTTGGCAACAGGTAGGTTGGATTGCTGGCTGGGATGGGGCGAGATAGACCAGTGTAGGTTTGCCGCGGATACGTGGGAATCTCCACCTGACACGTGCAGCGGTCGTGCTCCTCCACGGAGTTGCAGGCAAGCGTGGCCAACTCAAGCAGGCCGGCTCGAGCCTGCTCAGCGTCTTGCCCCGGAACGGTGCGGATGTCGATGGTTTGGTGAACCTCTGCGGGGATCACGTTAGCGCTGGTTTGATCGGTCTCGAGCAACGTGGGGGCGAGCGTAGAGGGCCCTAGTTCGTCATGGTCGTCGAGTGGCAGGCGGCCGAGTAGGTTCATGAACCTGCCGTATGGGTACAAGGGGTTCCTGGCTCGGTGGGGAACGCTGGCGTGCGCGCTACGACCAAAGAAAGAGATCATGAGTTCGATCCGTCCTCGATGGCCACGTCTGACCTGATTGGAGCTGGGCTCGCCAACGATTACGATCGGCGGTTGGTCTGACGCGCCACCACTCAGCGCCTTCAGGCGTGGCGCTAGGTGTCGTGCTCCAACACCACCGATCTCTTCTTGCACCACCGCAGTAACCCAGACGTCGCCTGCGGCTGGTGCCTTGAGCAACGCCGCCGCTCCGTACACCTGAGCAGCAAGTGGCCCTTTGATATCGACGGTCCCCCGTCCGAAGAGAATGTCGCCCTCGAAGTGGGCTGCGAACGGCGGATGAGGCCAACGCGTCTGATCGCCCACGTCGACGTGATCTAGATGGGTGTTGAAGAACAGTCCAGGCGCTCGACCCGCTCCAGGCGCTCGAGCAAGGACGTTGCCGACCTCGTCGATGTGAATGTCAGCGAAACCGAGCTCTTCGAGCTCCTTCGACATCACCTGGGCGATGGCGCCCTCGTGACCTGGTAGTGACTCGGTTTGGACTAGACGCTTGAGGAATTCGACGCAGTTGGCCTGGGTGGGAGCCTTCATGAGACGGGGCTTCTTCCTTGATTTGCTGCGGCCGGGAGGGAACTGTCTTCGGATGCCGCCGTTATGATGGTGCTACCAACGTTACCGATCGTCGCCATCGCAGCACGATGGCACCTCTAACCTCTACCAGTAGTCGTCGAATTCAGGGGACCTGCGGTCTCGAATTCGGCACAGTTTGCAGCGCACGACATTGAGATCGTACGCATTAATGGAGAATCGAAATCATGCGAAACCACAAGTCTAAACGTACCCTGTCTTGGGCTCTGATTGCCGCCTTGGCGAGCCTCTTTGTGCTTGGCACCTCGAGCACCGCGTCTGCTCAGGATGACTCTGAAGTGAAGAAGAAGGTCCGGGTGATGGTCAAGAAGCACGTTCAATGCGAGGGTGACGATTGTGAAGATGCCAGCGCCAATGTCTGGGTCGGTGAGGATGGCTCCACACATACCCTCCACGCCGGGCAGGGGACGAGAGTCATGTTTGTCGGCGGCAACGACGACGGCGAGAGCGGCCATGGCGAAGGTGGGCACCTAGTCCGCGAGTTCATCGTCAAAGGATCGGGCGAGCCCAGCACCAGCGGTAATCACACCTGGGTTAGCGCCAACGGTGACCACAGTATCTTCTCAACTGGTGGCGGTGGCTTTCTGGGTGTGCAGCTGGTCGAACTGACCGATGCTCTCCGTGATCGTTTCGACGTGGCCGCGGGCGTGGGCGTCATGGTCAGCGAGGTGGTTGCCGGATCCCCTGCTGAACAGGCTGGTATCACCGCCGGTGACGTGATCGTTGCGGTGGATGGCGAGACCGTTTCTGGCGCCTCTTCGTTGACCCGTAAGGTCAGCTCGCTCGAAGAGGGCGAGAATGTAGCGTTCGAGATTTCGAGCGACGGTCAGAGCCGCACAGTGAATGCAACTCTCGCCAAGCGCGAGGGTGGCATGGCGATGAGGCGATCCCTCAGTCTGCCCGGCACGGGTGGCAACGTCATGAAGTTTCGCACTCACGGTGCAGGTGACGGAAACGTGTTCGTTGAAGACTGCGATGAAGAGGGCGACGGCTGCGACGTCGAAATGATCATCGAACGGGTAGTCGGCGAGCACGGCGGGGCCCACGTGATTGATCTCGAGGGCGTTGACTTCGGCGGACTCGACTGTGGTGATGGAGACAGCTGTGAAATCGAAGTGACCTGCGAGGAAGGCGGCTGCGTGTGCGTGGTCGACGGAGATGAGGTCGCTTGCGAGGGGCTCGGCGAGTAGCTTGATCGCAGCGTCGGCTCCTAGTGGAGGAAACGGTCGTGTCATTGGCACGGCCGTTTCTGCGTACGGCCGCCGCCGCCGAATGTGGACGAGGGCGAGCATCAACGACGGGGTGTTCGCAGTCTCGAGCGCGGCCCTGATCTGCGAGTCGGAAGCAGTGATCCTGGGCAGTTCGGAGGGGTGAGACTGGGCCTGTCATAGGGCGCTGTGTTGCTTGGATCCGGATGCGAGTAGTTCCGAATCTTAGGCCGCGGCGTAGACCTTGAACTGGGCCTTCAGGCGACGTCGGTTGTGGACGGATCGCGTGCGAGAACTGAGCTGAGTTGGCGAAGTTCGGTGGGTAGGGGTGAGCTGATGGTCAGCTGCCGATTGGTACTCGGGTGCGGGAACGAGAGGGACGTTGCGTGGAGCGCTAGTCGAGGTGATTGAAGAACACGGAGATCTTCGTCAGTGAGCGAGTTGGAAATGGCCCGCAGGAAAAGGCTGTCGCCAGCGGTGTACAAGGAGTCACCGAGGATGGGGTGGCCGATCGCAGCCAGGTGAACCCTGAGTTGATGTTGGCGACCGGTGGCGGGTTTGAGTTCGAGCAGAGTGCATTGTGGCTGTGATCCGGTCGGCGTGTTGGTCGAGAGGCTTCGATAGCGGGTCAGAGCCGATTGGCCGTTGGCGACAGTTGCCTGGCGAATCGGGACATTGCTTTGAGTGTCCCGCCCTATTGGTGTGTCGATCACGCCAGTCGGTTGCAAGAGCAGGCCGGCGACGATCGCTTGGTAGCTCTTGGCAAGCTTGTGGCCCTCGAACAGGCGCCCCACCTTGCTGCGGGCATCGCTAGTCTTGGCGAAAAGGACTACGCCGGAAGTCTCTCGATCGAGTCGGTGACACGGAGTTGCGCGGCCGGTCTGATGCGCCTCAGCTTGGTACCGGTGCACCTGTTCGAGCAGCGAGTTGGCGCGGTGGCTGCGAGTTGGATGGATCGCACAACCTGAGGCCTTGTCGATGGCGATGAGGGCGTCGTCCTCGTAGAGGATGGCCGACTTCCGCAAGGTGAGAGGTGAACTGTCCGCTTCACCGTCAACAAAGGGTGCGTCTAGATTCACCACGACCAACTGTCCGGCTCGAACGCGCGCTGCAGGTCGATGCTGGATGACCGGTACGCCGCGCTGCTGCCAGTCCGGGTAAACCGTGATGCGTCGGTCCAAGAGGAGCATCTGGACCTGGGTGCGCGACTTGAACTGAAGGCGGCGCGCTAGGAGCCGATCGATGCGCTCGCCGTCCTCGGCTGAGCCGACCTGCACCGGCCACTCCTGGACGGGCAAGCTCATATCTCTTTGGCGCACTTTGCTTTTGGAGGCCTTAGATAAAGAGGTCGATCGCGCCAGGCACGATATCGATCGCCTCGATATGGAGCGTCCGGATCTCGCCGTCGATCATGACCAACTGCTCCTGGCCTGAGTTGAATTTGACGTTGCTGAACTGTCGGATGTGAGCGGCTGGGTGTTCTAGATGGCTTCCGTCGTAGACCTTGGGCAGAGTCTGAAGCAGTTGCAGCCGAGACACGGGGTCGACGTACACCAAATCTCCAAGGCCATCGTTGGTGTTCGCGGGTGGCGCGATTTGCATGCCCTTGCCGAAGGTGATGGTGTTCTGAAAAGCGACGAGCGGCGTTTCCTGCTTGATGTTGCTAGTGGTCCCGTCTTGGGTGACGTCGCAGTTCAACTCGATGTTGGTGAGCCGTATGGCCTCAAGCAAAGCGCCGACGTTGTAGGCGGCCGACCGCAGGGGCTTTAAATAGCGATTGACGGTTTGTGCAACCAGGGTTGGAATGCCGAGTGTGATGGTTGACAGGGCGATCAGTTCCGAATTGCCGCTGGAGTCGGGTTGATGGCGCAAGCGAAGAACATCCAGCGGCTCGGTACGATTGTGCTCGAGTGCTTCGAGCACTGCATCGACATCTTTTGCAAAGTGCGCAACCAACGAGTTTCCAGTGCCTAGCGGCAGCACGCCGAGGCGAACGCGTTCATGCGCTTTTGAGGCTGGGCCAACGACGCCGTTGGCAACTTCGAACGCCGTCCCGTCGCCGCCGACTGCGAGAAAGTCGCGTGTGCCACTAGCAAAAGCACGGCGGGCGATCGCCTCGGCCTCCATCGGACCGGCGGTGCGCTGGACGTCGAGATGGATTCCCGACTGCTCGAGCTGGGCGAGCTGGGCGAGCACAGATCCCGCCCGACGACCGCAGCGGCCAGAACCGGCATTGGGGTTGATGATCGCTAACAGCGTACGCATAAATGGCAACCTAGAAGTGGTGGGGGCGGTGTCAGTTCCACTGGCTCGTGTCGCCAGTCTCGAACCCGCTACGAAAGAGCCCGCTGTCCATGGCGCACCAGAGTTCCCATTGATACTCCGTGAACGTGCTAGTCGGGTTGTCCGGCGTCGCGTTTACGCTGACTCTTATTGCCAGGGGGCGGTCGTGGGGGGCGCGCTCAGCGTTGAAGACGTCGCTTGAGATGTCGAGATCGATTTCGGCCCAGCGCCGCTGCTGATTGCCGGCGGAGAATGGTAAGCCTATGGTGATGGGTGGCCCGAGCAGCTGGTCGCTCTCACCCAGAGGCTGAAACCCGATGGTGGCGCTCTGCCCGGGCATTGTCGCATCGTAGAGGCGCCGCAGTCGGATCTCTGGCCCACACCCGTCGGCGTTCAGTATGAAGCTCGAGGTTCCGGTGCTGCGTTCGATCCCGCTCCAGGTGGCTTCATGGCCCGGGTTCCCTTCGTATTTCGCGGTGAGTGTTCGCTCGGACCATGTGCCACTGTGTTGGTATTGATGCTCTGCACGGTTCTCCTCGGAGCCGGTGTTGAAGCGATCGGCTTGACGCCACTCGACTCCACTCGACGGTGCCGCGTAGAAGAAGTTGGTATGGCGGGCTGTCATCGCGTCGGTGCCGGTTGCGCCGGCCTCGAGGCGAGCGTCGATCGACGATCTGGCGATCGGCGCGTCGGCCGGTGTCCAGCGATACATGGTGGTATGCGCGGGCGGTTGCTGCGCGCTGCCACGATTGGTTCGTTGACCGGGTCGCCGTGACCACTCGCTTTGGGTGATCATCCCGGACAACGCGTGGGCGTAGGGACCTTGGTCGAAATAGAAGCCTCCTGCGTAGTAGTCCTCGGTGCCGGTTCCATAGTGAGCTGGATGCTTGCTGCCATCGAGGTAGATGCGTTCGTCGCCTTCGAGGTAAGGGTGGCGGTTCACCTTGCTTGCACTCAGATGAGCGAAGGTTCCCACCCATTTGGTGGCGCTGCGGGTACGCAGCATCTCAAGGTCGCGACCCGGTTCGGTTTGGTCGGTCACCGTTGTGACTGCCAAGAGGCCCGCGTTCGGGTCGACCTGCCCTGCTCGATTGCGAACACGAATGGTGATCGGGATCGACCCTGTGCTTGCTGTCGAACGAACGGTAATCTGAGCGTTCCTGCGAAACGGCATTGGCAAGTAGAGCGTCGCGGTGTCGCCGACCCGCGGGGACAAGAACAGTGACCCCGGGACCGAACTGGCTTGCTCCGGTGTTGCAAACAGATCGCGGACGGCGACGTTGCTGCTGATCGTGTCGAACGTCAGCGTGTCGAACGTCAGTGCGATCTCCAAGTCGTCCCAGTGCGAGCGCGGTGCAGTCAGCTCGACCCCCGTCAGCATGCCCGGCCCTACCTCCGAGAGTGCGGCCGAGTCGCCAGGGACGAGAACCGCGGTCTGCTCTGACCACTTTCCAGGTCGGACTGACCAAGGATCTGTGCCGGGTTGCTCCAGACGGTCCCGCAGTTTAGTGAGCCGTTGCTCGGCCCCAGCGAAGCTGAAAGAAGAGACATTCAGGTCGTTGCGACCGCGGTGGAAGTGGAACTGAAACCACAGGGTTTCATCGTCAGCATCGGACACCGTGACTCGACACCGGTGTTGGTAGGGAATCGGTACTACCGTGAAGTTGCCGCCGCTGGCGGCGTCTCGATCTTCGGCAAGCGGAGACGTGAAGGGTTCTACGGTTCCATCAAACAAGGCCCGCAGTGGGAGGTCGATCGCTGGCGTCGGAGAGTCGTCGAGGTAGAAACGGATGCGGACAGTCTCGCTCAAGGGAGCACTGGTCCCGTGGCCCGAGGTCATCCAGATCCGGGTGATGGCTCCCGGTCCTGTTTCATCAAAGATAACGCCCTCGTCGCCGTCGACCGAAAGGTAGCGATCGTCACCTTGCGAGTGGCGATCGTACCGACAGCCGCCGTTGCAGAACGAGCTGCGAAGTTCGACGCGACTCCGAAAATCGAGAGCCGCTACCGAGGCAAGATCTAGCCAAGACTCCCAGGGCTGCGACACGTCCTCAGCCAACGGCTCAGCAGTCCCCACCTGAACGGATTGATTGCTCGACGTGTGCGCTTGCAGGCTTTCATTCGCGCCACATGCAGTTAGACCTACGAGCAGCGGCAGCAGCATTGGGGCGGACCAGCCCGTTGGCCGCAGTGATGGTTGCATCCGTGCGAGCATGAGCTGAGATTGTAGCTCGCGAGTCGTGGCTTTCCTCAAAAATTCCCTGTGGCCGACGCCGTGCAAGAGTCTTTCGGAAGGCCCGGTCGAATTGACCGAAGGAAAGTCCAGCGCTCCTCGTAAGCCGGTTCGCCATCTAGCGGCGTTCTACCGATCGAACGCTACGGACTGTAAGTCTTGCCAAGCCACGAGCGTCTCGGTCGAGCCGTTGATGACTAGAACCCCCGCATTGTCTTCTGCTGCATCCTGGGTTTCGGAGAGGGCGAGCGTATCGCCGCTGCGCAGTTTCACCGCGCAGCCGTTGTCACCAGTCGGAGCGATTGATTGGATCAATCCAAAAGGGATGAAGTAGATGATGCCATCGAGTTCGCCGTCGAACAGCTCCCAGTCGCGCTCCTCATCGAGATCGAAAACGATCTGGCCCTGCAGCCGCTCGCCGGCTTTGGTCGTGACTGTCCCCCGGAGGCCTCCGAGGGGTGCGAAACTGTCGTACCCCGGCCCAGACGCCAGCAGCTGATCGGTGAAGGTCACCTTGTTGAAGGACATCCACGGGATCTCGACTTTTCCGAAGCGCGGGTCCTCGACCAATAGCCCTCTATTGTCGTCATCGACGTCGTTGCTGTCTGTGAGTGTCAATGAGCGGCCATCGCGCAGCTCAACGACTGAAGCGTCGTCTCCATCCCGAGTGATGCTTCGCAAGTTGCCCATCGGGATCGAGAAATCGATGTCGTCCTCTTCGCCGTCGAGTCGATCGACGCTGATCGATTCTTGCTTGTCCCACTGCACGTAACCTCGGAAGGTGCCGGCCGCGGTTTCGATGGTGCCGTGCAGTCGTTCGCCCCAAGGCTCAGAGGATGCAGGCGCCTGGGAAAAGGTGATGGTGTCAACGCGTTTCCAAGCGATTTCGATGTCGCCGAGCGAGGGGTCGCGGATAGAGATGGCCGGATTAACATCGTTGGACGATCCTTCTACATGGACGTTCGAGCCATCCTTCATCAGCAGATTGGCTTCATTGTCGTCGAGCACTTCAATCACGCTGATGTCGCCAAAGCGCGCCACGAAGCTGCGTTGCTTCGAGGAGTTGCCCCAATCGAAGCTGATCTTGCGACCAAAGACTTCGTACTCGCGCTTGGCGCCCCCGCCGTCGCCGTGATCGTCGAGGTACGGCGTGTCCTGTTTTCTACTGTTGAAGAGGTCGCCCCAGAAGGTCTCTTCGTCGTCCCAGCGCAGCAAGCCGGTGAAGCTTTGACCTTTCTTCGTCATGACAGTGCCGTGAATGGAGCCAGTCGTGCTCGATTGTTCGAGGGCGGACTGGGCCTCCTGTGCCTCTGATTGTGCGCTCGAAGTTCCTGTGCTGAGAACTAGAGCGAGGAGAATCAAGGCTGGGGTAAGAGGGCGGCATTTAGAGGTCGGCATCAAAGTGTCTTTCGGTTGTCGGCTTAAGGGGGCGGGCTGAGAGGGTGGACCTGTGCCTGGATGGGCGTCCTGCGTCTCAGCTACGATAGCGCCAACCCGCATTGTTCAAGAACAGATAAGGAGGTAGTGCTGTGACTTTTGTAGGTTCGGTTCGTGTCCCCGTACTGTTATACGCGATCGCACTGCTTCTGATTGCATCTCCTGGCCAAGGTCAGGAGATTCCTCGCACCCCAAGTGGCATGCCCGACCTCTCAGGCACCTACGACATCGCCACTCTTACGCCGCTGTCGCGACCAGAGGAGTTCGGTGACAAGTTGTTCTTGACCCAGGAAGAAGCCGATGCGATCCGCACCCGTGAGGCCGAGTATCGCCAGTTGCGGGACCTGCCTACCGATCCCGACCGCTCCGCGCCTCGCGCGGGAGGCGCACCGCCGGTTGGGTTGGACGATTCTCAGAGTGAACGCAGTGGCGCCGGCAACGTTGGTGGGTACAACAACTTTTGGGTCGATCGGGGTAGTGAGGCCTTTGCCGTGGACGGTCGCTACCGCACGTCGATCATCACCGACCCCAAGAACGGTCGCCAGCCAGCCATGACCCCAGAGGCCCGCGCTCGACGGGCCCAGCGTTTTCGTTTCTACAAGCCTAACGACGGCAAGGCGTGGTGGGTGGCGAGCAAGGATCCTGGCCCCTACGACGGACCGGAAAGTCTGTCGTTGGGAGAACGTTGCTTGGTTGGGTTTGGTTCAACCGGGGGCCCGCCGATGCTTTCGGTGCTCTACAACAATCACAAACGGCTCGTTCTAACCGATGATCACCTGATGATTCTCACTGAGATGGTGCATGACGTGCGCATTGTGCGGATCGCACAACCGGGAGAAGGAGAGCACAGCCCGGCTGATCTTCGCCATTGGCTCGGCGATTCGGTCGGCCGTTGGCAGGGTGACACTCTGGTGGTCACCACCAAGAACTTTCGGGAAACACCCGCCTTTACTTCAGCCAGTCCCGAAATGGTGGTGACCGAGCGCTTCTCGATGCTCGACGGCGACACGCTGTTCTATGAGTTCACAGTCGACGACGCCGCCACCTGGACTGCGCCCTGGGCCGGTTCTTACACCTGGCCCGCGACCGACAAGAAGGTATACGAGTACGCCTGTCACGAAGGCAACTACGCCATGGAGGGCATTCTCAAGGGCGCCCGGCTGCTCGAAGCGGAAGCACTAGCCGCGGCTTCGACTGACGACTGACGACTGACGACATACGACTGACCATCTGACGATCGACCATGTGACGACCGACCACGTTCTAGAACTTTCCCGGGTACCTGCTTCTCGGAGCATCGTCGCCCCAACGAGGGGCACACAAAGGGGCAAGCGAGGGTTGCCGAAGCGAGTGCTAAGAGGACTTCTTCAGCACGCTTCTCAGTTGCACTTGCCCAGATGCTTTTCGAAGAAGTTCTCCAGGCGTGTGTACATGTCAGTCAGGTTGGCCGGGTCGCGAAACCCGTGCCCCTCGGGATAGGTCTTTGACTCGAACTCTTTGCCGAGCTCTTCGAGTCGCTCGACCGCGAGTTCGAAGTTGCGGAACGGTGCACGTACGTCACGCTCGCCGTGCATCATCAAGACGGGTGCGGTGATCTTGTCCATGCGTTCGAGTGTTTCGCTCTTGCGGTAGGTGTCGGGTCGTTCCTCGGGGGTTCCGCCATGGCCGGTGATGGTGAAGATCTTGCCGAGTCGATCAGCGAACGGCAGAGTGAGCGCCTCAGAGTAGATGCCGCGCATCGGTACAGCCGCGTCGAACTTTTCCGGCGTTCGGGTGATCGCTGACATTGATTGCATGCCGCCGTAGCTGCCACCGTAGATTCCAACTTTGCCATTTGACCACGGCTGCGCGCGCAGCCAGTCGGCGGCGGCGCCTGGGTCTTTGGACTGATCGTTGAGCCAGTCCTCAACGTTCAGATCTTGAAACTCGCGACCGAAGCCTGAACCTCCTCGATAGTTGATCGCGAGCACCGGGAAGCCGCGGGCTGCTAGTACTTGCTCGGTGAGGTTGGTGCCCTGGTAGTAGGAGTTGGTGCCGCCGCCATGCACTTGCACTATGGCGGGGCAGCTGTTGGTATCTCCAGCGGTCTCGTGCAATAGGGTCGGAGGTAGATAGAGGAAACCCTGCAGATAGAGACCGTCAAAGGTGCGGAACGAGATCTCTTGCGGTACCTGCACGCCTTGGAAGCGGGGCGTGTGCGCAGTGAGTGCGCGTGGAGGTTCGCCAGCTGACTCAATCAGCCAAGCCTCCCGGCCCTCAGTGGGTGCGTCGCGCACTACCACCGCCTTGGTGCCATCCGAGCTGGCGTGCAGCGAAGACCAGGCGCCGCCTAGGTTGGTGACCCGGGTGGCAACGCCACCGACGGCGGGTACCGCCCAGAGGTCAAAAGTTCCGCGTTCGTGGTAGGGGAAGAATACGGTTTTGCCATCACCGGAGAAATACGGATCGAAGCGCATGATGAAGTCGGTTGCGTAGACCTGCATCTTGATCGGTGCTTCTCTTGTAGTGATTGGCTCCGTACCGCTGAGGTCCAAATCGATGCGGAAGAGGTCGGCAAGATCTTGGTACCAATAGCCATCTTTGGCTGTACCCATGGTCACCAAGGTGGCGCTGCCGGTGGTCGACGTTGGCGACCAGATGGGAGACGAAGACGCCATGAACTGGAGCGAGATCTGATGAGTCTTGCCACTTGCAACGTTGACCAGCCAAACGTCGTCGTGCCACCAGTCGTTCTGATTCGAGATGTAAGCGATCCACTTCCCATCGGGTGACCATTGGGGAGTGAAGCGGATGTCGTCGCCAACCGCAGCGCTGCTAGTGAGTTGATACCGCGCTGGCTCGTTGCCACCGTCATCGGTTTCCAGCAGGTAGATGTCTTGGTGACCTTCGGGACCGTACTGCGCACCGAACACCGCGATTTGATCCCCGTTGGGTGACCAAGACGGACTGCGCATCCCAGCTAGCGTCGAGGAAATGGGCGCCGGGTTGACGATGGCGGGTCGACCATCGGCGGTAACCTCTCCGAGCCAAAGTCTCTGGCCGTTGATCCAGGAGAGCTGGCGGCCGTCCGGCGACCACTCCGGCCAACGTCCGTCGACGGCCTCGCTCGCCACAGCATTCTCAGTGGTCGACCTCACCGTGATCCGTGAGCCTTGCACAACCGCCGCCACCAGTCCGTTGGGCGACAGCACAGCTCTTGAGACACCATCGTGGTGAAAGACGGTCTCCCAGGTCAGCGGCGGTGCGGCCTCTCCTTGGGTCTGTGGAAATCTCGGTTTCGTGCAGCCCAGGTTCAGTAGTGCGAGCGTGACGATTCCCAAGGATGCGAGGCGAGCAGACGAACGCGCCGCTATATGGCATCGGATTGACATGGTGTGCACCTCATGCAGGAGTTGGACTCAAGAACATTGCTTATTTGAGTCAGGAACAAGCTTAGAGGTTCCGCAGGAGGGCGAACGGTGTATAGGGGTTTTGCCGCCCTGAGATTAGGTGCCTCGGGTGGTACCGAGAGCGTCTTGATCGTGATCGCTGTGGCCCGCGACAACCATGTTCTTGTGATTGGGCAATGCAGGTTTGGTTCAGCACAACTGAGGGTCTTGCTCGACAAGTGCAGCCCGTCACTCTCAGGTGAGTCGCCGAATAATACACAGCTGCTCGTCGAGGAACTGAACGGCCTTAGCCGAGCTGGCGGGCGTAGCTGCTGGAGCTGAGAAGGCAGTCAGTGGCGCTCACGTTTTCCTGAAAAGCTGATCGCCGATTCCTAGTTTTGCTATGGTAAGTGAGACCGAGGACTCTCGGACTTTGAGTCCGGCGCACATCCAACGAGGAGCGAGCGCCGAACCTATTTGCGGATCATCTAACTTTTTCTTGTGCTTCCGTCGTTTCGCGCCTACCTCCTGGCGCCAACGATCCCCCCTCTTTCGGAGGGTTCCCTGTTTCGTACGCTTTGTGCGTACCTGTGCGGTATAGTCGATCGAATTCAAATTCGATAAGAGACAGATCGGTTGGTTGGCCCTAAAGCCAATGTCCCACGACGGGTGTTGACCGGTCGATCGATCCCTAAGGCTCTGAAACCCAGATGAGGCTTGAAAGCCCACAACCGGAGGTTGCATCCATGAAGAACAGAATCGCATTAACCCTTGTCCTCGCCGGGACGATCGTCGCATTGCTCGGAGCGCCGCTCTTTGCAGACGGCGCCGAGACTGGCGTCGTCAGTGGCACGATTACGGACCCGGGTGGCGCTCCACTTCCCGGCGTTTCAGTCCTACTTGCAGGTGACCGTGGAGAGAATAATGCGATCACCGGCGCAGACGGCGGCTTTCGCTTCGCGCTGGTCCAACCTGGTAGCTACATCCTGACCGCCGAACTCGAAGGCTTAGGCAAGGCCCAGTCGGATGTCAACGTGACGGCTGGTAAACGTCAGAACCTCACGCTCGCTCTGCAGGCTGAAACATCTGAGACCATCACGGTGACCTCCGAGGCGCCAATGGTCGACAAGTTCAACGTCTCGGCTGGCCAGACGCTGAACGCAGAAGTGGGTACTGAAATTACCGGTGAAAATCGCACCTACTACGGTGTGATCAATTTCATGCCCGGGGTAACCAACGATGACGAGAACGCTGATCTCAGTAGCAGCCGTCCCAACATCAATGGCGCAACCTGGGCCGACTCCACCGTCTACATCGACGGTGTTGACACGACCTTTGCTCGTTACGGCGGCTCGCGCGTGTTCTTGCCCTCCTCGGCGACCACCGAAGTCACCCTTGAGTCTGGCGGCTTGTCAGCGGACTACGGTCGAACCGTTGGTTCTGCAACCAATGTTGTCGTCAAGTCGGGCACCAACAAGTACCACGGTGAAGCGGTCTACGGTCGCACCGAGGAAAGCTGGAACGATGAGTTCGACAGCCATCCCGAAATCGCGCAGCGGCAGACCAATCCGCAACCCGCTGATTTCTTCAAGCGCACCGAACTTGAGAAGGAAGCCGAAGACAACCAGTATGAAATCGCTATCGGCGGTCCGTTCAAGCGCGACAAGGCGTGGTTCTTCCTTTCCGCAAACGACCTCAACTCCAACCGCACCGGAAAGACCATCAACGGTGATGCGGTGGACGAGAGTGGCGTGACCAAGTCACGCATCGTGAAGCTGAATTTCCAGCCGAGCAACAAACAGTCGATCGCCCTGAGCTACATCGACACTCCGGTGTTCCGCAACTTCCGTTTGGCGCAGGTATTCGATCGCTACACGATGACCCCGCACGACATCAGTGGTGAGTTGTTCTCCTTGAGCTACAACTACTCGTTGACTGAAAACCTGTTTGGCGAACTCAAGCTCGCTGATCAGACTTCAGGTGAGAACAAACTGCTGGCTTTCGGCGGTTTCGATCTTGACGAGGCGGTTCGGATCAAACAGCAAGATCCACGCTTCGCAGGCAACCCTGCGTTCGGCTCTGACTTTCCCGGCAACAACTACAGTACCTACATTGATGAAGGTGGTTGGCACAACGGCTGGCTGCTCGACAATGGCTTCGGCACGAACGAGTTCCCGAGGAAGCAGCTCAACTTGGCGCTCACTCAGTTTGTCGGTGACAACCACGAACTGAAGTACGGGCTCGATGCTCAAGAAGTGGAATGGAACGGCGATGTGGCTCTTCCGAACCTCTACAGCGGCTCAGGCAACAACATCTTTGATTCGACGTCCATCTCTGGCTATCGCAATGACTTCGCGTTGAACCCGTTTGGCGTCGCCTGCGACTTTCGCAACGGTGACAGCTGTGTGAAGCAGGACTACAACACGCCCGAGCTCCTCGCGGACCTCGGTTCCAACGACACTGTCAGCCAGAATGTGGCTCTCTATCTAAGGGATCGGTTCACCGCTGGTGATCGTTGGACCTTCAACTTTGGGCTGCGTGCAGAGAACCAAGAGCACACCAATGACATTGGCCGGGTCGTCATGGATTCCACTGACGTCTCACCGCGCTTGTCGATGGCCTATGACGTCACCGGCGATGGCAAGCAGTTGATCACGGCCTTCGTCGGCCGGAGTTTCAATCAGCTGCCGCAGCAGGCAATCAACGAGTACCTGCAGGATCAGTTCAACGGGTACAACGGGTACGAGCGTACGCTCTATCTCGACTGTGCATTCGTTGAATGCACACCCTTTCCGGGATTCCATTTTCCACTACCGCTTGGTTACAGCCTCAGCCTCGGTACCATCGTGCCGGGCGCACACTGGGACTTAGTCGACGCTGGCGTCTACCAGTCTGATCTTGAGGCGTACCACAAGGACGAGGCAATCCTCGGTTGGGAATGGCAGTTCAGCAGGAACTGGGCATTTGACGCTAAGGGCATCTACTGGAAGGTCGACAACCTGATTGGTTCCACCACTCAATTGGCGGAGATCAATGGCCGGGTCAACGTCTTCACCTTGACCGCAAACCATGACGACTACCCGACCATCCTGAACGCAATCCGCGACGCTGCGTCACCGGCGGCGCAGACGCGACTCGCAACACCCGAGGCTATCGCTCAGTACCAACAACCGGAACGGAGTTACAAAGCGCTGCAGATGCAGCTCAACCGTCGTTTCGCTGAGGGCTGGGGCTGGTTCAACAACGTGACCTTTAGTCGGGCTGAAGGCTCGTCATTCGGCTCGGTGTTCAACAACACCAACGATACCTACGGCGAGAACATTGAGCAGGTCTTGACAACTGGGGACGTCGACAACTGCCAGGCAGCCCAAGCCAACCGGACGGTCCCAGTTGATTGTCATGCGGCTCTGGATCGGTTCGTCGGAACGCCGTTGTCGATCATCAACCGTGAGGGTCGCGCGGACTTTGATCGGGAAGTTATTTTCAAGTCGAGTGGCTGGAAGATCTTCAATTTCACCGACAAGCAGCACCTGACCTTGGGTGGTCATTTCACTTACCAATCTGGCAAACCCTGGGCGCGGACTGAGAGTGCTGGCGGTTCCGTGACTGGTGACATCCCGATCGGTCTTTCGGTCGGCGTGCCACTTGAGGCACCAGGCAGTCGTGAGCTGAGCTCACACTGGTGGATGAACCTCTCCGGTGCGTATGGTTTCCCGCTCTCAAGGAACAGAGTTCTTGGTGAGCTGCGAGTGGAAATCCAGAACGTCACGAACAACCAGGACCAGGTCGGCGTCACCAGTCGTGGTGAAGCGCGGGCTCTGCGTCGTGGCTTCCAGCGTCCGCGTCGCTTCCGGGTCTTGGCTTCGATCAAGTTCTAAGCGACCTCTAACGAGCTAGCGGTGCCAGGTGGCACCTAAGTCTCGATAGCGCAAGACTCTCGTCGGGCGCTCTCCAAAGGGAGAGAGCTTGGCGGGAGTTTTCGCGTTCTAGGGGAGCGCGTAGCGGTCGGGGGAGTCTTGGTGTTGAGGCGATTCCGAGTTACCATCGCGCCTCTTCCAGTAGCTATCATCACCGTCTCACGGCCCAAAGCCAGCTTGAGGATTCGCCCTCCGGTTTGGGTACTCACTCAGGCCCCCGCCCAGCCCTTCGCTGGGCCCTTCGCTTGGGCCCCCACTTCTAGACTCCCTATTGCCATGCTGCCATTGACGTCAGACATCGACCCGCGGTCGCCCGAGTTCACCAAGAACAAGGCCGACATGCTGGAACAGGTCGAAGAGATGAACGGCCTGCTCGCTGATGTTGCTCGTGGTGGCGGCGAAGAGGCGATGGCCCGGTTGCGCAAACGGGGAAAGATGCCGGTGCGCCAACGGGTTGCGATGGCGCTTGACCGTGATACCGCGTTCCTGGAGATCAGCCTGCTGGCTGCGTGGGACTCCAACTACACGGTTGGTTCTGGTTTCATCGTTGGCATAGGTGTCATCTCTGGGGTTGAGTGCGTGATCCTTGGACATGATCCTTCGGTCCGCGCTGGCGCATTCAATGATTTCAATGCCAAGAAGCTCATGCGCGGCTTGGAGATCGCTCGCGTTAATCGACTGCCCTACGTGCAGTTCGTTGAGTCCGCAGGCGCCGATCTAAGAGGCGACGCCGGCGAGTCGCCAGAAGCGGCCCTCAAGCGTACGGTTGGACATTTTGCTGAGTCGGGCCGACTGTTCTATGAAATCTCAGAACTCTCGAAGTTGCGAATTCCCACGGTCTCGGTGGTGTTCGGTGCATCGACCGCGGGCGGCGCTTACCAACCCGGGATGAGTGACTACAACATCTTCGTCAAGAAGCAGGCCATGGTCTCGTTGGGTGGCCCACCCTTGGTCAAGATGGCGACAGGAGAAGATGCAGATCCTGAGAGCATCGGCGGCGCGGAAATGCATACCGCCACCTCGGGCCTCGGCGACTACCTGGCTGAAGATGAGCGCGATGGTATTCGCATCCTGCGCGAGGTGGTCAGTCATCTCAACTGGAGCAAGAAGGGGCCTGGCCCCACGCTGCCAGCAGACGAACCTATCTACGACTCAGAAGAACTGCTCGGTCTGATCGATCGGGATCTACGCGGTGCCGTTGATATCCGTGATGTTATTGCCCGGATTGTGGACGGTTCTCGCTTCGAAGAATTCAAGGCACGCTACGGCCCCACGCTGGTCTGCGGTTGGTCGTCCATTCATGGATTCCCGATCGGCATTCTGGGCAACAATGGTGCTCTGTTCTCGGAATCGGCGGAGAAGGCAACCCAGTTCATCCAGCTGTGCAACCAGATCAACGTGCCGCTGCTGTTCCTGCACAACATCACTGGTTACATCGTTGGCACCGATTTCGAGCAAGGTGGCATCACCAAGAACGGCTCGAAGATGATCAACGCAGTATCCAACTCAGAGGTACCGCATCTATCGGTGGTCGTGGGTGCCTCTTATGGTGCCGGCAACTACGGCATGAGTGGTCGGGCCTTCGACACACGGTTCATGTACGTTTGGCCAACCTCGAAGATCGCGGTGATGGGTGGCAAGCAGATGGCTGGGGTGATGTCGATCGTCTCTCGCGCTTCCGCCGCTCGACGCGGAGTTGAGTTTGACGAGGAGACGGATCGTGCCCGTGCGCAACAGGTCGAGCACTGGGCCGACCGCCGCTCACTTGGTCTTTATGCAACGTCACGGGTGTCGGATGACGGCATGATCGATCCACGCGATACGCGTACCGTCTTAGGGCTTTCGCTATCGGCGTGCCACAGTCAAAAGGTGGAGGGCACGCGTGGATACGCTGTCTTCCGCATGTAACGGACCGCTCTCGACGTGCAAAAAATTCTAGTAGCAAACCGTGGTGAGATTGCTCGTCGGATCATGCGTAGCGCTCACGACATGGGGCTCTCGACCGTTGCGGTCTACGCCGATGGCGATCAGAATGCACCGTTTGTCGCAGATGCCGATGAGGCGATCGCTTTGCGCGGAGAGACCTCGACTGCGACGTATCTTGATGTGGACAAAGTTCTGGCTGCCGCCCAACGCACCGGCGCTGACGCGATCCACCCCGGCTACGGCTTCTTAGCTGAGAACGCAGGCTTTGCTCGCGCAGTGCAAGGCGCTGGATTGGTTTGGATCGGCCCCTCTCCCGAGGCGATCGAGTCGATGGGTGACAAGCTGTCGGCGAAGAAGCGAATGGTCGCCGCCAATGTGCCGACGTTGCCCTCTGCCGAGATTACGAGCGACGTAGATGCCAGTGCCGTTGCCACTGAGATCGGCTTTCCACTGCTCGTAAAAGCCAGTGCTGGCGGCGGTGGCAAAGGCATGCGCGTGGTGGGCCAGGCAGCCGAATTGGAAGAGGCGGTAGCAAGTGCGCGGAGAGAGGCTGCGGCGTCCTTTGGCGATGACACGGTCTTTCTGGAACGCTGGTTGCAAACAGCACGTCATGTTGAGATTCAACTGCTGGGCGATGAACACGGCAACTTGGTGCATTGCTTCGAGCGTGAGTGCTCGATCCAGCGCCGCCATCAGAAGATCATCGAAGAGGCGCCATCGCCTGCTGTTTCGCCAGAGCTGCGTGAGCGCATGGGCGCTGCTGCGGTGGCGGCCGGGGCCGCGATCGGATACTCGTCGGCAGGTACGGTGGAGTTCCTTCTGGATGGCGAGGATTTCTGGTTCTTAGAGGTCAATACCCGCTTGCAGGTTGAGCACCCAGTGACTGAGCAGATCACCGGCCTAGATCTCGTGCGCGAGCAGATCAGGGTCGCCTCAGGCGAGCCTCTCGGTTTTGAGCAATCAGCGCTCCGCATCGACGGCCATGCGATCGAAGCACGGCTCTATGCAGAGGATCCTGACAACGGATTCTTGCCCTCCACGGGAACCGTTGTGCAGTTCGATCCAGCAGCGGATCTGGCACGTTTTGATTCAGGTGTTGAGAGCGGAAGTGAGGTTGGCATCAACTTTGACCCGATGCTGGCCAAGGTCATCGTGCACGCTCCAACCCGCAAGGAAGCCGCGGCCCGGCTCGCTCGTGCGTTGGAGAAGACGCGAGTTCAGGGTTTAGTGACCAATCGCGATTTTCTGATTTCAGTGTTGCGTACCCCTGAGTTTCTCAACGGTGATACCACTACCGATTTCCTGGATCGCGTCGAGGTCGCAGGCCAACGCGTTGCAAGCACAGATCAACTCAGTGCCGCTGCAATCGCCGCAACCATGAGCGCACAGTGTCAACGCCGAACTCACGCCACGACCCAGTCGACACTGCCAACTGGTTGGCGGAACTCGATCATGCCGCCCGAAACCGTGAGCTACCAATACCGCGAGCAACGGCTCCGTGTCTTGTATCAAGCCAGACGAGGCGGAGAGTTCCTCGCGCACGTCGAGCACGATCTGGGCGAGGAGCCTGCGGAGGTAGGTACGGAAGTTCTCGAACTGCTTCAGACCCCAGTTCGCGTCTTGAAGGGTAGCGCCAGCGGCTGCACACTGGTGATCAACGGTCGGCAGCTGGAGGCCCAGGTGACGCGCGCCGCTACCACTCACTACGTGCACGGCCCGTTTGGTGATGTGGAACTTCACCAACTCGAGCGCTTTCCGGTCCTGTTCGGAGAGGGGGTTGCTGGCGGCCTGGTGGCTCCGATGCCGGGCAAAGTGCTCGCCGTTCACTGTGGTGTGGGCGACACCGTCGAGACTGGACAACTGCTGCTGGTGCTGGAAGCGATGAAGATGGAGCACCGCGTCAAAGCTCCCACCGGTGGCGTGGTGGCGGAGGTTCGAGTGATCGTCGACGAGCAGGTTGAGAACAAGCAACTGCTGGTTGTGCTGGAAGATTCCGACGGCCGTGCTGACTAGAACTTGGTCCGGCTATGGCTCGGTCAAACTGGGTCTTGGTCGACCTAGATCAAGTTTGAGCTGGGAGTAGGAGTAGGCGGGCCAAGAAGCAGGTCCGCGTGCATCTCGAATGACTTGATCCTGACCCACGCGGTTCTTCGAATCGTCCCGCGCTGGGTCGATCTGGCTGCGATCCCTAGGTCGGTTTCGATGCCTTGATGGCAGAGCCCATTCAACCGGCGTGTTCTAGGGCGGTGCGCTCCAGCTCGTGGGTTGTCGGCCGTATCAATACCTACGCTTTGGTCCCGACTTATGAGGCTTGCGAGGGCCGCGCGACGGCGGGCGTTTGCCGCCGGACTTCGGGCCGGAGTGGAACGGCGTCGAATTCATCCGTTCGTCTCCCGGACCTAGCTCGCTAATCTGTAGCGTTTGCTTGCGCACCGTCACCTTTCGAAGATGATCGAAGATTTCTGAGGGCATGCCTTCGGGCAACAGCACTGTGCTGTGATCGCCAAAGATCTTGACCCGGCCGATGTGCCGGTTGTCGATTCCTGCCTCGTTGGTGATCGCTCCGACGATGTCTGCAACGCGGGCTCCGTGCTCTTCGCCGACCTCTAAGCGGTAGCGAATCTGGGGTTGCTCGGAGGCTCCGCGATCCGAGCGCGCAGGACGGGCCGGCCGCTCTGGGCGTTCGGATCTTGGTGATGCGGGACGCCGAGGCGCTGGACCACGATCGTCGCGCGAGCGTGCTGGACGCTCCGGTTGCCTGGGCCCTTGTCGAACGTCAGCGACCTGGAGAGGCCGCTCGCGCTGCTGCAAGAATGCAAGCGCTGCGCCGACCTGACTCGGAGTGGTTTCTTGCTCAGCAGCAATCTCATCGACCAGGGCGGTGAAGAAGTCGAGGTTGGGGCGTTGGAGCACTTCGACCAACTGTTCTTTGAAGTTGGCGACCCGCCGCGCGGTCACCTCCTCGCTACCGGGCAGTTCCATCTCCTCGATGCGCTGGCGGGTAGCCCGTTCGATTGAGTAGAGCAGGCGTTTCTCGCGCGGCGTGACGAAGGTGATCGCCTTGCCCGAGCGCCCCGCCCGACCGGTGCGGCCAATGCGGTGAACATAGGCTTCGGGATCGTAGGGGATGTCGAAGTTGATGACGTGACTGATGCGGTCGACGTCGATGCCGCGCGCGGCAACGTCGGTTGCAACCAGGAGGTCGATCTTGCCCTTCTTGAACTGGCCGATGACCCGCTCGCGAGCGCTCTGGTTCATGTCGCCATTGATTGCAGCGGCCGAGTGGCCACGCGCAGCAAGGCGGTCGGCGAGCTCTTGAGTGATGACCTTGGTGCGCACGAAGATGAGCACTCCGTCGAACGGATCCACTTCCAGAATGCGGGTGATGGCGTCGAGTTTGTGAACGCCGCGCACAAACCAGTACGACTGTTCGATGTTGCTGGCGGTGGCGGTCTTCGATGCGATCCGCACTTCTTCGAGATTGTCGAGATGCTTCTTGGCGATGCGCTTGATTGCGGGGGGCATGGTGGCCGAAAATAGGACTACCTGTCGAGGCCTCGCCACTTTCTCTAGAATCCACTCGACGTCTTCGAGGAACCCCATATTGAGCATCTCGTCAGCTTCGTCCAAGACCACGGTCTTCACGCTGTCGAGATTGACGCTGCCTCTCCGCAAGTGGTCCATGATCCGTCCGGGGGTAGCCACGATCACGTGGGGACCGCGGTCGAGCGCGCGCAGCTGAATGCTGTAGTCCTGCCCGCCATAGATCGGCAGCACATGAAAGCTCTTCATGCGGGCCGCGTACTGCTTGAACGCTTCTGCTACCTGCAGAGCCAATTCTCGAGTTGGAGCGAGCACCAGCGCTTGAGGTACCTTCTTGCGCAGATCGAGCTGCGCGAGGATTGGCAAAGCAAACGCAGCCGTCTTGCCGGTTCCGGTTTGCGCCATGCCCACCATGTCTTTGCCCGATAAGAGCAAGGGGATGGTGGCGGCCTGAATGGGGCTCGGTTGCTCATAGCCGAGCTTCTTAAGTGTCGCGAGCAGGGCGTCGTTGAGGCCCAGTGCTGCAAAGCCCTCAGCCGGAGCTTCGGCTTCGTGCGATGCGGTCGGGTCGGTGCCCGGCTCCGTGGTGTCGGCGGTTGGTGATTCTTCTGTCATGTTGCCTCGTTGGGCGGCCCTATGCTCGGTGGCACCGCCTGAGGCGAATGGATCAGGGTGGGCCGAAGTCGTGAACAAGAATAGTAGCACCGTGCCACCCCTGCCTAGACGGTCTAGGCCGCCTGAGTTGGCGTTCAACAGAAAGCCTCCACTGGCGATTCAACCTCCTCGTCGACCGAAGCCTCAGTTCATTGTGTTGACAGAGAATTCTCAAGGGAATCGCTCTGCGCAGCTGTCTGTGGCTCGATGACGCAGATGCGTTGGCCCAGATCGAGCAGCTGCGGTCAGCTGCGGAGCTTGACCAAGAGGCGACCGATGCCAACGGCATCTCGAGAGCGAGTCGAGCGGCGCGGTTGGTTTGAGAACCCTGTGGTGGCCTGCTGCGGGCCACAAGGTCGCGGCTGGCGAGGATTGCTCTCGGGCCGACTACTCGCCACGCAGGGTAGCTGCCGGGTGAACTCGAGTGGCTCTGGAAGCCGGAACCCATGCGGCCAGCAGGACGACCACAAGGGTGACTGCGGTGGTCACGACAATGGCAGCTGGATCAAAGGCGCTGATCTCGAATAGCTGCTGCTGCAGCAAATCAGCACCGAAGCGGCCAATCATGAGTCCGGCACTGATGCCAATGACTGACGCGATCAGTCCTTGCCGCATCACCAACCACAACACACTCTTTGCTTGAGCACCCAGCGCCATTCGGACGCCGATCTCCCGGGTGCGCTTGGCTACGGAGTAAGACAAGACGGAGTACATGCCCGCGAGGGTCAACATGAGAGTTAGCACGGCAAGGATGCCGATGATCTCCAGCAGGAATCGAGGCTTGGCCATGGTTGCCGCCCATT
Organism: Acidobacteriota bacterium; assembly: GCA_029263415.1. GTDB lineage: Bacteria > Acidobacteriota > Thermoanaerobaculia > Multivoradales > Multivoraceae > JAJCXN01. The sequence goes on from JAJCXN010000041.1 coordinate 210,615, forward strand.
CACCCTCGAGCGAGCGGATACGGTGAAGGGGCACGCGCTCATCAACATGCCACAAAGCAGCCTTGATGTCGTCAAGACGGTCAAATGGGTCGCCCTCGGTCTTGACTAACAAGGTGCGACGGGCGGCGTGCTCTGGGTTGAAAGGGAAGTACACCTCTCCTTCGTCGAGGAGGTTGTGTCGTGGTCCACTCTGTTGAACTTCCGCTGCGACGCCGGTCACAGTCAGCCAGGGTTCTTCTGCGCCGAGGCGGATGCGCTTGCCAATGGGGTCTTGGTCGCTGAAGAGCCTGATTGCGAACGACTCGCTGAGCACGAGTTGTTGGTCAGCACTGTCAGCGTTGAAGGGAGCGCCCGCGAGCAATGGAATCTTCATGACGGAGAAATAGTTGGGGTCGGCGGTTACCGACGGGAGGCTCATGCTCGGAGTGTCGCTTAGCGGCTCTTCTCCTTCGGCCTGCAGTGCAAGACCGATGCGGATGGAGATTTGTGGGGGGATTCCGGTCGCAGTGGTTGCCTCGGTCACAAACGGGAGTTGTTCGAGTTGTTCGAGTACTCCTTCGTAGTAGGCCCGGACGTTTGCCTGGTCCCGGTACTGGGCGGTCTCGAGGTTGAGATCGATCGCCATGATGTTGGTTGCATCGAACCCCGGTTCGACGCCGACGAGGCGATCGAAGCTTCGCAGCAAGAGACCCGCAGCGAGGAGCAAAACGAAGGCCATAGTGGTTTGCGCAGTGGCCAGGATCGTACCGGTGCGTCGGGTATTGCGTGCGCCGACGACGCGGTGCTGACTCGTCCACACCGCGAGCGTGGCGCGCAGAGCCGGGAAGATGCCGGTGAGCGCGGCGACCAGCCCCGAAACGAGAACGGCAAAGACCAAGATACGCCAATCGAAGGTGACCAGCTTTTCGGCGGGCAGGCGTACAGACTCCGGTGCCAGGCGAAGTAGAGGTGAAATGGCGAGCTGTGCCAGACCAAAGCCAACGATTCCAGCGGCCAGCGAGAGCATGACGCTTTCAGTTAGGAGTTGCCGGATCAAGCGCTTGCGGCTGGCGCCGAGTGCGCGTCGGATGGCGAGTTCTCCTTGGCGACCTGTGGTGTGCGTGAGTGCGAGATTGGCCGCGTTCGCGCACGCCGTGAGCAACAGAATGCCGACCGCACCGAGCAAAAGCCAAAGGCTGGTCTTGGTGTTTTGGTCAGTGCCGTCCTTGGTGTGCAGGCGCGGTGAGATCTCTCCGCTGACCGGAAAACTCTCATCCTTGACTCGAGCTGCGAGTTGAGAGAGCTGCTCGGTAGCAGTGTCGAGCGGGGTGCCCGGCGCCGGGCGGACGACGACAGAACTCGAGAGTTTTGACCAGCCCTCTTCAGGTTCCTGGCGAGGTGTCCACACACGTGTCTGCGCGTCTGGGAAGGTGAACTCCGCTGGCAAGACACCGACGATTTCGTGAGCGATGCCGTCGAGCTCGATCGACCGTCCCAGAACCTCGAATGAGGAACCGAAACGTTCCCGCCATAGGCCCTCGTGGATCAAGACCAAGGCGAGACCGCGGTCGCTCGCTGTGAAGTTTCGACCGAGAATGGGAGAGGTGCGCAGCAGCGGCAAGAGCCCTTCATCGATTTCTGAGCTGTTGACTCGCTCTGGTTCTGAACCGTCGAACATTGCCGTGGTGTCTGTTGTGTAACCAGCGACTCCTTCGAGGGTCGAAGCTGTTCGATACAGGTCTAGACCTTCAGCCGAGTGATGATTGAAGGACAGGTCGGCATGCTTGAGTTTCTGGTGAAGGTACACCAGCGTCTTTTCTTCGTCGAAAGAGTCAGCGCGAAGAAGAACTGGGTCGAGCACGCTGAAGATCGCAGTGCCAGCGCCAATGCCGACCGACATGATCAAGACTGCGATGGCGCTATAGCCTGGTCGTCTGGCCAGGCTCTTGAGGGCTTGGCTTACATCGTTCATCATGATTCGCATACGGTCAGTTCCTTTGATTTCGGGAATGAGGTCTGCCGTCCAGGCGCCCCAAACGTATCGGGCTAGGCTCGCTAGTTCGAGCAGTGAATCGACCAGCAGTCGTCCCCATGGAAGCGTCTGAGATTGCTCTGTGGAGACCGCTGCGAAGGTTTCTAGGACGTCGTTGCGTTCCGCAGGATTGACATCGTTTGGCAGCGCTCGCAGAGCTAGTCGTGCGAGTGCGCAAGACGCATTTGCCACTGTCTGTCTCAGTAGCGACCACGATGTGCCCGGGCTGCTCAACGGGCTTGGCCCGCGGCGAATGCGTTGGCCATCTCGACTAGGCCTTGAAGTCGGTGCGACTCGGCTTCGAGTACCGAGATGCCGAGCTCAGTGATGCCGTACGTGCGGCCTCGGTTGTCGCGTCGCGGACTGGACCCGCGGGTGGGGGACGCCGGCGGCGCCGCTGTTTGTTCTTCGAGAAGGCACTGGCGTTCCAATCGGCCCAACGCGTTGTACAGGGTGCCGGTGCGCAACGACTTTTTGCCCGCGCTATTGGTTTTGATTGCCTGCAGTATCCCGTAGCCGTGCAGGTCTTCTTTAGTGAGGGCAAGCAAGATGAGGAACATCGGCTCTGAGAGCGGCAGAAACCGGACTGCCTGATCTCGCGACACCTGGGCATCTACGTCAGGTTCGATCGGGCGCTCGGGTGGTTTCGGCTGGCTCGGTCTGCGGATTTGCTTCAAAGGTGAGGCTCCAGTCTGAGCTAGATAGGTTTCGGAGAAACGTATTTGGTTGAAATCTATACACGAAACGGGCTCGCGCGTAAAAAGTTTCACTCTCTCGGCTATGGCATCCTGAGATGCCATAGCCGTTTTGGGTGTAGTCTGAGGAAAGTCATCGCCCCGGCCTCTGGGGTGTGCGCAGTCATCGCCAACCTTCAGCGGACGCCCCAAAGATGGAACTGATCTGCACCCGCACGTGAAGCACGTGTCGCAAGGCAGTTGCCTTGCTCGAATCCCACAACGTTCGATTTCGCTACCGCGAGTATCGGGAAGAGCCGCTCAGTGAGGCGGAGCTTCTGCAGCTGTTTCAGAAGCTGGACTTGACGCCAAGGGACGCACTGCGATTGCGGGATGGAGCAAACAAGGAACTAGGATTGACTGGCGATGAACCACCGTCGCGATTGATCGCTGCGATGGCGCAGCATCCGACTCTGTTGCAGCGCCCGATTGGCGAGTGGGCCGATCGAGCGGTCATCGGTCGCCCACCAGAACGGCTGCTTGAATTGGTAGAGGGCTTGGAATGAGAGCTGAAGTTTTGACGATGTCTCGAGCTGCTGTAGACCCACAATGAGCAACGCCTTGAACCTTCAGAAGATTCGCGCGACCGCCGCCCTCGTCGCGCCCTACGTGGTGAGAACGCCTACCCATCGTTGGAGGAGTTTAGAGATTGACCGACTCCTTGGTCGCGACGCCGAGGTGCACCTGAAGCTCGAACTCTTCCAGCAGTCGGGCACCTTCAAGGCTCGTGGCGCCGTGGCTCATGTCCTTGGGCTGTCAGCAGGTGCAAGAGAGCGTGGTGTGACCGCGGTGAGCGCAGGCAATCATGCGATTGCGGTGGCCTACGCTGCCAACGTGCTCGGGGCAAGCGCCAAAGTTGTGATGCAGAACACCGCCAGTCCGGCACGTATTGAAGCCGCGCGGGCCTTTGGTGCGGAGGTGGTGATGGAAGAGCCAGGGCCAAAAGCATTTGCACTAGCTGAGCAGATCGCCAAGGACGAGGGCCGCACATTCATCCATCCGTTCGAAGGATTGACCACGGCACTGGGAACAGCTGGGGTTGGGCTTGAGCTGTGCGAGCAGGTGACAGATCTGGACGTTGTTCTTGTTGCAGTAGGTGGAGGAGGCCTCGCTGCAGGTGTGTCGAGCGCCGTTAAGCTGATGCAGCCGGAATGTGAGGTGATCGGGATCGAACCTGAAGGTGCTGACAGCATTGGCCGGAGCGTAGCCGCTGGCTCACCGCAAACCATGACCCCCAATACGATCGCAGATAGCTTGGCTCCACCGATGGCGTTACCGTTCTCGTTTGAAGTCTGCCGCAACAATATCGATCAACTGGTTACCATCAGCGACGATGCTATGCGTGACGCGATGTCGTTGCTGTTTCGTGAGATGAAGTTCGCCGTTGAGCCGGCGTGCGCTGCCACCACTGCAGCTTTGATTGGTCCGTTGCGAGAGCAGCTCGAGGGCAAGCGGGTGGGCGCGATCCTGTGTGGTTCAAACATGCATCTCGAAGGCTTCGTTGCACTCGTAGCTGGTCACTAGGCGGACGGATCTAGAACAATGACGCCAGCATCAACAGGGCCTATGAAGATTCGCTTGTCGGACGAAGGACGCGCGCGGCTCGCAGCACAGATTCATGCCTTGTTTCGCGACGAGTTGGATCGCGAGCTCAGTGACTTCCAGCTGGATCGGCTGCTCGATTTCTTCATTCAACATCTGGGTGCGCCGGTCTACAACCAGGCCATCCAAGACGCCCGAGGCTTTTTCCAAGAGAAGCTAGACGACCTCGAGGGTGAGTTCTACGAACCACTCTCGACGGATTGAAGTGCCCAAAGTGACAGTGACTCCCCACGTCTATGTCGACGCGGACGCTTGCCCGGTCAAAGAAGAGATCTATCGGGTCGCCGGTCGCAACGGTCTGTCGGTGACGCTGGTGGCAAACTCCTGGATGCGTACCCCTTTCGAGAAGTGGATCAAGCTCGAAGTGGTCAAAGACGGATTCGATGCTGCCGATGATTGGATCGTGGAGGCGATCCTGAGCAACGACATTGTCATCACGTCAGACATTCCACTGGCGTCTCGTAGCGTGGCCAAGGAGGCTTGGGTTCTGACTCCCAGCGGCAAGCCGCTGAACGAGGACAACGTTGCCGATGCGCTCGCTACCCGCGACCTGCTCACTGAACTGCGGAGCGGTGGCGCTATCACCGGCGGGCCGGCTCCGATGGACAAGCGCAAGCGCTCCAACTTTCTGCAAGAGCTCGACAAGATCGTTCAAGCGGCGAAACGGGCGCGGCCGCGACGACTGAGCTGATTCTCATCTGCTAGTTGCCGCGTTTGCGTCCAAAGACGTCAAATAGGTAACTGTATTTCACCGTCAAGCTGCGGTCAGAGCGCAGAAAGCTCTCGCGGAAACCGAATTCGTCGATCTCGTTGTAGACCACGAATAGTCCGGTGTTGGCGTCTTGCAACCAGCTGAAGCGGAGATTGGCGGAGACCTGGTCGCTACGATCGTTGTACTGAACGAGCGTCTGAACCAGCATTCGAGGGGTAATCGAGTAGGACACTCGTAGGCGTCCGAGGTTGACGTCAAAGTCGCCGCCAGGGAGGTTCACATTGTTGTGGTTCCAGCTCACCTCGGAGGTCAGTCGTTCACTAGTGCGCGCTCGCAAGCTGACGTTGGTCGTTATGCGATCGCCACCGAAGAAGCCACCGACAGTGGTCCGTGAGTTGAAGCTGAGCGGTGCGCCTTGATTGGTGAAGAAGACGATCTGTGCTTCATCGTGGGAGTACTCACCCGGTGGCACGATTACGCCTTGCGCGATTTCGAATGGTTCTGTGACCCGCTCTTCGGTGAGATTGAGTCCAGTGTGAAGCTCACTGGAGCCGAACCACTCCCAGTGGCTGTCGATATGAATGTACTGCGATTGAAGAGTCCCCGTCTGGTAGTCCCAAACGCCTGAGTAGGACGCGTGAGGGCGGGCTTCTTTCAAACGAAGCTTGTTGTCGAGGTTCTTGAAGCGCACGGTCCGGAACAAGAATGCAGACCCGTGCTTGAAGGCCTCTCGCGACAGGAACCCGACCTCTGGATTGAAGTTCGGTGCCGCCTCGAGGTAGTTGACAAAGGCCCGCCAGTTGGGCGAACTGTGGTTAACACGCAGGTGTGCCGCATGGTCGTCGCCTTCCTTGCCTGGCGTATCGGTTTTCGCGTAGAAAGCTTGCACTGTGTTGTACTCGTCAATCCCCCACTGGCCGTCGAGAGCGTAGGTCTGGTTCTCATCGCCATCAGGGGCGAGGCCTCCGGTGCCCTTTCTCTGCACGGCCAACAATCCCATGCTCGAGCGTGAGCCGAACTCACGGGAGACTCTGGCCACCGCATAGTTGTTGGCTTGGACACCCTGGCCAATGAGGTCATCGGTCTGCATGTCGATCACGCCCACGTTGTAGCGCCCGACCTTGCCCGAGACCCTTGCGCCGGCTTCGATGGGAAGAACCTCACCACCCGGTCCAAGTCCGATACGGCGGCTGAAGAACAAGTCGACGCGAGGTGCTGCGCGACTGCCGGTAGCCGATGCGCCCACCGCGAAAAGCCCTGCGTTCTCTAGGAAGAAGGGCCGCTTCTCCGGGAAGAAGAGGTTGAACCGGTCGAGGTTAACTTGCTGTTCGTCGACCTCGACTTGTGCGAAGTCGGTATTGATTGTGGCGTCGAGAGTGAGTGCTGGGGTCAGCGAGTACTTGAGGTCAAGGCCGAATTCGGCGTCGTTGGTTGTGCTACCTGCGCCCGTTGGCAGTCTCCGTGACTGGCCTAGTACGTATGGGATTAACTTGAAGTTCTTCTGCGCTGGTGGACTGAGGTTGGTCAGGGTGCCAGCTTCTGTGAGGCGTTGCAGTGAGAGGTTACGGTCAAGCGACGCCCAGTAGACCGTTTCGTTGTGGCGCCGGATGTTGCGCTGGAAGTTGACGCCCCATGTTTGAGTACCTTCGGCCATGCTGGGGTACCGCAATGTCCTAAAGGGAATCGCGAACTCGGCGCTCCAGCCGAAGTCGCCGATCACCGACGCGACTTGCCACGCAGCATCCCAGTTCAGATTGAAGCCAGCCGAAGAGCCTCCTTGGAAGCGTGCGCCGCCGCCGAACACCGATTCGCGACCGCCAGCGACCTGGCCGTCGTATTCGATCCCTGCTGGGTTAGTTCCGAAGACGAACCCATTCTGTTTGTCAGAGAAAGTGTCGAAGATGACCTGGAAACTGTCGGTATCGCTGAGCGAGGCGTCCCGACGACTATCAGAGACGATGATGCCATCGGGATCACGATCAAAGCAGATCACTCCGATATAGAGCGTGTCATCGGTGAAGGCGATACGGATCTCAGTGCGCTCGCTTGCAGGATCGCCAGAAACTGGTTCGGTCTGAGTGAAGCCGGTGGTGAGTGCCACGCCAGTCCAGGCGTCGTCATCGAGCACATTGCCGTCGATTGTGGGCGGCGTTAAGAGTGCGGCCGCGGCCATCGTTGGGCGCTCTGTGCTTGGAGTTTGAGCAGAGGTATCTTGAGCTTGAGCAGGGATAACCAGCGCGCAAAGGCACAAGGCGAGGAGAACGGGCACACGCAGGGCGCTCGATTGGATCGGCATTGTTGAGATTCCCGAAGTTGAAGTGGGGCGTTGAGAAATCTGACGTCTTGAGACGATCCGAACTTCCGTGTTGGTTCAGCAACAACCAGATCTAGATGGTCTAAGGACCCACTACGGGCCGAGGTAGATGGGCTTGACTCTTTCGACAGGCAGGCGAGGCCCTACAGCTCAGAAAACCACACCACGCGTCGTCGTTGATCTTTCTCAGTATCGATATTGAAGCTGCGACCGTGGCCGATCTCTTGGTTCAGGAAGGTCGCGGTCGGACTTGCGCACTCTTGAATCCGTGTCCTAGTCTTTGTTGGCAAACCGGGGAAGAGGCCAAGTGCCACATCGTCTTGATCGGGATCGTACTCCCAGAAGCCGACCATTTCATCGCCTAGGAACACGGATCGAAAACCCAGATGGCTAGAGTCGCGAATCGTGGAGGCACCAGTCATTCCGCGTTTGGGTATCTCGACGTCTTGATGTTTTTCGGCGGCGAACAAACTTGCGCCGCGGGCGTAGTGAAAGAGGCTGTCGAGGAACGGGATAAAGGAGACCTGTTGGTCGCCGTCATCTTTGACGGTCGTGTTGAGGCGGTCGAGGTGACACTTCGGAATGAGACGTTCGCCGACGCCTTCGACGGCGCACTCCACCAGTTCATGATCGATGGTTAGAGCCTCTAGCGCGCTTTTGCACAACCGTTTGCCAAAGCCGCTCCAGTGCGCCAAGCCGTTGACCGATGCTAGCGGCCAGCTAGCGAGGTATACGCCTGCCATGTGCTCGACCACTGCGGCGTCGAGTCCTTCGGTCTGGTGTAGTTCTGCGAGTTCGCGAGCGTCGGCGCAGTGCCAGTTGTAGATCTCAGAATCGAGTCGACCGCTGGCGACCCGCCGTTCGATCAGGCCTTGGAACTCGAGCTCTCGTAAGACTGGAGGAAGGCTCGATGAGAGGCCGATCTGCTTGCCCACGTCGCCGAAGGACCTGATCGCTCCATTCGGAAGTGCGTCGCGCAATCCGGCGGTGCTGAGCGCCTCGCTCTCGAGCGCCTTGAGAATTGCGCTCCCGAGCTTCTTGATCTCGCCGGCGGAGAGTCCGACCTTCTGGTGCTCTCGGTGCCGGCGTCTACGCGAAAGTAGGTCGGCGCAGGCAATGCTCCAAGCGACGTCGTTCGCGGGCACCAGATAGATGCAGCCCCGAACCGCCGGACAAACAGCCAACTGTCCCTCGCTCAGGAGGTCGTCGACTGTTTGGCGACTCGGCGCGTTGTTGCAGCGTTCCCGGATCGCAAGGTAGGCCTCAGCTCCTCCGAGCGTGCGCACGAAGCCCGCGCTGCGCACCGCACTGATCACCGAATCGGTGTTGCGATCCAAGCCTTGGGCCACGTGCGCAAGGCGCCGAGCCTGTTCAATCGACAGTTGTGTTTGGGACATCAGCCGCCGAACAAAGCCTGGAAAGTCATCGCGCCAGCGACGCCGCCCAGGATCGGTCCGACAACCGGAATCCAGGCATAGCCCCAGTCAGAGTCACCCTTGCCAGCGATCGGCAAGATCGCGTGCATGATGCGAGGTCCGAGGTCGCGTGCTGGGTTGATCGCCCAGCCGGTGGAGCCGCCCAAGGCCATGCCGATGGTGGCCACCAGGAGCCCGACCAGCAACGGGTTGATACCGCTTGAAAAGACCGAGGATAGATCGAAATCACCGTTGATCATCTCGCCCGCGTTAGCACCGATTGCGAGAATGCCGAACATCAAGACGAAGGTACCGATGAACTCGCTGATGACGTTGGCCGGGGTGTTGCGAATGGCTGGGCCGGTGCAAAAGCAAGCCAGCTTGTCGGCAGCGCTATCGGTTTTCTCCCAGTGCGCGAGGTAGGTCAGCCAAACGAGTGTGGCGCCGATGAAGGCGCCCAGCATCTGACCGCTGAGGTAAGCGCCCAGTTGGCCGCCTTCGACCTGGCCAGTCGAGAAGAGGCCAATGGTGACGGCGGGGTTGAGGTGCGCACCTGAGATTCGACCCACAGCGTAGGCACCGATGGCTACGGCCAGGCCCCAACTTACACAGATCATCATCCAGCCGCCGTCTTTACCTTTGGATTCGCCGAGCAGGTTGGTGGCGACCACGCCGTTGCCAAGGAGAACGAGGAGGGCGGTGCCGACCACCTCGGCGATAAAAATGTCCATGAGGGCTCCTGGTGAGTTGTTTGAGGCTTCCGAGTTGTCGAGGCGGGGATTGAGAGGAATAGTGTCCTATGGAGGGGGCTGTTGTCCAAACCATTGATACAGCGATTTCAGAGGTCGAGGGTTCCACAGCCGGCTCGGTACGGTCAGTGCTCGGTGATTTTCTCCGTGATCTGGTGGGCGGGCCACGAACTCAAAGTGTTGATCTGGGCCAGTTGGATCCCGGGTTGTTCGCCTGCAAACGCATCTCGGGTGAGGGCCTGAATACGACAGAATGCACGTATGGCTACCGCACGCACCTTCCATCGGCTCGCCCTCATTACCGTCGTTGCTGTCTACCTGCTGATCCTGGTTGGAGGTGTCGTTCGCGCCACCGGATCCGGGATGGGCTGCCCCGATTGGCCCAAGTGCTTTGGCAGGTGGGTCCCGCCAACCGACGTGACCCAGTTGCCAGCGGATTATCAGGAGCTCTACGCCACTGAGGGGCACGGAGTGGCAGAGTTCAACGTTGCGAAGACTTGGACTGAGTATGTGAACCGCTTGATTGGCGTGATGATCGGGTTTCTGATTTTCGCGACCATGATCGCGGCTAGGCGCTTTTTGAAGATCGATCCGCCGGTGTTCTGGTGGTCAGCGGTTGCCTTTGTTCTGGTCGGTTTTCAAGGTTGGCTGGGGTCCGTGGTGGTGGCGACCAATCTAGCGACGTGGATGGTGACAGTGCACATGTTGGTAGCGCTCGTCATCGTTGGAGTTCTGCTCTACGTTGTGGTGCGAGCACGGCGTGAGGGTGCACCTGCTTTTGAGAGCGGGTGGAGTCGCAGTGACACGTGGTTTGCAGGAGTGGTGGGACTGTCTCTCGCGCAAGTCACCCTAGGAACACAGGTGCGTGAGCGCATCGATGAGATTGCAGCCAGCGGTGCCTTTCCGCGCAGTCAATGGATCGCAGAGTCAGGGTTAGTGACACTGATTCATCGTAGTTCATCTCTATTGCTGGTCGCGGCTTGCGTTGCACTGGTGTGGTGGCTGAAGCGCCAAGTGATCGCCGCGGGTGATGCTCGCTCCTGGGCCGGACCACAGCGCAGCTTGGCGCGTTTGACCCTCGCAACGTTGGCGTTGTCATTCGTGGCCGGTGTGCTGCTGTTCTACTTTGCGTTGCCGCCATGGTTGCAGCCGCTACACATGTTGTTCGCCTCGATCCTCGCCGGTGCTCTCTTCGCACTCTGGCTGGTCGGCTCAGAACCCGCGGTGAACCACGGGACCTGAGCATCAACAAGCAATATTAACCGTGGTTTCACCACGGATTTCTATTGCGCGCCCTTCCGGAGAGAGGCGCTGAGGATCTCTTTGCGCATGCGGAACGCGGTTGGGGTGACTTCGACCAGCTCATCGTCGCGGATGAATTCCAATGCCTGTTCCAGGCTCAAGCGGCGAGGCGGTTCCACGCGCACCAGGATCTCGGACGTAGAAGAGCGCATGTTGGTGACCTTGCGTTCACGCACGATATTGACGTCGAGCTGGCTGGGTCGGTTGTGCTCACCGACGATCATGCCTTCATAGACTTCGATGCCAGCTTCGACGAACAGGACGCCGCGCGGTTGGAGGTTCTCGACGGCGTGACCGGTGATTCTGCCGGCGCGATCTGCGACCAGGGCGCCGTTCTGGCGCTGGACGATGTCGCCTTGCCAGGGGGCCCAGCCTTCAAACATGTGGTTGATCACTGCAGTACCGCGGGTTTCGGAGAGCATCTCCGAACGCAAACCGATCAAACCGCGTGCTGGCACCAGGAACTCAAGGCGTACTCGACCGCCACCTTGATGGTGCATCTTGAGCATCTTGCCCTTGCGCGTACCCATCAGTTGGGTGGCGGCACCGATGTAGTCGTCTGGCATGTCAAGGACTAACAGTTCCATGGGCTCACAGCGAGCGCCGTCGATCTCGCGGGTGACGACCTGCGGTTTGCCCAAGCACAGCTCGTAGCCTTCCCGGCGCATGGTCTCGATCAGGATCGCCATCTGCAGCTCGCCTCGGCCGGAGACCCTGAAGGCGTCAGGTGATTCGGTGTCCTCAAGGCGCATGGCGACGTTGAAGCGCATCTCCTTCTCTAGGCGCTCGCGAATCTTGCGCGAGGTCACGAACTTGCCGTCGCGGCCGGCGGTGGGAGAGTTATTAACGCGGAAGACCATGGACAGCGTGGGTTCGTCGATGTCGATGCCCGGCAGCGCGATGGGGTTGTCCAGGTCGGCCAAGGTCTCACCGATCTCGATGCCTTCGACTCCCGAGATGGCGATCACCTCGCCCGCAGAGGCGCTCTCGATCTTGGTTCGCTTGAGCCCCTGATAGCCCATGACGTTGGTGATCTTTGCTTTGACCTGCGAGCCGTCTCGCTTGCAGATCATGATCTCTTGGCCTTTGGCCACCTCGCCGTTGTGGATTCGGCCGATCACCAAGCGACCAACGTAGTCGTCCCAATCGAGGGTGGTCACGAGGAACTGAAACGGGTGGCCGGGTTGGAAGGCTGGACCAGGAATGGTGCGAACGATCTCATCGAACAACGGCGTGAGGTCGTGGTTCTCACCATCGGCCTCGGTGCGACAGATGCCGTCGCGAGCGACCGCGTAGTAGACCGGAAAGTCGAGTTGCTCTTCGCTAGCGTCAAGTTCAATGAACAAGTCGTACACCTCGTTCAGCACTTCGGCGGCGCGTGCGTCTTGGCGATCGATTTTGTTGATCACCAGGATTGGAATGAGGCCTTCCGAAAGTGCTTTGCGCAATACGAATCGGGTTTGCGGAAGTGGGCCCTCGCTGGCGTCAACCAAGAGTAGGACGCCATCGACCATCTTCAGAATGCGCTCCACTTCACCACCGAAGTCGGCGTGGCCGGGAGTGTCGATGATGTTGATCTGGGTACCGGCGTACTGCACTGCGGTGTTCTTGGACAGGATGGTGATGCCACGCTCGCGCTCAAGGTCGTTCGAGTCCATGACTCGCTCCTGCACTGCCTCGTTCTTGCGGAAGATGCCGCTTTGCCAAAGCATTGCGTCGACCAGTGTGGTCTTGCCGTGATCGACGTGAGCGACAATGGCCAGGTTGCGAACGTCGGATCGACGCTCGATGGCCGCTTCGGTGGTGGTTGGCTGTGCAGAGGTCATGGTGTGTGGGGTCTTCGTGAGAGCGTTCAAATCTTGAGAACGCGATGAATAGACGGCTACCGAAGGTGGCTTGGACACCACAGGGCCGATTGAGGGGTGCGGCTGGCCAGTGACTCTCTCTCCCAGAACGAGGGGAAGGGTCGCAGGATGCGAGTGCGCGCTGGTTGCGATGTCGATCGGGGTTCGCTCCGGCGGGCGTTGGAGAGAAGGGGCCGATCGGGTTCCGAGCGCGTCGTCAAAGCCCGACTTGCCGATGGCAGCAACGATATCGTGTTTTGGCCCCGGGCGGGGTCTAGCTACTGCCGTCGCCGCTGAACTCTTCAATCGGTGGCTCGTCACCGGATTTTTCGACGTCGCCAGCCCATTCCTCAATGGGGACTTCGCCTTCGCGATTCGTTTGGGCCGGATTCTGCTCGGTCTTCAGGATCCTGCTCTCATCAGCTCCCGCGATGGGCGCTGTTGGTACAGAATCGGTTGTCGCGGTTGGGGTTGCTGCCGAGCCCGCAGCCCTGGGTTCTGTTGTCGCTCCCTGGGTGCGGGGGGCGGCTTGGCCGCTCTTGCTTGAACCGAGCGCGGCGAACCAAACGATCATCATCAAGAGCACGAGTACGCCCCCGATCCCGGCTGCTAGCAGCTGGTTCTGGCGAGACTGCCACCACTGCGAGTTAACGGGTCCGCCGCCGTGGATTGGAAGCTCGCCAGCGGTGCCGGTTCGCGCCTTGCGAAGGTTGTCCCAAAGGCCTTCGATCTCGTGATCGGTGTGGCTGTGTGCAGACAGAGCGATCAGCTTGCTCTCAGCGATCTCGAATTCGCCATCGGCGATTCGTCGCCTGACCTCGATGATGTCTGCTTCGCTAATGGCGCCTGAAGCACTGATGGCACCTGAAGTGTGATCACCATCCTCCTTGAGGCGGTCGAGTTGCTCTTGCAAACTGCCGAATAGTCGGTCGAACTCATCCGAGTCACCCATTTGCTTGCGCGCGAGGTCTAAGGAGAACTCCGCTGTGGTCAGCTCACCGGCGCGCAGCGCCTCACGTACTGTTTCCGCCACATCTGGCACGCCGCGGCCGGGAAAGCTGTCGGATGCTCCGTCGTAGCCACCAGCGACCTGGATCTCGTGAAGCTCGGTGATCGCCTCGTCAAAGGTTGAATAGCGGTCGGCGGCATCCTTTTCCAGGCACCGTTTGACAACGGCACCAAGGCCGGGCGGCAGATCATCTGCGTGGACTGGAGGCGCTTCTTCGTGCAGGAGCTTGAAGAACAGGTTGGAGATCGACTTCGCCTCGAACGGCTTCTTAGCGCACAGTAGTTCGTAGGCGAGGACTCCGTAGGAGAAGATGTCTACGCGATGGTCGACTTGTTCGCCGCGCAACTGTTCGGGGGAGAGGTAAGAGACGGTGCCTAGCGTCATGCCGGTCTTGGTCAGCTGCGTCCGTTGGTCCGTGAGCTTGGCGATGCCAAAATCCATGACCTTGATTCCGCCGTTGTGCAGGACACGAATGTTGGCAGGCTTGATGTCGCGATGAATGACGCCCTGCTGGTGGGCATAGCGCAAGCCCTCAGCTACGGCTCGCATGCAGCGAATCTTGAACGCCATGTCCAGTTTGTCGTAGTTGCTCGCGATCAAGACGTCGAGATCTTGGCCGTTGAGAAATTCCTGCACCAGGAACGGCGTCTCTTCGTGCACACCAAAGTCGTGAAGGGTGACGATGTTGTCGTGCCGCAGGCTGCCGGCGATCTCCGCTTCTCGGAAGAAGCGTTTACGAATCAACTCTTGATCGGAGTTGCAGGTCTTCACTGCAACCGTGCGCCTAATAAGGGGATCCCGCCCCTTGTAGACGGTGCCGAAGCCGCCTTCGCCGATCTTGGAGGCGATTTCGTACTTGCCGATCCTCTCGGGCATCTTGGTGTCGAGGTTACTCATGAGTGATTGAAATGATATCCAAAGACCGTCACAGTTGGTGTCTGCGTCTCCGGATGGCTCCCGCGAGGCTTTCGAAGGTGACCCCAAGGCGCTCGGCTGTGACCGCGGCCAATGAGGTGTTCGCTACTCCGGGCACGAACTGATAGGTCGAGCGCAGTTGTGAGTCGACCTCCACTTGAAGGAACTCGAGGCCCGCGATCACCGGGTTGTCGCTCAGCGAACGTGCGTAGTCGAGAAAGTGGGTAGTCACGAAGGCAGTGGGCTGCACCTCTTCGAGCAGCTGGAGAACGAGAGTGAAGACCTCGACGCCTTCAGACGGATTGGTGCCCGAACAAAGCTCGTCAAGGATGACGAGGGACCGCGGTGCCATCTTCTCGAACAGCGATCGGATGCGCACCAGTTCGCGCCCGAGTCGGCCTTCGGTGACCCGTGCGCCTTCTTCTTCGATTAGAGAGACGAAGAGTCCGCTTTGCAGTTGCAGCGTTGCCTTGGCGCAAGGTACGTAAGTGCCAGCTTGAGCGAGCAGTTGGGTGAGCCCTAGGGCCTGCAAGAGCCGCGTCTTACCGCCTGAATTGGGCCCGGTGATCAACACCACTGAGGCCCCAGCGGCGGTGCGCAAAGAGCAGGGCACTGGGGGTACAGCGTCGCCCAGGAGGAGCGGGTTGAACATCGATTCGATCTGAACGCCGTTGCCCGAGATAGCGGGGTTGACTGAGTTGAAGTTGAACGTGGGACGGGAAACGTCCAGACCGTTGGCCTGGGCCCTGCGCCTGAAGCCTAGTGAGGTCAAGTAGAACTCCAAGTGGCCGAGCAGTTGAACATACGGCACCATCGGGTCAGAGAGCTGTCTGAAGACCTCGTCGACTAGGCGGCTCATCAGCTCGCGACGACTCTGGCTGTACCCTCTGAAACCTAGGAGGAGCGCGTCTAGGAATCGGCGACCGGGTGCGCGATGGAATCGATTGCGTTCGTTCTCCTCCAACCCTCGGACCACGAAGGAGCGCAACTTGCCGTCAGCGCCAACCGTGACGTCGAGCGTCATCTTGGCCAGACCGCTTTCGTACTCCAGCAGATCCGACAACAGTCGATAGGGCTCCTCGGCTTGGGTTTCGATCGCGGAATCGCTCAACCGACGCAGCGCTGATGAACACCCATCGAAGTCAGTCGCCATCATGTCGATGACCTTCTTGAGCTGATGGAGGATGTCGAGTCTGAAGTCCGCGAGGTTCAGCGTACCGCTGAAACCGGGCGTTTTCATCAACGACATTAGGTCGAATAGCTCGCGATAGAGCTTCTCCACTCGGCCGCGGGATTGGTCGTTCAGCTCGAGCTCTTCGAGAATGCCCTGACGTAACTCGATGGTTTCACGGTCGGTTGGTGCGAACTGGATCACACGCTCCAAGAAGGCGTAGTTGACCGGGAACTGGCGTTGGTCGATGTTGAGCTGGAAGGACTGTTCGAGCAGAGTTCTGAGGAAGAGGTCTCCGCCGAAGAATTCGGGCCTAAAGGTGACTTCGCCGTCGCCACCAGGTGACGGACGGGCCGCAGTGGGGCTTGGAGTTGCATCTGTGGCTGCATGTGCTGCTCGCTGCTGGTCAGGCGCACTGCTCTGCGCCCGGCGACGCAGTCGATCCTGGCTTGGCAGGCGTGCCTTGGCGAGCTCGTCATGAAGTTGTGTTCCCAGTTCGCGGCCGAGGAAAGCCAGCCCTAAGGTCTCTTCGAGTGCTTGGCGGTCGATTGCTAGGTAGGGCGTAGGGAAGAGTAGGTCTGGAATCTTCATGCGGTGTAGTGCCTTGGGCCGTGGCTCTGGAGGACAGAATTCTGCCAACGGGATAGTACTCTTCAGCTACTGCGAATTCGCTCATACACGACCGCATCTTCCGCGGGTTCAAGGTGTTGCGGTAGAATCTTGAGTTCGCCATCTATTGTTTTGTGGGAGCCAGGACAGAGTCGTAGGGGAAGCCTGCAGCCCAGGCATCGATCCCTAAGCCCGTAACCTCTCTAGACGGATTCCCACCGATGACAGATCTCGCAGCCAAGTATCGTCTGCAGCGCGCCTTGAGCTGGACCTCTGCCGCGCGCACTTTTGCTGGGCGGAGTCCAGATAATGAAGAGAAGCTCGCGGTCAAGGTGATCAGCCTCGCAGGCGACCCACAGCGCGAATCGCTCACCCGCCGCTTTAACGGAACGGCTTCGGTCCTCCACTCGTTGGGGCATCCAACTTTGCCTCACGTGCTGGACTACGGGGTCACCGGAGCGGGCGAGGCGTTCCTCGTCTGTGAGTGGTTTCCAGGTGCGCCCCTATCCGATCTGGCGCTTGATCCTGGAGACGTGCTTTCGGTGGTGATGCAGGTTGTAGAGGCGCTCGAGTCGCTGGCGCTTCACGGTCTAGTTCATCTCGGGATTTCTCCAGAGAATGTTCTCGTGATGCCTGATCGTCGTGCGCAGTTGACCGGCTGGGGGTCGTCGCTGTTGAACGTGGATTGGCAGAGTGGACAGGGTGTGGTTCTGGGAGTCTCAAACAACTATTCCGCTCCTGAACTCAAGCAGGCTGGAGGGATCGGAGAGGCGTTGTGGCGTGCGGATCTCTATTCCATTGCCAAGATGACGGCTGACTTGCTTGGGGCTGAAGTATCAACGGCCTCGAACAATGTACAGGTGCGCTTTCCGGGTGAACTGAGCCGCCGAATCTCTCGGCCTGAGGCCCTGCGCTCAGCTCTGGAAGAGTGTCTTGATCCCAATCCAGACCGCAGGCCCGACTCCTACAGTGCCTTTGCCAAAGCACTTCAGCACGCGATGCCGCGCGAGCAGCGCGCTGATGTCACCGCCACCCAGCCGATGCCAAAGCTGCGCGAATCCGTTGGCGTGGTTCAGTCCAACGGTGCCAACGGCGCCAACGGCGCCACGGCTGCCACCGCTTCCAGCGCCGCTCCCTTGCCCCCGCTTCCGACGCCACCTGCGTTCACGGAGGCTTCGGCAGCCAAAGAGACTCCGGCCCGCGACCCTGTGCCGAAGTCGGCGATCCCCGAACCACCAGAGCCGGTCGCCCAAAAGGTCGATTCGGAAGCGGCCATGGCCCGCAAGACAGGGGTGCACGCGATCCGCCAGCAGACCGGTTCGTTCGTGCTGCCCAAGAGCAGCAGCGAGGCTTCGGCACTCTCTACTCCCATGTTCGAGGCAGACGAACTCGGCAAGATGATCGATGATCTTGCTGGTGAAGAGCTGATTGACGAAGAGTCTGCGGTCGAATCCGCAGACTCAGCTCACGCCGCTGAAGCTGAAGCCTCAGCACGCGACGAGTCCAAAGACGAGATGGTTCGGGAAAGCACCACAGCCGAGATTGCTGTTCCAGTAGTCGCGATGGCGCCTCGCGACCCTTCCGCACCAGACCCGGGACTTGAGTCCTTAGCTCTAGTAGATGAAAGCATTGACGCGGCCTCCGTCCAAGCAACTGCGGATCACGGGCTTCCGCTCAAAGCCGGTCTTGATCAAGAGCCGGATTCCGAAGTAGCGACTCTCTGGGCGTCGCCCGTGGCTCGAACCGAGCTGGTCAAAGAGGCGGAAAAGCAGCATCTGTCTGAGCCGGGTCCGAAGACGGTGCTCGAAGAATTGGCCGCTCAATCTGTCGGTGATCTAGACAAGACGGCTTTGGTGTCGCCGCCGGCTGAGATGTCATTGCCGACTGAGCAGGCGCCGCTAGCCGAAGGCTCGGCTGCCGCCAGTTCGCTGGCGGCAAAAGCGAAGACTGTCAAGGCGAAGTCGACCAGGAGCGCAGTCTCTGAAGACCAAGGCCTCCTGGACGAGGCGGGCCCACAGCAGGCGGCCGCCAGCTCGAAGCCTCCTTCGGTTACGGTGCCGAACAGCCACTTCCGTGGTAAGGAAGGCGCTGCTGAGGCATCGCGCCCAATTCAGGCGCCGCCGCCGATCGCGAGTGCTAGAGGTGCACTGGAAGGCAGGTCACGCAATCGGCTCATGTTCGGCTTGGTTGCGGCCGCGATCCTCACGCTTGTTTTGGCCGGAACGCTGGTCGCCGGACTGTTCACGCGAGCAGCAGATTCGGGTGACGAACCGGTGATGCCCCGGGTGGCGGATTTGGTCGAAGTGGCCGAGACGGTCGAGCCAGCCCTCGAGCAACTGCCTGAGGAACTCGAACGGTTGGTGATCCTGGTGGCTGAAGGCAATTGGCAGGACGCTGTTCCTTTGTCGCAGATGCTTCAAGAGCGCGCCGATCAGGGGGAACTCTCCGTTACCGACGGAGACGTCTTACTGAGCGCGCGGCAGGCTCTCAGAATCGGTTACGGTGCGGAGCTGAGCGCTCGGCTTGGCCCGGCTCTCGAGGCGCTCGACGTCAACGAGATGCGAGACGCCCTACGCGGGGGCGCAACCGCGATGGCTGCACTGCGGGAACAGCCCGGCGGCTCTGAGCTAGCTAGCAAAGCACGCCGGGTGCTGCGTTCGGTGGATGCCTTCAGGAGCGCGCTCGATCGCGGCCAAGACCTTGAGCCGCTCGATCGTGCGCTCGATCTTCAGGAGGCCTATCCGGCGTTAGCTGAGCGCTTTGATGCGATCAAGAGGGCAACCAATCGGGTGGAGCAAACCACGATGGCCCTGGTCGACGAGGGCCGGCTTGGTGAAGCGGCAAGCTTGGTCGGCGAGGTGGGCAACAAGATGGAACTGTCGCCAAAACTACAGGTAATTAGTGATCAGATCTCAACGCGCTTGCAAGCCCGCGCGGAGACCGCGGAGCTGCTGCGGACAGCCGAGGCTTTCGGTCAGGATGGCGTACCCCACCGCGGACTTGAAATCTTGGTAGTGGGCGTGTTCAACGACGAGACCAAAGAGCGTGCGGCCGAGATCCGCCTTCGCCTTCAAGCGCAACTGGCAGATCTCGATCAGGGCCAGCCGCAGATCGATCTAGTGGCCGAGAGCATCGACCTCAAGCGTGGTGAGCCGCTCGTCGTCGAGCTGGTCGTGGTGGATGACTATGAGGTGACCGACCTGAGTTTCGAGGTCGTCGCCGACGGCCGCCCGGCTCAACGGCTGCCGGTCCGTGCCGAGTCTGATGGTCACTACAGCATCCAGATTCCGGCGTCTTTGCACCAAGGCAAACCGGTGCAGTTCTGGGCAACCGCCGTTGATCGCTCTGGGCACCGTGGTGTGCTGGGATCGCGCGAAGAACCGATTGAGGTGCGACGCAAGCGCTGGTATCAGGTGTTCAAGCGTCGAGGGGACAACGAAGGCTAGTCCTGCCTGGCATCTTGGGTGCTCTAACAGTTCGCGCAGCGCTGACCTTGAAGGCTGCGGACCGGTTCTTGAAAGGCCATAGGCCGTATACTCGCGTTTCCCTACTGTGACGGTTTGCGCCGTCCGAGAACCACTCTTCGATAAGAAAGCCCGAGCTCTGATCCTTTGACAGCTATTGACTCTCCCTCGTCTAGCGAGGCCGTGGACGACCACGCCGAAGCGCACTCGATCCTTGCCAGTCGATCGTCCTTTGAAGGGATGGGTCTGGATGGATGGATCCTCGACGTGCTCAAGGGCATCGGTTTTGAGCGCCCAACCGAAATTCAAGACCGTGTCATCCCGCTAGCGCTAGACGGGAGCGACATCATTGGACTGGCTGAGACAGGTTCGGGCAAAACCGCAGCCTTTAGCCTGCCAATCTTGCAAGAGCTCGATCCCGGTGACGACTTTGCGGCACTCGTCCTCAGTCCAACGCGCGAGATCGCGCTACAAACCCAGGCTTTCCTAGACAACTTTTCGCCGCGAGGAGTCGCGGGCAAGCGTGGCGTCACCACCGTCTGCGTTATTGGGGGCGTTCCGATTGGGCCGCAGATCGACGCGCTGCGCCGCGGTCCAGAGATTGTGGTCGCCACCCCCGGTCGTATGTTGGACCACATGGAGCGGCGAACGGTACGCATGGACGACGTCTTCGAGTTCGTGCTCGACGAAGCAGATCACATGCTTGACCTCGGCTTCTTGCCTCAGATCACCCGGATTCTTCAGGGAATGCCGGGACTGGATCGTCGCAACATGATGTTCTCGGCCACCATGCCGCCGCCGATCGAGAAGCTGTCACAGCGGTTTCTCACTGACCCGGTAAGAGTTGACGTTCTACCTTCCGGGCGCGCCGCGCGTGGGATCGAGCATCGCCTCTATTTGGTGGATGAAGAGAACAAGAAACCGTGCATCCAGGCTCTGTTGCAGAAGGTCGAAGGCAGCACGTTGGTATTCACTCGGCGCAAGTCCGACGCGGAATGGTTGTCAGCCATCTTGCGCTCGTCGGGCTATCCGGTGGCACGGATCCACTCAGATCGCTCTCAACAGAACCGGGTCAAGGCTCTCGAGGGGTTTCGCAACGGCACTCACCGCATTCTGGTGGCTACCGATATCGCGGCGCGCGGCATCGACATCCCGGACATCGACCATGTGGTCAATTTCGACATGCCCGAGACCGTTGAGGACTACATCCATAGGGCCGGGCGGACGGCGCGTGGCGACAAGACGGGGATTGTCTCTTCGATTGGGACGTGGTTGGACAAGGGTAAGGTGCGGTCGATTGAGCGGGCGATCGAGCAAGACCTGAATCGCTGCGAGGCAGACGGCGTGCCGGCGTGGGTCGAGCTCAAGGGGCGTTTGGATCGACGCAAGAGGTCGCCTTTACGGCGCTGAGGCTGTTCGCTTCAGTTTGGGGACGGGAGTGATCCGTCGTCGGTAGTGTCGGACACTGGCGGATCCAGCTACCCGGCTTTGATGCTCCTAGCTGCGCTCTTGCGATGGCGTGGAATCGCGACCTGCAGACTGCTCAAAGCCGCTTTGGGCACTGACGCTCAGCGCTTGGTCCGCTGCCCGCGAACTGCCCAGGCTTGTTGAGCGCAAGGTGCTGGTGCGTAAGTCAGGGATGGCTCGCAGCTAGCATCTCGGAACTTCTTCGCCGATGCCGCGTAGTAAGTGTTGCTAGAAATCTAGCAGTGTGCTAAAAATCTAGCACTACTGACTCGGGAGAGCGGCAATGAAGAAACCAAAGAAGGCTGGGCAGCCGCGACTGAGTCGCCGCGAGCGGGAGATCATGGACGTGGTCTACAACCTGGCTGTCGACGAGGGCGTTTCGGCGGCCGCGGTAAGGCAAGCGATGCTAGATCCTGGGTCGTACTCGGCGGTCCGAGCACAACTGAGGGTGCTGGTGGAGAAGGGGCACCTCCGACACTTTCAAGTCGGTCCTCGTTATCTGTTTGAGCCCACGGTAGCGCGCGAAGAGGCGAGAGAGTCGGCGCTGCGGCATGTGCTCGGTACTTTCTTTGGTGGCTCAACGCAGGAGGCCGTCGTCGCACTCCTGGCCATGGATGACCGGTTGAGCGCCGAACAACGCGAGCAGTTGCAAAGCCTGATCGATATAGCCCAGGAGGAAGGTCGATGATGGCCTTCATGCTCGCCAGTGATGGGCTGTCCCTCGACCTGAGTCTGATCGCTCAGGTAGTGCTGCGGTCGACCTTGGTCCTGCTCGGAACTGCCGTCGTATTGGTGGTGCTTAGGCACGGGAACGCTCGACGTCGGTCGCTGTTACTTGCAGTTGCGTCGATCGCTCTGTTGGTCGTCTTGGCTCTTTCGGTCTGGGGCCAGAGCGGCGCGTGGAGCGGCTTGCGCATTGAGCTGCCGATGGCAGAACCGGTGGTTGTGGCGCCTTCGGCGGAGGACAAAGAGTCGTTGGAACAGGGCCTGGCGCCGCCGTTGGGCACGGCATCGGGCGAGACACTGTGCGAGCGCGGCTGCGGCCCGATGGATCGGACTGATCTTGCAGGGTCTGGAGGGACGAGCGTGGCGGCGCAAGGCGCAATCTCCGAGGGGCTCGCAATAAACGCTGGTGGAGTCGAGAACAGCCGCGGTCACTTGGCTCGACCGACGTTGGGTCAGGTGGCCTTGGGGGTTTGGTTGCTAGGAGTGCTTCTCTTGCTGATCAGGCTGCTTGTTGGGGTCCAGCGACTTCAGGCGATCTCAGCGTCCGCGACCATTGCTCCGGAGGTTATGCAGACTGCCTTGCGCCGGCTTTGCGGCAAGGCTCTAGCCAACGATCCTCCGCGATTTCTGCTCAGTCAAGCGAGTGCTGTGCCAATGACCTGGGGAGTGAATTCACGGCTGCTCGGGCCAGCCACGATCGCGCTACCGCATAGCGCACTCAATTGGTCGCAGCAACGTCTCGAGGTGGTGCTATTGCACGAGCTTGGGCACATCAGACGTGGTGACTGGGCGGCGCGAATGGTGACCCGCCTGGTCCGTTGCTTCTACTGGTGGCATCCGCTGGTGCACCTGGCTTGCGCGCGATTGGAGCTCGAACAAGAACTGGCCTGTGACGAGTGGGTGGCACAAAGGGTACGCCCCAGCCACTACGCGCAACATCTTCTGAGTCTCCACGATGACCTACTTGTGCAACGGCCACTGGCGTTTGCCATGGCCTTGCCAATGCTCTCGAAACGACAGTTAGAAAGGCGAATGATGAATATCCTCGATCCGTCAGTCCTGCGCAAGTCGGCAGGTAGAACTGCGCTCCTGCTTGCACTTTGCTTTGTGTTCTTAGTTGCTGCTGTGCAACCAGAAGTCGTGAGGCGTACGGTGCTGCCGGTCGAAGTGATGCCTGAGCGAATCGAGCGGGTGCCGCTTGAGCCAGTTCCCGCTGTGCTGTCCAAACTTGCCCCTCGGGCCCCGGTCGCTCGCTGGTCTCAGCCCGCGAGGCCGCCGATTGCCACGGCAGCGCCTGCGCTTGTGCCAGAAGCCAGTGCGCCCGTCCTGCCTTCATCCGCGCCGACCCCAGTGCCGACCCCAGTGCCGACCCCAGTGCCGGCGCTCGCGCCATGGGCCGCGTCTGTCCGCCCTGCGTCCAAAGCGCCTCGAGTACAAGCAACCGTGCCAGCGGCGCAGCTGAACCTGGTCGCCCCATTGGTCGCGCCAGCAGCGCTCGCGCCAGGCCAGCCGGTGTGGCCTGCGCAACTTGCTCCGTCCGTAGCGCTTGTGCCTCAAGCATGGGCTCAGGTGAGTTCCTCGACACCGGTGCTGTCGGCATATCCCGCGGTCGTACAGACCCCGAGAGCTGAACGCGAACTGACTGCCGAGGAGAGAAAACGTGCCAAAGAGCTAGCGGCTCGCGTAGCGGAACTTAGGGCTCACATGGACCGGCTCCAAGCTGATAGCGAAGAGCAACGCAATCAAATGAAGAGGCAGAGCCAGGACCTCAGAAGTGCCGTCGAAGCCCAGCGTCGAGAGTTGAAAAGAACTCTTGAGTCTGACGAGCGACAACTCGGCGAAGAACAAAGCTCCGCGCGGCGCGCGTACGAGCAGGAACTGCAGAAGTTAGAGATCGACCGCCGATTGCGAGCGCGTGAGATGGCTGCTGCGCTTGAAGGAGAACGGGCGGAACTGCGTCGGGAGTTGGAGCGGGTGAGTCGGACCGCCCGGAGCGACGCGGAAGTCCTCAGAGAACGCGCTGAGGAGGCTCAACAGCGTGTACTCCAGGTGTCGAAAGAGCTGGAGCTGAAGGCGCAGGTGATGGCCAAGGAGTCTCGAACGGCCCGGGCGAAGCTCCTAGGAGAGCTAGAGGCCAAGGTTGCTGGTGATCGAGATCGCGCCTTGCAGCAGCGAAAAGAGATGCTCGGGCGCCTAGCGGCCGAGGGCGCCGATCGGCAGCGAGCCGTCGAAGAGCTCCAGCGCAACCTTGGGCCCCGGCGGCAAGAGATGGAGAAAGTCGCACGCGAACTGGAACGAGCACACCGCGAACTCTCGAGCCTGAAGCGCCAGGGGCTGGTCCGTGGGCCGCAACCGAACCAGCGCTCGATCCAAGCAGCGCCGAGGGCGCCAGCTCGGTTGGCATCGCGTGAGGTCGATCCACTATTGCGCGAGGCGGTAGAAGACGTTCTCAGTGAGGAAGCGTTGGGATTGGGAGTCAGCGACGGCCAGGTTGCGGCAGCCACTGATGAGGTTCTCCAAGCGTTGTCAATCAATCGGCGTATCGACAGGCACGACGGCGTTGGAGAAGAGCACGTCTATGTTGTGGGTTCGCCTGCTGAGGTCCGAGACCGTTTGACCGGAGCATGGTCTGAACTGCTCTTTGAGGTGGCGGGAACGGAGCGAGAGCAGTCGATCAAGTCGGCGATACAGCGCCTCGGGTACGAGTTGTTGGAGATCCGTCTGTAGAGGTTGAATCCCGCTACGGTCGGATTCGGGGTCTCGGGCGCCAGCAATGAACCGGATTGGCGCTAGACCCCGTATCTGTCGTACTGGCGTAGCCTAAGGGTGTAGGTGGCTCTCAAGGGGTCGCGTTGAAATTCAGTGGGCGCGCTGGCAGACTCTAGCCTTCGTGCAGGCACCCTGACCTCTCCAGCTCTGCACTCGACCATCGAGGAGAACCAGCCAATGTTCGCCAATCAAGCTTTGTCGTTCAGTCCATCGTTTCGCCGTACGAGCGCCATCGCAGGAGTTGCCATGCTGGCGATCATCCTCTGTGCTTCTGCAGTCTCAGCCTCCGGCTCCTCGCGCGGTGGCGTGACCGCCGGACCTACCGGTCCCGCCTCGGACCCTTTCTTGGCAACACACATCGTCAAGGCCACCGTGGTCGCCGTTGATGCTGAGACTGGCAGGTTCACCATCCGTGACTTGCGTACCGAAACGCTGCACGAACTCTCGTTTCACCCAGAGCTGTCGATGCGGGCTAAGAAAAAGAAAGATTTCGGTGGTCGTCGCAACCTGACTGCCGCTGACATCGCTGCCGGCCAGATCATCAAGCTGACTGTCCGCGACGCCGACGGTGCGGTCCTTAGGCTCCGAGTTGAAGGCTCGGTCGAAACCTAGCTTCCCTCGAAGCCAACCGGGGCAGCAGGGAGATTTGGTCGGTAGAGGAATCTTGCACTACGCTTGGGTTTGCAACGAGGCTTAGGTTGTGCTGAATCTTTGAAGCATCCATTGCTTCAAAGACTGGGTATGCCGTTCACCTGCTTGTGAAACGAGCCAAGCTACGCAATTGCACAGCACCAGGGCGATCGCGACCAGCATTGGTGGCGCGAACTGCTCCCGGAGGTCGTAGAGCACGGTCAGTACCGAGAAATGGGTCAAGTAGAGGGTGAACGAGTAACCTGCACCGGTTCGTATCGCGCGCACTAGGGGCTTGTCGGTGACCTTGCCCGCTTCACCTTGAGCGGTCTCCCGTGCTCGCGAACCGAGGAGTAAGAAGAGAAGTGCTGAGGCACTGAGGATGGCGAATGGCAGGTCAAGGCCGAAGTGCGATCGATGCGGAGCGATTGCTACGGCTGCAAAAGCGAGCAGGCTGAACACCGCAGCTCCGAAGCGTGCAGCGACCCCGAGACGAGGCGACACTCGGCTTCGCAGTACTTTCCAGGCGAGGAAGACCAGCCAGCCCAAGATCCAGACCACCACGATTCGATCGCCGGTTCCACCGTTGAGATTGTGCGCCACCGAGAGGCCTGCGATCGCCGCAAGCGTCAATGCGGGGATGGTCAGTGCCCTGAAGGCGACTACGCCAAAGAGCATGTAGATCCACCATTCAACTGCGAGGCTCCACAATGGATCGCCGGTGCCAAAGATCGGAATCGTAAGACCGTTCAGTGCAGCGGCCGGATACTCCTGCAGATGAAGCGCGTTGGCCATCCAAACCCAAACAGCGGAGGTGTTCGAGCCTGGCGGGTAGTCAGTCTCGAAAGCTTGAAAGGGCAAGAGATCGACGACGGCTATGAAGAGTAGCGCAGGTAGAAGCGCCGCGTAGATACGCCCGCTTCGGTCGATCAAGTAGCGGCTGAATCCATAGCCTGGCACTGGGTTGGTTGCGGCCCCCAATGCTGCCGAGCGCTTCCGGTCGACCGAGTACGGGATCAGGAAGCCCGACAGCAAGAAAAATACAACAACGCCGAGTCGTTGGATCTGCACGTGCGAGGGGTCGTTGAGACTGGAGAACCAGCCAAAGAAATCGAACGCATGGCCGAGCAGGACCACCTGCGCTGCGAGCAGGCGCAGTGCGTCCAACCACAGCGAATCGTTGTCCGAGAGGACGGGTCCATCGCTAGGTGGATCGAGTGACCGTAAGGGTTGGGTGCTGCCGTCGGCCTTCTTCAGTGGACCGTCCCGTGGTGTTTCACCCGTCGCCATCTCCACCACAGCCACGCCGAGAACATGACCCCAAACTCGATGGCGAGCACCCAGGGTGCTTCGTTTCCGTTGATGTAGATGCCGTAGGAAAGGACTGCTGCGGCGGTGACAGTGATCCAAGGCCAGGCCTGAATTAGCACGGCCAGGGGCAACAATGCGATCAAGTACCAGGGCATGACCGTAGCCGAGAACAGCATGAAAAGGGCGCCGATGATGAACCAGTCGCGCGCGATTGCGTTCAGCGCGAAGCATTCGCCGCGGTGGGCCTTTGTACGTTTCGAGAGGGCGAACCAGCTCGTCGCTGCGACAGCGCCTAGGCTTAAGAGCAAGTGCACGAGATCAGGAACGGCGCGGCCGCCAGTGCCGAAAGCTTCAGCGAGTTGCTCGATTGCCAGCCACGGACCGGGATTGAACACCCATTCCGAAGTGAAGGTTCGAAAGGCCTGGGCCAGCTGGCTGAGTTCATGACGAAACGGCCAGTAGCCGGCCAGCAAACCGACTGGAAGTGGCCACCACGCTTGCCACCGGGTCCGCAGGAGCAGCGCTGGCGTGAACAGAATGGGCCACAGCTTGATCAAGACCGCGGCAGTTAGAGCGCTGATCGCGAGGGTGCCTCGTTTGGAGCTGACCGCGAAGAGCGCAACACAGAGTGTAGGGACCAACAGACCATCGACGTGACCCGAGCCAGCCACCTCCTTGATCAAGAGTGGATTCCACGCCAACAGCAGGACTAGCTGGGGTGATCGACCGGTCCGAGCGAGTAGCAGCGCGAAGACCCAGCACCCCAGAAACTCGAGAGATGCCAACAGCGTCTTCCAGACCAAGACGCTACCTGGTACCAGCTGATGACTCAGCGCGTACGCGGCCAGTGCGAGCGGCGGGTAGATCGACTGGTACTCGCCGTACGACATTCGGTCGAGCACATCCCACCAAGGCCCGCTGTCAACCAGTTCTTCGGCCCATAATTCGCCCTCATCCGCTGCTCGGACTAAGGCGCTCGGCGACCAAACATAGGGGCTGATTCCGGCTGCCATCACGTGGCCATCCCATAGGTAGCGCCAGACGTCGTTGTCCCAAAGCAAGAACGACTGGTAGCCCGCCTCCTCACCGCCGAGATCGAGGCGCAGTTGGTCCATCGGTTGCTCCGGAGTGATTCCTGCTGGAAGCAGTGCGACGCGAAACAACAAGGCCCACAGCAAGATCGGGCCGGTTCGGCCAGCAGTTGCATCTTGGGGCTTCGCCTGTTCGCTCGCGATCGTCCGAAAGCAGAGCCAACTGTAGGGAACAAAGAGCAACAACCACAGCGATAGGCCTGCGACGACGCGCATGGGGCTCCCGTCGCTGGCGAGCCAAACCATGACGACGTAGCCGATCAGACTGAGTGAACCGAGTGCGTGAATCATAGGGGCCGACAGTCTACGAGGATGTGGTGAGCACCGCAGTGGCTCGATCTTGGTACCCTGGGCGTCCAGAACCACTGAATCAATCTTTGCGGTCGCGAACATGGACGGCACCTGCTGTCCTGCTGATACGACTGGAGAAGGAGCTAAGGCCTTATCTCTCTTTCACTCTTGAGCGTCTCGTCCCTCGCCTCTAACTCTGCAGCATCGTTGCTGGCCGCGGTCAAGCCGACCGGAATCGACGCGGCGCTTGACCGCGCCATGGCGCCCATCGCTGCTTGGGTGTACAAGGTTGTTTTCTTCAGCGTGCCGTTGGGTGACACTGAATTGCCGCTAATCGTTGTTTGGCTGATCGTTGGCGCAATCTGGTTCACCGGCTACTTCCGCTTCATCAACATTCGCGGCTTCGGGCACGCTCTACGACTGGTGAGCGGCAAGGAGGCGTCGTCGAAAGACCCAGGGGAAGTCAGTCACTTCAGAGCCTTGACCACCGCGGTCTCTGGCACGGTGGGAGTGGGTAACATCGCAGCAGTGGCCATCCTGGTTTCGGTGGCAGGACCCGGAGCCACCTTTTGGTTGGTGATCGCGGGCTTCTTGGGGATGTCGACCAAGTTTGTCGAGTGCACCCTTGGTGTGAAGTACCGCATCGAAAACGCCGATGGATCGGTCTCGGGCGGCCCCATGTTTTACATCGACAAAGGGCTTGCCGCTCTGGGCCGCCCTCGGCTAGGTCGATCTCTAGCGATCTACTACGCGATCTGCCTGATGATCGGCTGCTTGGGAATCGGCTGCATGTTTCAGTCGAACCAGGCCTATGTGCAATTTCGCAATGTCACCGGTGGCGAGGCCAGTTTCTTCGCCGACCGCGCCTGGTTGTTCGGACTGCTCCTGGCGGCTGTGGTCGGGCTAGTGATTGTGGGTGGGATCCGCAGTATCTCGCGGGTGACCAGCAAGCTCGTACCGTTCATGGCGGCGCTCTACGTGATTGGGGCACTGATTGTGATCGGCGCCAACTTCAGCAAGCTTCCCGAAGCGTTCGGGGCAATCATCAGCGGCGCCTTCACCCCATTGGGTGTGGCGGGTGGCTTTTTCGGCGTGATGATCATGGGCTTCAGACGGGCGGTTTTCTCCAACGAGGCTGGCATTGGTTCCTCATCGGTGGCGCATGCTGCCGTCCGCACAAAGGAGCCGGTCACCGAAGGCTATGTCTCGATGCTCGAACCGTTCATCGACACGGTGGTGATCTGCACGTTGACCTCGCTGGTGATCACCTTGACTGTGTGGGAACCGGGCATGATTGGCGGCGCCGCATCTGGCGTTGAACTCACCTCGAGTGCCTTCGCGAGCGTGGTCTCTTGGTTTCCTTACCCGCTAGCGGTGGTGGTGATTCTGTTTGCCTTTTCCACCATGATCTCGTGGGCTTACTACGGCCAGTCCGCATTCGTCTACCTGTTCGGTGCTGGCAAGCGAGGCAAGCTCGGGTTCAACGCGTTCTTCTGTGTCTTCGTACTGCTCGGCTGTACCACGCAGATGACGCAAATCATCGACTTCTCGGACTCACTGGTGTTCGCTATGGCCTTGGCCAACATCTTGGCGCTCTACTTCCTGGGCCCCGTGGTCAAGGAGGAACTGGCCGGCTACTGGAGCAGGCGCAACGCACGAGGGGTCTAGCGGTTGGTTTGAGTGCGAAGCTGCTAGTCGCGAGAGCCCGCTCGTCAGCGAAGAGCGAAGTAGCTAGCCGCAAGAGCGATCAACGCGGTGCTCAGACAGAAGACCGTGAGATTCAGAAAGAAACCGATGCGGCCAGTGGCTGTGTGCTGACGCCCCGCCAGCAGTGCGCAACCGATGCCCAGTAGCGAGACCACAGGCACCGCAAGGAAGGCCAAAACTGGGCGGTGGGTAACCGGCCCCCAGTTTGGGAGGTCCTCAGGCAGTAGGCGGACTGCGAACTGGGTCGTCAAGGACAGAACGAGGAGACCCAGTGAGATCAGCCCCCAAACTTCACGCAGCCTTACCGAGTCGTAGGCCTTCTCGTGAATGTTGGTGGTCGTCGACATGGTAGTTGGGAATGATAGCGGTCCATCTAGGAGCGTGCTTGGCGCCAATCCTTGAGCAGCTGGTACACCCCGGTTGGGCGATACCCCATCTGGCGTCGTTCAGCGCCGATTGCGAAGCAATGACGCCATTGATCGGCGAGAACCTTTAGCCCATCTAGGATCGAGTATTGGCGGTCGTAGATATTCGTCGACTCCGACGTGATGCCGTTGAGTTCCAAAACGTTGAGGTTCCGTCCCAATCGGAGCGACTCGTCTGAATCGGTGATGATGTCGAAGCGGCCAAAATCGAAGCCGGTATCGGCCAAGGCATCCTCGGCTGAGGCATAGTCGGCCGAAGCGTCGTGGGCCGAGACGGAGGACGCTTGTGAGTGAGGGTTCTTGAACCGAGCGGCGATGCTGGCGATGGCTTGCTGGAGTTCGTCAGTGATCAGGTGACTGCCTTCTTCGAAGATTGTTCCGCGAGAGTGTGCCCCCACCTCGGAGAGTTCGACGACTTCGCCGGCCTCGGGCACTCGCTCCTTGGCCTCAGGGCGTTCCTCGAGGTAGGTCGTCGCGAGTGCAACGGCGCGTTCGTCCGCGAGAATCAGATCGTAGAGGGTGCGCTTGCCGTCGCCTTTGACCGTCGGCTTGCGTTTGACGGTGACCGAGTAGATGCGGCCCTCCTTTTCGCTGGGGCGCTTGATCCAGAAGACACTGTACTCGTTGCCTGCGACGAAGGTTTGACCAATCAACGCCTTGGGCTGGACCAGGAGCAGGTTCTCGACTGCCTCCCAGGAACGTGCGATCAGAACCCCGTCTCCGCGTTCGCCAACGTCCGGTTTGACCACCAAGGGCCAGGCCTGACCTTGTGCTGCGAAGAAGCGCTTGAGGTCGTTCAGTCGTTCAGAGGATTGCTCGCCGTCTTTGTCCTCGCGGAGGTAGATCCAAGCTGGGATCACATCCTGGGGCAGAGCGCCGAGGATCTGCGATTTGGACTCGCCGACAAACCCTCCAGCGGGGATTCCAGGATTGGCGGCGGTGAAGACGGTCAGCCCTCGGTGGCGCATCGCTAGGAACACCAAGTAGGGAACGAGCGGCAGATAGATGAACAACGAAGGCCAGAATTCCCAGCGAGTTCGGTGACGCCAGGCACCTAAGAGCTTGCGTCGGCCCCGCCAGGTGGCGAGCGGAACGATCAGTTTGCGCACCAGCCACATGATGCCGCCCAGGACCACGAGACCCGCAAGCAAGCGCCAGCGCCACTCGCCCAGTTGCGGGAGCAGGCGTTCGCCCAGTTGAGTGGTTAGCCAGACAACGGGGAATGTCCAGAACGCGCCCGCCAGCAAGAAATACAAGAGAAAGCGCAAGGCTGATGTACGAAGCAGGCCCGCCGCGATGTTAGTCGGCAGTCTGGCGCCGGGCAGGACGCGGGTGATCAGTACCACGATCGCGCCGCGCTTTCTCAGCCACTTGGAACTTTCGCGAATAGCCTGCGGAGAGAGCCACCAAGAGAAGGGCCGACGCCGCACGATGCGACGCCCGAGCGCGCGTCCGGCCCAGAACAAGAGCATGTCCCCGGCGACGATGCCTACGAACGCGGCGCCAGATGCAGGCAGATACGCGATCCGACCTTGGGCGACCAGTAGTCCTGTGCCGATCAGAGTGAGGTCTTCGCTGATGAGGGTCGCACCAGCGATCAAGAGCAGGACCACTAGCAGTGCGGGACCGCTCCAGTGGGGGAGACCATCGACATCGAACGGCACCGCCGCCTGAGCAACACGTTCAGGGTCCGCATTGGTGCGTCCTAGGGCAGTTCCTGAGTCAACCGTAAGGAGGAAACTGTCGATGGTTTCTGCCGCGCCGCTATCTGACCTGAAGACGAAGAAGTGGCTGTCTGGCCGCATCACGAGTTGGCTTTGCGGAACGATTCTGCTGTGCTCAATAGCGGCCTCTTTGGGCACGAGTGGATCGTGCTCTCCATGCAGGATCAGCATCGGCAGGTTGAAGCGGTCGAGGATGCCGCGTAAAGGCCGCTGGTCGGTGTCGTAGAAGTTGCGCTCGTAGGAGTAGTCGAGGATGCCGTCCAGAGCGCCGAAGTGCGGCGTCATTAGCCTTAGGCCTTCGAGGGCAAGCAGTTGAAGTCCATGCAAGAGATGATTGAGGTGGTAATCGCCTAAGAGTTCCAGCTCTTGCACGCCGATGGCCGCTACCATCGTCAGTGACGCTAGGCGCTCTGGCGCCATCTCCCACAACTCGAGCGCAACGCCGCCGCCCATGCTGAAGCCCAATAGATGTGCTTGCTCGATGTGCTGGGAGTCCATCCAGGCGAGCACACTGTGGGCGTGAGCCTTGACGGAATAGCTCGGCACCCGTGCACTGGAGAAGCCGAAGCCGGGCAGATCAGGCGCTAGGACGGGTCGGCTTCGAGAGAGCGCCGGTGCGAGAGCTCTGAAGTTGCTGGCTGCTCCGGGCGAGCCGTGGAGCAGAATGATTGGCGTTTGAGCATTGCCCTTAGCGGCGATGGGCGCAGCGTCCTGGCTGGTGTGAGGGGTTAGTTGCGCGCCGTCCTGCCAAGCGATCCAACTGAGGCGCTGCTGCTTGTCCAGGCTCTCGCCGCTGTCCCGATAACGGGATAGCTCGATCGACCAGCGATCCGGCGGTACGGGCGCCACTGGGCTGGACCAGCGAGCCAAGTTGGACGCCAACACCACAACCAGATAGGCAGCAAGGATCCAACCGCGGCGGTGGCGGGTGATGGGCTTGCGGCGACGGTCCTCTCTCGAGGTCACGCGCTGAGTTGCTCGGTGGACACGGTTGGTGGCGGGGGCGACTCAGTCGTGGCTGGAGGAGCCTGCATCTTGGGCACAGGATTGTCCGGACTTTCCGGTTCGAAGTCCACCAAGGGCTCGAAGATCAGGCTGATCGCTTCGCGCAACTCGATCGCGAGTTCCTTACGATCTGAGTTGGTGATCGGCTCCTTGCCGAACGTCAACGTGGCCTCCCAACTATCGAGAGCCAGCAAGACCGGGCAGTGGGCCCCGAAGGTGACATCCGCCCACCATGCGATCGACAGGAACGACGGCGGATCCGGTGGCGTGGTGGTGTAGGTGAGGGCTGCGTAGTGGACCGGAATCTCCGCATCCGCGACCGGAGCGAGGAGGGGAGGCTTGAAACGTAGGAGGTCATGACCCGGACCGCTGGTGCCCTCCGGGAATAGAACGATGTTGTCGCCGCGGGCAAGCCCGGCTTTGATTTCATTGCCCACTCTCACGGTGTCCCTCTTTTTGGAGCGATCGACGAAGATGGTCTCGATCAACCGACAAGCCCAGCCCAGTCCTGGCCAACTGCGAATCTCCATCTTGGCGACGAATCGGGGCGGCAAGACGTGAGCGATTAGCGGGATGTCGACGTAGCTGAGGTGGTTAGCAACCAAGAACGCTCCGCCCTTTGGGGGTTCGCCAATCACCGTGACTTTGGCGTTGAGGACCCAAAGAACTGATCGACCCCAAATGCGGGTCGTCCACTGCTGAACCGCGCGTCGCGCCGACTGATTCCAGAACAGGACAAGCCACATCATCACCAAGATCACCAGCGAGATCAAGACGGTGAGGATCACTCCGACTACACGAAGTTTCGGGCGGACGGCGTTGCGCAGAGATCGCATAGGCGAAGTCGATGTCAGAGAGACTGTAGTTGGGAAGAATTAGGTACAGCGTAGCCTTGAACGGGCCGAGCCGGTATACCTCGTTCGAGGGCTCCTTGGCCCTCCGCGCCCGAAGCCTACTCTGGGAAGAAGATTTTGCGCGAGCGATCACTCAATGTATGGGTGTCGAGCAAGATCAGAAAATCGATGGTCTTGAACTCTCGGTCGATCGCTGGCGGGCTACAAACCTTAGCGCCATAGCGAAGGTAGGTGCGAAACAGGGCGGGCACGTCGACTTTCTGGTCGGCAGGCCACGGTGTTTCGGAAGCGCATTCAAGAGCGGGTAGTGGCGGCACCGAAAACTCATCTTGCACCTGGCCGGCTTGGCTGAGCTGGCTGTGCAGGGCAAGACCCTCATCCGGGTCTTGCGAATTGATCGATGAGCAGCCGAAGAAGTAGCGCTTTTTGGTTGACATGACATAGCCTGCCAGGCATCGCCAGAGCAAGAACAAGACTTGGCGGTTGCGGTGGTCGGCGTGAATACAAGCACGCCCCACCTCCATCGAGTGTTCGCGGATGGGCCGGGGAATCGCGGTCAGATCGAACTCGCCTGCGGAGTAGAAACCGGCGCCTTCGAGGGCCATCTCAGCGGTCTGCATGCGATAGGTGCCGACTACTTGCCCTTCATGGCGATCGACAACCAGCATGTGATGGCAGTGAGGATCGAACCCATCGAGATCGCGTCCGGTTTCGAACGACTTATCCAACCCTTCTTTCATCTCCAGGTTGAAGACTTCGAAGCGAAGTTTCAGGACGGTATCGACTTCAGCGGCGGTGGTAGCGAACCGCGCGGTGTAGCGTCCCGCGGTGAACTCTTCGGTCGGCAGCAGCGTGCTGTGCACCGGATAGTCGGTGAAGACGCTCCGCTGGTGTGGAGCTGCGCCGCTCGAAGACTGATCGCCGTCTGGTTTGACTATCGCGCTCATCAGTGGGGCTCCGGTGGTGGGGTCTGCTTTTGCAGAGGGGCCATCTCAAGCCTGGCCAAGCAGTATGAACAAACAGTGGGATTCGATCCGAATAAGAAGTACGTAAACGAGCCTACGTGGGATTCTCCTCCAAGACTAGGCTTTCAATCTGGGCAGCTTGAGAGCGCCTACTATTCGGTTGGCTTGATCTCCTTTGGATCGATCAGAAGTCTAGGGACTGTCGATGCCCCACCATCTTCGAAGTATCCCTTGATTTGTACAGGATAACCAACGAATGACGCAAGGTCTTCAGTGATCGGTTGCCCCTCCGGATTGAGCAGGAGTGCAATCCACTGGTCTGCGGGGCCGGAGGCTCCACTAGCTAAGGGATCTGGCCTCACCAAGAAGGCCGGCGGGATGCCACCCTCAAGGCAAAGGGCCGCGCAGGAACGATGACTCTTGCCGCGGCCTGGCTTCATCACACCCAAAAAGCACTTGGAGTCAACGATCTCTCCCACCAGCGTCACCAGGCGTGGTTGAGCATCGGTCGATTGCGGTCGTAGGGCTGGCGCTAGATTGCTGCTGCGGGTTGGAGTTTCTGCCAGTTCCAGCATTGCGTTCGGGCCCTTCGCGATCAAAGTTCCTCTGACCTCAACCGAGGCACCGTCCAGTTCAGCGACGGCAGCCGCTGCACCGAACTTACCGAGTTGCACCAAGAGTAGCTCGGAATACGGGGCGCCAGGCTCGATCGCGTCAGGCCGATCGAGCGGAGCGTCCAGCAGTAGACGTGGTTGACCGTCGAGGCTGATGCGGCCGGTGAGAGTACGTGCACTTCCGAACTCGAACACTCCTTTGTCGAACGGCTGCATGAGAAGCGCGAGAGCGGTACCGATGGTCAGTGCTGCACAGCAGACTGTTGCTGCAATCCGTCGCGTGAAGCGAGATTGGGTAACTGGGTTGTCGGTGCGGTAGCCAACGTAGAACGGGTGGTCTCTGGGCGCGGTCAAGATTGCGACCCTCCCACCCGTGCGGGCTCCACCTCTGTGCCAGGTGGCAATGGCCGTGGATCAACTAGTACGCGGTCATCCTTCAAGCGGACCCTAAAGGTTGGAATCTTTTCGGTGAATGGCGGCGGAGAACTGCCGTCGCGAGGACGATACTGGTAGCCGTGCCATGGGCAGGTGATGCAACCGTCGATAACTTTGCCTTCACCCAGTGGACCGTTCTGGTGCTGGCAAACGTTCGATACCGCCGCCACCAACTCCTGGTCGTCTTCAACATAGCGGAAGATAGCGACTCGTTCGCCAGCGAGTTCGATGATGCGGGCGCGATTGATCACGATGTCCTGAACGCTGCACGCGTCGAGAAACTGGGACTCGCCAGTACGATTCGAGACGGTGAGTAAGGTCTGGGCAACTGGGTCGCGGAGGCCGGCGGCGAGGTGCAAACCACAAATCCACAGCACGCCGAGGATCAGCATCAAAGTGAGCGCCAAACTGCGGTCATCTTGCAGCACGCCAAGAGCCACGTGCGCGACCAGCAGCGCGTATGCGACGTAGACCAGCATGTGCAGCGCTTTCCAGGTAGGCGCGGTCAAATTGACCAGCCAAAAGTCGTGGCTGGTCGCAGCCATCAAGAACAGGATCCCGAGAGCGGCTAGACCAAGGACCTGGAAGGGAAACTGGTTGATCGAGTCGTAGCTACCGTTCGACGTCAAGACGCTCACCAGCGGATTGCGAGCCCCAAAAGCGTGGAACTGGAAGATAGAGAACAAGCCATGACCCAGGGCGACGAGGAACATGGTCACGCCCAGATGCCGCCGGTTGTACAGCAACGGCAGGAAGCGCGAATCAAGGCGAGCCAAAGGTCCGATCGAAAGAATCACGTGAAGTAGCAACAGGGCACAGGTGCCGAGTGCCCGGATCAACAGTGCCTCGATGGTCGCATCGGAGTGCGACAGCGCGCCAAGTCCGACGAACAATCCTAGGTACACCACCACGGCAGATGCGAGCACGCGGTCGTATGTCTTTTTGTCGGCGGTCCACAGAACGGGCTTGTACTCGGCACTCATTGCGCGTCGTTCTGTGGAACAGATCCAGATCTACCGGATCCTGAAGCAGATCCGGAAGGGGATGCAAAAGCAGGGTCGGTCGCGATGACTGTTGCAAAGCTCTCAGAATCGGCCCCAGTCGGTCCCCGGTCTGCTAGCGCCAGCCACAGCACCACCAACATCACTAAGGTGAGGAGCGGCCAAGTCACTCGGTGTCTGGTTCGCAGCTCCTGGATCATGACCAGGTCTCCTTTGACCTGGATTCGCCGACTGCTCTGCGATGGGCGTTGCGTTCGGTCGGTGGTTGGAGCCGACCGACCCAGCGGCGAAGGAGCAGTGGCCACAGCGCCGCACTACCTGGGATGAGCAGCAGCCTCAGGGCGATTGACGGCTTCTGCGCTCCGGGATCGACGGCCTTTAGCCCTGAGACCACGAACGCCAAGGCAAAGAATCCGCCTACGACGGCGTAGAGCGCAGCCGCGAGAAGGATCCATTGGGCAAGCTCGATCGACATTGAAGGGGGTTTCCCTGGAGGTGCTTTAGAGGTGGTTCGGGTTCTCTGGATGATACTGATCCGCGGCTCCTTTCGGCAGCCAACCCGCTGTTGGAAGCGCGGACGATAAATCCAAAACGGACGCAAGAACGGTAATGCTACGCAGCGAAGACACTCAACGGATTGAAACGCCTCTGAATCGGTCCAGCGCTCCCAGTAACATTCGGGGTGCTGGTTGAATAGGGGGTCCGCATCCCAACAGGAGAACCTCATGGCTGTTCGCATTGTCGCAAAGCTCGATGAACTAGAACCACTGACACCGTCCTACGCGCTCGTCGCGGGCGTTGATCTGGTTCTGATTCGCTACCCAGGCGCGGAAGGGGACCAGGTGTCGGCGCTCTATGGGCGTTGTCACCACCGGGGCGCGTTGCTCGCCGATGGACACATCGAAGGCCAGAACCTGATCTGTGGCCTACACGGTTGGGACTATCGCTACGACACCGGGATCAGCGAGTACAACAACAACGAGATGCTCGCCAAGTTCGAGTGCCGGATCGAAGATGTTGACGGTAAGCAGCAAGTGGTGGTTGACGAAGACGAGATCGCGGCCTGGGCGATCGAAAACCCGCAGCCCTATGATCGCGACGAGTACCTGGGCCTCTATGCCGACGTTCATGGCGATCCGGCCGAGCCGCACAACAATTTGATTCAGCTGCTTGCCCGCGAAGGACTGAGCAAAGTTGGGCATCACGGGCCGAGTTCGGCGATGGGCGTCGATCGCAGAGAGTTGCCTAGCTGGGACGACCTGCAACTAGTCACCGGACAGCTGCGCAGGCGGCCCTTGCTGGATGAGGCCGAGGTGGGCACAGATGTCACCATTGGTGTGCGCGCCAAGAAGCCGTTGCAACTCGACATTCCGTTGTTCGTTTCAGACATGAGTTTTGGAGCGCTCTCACGCGAGGCCAAGGTCGCTCTTGCAACGGGGGCCGAGTTGGCGGGCACCGGAATTTGCAGCGGCGAAGGCGGCATGCTGCCGGCTGAACAAGCGGCGAATTCGCGCTACTTTTACGAGCTTGCATCCGCTC
Organism: Acidobacteriota bacterium; assembly: GCA_029263415.1. Lineage (GTDB taxonomy): Bacteria > Acidobacteriota > Thermoanaerobaculia > Multivoradales > Multivoraceae > JAJCXN01. The sequence continues at coordinate 249,020 of JAJCXN010000041.1, forward strand.
GATTCGGGTTCTCTTGGGACAAGGTGGAGAAGACCCAAGCCTTCCACTTTAAGGGTGGACAGGCTGCGAAGACCGGCACCGGAGGCCACCTCCCAGGGAACAAAGTCACCGCTGAGATTGCCGAAGTGCGAGGGCTGCCCCAGGGCGAGACCGCGATCAGTCCTTCTACGTTTCCCGATCTCAAGACAGTCGCCGACTTTCAAGATGTCGCGGCCCAGGTGCGAGAACACACCGGTGGTATTCCGGTAGGTTTCAAGCTCTCGGCACAACACATTGAGGATGATCTCGACTTCGCACTGGAAGTGGGCGCGGACTACGTGATCCTCGATGGGCGCGGCGGTGGCACCGGTGCAGCACCTCTCTTGTTTCGCGATCACATCTCAGTCCCGACAGTGCCGGCACTGGCTCGAGCGCGTCGGCATTTGGACTCGTCGGGCGCGAGTGACGTCACGCTGGTGATTACCGGCGGCCTGCGGGTGCCGGCGGATTTCATCAAGGCGATGGCTCTGGGCGCTGATGCCGTTGCGGTTTCGAATTCCGCGCTACAAGCGATCGGCTGTTTGGGAATGCGCGCCTGTCATAGCAATAACTGCCCGGTCGGCATCGCAACCCAAAAGGATCATCTGCGCGCACGCTTGATGGTGGAACAGTCGGCCAAGCGTCTACAGAACTTCTTTGAATCGTCGGTTGAACTGATGCAAGTGATGGCGAGAGCGTGTGGGCACGACCATCTCTCTGGGTTCGTGCACGAAGACTTGGTGGCGTGGAAGAAACACATGGCTGAGCTCACCGGCGTTCGGTTCGGCGGTGTGGCATGAGTGGTGAGCAATCAACTTGGTACAAAGTCGCCGAACTCGACGAACTGCCGGAGGGACGAGTCAAGACTGTTACCGCCGACAACAAGTCGATCTGCTTGACCCATCACGATGGGCAATACGGCGCTTTGGATAATCACTGCCCTCATCAAGGCGGTCCCTTGGGCGAAGGCTCCATCGAGAAGGGCTACCTACGCTGCCCGTGGCACGGATGGGACTACTGTCCGCTGACCGGCTCCTCACCAGCGGGGTTCGATGAAACCGTACCCACCTATCCGTTGGAGGTCCGCGACGACGGCATCTATGTCTGCTTGGAGGTCGAAGGCGAACACCAACCGACTGTGACCGACGTGATGGTCGAGACGATGGTCAACTGGGGCGTGACGCACTGCTTCGGCATGGTCGGCCATTCCAACCTGGGGCTCGCAGATGCGCTGAGGCGTGCGCACGAGGCGGGCAAGCTGCACTACATCGGCATCCGTCACGAAGGTGCAGGCGCGTTCGCAGCGTCCGCATACGGCAAGCTGACCGGCAAGCCGGCTGCGTGTCTGACCATCGCCGGTCCTGGTGCGACCAACCTGCTAACCGGACTGTGGGATGCCAAGGTCGACCGCGCTCCGATTCTTGCGTTGACCGGGCAGGTCGACACTCAGGTTCTAGGACCGGGCGCTTTTCAGGAGGTAGACCTGCTGTCAGCGTTTTCGAGCGTGAGCCGCTTCTCTCACGCCGTCTATAGGGATAGCAAACATGTCGAGCTGATGAATTTGGCATGCAAGCACGCGCTCCTAGAACGTGACGTTGCACACCTGGTCTTCCCAGACGAGGTCCAAACCGTCCCGGCGGGCGGCGCAGAACCTGGTGGCCCCAAGGGGCGTCTGACGCCGACCGACATCACGCCGCCTGCCGCGCAAGTCGCCGAAGCGTCCAAGATGTTACGCGCCGCCAAGCGGCCGGTGATCATCGTTGGTCATGGTGCACGGTTCGAGATGGATGGAGTGATGGCTTTAGCCGAGGAGCTGAACGCTCCGGTGGTCACCACCTTCAAAGCGAAGGGCTTGATTGCCGACGATCATCGGTTGGGTTGTGGAGTCCTTGGGAGATCTGGCACGCCGATCGCGAGCTGGTTCATGAACGAGAGTGACCTGTTGCTGGTCTTCGGTGCGTCGTTCTCGAATCACACTGGGATCACCAACCACCAGCCGATCATCCAGGTCGATTTCGACAAGATGGCACTGGGCAAGTTCCATGCAGTCGATGTTCCGGTGTGGGGCGAGATTGGAGTCACCGCAAGGCTATTGAAGAGTGCAGTTGATGTTGGCAACGCAGCAACCGACCAATCCGCAGAGGTTGCGGAGCGCTGGGCAATCTGGCGCAAGGAGAAAGAGCGGCGGGTTCGCGATGCAGGGACAGGGGTCGGTTCTGCGGCTGTGTTCGCGGCGATGAATCGTTGCGTCCCCGCTAATGCCATCATCGCTTGCGACGTTGGCAACAACACTTACTCGTTTGGTCGCTACTTTGAGTGCAAGCAACACGCCGTACTGATGTCCGGGTACCTGGGCTCGATCGGCTTTGGCTACTCGGCCGCAATGGGTGCTTGGGCTGCAACTCAGACCGAAGACGAACGCTTCAAGGATCGCCCGGTGATTGCGGTTACCGGCGACGGTGGCTTCGGTCAGTACCTAGCTGAAGTCACGACCGCAGTGCAGCAGAAGATGAACATCACTCACGTCCTGCTCAACAACAGCGAGCTAGGCAAGATCTCGAAGGAGCAGCGGGCAGTTGAACTACCTGTGTGGATGACCGAGCTTCACAACCCGAACTTTGCCGAGTTCGTCGCCAACTGTGGTGGTCTGGGGATTCGAGTCAGCAGCGCTGATGAGCTGGACACCGCGCTCGAGGAGGCGCTGGCCTACGACGGTCCCGCAACGGTCGAGGTGGTGGCCGACGCGCTGCTGATCTGAAAATCCCGTGCTGATAGCACGGGATTTTCAGGTGTCACTTGCTCGCTCCAAGCGCCCTAGCGGGCGCGTCGCGAGGTGAGGATGGCTGGCTTGAGGTGAGGACTGGTTGGTGGTGAGGTGAGGATGGCTGGTTTGAGGTAAGGGTGGCTGGTTGGTGGTGAGGTGAGAACGGCTGGCGCGAGGTGGGGCTGGTTGGTGTGAGGTAGGGAATCGCTGGCTCGAAGTGAGGATGGTTGGCGTGAGGAAGGGAATGGCGGGCGTGAGCTGAGATGGCTGGCGAGAGGTAAGGGATGGCCGCCGGCCGCTGCGACGAATCCACTGATTCTGATTTCCTCCTTCACTATGGTGGACGGCCTGCAATGCTGACCTCGCGAGGTCGCGCGGGGCTCTGCACCGCTCGTTAGGGTGTCTTCAGCCCGGCGGGATGCGAGCAATGAGCAAGTGATGCCGGAAGGCTTAGTACTTTTAGTGCCCGGCATTCCGGCGTACAGCGTCCGCGATTTGGTCCCACAGCTCTTCGGGCAAGTCGTGGCCCATGCCAGGGATCATCATCAGTTCGGCGTTTGGGATCGCTTCTGCAGTGTCGATGCCGCCGGTTGGTGGGACTAGCCCATCGGCGTCGCCGTGAATCACCAGGGTGGGAGTAGTTACCGAGGCAAGGGCGGGTTTGCGGTTACCGTGAGCGAGGATGGCAGCCAACTGTCGAGAGAAGCCCTTGGGCGAAACTCCGCGCTCGAAGGCGAGTCGTGCTCGTTCGCGGACGTTGTTTTCGTCGTAGCGAAACCCGGGACTGCCGATGGTGCGCCAAACCGAGACTGCGTGTTCGGCGTAGCCATCGACATCCCAGGGTGCTGGCGCGATCAACGCTGCTTGGACCGTGGCGTTGGCTGGGGGCAGTGCTGGGTTGCCGGTGGACGACATGATCGAGACCAGTGATCGGATTCTCTGTGGGTGCCTGATTGCGACCGTTTGCGCAATCATGCCGCCCATGGACGCGCCACACACATGGGCGCTTTGGTATCCGAGTGCCTCGATGATGCCGACCGTGTCGTCGGCCATGTGGTCGAGCGTGTAGGGCGCTAGTACAGCCTTTCCGCGCGCCAGCGCCGCTAGGCTTTCGAGCACGCTCGGTGTTTCCAGGTCGTCCATCTTGGTTGATTCGCCGACATCGCGATTGTCGAAACGAACAACGTCGAAGCCGCGTTCAACCAACGCCCTGCACAGTCCGTCAGGCCAGAAGATGCGTTGGGCGCCGATACCCATCACCAGGAACAACGGATCGCCTTCGCCGAGTGCCGGTGAACGACTGAAGGTGTCGTAAGCGAAATCCAGTTGGTTGGCGCGAACCCGGTCGCCGATGCTGCTGTGGATGACGGTGGTGGCGGAGCTGTCGACTGCAGAAGTGGAGTTCATCGAGGCATGGTAGCCCGAGGATCGATGATGCGGAAGAAGTTTTCCAGCTCGCCCAAGGTGTCGTCGATGTCGTGGCGTTCGATCACCATCGGCGGTTTGATTTTGATGACGTTGTGATCCGGGCCATCGGTGCTCAGGAGGAAGCCGCGCTCACGCATCCATTGCACAAGATAGGACGCAAGCTGCGGGTCGGGTATGCGGGTGGTGCGGTCCTGCACCAGTTCGAACCCCAAGAAGAGGCCTCGGCCCCGCACGTGGCCGATGCTCGAAGCGAACGTTGCGATCTGTCCGAGCCCGTCCTTGAAGTGCGCTCCCAGTTCTAGCGCGCGCTGTTGTAGCTCTTCGGTCTCGATCACATCGAGCACGGCAAGACCTACCGCGCACGAGACCGGGTTGCCGCCATAGGTATTGAAGTACTCCATGCCGTTGGCAAAGGCCGATGCCAGCTTGCGCGTGGTGATCACTGCCGCAAGCGGATGTCCATTGCCGATGGGCTTGCCCAAGGTGACGATGTCGGGGGTCACGCCGTGTGACTCGAATCCCCAAAAGTGGGACCCGGTACGCCCAAAGCCGACCTGGACTTCGTCCGCCATGGCGACGCCGCCGGTCGCTCTCACTGCTTCGTAGGCCTGGGCCAGGTAGCCTGAAGGAAGTTCGATCTGGCCACCACACGAGAGGATCGATTCGCCAATGAAGGCGGCGACAGTGTGTTCCTCGGTGACTCTTCGCACCTCCCGCGCGTAGAGGTCGGCCGCATCCTGGTCACGGTGCAGGCCGCGGTAGGTGTCGGGCATCGAAACCTTGAAGACGTCCGCAGGGGTGCCCGAGCCGCCCGGTCCGTCGTGCTTGTAGGGGCTCACCGCGATCGCCGATGTCACGTTGCCGTGGTAGGCACCGTCCATGCAGATCACCGAGGAGCGACCTGTGGCCGTGCGCGCGATACGCAGAGCTAGATCGTTCGCTTCGCTACCTGAGTTGACGAGAAAACAGACCTCGAGCGGATCACCGTCGATCGGTTCAGGCATGGTCGCCAGCAGACGCTCCGCGTAGTCCACAATGTTGCGGTGTAAGTAGCGACTGTTGGTATTGAGCGCAGCTGCTTGTCGCGCGATCGCTGCGACCACAGTTGGGTTGCAGTGACCAACATGGCTGACGTTGTTTACCAAGTCGAGGTAACAGTGCCCGTTGCGTTCGTAGAGATACTGACCGCGACCAAGTGAGATATCGAGCGGCCGGTGGTAAGACAATGAGAGGGACGGCGCCAGCACGCTTTTCCGGCGTTCTTCGAGTTCCGTGGATTCGCTGAAGTGGTCCCGACTTGCTGGATCGTCCCAGCGAAGCAAGAGGTTGGGATCTGGGCACGCCTGCTTCCAGATGCCGAGTTGGCTGGCCTCGGCGACGCCAGGGTAGTTGCCTTGCAGGCCGAGGTCATCGAGGATGATCTGAAAGTGCAAGTGCGGCGTCCAGCCGCCGTTGACTCGAGCGGTGCCGAGCTCTGCGAGTTTCTCTCCGGCTGCGAAGGTTTGCCCCACTTCGAGCCCCTCGAGCGAGGCTCGACTCAGGTGCCCATAGAGAGTCAAGAAGCGTCGGTCCTCGAGTGTGTGCTCAAGCAGGATGGTTGGGCCGTAGTCGTTGTTGAAGGCGTTGTCGGCGAAGGAATGAACAATGCCAGCGAGAGGCGCATAGATGGGAGTTGTGGGAGGAGCGAACAGATCCACGCCGATGTGCACCGTGCGAGGCTCGACGGCTTGTGCGCCGGCGACGCCCCGAAACTGAGCGCCGACATAGAGCGCTCTCGGTTCGGCAAAACGGCCCCAGCCAACCGCTTCACCGGCGCGCAGAGCTTCAGGCCGATCCACGGAGTAGCCAAGCGCTGCCGATACCTCTTGAGTGAGGGCTGCCTCGTTGGCGGAGTCGTAACCAACGAGGGTAGTGCTGTCGAAGCTCAGATCGATGAGTTGGTAGTCGCGGTGCTCAGCAGCTATCACCGGCGCGACTGGAAGTTGGGCGATGGCGGTTGTCAAGTTCGCTGCTCCCGGGACCGGTTCCAGGCCGCAGGCATAACGCAGGCGCCATTCGATCCGCCTGAGCTTGGCGCGCCTCTCGGCCGCTGTGTCGGTCGTTGACACGAACCGTCGCAGAGTGCGCCAAGCATCGGTCTCGCTGATCGAGCGGTAGGAATCGCTGGTCGTTTGTTGGCGGTTCTTAGCGCTGGCCGATGCCGACACTGCTAGGCGTAAGAGTGCCTTTGGGAATAGTGCTTGAATCTCAGCGTCGCTCAACCGGTGCTCATCGTTGTATGCCGCCACTAGAGGCAGGACCAATCCGACGGGATCGTCAGCGTGCTCGCGGCTATTGCCGAACATCGCGTACGCTGTAGCAATAGCAATCTCATTGACGGTACTGCTGCGATGCAGATCGCCAAAGTCGATAAGGCCGGTGATGCGATTCGGTTCGAAACCAGCGTATGGACCTTGGTCATCGGCTGGTGGGTAGCCAACGAGAATGTTGTAGTCGTTGGCGTCACCGTGGATTACGGAGCGGGGGAGAGGCGCAAGCGTGCACAGACGATGGTCGTGATCGGCAACGACAGCATCGACGATGCACAGTTGGTCGTCAGTCAGCGCGTCGCGTCGTTCGTTGATCATTTGGGTGCCGTTGTCGAGGTCCCAAACCTCGCAGGAGCTAAGCGTGGTTGGCTCAAAGCCTTGAAGAGCTCGAGTGAGGGTGCCCAGAGCGCGTCCAAGGTGGCCCATCAGTTCGGACGTATGGATCGTTCCAGCGAGAGTTTGGCCTGGCAAGAACGCGAGCGCGCGGGCTGCGCATGGTTGACCTTGATCATCATCGACGGCGACGATCCTGGAGCCTGAGGAGGTCGCGAGCACTTCTGGGACTGGTACGCCAGCACTGATGGCTCGATCCATCGCGTCAGTCTCGGTCTCGATCGTCGTCCCAGCCGCGACTCTTGAACCTTCCGACAGCAGGCGCACCTTGAGCACGAACTGCCTGCCGCTAGCCCGACTGGTCATCAATGCGTTGATGTCGCTGTATCCAGCCAGCCGGTTGGTCAAGCTGGCTCCCTTGTCCCAGTGGTGCGCGAGTTGCTCCAGGTTTTGCTCAGAAATCTGCGGTCGTGCGCTGGTCATGGTTCGATAAGGCCCGTTGATGATCGAAGTGGATCGATGATGTGGGCCAGAAGGCTATGCCGGATTGGCGCCCGTAAGGAACACGAGATAGGGTATGCGCAGGCAACCATCCGACCGTTCGGTAGGTTCTTGGAATCGGCCTTGCTTCGAAGGCGCCGGATACAGTTCTCTATCGACCACTACATCGCTATCACGACGCAAGGAGTCTTTTGACCATCATGAGAGAAGCAGTCATCGTTTCAACCGCTCGGACCCCGATTGGTAAGGCCTATCGCGGCTCTTTCAACAATCTCGAATCGCCAACTCTCGCCAGCAATGCAATCAAGGCGGCAGTGGAGCGCTCGGGCGTAGACCCCATGGAAATTGACGACTGCATCATGGGCGCTGCGATGCAGCAGGGCTCTCAGGGGGGCAACGTTGCGCGTCAATGCGCTGTGCGCTCCGGCCTGCCGGTCGAGGTTGCTGGCATGACCATCGATCGCCAATGCTCTTCAGGCTTGATGAGCATTGCGACCGCGGCCAAGCAGATCATGGTGGACGGCATGCAGGTCTGCGTCGCGGGCGGTGTCGAGTCGATCAGCTTGGTGCAGAACGACAAGATGAACACCTTCCGCATGGGCGATCCATGGATCAAAGAAAACAAGCCTGAGCTATACATGGCGATGATCGATACCGCTGAAGTTGTGGCCAAGCGCTACGGCGTTTCTCGCGAAGATCAAGACGCCTATGGCCTGCTCTCTCAACAGCGCACAGCTGCTGGCCAGGAGTCGGGTAAGTTCGCCGATGAGATCGTCGCGGTCAAGGCCCAGCAAGGCATCCTCAACAAAGAAACCGGCGAGATCACCTACAAAGAGGTCGAGCTCAGCCAAGACGAAGGCAACCGACCCAGCACCACCGCTGAAGGCCTAGCAGGCCTCAAGCCAGTGCGTGAGGGGGGAGTCATCACCGCAGGCAACGCCAGCCAACTTTCCGATGGCGCGTCCGCTTCGGTGTTGATGGACTCGAAGCTCGCTGAACAGCGTGGTCTCGAGCCGCTGGGTATCTATCGCGGTATGGCTGTTGCTGGAAATGAGCCTGATGAGATGGGCATCGGTCCGGTCTTCGCAGTGCCAAAACTGCTGGAACGCAACGGCCTCAAAGTGGATGACATTGACCTGTGGGAGCTCAACGAAGCTTTCGCCGTGCAGGTACTCTACTGTCGCGATCGCCTGGGCATCCCAGACGAGCGATTGAATGTGAATGGCGGCGCCATCTCCATTGGCCACCCCTACGGCATGAGCGGCGCCCGCATGGTCGGCCACGCCCTCATCGAAGGCAAGCGTCGCGGTGCTAAGAACGTCGTCGTCACCATGTGCGTCGGCGGCGGTATGGGTGCAGCGGGGCTGTTCGAGGTCTGCTGAATTTTCCGTGATGTAGAGATGTCCGTGATGAAATCACGGACATCTCTATCCATCACTTGCTCACTCCAAGCGTCCTAAAGGACGCGTCGCGAGGTGAGGATTGCAGTCGCATGGGTGAGGCCCGTGCGCTGGCGGACTTCATCTTTGGTGCTGAGAGGCAATGCCGATAGCGAGGGAGAGCCGCATTAACTCTTGGCGTCACATTCGTTCGCGGTGCCCGCACCGGGATCAGCGAGAGCTGACGGCTTTCGCATTTCATTCCTCAGGGGCCCAGGAGAGCGAGTACTCCCCAACAGCCGGCTCGACCGGGCCGTCGTCATGCCCGTGAGAGTGGGCTGTTCGAAGAGCGTCTATGATGCCGGAGCGCCCCCCTGCCTCCATCACGGGTCTTCCTCGAACATGTACGAATCCTTGGTTCGTTGTCAGCTCCTTATCGCGTCGCTGGCCGCCCGCCCGCACGTCCCGACGCGCCTTCGTACGCACTAGACAAGTCGCGGTTGCCGTCCGGATCAAGCCCCACGGCGCACTGCTTCCTCTGATACCTCCTTTCCCCCTCACACCTGCACGGCCATACCTGCCTCGCGGGTCCCACAACAGGTTTCGCACCGGGCCTCTAGGGCACACCGGAGCAAACAGGTGATGCCTGTAGGACCAAAGCCCGCACAGCACGTGTCGCCTCTTCTCCCTCTCACACGCGGACGGCCATCCTCACCTCGCCTCACCTCGCCTCACCTCACCTCACCTCGCGACGCGCCCCTTGGGGCGCTTGGAGTGAGCAAGTGATGTTCACATGAGACGTGATTTCATCACGCCTCATGTGAACGCGGCATCAAACGCGATCTCTGATGCGGGGAAGTCGAGCGCCCGCACAAACTCGGCTGCCTCCTGGGCTCCGAACTCGCGATCCATCCCGGAGTCTTCCCACTCGACCGACAGAGGGCCTTGGTAGCCGATGTCGTTGAGGGCGCGGATGATCTCTTCAAAGTCGACCATGCCTCGTCCGGGGGAGCGGAAGTTCCAGGCGCGGCGGGGGTCGCCGAATTCGGTGTGCCCACCGAAGGTGCCGACTGGCATCGGTTTGGTGGCCCAGGCGACGTCCTTGATGTGCACGTGGAAGATGCGCTCGGCGAACGTGCGGATGAACGCTTCGGTATCAACGCTCTGATAGGCGAGGTGGCTAGGGTCGTAGTTGAAGCCAAAGGCGGGGTGATGGTCCAAGGCTTCGAGCGCTCGTTGGGTGGTGGCGATATCGAAGGCGATCTCGCTGGGGTGGACCTCTAGGGCAAAGCGGACCCCTAGGGATTGATACTCGTCGAGAATCGGAGTCCAGCGCTGGGCGAAGTCTGCAAAACCGTCATCGATCATCGACGGTGTCACTGGCGGGAATGAATACAGCAAGTGCCAGATCGAGCTTCCGGTAAAGCCATTCACGGTGTCGACCCCGAGACGTTTGGCGACCTGCGCGGTGGCGACCATTTCATCCGCTGCACGCTGGCGGACGCTTTCGGGCTCGCCGTTGCCCCATACATGATCGGGCAGGATGGCTTGATGGCGTTCGTCGATCCGGTCGCACACCGCTTGTCCGACCAGGTGGTTGGAGATCGCGTGCAACTCGAGGCCGCTAACATTGAGCTTGTTGAGGCGACCGTTGCAATAGTCCTGGTCCGCCTTTGCCACTTCGATGTGGTCGCCCCAGCAGGCGAGCTCGAGGCCGTCGTAGCCGAAGGCCTTGGCTTTGTCACAGAGATCGACGAAGGGCATGTCGGCCCATTGGCCGGTGAAGAGTGTCAGTGGTCTCATGTATGTCTTCCAAGTTCGGTTTCGAAGTTTGAGCAGAAGATTAGGGAATGGTCTTGTTGTGCTGATCGTACGGCATCGATGCTCACTCAAACCAGACGATTTCCTGCCCCCGCCCGCGCGTGCCATCTATCGCGCCTGATGCCCACTGCTGCCCTCGCAATGCTGCTGCTCAGTCAAGGACTCCTCGCCCAATCGCCGGCAGCGGATTCGGGGACCGCAGCGCTCAAGGTTGCTCAGCGTTACGCCGAGGCCTTTATGGGGGGCGATCCAGAGACAGTGACGCAGCTCAGCGACGCCACCATGCAAGGTGCCATGGGCCCGGCTGCGGTTCAGCAGACGGTCGCCGCGCTGGTGGCTCAGTCTGGTGCCTTCATATCTTCTGCTGAGGGCTGGCGCGAGAGCGACGTTCAAGGCTACAAGCGCTTTCGCGTCGCGCTCACATTCGAGAAGCAAGTGCTCGACGTGCGAGTAGTGATTGATGCGAACGACAAGGTTGCCGGGGTGTCTTTCATAGAACACCTCGAACCTGAGACCGGCGAGATCAAGGTGCCTGGCGTGGAGCATGCGTTCTTGGTCGGCGAGGGTGCTGATGGCCTGCCTGGCAGCCTACTTCTGCCGACCGGCCACGGGCCTTTTGCTGCCGTGGTGCTGGTACATGGTTCAGGCCCCAATGATCGCGACGGAACCCTCGGTCCCAACAAGATCTTGCGAGACATCGCCTACGGGTTGGCTGAGCACGGCATCGCTTCTTTGCGCTACGACAAGAGGAGCCTGGTGAATACTCAGTCACTTGCTGCTCACGGTGGTGACATGACGGTCGAGCACGAAGTGGTACTCGATGCTCAGGCTGCGGTGCGCTTACTACGCGAGCACCGCCAGGTGAATGCGAGCAAGGTTTTTGTTGCGGGCCACAGTTTGGGCGGTGCGATGGTGCCGCGCATTGCGAGAATGTCCCCGGCTCCTGAGGGCGTTGTGTCACTTGCTGGTCTACCCAGCCGTTCCCTGAGATGATGCTGAGGCAGACCGAGTACATCGTGGGCTCAGACGGAGTTGTCAGCGGCCCGGAGAAGGAGCATGTGGATGGCATCCGCAAGGCGGTTGATTCGCTCCGAGCTGCACTAGCAGGCAGCGCGCCGGCACCTGAGGGCTATGTCATGGGCGCGCCGTTCAACTACTATCGCGATCTTGAGGAGCACGATTCCGTTGCGATTGCTGCCGAGCTCGAAGTGCCGATTCTGGTTCTTCAAGGAGCCCGCGACTACCAGGTAACGTTGGATGACTTCGGCGCTTGGCAGGCGGTCCTCGAGGGCAAGGACTTTGCCTGCCTCAAGAGCTATTCCAGCCTCGACCATATGTTCCACACCGGGACCGGCCCTTCGCTGCCATCTGACTATGAGCGACGCGCGCCGGTGTCGCCAGAGGTGATCAACGACATCGCAACCTGGATCAAGGGCGAGGGCTGTCCGTAGCTATGGAGCTAGGCGTTGCCCTGTCGGGCAGTGCGGATGATCACAACGTTGCTGATGACCTCCTGATTGGGGCTAGCCTCGGGATAGGCTATCTAGATGGATATCACCAACAAAGCCAAGCGCCCGATCGTCGTTCCCCTTCCCGGAGGCAGGAAGTTGTTCCTTGGTCTAGGCCAAACCGCAAAGCTCGCTCCTGCTGCTGTGGATCACCCGCCTGTTCAAGAACTCGTTAAGAGTGGCGACGCCGAACTCAACGAGAACAAGTCGAAGAAGGGCAAGGCTGGGACTAGCGGAAAACAAGGCCTTGCCGGTGCGCAGACCGGAGGCGGGAGCGCAATTCGTAGAACCGGAGATCGCTAGGTATTGAGCGCGAGCCCACCAAGGGGCTGCGCTCTCCCCTCTGTGGCCCCAAAGTCGGGCCTTGTCTGAACCGTCAGAAGTGGCACGTGTGAGCTTCGGTTCTTAAGCCAGTTGGTGTAGCCAACCGTCGAGAAGGTCCAGTTCGTTGGTCAGCACCTCGGCGCTTGAGAGCCGCTCGCATAGCGCCGACGCACCTTGAATGCAGGCGAGCATGTGGATCGCTAGCGCCTTCGATTCTTCGCCCTTGCCTGCCTCACGGAACTGGGTTTCGAACCACAACAACTGCGCAGCAAAGAGCCGTCTTGATTCGTTCTCGAGGCCAGGGCCGGCTTTATCGAGGTCTTGTCCGAGGCACCCGAGCGGGCAACCGTGCTCGACCACAACTTCAGATTGCTTACGCAGTTCGGCAACGAAGTTGTGAAGGCGGCCCAGAGGTGTGGGGCCAGCAGCAGCCGTCTCGAGAGTCGCGTTGATCAGCGCCTCGTGGTCCTCGATCACCGCGCGCACTAGATCTTCTTTGGTCTTGAAGTAGTAGTAGACGTTGCCCAGCGGCACGTCCGCTGCTTCGGCGATCGTTGCCAGCGATGTGGCCGCGTAGCCGTGGCAGTGGATGGCATCCCGCGCAGCTGAGATCAATCGATCGCGCTTGTTCGGGCGCCCTGATGGAAGGGAGTCGGGCATCATTCGTGTGGGGCTTTCAGTGGTGGCTCACATTGTATTGGTTCTACCGCGTCCCTTCGTCATGCCATTTGCGTTGACGAGGTTCTGAGTTCGCCCTGAGAGCCCGCGAGGGTAGTTTGAAGCTCAAAGAGACATGGTTCATGCCGGTCCCATACTCATTGTTAGACCAGGTGAGCTGGATCCGGTCGAATGCGCTGAATCCCACATTGAGGGTCTCAGCGACGCCGTCGACCCATGGTTCGAGTGGCGCGTACTCAGACCTGGAAGCTCGTGCGCCGACGCTTGCTGACAGGTCTAGCCAGCGGTTCACCTTGAACTTCGCATCGAGACTCACCGTTGCCCACTGCTGGAAGCCCTCTGCGTAGCGGACGTCACCTCCGGTTTCGAGCACCGTCCGTTGGTTGGCGAACAGGAAACGGCGAAAGCTCACTCCGGCAGTGGCGAAGTGCTCGTTATCTGGCACGTAGTCAACGATGACTTCGTCGTCGCCGATGAGCCGATGGACTGCATTCTGCCCGCGCTCGCCGAAGATCCCAATGCCCGCGCGCACGGTGCCGGTGTAGAAGGCGAGGCTCCACTGATTCCGCTCGACCCGTTGGCCGATGAGTAGCCAGGTCTCGTCAAAGCGGACTCCGGCTTTGCGATCGGTGAACAGGTTCTCTTTGATCGAGAGGAACCGTTGCCAAGGGGCAGCGTCGGTGCCTCGGTCGCGGGCGAATTCGAATGAGATCCCTAGGCCGGCACTATAGAGGTCGTCAGACCTGCTATTGCCGGAGAAGTCGTCGTTGCCGGTACTGAGAACGATCTCGCTTTCCGCCAGAGCGATCGCAGGGAGTAAGAGGGCGATGGTGAGCAGCAGGAAAGCGGCGGTTTTGAGTCGAGAGTTGCGTTTTGTGCGTTTTGTGCGTTTTGTGGTGTGGTGTGTTTGACGAGACATTTGCTTCTCCGCAATCGGAGCACTGCTTTGATCTGCAGTGTCGTGAGTAAGTTAGTTGAATAACTAACACGCATTCATACGGAGAACCACGACCTCTGGTTTGCCTCCAAGGAGGATTTTCAAGCGGCCGACTCAGAAGGTCCTAGGCTGACGCCTAGCGATGGACCGGGAGGCCTTCAGTCAGGATGCGGCCCGGCCCTCAGCCCATCGGGTTGAGTGAGACGCCTGCGGTCCGCTGTTAACGACGATAGAGGGTGTTGGGTGCATCCGACCGCGCGGCGACGATGTCGATGGTGCCGTCTAAGTCGACGTCGCCGAGAGCAAGGCCATACATGGCACCCTGGTCGTCTCCGAATCGGGTGATCAAAAAAGCTGCCCCTGTGCCGTCATTGAGCAGTATCGCTCCAGGTGCCTCTCGATTGCCGAAGACCACATCGACGTCGCCGTCTGCATCCAGGTCAGCGATTGCGATGGAGTAGACCAAGCCAGCACCGGGGCCTAGAGCCGTGGGTTCGCCGAAACTTGCAGAACCGTTGTTGAGGTACAGCTGGCCTCCGCCCGCTTCCGAGTCACCCAGAATCACGTCAAGCGACCCATCGCCGTTGAGGTCGCCAAGAGCGATGGCTCGCGTTCCGAACTCTGGTGGTCCGATGGGCAGGCGGTCAGCGAAGTCGCCGGTGCCGTCATTCAGGTAGACGTAGCTTTGGCCACCATCACGGTGAGGCACCACCAGATCGATGAAATCGTCGCCATTGAGATCGCCAGCTGCGATGGTGGTCGCGGAGTCAGTGGAGAGGACCTTGCAGTTCTCAAACTCGCCCGAACCATTGTTGATGCAGATGCTGTTGGCGGACTTGTTCTTGGGCCCACCTCGATTGGCGACAATGATTTCAGGTCGTTGATCGCCATTGAGATCGGCCACGGTGACGTTGCGAGTCGGCCACGCGGGATCACCAAAGGTACCCGACAGCTCAAAGTGTCCCGTGCCGTCGTTGAGATAGATGCGCTTGGGGTCTGGTCGGTCGTTGCCCACGACAAGGTCCAAATCAGTGTCTCCGTCCAGGTCGGCTAGAGCCGCTGTGTAGGTGCGATCGGCTGATCCGCCGAGCTCGTGGCGCTGCTCGAAGCCACCATGACCATCGTTGAGCAGGACGAAGTCAACCAACGGCCAATGGCGACCCTTCGCTAAGACGATGTCGAGATCTCCGTCGCCGTCGAGGTCGCCGAGACTGGCGTTGGCACTGCGATCTGCAGTGGTTTCGAGTTGGGTCTCATGCTCAAACGATAGGGGCGCGGATTGCACAACTCCACTCTTGTTTCCACAGCTCGCAAATAGGAGTGCGCCTGCGATCACCGCACCCAGTTGCACTGCTATGAAGGATCGACGGTACAACTACGAACCCTCGAGGACGACCACCGGGATCTCCCTGGGAGCTGCGTTCACTTTGTACTCATCATAGGGCGGGTAGATCTCGGCCATCATCTTCCACAATCGCTCGCGCTCTTCACCCTCGGCAACCCTCGCGGTCGAAACCTGGTGGTGAGCTGCTACCTGCACTTCGCAGGTAGCGTCTGCCATGAGATTCAAAAACCAATGCGGATGATCGGGCATGCCGCCTTTGGACGCGATGACCACAATGCCTTCGGGCGCCTTGCCGTAGATCAGTGGCAGCGCTCGCGGTTCGCCAGACGAGCGCCCCTTGGTGGTCAGCAACAGCGTTGGTAGAACGCCCGGTCCGCCTAGGCTGCTCGAATCCCAGTCGTGGGCCTGGACCGGATCGTTCCTGTATAAATCGATGTGTTGTTGGATCCAAGGGATCTTGCTGAAGTCCGCCATGATTGGGAGTCTCCGTTGGTCGGTTCGTTCGGTCGAGAGGCACGGGCGCATCGGGTGTCAGGATACCCGCAGCTTGGCAGCATGCGCTGCTAGTTGTGCGCCAGTATGTTCAAGCCGCATACATCTCAGGTCGCCGTTCATCTCGGGCCTCAGCGCATCTCAAGCCTTGTACCACCCTGGGGCCTGAGTGCATCTCGTTCCAAGGCGTCTCGCGGTTTAGGTGCCTCAGACCTCAGTGGGTCAGCGGCCGTAGAAGGTCTCTCGCGCCGATTGCGATAGACCGATGCCTGGTTCGTCGTTGAAGGCGAACACGACGAGCATGCGGGTCGTCTGGCCTTCAGTAGGGGTGACGCGGTGCATCGCGTTGCGGCCGCGAAACAAGACCAGGTCTCCTGGCGAGAAGCTTAGCGTGCGCACGGGGTGCTTGCCGTGGAGGATGGCGTTGACGGTGTCGAAGGCCATATCTTGGGTGTCGGCGTCGCGCACTGCTGGCACATACTCGAACACTCCTCCTGCCTCAGGCGCTTGCAGCAACATCGTCACCGCGAACGACGAGTTGTCGAAGTGCCACCCGAGTTCCTTGCCGTTGGGCGCGAAGTGCACGTTGATGGACGAGACCTCATCGGCATAGGAGTGAATCTCTTGGATGCCCAGTACGGCGCATAGGAATGCTCGAAAGGTGGGGTCGTCGTAGACCTGGCGCAGGGGCGAGTCGGAAGGGATCTGGTCGTCCGCGATCAGTCCTTTGCTGCTGGTAACTTGTTTGTTGAACGGGTGATCGCTTGCAAGTGTGGAGTCGGGCGGCGTGAGGTAGACATTGTGCGTGGAGTTGGCGAAGAACGCCTCTGCCTCGCGAGGCGCGGACGCCTCAACGACTTGCTCGATCGCGGTGGCGGTGAAGAACCCGGGTAGCACCAAAGCGCCGTCGGCCTCGAGCCGCCTTCGGCAGGACAAAGCGAACTCGGCATCCGGAATGGGGTGCACCCCGGTGCTCAGGTGTTTGGAGCCAGAAGGTTGCATCATCGGGGGCCGTTTCTCTGTGGTCGTTGGTTGGTGCTGACGCTTCCAAGGTTCGGGCTCTTTTTGCGTTGCAGTTTGAATCTCACCTTGCTTCGTACCGGCTTGCCGCGGAGGGTCGCGGGATCGTAGCGGAGGGCGAGAATCCAGTCTGCAAGCGCGCTGTCGGCGGCTTGCCCCGAACTTTGAACGATCCTGGAGCAGCGCACAACGCCGGTCTCGTCCAACACCATCACTAGGTCAGTCGTGGCTGCGCCGGTGCCTGCAAGTTCGAGAATGTTGGCCGCGGGCGGCGCGGGGCTCGAGTGTGAAACGGCGCGTTGGAATCCTGGGCGGTCCGCGCTCAGGCCCTGCTCGTTCGGGACTGAGCACAAGCAGCTGAGGTGTTGGGTCGAGAGTGGATCGGCCGAAGGGTCTACTACCAGATGGGCCACGACGTCGCAGGCCTCGGCGTTGCGGCCGAGGTCGAACAGGGTCGCCGCCAGTAGGGGCCGCAGTGCATAGCCGCGCGAGGGCTCGAGGTCGAGAGCAGCGAGAAGCGCGGTGCGCGCCTTCTCGTTGGCCTGCTCCCGCACCTTCGTCCACTTGCCCGGCTTCTTGAGCGTACCGGACACTTCCTCGAGACTAGGTTCGAAACGGAGGTCTGCCGCACGCACTTCCTGGCGCCGCACCAGCGCGACCGTCAGCTGAGCGAGTGCTGCGTCAGCAGCGGCTGCGGGCCCAGTGACCGCGAGCCCAGCAACTCCGAGGTGCGGTTCGATCTGATCGGCCATGCGTACCGCACCTTTGAGGTCTTGAGCTGCGAGGCAGGTTTGCATCACCCCAGCAGCAGCTGCGAGCGAGGACTTTCCGCTCACACCGAAGGCCTTCTCATAGCGCCGCCGGGATGCTGGCAGGTTTCCGTTTGCCTGGTGGGCCCGAGCTTGCTCGATCAGGTCGGCGATCGCCTGGGCGTCTGCACTGTTCGGCTGGGCCGGTTCTTGTGCCCGGGAGACCCAGGGCCCAAGACACAGCGTGGCGACCGCTCCGAAGATCACCAGCCGAGCTCGTGACCGCATAGCCCTAGCGATCAGCGCTGCTGCTCGTGGTCGAGGAGTCGTCGGTGGACTCGATCCAGCGCTCGAGCCAACTTTCCTGCTCCCAGAGCATGTGCAGCAGGGACTCCCGCGATCGGTAGCCGTGGCTTTCTAGCGGCAGCATGACTAAGCGTGCGGTGCCGCCGTTGCCTTTGACCGCAGCGTACATGCGCTCACTTTGCATGGGGAAGGTACCCGAGTTGTTGTCGGCGGCGCCGTGGATGAACAGGATGGGCTCGTTGATCTTTTCCGCGTGCATGAACGGTGACATCGCGAAGTAGATTTCGGGAGCCTTCCAAAAGCTGCGCTGTTCGGCTTGAAAACCGAACGGAGTCAGCGTGCGGTTGTAGGCGCCGCTGCGCGCGATGCCGGTAGCGAACAGATCTGAATGAGCGAGCAGATTGGCGGTCATGAACGCGCCGTAGGAATGGCCACCGATGGCGATGCGATCGCGATCGGCAACCCCTCGACGGACGACTTCATCTACTGCGGCTCGCGCTCCTTGAACCAGCTGCTGCACATGGGTGTTGTTCGGTTCTTCGTCAGCCTCGCCAACAATGGGGAGGGCGGGATTGTCGAGCACGGCGTAGCCTTTGGTCAGCCAAAGAAGCTGCGACCAATAGTTGATGCGGTCGAAGCGGTAAGGGCTGTCGCGGACCTGACTCGCCGCTTGGGCGCTCTTGAATTCTCGAGGGTAGGCCCACATCACCATGGGCAGTGGCCCTTGATCCTTGGTCCAGCCGGGAGGTGTGTAGAGCGTGCCAGTGAGTTCAACGCCGTCGGCTCGCTGGTACTTGATCAGTTCCTTGTTGAGACCTGTCAATTGGGGAGTTGGGTGGGCGAAGTGCGTGAGCTGCCGTGGTTCCGCCTGAGGTTTGTTCTTGCTTCGCTTGTTGCCGTCGCCCAGATCACGAAGGAAATAGTTGGGCGGTTCGCTCGGTGACTCGCGGCGAGTCAGCAACCAGCGCACTGCGCCCTTGCCGTCGGGGATGAGTTGGACGGGTTGTTCGTAGTGAGGCGCTGCGGAGTGAAACAGACGTTCGGTGGTCCGGCTTTCAACGTCATAGCGGTCTACAAACGGCCGGTCGCCCTCAGGGGAAGCGCCCGCGCCGAGCAGGTAGAGGGATTGTCCGCCATTGCTGGTGAGTAGCACTCGCCGGCCTGCTTCGTTCGATACGGTTTCGGGGTTGCCCGGATCACTGTAGCGATCCTCGTAGGAGCGGTCGAACATCACTTCCGCGTCGCCGCTTGAAGGCGTGACGCTCCACACTTTGACTTGGCGGGTCTGCCACCAACGCTCGGTGATCAACGCCTGGTCGTTCTCACCCCAGACTTCGCCTGCGTAGCGAGATCCAAGAGTGGCCAGTTCCTTCGGCTCGGTGTTGAAGGGCGCCGCGTGAGTGAACATGCGATCCCGCTCGTCGGCTGCTGCGCGAGCGTCGCCGCCGTCGAGTGCTTCGACCCAGACCAGCGTTGCCGCCGCGTCCGCTCGCCAGTGGACCGAGCGCGGTCCAGTGGGCACGCTGCCAAAGGCCATCGGTACGGCGTCATGCAGCGGTAGATCGGCAACCCGGTGAACCTGCTTGCCGGTGCGGTCCAGCACGTCGATGGCGCGTGGGAAGCGACTTGCTGGAACTTGGTAAGAGAACGGGCGATGGAGCGATTCCACCAAGATCATCTCGCCCGATGGCGAGGGGGTGGCGTCCCAGACCAGTCCCGGTGAGCCAAGCAGCGTACGGGTACCGTCGAGGCCGAGAAGGGTCAGCTGAGCGCTGAAGTAGTGCTCAAACAGGGCTTCGTCGCGACCGTCCTTGAGCAGATCTTGGTAGGTCCGTGCAGGTGCTTTGCGGCCCGCCGTCTCCTCAACGATGGGGCCGGTGGGAATTCGCGGCGCCTGAGGTGTCTCGGCCCCGCCAGGGATCACCTCGGCGACCACAAGGCCACGACTGTCGGGCATCCACTGTGGAGCCACTCGAGCAGCGAGATTCAGCCTCACCGCGGCCACCTGACGGGCGACGCCGGTAGCGGCATCCAATACCCATGGTTCGATGCGGTCGCCAGCAAGGAGAGTGAAAGCGACCCGACGGGCATCAGGAGACCAGCGTGCGTTCTCGATCACCAAGGGGGAAGCGGCGCTTGCTGAGGGTAAGCCGGTGACATTGCGTGCTTCACCTGTGGCCATATCAACGATCGACAATCCGGAAGCTGGCCGTCCTCGGCTCGGTCCGAAGGTGCGGGGCGAAATACGCATGCCGGCGAGTTTGAGCTCAGGCTCTGCAAGTTCCGAGAGCGGTGGCAAACTCGGTTGTTCCAGCAGCAAGAGACGCTCGTAGTCAGGGCTCACGCTCACTCTCGGAGTGGTGGCAGCGTCGACAATGTCGGTGATTGGCTGGGAGGGAAGCTGGTAGTCGATCTGAGCGGCGGCAGGGCTGGCCAGCAAGCCTGCGCCCGCTGTAGCAAGTAGCAGCCTCGCGATTGTGAAGAAACGGAAGCGTCTTTGGCTAGCGTGCGGAGTGTGCATGGCAGGGTCCTTCGGGTGTTGCGGGGTGATTTCCCAGTATTACACCTCCGTGGTTGAATCTTACGATCGCCCAGTGGCTCTACGATCGTTCTGGTTCTTCGAACGTTCTGGCTATACGAGCGCCCGAGATCGCTCCGCAGTGGCTTTGCCACTATGGCTTGAACCAATGCACCAGTCAGTCTGCCCTTAGTCAGCGCCTGGCCGCAAACCTGAGGGCAGAGAGCGCACGGGCGGGTGCAAGGATCACGCCCGTTCCGGGGTCTCTTAGGGGTTGGGAAGGGTTGCGAGCACGTCCGCCAAGAACCGATTCAAGCTGAACGCCGACCGATCTGGAGTTCGACCGAGCCGCACGATCACTGCGTTTCTAGACGGAACGATGGTCACCGACTGGCCCTCGAAACCAGACATTCCGTAAGCGTCAGTCGGTACGTCCGGCCATCGTCGTTTGGCTGGGTCGCTGGGGTCACCTGCGTTGAGCCAGAACTGAGCGCCGTAGCTTCCTCGTGGAGCTAGAGGAGTCGGGGTTGCTGAGTACTCGACCCAGCCTTCGGGGAGCAGTCGCTCGCCTTGCCAAACACCGTCCTGCAAGAACAGTTGGCCTGCGCGGGCTAGATCCCGAGGAGTGCTGTAGGCAAAGGAAGAGCCGACAAAGGTACCTGACTCATCGAGTTCGAGCACGGTATTGCGCATTCCCAGCGGCTTCAGCAATCGCTCGTGGGGGAGCGCCACGTAGGTCGAAAGATCGTCGGCGAGCGCCCCCTTGATGATTCGAGAGATGATGTTGGTGGTGCCGCTCGAATAGTGCCAGCGAGTGTCGGGCGCAGCCTCCGGCGGCTGCTCTGCGGCGTACTGTCCGGTGTCGCCAGTTCCGAACAGCATGACGACGACATCGATCAGGCCCTGTTCGTAGACTTCTTCGAACTTAAGGCCGCTCGACATTCGCATCAACTGATCCGTGGTGATGAGCGCGCGTGGATCATCCACCTGCTGATGCCATTCAGTCACGGGAGCCTTCGCGTGAACGCCGAGCCTCCCGTCTTTGACCATCAAACCGACCAACGCGTTGGTGAGACTCTTAGTCATTGACCAAATGATCAAAGGTCGATCCCGAGCGAATCCTTGGGCGTAGCGTTCTGCCACGAGCTGACCGCCATAAACCACGGCAACACCGCGGGTCCCCGTCGTCTTGGTGGCGTCAGGCTCAGCAAAGGCTCGGTCGAGCGCGTCATTGAGCGCTTCTCGCTGCAGGCCGGGAGGACTTGCCAAGTCGGCCGAGCTGCCGGTTGGCCACGGTGCTGCGGTGTTCAAGGGGTCGGCGGTTGGGCGCCCGGTCGGCTGCGCTCGCAACTCGTTCGGGTTCAGGTTCTTGAGGATGGTGCAGCCGAGTCCGTTTCTGAACACAGCAGTGCCCTTGGGGTTGCCCGGCATCGAAGGCATCGCCACCGACACGATTCCATGCTCGCGATCAACCATTGTGTGCACCGATGAGGGATCAGTGTCATGGTCTTCGATCAGCACCTCTTCTGCACTGCGGCCTGAGAGGAATACGCCCGAACAAACGCGCTTGGCGTGCCGGTTGACGGCGATGTCGAGCAGCAGTGCCTGTTCTTGGGCAGACAAAGAGCCTGCATCCTGGGGGTGTGCGGTTGTGGCGCCGAAGAGGAAGAGCGCGCACAGGGAGGAACCCAGAAGACCGAGGCGGAAGAAGCGCAGTGAATGCGACGCAGGGCAAGGACCTTGCGAGTCTAGGTGTGCTTTCAATGTTCGACTAGTCCTTTTCAGGTTCTCTTGGTGTTGGCTCCGGTGGAGCGCGTTCTGCTATTGCTCAACAGTATCGCGGTGCTAGCCCTAGGCCGATGCCGGGCCTGCCCGCTGGCGCTCAAGCAGACTGGGTCCAGTCTTGCGAGCAGCCGTTTGAGGGTTGCGGCATCTTTGGTCTTCTAGCCCTAAGAAGGACAACGACCTTGCGTTGAAGCGTGATCGAGTCCGCGACGACAAGGAGGCTGGAGATTGCTGCCAGCCTCAGTCAGCGAGGGTCAGCTCGTACTCGCCTAGCAGGACCCAAACCTCAGGCAGCCCCGGTTCGGCATTGGACACTCCTTCATCTAGGACCAAGCGGTAGGTGCCCGGCCGGAGGCTCAGCGTGCGGAGGAGAACCGTAAACTCGCCGGAGTGATTGAGCTTCAGACCGTCTACCCCCAACTCTCGATCGCCTGCCGGGTTGAACACCGTGAGCCTGAAGTTGCTTCCGGTTGGGGGCTTCGGTGGTACCAGAACCAGAGCGCTCTGGTTGCTGCGAGCGAGGCTTGCAGCCGGTCGGTCGGCCTCTCGGAGCCGGCTGTCGATCGACATCAGAGTGGCGATCGTAATGTCTGTTTCCACGGAGTTCGAGCTTGAGAACTGCCACAACAATACGCTGCCTAGGAACGCTGCGAGCGTCCCTGCCGCGATCGCCAGCATCCGCCAGCCTTCGAGTCCTATCGTTCCGGGCTCCGGGCTTCCAGGACTGAAGGTCCGTGCTGGCGGTGCCGTTGAAGCTGTGGTGTCGGCGTGCAGCAGCTGGCGTTCCATCGGTCTATCGCTCTGACTGTGGTCGGTCTGCGTCATTGATTACCTGTTTGGCCGAAGACTGCTGTTGTAGGCGTTGGTCCGCACCACGATGGCCTGGCCGCCGGTAGTGGCGTCAAGACCAAGCCTGAACTCCCTTGGACCTGCTCTCTTGACCCACCGTGAGGTCACAAGATCTCGAGAATCCGGGGAGCCCCCGCACTATACTCGTGCGCTTCCCGAAGAGAGCTTGTTAGTTTCTCGACCCGATTAACACCGACTCAACGACCTCGCCAATACCGTGTTGCCACGATCGCCTCTGCCTCGCAAGCATTGGGCCAAACCAAAGCCTCTCCAAACTGTTCCTTCGACGAGGGTATCGAGCGCCGGCGCTGTAGGTGCTGTGGGCGCTGTGGGCGCAACCATGTGGGTATTGCTGCTCGCGCTTTGCGTGGCCGTGCTCTTGGTGCTTGGCTGCGCACCTAGCTCGGTGGCCGAAGAGCAGGCGAAGAACTTCATCCTCATTTCTCTCGACACTCTGCGAGCAGACCATCTTGGGCTGTACGGCTATGAGCAGCCGACGTCGCCCTTCCTCGATTCGCTAGCCGAGCGAGCAGTGGTGTTCGATCATGCCTTCGCTCAGTATCCGAACACGCTCACCTCCCACATGTCGATGCTGACCGGGCTCTACCCGGCGGAGCACAGCGTCTATCCTCCGGCCGGAATTCTCCCGGCCGATGTTCCCACTCTCGCTGAATACTTCCGCGACGCCGGCTATCGCACTGCGGGCTTCACCGAAGGCGGCTTCATGCGCGGTCTCTTCGGATTTCGCCGGGGCTTTGAAGATTTCGGTGCCCGGGATCGAACGGGTAGCGAGCACGCCAGTAAGACCTTTCGGCGCGGCACTCGATTCCTGAAGGGCTTAGGCGACGAGCCTTTCTTCCTCTTCATTCATACCTATGCAACACACGCGCCCTACGATCCACCGCTCGAGTACCAGCAGCAGTTCTGGCAGGGCAAACCTCCAGCAGATACCTTCTCGCCGAGTCCGGAGAACCTGGTACGGGCCAATCACGAGCAGATACCGCAGTCCCCAGAAGCCCTCGCCTACTACCGCGCTCTGTACGATGCAGGCATCCGCTACCTCGACGATGTTCTCCGCGGCTTCTTCGAGGAACTCGACGAATCAGGGCGGGCTGACGACACCATTGTCATCATCACCTCTGACCACGGCGAGGAGTTCCGTGAGCACGGTCGATTCAACCACGAACAACTTTACAATGAAGTTTTACAAGTGCCGTTGCTGATCGTCGCGCCGGCCTCGAGCGGTGCCAAAGGTCGTCGAAGCCAGCGCGTGGCAGAGCTTGTCGACATCGCGCCCACGCTCCTGTCTCTAGCCGACATTGAGGGTGGCGAGCAACTCTCCGGAACCAGTCTGGCGAAAGAGCGCACAGGCACCTCCGACTACCCAAAGCGTACCGCCTACGCGGAAGTAAGCGGCGGGCGTCGATCTCTCTATTCACTGGACGCAGCCCCGGACGATGGCTCGCCCGGTGCACTCTTCCATCTACTCAGCTTCCCCGGAGGCACGTCTGGGCAGACCGACGTCGAGCTCTACCGCACCTCGACGGACCGGCAGGAGCAAATCAACCTCGCGCCCCAAACAGCCAACACGAAGTCGCTCCTTGTGCGACTGAAGAACTACGCTCACAGCGCCCGCGCCACTGCGGAACAGGGAGACCTCAGCGACGAACTGCGCGAGAGACTAAAGTCCATGGGCTACTTACAGTAGCCCTCAGTCCGTTTGTGCCGGTGATGTCGCCGTGAATATCGACTCAGACGCGGTCTCGACAGACCGACGAGACCCTAGGCTGGCGCTTGCCTCCGTCGTTGTGGTGTTGAACACCCAGCGCTGCGGCTTCGATCGTCGCGTGCGCAGTTGCCGAACACAGCGATGCCAGCGGTGCCACCAAGCACCTGCGCGTTCTCGATCGATCTAAGTTGCGGCGATGAAGGCACAGGGCTAAGACGTTCTACGACAGAGCGTGGCCAATCGGCATCGCTGAACGCCGGCGCCCAAGGGGGTGCGAGTTGTCGGTTTGCGGTGGAGGAAGCGTGCGCTACTGAGCCCTTTGCCATGTTCAGGTGGTACTCATCGGATCGTCTTCGGAAGCAGCAGGGAGCCAGATGCGTATGTGGTCTCAAGACACGTTCGCCTCAGTTTCGCGGCGATCGATTCCGAGGAGGACACGATGGTTCAACTAACGAAGGTCGGCGAGGACATTGAGCCGGTTTGCCCCCATTGCGAGGCGGCGATCAGCGAGGTTTGGTATCGCGAACTAGCGAGCCAGCTCGGGAAGCGGTACGTCTACTTTTGTGCAGGATGCCGCAAGGTGCTCGGCGTATCGCATCGCAAAGGGTTCTGGATGGGCTGATCGTCACTCGCTTCAGGGTTCTGACTGGTCGAGCTCCTTTCGCTCCAACGGTTGGGTACCAAGTGGCTTGGTCTTTAGAGTCCTGGCTTGAGGTGAAGTTCAAAGTGCTGCACCAATTTGCGGAAGGCGTACCGCGTTTGAGCTAGGCCTTCATTGTCCCAACCGTGGCCTGCGTTGGGCAGTGTCACCAGCTCGACGTCCTTGTCCATCTGGATCAGCCGCTGGGTGAGGATCACTGAGTCCTTGTAGAGCACGACTCGATCGCGCATGCCGTGGATGATCATCAGCGGTGCTTTGAGACCGTGGCCGTGAAGGTATGGTGAGGAGTCCGCGTATTCGGCCGGTTGGTCTTCCGGCCGCATCATCACCGCCATCTGACCCATCAACGCGTGTCCGACGTTGGTCGCTGGCGCGCCGGCGACGCCCGCGGCGTAGAGGTCAGGTTTGCGAAACAGTGACATCGCGGTCATCAACCCGCCGTAGCTCGAGCCCCAGATGCCGACCCGATCGAGATCCACGTAGCCCAGCGAACCGAGGAAGCGGACGCCGCTTTCAAGATCGTCGATATCAATGCCGCCGTAGTCAAGACGAATGCCGCGTCGGTGTTCGCTACCGCGTCCCCAACTGCCGCGCATATCAACGTTAAGCAGTACGTAACCCTCTTGAAGCAAATACTGATCCAGGCCCCAGGTGGGATGGGCGGTGCGTCCACCCCACTGATTGCGCACACTGTCCGTGTAGACCGAGCCCAAGATCGCGGGATATCTCTTTGAGGAGTCGAAGTCCTTGGGCAGCGTTAGCCGGCCGTGGAGCGTGCTGCCGTCGACGTGGCTTTCGAACTCGACGTACGTAGGGCTAGCCCAGGTGTAGTTGGTGAATTCCTCGACGGGTGATTGAGTGACTTGCTGTTCTGTTGCAGTTGCGATCTCGGTCAGCAGCAGTTCTGGCGGACTGTCGTCAGCCGAGTGAGCGACCGCCGCCCACCGGCCGTCCGGCGAGACCACCGGTGCATGGGTGCCGCTGCGACTGCTCACCGGCTCGATCTGTGGAGGAGCGCCATCGGCGTCTGGGCTGGTGACTCGAAGCAGCTGGCGCTCTTCGGCGTTGCCGCGGTTGGCGACCGCTAGGACGCCCGCGTCGATGGGAAAGATCTCGGCCACAGCCCAGTTGCCACTGGTCAACGCACGCGCTTCACCACCCGTCTTGGAGACTGCCCAGACATGGAAATCCGTGGCGCGGTCGGAAAGAAAGTAGAGGGTGTTGCTGTCGGTCGACCACTCGATCCGCCAGTAGTAGAACGTCTCGTTCATTGGGTCAGCGTCGCGCGCGACCATTCTGGACGGCGCACCAGGGGGGGACGTGCTGGCAACGAAGATCTGTCGATCCTTGGCATAGAGATCGCTGGTGTCGATGGCGAGGTGCGCCCCATCTGGCGACCACCGATAGCTGAGCACCATGGCGGGCGCAGGCTTCGCCAGATCGATCCAGCTGATCGCGCCGCCCGACGCGTCGATCACGCCCAGACGCTGACGCTCGGGTTCTTCGCCCGGGTAGGCGCGGCGAATCTGATGCAGCGTTGTTTCCTCGGTGAGGTAGTCGGGGACGCCGCGCACGGTCACCTGAGATCTGTCCGACTCGAACACGGCAATCTGATTGCCATTCGGCGACCAGCGGAAGCTAGCGACTCTGGTGGCCTCCTTGGCGAGGCGGGTCAGGCGGCGTGCGCCGGACCCGTCGGCACTTGCGGTCCACAGGTCACCGTCTCGCAAGAAGGCGAGCTGCTTGCCAGTGGAGTCAAATGCCAGTTGGCGTGCGTTCTCGAGGAACTTCTGCGACTCTGCTCCTGGTGCCACTGTTCGCCACTCACTACCGACCGCGACGATGACTCGCTCACCGTCCGGATGCCACAGAACCGCTCTCGCCCCCGGGTCACGGTCTCGCGTCTCTTGTGCCACTGCATCGTGGTACTGGGTTTCTGCCAACTTGTCGGTCGAGGCAGGCGAGGTGGTCCGTTGCAGATCGCTCCAACGCGTTGGTGATAGCTCAGAACCGCCGACCTCTGCTACCCAGACATCGCGATGTGGTTTTCCTTCGTCGTTCCAGAGGAAAGCGAAGCGCGCACTGTTGGGAGACCAGGCAAAGCCAGACGGTGCGGTGCCGATCAGGGTGGGCAGGGAGTAGAGGCGCTCGAGCGTCAGCCGTTTGGAGCCGCCGTTTGTGCTGGTCGAGCCAGGGTCAGCGGGCGCGCAGCCGATCGAGATCAGAAGGGACAGGGCGACCATGCAGCCGGCTGCGCTTCGAGTTGCAGCGCCAACACATAGGGCCGTTTGGCGGTGTGCTCGATGTGACTGGTGCAGCATGAGGTTCCTCTTTCGATGTTGTGGCCGGCCGCGATGCATGGCTTGGGTGAATACGCAGTCTAAGCGCTGGCGCCTCGCAGTTGGGGTGCTGAGGTGCTGAGGGGCTGAGGCTCAAGGGCAGCAGGGATCCAACTAGAATGACGGCGGAGGCGCGAAGCAGTAGCAGCGCTCAATCGTTCACCCGCAATTCGTTTCTAGGCATGAGATGACTCGCAATCCAACTTGTCTCTTCGTGATGGGGAGTCGACATCTATTCTTTGGACGTCTTCGTCGACGTGGGCTCGCGAAAGTTCTCCTCATGGTCGTCTCGGCATTCGCGATCGCCTGTGCCGGCCCGACGACGACCGATTCTGCGGTCGATGATGGTGAGCTGTTTGTGCCCTTCGGAGAGCGACTCGATTACTTCGTTGAGTTGACTCCCGGGGAAACGCTGAGCATCACGAACATTCGGCTTCGCGACGCTGAGGCTGGAACGCTCGATGTCACAGTGCTGCCAGATCTTGAGTTTGAGCGATCGCTGGGCAGGTTGCAGTTGCCACAGGATGCGCGTCGTTGGCAGGCATCAGTGCCCGTCAGTGAACGCACGTTTTGTCGTGTATCGATTGCAGCTTCGAGCAACGGCACCAGCACCAGCACCAGTACAGAGGCGACAGCCGGGGTAGTGATCACAGTGCCTCAAATCGCAGGCCGAGACCTCGCCAATTATGATCTACGGCAAGCGCTTGCTCCTGACGACGAGGACGTGCAGGTTGCGCGACGCTCACCGCGTGCGCAGCAGCTGAATGAGCCCGCGCCGAACATCATCGTCTATGTGATCGACACCCTGCGCCAAGACGTCGTGGGCGCGTACGGTGACGAGGGCGACCTGACGCCCCACCTCGACGCACTGGCTCGAGACGGCTGGACATTCGAAGACGCGATCGCGCAGTCCTCGTGGACGCGAGCGTCAATTGCAAGTGTCTTTACCGGCCTTGAACCAGATCTTCATGGGGTCAACGATCGCCATGACGGTTTGGGAGGCGAGGCCGTAACGCTGGCAGAGCAGTTGAGTGCGGGCGGCTATCGAGCGACTGGAGTGGTCGCCAACCAAAACGTTGGCGAGCAGTTCGGCTTTGGCCAGGGTTTCGCTTCCTACACCGTGCCGCGGCGGACAGGCGGAGGGGGCGCCGGCCTCAATCGCCGGTTGTTGCGTTGGCTCGGACGGGTTAGCACCGATAAGCCTTTCTTTCTCTATGTTCACTCCATCGGACCCCACGCACCGTACGAGCCACCGGATGAGTACCTAACCCGCTCGGGCTCCACCGAGGTAGACCGGGAGCTAGGAGAAATGGATGTACTCAGAGCATTTCGGGACAGAGAACGAGAAGCCACGACAGAGGAACGGCAAGACGTCGAGATGCTGTATCGGGCGGAGACAGCTCTTTACGATCAAAAGTTCGGTCGCTTCATCGCGCGCCTAAAGGAGTTGTCCTTGTATGACTCCGCGCTGATTGTGGTGGTGTCCGATCATGGTGAAGAGTTTTGGGAGCACGAGAATTGGGGCCATGGCCACACGCTGTTCTCCGAAGTCTTGAAGGTGCCATTGCTGATGAAGCCGCCGTTTTCCAAGGAGGCGAGTCGCTCAAAGGCACTAGTTCAGCACACCGATCTCTTTGCCACTGTGCTCGATTTCGCCGGCCTTCAGGCCAAGCACGGTGTGTCCCTTCGTGAGATAGCTGAGAATTCGTCCTCTCGAACGGCAAACGATCGCTTTGGCCGAACCGTGTTCTCCAATCTCGACCTGGATACGCGCAAGGCGCGAAGCGTCACCACGCGCGACTGGGAGTACATCGTTCCAGGTTCGTCGCATCTCGGGGCCGCTCCCATGCTCTTCGATCGCAATGCCGATCCGGATCAACTCGCGAATCTCGCAGCAGATCGACCCGTCATTGCCGGCTACTTCTCCATGCTCCTGGCAAAGAGAGCGGAAGTGACCGCGCCAGACTTGAGTGAGCCCACCGCGATCCCAGCGGAGCTTGAAGACCAGCTCAAGGCTCTCGGTTACCTCAACTAGCGGATTGGCTAGGGGCGCACAACTCGAGTGCGACTCGCTGGGCGCCTGGTTTGTCTTCGGCGATTTGATCTGGCGATGCCGTGGTGGAACTAGAAACGCTGAAACCTTGGCTGGTTAAGTCCGTACTCGATATATCGTCCACCGATATATATGAGATCACCGATGTCACAGATCCCTAAGAGCAGCGTCAACGAGTTTCTTCCCTTGCGCCCATCCGTGCTGTGCTTGCTCGGAGCCCTCGCCCAAGGGCATCAGCACGGCTACGCGATCATGAAAGCGGTCGAGGAAACCTCGCGGGGCTCGGTGCGCATAGGGCCTGGGACCCTGTACGGCGCGCTTCAGCGACTCACTCGTTCAGGCCTGGTCGAGGAATTGGACGAGCGCCCGCAGACCGGCGACGATCCAAGACGTCGTTACTACTGCCTGACGGATTTTGGTCAGGCCGTCCTGTCTGCAGAGGCGGCGCGACTGCGCGTTCTGCTTGGCGATCCTCGATTGTCGGCCGAGGATCTCATCCCGGCCCGTACGGAGTCGGCGTCGTGACCGGTCTCGCTTGGTATCGGGTGCTGCTCTACTTGCTGCCTGCCCAGTTTCGTCGGCAGTTTGGTGACGACATGGTGCGTTTGCAACAGCAACGATTCTTCGAGTGCGGAACCGTGCGCGACCGAATGGGGACGGTTCTGCTGGCGCTCGGTGATCTGGGCCTAACGCTCTGGCGAGAATGGAGCGCGCAGCTCTTCGGTCGCCCGGATGAAACCCTTCTTCGTGCATCAAAGTTTCGTACATCAAAGTTCGGCGTCGGCCGCGGTGCAGTGGGCGTCGTTGAAAAGCGGCGTGGTT
Organism: Acidobacteriota bacterium; assembly: GCA_029263415.1. Classification (GTDB taxonomy): domain Bacteria; phylum Acidobacteriota; class Thermoanaerobaculia; order Multivoradales; family Multivoraceae; genus JAJCXN01. The sequence goes on from JAJCXN010000041.1 coordinate 279,688, forward strand.
CTTGGGAAAACTCCGTTGTCGACCGCGCTTCGGTGGTACTCAGACACACCCTTCGCCGACTCAGAAGACAGTGGGGCACGTCAATTGTCATTGTGGCGACGCTGGGACTAGGAGTTGGCGCGACGGTTGCCATCTATAGCTACGTCCATGCTGCTCTCGTCCGTCCTCTTCCGTTCGACCATGCTGAGAAGCTGGTGCGAGTGTGGCCTGGTATGACCTTTAGCAAGCAACTGCTCGATCGGTTTCGAACGGAAGTCGACTCATACGAGGCGATAGCCGCCTACACCGGCTGGCAAATGTCCATGACCGGCACTGAGCGATCGGAGGAAGTTCAGGCGGTCGCTGCCAGCCCGGGCTTCTTTACGGTACTCGAGGTCATTCCGACCCTTGGCAGAACCCTCCGAGATAGCGACTCGCTTCCTGGCGCAGAGGCGGTTGTTGTCTTGAGCGATGGACTGTGGAGAAGCCGCTTTGGTTCGGATCCCAGGATAGTCGGGCAGCTGATCGACTTTGGAGCTCTCGACGGCGAAGCAAAAGACCGAGACCGTCGCATGGTCGTGGGTGTGCTGCCAGCTCGACATGAGCCGATTGTGCCCACAGCCAAACTTTGGATTCCGCTGCCCATCGATGTTGCCGATGAGGATGACTACACCGGATCGTGGTACCTAAATGCGATCGGTCGCCTCAGTGCAGATTCGGACGCGGAGACTGCGAGCGCGGAGATTTCCGTTGTAGCGCAACGCTTCAAAGGAGGTGACTACCCAAACATCAGCGATGACGCAATGGGGTCAGCACGTGTCGTGTCGCTGCGCCACTGGCTCGTCGTCGATGTGCAAGGTCCGTTGTTGCTCCTGCTAGGTGCGGTAGCACTGGTGTTGCTTATCGCCTGTACCAACGTTGCCAGTTTACTGATCGCTCGAACGGCGGCGCGCGAGGGCGAACTCAGGCTTCGCGCCGCCCTCGGTGCGAAGCGTGGACGACTCCTCATCGAGCTGTTGACGGAAAGCGCTGTGCTCGCCTTGTTTGGCGGTGGGGTGGGACTAGCTGTGGCGCTAGGGCTCGAGCGTTTGGCCCTAGGGCACTTGCCGCAAGGCATCCCGCGGCTGAGCCAGGCTGGCCTTCATATGCCGGTTCTGCTGTTTTCGTTGGGTTTGACTATGCTGGTTGCGTTGGTTTCGGGACTGCCGGCCGCACTGCGTGCCATTGGTGGGAGGAGCTCCATGGTCGTTTCGTTGCGTGCCGGATCGCAGCGTCTTGATGAGCGCATGCAGCTCGGCATGGTGGTTGTGGAGGTGGCCCTTTCGGTAATGCTGCTGGTCGGGGCCGGCCTGGTCCTCAAGAGTTTCGATCGTCTGACTAGCGTCGAGCCGGGCTTTGATGGCGACGGTGTTAGCGCGTTGCGGATCGTGCCACCGGCGGCCAAGTACGAAGACGATGATCGTTGGCGGGCGCTGAACGCAGAACTCGTCGAACGCTTTGGAGCGATTGGCGGAGTCGAGCAGGTTGGCGGCATTCACCTGCTACCGCTGAGTCTGAACAACTGGAACTTCCCCTACCAGGCCGAAGGGCTGGCCTTGCAAGCTGATCAAGAAACGCCGAGAGCCAATTATCGGGTCGTAACCGGCGATTACTTCCAGGCTTTAGGCGTGCCGTTGATCGCCGGTCGCCTGTTGGCTGCCACAGATCGATCGGACACGGAGAATGTGGTTGTCGTCAACCAAGCACTAGCTGATGACCTGTGGGGCGCCACAGGGTCGGTTGACCGGACCTTGAGGTTGTTCATGAGTCAACCTCACCGGATCGTTGGCGTGGTTGGCAACGTGCGCCAGCACCGACTCGACCTGGAGATTCAGCCGGAGATGTACTACCCGGTTGATCAGAAGTGGGGGCCTGGGACGATGACCTATGTTGTTCGTTCTTCAGTGCCAACTTCAGCTTTGTTCGGCGACCTACGTTCTGCGGTTAAGGCGGTCGATCCGGCCATCGCGATCGGTGATTTGATGACGATGGATGAGGCTGTGGGGCGCTCAGTGCAAGAGAAGCGTTCGATGAGCCTGCTAGTGCTGGCCTTCGGCACACTCGCTGTGTTGTTGAGCTTGGTCGGGGTCTACGGAGTGATGACCTACCTTGCCGGCAAGCGGACCCGGGAGGTCGGGATTCGAATGGCGCTGGGTGCCCGTCGAAGCCGAGTCCTAGGAGACGGCCTAAGGTGGGCTGGTGGTTGGATTGGACTAGGCCTCTTGATTGGTGGTTTTGGGTCGCTTGCTGTTGGTCGACTGGTCGGTGGATTCCTGTTCGAAGTCAGTGCGTACGATGCTTCCGTGTTGGCTTCGGTCGTCTCAGGCGTTGCGATCAGTGCTGGGTTGGCAACGCTGATCCCACTACGACGTTCGTCAAAGTGCGATCCGGCGACGGTGCTGCGGGCCGAATAGGCCCAAGGGATCCGCTTGGAGCGTGGGCGCTGACCGAAGGGCTCCCCTGGGTTGCCAGACGGTCGGCTAAGGAATCTTGGTCGCCTGAGGCCTGCGGCGCAGTGGGCCGAGCGATCAACGATCCTGCGCGGCCTAGCGGACGGCCGCCTCAGTGGTCTCTCAATGCCGTTCATGGTGGTCCGCGTTCGAGCCGCGATGGTCGTGGTAGCTTGCGCAATCCCAAGAGCCCTACAAGCGATTTAGATTGGAGCGACCAGCGATGTTGAAGGCGATCAGTAACTTCTTTGTGCGGTTGGCTGAACGATGGATGCCAGACCCGCTGGTCATCGCCATTGTGCTAACCATGGTCTGTGCTGGAGCCGCGGTGGCGTTCACTCCGTTCGGGGTGACCGAGACCATCGATGCGTGGGGTGTGGGCTATTGGAGCCTGCTCACCTTCACTTGCCAGATGATCTTGATCCTCGCTCTGGGCCATGTGGTTGCGCACACACGTCCGGTCAATCGTGCGTTGGTTTGGCTGGCAAGCCAGGTTCGCTCAGCGCGGTCTGCCTACATCGGCCTCACGGTGCTCGCGGGCGTGTGTGCTCTTATCTCTTGGGGCATCGGCCTGATCGTGCCCGCGGTCTTGTCACGGATCGTTGCCAAGAACTGCCGCGAGCGAGGCATCAAGATCCACTTCCCGTTGCTCGTGGCCTGTGGTTACTCGGGCGCTGCGGTGGGGATGCAGGGGCTGTCGGCTTCAATTCCGCTGATTCTCAATACGCCGGACCACTTCCTAGCGGACAAGGTCGGCTTGATTGGCTTGGAGCACACCATCTTCTCTCCATGGAGCATGGGGATCGTTGTTGCGATCTTGATTCTGCTCCCGCTCGCGTTCTCGATGGCGGCGCCTGACGACAAGGACGTTGTGGAGATGCCGGTCGAGGCAGAGGTTATTGCGACGGAGGTCCCGATCGCACGAACCCAGATGACCCCGTCGCAAAGGGTGGAGAACTCTCGGTGGTTACCGCTGATTCTGGGGCTCTTCGGGGGCTTTTATGCAGTCCGATATTTTGTTGTGGGTGGCTCACTCAACCTCAATTCGCTCAACATGAGTTTCGTGGTGCTCGGGCTGTTGTTTGCCGATTCCACCAAGCACTATGTCGCCTTGCTCTCCAATGCGGCCAAAGTCGCCGGACCGTTTCTCATTCAGTACCCGCTCTACGCGGGGTTGATGGGCATGATGCAGGCGTCGGGTCTGGGCGAGCTCTTTGTCAGCGGATTCGTTGCGATTTCGAGTGCCGAGACCTTGCCGCTTTACACGTTCTTCTCGGCCGCTCTGTTGAACGTTTTCATCCCGTCGGCCGGGGGCCAGTGGGCGGTGCAAGGACCGATCATGACTGAGGCAGCTCTTCAGCTCGGAGCTGACGTGCCCCGTATTGCAATGGCGGTCACCGTGGGTGAGGTTTGGACCAACGCGATTCAGCCGCTCTATGCCGTTCCGGTGCTGGCGATTGCAGGCCTACACATCCGCGACATCATGGGGTATTCGGTGATTGCCTTGATCGTGAACGGGCTGATCTACCTGACCGCGCTCACGCTCTTTTAGGTGTCGCGCTCTTACAACGACGGGTCGACAGGGCTACGTGTCGGGGCGCCGCACTTTTGAATGCGAGTTCTGAGCGCTAACCGCCGACGTTGAAGCCCCAACTGTCTCCGTATCGCACGGCGAGCAACAGCACAACGATCGCCAAGGCGAACAGCTTCACCATGAGCGGCATGATGAACCTGACCCAGCGGGTGTACGGGATCCTGCCCAAAGCCAGAGTGCCCATGACCAGAGCTGAGGTTGGCACCACCATGTTGGTGAAGCCGTCGCCGAACTGGTAGGCGAGCACTGCGACCTGCTGGGGTACCCCGGTGAGGGTCGCGAGCGGCGACATGATTGGCATGGTGACGTAGGCCTGGCCTGAGCCAGACGGGATGAAGAAGTTGCACACCGTTTGCACAGCCAACATGCCCACGGCAGAGACGTAGGCTCCGCTGCCTTCGAGCGTGTTGGCGATCGAGTGCACGATCGTGTCGATGATCTGGCCACTGCTCAAGACCACCTCGATGGTGCGTGCAAAGCCGATCAAGAGCGCAGCCGAGGTCATCTCAGCGGCGCCAGTGATGAATGTCTTCGATGCGCTGTTGGGCGACATCCGGGAGATGACGGCCGCGAACAGGCCGATCGCTAGGAAGACAGCATTGAGCTCGGTGATGTACCAACCCCAGGTCTTCGCTCCGTAGACAAAGCCAATCACGCCAATCGCGAAGATGACCAAAATCAGAACGCGCTGCCAGGTCATCTTGACGTCGGTGGGCGCCTCGAACCCTTCGCTGTAGTCGATGTCTGCGACCAGGCTCTTAGACGGATCCTTCTGGATCTTGCGTGCATAAGCGTAGACGTGTTGGAAGCCAACCGCTAAGAAGACGAAGAACAGCACCCAGCGAGTGGCGAGTCCGGAGGTGATCGGAACGCCGGCGATGTCTTGCGCGATCACCAGACCGAATGGGTTAGTGCCGGCGCAGGCCCAGCCGATGCCGTAGGGCACCCAGATCATGCCCATGGCAACGATGGCGTCTAACTTCATTGCCAGTGACATGGTCACCAAGATGGGGATTAACGGAACGTACTCCTCGCCCATGCCAATGGTGAAGGCCCCAAGACCGAAGAGGATCAGGGTGCCAGCGATGAGAATCCATGGGGCTTTCCCGAGCCGGGCCACAGCGCCGTGCAGTACCGCGTCGATCGCCCCGCTTGCGCGCAGCAAAGCGATCACGCCACCGACCAAGAACACCAAGAAGATGATGTCCTGCGCCGCTTCCAAACCAGCTGGTAGTGAGGTCAGAACCGCCCACGGTTGCAGCGTGACCCGCTCATCTTCACCGACCAGGTGATAGGAGCCATTCTCCACCATCGTGCGGCTCGAGTCTGGCACCGGCACCCGGTTGTACTCACCGTGGGGCAGTACATAGGTCAGTAGTTGCGCGAGGATGATGATCGAGAAGATCAGCACCAACGAGTCAGGAAAGCGAGATTCCTTCATGGGGGCTCCTAGTTGTAGCCCCATCTTATAGGGGCAGTTCGAAGGAGCAGGTGCCCGAAGTCGCGCGCTAACTGGATGTAGAAACAACCCATGCGACATCCCAACCGGCAACGTCCCCGATTTCGCTTGTTGTCATCGTTGCTCAAGCCGCGCTCACAGACCCCTGTATTGCGGCGCTACCCGATGAAGCAAAATACGCCGCACAGCCGAACTGCGCCATCGCTCCCTCTCCGTTCCCCCTCTACTCAAGCGGCGCAGACCGCTGTGTTGCTGCGCTACCAGGTGCGGACCTCACAACCAACCCCCTCGCTCCCTCTCCCTCTCCGTCTCCGGTCTCCGTCTTCCCTCTCCCGCACATTCTCCTTGCGACGCGCCGAAGGCGCTTGGAGCAAGCAGCAAGATAGGCCAAGGCCTCGTGATACCCATCACGAGGCTTTGGCCGGCTTGTTGGTCAGCACCAAGTAACCACCGATGATGATGACAACGATGCCCAGCCAGAACCGAATATCAACCGACCCCCAACCGACGTCGCCGCGGTTGATGACGTAGAAGCTGTTCACCAAAGGAGCGCCGGCGAAGACCAATGGCATTACAACCGAAGGGCCGCCCGGCACATAGCGGTTGCCAAAGACGATGCCCCAAGCGCCGAGAGTTGTGATCAGTCCGGCGATTGTTCCGCCCTTGAGCCCCTCGCTGGAGAAGGTGACTGACGAATCGAAGCCTGCGCCGACCCAGACGAGAGCGAGAAGAGCCACCGCGACGTACGCCGTACTGAGCGAGATCATTGCCCGCATCCCGCTCTTCTTGAAGCCGTCGATCGCGGTGTGCACCTGCATGCCGTACTTGCCCCAGCAGACCCAAACCAAGGCGACCGCTGGCAAGAACCACCAGTTGATGTGGTCCGGCCCGCTGCCCTGTGACGGTCGGTATACAAGTGTTGCCACCACCCCGATGATCAGTAACAGCACGCCGACACCAAACCCGCGTTTGGGCAGACTCTTCAGCTTCAGGCAGCTGAAGATCGTGTTGCCCAATTGAACGCCGCCGAAGAGCAACGGCATGACAACTTCAGGTCGATGATAGAGGTGCAGGGCAATGATCAAGCCCAAATTGCCGCCCACTCCCAGGAGTCCCGCCAAGAAGCCCTGCTTGTAGCCCTCGCGTGTCCAGGCTCCGTTGTCTGGCACCAAGCCAGACTTCAGCAAGATCAGTCCGCCGAAGACGCCGAGCAGGAGGTAGCCAAGGCCGATCAGGGACATGGCCAAGGCTGTGGAACCACCCAGCAGGCCGTTGGCACGGCCGAGGATCGGGCCGTAGGTGCCCCAGCAAACCATGGTGATCAACGGGAAGATCAGAGCGATCTGAGCGCCAGAAGATGGGCTTGATGCTGCGGCATTTCTTGATTGTTCGTTCATGGGCCATACGGTACCGCGCTCGGGGCGTTTCTGGGTAGAGGGAACTCCATGCAAAAGCTGCGATCGGAACGGGCAGTTCAGCCGGGTTCGCGAGGGCCAGCTGCGGTGGCGAGGCCTAGGCGTCTCCGAAGAGTTTGCTGAGGGACCGATACGACTTTGCACGCGAGCCGAAGCCGAAGGTGCCATCGTTGGCGAACTCAGCGGCCGCTCGTACTGTCTCGCCGATCGCCGCGCGAGCGAGACTCGATCCGAGACTGATTCGGCTGACCCCCAGTTGCTCTAGTTGGCCAACGTTCGCTGAAAACCCAGGGCTGCCCATCAGCACGTTGAGGGGATGATCGATCTCCGCAAGGACCGACGCAACCTGTTCGAGGTTCTCGAGACCTGGCGCGTAGAGCACTTCAGCGCCGGCGTCTTGGAAGGCTTGCAGGCGACGGACGGAGTTCGAGAGATCGCCACCGTGAAGCATCCCGTCGGCGCGCGCGGTGAGGACGAACGGTCGAGGCAGGCCCGAAACGGCTTCGACCGCAGCTCTGATGCGATCGACAGCTAGGTCGATCTCGTAGACCTGCGATTCACCGACGTCCTCGATTGAAGCGCCCGCGAGGCCCATCTCCGCGGCGATCTTGATGCTCTTGGCGACGCTCCGTGGAGAATGTCCCCAGCCGTTCTCGAGGTCGCCACTGACCGGCAGCCGGGTAGCTGCAACGATCTCTTGGATGTTCGCCAGCATCGCTTCTGCTGGCAACACCTGTCCATCTTGGAGGCCACGGGAGAATGCGAAGCCCGCACTGGTTGTGCCCAGAGCCTTGAAGCCAGCGGCGTTCAAGATCTTCGCCGAGCCGGCGTCCCAAGGATTCGGCATAAGCAGGCAGCCTGGACCCTGGTGAAGATTGCGGAACTCGAGGGCCTTGTCACGTGTGTTCATAGATTCACTCTCGGGTTTGGGTTGCGTCGTCGCCCAGGGAATGCATCAAGAGAGTATTCGGAACGCCCTCGAGGAACGTCCTCTCTTCGCGCAGGATCAAGCGCTTCGCTTCAGCAAACTCGAAGTTCTTACGGCCCTCTGGGTCCTCGCGCAATCGCTTGCGATAGCCCTCGTAGGCGGCCAGGCTCTCGAATGAGATCAAGCCAAACGCAACGTTGTTGGTGCCCTCCCACGGCATGAAGTAGCCGAGCAGCTGTGCCCCGCAGCGCGGAATGATGTCGCCCCAATTGTTGGCGTACTGTCGAAAGGCCTCCTTTTGAAACGGATCGATCTCGTAGCGAATGAAACAGGTAGTGGTCATTGAGTTGTTCCTCCTTTCGAGAACGATCCTGCAGTAGCCATAACCCTCATACTTCGCTTATTGTCGAAGTATGAACAACCCTGAGTTGATGGCCTCCATCGCTGCCGCCATCGGTGATCCGGCCCGCTCGAAGATCCTGTTAGCGCTCATGGGGGGCAGGGCCCTGACGCCGACTGAGCTGTCCCTTGAAGCGGAAGTTGCACCGTCTACCACCAGTGCCCACTTGGCCAAGTTACACAAGGCAGATCTGGTAACTGTGGTTCGGCAAGGTCGGCACCGATACGTTCAGATTTCCAACGAGCAGGTTGCTGAACTGGTTGAACGCCTGGGGGGGCTCAGCGGACCGGTGCCGATCAAGACCGCGTCGGGACCAAAAGATCCTGCGATGCGTACTGCGCGGGTTTGCTACGACCACCTAGCAGGAGAACTCGCTGTTCGACTATTCGAGAGCCTGGTTCGCCAGCATTGGCTCGAACTCAAGACAGACGGGATCGCCATCACCGATCGTGGCAGACCGATCCTCGAAGGTTTCGGAATCGACGTTGCAGCACTTGAGAGATCTCGTCGCCTTACTTGTCGCCAGTGCCTCGACTGGAGCGAGCGACGGCATCACTTGGCGGGTTCGTTGGGTGCTGCTCTTCTTGACGGTATCCTCTCGAAGCGGTGGGCGGAACGAGATCTGGTCGGGCGAACGGTTCGCTTTTCCGCCAAGGGAGAGAAGCAGCTGAAGCGGGACTTCAGGATTCCGTAGCCCTAAGCCGAACCTGGGTTGGGGCTCGCGGGCGCTTGCGCGTGAGGGTCTAGAGATGGGCCTGCCGTGGTCGACGTTCCGAGCCGTCTTGCCTGGCATGGATGTGCTGAGCGCAGCTTTGGAGTTGCCCTTCTTGGTAGATGTTGGTCTCGCTGATGATGGTAGGGCAGCGGCGACGTTTCCTGCTCAGGATCCGAACAACAACACACTGCAATCATCGGATTCGAGCCTGTTCCAAGCGAGCAAAGAGCGTGCGGTCGTTGATCGATGTCCCGAGCTTCTCCTTCCGATTCGTCCCACCGTCCTTGGCTCCGGTCTGGTGGTGATTAGTCCTCGCGCATGGCGGCCAGAGGGTTGACTGCGGCCGCTCGTCTGGCCGGGATCCACGCGGCGACCATTGCGACAAACAGCATCAGCACCGTCATTGAGACGAACACCGCCGGGTCGTACTCGGACACCTCATGCAGCTGAGAGCGGATTGCCCGGGCTGCGGCGAGCGACAAGGCTAGTCCTAACAAGAGGCCGAACGCGGCCAACAGCATTCCACGCCCGACCATCATGCGCACGATTTGTCTAGGTAGTGCGCCTAGAGCTAGTCGTAGCCCGACATTCTTCCGTTCTTGCTCCATGGTGAAAGAGAGCACGCCGTAGATGCCAATTGCTGCCATCAAGGCCGCGATCAAGGAGAAGCCTGTAAGTAGGGATGTTTGGACTCGCTGAGTAGTACTCGCATCCACCAGCAAGGACGATAGCGGCGCTTCTCCAAAGATGGACTGCAGGGGATCGATCGCCAGGATGGACCGTCGGATTGCTAGGGCGGCCATCTCATCATCCATCGCTCTTGCCACCAGGATCGCGGTGGCGCCTTGGTTGCCATCGATCTGCTCGAACGGTAAATAGTAGACGTCTCTGAGTTGCTCGAGAAGATCGCCTTCTTGGGTGTTGGCGACCACACCAACAATCTCAATTGGTTGTGAACCTTCGCCAAGACCGAAGGAGAATCGCTTGCCAACGACGTCCTGGCCGAGGTAGTGCTTGCGAGCAAACGCAGCATTCACCACTGCCACGCGGTTTGCTCCCTTGCGATCGTTGCGATGCAGCAGACGACCTGACACAAGTGGGATGTTTAGGGTCTCGAAAATCTCCGGCGAGACCACCCGAATCTGCGGGAACACCGCTGTCTGTGAAGGAGTGCTATCCGAACCGAGGATATGAATCGAGTTGTCGCTGAGTTGGGTGAGCGGCAGGATCGAGGTGAGCGCCGCGCGGTCGACACCTGGTTCACTGGCAATACGATCGATGATTTCTCGAAATGCAACCTGCTGGCTCTCGAGAGTGGGGTAGCGGCCGCGATCGAGCGACACAGAGGCCATGGCAGCACTCTGTGTACTGAAACCCAGTTCCGTGCTCAGCAGCCGGTCCAAGCTCCGTAATACCAGGCCTGCACTGATCATCAGAGCCAGTGCAACCGCGAGCTGAGCAACCACTAGGCTGCGCCGAGTCCTGGCGATGCCTCGATCCTCGGCGCGGCCCCTCAGAGACGTGGTCTGGGCCACTCGGAGGGCGGCGGGGATCGCAATGAGGCCGATCACGAAACCGAGCAACAGGCACAAGCAAACAGCGAATCCGATGACGCGCCAATCAGTGCTCAGAGATTGAAGGTTCAACTGTGTTTCGATCAAGGGCAAAAGAAGGCGTCCGGCGGATGCCGCTAGTGCTGCGCCAAGAACTCCCGCCGCACTACTTAAGACCATCGATTCCATCAGGAGCTGCGCGGTCAACTGGGAACCACTTGCGCCGATCGCGGTCCTCACAGAGAGTTCCTGGCGTCGTTCAGAAGTCCGAGACAGGAAGAGATTGGCAACGTTGGTCGCGGCGACCAAGGCAATGACTCCCACCGCCACGAGAAGCAGTAGGAGCGTTGGTCGGGTGTCGCGAACGAGTTGGTTGCGAAGGCCGCGCAAGCTGGAGCGCCATCCCATCTCGGCGGACGAGTACCAATCGTGGCTTCCTCGCATGAGCGCTTCGTTACCAATGAGTGCTTGTCGGGCTTGCTCAACCGAGACACCGTCGCTGAGTCGCGCATAGGCCGTCCAGTTCCGCCATCCGCGGTTCGGGGGATTGTTGGTGTCAACACGTAGGGCCGTCCAGATGTCCACCTGTCGGCTAGGAAAATCCAGGTTCGGTGGCAGGATTCCGACCACTCGATGGCTGGTGCCCGCGATCTCTATGGTGGACTCAACGATCTCCTCGTCGCTGCCGAAACGCGTTCGGAAGAGTCTGTCGGTCAACAGCGCAACAGGTTCAGCGCCTTGCTCTCCATCGACTTCGTTGAAGTCGCGTCCTAGTCGCGGTCGGACGCCTAGAGTGCTCGCGAAGTTGGTTGTCGCCTCCAGGCCCCTCAGTCGAACCGGATCGCCGGCGCCTTGGGTGAAGTTGAATGCGTCTGACCGGTAGCCAGCGACTTGTTCAAAGACCTCTAGTTCACGGTAGTCGGTCAGTTCCGGGTACGAGAGTGAAGAGTGCTCGTAACCCAGCGCGTCCCACGTGTTACCCAGCGTTACCAGGGACTGCGCGTTGCTAACCGGCAGCGGGCGCAGCAACACCTCGTTGGCTACCTGAAAGATCAAAACATTGGCGGCCACCGCGAGCGCCAACGTCAGCGTCGCAGTCACGAAGAATCGAGGCTGGCGCAACATTGAGCGACTGCATTGCTTCAGAAGGTAGCTGATTCTCTCGAACATCGATTCTCCAGCCCGTCATTCGCGGACGAGGGTTGTTGTGGATTTCCAACACTACGCTGCACGACGGGGTGGAGTTGCGCTTGCTGTTTGAATTCCAGGGGGTTGACTTGTGTTTGCCAGACCAACGGGTTGTGCGACTTCGTTCCGCAGATGGAGTTGTTGAGCAACGCGGTGGCCGGGGCCCATTTGACGGCGTTCGCTACGATGAGCCTCGATCAGCCAACCTTTCCAAATCGGTACCGGCAGGCTGTTGGAAGATGCGGAGATCGAACTCGGATGCGATCGCTAGGAAGTGATCGAAGATATCGCTCTGGATGCCTTCGTATTCTGCCCATTTTGTTGTGGCAGTGAAAAAGTAAAACTGCATGGGCAACCCGGCTGGTGTCGGGTCCAGCTGCCTCACCAAGATGGTGAGATCACCGTTGACCTGAGGGTGATGGCTCAGGTAGCTCGCCGCGTAGGCACGAAAGGTTCCGATGTTGGTCAGCCGCCGCGCTTGCGGACTGTGTTCGCTATCGCTGATCGTCGCGTTCGCCTCTTCGAGTTCTTGGCGCTTAGCGGCGAGGTAATCTTCGAGCAACTGGAAGCGCTTGAGCCGATCGATCTCGGCATCGCTTAAGAAGCGGATCGAGGTCATGTCGAAGTAGAGCGGTCGTTTGACCCGCCGGCCTCCAGACTCATGCATCGCGCGCCAGTTCTTGAAGGCGTCGGTAATGAAGGCGTAGGTTGGAACGGTGGTGACCGTGTTGTCAAAGTTCTGTACTTTGACTGTGTGAAGTGCGATGTCGATGACATCGCCGTCGACTCTGTGAGAGGGCATTTCGACCCAATCGCCCACGCGCACCATGTCATTGCTGTTGAGTTGAACGCTGGCGACAAGGGAAAGGATGGTGTCCTTGAACACGATCAGCAGCACAGCGGTCATGGCGCCGAGGCCGCCCAACAGCACTCCGGGTGATTTGCCTATCAGGGTTGCTACAACCAGGACGCCACCAAGAACATAGAGCACGATCTGGGCGACTTGGACGTAGCCCTTGATTGGCTTGTTCTGTGCGTCAGGTCGCTTCTCGTAGATGTCTTTCACCGCGCTGAGCAGCGCGCTGATCGCTAGCACCACCATCAAGACTGCGTATGCCGCTGCAACCGATTTTGCGTTTTGCACGAAACCGTCAAAAGCGGTCGTTGTGTTGGTGTCGCCGAGGGTTAGGTTGATCAGGCCGATGCCGTAGTAGGTCAGAACCGCCGGTACCAGGTGGGCAAGGCGGGAAAAGACCTTGCGATCGGCCAAGGCGTCGTCCCAGACGAAGTCAGTCCGCTCGACGGCACGCTTGACCCATCGAGTCAGGACGTGGCGTGCAATGCGGCCAGCTAGCCACGCGATGACTGCTAGCAGGGCGATCGCGACGGTTTTCTCAAGCGTCGGATAGCGCTGGAATGCGTCCAGTATGGGGTTGAGGGAAGCTCGTAGTTCGGTCGGCATGGGTTCCTCGAGGGGCGTTATGTGGCAATACCGTTCTGTCAGCAGGAGCGGGGCACTTTGTCAGGCCGCCATCCTGCTCGTCTACTTTCACGACCAGTGGGTGTGTGTGATGGATGGTCGTTGCGCAGTGGTGCTGCCAGCCGCGGCGACAGAAGAAAATTCGGTCACACCTAGCTGCTGAGTGCAACCTAGTGGTTGAAGGGCCAACTTAGGACGAGGCCCGAACCGACCGACTAAGGAGATCAGCGAATGTTGAGTGGAACGATGATTCGAGCAGGAGCGTGGACTGTGGAAACTCTGATCGGAGGGAGTCGAGGATCGTGGCATGGCTCTTACGGTTGGACCGCGTGTGCCGTTGCAGCGGTTCTGCGCGCTGCGACCGGGGCCCAGACAGCACTGTTCCTGCTCCTAGCTACGCTCACTTGGACCAACGAGGCCGCCGCCGAAACGCTACTCAAAGTTGAGCGTAGCGGCGCCGGGCCAGCGATGCTCCTGATTCCAGGGCTCAGCAACGGTGGAGACGTTTGGGACGGGTCCGTCGAGCACTTCAAGGATCAGTACGAGATGCACGTGGTCACGTTGCCCGGTTTCGCTGGCACAACGCCCCTTCCAACCGAGCTGCCCTTCCTTGCGACGGTTCGGGACGAAGTGATTCAGTACATTGTGGACAACGAGTTATCTCGGCCGATACTCGTGGGCCATAGCCTGGGTGCCCACCTCGCCTACGCGGTCGCCATCAGTGCGCCTCAGAAGATAGGTCCCGTGGTGGCGGTCGACGGGTTACCGTTCTTGGGTGGCCTGCAGAATCCTGCGGCCACCGTTGAACAGGTCAAAGCGATGGCAGAGCGGATGGCTGTCATGCTCAGTGAGATGAGCCGCGAGCAGTTCCAGCAGCAGAATGAGATGGCTCTAAGAACGATGATTCGCGACCCGGATGAGATTGCCCGCATTGCTGCGAGCAGTGGGGCATCGGACCCTGAGACCGTGGGACGCGCGATCAGCGAGCTGATGCAGTCAGATCTTCGCGATCAGCTGAAGATGATCGAAACACCGATTCTTCAGTTCGGTGCGTTTGGCGGGTTCCCAACATCTCAACTGCGGGAGTTGATGGTTGAACGCTACTCTCAACAGATCGCTGGGGCACACGACGCTCGTTTGGTGGAAGCGCCGACGCTGCACTTCGTCATGCTCGACGATCTTGGCTTCTTCGTCGAGACTCTGACCACTTTCTTGGGCGAGGTGAACTGATGACCGTCGCGCTAGAACTCACCTTGGCGCCGGATGTTGAACGGGCGCAAGGAGGCGACGTCGAGGCTTTTGCGCGACTGGTAGAGGGCACGTCGTCGATGGTCTGCGGTGTTGCATTCGCCATTGTGCGCGACTTGGCTGCGAGCGAGGACATCGCTCAGGACGTGTTCCTCTCGGTCTGGAAGGGCCTAGGGAAGCTGCAAAGCCCGAAGAGCTTTCTGCCGTGGCTGCGCCAGATGACGCGCAATCACGCCAACGGTTGGCTCAGGCGCGTGTACTCCCGAAGGGCCCACGATCATGATGACGACATGTTGGCCTTGGTCGCCGATCCGCAGCCCGGTGCTGACGCCTCGTTCGAGGAGCGAGAGAGCTTGCAGCTTGTAGCAAGTGCTTTGGAGAGCGTTCCGGATGAAGCTCGCGAAGTCTTGGTGCTGTACTACCGGGAAGGCCAATCAACTGCGCAGGTCGGTCAGTTGCTGGGACTATCGCGGGCTGCGGTGCGCAAGCGCTTGTCTAGGGCTCGCGAGTTGGTGCGCGACGACGTTGCTGCCAAGCTGAGACGTGGACTGGAGCGCACTGCTCCGGGCGCGGCTTTGGTGACCGCAATTGTCGCTTCGGTTGCGACCACGACGGGCCCGGCCAGCGCGCTCACAGTGGGTGGCTTGGCGGCTCGAGGTGCGGCTGCGGGTAGCTTCAAGTTTGGTGGCGTGTTGGCGGTTCTAGCAGCGCTCCCAGGAATTCTGGGTGGGGTTGCTGGAGTGGTCTTGGGCTTGCGCGATGAGTTTTTAGCTGCGATCGATGATCGAGAGATCAAACAGCTGGAGCGCCTCAGAGCAGTTGCTATCGCGACTGTCGTGTTGACGGCCCTAGGCCTGCTGTGGAGCGCCGGTACTGGAACCTGGGTTGCTCCAACTGTGGTATCCATTCTGTTCATCAGTGCGCTTGGCGTGATCTTTCAGGTTTGGCTACCGCGGATCGCTCAGCGCAGGCTCGAGCACGAACTGGCGACTGATCCCGAGGCGCCTGAGCGACACCGGCAAAGGCGTCGTATCTCAATCCTCGGATTCGCGATCGGGGCGGTACTGAGCGCTGTCGGACTGATGGTCGGGTTATGGGCCAGCGGACTGGTTGGTTTTCCGTTCTAGGCTGCTAGTGCTCTCAGGATGCCAATGTGCGGCTCGCGGGGAGCGGTCGAAGACGTAGGACTGCACATCGAGGCACCCCTATCCTGTTGGTTGTGACGGTGATGAGATCGATCGGAAGGGCAGAGGCGTTGGACTCGGGTCGATTTGACTCAACAGGATAGTGAGGTAGGCGTGCAGTTGACTGCCAATTGGACCCCGAGATGCGCGCTGGTCAGAAGGGGCTAAGCTCTGGCAAACGATGTGTAGTGCAACGACATGGCGATAGGGCCGCAATCCCCAGAGCAGGCGCCCGGCGGTCAAAGATCTGAGAATCCGCCTGCGAGTTCCGAGCGGGTCGCGGAACTGTTCGCCGAGGCTGTACCACTCGACTCTCGCGAGCGCGCTGGACTACTCAACGATCGCTGTTCGGGGGATCCAGCACTTCAAGCCGCCGTCGAAGACTTGCTCAAAGCGTACGCCGCGGCATCAGATGATGCTGATTGGCCGAAGCTGCTGAATCCTGATGAAGCAGCTGGCCTTCTCGAGGACGCGTACGGAGCCGAGTTCCTAGACGATGAGATCGACACATCCGTTCCGGTGGGTCCGTATCAGCTGCACGAGGTCCTTGGCCGTGGGGGTATGGGAGTGGTCTACCGTGCCACTCGCATTGAGGGCGGATTCGAACAGGAGGTTGCGCTCAAGGTGGTCCGAAAGGGCATGGACTCGCGAGCCGTGCTGCGGCGCTTTGAGCAGGAACGCCAGGTTCTCGCTCGACTGCACCATCCTAGTATCGCCAGTCTCCTGGACGGGGGCCTAAGCGCTGACGCACGGCCCTTCTTTGCGATGGAGCTGATTGAAGGCCTTTCGATAACCGAGTACTGCAAGCAGCACTGCCTCAGTATTGAACAGCGACTCGAACTCTTCTGTACGGTATGCGACGCGGTTCAGCATGCGCACGGAAACTTGATTGTGCATCGCGATCTCAAGCCGTCGAATATTCTGGTCGACGCCAGTGGCCGGTTGAAGTTGCTCGACTTTGGCATTGCGCGCGTCTTGTCCGCAGGATCGGAGGCTAGCTCAAGCATGCTGACCGAGACCAACAGCTGGCTGATGACGCCCGAGTACGCAGCGCCCGAACAATTGACCGGCGGCCAGATTACGATTGCCACCGATGTGTACGCTTTGGGAATCCTCCTCTACGAGCTGTTGTCCGGCAAGCGGCCGCATCAGGATGCAGGGTCCGATCGACAAGCGGTCCTAGCCCGCGCCCTCAGTGACGTCGATCCCAAACCGCCCTCGAGCACGGTAGCCAACGCTGTTGCTTCGACACCTCACAGTGATTCTGGGTTGCAACGACGCTTGCGGGGTGACCTTGACGCGATCGTTCTCAAGGCACTGCGCACGGCGCCGGCCCAGCGGTATGCGACGGCGCTAGCGCTACAGGAGGATGTGCAACGGCATCTGGATGGCCTGCCGGTGAAGGCTCGGCGTGACTCAGCGCTCTATCGAACCAAGAAGTTCCTACTCAGGCACCGGGTCGCTTGCGGCGCTGTAGCCTTGATCTTCAGTGTCGCTGCAGCGGCTGGAACTGCTCTGGTTCGCGAGCAAGCACGGACCGCGCGAGAGCGTGACAATGCCAACGAGGTCAAGGAGTTTGTGCTTGGCCTGTTCGATCTGTCGGACCCGAATCAGAGCAAGGGCCAGCAATTGACCGTGCAAGAGATGCTTGATCTGGGCGCAGAGCGAACCCAGCGCGACTTGAGCGGACAACCCGAAGTGCAGGCCGAGATTGCGATGACCTTGGCACGGTTAAGACAGGATCACGGTCAGCTCGATTCTGCCCGGACACTGTTTCAACAAGCCCTGGACCTGCGAACGGAGGCGCTCGGCCCCAACCACCCTTCGCTCGCTGAGAGCCTGCGAGGGTTAGCAGGTGTGGCCTACGATGCAGCGCACTATGATCGCGCGGAATCGCTGCATCGCCAGGCTCTCGCTATCGCGCGCGCGCATTCGGACGACGAATCGGTGGGCGCCTCGCTCTCCGCGTTGTCCGAATCGATTCGCGCACGCGGCAGGTATCAAGAAGCGGAGACCGTGGCGCGCGAGGGACTCGACTTCCATCGCCGTCTGCACTCGGGTGATCACCCAATGATCGCGAACAGCTTGGTCGACGTGGGCGTTGCCGTCTATCTCCAAGGCGACTACACGATGGCCCAGCCGTTGTATTCCGAGGCACTCGCAATGCAACGAAGGTTGTTTGGCGACCAGCATCTCGACATCGCAGAAACGCTCAATCGCCTCGGTCTCCTATTCAAGCGAGCAGCTAACGAAGCCGCAGCTGGTGAGCATCTCAGTGGTGCGCTCGAGATCTATCGCAGTCTCTTGGGGCCCGATCACACCCTAGTGGCCACCGTCACCGATAGCCTGGCCGGGGTCTTGTTTCGGTCCGGTCGCCAGGCCGAAGCGCTAGCTCTTGCAGAAGAGGGGCTAGAAATCCAGCGACGCGTGTCCGGGCCCGAGCACCCCAACGTTGCCACTGCCGCGATTAACCTCGCGCTCATGTATCACCGGTCAGGCCTTCACGACCAAGCGATTGAGCTCGACTACGAGGCCCTCGCCATTTATCGAACGGCGCATGGCAACGTGCATCCCTACGTCGGGGTTGCTCTGAAGAACCTCGGGACGAAACTGCGTCGCGGCGGTCGGCTAGACGAAGCTGCGACAGTGCTCCGAGAGCACTACGAACTCGAAAGACAGCTGGAGTCGCCGCATGGTGCAGCTGTCGCAGATGCGGCGATCGGACTTGGGTTGGTGGAGCGTGATCGCCGCCGATTTGCAAAGGCTGAGACACTCTTTTCAGAGGCGCTCCGCTTGTGCCAGTCAAACGAGCCGCAGGATTTGGCCTTGGCCGCGATGTCGCTGATTTCCTGGGCGAAGATGCGCGTTGCGGAGAGTCGTTCGGCCGAAGCGCGCACACTTTTGGAGGAGGCCGAACAAAAGCTCGGTGCTGAAGGTGTGGCTCGAGCCGACTTGGTCGCAGCTCTCGAAAGGGTGCGCGGTTCGTTTTAGAGTGACTCAGGCCTGAACCGATCTGGGCCTGAACCGAAGGGTCAACCGGCGGTTTCACTCGACGCTGTGAAGGCGAGGTTGCCGCTATCTGCCGACGACTTAGAAGGCGGATCGGCTGGAGCGCGCTCATCCGCGCCGCTCTGAGAACACCTCACAGCGCTGGGTCGGGCGATGGCTCACGCTCTCAGCGCGCGCCGCTACATTGCTCTATCATCGCCCCATGAGATTGTCCCAACGCTTGTTCTCGATGATGTGCGTCCTCGGCGCAGTGATCTTGGTACCCCAGGCATCCTTGAGTGCTCAGTGGTTCCCCGACGGCCCCAGATCCGCGGCGGCGGAGCAGCTGGCTAGTCAACTGCGAGAGCAGAAACTGGCTCCGAATGCCCTCAGCCCGGATGAGTTCACTGCCAGGGTGAGGGCACTGATTGACGCGATGGCGACCAACATCGAGACGCTCGGGGTCGAGGGCCTCAAGCGCGAGGCTCCGGTCTTTGTCGACATTAAGATGCCGCCGTCAGACCGCCCACTGCTGCAGCTGCTAAATACCTATGCCATGTGCACTTTGCCTCTGCACTTGGAACTTGCTGTTGACGATGATCAGCGGCTCTACGTGATGGTGGGGGAGATGGCAGTCATGGTAGTGAGTGCGTTTCTTCGCCATGAGTATCTCGAGTCCGGTGGGACGGACCAAGAGATCAAGGTGGCGATGACCAGCGAGCGGATTCTGGCGCTCTCCAACGATGTGCAAGTCAAGCAAGAACTCCGGGATCACGTGAGCATGACGTGTGCCGGACCACTAGCGCAGATCACTCAATAGCGCGATTCAGGGATGGAGTGTCCGGTTGAGGCTGCTGTAGGGTTGGCGGGATGGTGTCGCGCTGCATGACGACCATCTCCATCGTTTCAACCTTCTTCTCTGTTTTGGGGGGCTTTCCGTGCGACTGTCGACTCTGCTAGCGCTGGCCTTTGTGGCCACCACCATCATCCTTCCGCCAGCGACTGCCGAACAGGCTCGCCTGCTCCGTCAGCCAACGCTCAGCGCTGATCACATCGCTTTTGTCTACGCCTCGGACATCTGGATCGTTGATCGCGCCGGCGGTGCGGCTCGACGCCTCACCAGCACTCAGGCGGTCGAGACCAATCCACACTTTTCACCCGACGGTAGCCAGGTTGCGTTCAGTTCCAATCGATCTGGGGACCAAGCGGTCTATGTGTTGCCAATTCGCGGCGGTACGCCCGAGCGACTGACCTGGCATCCGGCCGGCGCAGCCTCGCGCGGTTGGACGCCGGATGGGACGCGAGTGCTGTATGCGTCGAGCCGCGGAACTGCTCCATCTGGTTACAACCGCCTGTGGACCGTGAGCGTCAACGGGGGCCCCTCCACCATGCTGCCAGCACCGTGGGGTTACGACGGGTCGCTTGCGCCCGATGGGTCTTCGCTGATTGTCGATCGGGTCTCTCGCTGGGACCAAGAGTGGCGCCACTATCGAGGCGGGCAGAACACGGCCTTGACGGTGCTGGACCTCGATGATCTCAGTGAGACGTTCTTGCCTCATGACCGCACCACCGACATTCAGCCGCTGTGGATTGACGACACGGTCTATTTCCTGTCGGATCGCAGCTGGACCATGAATGTGTTCTCGGTTCGACCCGGCGCTGCAGGTGCCGACGTGGCGCAGCTCACCGACTACGACGGGGCGGACATCAAGTGGCTCGATGGTCACGATGGCACTCTGGTCTTCGAGCGCGACGGATACCTCCACCTGATGTCAGCGGGTACTGGAAGCGGTCCATCGTCGCCAACTCAAGTCGAGATCACTATTGACGGCGACTTCCCATGGATGGAACCACAGTGGGAAGACGTCGGCGACAGGGCTCGCTCGGCAGCGATTTCTCCGAGCGGCCAACGCGCCATCTTCGAGGCACGTGGCGAGATCTTTACGGTACCGGTCGAACATGGTGACACGCGCAATCTGACCAAGTCGTCGGGTGTCGCTGACCGCGCGCCAGTGTGGTCTCCTGATGGAGATGAGGTGGCCTGGTTCTCCGATCCTGGCGACGGCTACCGACTGCTCTTGGGCAGCCAAGACGGCCTCGGCGATGTGCGTAGTTTCCCCTTGGGCGAATCGAAGATGGTGTGGGAACCGACCTGGTCCCCAGATGGCAAGCACATCGCGTTCGTTGACGACGATGTGCGGGTGCGGGTGTTCGCTGTTGAGAGCGGCCAGATCAAGACGGTCGACATTGGCGGCACCAATCTCGAACGTGGTGGCATGGGGCTGGTGTGGTCGCCAGACTCACAGTGGTTGGCCTACTCCAAGACTCATCCCAACAATTTGCGACGCGTCGTCGTTTGGTCGCTCGAAGACGGGCTCAATCGCGTGATCACCGACGCCATGGCAGATGCTGCTGCTCCGGCTTGGGATCGCGGTGGCAAGTACATCTACTTCCTGGCGAGCACCGAGCTGGCGCTTGGCTCGGGCTGGGCCAACACCAGCTCGATGGAGTCCGATCCGCGCTATGCGCCCTACCTGGTGTTGCTTGGCAAAGACGCTGCGACACCGTTTGAACCGCGCAGCGATGAAGAGAGCGGGCCCGACTCCGAAGACGATTCCGAAGAAGACGCCGAAGACAATGGCGAAGACGAATCCGAAGACGATGACACCGATTCTGGTTCTGCCAAGACCGCCAAGAAATCCAAAAAAGGCGATTCGAAGACGGCCGATTCGCGCGGTGGCAAGAGCGATGACAATGCAGGACCGGACGGGGAAGATGACAAAGAGGTCAAGGTTGCCATCGACTTCGCTGGCATCCAACAGCGCGTCGTTCCGCTCGGGATGCCCACCAGTCGCTATTTCTCAACCGTCGCAGGCCCCGCCGATTCGGTCTTCATTCTCGAAGGACAACCGGACGGCCCACCCGTGCTTCACAAGTTCTCGCTCGAAGAGCGCGAAGCATCTGAGTTCGTGGTGGGAGCGCGGCAGGTGTCGGTCTCTGCTGATGGTTCTAAACTGCTCTATCGCGGTGGTGGCGGATGGAGCGTTGTCGGTACGGCTTCAAAGCCCTCGCCGGGTGGTGGCAAGGGAGGCGCCAAGGGTGGTGGAAGCCTCGACCTTGATCTCCAGATGAAGCTCGATCGCACGGCCGAATGGCGCCAACTTTTTGATGAGGCGTGGCGCTATCAGCGCGACTTCTTCTATGACCCCAACATGCACGGTCGAGACTGGGACGAGGTTAAGACGCGCTATCAACCACTGGTGGAGCACGTGCGCCATCGCAGTGATCTCAACTACCTCTTGGATCAAGTTAACGGCGAACTCTCAGTCGGTCACAGCTTCGTGTTTGGGGGAGACATGCCAGACGGCCCCAGTTCTCGCGCGGGATTGTTGGGCGCGGATCTGGTGGCTGATGATGGGCGCTGGAAGATCTCCCGTATCTATACGTACGAGAGCTGGAACCCTAATCTGAAGGCACCGTTGCAACGGCCGGGACTGAAGGTCGAAGTCGGTGAGTACATCCTGGCGATTGACGGAGTGGAACTCACCGCCTCCGACGATCCCTACCGTCTTCTGGACGGCACCGCCGGACGCCAGACGGTGCTCCATGTGAGCGATGGCACAACCATGGAGGGTGCAACCAAGATCATCGTCGAACCGATCCGCAGCGAGAACGGACTGCGTCGACGGGCTTGGGTCGAAGACAATCGACGTCGCGTTGAGGAGCTTTCGGGCGGGCGACTGGCCTACATCTGGGTGCCGAACACGGGCGGCCAAGGCGTCGGGTCGTTCAATCGATATCTCTTTGCGCAGCAAGACAAAGACGGCGCGGTGATCGACGAACGATTCAACGGCGGCGGTCTACTTGACGACTACATGGTCGACCTGATGACCCGAAAGCCACGAGCTGGCATTACCAACGAAGTGCCCGAAGGGGCGCCCATTAGACTGCCGGCTGGGATCCTCGGTCCGAAGGCGCTTTTGATCAACGAGATGGCTGGCTCTGGTGGCGACTTTTTCCCGTGGGTGTTTCGCCAACAGAAAGCAGGTCCTCTCATCGGCAAACGCACCTGGGGCGGGCTGGTTAAATCGTCGGTGCACTATCCGATGATCGATGGCGGTGCGCTGACGGCGCCCGACAACGCAGTGTTCGATCCCGTAAAGGGTGAGTGGGTTGGCGAGAACAAGGGGATTGCTCCTGATATTGAGGTGTATCAGGACGCCAAGTCGATCAATGCCGGCGGTGACCCGCAGCTCGAACGGGCGGTTACCGTGCTGCTCGAAGAGCTAGAGGCGAACCCCCCGATGCAGGTGGTGCCACCCAAGTTTCCGACGCCGGCAATCCCGCCTCAGTAGGGCGCGAGGCTGCCCGCACCTCAGTTAGGGTGTGAGTTCTTCGTTCGCGGTCGATAGCTGCATCCGATCGCGGCCTCGGGTCGGGCATGCTCACGGCTGCAGCCTCCTTGCACGATCTTTCTACAGCTCGACGATGAGCCCTTGATCTGGCGGTATCCGGCCCGTGCAGACGTCGTCGAAGATGGCGTCGAGGCCTTGCAAGCCGTCGAGCTTCTTGAGCTTGAGCCAGTCGCCGCTCTTCGACGCGGTCTCGCTCAGGAAGGTCGACGACTTGTCCGCGAATCCTTGAGGGCCCCAGTCCTTCATGCGCTGCTGTATGTGGCTCGGAGCAAAGAAGAACTCGCTGCGTTCGGCAATGATCTGTGGCGTTGGTCCCGCTTGGTCCCAGTGGGTGAGACCGACGTTGATGGTCTTGATCATGTGGTCACCTAGGTGGGCGTGCAGGCGTCCAAGCACCTCGCCGTTGCCCGACATGTCGACGATAACGCTGGGCACATGGTTGTCGATCCGCTCGAGGTCGTCGTAGGTGACGCTGGTGTCATAGAGCCCTAGGCTCTCGACTAACTCTCTGTTGCGTGGTGAGGTGATGCCGACCACAGGAGGTGAGGTGTTGTCGCCATCGAGTGCGTAGGCGAGACCGATGCTGGTCTTGCTGGAGGCGCTGACAATGATCACCTGCTTGGCGTTGTACCAGTCGTTGTCTTGGAGCACATCCCACAGGCAGAACGAGGTCACATGGAGCGGCCACAAGAGCATGCGCAAGGCATCGTTGGCCTGGTCGTAGCCAGGCTCAGCATTGACTCGGCGGTAGATGTTGTAACCCGCTGGTAGGTGTGAGCGATGGGTGGCGCCATCAAAGAACTGGCCAGCAGAGACGTGCACCGGCTTGATCTTGAGATGGGTTGCTGGAGGCCAGTATCCGAACAGTCGCTCACCGACAGGCACGTCTTCGGCCTTCGAAGCGATGACCTCGGCAAATCCCCAAACCGGCATCAGGCCCCATTCAGCGGTGTCGCCATCGCCTTCGCTTGCAACACTGCTGGCGGGCGGGAAGAACTGCCAGTAGCCGATGCGATCGCCAGTTGCCGCGTAGGTGATGTTGTTGGCGGTAACGGCGAAGTGATCGACCTTGGCCAGGACTTCGCCTTCGGCGAGATCGCCGCCAGCGATTGAAGTTTCAACGATGCGAGTGGTGGAGAAGCGGTCTTTGCGGATCTGAAGTTCGGTCATGCGCTGGTCTCCTGTGAGGCGCTGATTTCTTGGAGGAACTGCTGAAGCTTGCCCATGGCAGGCATTGCGTTGGCGCGCAGGCGTTCGAGTACTGGGCGCTTGGCGGGGTCGTTCTTGGCGTTACGCATGATCTGGCTAAAGCCATCAAGACGATTGTTCAAGAGCCACTCGCGCAAGCCCTCTTCTTGCGCCCACATCGCCTGGTTCATCATGGTGGCGGCGACGCCGCGAATCCAGTCAGTGTCGTGATTGGGCAGTGGAACGACCCCGCAGATGCGGTTCTTGTCTCGGTCGATGTCGTAGGTGGCTTCGATGTGCGCGACGAAAGCGGCGCTAAAGATCGGTTGGTAGGACCGCACGGTCTGCGGGACGATTGTGTCGCCTTGAAAGATTGGTGCCTGGACGAGATTGCCGGCAGCGCTAGCGGAGCAGTCCACATGCAAGTGGTCTGGACCGGTTGGGATAGTGCCCTGATCGAGCACGATCTGGTTGAAGCCGAGGTGCTGGACTCGTCCCATACGGATAATGTTCTTGATTCGCCGAAGCTCGGTGAGTTCGGCTTGGCTAACGGTTGCTCCATGGAACATCTGGGGCCGGACGGCTTGGTCGATGCGGAGCAAGACCCCGGCCGCCTCAAGTCGATCGAACAGGTCGTAGATGGACTCAGCGCTGGCGATCGCTTCGGTTTGAGCGGCCAGGGTGCCGATGGAAGAATCAAAGAACTCGTCGGTCGGCTGGGTGTTCTTGCGATCAAGAAGCCAACCGTCGCGCGGCATGATCCAGCGAATGGTATCTGGATCGACGCCCATTTCGAGTAACCAGAGGCAGGCGTCGATGCCGGTTTTGCCTCCACCGATAACCACGATTCCGGCAGGGACTTTGGTGATCTTCGGTAGCTCGTTGAGCGCGTGAAACCAGGCCTCGGGCGCGATCTCGAAGCCCGGTGTGTGTGTCGAAGGTACGGTGGTCTTGAGGAAGGTTGCATCGACCGTCTTCTTGTGGACTTTCACCTGATGGGTGCGGCCGGTGGTTATCGACTTGAATTGGCCGTCGCCCAGGAACTCGCACATGGGAAAGTACTGAACGCGGCCCGAAGGTAGGAACTGATGGCGCATCACCTCATCGAAGTAGGCGCTGACTTCGGCGCCTGTCGCCAATTCGTAGAGCCCCTGGTTGAGTCCGGTTGGGTCCTTGCGGCCCTTGCTGAGTTCTCTGGAACTCACGCCATAAAAGGCTGACGGCTGGTGCAGTGTCACGAACGGGTAGGCGTCGTTCCAGTGGCCGCCTGGTTTGTGATGGTTGTCAACAATGATCAGGTTGGCGTCGGTCTCCGCAAGCATCGTGTCGGCGAAGGCCATGCCGACGGCACCGCACCCGACAATCAAGTAGTCAGTTTCTAGCGATACAGGTGCGAGGCCGTTAAGAGAGTCGAGAGGGCTCAAGTCAGTATCCAATCTGCTGGTTCATCCTGCGGTCTGAGATTAAGCGGACGCACTCGGACGTGCGGTCACTGCGGCGTGCCAGCGCCAAAGGGACGATAGGTCGTCGTCTGGTCGTAGCTCAACCAAGTTGGTCGCGAAGTCGATCACGCACAGGGCGGTGATGTCGACGATGGTAAACCGATCTGCGGCGAGGAATTCGTCGCGCGACAGTAGGTCGTTGAGTCGCCGGTAGAAGACTCGGGCGGCCGCCTCACCCTGGAGCTTTGCGGCGGGAATCTGTTCAAGGTCAGGCAAGAGCCCCGCTACCACTGGACCGTTGCGCCATGCGGCACCGATCGGCCCCAAGAGTTCGAACTCTAGCTGTCGACCAGCCGCCTCGATCAGTCCGAGTTCCTCAGCAGTTGCGCCCATTAGGTTGGGCTCCGGGTGTACCGCTTCAAGGTATCGGCAGATGGCGACCGATTCAGCAATACAGGTGCCGTTGTCGAGTTCAAGCACCGGTATTTTTCCCGACGGGTTCTTGCCTAGGAACTCGGGTGTCTTGTGTTCGCCCGCGAACATGTTGACCTGTTCGAGCACGACGTCGATGCCCTTCTCAGCAATGAAGATGCGGACACGCCTGGGGTTAGGGGCGCTGGTAGCGTCATATAGCTTCATCTGGTGATCGTCCGTGTGCGAGGTGGGTGTGACTGCTGTTGAGCCCAAGACTCTCCAGGTTGGAAACTCCCGAGGTTTGGAAACTCCCTCAGTTTGGAAATGCAATGGAATTCGGTCAGGCGCAGAGGTTAACCTGGCCATCGTCTCTGCCGGTGATGCGCGATCCTTCGTTTGCCAGACTCTTCAACTCTTCCTACGCTCAGCCTCTTTCATCGGAGCCCATTTCGTGAGCTCAGCAATCACCGCAGCCGTCGAGTTGCGCCACCGACTTCACCAGCACCCAGAACTTTCAGGGTACGAGGTTCAAACTGCTGCTGCGGTCAGCGAGTTCTTCGCAGCATTGACTCCGGATGAGTCCTGGCACGGTCTCGGCGGGCATGGCGTCGCGTTTGCTTTTGATGGCACAGGCCCCGGCCCCACATTACTCTTGCGCGCCGAACTCGACGCCCTGCCAATCAGCGAGCCAAATGAGCTCGCCTATCGCTCGCAACGTGCGGGCGTCGCGCACAAGTGTGGACACGATGGCCACATGGCCATTCTCGCGGCGCTAGCGGTGGAGTTGGCCGAGCGACGACCGAGCCGCGGTCGTGTGGTGTTGCTGTTTCAGCCCGCCGAAGAGACCGGTGCGGGTGCGCGGGCTGTCGTGCGAGACCCGCGTTTCGCCGAGATCGCGCCAGACTTTGTTTACGCTTTACACAACCTTCCTGGCCTTCCACTTGGCCAGATCGTGGTGCGTGAGCACACCATGTGTTGTGCTTCGACCGGCATGATCGTGTCGCTGCATGGTCGCAGCGCCCACGCGGCACAGCCAGAGACCGGAATCAGCCCCGCCAACGCGATGTGTGCGTTGATCGCCATCGCTCAATCGCTGTCTGACCGTGTGGGTGTTGGCGAGGAACTGGCGTTCGCAACAGTGGTTGGCGCACGACTAGGAGACGCGGTGTTTGGCACCGCGCCTGATTCAGCCCAGGTCATGCTGACCCTCAGGGCTGAAACCGATGCAACACTAGAGCGCATGCAAGCTGAGCTCGAAGCACAAGCGACGGCGATCGTGAGAGCAGAAGGGCTCACGCATGACATCGCCTACCACGATGTGTTTCGCGCTACGACCAACTCTAGTGAGGCGGTCTCTCGTCTGCGCCGGGCAGTTGCCGGGATGCCGATAGTGGAGCTGGACCAACCACTGCGCTGGTCGGAGGACTTCGGTCGGTTCACCGCATTGGCCGAAGGTGCTCTGTTCGGTCTCGGAGCGGGCGAGCAGACGCCGGCCTTGCACGACGAAAACTATGACTTTCCGGACGCTCTGATCCCAGTTGGCGCGGAGGTATTTTCGAGGCTGGTCGAGTCGTGTCTTGGGGGAGCCAGAAGGCCGTGAGTGAACCGGTTCCGTGCGTCCTTCTTTTTGCCGGTCGAACGATGAGCAGGCGGCTCAAGTAGCCTCAGCTCTTTGCAAGCGAGTGCACCTGGTTTTAGGGTGCATTGCGAGGCGGCTCACCTGTCGGCAGGTACACTGGTCACCATGGGTGGACATGATCATCGCGCTGTTGTCAGAACGTGCGTCGGTGTTCTCGCCCTGCTACTGGCACCGCCCCTGCTGCCCTGTTCGACCATTGCTAGTGACGCCGAGTTCTGGCTGGGCGCAGACGGTTTGGTGCACTGGTCGAGGGGGTGGGACCCAACGAATGCGGACCGTCCCTTTGGCTACGACTTCTTCGACCTGACGGCATCCAGTGCCGAACTCACGCTCAGGCCAGTTGCCGCCCCGTCGAGCCTCGGCTACAGCTCAGGGATCGTCGGCCGCACAGCAACGGATCAAACCTGGTGGAACATCTCCTGTGCTCGCAGCGATGCACGCCAAATCTGTAATCGCTTAGTTCTAACTAGCGCTGTGGGAACGGTGCTGGGGTGGGTGGCCAGCCATCCGCTCGACGACCTCTGGTTCGATGGAGACCGACTACACGCTCTTGCCACTCAGCCTGACCGAGGTTCGTACTATCGCCGCTCAGATCCCCAAGCGCCGCACACCGTCACATTGCTGAGTGCCAAGCCTCGCTCGCTCGAAGAGACGCGGGTAGTGCCTACTGATGGTGCCGTGATCCTTGACGGGTGGGAGGTGGCTTGGAGCACCACCCTCGACCTGCCAGAGCGCTCCTGGAACGACCGGCTTCGGATCATCGTTCGCGAACGCATCATCGGCTTCGTGCATAAGGATGATGAGACCGTGACCGTCGGTGTGTTCGACGCGCCGAGCGCGACTTCAACAGATGCAGCGGCAGCTCTGCGCTACCGCCGTACGTTTCCGCGCGCTCGTCACGGCCTCGCTACTACCAACTCCGGGGAGGTCGCCTTAGCGATGCCTCTAAGTCTCGCGCTGAGCAGCGACGGGAGGCTGGCGCTCAGCAACTGGACCTATCATTCAGACTGCTCGCACGATCGTTCTCCCGGCTTTGTGATCTTCTCACCAGAAGGCCAGGTCACAGCGGACGTACAAACCGAGTGGCGCACGTTCAACGTTGCTTTTGATGCAGCGGAACATCTAGCGGTGGATCGCTCCGGGCGAATCGAACTTTACACAGCCACCGGTGAACTCGTTGAGGCTGCGCCATCTCATCCGCCTAAGTGGGACAAGCTCTACGAAGAGCAGGCCGAAAGAGCGCGGGCGCTAACCGCAGCGTCACCGATCGCCGAGTGGGCCGAGTTCTACAATTTCCTAGAGTCCAAGCAGGTGGCGGCCGACCTGTTGGTTCGAGAATGGCCGCGAGCCGAACCACTTCTGCAGGATGATCCCTGGTTGGATCTGGGCGCGCTCTTTTGCGCCGAACACGGCAGCGCGGCGCGCACTGCCGCCTTGACGCGTTTCGATGGAGCGGTGGGCCCGGGGAAACTGGCTTGGCTGTGGGTCATCGGCCAGTGTTTTCAGGAGGGGCCACCCTCGGCCATGGCGTTCGCCCGAGAACTGCTGGAGATCGAGGGCATGTCCGATGATCGACAGCTGCAACCGTTGCTCGAGAGATGGCTGCCCCGGGAAGCGGCAGGAGACTCCACAGTTTCCACCGATGCGTGGCAGCAAGCGGTCGCAGCGCGCGCCAGCGCCGATAGAAAGATCTGGGCCGGAGCGCGGGCAGCGAGAGCGCACCTCCTCGCCGACTTTGACAACCAACGCGAGGCCCTCGCCAGTCACCTCCAAACCGGCCGTGCTCGAGGCGAGACCGCTCGAGCCATCTTGTTGGAAGCGCTGAGCGTGCAAGCTCAACCGTTCGGAGACCGGTCGGTCGTCAACTTGCGCCCGGCGTTGGAAGCGGCGGCGGATGCATGGCAGGACGCCGAGACGGAGAGCTTGCGCACCACCGGCGACATTCTTCGGCTGGCTACAACTGGGTCGATCGACCCTGTTCGGGGAGTCGAATTGCTGCAGCTCGCAAAAAGCCTAGGGGACCTGCAACTGCTCACTGCTCTCGCTCTCGCCATCGCGATCCGGTCCCCCAACACCTCGACGGCCCTCTTCTTCGATGACTTCGACTACTCTGGCGTCGAGACTTCTGGGATTCCCCGCGAACGGGTTCTCGAGTTCCTTCGCGTGCTTGCGCCGCACCCGGGGAGCGGCGATCCTTTCTTGTCGAGGTCAGTGCGTTCGGCGGCGTCGAACGCACGGGTCGCGATCGCCCGCTCCTTGCAAGCTGACGGACGGGACTTCCTGTTTGATCAACTTGTTGCCGCCAATACGGCTGAGGAGCGGCGCGACGCGTTCAACCCGGTGGTGTTCTGGATGATGGACGCTCCCGGTGATTGGAGTGTGAAGCAACTCGGCACCTTGATCTCTGGTTTGCACTTCAGCGGTCGCTCGGGCGAGCCGGCCGTTCACCTCTTGAACTCGGTCAGCTTCGAATTCGACGCCGCACACCCCTTGGGGCAACTTGTTCGTAGGCGCTTCCGCGACCTCATCGACCAGACCATCCGAGCCAAGTCAGGACAGTCTGATGAGACTGATCAGTCTCCCAATAGGCCCCCTTGGTTTCTCGATCAGCTATTCGGCTCTGGACCGAAGGAAGAAGATTCCCCCCTGTATGCGGTGCTCCAAGCTGAAGATCTCCGCGCTCTCCTGGGTGCCGAAGAGGACCTGGTTCCATGGCTCGCAGTGCTCTCGAAGACAGGCCCATGGCCAGCGATCGAGCCACAACTTGAACGCCTGTTGCAAAGCAACGCTTCCCTGATGGCGGCGGTGGTGCTGTCGTGGACTCAGAACGAACGAGCTCGAGAGGTTTTGTTGACACTGCGGCAAGCAGAGTCTGTCTACCACCGCAGTCCGGAACTGCTAGAGGGTCTGCGCCGTTTTGGTCTTCTGTCCAAAAGCGACGGGTGAGCCACGCACCGGTCTGTATTCTCGAGATTGGGGCCGCTAGCTGTCGCGCTGATCTGACGGCGACAGCGATTGCCGCAACGCGTCGAGCAGCACGGGTATGGGCTGCGCGCCGGGAAGCGCCAACTGTCCGGCGATGAGGAAGAAAGGGACGCCGCTAACTCCCATTTTT
Organism: Acidobacteriota bacterium; assembly: GCA_029263415.1. Classification (GTDB taxonomy): domain Bacteria; phylum Acidobacteriota; class Thermoanaerobaculia; order Multivoradales; family Multivoraceae; genus JAJCXN01. The sequence goes on from JAJCXN010000041.1 coordinate 310,521, forward strand.
TGGGCCGCCATCTCGTCGCTACGGACCTGGTCCGAGAACTCGTCGCCGCTCAGCACTGCTAAAGCACCGTTGCGATCAAGTCCAACCTCGGCTGCGAGCTTTGCAAGTTGATCGTGATCAGAGATGGACAGCCCTTCGTGGAGGTAGGCCGTGAACAGCCGCTCCTTCATCTCGGTGGCACGGCCTGGCATCTCGGTGGCATGGCCTGGCATCTCGGTGGCATGGCCTGCCATCTCGGTGGCACGGCCTGATTGACCGGCCCACGCGACCAGCCGGTGGGCGTCGAAAGTGTTCGACGGGCGGATGCGATCGAAGCGAAGTTCGAGACCAGCGTCACGACCGAAGTCGACCATTCGGTCCACCATGGCCTGGCCGCCGTCGTGCGTGGTCCGGTACTTCTTGGCGAGGCGCTCTGCGTAGTCGATCTGCTCGGGTGCAATCTTGGATGCATGGGGGTTGAGCTCGAACGCGTGCCATCGTACGTGGGTGTGCACGCCGAGTTCCTCAAGAGCCCCTTCCAGGTTGCGTTTGCCTACCCAGCACCATGGACAGGCGATGTCGGACCAAATGTCGATCGTCAAGGGTTCGCTCATTGGTTGACTCTAGCGTCCCGGTCGCGATATGCGCTGTCGCGATAGAGGAACTCGGGGTTGTTGCTGCTCTTGGCTGGCGCCTGAAAGTGCGAGCTACCTCGCCGTGCATCGAGCCTTAGTTGTGCCCGATGGCAGCGAGTTGGGGTCAGTGGGCGGCCTTGTGGGTGTGTCTGCCGCTTCTTCAGCTACGGCTCCGAGCCGAGGTGAGGGTAGAATGGGCACAGATTCCCCTCAGCTCGAACTGCGCACCGACGCGCAACATTCTCCAAAGGAAAACGCCATGTCAGCTGCTCGCTACCTCGCTGTCCTCGTCGCGCTTTGTTTCACCGTGCCCGTGTGGTCAGCACCGCCGAGCAACTCGACTGACACCGGTGCGGTCACCTGGTCGGACGACATCGCGCCCTTGGTGTTCGAGAAGTGCGTGCGCTGTCATCGGCCTGGGCAAACCGCGCCCATGTCATTGCTCAGCTATGACGAGGCTCGTCCTTGGGCCAAGTCGATCAGGAACGTGACCACTGCGCGCACGATGCCACCGTGGTTTGCTAATCCGAATCACGGTGCGTTTGTCGAGGATCCGACGCTGACGGACGCCCAGATTGAGATGCTGGGCAAGTGGGTCGAATCAGGCGCGCCAGCTGGCGACCTGGCCAAGGCTCCGCAGCCGCCGACCTTTACCACTGACTGGCAGATGGGTGACCCCGACGTGATCTTCACCATGGAGCCGTTCACGGTGACCGACGAAATGGAAGATCACTACCAGTGGGTGCAAGTCGAGAACCACCTGAGTGAGGATCGCTGGATCAAGTCGATGGAGGTGCACGCAACGTTTGCTGAAGCCGTACATCACAACTTGACCTATCTCGGTCCTGGCGATGCCACCATTCAGAGCGTCAAGGGTGCCGGCCAGATCGACCTGGACTTCGTCAGCGGTTGGGGGCCTGGGGTTGAGCCTATGGTCTACCCGGAGGGCTATGGCAAGTTGTTGCCTGCTAACAGCACCGTGTTCTTTCAAATGCACTACCACAAGACACCGGGCCCAGGCACTGGCGGCATTGACCAGACGTCGGTCGCTATGTCTTTCTATGATGAGAAGCCTGAGAACGTCATCGCCACGATGTGGATCGTTGATCCGATTCTCGACATTGCGCCCGGTGAGGCTGCCTATGCGTCGAGTTCATCCTTCACGGTGGAGCATGACGCCAAGCTGTTCAACTTCACACCGCACATGCATTTGCGTGGCACGGCGATGCGCTTCACAGCCGAGCATCCGGATGGCAAAGAAGACGTCCTGCTCGATGTTGTCGACTACGACTTCAACTGGCAGCTGACGTACACGCCCACGGAACCCACGTTGATCCCCGCCGGGACCAAGATCTCAGTCGATGCGTTGTTTGATAACTCTGCTGACAATCCGCTCAATCCAGATCCGACCATCCGAGTTCGGTTTGGCGAGAAGACCACCGACGAGATGATGGTGGGCTTCCTTCACTACAGCTATGTGGACCAGGAAGCACAAACGGATATGCCGACCTTCTCGGTGCCTGAAGAGATGCGGCAGCAGACCGAGCAGATTCAGCGCATGCGCAAGCAGCAGCGCGAGCAAAAGCAGGCGGCTGAGGCAGAAGCAGGGGCAGAGGCAGGGGCGAAGCAGAACTGAGCTCAGGCGCGAGCGGTGCAAGTCGCCGCTCGCGATCCGAACTGCAGCTTGAGGTCAACACGGGTCCTTGCTAATGAGGTCCTTACCTAAAGAGGACCGTGCTCGATGGCGCGCTTGAGGGGTGGTGAGCAGTGACTCTTCACTATCCGGAGTGACCAAGACCTGTTCCGTGGCGTGTCCAGGGGAGCCGCTTCAATAGCCTTTTGGAGCGTTCAGTCCGAGTAGGGTCGCCTTGGTGACAGGTGTAGTCCAGGACGACAAGTACCGAATGCGTCGTGTAAGCGTAAACTTTGCCACCGCACCACGGGACCTTCTCAGAAGGTCTTGGCACCCACCCAGCAACATGGCGGCCTCTCATGATCAACCATCGGTCTTCCTCCGTCTCGGCGCCCTGCACCTCTCTTCGGTCGACGCGTTTGAGATCATCACTCGTTGCGATCGCATGTGGTCTCGTCGCGTTGCTCTCATTGAGCGCCACACTCGGCGCTCAAGCCGAAGCCGACACCACCACAGAATCGGCCTCCTCTGCTAAGAAAGTAAACGCAGCGAAGGCGTCCAGGCCGATTCCGGCCCCGGTCTCGGTTGAGACGCAGCACAGTGGAACCTTCAACGGCGAACGGATTGCCTACCGAGCCTTGGTCGAAGACGTGCGTCTGAAAAGGGATGATGGCAAGCCCTGGGTCAGCGTGTTCACCACCAGCTACCTGCGCGATGGTGATGGTAGATCGAGTGCGCGACCGGTGATGTTTGTATTCAACGGTGGCCCTGGATCGTCCTCGACCTGGTTGCACATGGGCGTGATCGGCCCGCGCCGGGTGGAAGTGCCCAGCGACGCTGGGCACCCAGGGCTCCCTCCTTATGCCATCAGCGACAACGTGTTCAGCCCGCTCGACGTTGCTGACCTCGTCTTTGTCGACCCTCCCGGCACCGGGTTCAGTCGACTGGTGGGGGACGGGAAGCCTGAGGAGGTCTACGGTCTCCGCGAGGACGCACGGACCGTCGCGTCGGTGGTGCGCGAGTGGGTGAGGGCGCATGGCCGTTGGAATTCTCCGATCTACCTCCTGGGCGAGAGCTTCGGAACCACTCGAGCGGCGGCGATGCTGCCAGAGCTTCAGCGAGGCTCCGAGCCGGTTGCTGTTGCTGGTGTCTTGTTGATCTCGCAGGCAATGGACTACACCGGCAGTACTCCTTACGTCGACAACAACTACATCTCAACCGTGACCTACGTGCTCACCATGGCGGCCACTGCGTGGTACCACGGCAAGGTTGATCGCGCTGGTCGCACACTGGAGGCCTTTCTTGATGAGGTTCGTGCGTTCGCGATCGACGAGTACTTGCCAGCTTTGTTCCGAGGAAGCTCACTGGACAAGGCCTCCGAGCAGGCAATAGCGGAGAAGCTCGCTGGCTATCTAGGCCTTGATGTGGGCTACGTTCTACGCTCTCGTCTGCGCGTCAACTCAAACCGCTTCGTCAAAGAACTCCTGCGAGATGAAGGACTTGCGGTGGGCAGGTTGGATGGCCGCTACACGGCAGATGAGATCGACGACATCTCCGAACGCCCATCGTTTGATGCTGCGTCGTCTGCGATTTCGACCGCCTTCAGCGTCGCCATTCACCAGCATCTGAGCGAGCAGCTGAAGGTGAAACTCGATCGCCCGTACCATGTCTCAGGCCCCGAGGTGTCGAAGAACTGGGTTTGGGATCGCACGCTGTCCAAGGGCGGTGAGCCCAACTACGTGAACACAGCCGGTGACCTCGCCGATGCGTTGAGCTACAACCCGACACTGCGTGTGCTGGTTGCCTCTGGCTACTACGACTACGCAACGCCATTCTTTGATGCGGAGTACACCCTCTACCGTCACGGGATCGATATGGACCGAGTGACCATGACCTACTACGAGGCCGGCCACATGATGTACGTTCATGAACCTTCGCTCGCTGCGGTTGCAGATGACATTCGAACTTTCATCACCAGCGCTCCATAGGGGACGCTCTGCTGTGACTGAAGAAGCGCACTCAAGCCCGAACGGATCTGCCAAAAGTATGGCTCAACGGTTGGCCGTGTGGTGTCTGCTCGGCCTTGCCGGTTGGACAACGGTCTATGTGGTGAGAGCGACTGTGGCAACGCAAGAAGTCCCTGCCGCGTCGCCCGACCTTCCACCATGGGCTTGGGAGCTCGGTGCTCCAGGTCCAGAACCGTTGCGTGCTCTGCTGCGTGAGGTGCGCGAAGTTTTGCCTCCAGACAGTCGTTTGATGCTTGATTCCTACCGGTGGGGCGCCCCGGGGGACATTTTGATCCTGCTGGCTTGGGTTCGCTATGGATTGGTAGAGCAACGCGTCTCGGCACACATCGCACGACCGAAGTCGGAAGCGTTCTTGTTGGTCTACCCTGCGGGTCCGTCTCGTTTACAAGGTGCCACAGTGGTGCTCGATCATGAGCACGCGACTCTCTACTCGGTGGCGCCGTGAAGCTTGTCGGGCTACTGATTTGGATCGCTCTTGCGGCACTTGTTGGTCTGCGCTTACCCCTTGGACGCGTGGGTCTCGGAGTTCGGGCGCTTGCGGGCGTCGTTGCGTTGCACTTCGCGTTGGTGGCGATGGACGCGCTGCGGGTTTCTTGGTCGCGAACCGCCCTCTTGATCCTGGCAGTGGGTGTCGCCTTTGGCGCTCGCAAAGCGCTAGCTGAAGGGCGCGATCACGTCACGGTTGCGCTTTCTGGGTTCGGTTGGGGGGATGCAGTGGCGTTGGTTTCGATTGCCTGTTTCGGATGGGTCACCGTGACTCTGCAGGCAGTGCACTCCGATTTCGTTTACCACTGGGGTGTGAAGGGGCAACGCTTCGCGATGGCGCGAGGGATCGACTGGACCTTCCTCACGTTTCCCGAGGGTGCGATCTTTCATCCGGACTATCCTCATCTTGTGCCCAACGCTTATGCCGCGATCGCGGTCTTGAGCGGTGTCTGGAGTGAGCGCGCGATCCTCCTAACCAACGTGGCGTTGGTCGTGATCTTGTGGCTGGTGGTTCGTGAAGGCTTGGCTCGGCTCGGGGTGGAGGGCGTCGAGCATCAAGCTGGAGTGGCGAGCATCGTTGGGCTAGTTGCGGGGTTTGCCATCTACTACAACCAAGCGGGTGGCGCAGACTTACCCATGGCCATCAGTTTGACCGCCGCGGGTCTCATGCTGTGTGTGATCGATCGAGCCTCGAGCGAGTCCTCTCCAATGAGTGATTTTCTCGGGCTCGGATTTGTTCTGGCGTTCTTGGCGACCAGCAAACTCGAGGGACTCGTGGCTGCGGTTTGGCTAGGTCTTGTCTTTTTGCTTTTCATGCGTCGGCAGTGGCTTGCGAAACCTCTACGCTTGCTTGCGGTCGCGGGGCCTGCGGCCGCTGTTGTTGTACCTTGGTTTGTCGCCATGATGTCGTTGGGTCTACTGCGCGGTACCGGGAGCGCTCACGCGCTGCAAACGGATCGTCTGACGACGGTGGCTGGTGCTGTATTCGAGGTGATGACGGCGAGCTATTGGCAAATGCTGCCACTGCTCTTGTTTACGTTGCCTGTGTTGCTGGTGATTCGTCGCACTCGGATGCTGGCCTTAGTGGTGCTCGGGCCAATGGTGGTCTACGGTGTGACCTTCCTCACATCGGAGAATGATCCGGTGATGTACATCGCGATGACGGTGCCGCGCCTCTTGCTTCACTTTCTGCCCACCACTGTTGTTGCGATCGTCGTGGCCTTAGGACTCCGCGAGCGCGCATGCTGAGACGGTCGGGCGGGGGCTGGCGAGCGCATGGAGCCATCGCGATTGCGATCGCCGCGTGCGCATGCACTGTGCAGGAGCAAGTGGTGTTTCAGGCCACGTCTCCATTCCAAGAGGTTGTGGTCACCGAGACTAGCGACCGAGTCCGAACACTTCGGTTCGGCGAGGGCGGTGCGGTGCAGAGTCAAGCACGGGTTGGTCGGCCCGATCAGTTGCTGGTGCCCTACGTGCGTGCTGCCATGGCGGGCCTGGTGTTTAGCCCGGAACCTGAGCGGGTATTGGTGGTCGGATTAGGTGGCGGCTCGATCCCAAACTTCATCGCGCACAACTATCCATCGGCTCACGTTGACGCCGTGGAGATCGATCCGGTCGTGGTCGACGTCGCCCGTGACTGGTTTGGCGTTTCAGAGGGTGATCGCTTACGACTGGTCGTTGAAGACGGGCGACAGTTCGTCGAACGGGTGAGCGAACCCTACGACGTGATCTTTCTGGACGCCTTTGGAGAGTCCTCGATTCCTCCCACCTTGACCAGTCGGGAGTTCCTCGAGGCCGTTCGACGTGCCGTTGGTACTGAAGGCGTGGTGATTGCCAACGTGTGGAGTGGTCCGCTGAACCCGCTGTACGGCTCTATGGCAACCACCTACCAGACTGTCTTTGACGAGTTCTACTTGTTTGACGTCCCACGTCGAGCCAATCGGATATTCGCTCTCTTGCCACGCGCAGCGACACTTGAGCCAGCGGCACTTGCACAGCGACTCACCCAGTTGTCTCGTCGCTTGAGTGGCGATCTTGAACTCTCGAGCCTGGTGGAAAGGCGAGATGTGCGCGTCACCGATCGAGACTTTGGTGGCGAAGTTCTGTCTGACCTGCCATCAGGCCGCGACTTCAACTAGCATCCCGTTGCTGGCGCAGACTGTGTGCGCTTGACCCCATTTTCCCAACGTTGATCCCTTGCAGAAAGAGCGGTTTGCATGAACTGGAAGCCTGGCGACCGCCTGACACACCGATACAACCCTGAACTTGGACCCGGCATCATCAAGGATGTGGTGGACCGGTCTGTGGTGGTTCAGTTTCCGGAGAGCGGTACCGTCCTAAGACTGGCGGCAACCTCCGACGCGATTCAGCCGCTGGTGTGGCGTGCCGGTGACCGTGCACTCATGCTCGACACTGAAGAGTCGGTGGTTGTGGCTGAACAACTCGAAGATGGCACGGTCAAGTTGGACGATGATCGCGAAGTTGATCCTCGCGGCTTGTGGCCGGAGGACGTGGGCGAGTCTTTGTTTGATCGGCTGGCAGTGGGCAAGACCGATTCTCTTGGGTCGTTCGCCTTGCGCTTAGACAGTCTGCATTTGGCCGCGCTGCGCGAAGCAGACGGGCTGGGCTCGTTCTTGGGCGGTCGCATTCGCCTGTTCCCGCACCAGTTGTACGCAGCAGAGCGGGCCACGCAAACCAATCCAGTACGCTGGCTGCTGGCCGATGAGGTCGGCTTGGGAAAAACGGTCGAGGCCTTTTTGATTCTGAGTCATCTGCTGCGCACCGGGCGCGCCGAGCGCGTTCTGGTGGTGGCACCAGACACACTCACCGTGCAGTGGCTCGGCGAGTTGTGGCGCAAGATTCATCAAGTGTTCGTGCTGTTGGATGAGAAGCGCCTGCAGGATGTAGAGACCGACTTTGGCTCTGGATTTAACCCATTCGAGGCATATCAGCGAGTGGTGGTGAGCACGGAGCTTCTGGTCGAGCGCCCCGATCTCACTCGGCTTGCAGTGGAGGCGGGCATCGACGTCTTGATTGTCGATGAAGCGCATCATCTGCGTCGTCCTCCCGGTCATCCGGGCAATGCTGAATATCGAGCCGTTGAGCCGATTGCGGCCCTTGGGCTGCACACCTTGCTCTTGTCAGCCACTCCGCTCGAAGAAGATGCGCATGGGTTCTTCCGGCTATTGCAGTTGCTGCGGCCAGAAGAGTTCCCCGAGCAGGACTCGTTCGAAGAGCGCCTCACCAGTGGCACGCCGCTGCCGGCGTGCACCAGTTCCGCTCGCCGTGCTGACATTGGCGGATTGCCGCCGCGCCAGCTCAGCCGAGTGGATCTGCTGGCTGACGACTGGGCCCCGGTGGCGGCGGTCGAGGCGGCCATGCGTGCGCTACCAGCTACCAACGCGTTGCAGGAGAAGACGAAGTTGCGCAGGATTCGTCGTGCGCTGTGCTCGGGTGCTGCTCTCGCGGCAGTGCTCAAGCCGAGCGACAAGAAGAATCGCGAACTCGCTACCGCTGCCTCGGAGGCAGACCCGCGCGTAGCCTGGTTGGCTGAACAGGCTCCTGTCTGGCGCAGCAACGGAGACAAGACCTTGGTTTTCGTTGCGCACCGAGAGTCTCTTGATTTGATCCGCAACGAGATGAAGCGGTCGGCCCGTATGCGTGCCGGAGTTTTTCACGAGGACCTTTCGGTGGGCCAGCGCGACATCGAAGTAGCTCAGTTCCGTATCGACGAGGGACCGTCGATGTTGATCTCAACCGAGTGCGGTGGCGAGGGACGCAACTTCGAGTTCTGTACTCGCATGGTCTTGTTCGACCTGCCGTGGAATCCCAACTTGGTTGAGCAGCGCATTGGTCGATTGGATCGCATTGGTCGTTCTATCCCGGTCGAGATCGTGATGTTCCGGCCGCCTAATGGACTTGGTGCAGCGATCGCTGACCTTTATGAGTCGCTCGGTCTGTTCCGCGAACCTCTGGGTGGACTCGAGCTGGAACTGAAGCGCGCTCAAGCGGCGATCGAAGAGTTGGCGCTGAGTGATGCGGAGGAGGATGCTGCGGTGGCTTTTGCGCCGGTCATCGAGACTGCGCGAGAAGCGCGTCATCGAATCAACGATGCTGCCTACCACGAGCTTCATCGAGAGCCTTTCAAAGCCGAGATGGGAGAGGCGATTCTCGCTCGCATTCCCGAAGACCTCGAGAGCGAGATGGAATCAGTGATCGTTGCTGCATGTGAACAGTTCGGCTTGAAGCTAGAGGCTCATCGCGGCGTTGCTCGGTACTCGGTTAAGTTCGGAAGTCGCGCTCGAATCGACGCGCTGCCGGGTGTACCGGATGGAGCGAACTACCTGGGGTCCTTCAGCCGTGAAGAGGCCGTCGAGAGTGAGAACATCGACTTCTACTCTTCGGGCCACCCACTGATTGAGGGCCTCTTGGCTCATCTTGAAGATAGCGAGCGCGGTCGCGTTGGCTTGCTAGATGCCAGCGCCGGACCCGATGGCGGCAGGGGTTTTGGAGTGCTCGCGATCTACAAAGACGGACCTCAGTTTGAAGCCGTTGCTTTCGACTTGAAGGGAAGGGAGCGTCCCGAATGGGCCGAGCACCTTACTCAGGGATCCCTTCGCAGCAAACCTGTGAAACGGGAGCAATGGGTCGAGGCCGCCGGGTGGCCGGAGATGATCGCCAAGATGGCGGAACTGTTCAGGGATCGTGGTCGACCAGTAGCAGTCGCGGCGTTTCGTCTAACTTAGGACAGCGCTTCGAGTGGGCGTTTGCGCTTCTATCGGGTGCGAGGTCTGCGCTTGACAAGTCTCAACATAGTTCCTATGGTTTGCGCGTTATGACGGAGCCCATCTCAAACACCGCGCGTCCGGTCGCGACTCGTCTGTCGACCGAAGACCGTTTCTCTGCACGAAAGTGTAAGCGGAGCTCGAGACGCCGTGCGCGTTCTGAGAAGTCCTTCGCGAACTTAGCGCAGTTGTGCAGCCGTCAAGGCGATCACTTTTCCAGCTAGCGCCTCTCAAGTTCAACGACAAACCCTCTCAGACCCGCAACGGCTTACCGCCGATTGCGGGTTTTCTAGTTTGAATACCGTGCATCGGCGAACAGCCTCGGGTCGAGTTTCCCAAAGGACTCGATCACATGTTCACGACTGCCGATCTCGACCGCTCTCGCAATAGTGCCGTTTGCCTGAATCCACGTTCGGGGAATGGCGCGTCTTGGGCGTCGTACGATCACGCGTGGTGCCGCAGAACGCTTGCGGATCTTTGTGCCGTCGACAGCACCACGGGCCGCGAAGCTCACCTATCGTCGCGGCTGTTGCGAGAACTAACGCGGCTTGAACCGGACTCGCTGTGCGAACTGCCAGTGGTTGGTGAGCGCTGCAATCTGTTGGCGACTTGGGGCACACCGCGTCTCTTGTTGTCGACGCACTTGGACGTGGTTCCGGCTGCTGGATGGAAAGGGGCGTTCACGCCGAGTGTCGATGCTCAGGAGTTGACGGCAAGAGGAGCCTGTGATGCCAAGGGGCAGATCGTGGCTCAACTTGCTGCTATCCGCCGGTTGATTCGGTTGGGTCTCACGGACTTCGCTTGGCTTGGTGTGGTTGATGAGGAGCGTGACAGTCTGGGAGCTCGTTCTGTGGCCTCGAACCCACCTGCGGTGCTGAGTGAGGTGGAGGTCGTGATCAATGGTGAACCCACTGGCAATGTCATCGCGAGCGCTCAACAAGGGTTTGAGCGTTGGAGTCTCGAGTGCACCTCCGAGGTTCGCCACGGCGCGTGCACCGAAAAGCGCGCCGCTGGTGCGGTATCTCAACTGATCGGTTGGCTGCATCGCTTCGAGAGTGCCGGTCAGCAGCAGGCCGCCCATCATTCGTTCTTTGGCCTTGAGAGCTACAACATCAGCGGCTTGAGCGCTGGTGAGGCGCACAACATTGTTGCCCCGGTGGCTAGATCGGAAGTCACACTTCGTACAGTCCCAGCTTGCGCTACCACCGACGGAGAGATGCTCGGCGAGAAGTCCCCGGTGGGGCTGGTGGCAGCCTTGGAACAGGCCAGACCCGCTGGGGCGCACCTCGAACTGCAGCATCGCAGCGCACCGCTTGCGCTCTCGGGCTGGTCAGATCTAGTTGCGGCTCCAGTGGCCTTCGGTTCAGACGCTGTGCATCTGATTCAGTTGAGTCGACAAGGATTGGTGGTGATGGTCGGTCCTGGTTCGATTGGCAGTGCTCACACTGATCGTGAATCGATCCAATGGACGGCGTTCGCATCTGGTGTCGATGTGTTGGAGGCGCTGTCGCGTCGCGTGCTGGCGGGCGAACTGCCTTCGCGGTTGCCCGGCGTTCCTCGCGAAGTGAGTGGTGGGTCGTCCAGGCTCAACAGTCGCAGATTCGGTGCCCGACGATGAGCGGTGCTGTGTTGCGTGTTGGCATTTTCGGTCGCGGTCGGCTGGGCAGCACCCTTGCGGAGCATGTCGGGCGGGATCCGTCGACGGAACTCGGCTTCTACGCTGATCGTCGATGCGTTCTCGATCAGCTTGAGCAGGTTGATGTCGCGATCGACGCATCGCTGGGAGAGGCGGTGCCGGTGCACGTGGATTGGGCTCTTGCGACGTCGACACCGTTGGTCATCGGGTCGACCGGTTGGTCGAACGAAACGCTGGCCCGCGATGTGGGCCGGAGGATCGGAGTGATGTTGGCTCCCAACGGCTCGCTTTTGGTTGCGCTGTTTGAACAGTTCGCCGCAGAGTTAGGGAGATTCGTAGGCGCCGATAGCGATACGGCTGGGTTCCTCGTCGAGCACCATCACGCTGCTAAGCAAGACGCTCCTTCCGGTACCGCGCTGCGTCTGGGACTGGCCTTCAAAAGCGGAGCCGGCACCTGCTCGGCCGATCTGCCGATTCAGTCGGTGCGCGCTGGGAGTGAGCTTGGGCTTCATCGGTTGGGCGTCGATCTGACCAACGAGACGCTTGAGATCACCCACCGAGTCCGCGACCGATCGGTGTTCGCAGTAGGCCTCTTGACCGGCGCGCGCTGGTTGGCTCAACCCAACAGAACCGGCCTGTTCACTCTGGCCGATGTGACGTCCGGCCGCTGATGAGGTTCTCCCTTTTGCCTGGAAGTTCCGTTTCCGACTCACTTCTCATTTCAACTGGCCTTGGAGGCTTAGTCCGATGATCCCTGAACACCGCGAATCTTTGCTTGTTCAACCCCCGAGCGGCACTTGGGTCGCCCTGCCGACTCCCTTTGATCGAACCGGAGCCGTGGACCTCTTCGCGCTCAGGAGTGTGGCGAAGCGTTGTGTCGACTGCGGCGTTGACGGGCTGGTTCCACTGGGTACCACCGGTGAGGCGGTGACCCTTACCGAATCCGAGCGCGCCGAGGTGGTCGAGGCGTGTGTGGATGTGGCTGGTGATCTGCCAGTGGTGGTGGGAACTGGCTCGAATGCCACACAAACGGCGGTGCGTTGGACAAAGCAAGCTCGGGCTCTGGGTGCCGACGGAGCGCTTGTGGTGACGCCCTATTACAGCCGACCGAATCGATCGGGGCTTCATGGTCACTATGCTGAGATTCAAGAGCGATGTCCTGAGGTTCCTCTGGTCATCTACAACGTTCCGTCGCGAACGGGACTCGATATGGGGGCAGAACTCATGCTCGAGTTGTTGGAGTTGCCTTCAGTCGTTGCGGTGAAGGAGTCGAGCGGTCGTCTGGATCAGATGGGAGAACTCGCCCGTTGTGCTCCCGAAGGGACCAGCATCTTGGCTGGAGACGACGGGCTTGCGGTGCCTTCGATTGCTCTTGGAGCCCGTGGTCTGGTTTCGGTAGCGGCGAATGTCAGACCGATTGAGGTGGCCTGCATGGTGAATGCGGCTCTCAACGTCGAGGGTCCCCGGGCGCTCGAGCTGCATCGGGGACTCGAGCCGTTGGTGCGCGCGCTGTTCCTTGAGACGAATCCGGTACCGCTCAAAGCGGCGTTGGCGTTGCTGGGCTTGACCGAGAATGTTGTTCGTCTACCACTTTGGCAAGCCTCGAACGAAACTACGGAAGAGCTAGCGATGGTTCTCGGTCCGCTGGTTCGGGTGGCCTCCTGATGTCATCGATTCAACACTTGCAGGGGTTCTACAGCCGTCCGGATGATGAGGTGCTGGCCGATCCGCAGTTTGTTCGGACCCACGCACTACTGTTGGCGGCGCTCGAGGACGGGAGTGTGCGTGCTGCAGTTTGCATTGATGGAGTTTGGCGTGCGGAGGCTTGGGTCAAGCGTGCAATTCTGTTCGGCTTCCGCAATGCGGAGACTGTCGAAATGCCGAACGGGACAAGTGTTGCTTTCGATCGGAGTACCTATCCGCCTCGCACGTTTCTTGTGGAGGATCGGGTGCGTTTGGTGCCGGGTGGTTCGGCAGTCCGGCGAGGCGCGCATGTTGCTCCAGGGGTGGTCATCATGCCGCCGTCCTACGTCAATGTCGGTGCCTATGTTGGCGACGGTTGCATGGTGGACAGTCAAGCACTAGTCGGTTCCTGTGCTCAGATCGGTCGCAACGTTCATCTATCCACCGGCGTCAAGATTGGTGGCGTTCTGGAACCTATCGGCGCAGCGCCGGTGGTGGTCGAGGATGAATGCTTCATGGGTGCACAAAGCGGTGCCTTCGAGGGTGTTGTGGTTAGACGCGGTTCGGTGATCGCCCCCGGTGTGTTGCTCACTGCTGCGAGCAGAATCTACGATCTGGTGCGAGATGAGATCGTGCAAGGAGAGGTGCCCGAACGGTCCGTGGTGGTGCCTGGATCGCGAGCGCTGAGCGGTCCGTTTGCGACGGAACACGGTCTCTCCGCCTACGCACCACTGATCGTCAAGATCCGAAACCATTCAACAGATGCGGCAACGGAGCTGGAGCAAGCACTCAGGTGCTGATTTGGAACCACAACTCATGACCGGGGACCGAAGTTCAGTTTCGAGGGCGGTATTCGCAGTTTCGGCGAGCATCTCAGCCGAGCGAAGACGTCGCTGCACCAGCCGCCGATCTATTTGCCCGCGGCTTGCATACGAAGATCGCGCGAAATGGCCGAGTGAGTTCGGAACTCTCATCAGCACGGTGACGGTCGGTTGGAGGCCCAGATGAAGCTGCAGAGGTCGCAGTGTGAGCTAGTTAGCGAGCACCGCGGCGACCGCAGCCGTCAACTCCTTTCCGGTCCAAGGCTTTTGAACGAAGCGTGCAACAGGTAGGCCTCGGCATCGCTCCTTCATCTCCTGGGGTGAGTGTCCACTAATGATGAGGACCGGCGTGGCGGGGTTCAGTTCCTGGATCTCGACAAGCACCTTTTCGCCAGCCATGTCGGGCAAGGTTAAGTCGGTCAAGACGGCAGCGAAGGATTGATCAGCTCGGAATATCTCTACACCCTGCTCGCCGGTGACAGCGTGCTCTACCTTGTACCCAGCTTTGGTCAAGAGGAGTCTGCACGCTAGGCCCACCGCCGGGTCATCTTCAACCAGCAGCAGCCGATCCTTACTAACTCGAACCTTCTGGGGGTCCTTTGCAGATTGGCGAGAATGCGGCGATCGTGCGACGGAGTCGAACATGGGAAGTACTACTTCAATCGTGGTCCCATGGCCCGGCTCGCTGCAGACCGAAATGCCTCCTTCATGTCCTTTGACAATCCCGATCACCGCGGCCAGACCTAGGCCACGCCCGACGAACTTGGTGGTGAAGAAGGGATCGAAGATCTTGTCGATCGTGTCCTGAGTCATTCCGAGGCCTTGATCAGAAACCCGAAGCGCCGCGTAGCGACCACTGTCCTGTACGGAGCCGAACCGAATGGCTTTGATTTGCTCGCTGGAGAGATCCTCGACCGACGTGGAGACCGTGATCTGACCGCCCCTACTTCCTTGCGCCTCGACCGCGTTCTGAATCAGATTCAAGGCAACTTGGTTGATCTGACTCAAGTCGCCAGCCAATGTGACTGGCAGCATGGACCAGTCGGTGACGACTTCGTACGGAGCCGCTTGGGGAAAGTCCAGCAGAGTGAGAGTGCGGTCAGCGATCTCGGTTAGGTCAAGGGTGACGATCTGCTTGTTGCCGCCCCCAGCGAAGGCCGACATCTGACGTGTCAGGCCGCTCGCGTCGACTGCCGCGTTGGCAATGCAGTCGAGGTTCTTGCGCACCGGTGAGCCCTCGGGCAACGAGAAAGCCGCCAGCTCACTGTGCCCCAGGATGCCTTGCAGCAGGTTGTTGAATTGGTGAGCGAGGCCGCCGGCCATTAGACCAAGGCTCTCGAGCTTTTGAGCATGTCGGATGGCCAACTCGGCCTGGTGTTGCGCGGTCACGTCCTCCACGACTGCCAGGACAGACTCCATTGCTCCACTAGGGTCGACCTCTGGTGTGAAGTGGCCGCGGATCCGAGCTTCCGTGCCGAAGCGGGTGATCCAATGTCCGCTACCAACGAAGGGTTTGCCCGTTTCCAAGACGCGTTGCAGTACTTTCCATAGCTCAGTCTCGCTGAGTGGCGAACCGACAAGGTCGAGTCCGATCATGTCCTGTGGGGAACTGGCGCCGAAGATCTCCTGCGCTTTCTCATTTGCGGCGGTGATCGTTGAATCCAATGAGATTCGCACCATACCGATTGGCGCGTTCTCGAACAGCTCTCGATAGCGCTTCTCCGAGTGGCGCAGTACGACTTCAGCTTGCTGGCGAAGACGCCGGTCGAGTACCAACGCGGCCATGTGGGCAACGAGTTCCGCGAGCTCAACGTCCTCTTGTTGCCAGCGCCGTACTTGGCTGGTCATCTCGTGAGTGATCGCGCCATACACCTGGCCCTCGATGGTGATGGGCACGGCCAGCATCGACCTCGCCTTCTGCGACTCGAGGTACAAGCCCTTGAGTTGTTCGGCAATTGAGTCGGCAGAGGTGTCCTCAACCTGTAGTACCTCGCCTGCGAGTAGAACCTCGAAGTGCCTAGGCGAATCTGAAGCCCTCAGGCGAGGGCCTGATGGCTGGCTGGCAGCGCCGTCCTCGAACAAGCAACGGCGGGCGAGTGTCAATCGATCGTTTGAGAAGGTCCAGACACTGACTCGATTCACCTTGATGAGGGTAGCGGCGATCTGCGCAACTAGTCGGAGTGCTTGCGACAGATCATCCGAATCGGCCGATAGGTGCCGGCCCGGCTCCGCCATCCTCCCCATCGGTTCTAGGACGGCAGCGACTTCTCGCAGTCTCAGTAGTACCAGGTTGGCTGGCTCGACCGGGATCGACAATGGCGTGGCGCGCAGTTGATAGGTGCGCTGCTGGCTAATCGCCACAAATACCTTCGCATGGCCGTCTGCCCTTTTGCACAGCGCCGTGACGCCGTCTCCTTGAAGGCCCGTTGATGCAGTTTCTTGACGAAGGTGGAGGTCGAGTTCACCGATGTCGGCCCCCTGGACGAACAACTCCTCGTCGAAGAAAGTTCTGACTTGTTGGTTTGCGTAGAGCACCGCTGACGTGGCGTCGAGCAGGATCAGTCCGTCAGGATCAGTCTCAGCGATCGCCTGGAAGGCTGTGCCGATGGCAGATTGCACGTCCAACGGGGCGACTCCTTGCTACATCATCAGGTGGCTGGCAGGAAGATGGTACTCCACTGTCTCAGACTTTGAGAATTGGTTGTTGCAGAGGGTAGCCAGATGCGAAGCTAAAAGAGAGCGTACCTACCTCCTACTCAAGTAGCACCTTGAAAGTTTCCGAATTGATGTCCAAGTGTTCAGGTTCAATTCTTCTGAAGATCGGTCAGCCACGGCTTGAATTCAATCACACGACCGAATTCGCATAGGCTCAGGGCCCCTGCTGTCTACTAGGAACCCATATGGCGACGCTACACCACATGTCGAGGCGGTCCATCCTCAGCGGACTCGGAGCCGCCATCGGCACAATGACGCTTGGTTCGCACCGCGCGGTCAGAGCTCGGAGTGGAGCACTTTTCCTTGAGCCCTCACAAGAGAAGCGGAAGCCTTCGCGGACGATCACTGCGATCACTTTGGGCGCCGGCAATCGAGGCAACGTATACGGCGACTATGCCGCGGCCTACCCTGACGAGCTGAACATAGTCGGCGCTGCCGAGCCGATCGAGATCAGGCGACAAAGGTACTCGACGCTGCACTCCATTGCGCCCGGCAACCTGTTCACCACCTGGGAGCACGTGTTCGAGCGACCCAAGTTTGCTGACGCCATCATCATCACCACACCCGATGATCTGCACTATGGACCCTGCATGGCGGCACTGGAAATGGGGTACGACGTCTTGTTGGAGAAGCCGATCTCTCCTTCAGAACAGGAGTGTCGAGAGATCTTGGCCAAGGTTGAAGAGACCGGTCGGATTGTTGCTGTGTGCCACGTTCTTCGCTACGCGCCGTATTTTCAGAAGTTGAAGGCGATCGCGGCCTCCGGTGTGTTGGGGAAGGTGGTGAGCATGCAGCACTTCGAACCGATCCAGCACCTACACATGTCGCACTCGTATGTTCGCGGTAACTGGCACAACTCGAAGGAAACCACTCCCATCCTCTTGGGCAAGTCCTGCCACGACTTGGACATCATCCGGTGGATCATGGATCAAAGTTGCCGGCGCATCCATGCGTTTGGCGGGCTCGACTGGTTCCATTCTGGCAACGCTCCTGAAGGCAGCACCGCACGGTGCATGGATGGCTGCGCGATCGAGGGGAGTTGCACTTATTCGGCGCTCAAGCTGTATCACCGCAGCAGGAACTACACCTATGTGTTTGATCTGCCAGAGGATGAGGCCGAGCACGGCCCGGCCATCCTCGAGTATTTACGCACCACCAACTACGGACGGTGCGTCTATCGCATGGAGAACGATCAGCCGGATCACTACACGGTCAACATGGAGTTCGCAGACGGCGCCACTACCAGTTTCAACATGGAGGCCTTCACCAGCTACCACGGACGACGCACACGAATCATGGGAAGCGAGGGCGACATCGTCGGTGACATGACCGAGTTCGTACACACTGACTTTGGCTCTGGCGAAGAAACCAAGTGGCGCAGCGAATCCGACGGCCATGGTGGCGGCGACTGGCGGCTGCTGTCAGATTGGATCCGGGCCATTGATGCGCAAGATCGATCACTTCTGGTGAGTACCATCCAGGAAAGTGTCGAGAGCCACGTGATGGGCTACCGCGCCGAAAAGAGCAGGCTCAACGGTACCGTCGAAGCGGTCGCCCTTTAGGCAACGCCCAGCGTTGTACTCTCGCCCACGTTTCGCGAATGCAACGTGGGCGATGAGCCGACCGGTTGCCCAGTTGGATGATCACCCAGTCGAGCGAAGGCCCAGTTGGTCGATAGCGCAATCCGGTTGATCGAGCCATCGGTCGATTGAGCGGACTACTACACTACTGCACTACTGCACTACTGCACGTAGCCGAGGCTGCGTAGCCGCTCCAGCTCTGCGCCGTCTAACGCGGCGTTGGCAGCAGAGTCGTCGAGCCGCGCAGCGGTCGCTTCAGCGCGCCAGTTTTCCATCAGCTTGGCGAGCCGAGTGACGACCTCAGCGTTGTCCGCCGCGACATCGGTGTGGTTGAGGGGATCGTTGGTGTGGTCGTAGAGCTCAAAGCTCGGCTCTTCGTCGAGCGGGCCAAGGCGTACGAGCTTCCATCCGTCGGAGATAAGGCTCCAGCCCACCGACCCGCGATAGTTCATGGGCATTTCGGTGATTGCTGGTCGACGCCAGGGCGCGGCTTCCGGGTCGTCCCACAGCGGTCGGAGGCTGGCACCTTGGATGTTGGTCGGCAGGGGCAGTCCTGCTGCCTCGAGCATGGTGGGCATCAGGTCGATGGTCTGCACCGTTTGAGCTACGTCCGCGGCTGGCACGAACGATGGTCCCCAAAGCAGCATGGGAACCCGGTTCAGCTCGCCGTAGAGGGTGTGGCCGTGAAAGTGCGAATCGTGTTCGAGCAACTCGGTGCCGTGGTCAGCAACTAGGCCGATCATCACTTTGTCACGCAGTCCGAGTGCCTCAAGCTTGGCGATGAGCTTCCCGATTTCCATGTCCATGCCTTTGATTGAACCGTCCATGCCGTTCTCTTCGAGGCGGACGAACTCTGAGGGCTCGATCTTGGCCCCGATGAGCTCGTCCCGTTGTGGCATGCCGAAGCGCTGCATGAGCGGATGCTTGATCAGCGGTCTGACTTGTTCGGTGTACTCGTCGAGTTGGTCCATGTCGCCGGCCTCAGCGAAGTGCAGCTCGTGTTCCGCGGTTGGCCTGAACGGGCTGTGGGCATCAGCAACGTGCAACAGCGCAAAGAACTTGGAATCGCCTCGCTGGTCGAGCCAATCGAGCATCTTAGGCACCAGTTGCAATGAACTCTTGACCGTAGCGCCGTCTTCGGGATCGCCTTTGTCGGCCATAGCTCCGGTCTCGTGGAGGATCTCGTAGCCTTGGTGGAGGTTGGTCATCCGGCCCACGAAAGGGATGGAGGTCAGGCCGAAGGTTGCGTAGCCGGCTTCGCGGAAGGCTTCGGCCATGGTGGTGGCCGACGCTGGCAGGCGGTCCGGGAACCATTTGATGGTGTGGGTGGTGGGGTAGAGCCCGGTTTGAATCGCGGGAACCGAGACTTTGGTCCAGGTCGCTTGGCTGATTGGGTCAGCGAACCGCACGCCTTCGGCAGCGAGTTTGGCGATGTTGGGTGCCGTGTCGCGGCCGTAGCCGTACGCTTCGAGGTGATCTCGACGCAGAGTATCGGTGATGATCAAGATGACCCCTTGAGGCTGCTCTTGATCGCCCGCGACGCTTGCTTGCTGATCGCTGGCTGCGGCCTCGCCAGACCTGATTGCCGGAGCGCCCCACAGTCCCAGGGTGCCATCTTCGGCGCCCTGGACCGACATGGAGATTCGCACGCTCTCGCCGCCTAGCCCGTTCAAGATGTTTTTGCCGGGGTGTTCGTCGAGGTCGAGTTGTGCGGTGTGCCAGACATCGGGTTCAGAGACGGGCTGTTCCCAGGTCCGACTGGGTTCACCATCAGCGGAAACTTCAACCCTGAACGTTGTGTCCGCTGACTCAAGTGTGCCCATAGCGAGTTCTAGGAACGGGTTGGCTGGTAACTGCACATCGAAGTGCAAGGTCTCGGGTGCTCGAGAAACCAGGGTCTCGCGATAGATCTCAGCGAGTCCCTGCCAGCTTGGCCCACTTGGAACGGAGTTCAAGTATTCCTTGCGCAAGATCAACCGAACGCGTTCGATCGCGAACTCGGCGCCCACGGCATCACTCGGGGTTAGGACGAGATGGCCCGGGCCCTCGCCCATAGAGACGGGATTGGACGGTTTGATGGAGTAGGTCTGCATGTCCTCGCCAGCTTGCAAGGGCGTTTGGAAGATGCCCATCGGATTGCCAAAGACGGCCGGCAGGATGAGCTTCTCGCCTTGACCGAAGCGCACGGCGAGGTTGGTGCCCGCAGACACGCGTGCCGTCACCTCGATGGACCACAAGCCGTCTTGTGGTAGCTCAGGGAGCGGCACAACCAATGATGCGCTCGGGCCGAAGCCACCATCGGGCATGGTGACCGTGCCCACGAGTGCATCGTTGTCGACCGCTAAGCCGTCGACGCCGATCGGACTCGACCAACCGTTCAGGCCAGCGTCGAAGGTCCAGTTCGCGGCATGGGCGGGCTCTTCGGTTTGCTGTGGTGATCCTTCGATGGTCGCATCAGAGATGCGGTCAATCAGGCGGATCGGATCTGTTGATTCGGGCGTTCCCGAGCATGCGCTGAGGCACAAGACGATGCAGCAAAACGCGAGAACAGGCACGGCAAAGCGGAGGGAGTTCATGGTAAGGACCTCGTAAAGAAATGAGCTGGGAAGGATCGGTGCGCTGATTCTACTCGTCAAGAGCTCGCGCAACAGGCTGGAACTCCTATCCAAACGGCCGCCGTACATCTGGAGCTATCGCTGGAAGTTCGCTGAAGAGTCCCGCTGCGCTCGTATCGTCGCTCGTTGGGTGGTACATAGGCGTCGACGCGAAGGCGCACAAGGCCTTAGATCGCCGACACCGACAGATCGCCGACACCGACAGATCTCCGACACCGACGATCTCGATCGACGCCTTGATGGGCTTTTCGGCACAGTCTGATTCGCGGTGCTGTTGGCATGAGCCGTACGGGTTGATAGATCCCTGGTCGAGTGACCTCGATTCGCCACCAGTGCTGCCGCACGGAACACCTAGCGGTGCAACTCAAAGGTGCATGAGCCGACTAAGATTGCGCCCATGGCCGTGCACTACCAGAACTACGTGGCTCTTGGCGACAGCTCGACTGAAGGGATGGACGATCCTGACGGACGAGGCGGGTACCGCGGTTGGGCCAATCGTCTCGCGGAGAGAGTCGCTGCTAGTCAGGGTTCCCTGTTGTACGCCAACCTTGCGGTCCGCGGTCGACGAACCCGGTCGATCCGGGAGGAGCAGCTGGAGCGCGCGCTCGAAATGAGCCCGGATCTAGCGACCTTGTTCTCCGGGACCAACGATGTGGTTGCGCGGAAGTTCGACTGCGACGCAGTGCTCACGGAGATCGAGCAGATGCACCGCGCTTTGATCGAGAACGGTGCGACGCTCTTGACCTTCACCCTGCCTGACCTCGCCCCGGTGATGCCGCTCGCACGCCTTTTCTCGGCTCGGATCAGTGCACTCAATCAAGGATTGAGAAGTCTCTCAACAAAGACGGGCGCGATCTTGGTCGACTTTGCAAACCACGCTGTCGCGTCGGATCAGCGGCTCTGGAGCGAAGATCGCTTGCATGCCAACTCCGCGGGCCACGAACGAATCGCTGCAGCACTGGCGCACGCGCTTGCAATACCCGGAACGGATGCGACGTGGATGGAACCGCTACCGACTGAGAAAGATCCTTCGTTGGTTCAGCGAGTGGGTGGGGAAGTCAAGTGGTCGGCGGTTTACCTCGCGCCTTGGGTGGGCCGCCACCTGCTGGGGCGTTCGTCTGGTGACAACATCACGGCTAAGCGGCCCGAGCTGTTGCCGGTCGACCTAGGCTCGAACTAGGGCCGCTCCGAGAAAACTTTGAGCAACCTCCGAGGAACCTCCGAGGAACCGGAGCCTGCCGAAGCGTCGCGGTTGGAGAGATCAGTCCCGAGCGCAGGTGCGGCGCGTTTGAAATCGCTGGCGGTTCACTTGTTGCCCGAAGGAAGCGCGACTAGTTGGACATTCGATGGTTGGCTATTGAGCCTCGACCACATGCCCTTTTGAGACAACGGCATGGATCGTTCGCGTGTTGCGAATATTTTCGAGCGGGTTCGCTTCCAGCAGTACCAAATCGGCGAGATGATCGGTGGCAATCGCCCCCATCTCTCCTTGGAGACCAAAGAACTCAGCGGGTCGAACGGTGGCTGACGCGATCGCGTCCAGCTCGGTCAACCCGGCTTCGACCAGACGCTCGAGTTCGCGATGCAGGCTGTATCCCGGAATGGCGAGGCCGATAGGGGTGTCGGTGCCTGCGCCGATTGGCACGCCAGCGCGGTGGAGTCGACCGACTAAGTCAAGACTCCAGTCTGCGTTGACCAGGTTAGCTGGGGAAGTGCGCGCCGTGGTTTGCTTGGCGGTCTCTGTCCAGGCGCTCCGTGTGGGTTCAGGTAGCCGCGCAAGCTGAGCCGGCCAGTCCTCCGCGGTGTATGCCGGGTACTTGGCAAAGGTGTTGAGTCGGAGCGTTGGCACCTGGATAGTGTCGATGAGCGCGCGGATCACGGTGTTACAGCGCTCGTCGTCGATCTGCGCGAGGGCCAGCGGGCGTTGATCAGCGTGCATGCCGCTGCGTAGCGCGTAACCAGAGATCTCGTTTGCGCTGCTGATCCGACGTTGCCGTTCGGCCAAGAGTTCTGGGGCGTTGTCGGCGCACGCGAGTTCGATATTGCGTAAGTGCTCCATCGAGTCAACCTGTGGCCCTGCGGTGTCCGCGGTCATTGATAGCGGGACGTGAGAGTCAATCGGCAGTTGCGCATCTCGCGCAGCGTGCACCAGCGCTGAGAACACGTCAGGGGTGACTAGCTCGTAGATCTTGACGAAGTCGACCCCCGCTGCTTTGAGTGCTGCGATGTTCTCGCGAGCCGCTTCAGGTGTGGGATTCGAGATCCCAATCTCGGGCCGACCATCCCCGTCGTAGACCACCTTCGCTCCGTCAAGGAGCGGGCCGGCCCAGAAGATGCGAGGTGCCACCGAGTCGGGCGCTCGCCATCGATCAACAACCGGTGAGACTAGATCAACGAGTCCGCCGGTATCGCGCACGCTGGTGACGCCGTTGGACAAGAAAAGGTCGGCCATCGAAGCGGTGAGGTCGGGCTCATAGGTGACGTGCACGTGCATGTCCCAGAGGCCCGGGATCAAGAACTTGCCGCTGCCGTCGATGGTGCGTTCGGCTCTCGGCGAGGCATCGGAGGTTGGGAGCACGGCTGTGATCCGATCTCCGGTGACCAGGACAGTGTGATGCGGCCGAGAGCCGTTGAGTGCATCGATCACGGTCACGTCGGTGATGGCCAGGTCCGCCAGGGGTTCCGCTCCGCGATCGGTAGCGCAACCGGAAAGTAGAAGTGTGCTCAGCAGCAGCGCAGAGGGAATCGTTGAATGGGAGTGGAGCATGGCCTCAGTGTATATCTCGGTACCCCTCGCGGCACTGCATCTCTCAAGGCAAGGGCTCCGGCGTCGATTCGCGGTCGGTGTTAGTGGGTGTCAGTCGGTGTCGGTCGGTGTCGGTCGGTGTCGGTCGGTGTCGGTCGAGGGTCGCGGACCCGGAGGGCCCTAGATGCGATCAGAGAACCGTCGCGCGGACCTTAAGAAAGCCAACCGGCATTGCCATCCCGTACAGTAGCTAGCAGCCATGAAAACGCTCGACCGGAAGCGGCCGCGATCCCAGTAGATTGTGACCAACCAAGGGAGGCCCAAGACGATGACAGAGAGACAAACGAACAGAGTGACCGGCGTATTGAGCGTCGTTGCTGCGATCATCTTCTTGCAGACACTGTTCTTCAAGTTCACCGGGTCGCCCGAAACTCAGCACATCTTCGAGACCTTCAGAGCATGGGCAGACGGCTTCGGTTTTGGTTGGTTCTTTGGCACGACGGGACCCGGTGGTCCCTATGCGTCTGGTGTCGGTGAATTGATCGCTTCCTTGCTGCTCTTAGCGGGGACGTCTAGGCCTCAATGGCGTTGGTTGCAGCTGTTCGGCGCGCTGATTGCGGTCGCGATGATGTCGGTCGCTATCCTGCTCCACCTGATCACGCCGCTAGGCGTCGTGGTTCAAGGCGATGGTGGTTTCCTCTTCGCCTTGGCTGCGACCGCTCTAGCGTCTGGCCTGATCGTCGCGGTCCTCAGACGGGACCTTCTTCCTTGGTCGAAGTCGACCAACGTTCAGTGAGGAATCACAAGATGTCAGAACAGAAGTCGAAGGGCGGGCAGCCGCCCCCAAGGTGGTTCCTCAAGGCCTTCACTCGGCTGCACGTCATCGTCTATCGGGTCTCTGGTGGGCGTATCGGCAGGAAGTTGGGCGGCGATGAGATCTGCATGGTCAAGATGACTGGCGCCAAGACCGGCAAGCAAAGAACGATTCCACTGATGTACGTGCCAGACGGCGATGCCATGGTGTTGGTCGCGTCTCAAGGTGGGGCTCCGAGGAATCCGGGTTGGTATCACAACCTGGTGAAGCATCCCGAGGTCACGATCGAGCACAACGGTGTCAGTCGAGCTTTGGTTGCCCGTCTCGTGGACGCAGAGGAGAAGGAGCGCTTGTGGAAGGTCTGTGTCGAGCACTATGCGGCGTATGAGGACTATCGCCAGCGAACGACCCGCGACATTCCCGTTTTTCGTTGCGAACCAAGGTAGCGAGAGCTTCATCAGTTGCTGCCTGCTTGCATCCCCGTGGGACTCCACCCGCCTCGGTGGTGGGAAGCCGCTTGTGGAACGACGCGAGGTCAGTGCAAATTTGCGGCTGGCGGCCTTTGCTAAGTACCCATTCACCAAGTACTTAGCGGTCGCTGAGATTCGTGATACCGTAGTGCTTCGACGGGGAAGCCACCCGCTAGCCGTCAAGCTCGAAGCTCCAGCTACTCCCCTGAGGGAGTACCGACTGCTCGAGACGCTTCGGTCGACCTTCGTCAGTGACGCGGTCACCGGACTTGCTCTCTCAATGGACATGTTCCGATTGGGCAAGCACTGGATGGGTGGCAAATCGGGGCCTACCAAAGGCTCCAAACCAGAAACGCTGAATCAGTACTGATTCGCAGCGGCGAACAACAGGATCTTTAGCCCCGTCGGGATAGAGGTCGCGCCGCCACCAACCTCTCCGAGCCACCCACTGTTGTGCGGGCCGGAACCTAGGTCGCGCATCTCTCTTGCATCGATCGCCTTTCCAGGCGAGCAAGTCGCTTTGTGTGCGCGGCGGAGAAAAGTCTTTGTCTATTGAATCTAACCGTCGGGACGCGTCATCTTCGAGTCCCGCTGCTAAGTCCCAGTTTGAAAAGTTCGATCTTGATCGAGCGCTGCTGCGCGGTATCGCCGCTGCCGGTTTTACCGAGCCTCGGTCGATCCAGCGTGACGCAATGCCCGCTGCTCTTGAAGGTCGTGACGTCCTGGGCCTTGCTCAGACCGGCACCGGCAAGACCGCAGCATTCGCGCTGCCGCTGCTTCAGTTGATGCTTGAGTATCCGGGCAAGGGGCCGCGCGCTCTAGTGCTCGCACCCACCCGTGAGCTGGCCAATCAGATCGCCGAGGAAATCAAGACCTTAGCGAAGTTCACCCGTGTCGAAGTGACCACGATCTTCGGCGGCATCTCCCAGAACCGTCAAGTTACTGCGCTCAGGCGCAGGCCGGAGATTGTGGTCGGATGTCCAGGTCGTGTGCTTGATCTTCTTCAGCAGGGGCTCCTGCATCTGGACGCAGTCGAGGCCCTAGTGCTTGATGAGGCCGACCACATGTTCGACATGGGCTTCCTACCGAGCATTCGCAAGATCATGAACGCCTTGCCCAGCGATCGGCAGAACCTGCTGTTCTCGGCCACAATGCCTAAGGAGATCCGTGGCCTCGCCAACGAGATCCTCAAGGACGCCTTGATCGTTGAGCTGGCCGATAGGTCACCAGCATCGACCATCGAACATGCTCTTTACATGATTCCTGAAACCAGCAAGCGCGACCTGCTCAAGCAGGTCTTGAATCGTAAGGAGTGCAGGACTGCGATCGTCTTCACCCGCACCAAGTACCGCGCTCGTAAGTTGGCTGAGCAGCTACAGAACTGGAAGTACCCAGCTATCGCGTTGCAAGGGAACATGTCGCAGTCGCAGCGAGACCGTGCGATGAAGGGCTTCCGTGACGGCACTTTTAAGATCCTGGTCGCTACTGACATTGCGGCGCGCGGCATCGATGTCTCGAAGATCTCGCACGTCATCAACTTTGATGTGCCCGATACGCCTGACGCTTACACCCATCGGATTGGCCGCACCGGCCGTGCCGAGCAAGAGGGCATCGCCTACACCTTTGTCACCGGAGCAGACGGCGACTGGGTGAGGCAGACCGAACGCAAGATCGGCAAGAAGATCCGTCGCGATCAGGTCGAGGGGTTTGAGGCCGATACCGAAACCTCTAAGGCACCGAAGCAGTCGCGAGCGCGCAAGAAGAGTGGTGGGCGTCCGCCAAGGGCTCGAGCCGCTAGAGGACCGGGTTCAGGCCCGGGTCGTGGTCGTGGCCGAGGACCATCCGGTGGTGGTGCCTCAGCAGGCGGTCCAGGTGCTGGTCAGAGTCGCGGACCGGCTAAAGGCCGCGGTGGTGGTGCAGGTCGGTCGCAGCGCCGTCGTACGGCTTAGGGCGGCTTAGGGCGGCTTAGGGCGGCTGAGGACGAGCGCTTAGGCCTTCTCGTCCGGCGCGGGCGGTGGCGGCACCAGCCCACGCGTCTCGATCTTCTGCAGCGCTTCGACCAGGTCCTTGAACCGGTCGAGGCTCTGTAGTGATCGATCCACCAGGTCCTCGATCCGCGGATCCGGTTCGCTCTGGCTGCGCTTCAGCCAGCGAGAGATGCCGCGCAGCAGTTGCATCAAAGAGCTGTCCACAGTCTTCGAGAGATCGGCCATCAAGCGGTAGACCCCCGGGCTCAAGGTTTGCACGACTTGCACTTGGCTGCCGCTCTGCTCAGTGGCAGCCCGGCTGGCTGCCGCCTCGATAGCGCCACCGATTCCTTGAAGACCGTTGGTGAGATTGCCGAGTTGCGTCGCGATGGTCTTGATCACCTGTGGGTCGAAGGTGGCGTTGGTTGCGCCTGCTGTGGCCGCCACCGGTTGCGCTGGATCCTGCAGCGATGCTTGCGCCTTGGCTGCAGCGAGACTATCGATGGTGGTCTGCAGTCGCTCGAGGTAGGGCTCTAGATCCAGTTCGATTCGTGCAGGCTCTGCGCTCGTATCGTCGATGTTGGTTGTCGCGGTTGCTTCAGCGGCGGCGGTGATGCTCGCCTGAATTGAACCTAGACGGTCTGACACCAGTCCGAGGGTTGAGGTGACCCTGGTGATCGGATCGTCGTCCGCTCCTCCAGTGGCCTTGACTCGCGCATAGCCACTCAGGATCTCTTGCCAACGCGCACTCTCCTTGTCGGTGAGCGTGCCGCGCATTTCCTTGAGCTTGAGCATGTTGTGCTCGGCGCCGCTGGTCAGCGTCTGCGCTTCGCCGATGTAGTGGTCGTCCAGCAAGGCTTCAAGCTCTTCGCTGTTCATGACAGCTAAGATTTTCTCGGCCAGCTTGTTCATGTTGCGATAACTGCCCTGGAGCTGGAACTTGGGTTCGGTGCGGAACGCGTCGTCTTGGGACGACGAGTAGATGTATTCCTGGTTGACCCGAAGCACAACCTCTTGCACACGCAGGAGCTTGTCGAGCACCGAACGGATCTCTTGCAGCTCGGCGGCGGAGTAGGGGTGCTTGAGTTGGTCCGAGCGTAGGTCGCCGCCCCGGGCCATGGTCACCAGCTTACGAACATCTTGTGGGTCGCGGCCCGAGAGGGGCGCGAGCACCGAGTTCGAGGTCAGTGAGTTCTCGATGTAGCTGAGTGCGAACACCTCTTCGCGACCATCTAGAACGTCACCTAGGTTGTAGGTGTCGGCGCGGTTGGCCAGCATGTCAGGCACTTCGAAGCGTTCGCCAGACTCGGTGTAGGGATTGCCGGCCATGCACACCGCGAACTTCTTGCCGCGTAGATCATAGGTCTGCGCGCGACCGTTCCACACGCCTTCGACTCGACGTTGAGCGTCGCACAAGGAAATGAACTTCTGTAAGAACTCGGATGACGTATGCTGGATATCGTCGATATAGAGCAGCACGTTGTTGGCCATTTCGAAGGCGAGATTGACCTTTTCGATTTCTTGCCGAGCGGTGGCACTGGGTGCCTCGGCCGGATCGAGCGACGTTACCGAGTGCCCAAGCGAAGGGCCGTTGATCTTCATGAAGACCAGGCCAAGACGATTGGCAATGTACTCCATCAGAGTGGTTTTGCCGTAACCTGGCGGAGAGATCAGCAGCAACAGGCCCATGAGGTCGGTGCGTTGCCCGTCTCCTGTGGTACCAATCTGCTTGGCCAGGTTGTCGCCGATCAACGGCAGGTACACCTCGTCTAGCAGTTGGTTGCGAACGAAAGAACTCAACACGCGCGGCTTGAACTCGTCGATACGAAGTCGGTGGGTTTCCGACTCAAGCAATTGATGGCGGCGTTGCTGGTAGGCGCGAAAGCCGGGCACAGTGGTCTCGCGAAAGTGCTCGCTACGTTGGATCAGCTCGTCGAGTCGGAGTTCAAGCACACCGTCAGTGATCAACGCGTGTTGTCCAAGCAAGCCCGGTACGCTGGCTGTGGTGTGAGTGTGGCTCTCGCGTCGCTCGACGCGATGGCTGCTCGACGAGCTGCCTCGGTTGCCAAGAAAGAGGACCACCGCTTCGAGGATGGTGCTGGCCGGCGGCGGTGGCTCAACGGTCGCGGCAAAACCAGTCAGCCATGCCCAGACCAACTGTAGTCTGTGGTCGAGCGAATCAAGCTTCTCGATCGAGTCTTCAAGAGCCCGGTCTTCAGCTGCAGTTCGCAGTCGCTTCTCGAATGCGTGCACTAGCCCGCTGGCGGTACCTGAGCTGATGAAGCGCACCGGATCGAGCGCCAGCTCTTCCACCAGGTAGTGCGAGGCCAAGCGCAGTGAAGTGTGAGCGAAACGCGCGTTCAACGCCTGCTCGTCAACGAAGGTAGCGAGTCGCTGGTCGAGCTCTTCGAGCAGCACGTTGACCTCGCTGGAGGGCCCAAAGGCGCGGCGCAAACGGACCAAGCTCTGGGCTCTTTTTGCGAGCGGGTCCCGTTGGTCTCGCTCCAGCCCGTGTTGCCAGAACAAGAACGCGAGTGCGCGCGCGTCGCCGGGGAAGCGGAGTAGGTCGGCGGTTGAAGAGAGTTGAAGCAGCGCGTCGAGGATTAAGGCGGCGTCGGCGTCGTGCACGCCGCGGTCGTAGCCTTCGTCGTAGCGCTCTGCAGCGATACCTCGAACCAGTTCCAGAAGGTTGCCCGCGACTTGCGCCGTCTGCAGATCCTTGAGAGTGAGGTCGCCGGTCTCAGTTTCCGCGGCCGCAAGAATGCTAGTCGCGAGGTACTCGGCGCGGTAGACCGTGGAATCCTCTGAAGCCAGCGTTTGATCCCAGTAGGTGTTGGTTTCAAGGAACGCCTGGTCGGTGATCGGTTCGTAGAAATCGGTGCCAACCAGGTGCAACGCCATTGCGTCGTCGCGAGGCACGAGAGTCAACTCGAAGTCTTGGGTGTTGACGCTAAAGCGGTGGCGTCCGAGACGGATGACATCGGCGCCGTCTTCGTAGATGTCCTTGCGATCCCTGAGCGCGCGAATCGCTTCCTGCTGAGCGGTCTTGATGCGCGACGTGAGTTCGTCGGCTTTGACCGAATCGCCGAGGCCGCGCAGCTTGTCTGCGAAGTCGCGTGCCTTAGCGACCATCGCGTCGCCAGCGAAGAAGGCATTGAGTTCGTCCGTCTCTTTGAAGGTCTGAGCGCGTCGTCTGACCGAATCGAGAATGCGATCGGCAGCGCCAGCCATTTGCCCGATGCGACGCTGTTGCTCATCGAGCAATCGTTGCCGCTTCGAGGTGACGGCCTCATAGGATTCTTCGCGTTTGACCTGCAACTGGGCTAGGAAGTCGTCGAAATCTGCGTAGCGGCTCTCGAGATCCTCGAGCGCGACCATCAAGCGGGTCATGGCCGCGTCACAGTCTTCAGGCGTAACAGCCGAACTGATCGCACTCGAGGCGGTTTGGCCAAAGAGCTTGAACTCCGCGCCGAACTCAGCCGTCGCTTCGCCCGACCTCAGGCTCTTGCGCTTGTTAGTCAAAAGCGCGCGGCTACGGTTGATTCCGGCCATCGCTTGAGACACTTGCTCGAGCAGCGCAGCGCGCACGGTTGCGTCATCGATGACTAGGCCGCCGGCGATCTCGGACAGCAGTTGGAGACCTTGCTCGGTCTCGGTGATCTCTTCGGCGAGAGCGTCCGCGTCGGTGACCTTCTCGATGGTCTCGACTTTGGCGACCGATTCTTCGGCTTTGCGGTGATATGGATCGAATGCATCGTCGGTCTGGAGGAAGTCGACGGTGGCGGCCGAGAGTGAGTCGAAGGCTCCGATGACCTGTTGTTCGAGTTGGTCTAAGTACTCGACATCTACATAGCGCAGGTCTCGAAGACTGATCAGGTGGCCGCGCTGCATGCGTAGCGCTCCTAGAGCGCCTACGAAGTCTTGAGCATTGTTCCAAGAGTCGGGCCGGATGCTCTTCGTCAGCTCCTGGATCTCGCTGCTGGCTTGCTCGATCGCCTTTGCGGTCTGACTCTTGATCGAGGTGACCTTCTCGAACTCGTCAATCACCAGTTCTGCAGTCTCGGTAATCTGCTGGACTACCGGTCCGAAACCGACCTCACCGTCAGACAACCAGTGGAAGTTGTCGGTCATGCGCTGCGCCGCAGCGATCAGGTCTTCATAGGAGTGAACCGACGGCGCTTGGTTGGCGATGATGTGTTGCAACCCGTACGCGTCGGAGACGCCCCTCACCAGATCAGCGTTGCCGATGTTCTCCAGGACCTTGGCACCTGGGGCATCGCTACTGGTGCCGAGCCTCTTTGCTGCGAACTCCGCGGAGACAAACGGTGTCTGCCAGATCTGCATCGAATGCACACGCGTGGGCTCATCGGAGGTCGAACGGAAGAGCATCATCTTTCCGTCTTGAAAGACGCAGTGGCCGTGACATGCGATCGGCGTCGCCACTTCCTTGCGGATCAGGTTGTAGGGCAGTAGCAGCGAACTGCCGTCTTCGCGGTGGTGGAAAACGTACAGCACATCCTCGCCGTTGGGTGAGCGAATGCGCTTGACGAACTCGAGGTCTGAGGTCTCGCCGTCGAAGGTCTTGGTGACGCCGCTGCGCAGCGTGTAGCCGCCGGGAAAGATGATGCCGTGGTCTTCGGGGAGCTGTTGGCAGGCTTGGCCTACTGCATCCACTCGATCGACCGATTTGGTGCGGGTGTTGAAGACTAGATAGCGCCATTCGGTTTCGCGGTAGGGGAGGATCTTGAGCAGAATGAGCGTGCCGAGCTTGGCGTAGTGGATCTCTCCATCGTCCAGCGTCTGGTCGTGATCGTCAACCGGCTCTCGATAGATGCCCAACCCGTCTTCGGTGTTGTTCTCGACCTTGACAGTGAGGTCGCCGCCGACGGTCTCGACGAAGACCTCACCGAGAATATCGACGTGCGGGTTCTTGCCTTGAACGTGCTGGTCGCGGGTGGTGGGAGTCCACTCGAAGTCATGAGCGGGGGCAAAGGTGTGATCGCGCTCGCCGCGATTGTCGCGGTAGGTCGCTTCGCCATCGGGCGACAGTGCCCAGCGGAGGACCTTGAGGTCGAACACCGTGGCGCCGGTTTGAAACACAGCGAGCAGTGCGCCCTCGACATTGCGCAGCTGGAGGAGGCGCGCCGACTTGTAGTAGGCGTAGATCTCTGAGAAGTTGTCGCGGAATTCGGCGTCGGCCAAGAAGTTGACGTCGGCGGGGTCGCTCAGTGCTTCGAGAGAGAACTGGCCGTCGGTGTCGTTAAAGCGGTGGGCGCTGAAAACATCGGCGACCTCGGTCTGCTTCTTGAGTCCGATGAAGACGTTGTAGCCAAACAGCAAACGGTCGCCAACCTGGGCGATGTCGCGCGGGATGCAATTGTTCTCAGTGCGAATCCGCACGTTGCCTACCACCCCCAATTCGGTGCCGCCGAAGATCCCTAAGCGGCGCTCGTTGAGTGAGTCAGCGAGCTTTGCAAGCTCCTTGCCTTGCGCGACCAAGCGGTCTCGGATCAGCTCGTAGGTGCCTTGCTCGATTTGGGTGGGTGCGTTGGTGGGTTCAGTCATTCTGGTTGCTGTTGAGTGATCTTGACGCTGGCTTCACTTGTAAGCCCCCATGGCTTGAAAGCCGCTGGGGATGTTGCGGCCGGCCGTATCTTCCGGGCGCGCCGCTCCGAGGCGCGCGTCGGAAGCCAATCTCGAATTTGCAGCAGGGTTACTCCAAGCCGCCTTCAACAGTCTTGATCAAGCCTGCCAACTGACGCTTGCCGTCGTCGTCGCTCGAGGCCATTAGCTTGGTCAAGAAGGCGGACAAGGTCAGGTTCTGCACCTCGGCGGAGGCATGCGACAGTCCGGTCAGGATGTCCTTGACGTCAGAGGGCAGGTCCTTGGCGCCGCTGAAGTAGCCCTCCAGGACGTGTGAGGCCTTGCTTGAACCCCGCAGGAAGCCGTCGAACTGTTTGCCCATGGTGATCGAGCCAGCGATGCGATCGAAGAACTCGCCGTTGCCACCGATGATGTCGATGTTGGCCTTCTCGAATGCACTGCTCAGCACCCTGGCCTGAGCCTCCGCGACCTCGCGCTGCGCCTGAATGGCCTCGCTCTCGATGGTCTTGTCCTTGTCCAAGCGAATACGGAACTCTTCGTGCTGTCGAGAGCGCTCGTCGAGCGTCGCCATGGCTCTTGCCTTGGCCTCGATGCCGGTCGCTTCGGCGGTCATCTTGGCTCGCATCGCTGTAGCCTCGGCGAGACCCTGCTTTTCGGTCGCGGTTGCGTCTTGCTCCTTGACCAAGACGTCTGCGAGTCCGGCTGCTGCGGATTCTGCCTTGGTGCCATCGGCGAGACGGATCTTGGCTTGAGCGTTTTTGTCGGCTGCTTCGAGCTCGGCCTCGGCCATGATCAACACTTGCTGTGCCTTGAACTTCGCGGCCTCTTGTTCGGCTTCAGCTGCCTTGATGTCTTTGACCAGTTTTTCTTGGGCCTCGCCCTCGGCGCGGATGATTGCTGAGTCCTTGTTGCGCTTGGCTTCCTCGATCAAGCGCAGTTCCTTGATGCGCTCTTCTTCCTCGGCAACGGTCTTGTCGACGATGACGCGCTCGCGGACTACGTTGGCGATTTCGCGTTTCTCCACCTCAAGAGCTTTGTCTTTGTCGATCCGCTGCAGTTCGGTTTCGCGCTCTCTTGAGATCTGCTCTAAGGCGCGGTCCTTCTCAACGCGCTCGGTCTCGACAGCGATGACGCGCTCCTTGTTCTTCTGGGCAACGGCCACTTGTCGTCCGCGGTTCTCCTCTGCGATTTCGACTTCCTCTGCTGTGGTGATGCGTGCGGTCTCGGACTTGAGCAATTCTTCGGCTTGAACCTTGGCGGTCTCTGCTTCTTCACGCGCCTGCACGGTGGCGATCTCGCGCAACTGCTTCGCGAGCGCGTCTGCCTCTTGACGCTCGAGGGCATAGATGGCTTCTTGAGCCTCAACGTCTTGTTTCTTGATCTGCTTCTTTTCGAAGTTGACGAACTCGTTGGTGCGCACGTGCTCATGCGCGGTCATCTCGGTGATCTTGCGGATGCCTTGCGCGTCGAGAATGTTGTTGCGATCAAGCGACTCGAGTGGAGTTTGCTCGAGGTAGTCGATGGCTGCATCTTCGAGGATGTAGCCGTTTAGATCACGACCAATGACTTTGATGATTTGGTCGCGGAACTCCTCGCGCTTGGTGTAAAGGTCAACGAAGTCGAGCTGTTTGCCGACCGTCTTGAGGGCCTCTGAGAACTTCGCGGTAAACAACTGCTCGAGAGTCTGCGGGTCGGAGGCTCGCTTGCAACCGATTGACTGAGCCACGCGGATGACGTCCTCTTTCGTCTTGTTGACCCTGACAAAGAAGACAACCTTAATGTCCGCACGAATATTGTCGCCGCAAATCAGGCCGTCCACGCCACGCCGATCGATCTCGATCGCGTTGAGCGAGATATCCATGATCTCGACCCGATTGACTGCTGGTACCACCAGACGCGGTGTGAAGGAGACGTCGATCTTGCCAGGCCTGGTGACGACGAGTGCCTTGCCTTGATCAACTTTTCGATAGAACCACATCGCTTGTTTCTCCTACAGAACGGACCTTGAGATTCGAATGGATGATGCCTGGCTTGAAGCCGTATCGATCCGCTCGATTTTTCGGAAGAGCTTCGGGCGCCAACTTGATGGCGCGTGAGACTGTTTGCTCTCTTACGAAGCATGGGGGGACGATATTCTCCCACAGCTTGAAAGACCACGTGCGAGAGAGATTAGACAATTCGCATGTGCCCGCAATTTCTGAAACGGAAGAACAATGAATTTCTCCCCCACAGCCTTGCTCGTAGTGCTAGCGACTACGGCTGCCTCGGCCCAGGTAGCTGTCGAATTCCCTGCGGACACTGAGCGACAAGGCACGGTGTCGGTCCTCGATGAAGTGGAAGAGCGTTTTGAACAACTGGCACACACGGCGATTGGATTGGATGTAGCGGCCTACATGCTGTTCTTCGACGCCGATCTGTTCGTGGGTCTGAATGCCGATGGCACGGTGATTCGCTCCGCACAAGAGTTCGCTGTCATCTATCGCCGTGGCGTTGCGCAGATCGAACGCTACGCAGCGCTCGACTTTGTAAAGCTGAAGCTGGTTGAGATCAGTCCTGACCTGGTACTGCTAGCCAACGAGTATGTGGCAAAAGTTCGCCTTCGCTCCGGTGAAACGGTTGCCGCCAAGGGCGGCGGAACCCAGGTGTGGTCGAAGGCAACCGGAGAATGGCTGTTGGTCAGCGTTTCAAGCAGCAATCCCGATTGAGCGCGGTGTTGTCGGCCGCTGGCTGGTCTGAGCCCTTTAGGGTGCCTTGCCGACAAGAAAGGGAATCGATGCCATCTTGGTGTCCCAAAAGATGGCGAGTCTGCCTCCGCGATCGGTCATGTTGAGAAATTGCCAGGCGAGCTGGTCTTGCGAGTAGGGCAGTTGTTCTAACTTCATTTTGGTGCGGACCACATCTCGCTCCGGGCGGTAGCCATAGGCACCGAACAGTTCTTCCTTGTTGTAGTAGTCGTACTTCTTCTGAGCTCGGTAGTCAGAGAGGATGAAGATCCACTCCAAGCGGTCGAGTTGGATGAAGATGGTGTACTCACCGACGGCAATCTCGGTGCCGGCGATAACCAACGGAATCTCGGTAGTGAAGGTGGTTGTGTAGTTGGCACCAGCACGCCACACCGGAGCGCCATCGTTGAGCGCTGGAACAAAGTCTGGCGGCCCGAACAGATCACGTCCGCGCTTGATCGGCCTGCCGTAGTGGATTTCGATCCACTTGCCTTGCTCGTACCCTTCACGCACACCGTGGTAGCCACCGACCTGTGTGGCGGACGCACCTTTGGGGCTGAGGGGGCGCGTTCGAGGTTGAGCGGCAACCTGAGTGGCGATGGTTGCGGCGATGGCGATCGCCAAGATCAGGGACTTGGGGCGCATGCTGGACTCCGAATTAGTTCGCTTGACCCTACAACGCTACTGTGATCAGCGTTCCGAGTGGCTTTGAGCAGGTTTTTGCCGCCAGCCTGGACCCGACGTCTGTGAGGACTTTGGTGTAGTGATGGAATGGTCTGGCAACTTGCAGCACTCGGTGAGCGTCGCCATCCCACGTTCAGCACATCACACCGGCCGAAGCCCGATTCCTGGCCGTGGTCCCTATTGGTGTACTGTCAGCGAGGCGTCGGACTTGATAGACCGACTTGGCCCTTCCAGTTGAGGAGCACAGCTTTATGCCCACCCGAACCGTATTGACTTCTTCTAGGAAACGACAAACCGGCCCGGTCCTCCTTTGCTTGATCGCGCTGTTCGTCGGAGCCGCAGCTGCGGCGGGGCAGGAGTGGACTTCGAACGGCCCGTACGGAGGTCGGATCGAAGCGTTGGCGATTGATCCGAGCGACGCTGCGACCGTCTACGCCGGCACCGACGGCGGTGGCCTTTTCAAAAGCACGAACGCTGGCGAGAACTGGACGGAAAGCAACACCGGCCTGCTGTCTCCCTTCGTCAACTCTCTTGCAATTGATCCGTTGGATTCGGAAACACTCTACATTGGGCAGCGCGCTGGCCTCTTCAAAAGTAGCGACAGTGCGGGCAGTTGGCAGCTCGCGTCTGAAGGCCTTGCGGACAGCAGGGTCCTGGCAATCGCCGTGGACCCGCAGAACCAGGGCACGCTCTACGCCGGGCAACAGGACGATGGCGTCTTCAAGAGTGTCGATGGCGCAGCCACTTGGGTGGGCATGAGCAACGGCCTCACCAACTTGAGGGTCGAAGCCCTAGCGATCGATCCTTTGGTTCCGGGGACGTTGTACGCAGGCACCCTCGACGGCGTCTTCAAGAGTATCGACGGCGCCCAGAACTGGGTGGCTATGAGCAACGGAATGGAGGGCTTTTCGGTGCGCTCACTTGCCATCGATGGCAGCAACCAGGGCACCCTTTATGCGGGCGCCTCGGGTAGCGTCTACAAGACGGTCGATGGCGGGGCAAACTGGGTCTTCCGTAGCGACGGGCTTGACAGTTCCCGTTCCCACGCACTGGCCGTCGATCCGCTGAGCCCTAATCGGGTCTATGCGGCCACCTTGGACGGGGTCTTCGTAACTGTGAATGGCGGCGTCGAGTGGACCTCAATGAACGACGGCCTGCTGGCAACCACGATCCTCTCGCTGGCGGTGGATCCGTTTAGACCAGGAAAGGTCTACGTTGGCACCGACGTCAGTGGCGTGTTCAAGAGCGAGGACAGCGCAGGTGGCTGGACTGACAAGAACTTGGGTCTCACCAACGCCAACATCAGCGAGATCTCGATTGATTCAAGTGACACGAACACAGTCTACGCCGGCGGCGTGGTCGGCGTATTCAAGAGCGTCGATGGCACGGCCACCTGGCAACAGAAGAACAGCGGCCTTGCCGAGGCTCACATTCTCTCGCTGACCGTTGACCGTGCGAATCCGGACACTTTGTACGCCGGCACCTTGAGTAGCGGCGGACTGTACAAGAGCACCGATGGGGCTGAGAGCTGGGTCCGAATGAACAACGGGATTGAGAGCGTGCTTGTCTCTGAGTTCGCGGTCGACCCGTTCGACTCTTCGACGCTCTACCTCGGCGGCGCCAACGGTGGCGGACTGTACAAGAGTACCGACGGTGGGGTTAACTGGACACCGGTGAACCAAGGGCTCGACGATCCCGACGTGCAAGCATTGGCATTCGATCCCGTGACTCCGGACCTGCTCTACGCCGGCACCTCAAACGGCGTATTCAAGAGTGCCGACGGCGCTCAGAGCTGGGTCGCTATCAACGACGGAATCGGCAACGACTACATCGCTGCCTTGATCATTGATCCCAAAGACCCTCAGACGCTCTACGCTGGCGGGTTCGGCGTGCACAAGAGCGTCGACGGCGGCGCAAGCTGGACGGCTATGTCGGCCGGGCTCGACGATCCGTTCGTCAACGCGCTTACGATCGATCCCACCACCCCGCGCACGCTCTACGCTGGCACCTCGAGTGGCGTGTTCAAGGGAACAAATGGGGCGAGCAGCTGGCGGCCGATAGGCCCTGAAGGTGGAGTCGTCCGCACACTGGCGATCGACCCCAGCAAGCCGACCAGACTCTACGCCGGAACGACATCGGGTGTCTTTACGCACGAAAGTGCGTGCGTTGCTGGTGATGAGGTCCTGTGTCTCGCCAAACAGCGATTCCGGGTCGAGGTTGACTTCTCCGACTTTGATGGCGGTGTCGGACGAGGACGGGTCACGCCCGCCGTCGCAGACGACTCCGGCATCTTCTACTTCTTTTCTCCCGACAACTGGGAACTCATGGTCAAGGTGCTCGACGGCTGTGGGGTGAACGACCGATTCTGGGTGTTCGGGTCCGCGACGACCAATGTCGAGTACACGATGACCGTCACCGACACCGAGACGCTCGAGACCAGGAGCTATCACAACGAGCTCGGCGTGAGCTCGCCGGCAATCACCGACACGTCCGCGTTCGCAACGTGCCCGAGCGGTCGAAGTCAGGCTTCAGGGACGGAACCGAACCGGTCCCGTAGTCGTGTCTCGGTTGGCGATCCTGCTCAAGCGGCAGTGGCCGGGACCGCGACAGGGGCCTGCACCGAGGACACCGAAACGGCGTGTGTCAACCAGGACCGCTTTCGCACATCGGTGACCTGGATGGACCGGGAAGGGAACGAAGGGACCGGCAAGCTGGTGCCATTTCGTACCGAGGAGTCGATCGTTTTCTACTTCTTTCACGCCGACAACTGGGAGCTGCTCGTCAAGGTGCTCAACGGTTGTGGCTACAACAATCGATATTGGGTGTTCGCCGCCGCGAGTACAGATGTGGAGTACCTTCTGACCGTCACCGACACCGTCACGAACAGCGCCCGTTCCTACCTGAACCCACTCGGGGTGGCGTCTCGCGCCATTACAGACACCTCGGCATTCGCGACTTGTCCCTAGCCTGGCAAGATGCCGATCTGGCTCCAAACGTCTCGGTCCCATGACTGGAAACCGCGCTTCGGGGTTCGCCCCAGAGTTTGCCTAGCTTCCTCTTAAGGCAATCGAAGCACTGGTCTTCGAAGCGCGCCACGCCGGGACCAGCCCCGCCAAGGCGGCGACCGTCAACAGCAGCACGGCTACTGCTCCAAAGGTCGCTGGGTCTTGCGCGTCGATGCCAAACAGGAGCGAGCCGATGACCTTCGAGACCCCGAAGGAAAGCGCGGCACTTGCTGCGACGCCTGCGCCAGCCAGGAGTAGGGTCCGCCCCAAGACCCGGCGTCTGATGCTGCTGTTGGACTCACCCAGTGCCATCCGAATTCCGATCTCGTGGGTTCGTTCCGAGACGGTGTAGGAGAGCACCCCGTAGATGCCTAGTGCGGCCAGTAGCAGAGCGGTTGCCGCAAACGCCGCGAGCAGCCACAGGGTGAACCTGCGGGGTGATGTGGATCGACCGACGACTGCGTCAAGAGCACGCACGTCGTTGGTGGGCATATTGGGGTCAATGCTGCGGATGGCCGCAGCCACTGGGCCTTGGATTGCCTCCAGCGGTAGGTCGGACCGTACAACCAGATCGAGAGTGTTGAAGTTGCCGCTCTGAGAGATTGGCAGGTAGAGCTCCTTGCCCGACTCCTTCTCTGCGCCGACGTGTCTAACATCTGCAACAACTCCGATGATCCTCACTTCATCGCCCGTATTCAGAGCTTGTCCGACAGCGCTTTCGCCCGGGAACAGTTCTTTAGCAGCGCTTTCATTGATGATGGTGACGCGCTGTGTGTCGAGAAGGTCCGCTGTGCTGAAGTTGCGGCCGGAGAGGATCGGAATCCCCATGGTTTCCAAGTAGTTTCTGTCGACGATATGGGGATAGAAGCTGGGCGTCTCACCGTCGTCATAGATGCGCCCCGGAACACCGATGCCCCACTGACGGTTGATGCCGAGCGGGATGGCGTCGGTCATGGCGACGGCTGTGACCCCCGGAACAGCGCTGACCGTCTCTTGAATCTCTTGGTAGAAGTTGATCCGGGCTTGATCGTCGTCGAAGTTGCGGTCGGTCGAGATCAGCCATGCGGCGGTCTCGCTGGGTTCAAAGCCGAGATCGACGTCGAGGACTTTGGTGAAGCTCTGTAGAAGCAAACCACCGACGACCAACAGCGCGCAGGCCAGAGCGACCTCCGTGATCACCAGCGTCTCGCGCAACCAGCGACTGCGTTTGCCCGTGCTCGATGTTCGACCAGCTCCGCGCAAAGCGGTCGAACCACCTGCCATCGACGCCTGGAACGCTGGCAGCATGCCGACCGCGAGGCCCGAGACTAACGCCACCAAGCAAGTGAACAGGAGTGCCTGGCCGTCGACTCGAGCACCGCTCAGAAGCGGAATGGTGATCGCGGTACTGCTGGCGATAGAGCGCGTGATGAATGTCGCGAGACCAACACCCACCAATGCGCCGGCGCTCGCTAGCAACAGGCTCTCGATGAGCATCTGCCGGAGCAAACGACCGCGAGGCGCGCCGAGTGCACTGCGTAGGAACATCTCTTTGCGGCGGTTCAGCCCCTTCGATAGGAGCAGGCTCGACAGGTTGACGCAGACGATCAGCATGACTGCGGCAGAAGCCCCGAAGAGCAGCAGCAGCGCTTGTCTGTGAGAGCCAGAGATCTGCTGCCTGATCGGGGTGACGACAGCGCCGAGACCCCATCGATCGGGCTCCGCTTGTTCGAGATTCTCGATCACCGTTTCTAGCTCGGCCTGCGCGTTGGCGACGGTTGCATCCGGCGCGAGCCGGCCGATCATGGCGAGGGTGTTGCCCCACTGGTCGGAGTCGTCGTTAATGGGAAAAGTGGTCAACAGGTCCACACGCGAGTTGGGCGTGAAGGTGGAGGAGAAGTCAAACGACGACGGCAGAACCCCGATGACCGTGCTGGGCGCTCCGTTGAGCGTGATGCTCTGGCCGACGATGTTTTCATCGGCTGCGAACCGTTGTCGCCACAACGCGTGGGAGAGAATGATCGTTGAGTGGTTCCACAACGCGCCCTCTTGTTCGGTGAAGCTGCGTCCCTTGAATGGCTCGATACCTAGAACGTCGAGGAAGTTGTGCGCCACGCCAACGCCCGCCAACCGCTCCGGTGCGCCGTCGCCAAGCAGGGTGTAGCTGCGCTGTTCGAAGAAGGCGTCGTACCCGGTGAGTCCTTCGAATGATGTGGCCAGTTTGCGAAAGTCGCGCAGGTTGCTGGAGCGCGAGGTGACCGCTGAGCGACCGCCGTCGCCATCGTTGGCGATCCAGACTAAGCGGCTTTCGTCCTCGAACGGCAGAGGTTTGACCAACAAAGGACTCATGACGCTGAATACCGCCGTCGTGGCGCCCACACCGATACCGATAATGAGGGTGGCAAAGACGACCAACCCCAGGTCCTTGCGCACAGCGTTGAAGGCGTACGCCGCGTCTTGGATCAGTCCGCGTGGTGTGATTGCTTCGATCATCGTTCCTACCTCTGAAGTTTTGGGCACGGCGCCCGTGATGCGTGACTGAACTCGTTGATACAAAGCGCTGGCGATCAGAGCGGTCGCCTGCCGCCAGTACCAGCCTCGGGCCTCAGCACTGCCTTCGCGATTGGCGAGCGCGTAGAAGTCCTCGAGCAGATCGCCGAGAATTGCCGACCCCGAAGGGTCCATCGACAAGGCCCTTGCCAGCCAACGCTGTGGCGCGGCGGGGGGTTCTACCCAGCGCTCGTTCACCGGTCGCTACCTGCGACTGAGTCGAGACCGTCAAAGAAGCGCAACAGGATCGACTGCTGCTGTTGAGCTGCGGCTAGGCCTGTTTGGGTGATCTTGAGGCGACGAGTGGGGTGGCCGCCGCGCTCGGGGATCTGGCTCGCTTCCAGTTCCCACGACACCAGGCCTTTCTTCTCGAGGCGATCCAGTGTGCGGTAGAGGGCGCCGCGCGTGACCGTTCGATTTGCGTTCTCTTCTAGGTCTTCACGGACTTTGTTGGCGTAAGGCTGCTTGCTCTGCCTGAGAATGCTGAGCAGGACCAGGAGTTCGAATTCGCCAATCTTGAGCACGGGTGCGTCACCTTTGGGTGGGGAAGTGAGGGGACTTCAGTCGATGTATACAAAGTATTCTACGGATTGGGCAGGAAAGGTTGCGCACGGAGCCCGTACTTTTCTGCGGCGGTGCGAAGCCTCCCGTGGGATAGGCGAGAGCGCCCAGCACGAGCTCGTTGTGCTCCTTCGCCGGGTGCGAAGCCTCCCGTGGGAGATGAAGAAGTAGCCTGCTTGGAATGTTCGAGGGGTGACCAGGTAGAGCCGGCCACCCAGGATGCGTCGGAGTATTCTTCCCATGTCTCAATAGACGCGGGTGGCAACGCGAGTCGCTCAAGACAATTGGTCTTCGAGTCGGTATCTCGCCCGTCGAGCACGAAAAATCAACATCTATCGCAAGCGAACTGGCCCCTTCTGGCAACGAAGGTATCGACACACCGAAGTGAGCCGAGACGAAGCCACCCTTGCTAAACGATTCGCCTACATCGCCAGTCAAGGCACTAAAGAGGGATGAGTCCGATGCCCAACAGAATGGCCCGGCGTGCATTGCGCTTGGCACTACGCTCAAGGACAGTGGGAGGTCTCAGGGCAGTGGGACGACCTCACTAAGGCCTACCGCTCGTGACGTTCTGATTGTGTTGTGTTTGAGGCCGCTTCGGGCTGGAACTATCTTCCTCTTTCCGATTCGACACCCCTGTCTGGATTCGACACCCCTGTCTGGATCGTGCGGGGAGATTTGTTGCACTAGTTGGGAGGATTCTTTCGCGTATCGTACTAAGGTTGGCGCAATTCAGTGCATTCCTTGGGCCGGTGTGGCCCGTTCTTCGGTGATCTCCCTTAGCAGGTGTGTGATGCCCATTTGTTCTACCCCTCGTGTTGCCAAGCTAATGGCTCTCAGCTTGCTCATTTTCGTGCCCTCTCGAATGGTCGCTCGCGAACTGGATCTTTTCGAGGATGTGACCGCCGCCGCCGGTATTGAGGTGAATCACGGAGTAGGTCATCCCACCACCGGTCAGGCCTGGGGTGATGTTGACCGTGACGGATGCCCTGACCTATTCCTCACCAGCGACAGGAGTGCCAATCGGCTGTATCGCAGTCAATGCGATGGGACGTTTGAAGTGCTTGAGGCCGATGACGTCTTGCAGATGGCCGCGTCGCGCGACAAGGGAGCTGTTTTTGCAGACTACGACAACGATGGTTGGCTAGATCTTTATGTGTCTTGCGACGGCCCGAATCACCTGTTCCGCAACCTGGCCGGTGCTGGCTGGGAAGACGTGACGGCGACTGCAGCTGTTGGGGATGCTAGGACCACCAGTATGGCTGCGTGGGCGGATTTTAACGGAGATGGCCAGCTTGATCTGTTAGTGGCAAACTACGACGAAGAGGACACTCTTGCTGCGCGCGACACATTGTATGAAGCCCAGGGAACCGGCACCTTCGTAGATGTTACGGCGGCGACCTTGGACGAAGTGCGAACTTTGGGACCCGCGTTCGCGACGCGTTGGCTTGACTGGGACAACGAC
Source organism: Acidobacteriota bacterium (assembly GCA_029263415.1). Classification (GTDB taxonomy): domain Bacteria; phylum Acidobacteriota; class Thermoanaerobaculia; order Multivoradales; family Multivoraceae; genus JAJCXN01. Next base: position 353,683 of record JAJCXN010000041.1, read on the forward strand.
GGAGATCAAGACCTCTACGTCGTCAACGATAAGCTGTTTGGCAACGTTCTCTGGCAAAACAACGGGCCCGGCTGCGGGGGCTGGTGCTTTTCGAACGTCTCTTTGGCCACTGGAGCTCATCGGCCTGTGGATGGGATGGGCATCGCTGCTGGCGACTATGACAATGACGGCGATCTAGACCTCTACTTCAGCAGTTCACTGGAGCAGGTGCTACTGCGCAGTGAGGTTGCCCAAGGAACGGCGGGCTTTGCGGAAGTTTCGGAGGAAGCTGGCGTGACTCCCGAGCTGATCGGCTGGGGAGCGCAGTTCATTGATGTCGACAACGATGGCTGGCAGGATCTCTATCTCGCCATCATGAGCTGGACGCTAGGTGAAGGCAATCGACTGTTCCTGAACGATCACAACGGTGCATTCAGCGATGCATCTTCCTTGTCTGGCGCGGATGCACTTGGATGGGGACTTGGAGTAGCAGTCAGTGACTTCGATCGCGACGGTTGGGTGGACCTAGTTGCCGGTGGACTATCCGAGCCTTACCTGCTCTTTCGCAATCGTGGGTTTCTTGGTGCAGGTAACGGTTGGCTTCGCGTGAGGTTGAGTGGCGGGACTGAGATCAACCGTGACGCGGTTGGAGCGCGGGTGTGGGTGCACCGGACGGATGGACTGGTGTTGCTGCGCGATGTGCGGACTGGCTCTAGTTTGGGGGCCGGGAGTGACATGGCCATGCATTTTGGGCTTGGGATGGCGGGTGTGAGTCGGGTTGTGGTTGAGTGGCCTCATGGTGAGTCAAGCACGTTCCTTGGGCTTGCTGAAAATGCGGAACATTCCTTTGGTGATCCTGAGGTCATCCTGAGCAATGGGTTTGAGTCTGGGGTGGTTGAGTAGGGAGGAGGCCGCTTGCGGGACTGACGTGAGTGGGGATTGTTTGCAAGCGCTGGGCCAGACAGATGCGGACAACCGTTCGGAGTCGATGGTTCCAGCAGTGGACGAGGCATGCTCGTAGGGTTTGGAGAGTGGCTCGGTTTGTGGGATGGCTGCCGACAAACGGTGCCGCCCAAGATGGTGCGAAGCCTCCCGTGGGTCTTCCGATTCAGTGAGCAGTGTAAGTATTCACTTGAAACTCGGGCTCTTCGGGATTTCGTGTGGGTCACGCTGATTTCGGGCAGAGATCGAGTCCGCCGAGATGGAAGTAGATGGCCTTGCGAAAGCGGTCACGGTTGCGGTAGCCGCGAGCAGCTCGTTTGAGGTACTGGATCTTTGTATTGATGCCTTCGCTCATCGCGTTGAGGATTCCCCAGAGGTAGTACTTGATGGTCTTGGCTGCCTTCTTCATCGGGGAACATACGGTGCCGGGCAGCTCGGCAGGCAGAGCGTTTTTCAATCGGAAGAGGACAGCCCCCGAAGTTGTCGTAGGCGGATCGTCTGCGTTTGCCGCCGATTCGGGCCGCAAACCCGCTCCGCATGCAGCCCTTGGAGCGATCCCGAGAGTGCTTCCCTAACTCCGGGCACGGCGAAGCAACCCGCGAGCGGGGATTGAGCACGATCACCATGTGCTTTCCTTCGGGCCACGAACGCGAACGCACGAGCCAGTTTCGATCTAGGGCGGTGGTAAGCCCGTGGTCAGTCGGAGCCAAATCCCGGAGGGGATGAAAGCCTGTTCAGGGAACTCGTGGAGCGCTTCGACGATGCCTTGCCGCAAGCGGCCTGATGCCTTCGCGTACTGAGTTCGCCAGGCTTCCCAATTCTTGATGTGCTCGATTCAAGCGTCGTAGCTTGCGGCATGGACCAAGGGCTGGACGCCCTTCTTGGTTGACTTGGGTCTAAAGCAGAAGCGGTCGCGGTTCATCAGCCTCTTGCGATAGTCCCTGCGAACTTTTCTTCGAACATCAGCGTTCTCGATC
>JAJCXN010000042.1 GCA_029263415.1 Acidobacteriota bacterium
CCCTTCTACATCCAGCCCGACCTAGACGTGGAGAGCTCCTTTCTGACTCTCGGTCGTTCCATCGTTTTCGACAAGGCACACCTCGCACATGCACTTGATCCTGAGCGTGGATGGCGTGCGCATGCAGTCGCGCTTCATGCAATACGTGATGTCGAACGTCGCGAGGAAGGTCGGGCGCTACCTCGGCTGGCAAGGAAAGTTTTGGCATCGCCGGTACCGCAGCATCGAGATCAACCGGGACGAAGAAAGCCTAGTTTCTCGCTTTGACTACATCTTGAGACACGGCACTAAAGAGGGATTAGTTCGCTGCCCCACTGAATGGCCCGGCACGCACTGCGCCTGGCACTACGCTCAAGGCCAGTGGAACGTCGCCGGCCACTGGGACGATCTCACCAAGGCTTATCGACTGCGACAAGCTGGGAGCCGAGTCCGACGGGCCGACTACCGATCGAGCGAGTCGTTCGAACTCGATCCGCTCCCCTGCTGGCAGCACCTCGATCGCAACGAGATCCGGCGATGGGTACTGGAGCGCCTCGAACAAATCCGCGACGACTACTCAGACCTTGAGTTCTTGGGTGAACGAAAGATACTCGCTCAACCCATCGAGGATCGCCCCATGAATCCGAAGCGCTCCGCTGCGCCCGCGGTCCACTGCAAGGACCCAGCCCGTCGCAAAGAAATGCGAGATGCCTACCGCCAGTTCGTCAGGAGCTTCTATGCCGCTACGGCCAGACTCGAGATGTTCCTAAGGCCTCAGGACGATCCCTACTACTTCCCGTCCGGGTGCCACCCGCCCTTCCCGCCTGCAGTGCCCGAGTCAAGCTAACGATTCACGATCGAAGCGACTCACGAACAACACAATCTGTCCGCTGCTCGCCGCTGGGAAGAACCCGGCGGCTTTGCTCTGCCCGAGAATGAGTCGAAGTGGAGCGACGAGGGCGCACAAGCGCCCGACGAGTCGCTCAAGGACTACCGTGACAACCCAAACCGTGCGGGATCTCCAGAAATCAAAACTTCGCCGGTACACTCTCAATCACTCGTGTGACACCGATACTGCGAAGCTCTTCGAAGCGCCTCGTAGAGAACACGGTTCCGGTGGAACCGTCCGAATATTCACCCAAGTACTCGTCTGGTGTGCGCGGCTCGAACAGCGGATCTCTATCAAATAGGAGGTCTTCGGGAATCCCGCCCACTGAGGTGCTAGCGAAGAAGGACTCTCCGGCCACGAACGAACCGCGCATTCGCTGCAGCCTCTTCCCAATCGCGGAATCCCGCCCAGCCAGCAAGTAGTCGTGGTCAGTCACAAACGCTGAGCTCAGTTGCTCGATGCCCTTTATCCAGGGGGCGACGGTTTCAAGAATCGTCAGCTGCAGCGGCATCCGCCGCAATCGGTCGACGCATCCGAGCCACTCATCGCCAAGATCGAGAACCGAAATGGCCTCATCGATTGACTCAAACAGCAGGCGCAGCTCACCGCGCCACTCGATACGCAGGAGAGTCGGATAGCTCTCCAGTTCATTCCAGACGATCGCATTCCGCCGTTGGGCCTCTCGCAACGAAGGCCCGTCGTCAGCTGCGACCGCAGCTCGTTGACCGTTGTCGACCTCCTCGCGCCTCGGCCACCAGGCCGAAGCCGGCGACACCAACATCTCGATCCGCAGAGGCGCACTGCCCTTACCGCAAGCGTTGAGCCGATAGAACGTATCTGGAACGCTAACCGTGTCGCTCGCGCGACTCGAAGCGCCTCCGCCTAAGAAGAACGTCACTTCGGCGAGCGAAGCTCGCTCGGCGATCAGAGTCACGAGCTCGGCGAATGCCGACGGACTTGACTCCGAGAAACTCCACAGCTGTGCACAGTAGGCCTTCATTAGATGCGAGCCAAAGTTATGCTGCCTGTAAGAAGAGCACCTCGGGCAATGGCTGCTCCAGCAGCTGGCCTTCTACACATGGGTGGCACCTTTTGCTGCTGCGACGTGTAGTCCGGCAAACAGGTGGAAGTGATCACGGTCCGGCCAAGCGCCATCCTCGAGCAGCGTGAAGCGCGGCTCGAGGACCACTGCTTGCTGCACAGCGACCGCCTGCTGGGGCGCCTCTGTAGCCCTCGGATCCCTTGACGTGACCGCCACCTCAGCCAAAGACACAGAGTCCAGCCACGACGCGTCGACGCCAAACCTCAAGCCCTTCGCCACGCTCTCGCTCGATGTCGGTATCGACGTCGCCCCTACGTCCGCCACTCCCCCACCCAGACACAGCAGTGCCCCGACCAGCGTCACCGCCAATCGGAGCCTCATCGAGATCTCGATCACCATCTCTTCCTTAGCCGCCTTCATCGCGACCCGGATCGTACCGCGCGAGCAAGCTCCAAGCGGCTAAAGGAGAAGGCTAGGACGGCGCGCCCAAGACACGATCAAGGTCCATCGCACCGTGGTAGATGCCGAGGATCTCCACCACTTCATTCACCAAGTGATAGACGATCCGGTAGTGGCCATACAGCAAGATCCGGACTTCTCGACCGTGCCTCGAGCGATGGCGGAAACCACGCTCTGGGAATGCCTCAAGGGTCAGCGCTTTCGCTCGGATACCAGTAGCCACTTTGAGAGCAGCACTGGGACTATCCAAGGCGATGTACTCAAAGATTTCTTCTAGCCTGGAAGCTGCCTCGGGAGTCCAGCGAATACCAGTCACTCGGTTACTACCGGGCCCAAGATTCGATCCGGCGCTTCATCTCATCGTCACTGATTGTACGGCCGGCATCCGAGTCGGCCAAGCCCCGCTCGATCATGCGCTCAAAAGCGAGTTCGTGGACGATCTCTTCAAATGAGCTGTCGTCGGGCAGGTTGTCGAGCACCTGCTTGACTTGCTCTTTACCGGTACTAGGGGTGGGGTGCGTTGCAGTTGCCATGCTCATCATTCTAGTCCCTCGTTGCTTCTTCCGCCCCCCGCACTCCTTGAGCATCTGCCTGGCCATGGTCGACGCGCGAGCTTCGGCCGGAAAGCAGCTAAAAGAAAACGCTAGTGCACAGTCGCTACCACCATTCCTGTTGCAGCCCTTCGACCGTCTCGAAGTGCTTGTCACGATGGGCCAGGACAAGACCGTGTTCCTGCGCCGTTGCCGCAGTCCATAGATCGTTGTCGGGAAGTTTCTTGCCTAAGCGCTTCTGTGTGGCCTTCATCTGTGCGTAGACGCGCCCTGTGGTCACGGTAGGCGCCAGCACCTCTAGCGTCTCCAGCAAGGTAGCGATTTGCTGAAGGTTTTTCGACCTGAATTCCTCATGGCGGGACGAATAGGCCCCGTAGTACAGCTCGCCCACGATCACGACGTTGAGCACAGAGTCAAACTCTGAAAACGTTCACGGAGACTCTGGGTCGCCTCGGAGACAGTCAATCACCGCATTAGTACGAGCTTCCTACCAGCCATCTGGATCGATCTGCTCGCAGCCTTCCTCGATGACCTGAGCGATGTGGTCGCCCATCTCGCCACGCCAAGCTCCAAACTGCTCCAGCAGTTTGGCCTTCGCCGCAGAGCGCACTGAATCTTCACGCTCCTTCGTCTCATGCACGTAGTCGGCCACTGCCGAAAGAGACCTCGGCGACAGCGCATCCAGATCGCGCACGATTTGTTCCTTAATTGCAGGTTCAGCCATAGTCACCATTCTACTCCTCCTCTTCCTTGCGTAACCCAAACCGCCGCTCCACCTCTTCTTGGGGCACTGTCCGGCCTGCTGCTGCATCACCAAGGCCTAGCGTGATGCCACGCACCACGTACGCGCGATACGCCAGATCACTCAGCGTCTTCAACGGCCACGGCTTAGGCGATAGCTGATCCACCAACGCATGACCAATCTCGTGCACATCAAGCAAGTCTCCTGCTTTGATCGCAGCAAACACCGCCTCCACATCTGCGTACTTGGCTGCACCGCAATTCGTTCGATCCGTCACATTTCCTCCTGTTCTTGCCTGCCCCGCGCCCGCTCCATCTTCGCCGGATGCGTCGCCGCGTGGATCTCTTTCAGTTTCTGAATCGACACCCGCGTGTAGACCTGCGTCGTCTCCTAACGAACATGACCAAGCATCTCCTGGATGAAGCGGATGTCCGCACCACCCTCAAGCATCTGCGTGGCCATGGTGTGGCGAAACAGATGACTCACGCCGCCTAACCTCCTACGCATACCCGAAGCTCTGAGCACTTTCTTCACACGATTGCCCAAGCCGTCGGCCGAGAAGCGCAAACCCTCACCACTCACAAACAACGCCTTCTCATCATCCGTAGCCACCAGCTCTGACCGGACATCGTCGAGATACTTCCGCACCCAAGCCAATGCACGATCACTGATCGCACCACACGTGACCGGCCGCCTTTGCCACGGCGCACGATCACCAAACCCGTCTCGAAGTCGACGTCGTAAACCGCTGCCTGCACCGACGGTATCCGACCATTGATTCCAATCGAATCCGACCAGTGATTCCGACACAAAGCGACCACCGATTCCGAAGTCATCCGACCACCTGGTCGGTCTAGTCGGAATCGGTGGTCGGATACCGTCGGTGCAGGCAACAGTCGCCGTGCTAGCGCCAGGATATGAGCCCCACCAGGTTTACATAGTCTCGATTGAACGAAGGCCGCTGCGCGGCAGTCCGGAATCACTCAAACGCTTTGTTATCGGGCCTTTGAGTCGAGCCATGACTGGGGTCTGCAGGAATCGTGTCTTCTCATCGGAGCGAAGAGCCTCCATCCTCTTGATGGTGTCAATGGAGACGCCGCTACCAGGAGGAGCCTGCAATGAGCGCTCTAAGACGCCGAATGATCAGGGACATGAAGCTTCGCAACCTTCGACCAGCAACACAAACTCAATACCTACTCTGCGTTCGGAAGATGGCCGAGCACTACTGCTGCTCGCCTGCGAAGCTCAACGAGCAACAGGTGTTGGATTATCTGCACGATGCGAGCGAGAGGCGCGGTCTAAGCCCCTCGACCTTGACCGTCTACATGTGTGCGTTCAAGTTTCTCTACAAGGTGACCCTTCGCCAACCGGAGAAGGCTTCATCGTTGATCTTGCCGCAGCGGATCCACAAACTACCGGAAGTACTCAGCGGCACCGAGGTGCAAAGGCTACTTGCCTCAATCAGGTCGCACAAACAACGGACGCTGGCGACAACGATGTACGCGGCAGGCCTGCGCGTTGGCGAGGCATGCAGGCTCACTGTCGACGACATCGACAGCCAGCGCATGCTCATCATCGTCCGAGACGGCAAGGGCGGTAGGAATCGCTTTGCCATGCTCAGCAATCGTCTCCATCAACTTCTTCAAGAGTACTGGAGAGCGGTACGGCCGGATCCTCCATATCTCTTCCCTGGCCAACGGCCCGGAACGACGCTGACCCGTTCAGCGGTACAACAGACGTTGGCTAAGGCCGCCCGACAGTGCGGTATCAAGAAGCATGTAACACCGCACCTGCTGCGCCATACCTTTGCCTGCCATCTGCTCGAAATGGGAACTGACACGCGCGTCATCCAGGTCGTTCTGGGACATCGCTCCATCAGCTCCACACAGCTGTACGCACAGGTCAGCAGAGGGCTGATTAGTCGGTCAATGAGTCCACTGGATCTCTTGGACTCCGAGAAAGCCAAGCTGTTCGGATAACCGCGCCATCACTACAATCGAATCCCCCTTGGATCGATGTCCTCGAACAGCAAAGGGCCGATCGGCGCCACGGCCTCGCTTTGATCTCGGTGAGATCTTCCGAGCTCATTCGGAGACCTTCCGCGCCCACAACATCCTCAATCCCGAGCAGGATCGGGTGCTGCGTGCTATCTGTGCGTGCCGAACCGCTGCTCTTGGTGGTCATCTCGACGTCTGCCTGGACTGCGGCAACCAGCGACCTGCCTACAACTCTTGTCGCAATCGCCACTGCCCTAAGTGTCAGGCTCTCGATCAGCATCGTTGGCTCGAACAGCGGTTGGATCGCGTCCTGCCGGTAGCCTACTTTCACATCGTCTTCACCCTTCCAAGCCAACTCGCTGCTCTGGGATTAAGAAACCGGCGACTCATCTACGGCACTCTGTTCAAAGCTGCGTCCAGCACCCTGCTGTCGCTTGGCAAGGATCCCAAGCGACTTGGTGCACTCATCGGTGCCACCATGGTCCTGCACACGTGGACCAAAGACCTGCGATTTCACCCGCACATACATGCCATCGTCACTGGCGGTGGTCTCAGTCTTGATGGTGCATCCTGGCGCTCGGCAAACGACAAATATCTCTTCCCAGTCAAAGTCATCGGCAAGCTCTTCCGTGGCAAGTTCCTGCATCATCTCGCCCGAGCTCGCGACAAACTTGTCTTGCCAAACAACCTCTCCGAAACCGGTGCCTTCGACCGACTCCTCAGCGATCTGTACGACACAGAGTGGGTGGTGTACGCCAAGCGTCCCTTCGCCGGTGCCAAGCAAGTCTTCTCCTACCTAGGTCGCTATACACATCGGGTCGGACTCTCCAACCACCGGATCCTAGAGGCTAACGACACTGCCATTGTCATCGCTACTAGCGGCGGCAATACCGCAACACTCTCTCCCAAACAGCTCATTCGACGATTCCTGCTGCACGTCTTGCCACCACGATTCGTCAAGATCCGGCACTACGGCTTGATGGCATCAGCCAACGTCAGCTCTCGTCTCGAAATCGCCCGAGCACTCCTCTTGTCCTCTCACGGCGACAACGAAGGGCGATCCGACCAGACCACGAGCACAGAAACTACCAACGACCTATTCGAGCGACTCACCGGTATCGATTTGGCCCTCTGTCCTCGGTGCTCAGGATCTCGAATCGAGCGTTTCTCACTGGCCGCAGCTGGCTTCGCTCGACCGCCACCACAGTCCGAAGTCGCATGATCCTTCTCACTCTTACGCAGGTCTTCTCCCGACATCGCACGGAAGCGCCCGAGCTGTGCCTGCTCCGATGCCCACCGTTGAGAAAACCTCTCACGGCGGCCCGCACGGACCTCTGGAAATCGTCCAAGCGCACACTTCGCTCAGTCGTTGACCTCAATGACGCCGATCACCCTCGTCAACCAGTCTGCACAACTGCGCGCGAACACTAATCGTGGGCCCGACTCCCACATAGACAGCCTGGCGGCGGCTTCGTTCAACCTCGGATTGGCGGAATCTCGCTCGGCCTACAGCCCGCGGCGGGCGCGCATTCCCTGCTCGCAAGACTCAGCCAGATCCTTCTGATTATGTAAAGGCCGTCGGGTGGCCGGGTGGGTGTGACGGCCCGAGCTAGCGCGCTCGAGGGACACGTCTGGTAATGCAGCATTACCGGATGAGCGATCTCTGCACATCACGTGACACGCGGCCGGGAGGGCGTGAGGGAGTGGCGCGGGGTGTGCCGAGCGCGATGGACCGGTCCCGGAGCGACGGGAGGGCGGGAGCCGAAGGCGATGGGGGGAGCGGAGCTGGTTGCTGGAGGCTGGGAGCAGCGACGAGCGAAGCGAGGATGCAAGACCAGACGCAGGCAGCCAGTGGGAGCCGAAGGCGACCAGGCGAGTGCGTGCGGCGATGCCTGGGCGGGCGGGGGCGTGACGCAATGTTCCAACCGCACTCTGAGAGATGGCGCCGCCGCCGTCAGGCGGTGTCCTATCTGGGTGGGAGGGGGGCGGGCAGAGAGCTACATCCAACAGCTTATGACTGCCGCTCAAGGCCTGCCGAAGACCCAAGTGCCGTGGACTCGCTCAGGAGGGCTGCGTAAGCTCGTCGAATAGCCTTGTCTCAAACGCCACGCCTTCAGCCAGCAGAACCGGCTCCGCCCTTTTCACAAACTCTGCGACCTCTACATCGAGAGGGTAGCGGCTATAGAGACGAATCCTGGGCCTGAGGTGCACAAACTCTGGAAACTGCTCTTGCATCGCCCCGTCGAGCGCAAAGCGCAGGTAGTTGTTGAGCTTCTGCTGTAAAAGTTCGAGCTCACTGCGATCACCGCTCCAAGGCCGCTCTTCGACGACTACGAGCAGGACCTCCTCGCCCACAGGATCATCGGTTACCAAGTCGATAACTTCCGGATATCGAATACCCTTACGGCTGGCCATTGTTTCTCCGCTCCTTCTCCAGACGCTCGTTGTCGACTCTCCGCACTTCTACCCGGAAGGGTGCGAGCGGTTTACCGGGCTCAAGGCCTGCATCTTTTGCTCGTTGCCCCCGGGGAATCCCGCCATGTGTTTCTAGCTGCTCGAAATTGCCCCGTTGATTCTTGTTGACAGCAGCGCAGGGACCGGTCTTGCATTCCACGCCAACAAGATCCCCTTGGCGAGTTTCCGTCATGATGTCCAGCCTTGTCGTTCCTTTCTTCGTGTCAAAGGTAACTTCGTCACCTCGAATTGTGCGCCCCTCAGATAGTAGGTCCCGCTTCACTATCTCGACACCCTCCTGCCCTTTCGCGACCGGCCCAGCTCCACCCTTCCCACTTGAACTCTGAGCCGTCGATCGAGGACGAGTGGGCTTGTTCGGATCAGTCACAAACTCATTCGTGGCGTTGTCATGAAGCCTTCCGCCTGAATCTCTCCATGTGTTGGGTGGATCGGTCTCTAGGCGAGTCTTTGTGTTCAGCGAGTCTATGGCTTCTGTAGCTACTCTGACCCTAGACCCCCCACCTATTGGCGGCCTGGGCACAAGCCGCGTACTAGCACCCCCTAGGGCAGCATCGCCTGTCGCCGCAGCAAACACATCAACCACTTCGTCGGGATCTGCGTTCACGAAGGCATCGATCTGATCGCCAGCGGCTTCTCCCAATGCCTCAAGGCCACCGTTGACCACTGTCTCCACAAACTGATTCGCCGCATCCGCCACCCGAAGTGGCGCTTCCGCCACACCACGCACCAAGCTCGGTAGCTGACCCGGGGCTTCGAGAATCGCCGTAGCTGTCTTCGCAAAAAAACGAATCAGCCTCCTTTGCGGGCAGCAAAGGGAAGGGAAGGGGTCAGACAACTCTCAGAGAGAGAACCAACCCCGTGGACTACCAGCTCCAGAACTGCAGGTAGTCGCACGATTGAAACAGAAAAGCCGCTTTCACAGCTTCAGCCGCGCACACCTGGACCAGCTTTCGCCTTCCATGACTCGCCCTCTGCTTCCCTAGGCCACCACCAAACCCAACTGTGCATCCCGCTCACCGAGCGCGGCTACCTGGCCGCGAGAAAGGACGTCACAAGGCTCTCACCGCCACCGCAAGCCCGAGCCTACGGGGGCGGCTTAGAGAACCGCTGCAGCGAATCACTCGGAACAAGGCTAGTCGGCAGAAAGCAATCATCCGGGAATTGCCGCCACGCCTCGAGCACACCTTGTCTCAGCCGTGAAGACGCTCGCTCGTACTGGGTCAGCCAGTTCTCCCAGTTCTTGACATACAGCAACCACACTTCAGTGCTCGCGGCGTGGAACTTGGGTCGTTTTCCCTTCTTCGTCTTCTCTGGCCTGAAGCCGCGTTGATCGGGATCGCACAGCCGACGCTTCCAATCAGGGCGGACCCTGGCGCGAGCTTCCTGGTGCTCACTGAGGATCTCCTCGCGTAGCTGGCGAAAGTTTGTCTTGATCTGCTCCCCACTCAGCCCTTCCCACGCAGGGATGGGACTCAGGTTAAGGGTGATCGGCTGCTCGAAGTCGCGCTCTCTTGGCTTCGTCAACCGACCAATGACGCGGCGGCCGAGTCTGCGTAGCAGCTGTCTACCTTTGACCCGCCGTCGATACTTGCGGCAAGCGGCATCGTAGGCCGTTCGGTCGACCCAGACACCCTCCATGCTCATCGATCCGTCGAGGCAGGCCTTGATCCCGCTGACACCTGGCCACTGCTCGGGTAGCTTGACTAGCCCCTCCTTGACCCCGTTCGCCATCAGGTACTTCAACCGCTGAACCTGAGCCTCCGGTTCTTCGGTGACCACAGTGCTCTTGTACCGTTCCTTAAAGATGCCGCCGGTCCAACCGGCGACCCGACCTGCTTCTCTCGAGATCTGGGAGTGGGCTAGCCGGAAGAAGTCACGCGCTTGAGAAGCAGAGTCTGGAACGTAGAGCCAGTGGGCGTGGTTGGTCAGGCACACCGGGTAGCAGATTTTCATGCCGTACTTTTGCTGCGCGTAGGCCAGCGCTCCGATGATCAGCTTGTTGAGGCGTTCCCGGGGTACGAGGAAGTACCGCGCTTGGAAGCACTTGATCATCCCTTCATGAGCATGATGGGGCATCGTGTGGCGGAGTGGTCTTGGCATGTTCGTTTGCAAGGCACAGAAATGGCCTCACTAGACAAAGACGCGAAGACGGCGCGCGGTCGCTCAAACAATCGCCAGTCCAATCAGCGGCCGCCACCTCAAGATCGCTCTGACCCCTTCCCTCGGTGGACCGGTCCCGACCCCTTCCCTCGGTGGACCGGTCCCGAAGCGACGGGAGGAGCGGGCGGGTGGAGCAAAGGGCGAGCGCGTGTCGCGAAGCCTGGGCGGGCGGGTGCGTGTCGGGATCTCTCAACCGCATCTGGAAAGGTGCGCCGCCGCCAGAGGCGGTGTCCGATTGGATTGGGTGGGGGAAGGCCGTGACCGTCGCGCCAAGAGGCCTCAGAAACACTGGCCTTCTACACATGGGTGGCACCTTTTGCTGGCTGGCAGCACCCTCACTCTCCCATTTGACTGGCACCATCTGCTGCGCACCTCTTGCTGCTACTGGAGTACCGACAGACCCTGCATGTTTCCAGCACGTCCTCTCCGGCGCTGAGGTTCACGAGCCGCTTGGCCTTATTCTGAGTATCTGCAGCTTCATGCATCTCGATCTCTGTGCAATGCGTCTCACATATCCAACCCTCGAAAATGAGGCAAGGCCATTCATGTTCGCTGGCAGTATCCTCCCCAAGCTCCGTGCACATACGGCAGCAGGTCTTCTGGCGAATCACTCTTCCCTCAGATTTTGCAGATTGCATGCTCTCTCGATTTGTTGAGAATCGCCTACTTAAAGGGCTTTGGTATGGCGGTAACTAGCTTGAACAGACGGCTGCGAGGAGCGACGATCCAGGACACCTCAATGAGACCTCGTCGCCCGTTGGCTCCGATGACACTCATCGCTACCGTGTAGGTCACGCCCCACTCATTCACCTTCGTCTTTACAGCATGCTCAATCAACGAACGCGAATAGGAAAGCACCGAAGCCAGGTCAGTGGAGTTGTCAAGCGTGTAGCCAAGTTTTTCGAAGCCTTTCGCCTTGCCTTTATCGATCTTCAGAAGATACCTCAGTTTGTCCCCATGAATAAACACATCGTCGAGCGTGCCTGCGGCCGCAGCCGCCGTTCCCGCATATCGTGCCGCGAGCAATGCCCCGATTGAGTGTGTGACACCCGCCGTTAACGCGCCAAGGATAAAACCGCCCAAAGCAGAATGCAGACTCTTCCGAACGTTCCCAGTAGTTGCAAGCGTTATGGCGAAGCTGATGCCACCACCGATCAGACCCTGAACTGCTGCGGCGACCGCGAGGCTGCCAAACGAAATCATCCCCGTCGGATCGACCATCCCTACGGGATCGCCATTTGCATAAAGGAACGACCCCACCGCGATTTCCACCTAAACCACTGCCTCCAAAGGGCTTACAGGTCAGGGGCCAAAAAATCGCCAGACGCGGTTTTTCACTCACGCGCGCGCGGATGCGATCGTCTCTTGGTATCGAG
>JAJCXN010000043.1 GCA_029263415.1 Acidobacteriota bacterium
ACAACCGGCTGCGGATGATCGCAAGGAGAGCCTTCGGCTTTCACTCACCGAAACCAATCATTGCAATGCTCTATCTCAACTGTGGAGGAATTCAACTCAACCCACAGCTACCAGCGACCCACTGGAAGTGAAGGAGATCCAAACATCCCGCGGCCGAGTGCTGGTGCCATAATAAAAAACCCGCTGCAAATAAGCCACCATGAATGTTCTTCGAACTTCTTTCGATGAAGAATGCTTTTGGTAATCGCATAGGCAAAAGCGACCATGGACAAAAACTCAACCGCCAGAGTTCCGTAGTAGAATGACACTGGAGGGCCGGGCCTTCCGGGAACATATGCAGCCGCCAGCTTTAGATAAATATTCAACAAACTCATTCCTGAAAGAATTATCCCCCCAGCCAATAAGAACCCAAATATTCCTACAGTCCTGTGACTGGGCATCTTTCCTTTAACTGCGAGATATGGCTGAAGGATGAGCAATAGATACCACAGCGATACAGACCAGTAGTGAATGTGGATTTCCCATGTGTTAGTGGCAAATGCAGGCCAATAGTATGTGAATATCCCAATTTGAACCACCAGGAATGGAATAATCATCCACAGGTAAGATGCTTGTACTTTTCCATTTGCAATTGGCCTAGCGCCATCGGTCAGCGTATAAGTCGGGTAAATGCCCAATGACACCATTCACGCTTCGATCTGAGATAGGACGCATGAGGGGACCTCCATTCGATGACCGGATGCTCGGGAAACTCAACTGCATTGGATTCGAAGCCTCGACTATAGCGGTGGAGTACTAGTCGGAGACAGGGGTGTAGATCGAATCGGCAGGGTGGAGGGAGAGCGCGAGCCCTCAGAGGTCCACCAGGTGATTGCTGGCGCATCTTTGCGCTCGTTTGGCCAGTTTTCCGCTTGTTGGGTCAAAGCCGACGCAACCGCGGCGTTCGGACAGCTGTGTTTCAGCCTGAGGCGTGGGCGTTGGGCACAGCTCCGCCCGGCCGCAGCCCAGGCACCTGCCGAAAGGGTGCCAGGCACATGTCTTGGGCGCCCAGCCCCAGTTTGCGGTGGTCTGGAGCCGACCTAATACTGCCAAGGGCGCTTGGAACACAGCCAATGCTGGCCTTTGACAGCCACGTTGATCTGTGATGACCTAACGTCAGGTAATGAAATCCCTATCCCTGCCCCCCCTTCGACTTCCCTGGTTATTCTGCGAGGTGACCGATGTCGTATTTTCGATCGGCATGGTTTCGATCTACACAAGATTGCACGGGCATCAGGCGAACCACCACCGGCGAGAGCCAAGAGCGAACGCGCCAGGCGCTGGTGCTGCCGTGCGCCACCTCCGCAAACGGACAGCTCAGCAATAGTTTGACCAGTTTTTGGTCACTCGACAATGGACTCGCATCGGACCTGTCGGGAAGCACGGTACGGCGATGATAAGCACGGTGCTCCAGAGATCCCTTGTTCTGGCGGCGTCCCTGGCCATCGTCTTCTCGCTTGCGGCACCGCCTTTGTGGGCCGGGCCGCCGTTTCCCGAATTCATCGACCCGTTCCCCTCGGCGGGCAACCAGTTCGGCGCCACGGTGGTGGCGTTGAGCACGGGGAACGTAGTGATCACGTCGCCGTTTGACGACGCGGGCGGGATCGACGCGGGGGCCGTCTACCTGTTCAATGGTGCGACGGGCGCCTTGATCAGCACCCTGACCGGCTCCACGGCCGACGACAATGTCGGCCTAGACGGCGTGATGGCGCTGACCAACGGGAACTACGTGGTCAGCAGCAAGTTCTGGGACGGCGTCGCGGTGGATGTGGGAGCGGTGACGTGGGGGGACGGGACCACGGGAATCGCGGGTGTGGTCAGCGCGTCGAACAGCCTGGTGGGCTCCACGATCAACGACAATGTCGGCCTCTCAGGCGTGACGGCCCTGACCAACGGGGACTACGTGGTCAGCAGCAAGTTCTGGGACGGCGGCGCGGTGGATGTGGGAGCGGTGACGTGGGGTAACGGGACCACGGGAACCGTGGGTGTGGTCAGCGCGTAGAACAGTCTGGTGGGCTCCACGACCAGCGACTTGGTCGGCAGCAATGGCGTGACGGCCCTGACCAACGGGACCTACGTGGTCAGCAGCTACCTCTGGGACGGCGGCGCGGCGGATGTGGGAGCGGTGACGTGGGGGAACGGGACCACGGGGATCGTGGGTGTGGTCAGCGCGTCGAACAGACTGGTGGGCTCCACGGCCAGCGACCTGGTCGGCATCCGAGGCGTGACGGCCCTGACCAACGGAAACTACGTGGTCAGCAGCCAGGCCTGGGACGGCACCGCGGTAGATGTGGGAGCGGTGACGTGGGGGAACGGGACCACGGGAATCGTCGGAGTGGTCAGCGCGCCGAACAGCCTGGTGGGCTCCACGGCCTCCGACCAGGTCGGCTTCCCAGGCGTAACGGCCCTGACCAACGGAAACTACGTGGTCAAAAGCTTCAATTGGAACGGCGGCGCGGTGAATGTGGGAGCGGTGACGTGGGGTAACGGGACCACGGGAATCGTCGGTGTGGTCAGCCCGTCGAACAGCCTGGTGGGCTCCACGGCCTACGACGGTGTCGGCTTCCCAAGGGTTACGGCCCTGACCAACGGAAACTACGTGGTCGGGAGCCGCAATTGGGACGGCACCGCAGTGAATGTGGGAGCGGTGACGTGGGGGAACGGGAACACGGGGATCGTCGGAGTGGTCAGCACGTCGAACAGCCTGGTGGGATTCTCGGCCTCCGCCAATCTGCGGTCGGTCGTGGTCGACGACATCAACGGGACGTTTTTCGCAAGGTTCCTAGCCGAGGCACAGGGGAAAGTCCGCGTCGGATCGCAAGCCGACGGTATTGTCCCGACTCTGGGCGCGGTGTCCTCGTCGAACGTCACCACGGTCAGCGCGGACCTATCTGGCAGCATCGCGGTGGGCAGCGGACTGACCATCACCGCCCGCGGGTTCGTGTACACCCTGACGGCCACGAATAGCGCCCCCACCATAGGCGGGACCGGCGTGACCCAGATCGCCCTGGGGATGGGGACGGGCGCGATAACGACGCCGCTTTCAGGCCTGGCGCCGCTGGAGGGCTATTCCTTCCGCGCCTACGCCACAAACGCGGCCGGGACGAGCTATTCGGCGAGCGGCACGTTCACCACCGACATCGTACCTGGCGCTCCTACCATCGGCGTGGCGATTGCGGGCAACACCATTGTTTCAGTGGCGTTCACCGCTCCGGTGAGCAATGGCGGGTCCGCGATCACCGGCTACACCGCGACCTGCGGTACTCAGAACCAGTCTGGACCGACATCGCCGATCACAGTGACCGGTCTCACCAATGGAATGCCCGTGACCTGTGCCGTGGTGGCCACGAATGGAGCCGGGAATAGCGTGGCGTCGGCAGCATCGAACAGCGTGACCCCGGCTCCGGCCACGGTGCCGGACGCTCCCACGATCGGCACGGCCACCGCGGGCAACACCACGGTCTCAGTGGCGTTCACCGCCCCGGCGAGCGATGGCGGTTCCGCGATCATTTTCTACACCGCGACCTGCGGCGCCGAGAACCGTTCGGGAGCGACATCGCCCATCACAGTGACCGGTCTCACCAATGGAGTGCCCGTGACTTGCACCGTCGTGGCCACGAATGCAGTCGGGGATGGCGCGGCTTCAGCAGCATCGAACAGCGTGACCCCCGTGCTCCCCCTTTTCGACGATGGGTTCGAGTCCGGCGACACGAACGCCTGGTCGAGCGTGAGTGGCTGACGCTTCCACCAGACAGGGGTGTAGATCGAATCGGCAGCGGGTAGGGAGAGCGCGGGCCCTCAGAGGTCCACCAGGTGATTGCTGGCGCATCTTTGCGCTCGTTTGGCCAGTTTCCCGCTTGTTGAGTCAAAGCCGACGCAACTGCGACATTCGGGCAGCGTTGTTTCAGCCTGAGGCGTGGGCGTTGGGTACAGCTCCGCCCGACCGCAGCCCAGGCACCTGCCGGGTACCTTTGAAACCTCAGGCTCTTGATGCCCCCTTCGTCCCTGCGCGACGATACTTCCGCTGAGACTGGGTGCGCCTGGCTCGAATCTCTCTCAAAGGGTGCCAGGCAAATGTTTTGACCAGAATCTCTCTCCATAGGTGTCTCTCAATAGGTGCCAGGCAAATGTTTAGACCGGCATTGGCTTCGCAAGAAGCACCCTGATACCTCGATGAGTGTTCTGAATGCGCGGTACGGCTGGCTCACGCCAGCTCGGAAATCGGTCAAGTGGCGCGATGGCAAAGTCCATCTCTTCAACTTGAGCGTTTATCCGGTCCGCCGTTTCGATCTCAGGTGGCTTCGCTCTCCCAACCACGCGGAAACATCGATGGAAAGCCCGGTGCACCTTTTCCGCGACACAGGTGTTGGACGATTCGGCAGGAATCTCGCTCTATCGCTACGCGTCTGAGCGAGCCTCGGTGAAGGGAACCGCACCTCGTCCGTTTCTTCTGCAG
>JAJCXN010000044.1 GCA_029263415.1 Acidobacteriota bacterium
ACCACCGCCAGCGGTCGCCAGCACTGTCGTGATTGCCGCAGTCAGCGTCGTCTTACCATGATCAACGTGGCCAATTGTGCCCACGTTCACATGGGGCTTATTCCGTTCGAACTTTTCCTTCGCCATCTTTCTGACTCCTGAGATCGATCTTTGCTGCGGATTGAGGGCGCGCCCTTCTCAGACGACCGTCACACAAACAGGCTACTTTTCCCTAGCGACTGTCCATCACCGACAAACCATCATTCCTTCGACTCAACATCTAAGCGAGCAAGACACGCCGTCTCCACCTAGCAGACCCTACGGCCGGAAACGTCCGCCGTTCATCAGCGGGTGCCAAAACTACTCAGCACCAGCTTGGTCGGCGACAAGGCTCTTTGCGAATGGAACTCTGATTGTCGGGCTTTTCCAACTCTCAACTGCATGAGCAGGTTGACGTGGAGCCCACGACCGGATTTGAACCGGTGACCCCTTCCTTACCAAGGAAGTGCTCTACCCCTGAGCCACGTGGGCTTTGGACGCACTGCTCTTCGCTCTGGGTGTAAAACCCAGGACAAAGCGCGGGGAGCGCTGGATCATACGAACTCCACCGCCCAACTGTAAACCCCTACCGCAGTCAAATCCCAAGAACCTTGGCGCAAGACCCCATGGTCGTACCACGGGGTCTTGCTTTTGTTGAATCTCGCTCCAGGCGCCTTCGGCACGTGGCGAGGAGAAGCGGAGACCGGGGAAGGTTGCGGAGGCGTCTTGGTGAGAGTGGCTAGCCCTCCCCTCACGTGACTGATTGGGCCCTGGCTTGAATGCTCTTGGAGCTCGAGATTCTCCAGAGCTGCAACGTCATCGAGTCGTCCCACGGACGCAGTTGGTGCATGCAGCCCTCACAACGTTGTTCGGCCTTTTGGGGATCTCACGACAACCATGGATGGCAGGAGCCTTGACTGATCTGGATCGCACTATCGCTGCTTCGCCACGGATTGCGGCGCCACACGCATCGAACGCGAACACGCCCCAGGCCCTCCTACCTCGGAAGTCCTCGGCGTCTGATCCGCCTCACAGCAACCGTGGCATCACGTAGAAGACCCCGGGAGAAGGAACCGCTCGCGAACTGGCGATGCCGTACCAGCGCAGCACTGCTGGCCGGCGTTGACAGCAGCACTAGCTATGAACACCTGCCCCTCTCACGCCCGAGCCTTAGACCTTCGGTGGCCTCAAGGGCCAACCCCCTGTGCCTCAATGATCGCGGCCCACCGACAGAGCTCGGGTCAATAGCCCAGCCCGTGGCCCTCTACCACCGAGCACGATCCGGCCCGCTTCACATCAACACCACAACCGGACGCCTGCTTCTCGCAGCGAGGCCCAAGCAACGGAGCGCACAAAACCTAAGCAACAAGGCCGCACCCAATCTCTCCACCCTCTGCCTCTCTCCCCTTCTCCTCGGTCTCTGCCTCTCTCCGCGCTCTGCCTAGGCCGCTCTGTCCCTTATCCCTCCCTGTCCCCTCTCCCTCCCTGTCCCCTCTCCCTCCCTCCCTATTCTCCTCGCGACGCGCCGAAGGCGCTTGGAGCGAGCAACGAAAGCTCCAGAAGCCGTGATTCCATCACGGCGTCTGGAGCGGGAGACGAGATTCGAACTCGCGACCAACAGCTTGGAAGGCTGTGACTCTACCCCTGAGTTACTCCCGCATCCGAGACTTACGCGACGCCTGACTCACTTTGTGACAAAACTCAGGCGGACTTTGGTGGAGGCGGATGGATTTGAACCATCGTAGGGAATTCCCGGCAGATTTACAGTCTGCTGCCTTTGACCACTCGGCCACACCTCCGTGTAAGCCAAAACCGCGCGAGAGCCGGAACTAGTGCTTGACTAGTACCTTCGTGGGAGCCAGTGATGGAGCCGGCACTCGGATTTGAACCGAGGACCTACTGCTTACAAGGCAGTTGCTCTGCCACTGAGCTATGCCGGCTTCGAGGTGCCACCGGAGCAGCATTGGACGCAGTCCTATCTCGTCCGGCGTCCCCGATCCAAATGGCTCACGAGCCTCTTGCATCGGGTCGGAGAGTGTATGGATTTAGCAACCGGTCCGCAAGACTTCAGGCCACGTCGAATCGCTAAGACTTGACCTCGGAGCGCTGCCGTAGCGCCTCATAGAGGAGCGCAGATGCGGCTGTGGCTACATTGAGTGAGGCCACTCGGCCGCGCATGGGCAGCCCGATCAAACCATCGCAGAGCCCGCGGGTACGACTACGCAGCCCTTTGTCCTCCCCGCCCAAACACAGCACCACCGGCCCGCACAAATCGATCGCCCAAGGCGGTTCGCCCTCAGCGTCGGCGCCGTAACACCAGAAACCTTGATCCTTGAGGCGCTCGATTTCCTGAGCGGTGTTTGTGATCCGCTCAGTGACTACGTACTCAGCGGCGCCCGCCGAAGCCTTGATCGTGGTGGCAGACATCGGCGCTGACCCGCGATCTCTAACCAAGACACGACCGACGCCAGCTCCCTCACACACCCGCAAGATCGCACCAAGGTTTCGTGGATCTTGGATGTCCTCCAACAAAACGATGAGCTCTCGGTCGCTGCTGGAGGCGGATGCAGAAGCGACGGCGCCATCACTTCGAGCGGAGGCGCGCAAGATCGCCACGAATCCATTGTGCACACTCGCTCCAGCTCCGGAACCAGCGCCCGATGCTTGAGCCACCTGCGCCAGCAGGCTGCTGAGTTCGTGAGACGCCACGACCTCAAGAGAAACGCCGCCGCGCTGAGCCAATTCCTGAACCGCCCGCAGCCGCTTGCCACTGGCCGACGCCCAGACCTTCTCAACTTCCTGCGCGCGATGGCGCAGGAGCTCACGGACCGGATGGAATCCAAAGAGCGCCTTCATCACAACTCGTTTGAAACGCCGCACCCCAACTGGAGTACGGCGCTCGAGGAACTCGGCTTCACAGCTGCAGGATGTCCGCTTCTTTTGCGGCCAACGTTTCGTTGATGCGCTCGATGTAGTGGTCATGCAGCTTCTGCATGCGCTCAAAGCCGCGGCGCTCGTCGTCCTCGGAGATCTCTTTTTCCTTCTCGAGGCCCTTCAGATCGTCATTACCCTCACGCCGAGCCTGGCGAACACGGTTCCTGGCCCGCTCAGCAAACTCGTGGGCGAGCTTGACCAGTTCTTTGCGGCGATCCTCGGTCAACATCGGGACCGGAATGCGAATCAACCTCCCGTCGTTACTCGGGTTCAAGCCCAGATCAGACATCTGAATGGCTCGTTCGATGGCTGGAATCTGAGTCAGGTCGTATGGTTGTGCGGTCAAGAGTGTGGAATCCGCGACGGCCAAATTAGCCAACTGCTTCAATGGTGTTGGTGTGCCGTAGTAATCGACCGTTACGCCTTCGAGCAAAGCGGTTGACGCACGGCCAGTGCGAACAGCCCTTAGTTCGTTCTGAAAGAAGTCGACGCCTTCCTTCATTTCGAGTTCGTGCTCTTGAAATACCTCTTGCATGGATGCCTCCTGCTACTGCAGCTGATGGGTTTCAGGCGACCTCAGACTCAACCGCGAACCACGGTACCGATGTCGGCACCGCTGATAACTCGACCAATGTTGCCATGGGTCATCAGGTCGAAAACGATGATCGGGATGTCGTTGTCACGGCATAGCGAAATCGCAGCCGCGTCCATCACCTTGAGATTCTTCTCAAGGACTTGCTGATAGGTGACCTTCGGCAGGAACTCGGCGTCCCGATTCTTGTTCGGATCGTCGGTATAGATACCGTCAACCTGCGTCGCCTTAAGCAAGACATCGGCGTGGATCTCGTTGGCGCGCAGGGCCGCCGCCGAGTCGGTAGTGAAATACGGATTACCGGTGCCGGCAGCGAAGATCACCACTCTCCCCTTCTCCAGATGCCGAATGGCGCGACGCCTGATGAACGGCTCGGCGACCTGTCGGATCTCGATCGCAGTCTGCACGCGCGTAGTGACGCCCGCTTTTTCCAATGCGTCCTGCAGCGCGAGCGAGTTGATCACCGTAGCCAACATACCCATGTGATCGCCAGCAACGCGATCAATACCGCGAGCGCTGGCCGCAACACCACGGATGATATTGCCACCACCAATAACGATCGCGAGTTCCACACCTTGGGCCACGACCTCTTTGAGTTCCTGCGCAACCGCGGCTACGACCACTCCGTCCAGACCAAAGTTCTGCGAACCCATTAAGGCTTCGCCCGAGAGTTTCAGCATCACGCGTTTGTAGGAAGACCGAGACGGCATGTGCAAACTCCCTGTATTGAACTACAACCGAGCGACGCTGGGCCGCGCTCAAGGCGCCTTCGGTTTCGAGACGCCTCGCTCCTGAGCGGCGCCGGACTAGGACCCGCTGGCAACGGTCGCGTCGGCACCCAGAACGAATCGGACAAACCGACGAATCTGGATGTTCTCACCGACGGTGGCAATCCGGTCAGTTACCAAATCTCCAACTGTTCGGTCTGGATCCTTCACGTACGGCTGCTCAAGCAAGCAGCACTCAGAATAGTACTTGCCAATTTTGCCTTCGACGATGCGTTCGACAATGTTTTCGGGCTTGCCGTCCGCGATCGCTTGGTCGCGGAAGATCACGCGCTCACGATCGAGATGGTCACCAGTGACTTCTTCGCGACGGATGAACTTCGGGTCAGCAGCTGCAACGTGCATGGCAACGTCACGGCACAGATCCTGGAACTCGTCTGTGCGCGCAACGAAGTCGGTCTCGCAGTTGAGCTCCACCAGTACACCGATCTTGCCTCCAGCATGGAGATAGGAGGCCACCACACCCTCGGCGGTCTCGCGACCAGCACGCTTAGCGGCTTGTGACAAGCCCTTCTTGCGGAGCACGTCGATTGCCTTCTCGAGATCGCCATCGGTCTCCTGGAGAGCCTTCTTGCAATCCATCATGCCTGCCGCGGTACGGTCCCGCAGTTCCTTCACCATCTGAGCTGTAATCGTCATCGCTTCTCTCCTCGCGAGCGCCAACGTGGTGTACACGAGACGCGGTTCAAGGTTTTGTTCTGTGTTTGTTCTGAGGCCGGGCGCGTGAACTCGTTCTCGCGCCCAAGTCACTCAGTCAATGTCTTGAAGGCTCTTGCAGTTGGGCGCAAAACAGCGTCTCGGAACGCCGTGGCCAATCAGCCACAAGCTACAGCCAGCAAAGCCTGGTGGACCGAAATGCTTGATTGCTTCCCGAAATCCCACTCAGACCAGTGAGCTATTCCTCTTCGCTCGCGACTTCGCTTGCTTCGGGCGTCGCCTCAGCTTCGGCCTCAGCTTCGGCATCAGCTTCGGCAGCGGCTTCGGCAACAACCTCGGCAACGGCCTCGGCAACGGCCTCAAGAGCGGCTTCAGTGGGCGCCTCTTGTGCCGCAGCCTCGACCGCCGGCTCTGTCTCTGCGGACGCGGCGGGATCCTCGCTTGCAGCCGGCACTGGATCGAACGAGACCCCAGACCCAGCGATGTACGCATCGGCAACCCGAGCGCAGATCAAGCGAATGGTCCGGATTGCGTCATCGTTGCCCGGAATCACGTAGTCGACCAGCTCTGGGTCGCAGTTGGTATCAACGATTGCGATCACCGGCACACCAAGCTTGTTGGCCTCAGCGACGGCAATGTGTTCCTTCTTGGGATCCACTACAAACAGCGCATCGGGAATGCGCGTCATGTCGCGAATACCATCGAGATTACGCAGCATCTTGTCGCGCTCGCGCTCCAGACGAAGACGTTCCTTCTTCGTGGCCAACGCATCAGCGTCTTCAAGCTTTGCCTCAGTGGATTTGAGGCGCTCAACCGAAGCGCGGATAGTGACGAAGTTGGTCAGCGTGCCGCCCAGCCAGCGATGGCTAACGAAGAACTGGCCGCAGCGGCGGGCCTCTTCGTCCACGGCTGTCTGTGCTTGTCGCTTGGTGCCAACGAACAGAATCTTGCGGTTCGCTCGAGCCAATTGCTCAATGAAGTCGACCGCCTCAGCAAACTGGCGCTGCGTGCGCTGGAGGTCGATGATGTAGATGCCGTTGCGACGGCCAAAGATGTACTCGCGCATCTTTGGGTTCCAACGCCGCGTCTGATGCCCAAAGTGGACACCGGCCGCAAGCATCTCTTTCATCGAGAGCTGAACTGAGGATTCTAGTTGTTGCATGTCGTTTTTCCATGCCCGAGCCGTTCAAGCGGCGGGCCAGGTGGTCCAGTGGGAGCACCTTCGGTAGTTGGTGAGGTAGTAGGTTTTTAAGGAGGAACAGGGAAAACTTGAAAACGAAGACACTGCCCGAAGAACTCTCGAGAAGGGGGGGGGCTGCGGAACAGAGATCCGCTGAAACAGTAGAACTGCGGTCTAGCGCTTGCTGAACTGGAAGCGTGCGCGAGCACCCTTCTGGCCATACTTCTTGCGCTCCTTCTGACGAGGATCGCGGGTGAGAAAGCCGGCGGCCTTGAGCGGCGGGCGCAGTTCGCTGTCGGACTTCTCCAGAGCACGGGAGACGCCGTGCCGGATCGCGCCGGCCTGGCCAGAGTTCCCGCCGCCTGTGACGGTTGCACGGATGTCGAAGGACTCGGTGCGCTCAACCGCTTCGAACGGTTGGCGGATCAACATCTTCAACACGTGGTTGGGGAAGAAATCGTCAAAGTCGCGACCGTTGACCGTGATCACACCGGTTCCAGGCGTCATGAAAACGCGGGCGGTTGAGGTCTTGCGGCGGCCGGTGGCGTAAATGGTTTCGCTCACTGTGGGATTCTCCTAAGGAGGCTTGAGGACTTAGCCGGTCAGGGCTCGATGCGATGAAAGATTGTTGAAGAGATGACTAACGCAGGGGCGAGGCGATCAAGCGACCGCGAAGGTCTGAGGCTGTTGCGCCGAGTGGGGATGCTCCGTACCCGCATAGACTTTGAGCTTGCGCAGCTGTTGGCGACCCATCTTGGTCTTGGGCAGCATGCCGCGCACTGCGAGTTCGATCATCCGCTCCGGTTTGCGTGCTCGCAGCCGCTCAGCGGTTTCTTCCTTGAGCTTGCCGGGTTGGCCGCTGTGACGGTAGTAGAGCTTCTGCAATTCCTTGCGACCGGTCAGGACGGTTTGCTGGGCGTTGATCACGACCACAAAGTCACCGTTATCTAGGTTAGGCGCGAAGGTCGGCTTGTGCTTGCCGGACAGGAGCCGTGCCACCTGGGTCGACAACCGCCCGAGTGGAATATTGGCGGCATCCACGATGAACCAGTGACGGTCAACGTCGGCAGCTTTGAGGGTGTAGGTCTTGGTCATGATCTGTCTCTGTGGTTCCGGTTGAGGATGATTCCGGTGGGGTCTCTGTGATTCCGACGCGCTTCTTGGGCCATAGCCACCCGCAGACCCGTTAGGCGCTTAAGGGCCATTCGTCAGGAGGGGCTGCCGTCGGACTAAATCCGCGACCACCGTCTCCGCGACCACTGAGTGTTGGCGACTGGGCTGCAAACGGGAGGCGAACCGATAGTCAGCGCCACAAGTTGCGGAGGCCCGTCGCGATCCGACAAGAGCTCTACCCGACTTACGACTGCCGCCACACCTATTTGTTCCCGGCCGCAGCTGGATCTGTGGCCGTTCGGCCTCCATTGCGGCTCTTCGTCCCGGCAAGCGCACGTAACCCGCACGCACGTTGGGCGAAGGTCGAGCATCATACGATTGTGGCCGATGGAGTGTCAAGACGCCCTGACAACGATTACTATCAGCCCAAGCGGGCACCGACTCCACCCGCTAATCGAATGGAAGCGCCGCCAAACCCCATGACTCAGATCAAGCACTTGCGCATCGGCCTTACTGGCGGCATTGCGAGCGGAAAGTCCACCGTGGGTCGCCTGATGCAGGACCTCGGTTGCTTCGTAACCGACGCTGATCGACTGGTAGCCGAGCTCTATCAGCCCGGTGAGCAAGGGGCCATCGCGATCGCAAGTGAGTTCGGCGGCGACTACCTCGACCAAAAGGGAGCTGTCGACAAGGAGAGGCTCGCAAGCCTGGTGTTCGCTGATGCCGACGCTAGGTCACGGCTTGAGCAGCTGATCCACCCTCTCGTGACGCTGCGTTTCGCGCAGCAGTCGCTCAGGGCAGATGGCATCGTGGTGTTTGAGGCGACCCTGCTGGTCGAAGGCGGCGGCTACCGCAACTTCGATCGACTGGTGACAGTCGAGGCGAAGCCAGTTTTGCGACTCCAACGAGCGATCGAGCGTGGACTCTCGAAGGCGGAAGCGCGCGCTCGTATGAAGGCCCAGGCCACCGAGGAGCAACGCGTAGAGGTCGCCGACTTTGTTATCCGCAACGAGGGTTCGCTGGACGATCTGCGTCAAGAAACCGAACACATCGTCGAATCGCTTCTTGCTGAACTCGAAGCGCGCGCCGGAGCATAGGGGAGCCCCACAAGTTCAGCGCCTAGCGCAATACCACCGACCAGCACCTTGCGCAGTCTCGGGCTTGAGCGTCGGCACAGCCACCAAGACCGTGCGCAGGGCTGTTCGCAGCCGAGCTCTTCCGTCAGCGGCCCCCATCTTTGGGGACCAAGCGGTCCACCAATGCGCGCCAAGCCCGACCTCGGTGGCCAATGCGGTCTTTGGACTCATCGCCCAGTTCCGCGCAGGTCAAGTCGCATCCTTCTGGAACTAACACCGGATCCCAACCGAATCCTGTCTCGCCGCGAGGTGGCAGGATTAGCGAGCCGCTGCAGACTCCCTCGACGACCACCTCCGCCTCAGAAGATCGATACAGGAGGGCACACCGAGCATGAGCTACTACGCTATCGGTCGACTGAGCGATGCGCGCAATTCCTTCAGGCCCCATCGCCTCCAACATCCATTTGACTAGGGGCCCGGGGAAACCGTTCATTGCATCCAGCTCAAGCCCGGTTTCCTCGACCACGATCGCTCCCTCGACGGCGGCCGCAGCAGAATCCGCCTTATGGCGCAAGACCTCGAACAAGTCGAGCGATTGGACCTCCGGTAGATCAACGTCAACGCTGGCCGGTTCAAAACCGAGGATACGGCTTGCCTCGAGCAACTTGCTGCTGTTGCCGGTCACCAACCGGAAGGCAGGTAGCCGCGCAGCACGAGCTTGAAATGCGGAATCGTCATCCATCAACATTTAGGCTCACTTGCAAGTTACAGCTGAGGCAGCCAGTCCGGCGCCAGTTAGCTGCCGGCTTTCGCGCCCCGCACCGCTTCGATGCCGTCTTCGGGCATCACGTGGGTCTCGGCGAGCTGACCTTGGGGCGCGCCCGGGACCGGCACACGGAACACACCGACCTTCTGTTGCAACCCTTTGAAGGCGAACTCGCCCAAATCTTCCACCGGAAAGTCATCCGGCAGCGCCGCGCGTGTGGCCTCGCCGATCACGATCTCGCCAGTGCCCGCCGCTGAGCTCTCAAGCCGGGCTGCTACGTTGACCGTGTTACCGAGAACTGTGTAGTCCACCCGCTGGCCGCTACCAATGTCGCCAACCACAACCGGGCCAGTGTTGACGCCAAGTCTGCAGCCAACACTAGGAAGACCCTGATCTTCGCGCTCTTTGTTCCACAACAACATGCGCTTTTGAATCTCGACCGCTGCCTTCACTCCGCGCAGCGCGTGGTCCTCCAAATCCATGGGCGCGCCAAAGAATGCCATGACGCAATCGCCAATGTACTTGTCGAGTGTGCCTCCATGTTCAAAGATCGCTTCAACGCTCCGGTTGAAGTAGCCCTCGAGAAGCTCCGTAACCTCGTCTAGCTCTGCGCTTTCGGAGAATGCCGTAAAGCCGACCAGATCACCAAACAGCACCGTTACGTCTTTCTTACGCAACCGAGTGCCACCGTCGGCGTCGGTCGCGGTCATGACTTCTTCGACCACCGACGGCGAGTGATAGCGCTCCAACCGCCCGCGCTTGCGACGCTCCTCAGATCGCTGCACTCCCACCGCAGCGTAGTTGGCCAGCGTGATTAGGAAATCGAGGTGCATCTCGTCGAACTTGCCCGCTTCAAACGGCGAGTCCACTTGGATAAATCCAGAAATGCGCTTCTGCGCCCATAACGGTGCACACATCGCAGCGCGGATGCCGTGCAGCATGATCGACTTACCGCCAGCCAAACGCGAATCGTCGAGAGCATCCAACGACAGTAGACCGACCTGCTCCTCCATCACGGTGCGCAAGATCGTGCGCGAAACCGGCACGTCCTGCTCGGGCTTGTGGACCACGTCAGCACCTGAGCGCATCAGCGCACAGGTTGTGCTGTCGACGCTGTCTCCCAGCAGGATCACCCCGCGATCAACCGGAAGGGCTTGGAACGCAATGTCCATGACTTTCTCAAGAACTTGATCGACAGTGTCGGCCTGGATCAGTTCGCGCGCCAATTGGTTGAAGTACTTGAAGAAGCCACCCCCGGTGCTGTCAGACACCGGGATCGACGTGCTGATCTCGCTTTCGTGTTCGTCCTCGAGCGGTTCGAGCATCGAATCCGGTAGCTCCAGATCCAGGCCGTCGGTGAAGTGCGACAATGGCCGAACGAGGGTTGCGCTGGGGATCGCGCTGTCTTCGTTCTTGGCCTCGCCAGGCTCAGCCCTTTCGACCTCGAGCACGAAGATGCCCATCTTGAGCGAGTCGCCCACTCCGAAGCGGCACTTCTCGACGCCTTCGCCGTTGAGTTGCACACCATTGGTGCTCTGCAGATCGTGCACCCACCAAGCAGCATTCTCGAAGCGCAGAGCAGCGTGTTGGCGCGACACGGAAAAGTCTGGCAACACAATGTCGTTGTCCGTTCCACGCCCCAGACGCACCTCGCGCGGATCTAGCGCCACAACTTTTTGTTCGCTACCAACGAGGTAGCGCACCCTGAGTTTGGTCACGCCTTGACTCCCAGAGTCTCTTCACATCTCTGCATGTTGCTTCGGTTTCGCCAACTGTTGTTGCCTTGGTTTACGTAGCTTAGCATCGAGTAAACCTCGTTCTTGGTCGTGGAATCGATCACTGGGTTAGACTCCCGCGCCATGTCACCGAGACCTCAAAACCCGCTCCACGAACGTTACGCATCCGAACAGATTGCCACTCTGTTCACTTCCGAACACCGCTATGCAACTTGGCGCCGAATCTGGATCGCACTCGCCCAAGCGCAAAGCGAACTTGGCCTGCCAATCACCGCTGAGCAAATCTCGGAGCTCGAAAGCGCCTCGTCGAGCGTCGACCTCGAGAGAGTCGCGACAATCGAGAAGGAAACACGGCACGACGTCGTGGCGCACCTGCGTCACTACGCCGAACAAGCTCCAGGAGCTGGAGGCATTCTCCATCTGGGAGCCACCAGCGCCTTCATCACCGACAATACCGACGTCTTGATTGTTCGTGATGCCTTGAAAGTACTGATCGGACGCACCGCCACCGTCATCGACGGCCTTGCCTCCTTCGCAAAAGCAAACCAGTCCCTACCGACCCTGGCCTATACCCACTTTCAGCCTGCCCAGCTCACCACCGTCGGCAAGCGTGCCTGCTTGTGGATGCAGGACTTTCTCGAAGATTTGACCGAACTGGATCGACTGGCGAGCTCCCTGCGCTGCCGAGGTGCCAAGGGAACCACAGGCACTCAGGCAAGTTTCTTGACTCTCTTCGGCGGCGATCACGACAAGGTCAGACAGCTCGACCGAGCGATCGCGGACAAACTCGGCTTCGAAGCCAGCTGGGCAATCACCGGTCAGACCTATCCGCGCAAACAAGACTCTCGCGTCTTAGCAGCCCTCGCCGGCGTCGCCGAAAGTTGCCACAAGTTGGGTATGGACTTACGGCTCTTGCAAGGCGTGGGAGAGCTATCAGAACCCTTCGACGAGCATCAGGTCGGCTCGTCAGCCATGGCCTATAAGCGAAATCCGGTGAGGGCCGAACGCATGTGCGGCCTCAGCAGGCGCGTCCTCACTGACGCTCAGAACGGCCCGCTCAATGCAGCCACCCAGTGGCTTGAACGCTCGCTCGACGATTCTTCAAATCGACGCTTGGTTCTCACTGACTCATTCCTCGCCACCGATTCCATCCTTTCTTTGGCTGGCGGAATCGCAGCTGGACTGCGTGTCAACACCAGCGCCATCAACGCTCGTGTCGCACAAGAGCTGCCCTTCATGGCCAGCGAGACATATCTGATGGAGGGCGCATTGCGCGGTGGAGACCGGCAAGACCTGCACGAGCGCATCCGCGGCTACAGCCTTCAAGCCTACGCTCAGGTCTCGGAAGGCGGAGCCAACCCTCTGCTCGATCTGATCGCCAGCGATGACGCATTCAAGCTGAGCCGTCAGGAACTTGAGAACATGCTCGACCCGCTCACATTCACTGGTCGATCGGCACAGCAAGTGGAGGATTTCTTGGCCGAGTTCGCAACTCCAGCTCTGGCCAGATTCGATGTCGCCTCGGTGGAAGACCCCCGAATATAGGCCCAAGACGTCATGATAGTGGCACCATGACCTTGACCACATCTGCCTCTCGTGCAAATCGCAACCTCGCCGTCGTGCTCGCGTTGACGGTGAGCGTTCTCCTCGGCTGCGCCAGCTCCTCGAGAGGCGGTGTCGTTAGCGCCAACCCAGGGCTCAAGGACAAGGCGGCGGGCGAACGACTCCACGTCGCCCTTGACCGGGGGGCAGCCCAAGCGGGACTTGCCTCTTGGTACGGGCCTCAGTTTCATGGTCGTCAGACCGCCAACGGCGAGACCTACGATATGGACGGCATCTCGGCCGCCCACAAGACCCTTCCTTTCGGCACCGTCGTTCGCGTCAAGAACCTCGACAACGGTAAGGCTTTGGACGTTCGAGTTAACGATCGAGGCCCCTTCATCCGAGGTCGGATTCTGGACCTCTCGCGCGGCGCAGCCGAAAGGCTTGGGCTGATTGGACCCGGAGTGGCTCGAGTCGAAGTTGCTTTGGTCTCGTGGCCCGACCGCGCGCCTCTAGCCCGGCGACAGGGCGGGTCAACGGCCAGGAGCATGGGTCCTTGGGTGCAAGCGGGAGCCTTCCGTGATCACGATCGGGCCACCGCTCTGGCCGCCGAACTCAAGATGTACGACCAACACTTCAAGGTCTATAGCGACGACGGGTGGCATCGAGTACAGGCTCGACTCAGCACCGAAGAAGCAGCGAGAAAACTGATCGTGCAGCTGGCCGGGAACGGGATCGAGGCAGTCTCTCGACGGCCCTAAGCGAGGCGGTCATTCGCACCCTTAGCGAGGCAGTCGGTCGACCACCCATAGCGAGACGGTCGACTCAGCCCAGATCTACGCTAGAAGCTTTGCGCAGAGCATCCAGAACGTTGCGGGCAATCTCAATCCCCACCCTCTCCTTCGCTGCCTCAGTACTAGCGCCTAGGTGCGGCGTCGCCACCACGCATGGGTGCCCGGCCAGATCGAAGTCGGTCAACGGTTCTGTTTCGAACACATCGATTCCCGCGCCGCCTACCGCCCTTGAGTCCAACGCTACAAGGAGTGCCTGTTCATCAATGATGCCCCCGCGCGCACAGTTGATCACCAGCGCTCCCGGTGGCAACAGCGACAGCTCGCGAGCGCCAATCAGACCTCGGGTCTCGGCATCGAGAGGCACATGGACTGTGAGGCAGTCCGATCGTCCGAGCAGGCGCTCGATGTCGGGCACGACCTCGACCCCAATTGACGCCACCGCTCCTGTATCGATCACCGGGTCGTTGACCAAGACCGCCATCTCGAACGCTCGCGCGCGCACCGCCACCCGCTGGCCAACGCGGCCGAAACCGACGATACCCAGGGTGCGACCGGCAAGTTCGACACCAAGCGGTACCGCCCGCGGCCACCGTTGCTGCTTGAGCTCCCGATCGACCCGGGCTATCCCGCGTGCAACGCTGAGCATCAGCCCGAACGCGTGCTCGGCAGCCGAGACTGCATTCGCCTCGGGAGCATTCACTACCACCACCCCGCGCTCGCCCGCTGCTGCAACGTCGACGTTGTCGACTCCGGCTCCTGCTCGACCAACGACTTTCACGCTTGGCGCAGCGGCCAGCAGCTCCCTTGTTACCTTCGTGGCGGTGCGAATGACCAACGCGTCAACCCTCGCAGCGTAGGCGAACAGATCATCGCGACGGCCATCGGGAAGCTGATCCACCATCGCGCCCTCGCTCTTTAGTAGCTCCCAGCCTGCCGGATGCAGCGAATCGGTGACCAGGACCCTCACCTTCTTGCTCGATTCGGCTGCGCTAGCGACCTGGCGCACCATAGAGCAAGGCCGGCTGGCGCTCTTCTTTGAACTGCGCTTGGCAACGGGACCAACTCGCCACCCATTCACGCAACCCTGCATCGTCTCCACGATCAATCAGAGTCCTCAATTGAGAGGTGCCAGCGAGCAAGTCGATCGCCGGTCGATCAACAACGAACTCGTAGGCGCGTGTTCTCCACTCGAATTCGTTCGGCCAAAGGTCATGGAAGACCTGCAACAAGAGGACCCCGAGCGCAAGCGGTCTCAAAACCTCTCGATCCGTCACCACCAGCTCGACGCCCGCACAGATTTCCCCAGAGTGCTTCTGAAACTGAGGCCTGAAGAACGAGGGCATGAACGCGACCCCATCGATCTCCCAAACTGCGGCGCGATCAACGAGTTCTGTGACCAGCGGCTTAGGGTCTACAAACGGCGCCCCCACCAGTTGAAACGGTCGGGTGGTACCGCGCCCCTCTGACAACTCAGTTCCCTCGATCAAGCACAGGCCCGGGTAGAGGACAGCGGTCGTGACCGTCGGCATGTTAGGAGACGGCGCGACAAACGGGGCGTCGAGACGCATGGGTTGGCGTTCATCCCAATCTCCAACAGCAAACACGCGCAGTGCTTTCGTTCCGGTGCCTCGCCGCTCAAGTTCGAAGCACAGGAGTTCTGCCAGAGTCATGCCGTGGCGCACGGGAATCGAGAACGCAGAAACGAAGGACTCCATCGCATCTTCGACAAAATTGCCTTCGATCTCATCGCCACCAAGGGGGTTTGGGCGATCTAGCACCCACACCTCGCACCCTTGAGCGATGGCGACTTCTGCTGCCCAGATCGCAGTCGCGGCAAAGGTGTAGTACCGCGCACCAATGTCCTGCAGGTCCATGACCAACAAATCAAGTCCCTCGAAGGCGGCCGTCCTCGGGACTAGAGAGTGTTCATCGTCCTGGTACAGCGACACTATCTCGCAGCCGGTGAGCGGATCTCGTTGGGCTGCAGCCGCGATCATGTCCTGCTCCACGCCATAAAACCCGTGCTCAGGCCCAAACAGGCGGGTTGGCGAGAACCCACGGTCGCTCAACGCGATGTGTGCCGGCGTAAACGTTCGATCAACGGAAGCCTGATGGCATAGCAGGCCGAACTTGCGATCGCGCAGCAAACTGGGGTCGCTCTCAAGGTCGGCGAGCAACCGATCTAGCCCCACACCAACAGTCACCGGCGGCCCTCACCCAGAAGGGGAACGGGCCGCCCTACCGGCTCCTTATTGTCGACGCTGCCAGGGTCGTCCGGGGTTAATTCAGCGTCGTTTTCAACCCGGTCGCGACGGTAGTCGCCGCTCCGGCCACCGCTCTTGCGTTCAACCTGTAGATCGCTGATGACTGCGTCCTTTTGCACAGCCTTCACCATGTCGTAGAGCGCCAGCGCAGCGGCGGAGCACGCCACCAGCGCTTCCATCTCGGCGCCGGTTCTGGCCACACAAACCACTGAACTCCGCACCATAACCCCGTCGCGAACGCGTTCAAACTCTACGTCCACATGGTCCAAGGGCAGCGGATGCGCAAGCGGGATCCACTGGTCGGTGCGCTTTGCGGCCTGAATCCCCGCGATCTTGGCAACCGCGAAGGCATCGCCTTTGGGCAGTAAGGCGAGACGCTCAACGACGTCTTCACGCAAACGAACGAAACAGGATGCACCCGCCTCGCGCCGTGTGACCGGCTTTGTTGAGACGTCGACCATGGTCGCGCGGCCGTCCTCGCTCAGATGACTGAACCGTTCTTCTTCACTCAACTTGCTGGCGCCAGAAAATCTAAGGGAATTGGGGACTACTAGGCACCTATGAACGACGCCTTGAGGCCAACCACATCGTAGCATCGGAGCAACTATGCGAATCGCAGTCGTCATCCCCACTCTGAATGAAGAGCGAGCTCTTTCAAGAACCCTTGCTTCCGTGCAGCGCCAACTCAAACTCGACGACTTCACAGTGGTGGTCGACGGAGGCAGCTGCGACGGAACGCTGGAGATCGCGGAGATCACACGCAACGTTGAGGTTCTTGCTACTGCTCGTGGCCGGGGTGTTCAGCTTGACTGTGGAGCGCGCCGAGCGATTGCGCTGGGAGCCGACCTCTTGTTCTTTCTGCACGCGGACTCGACGATGTCTGAGGGCCTGCTCGACAACCTAAGGCGGCTCGACCCTCACGTCGGGGGGGGATGCTTGATTCAATTCGCCGAGGCACCCAAACTGCTGCGCATCGGCCGCCGTCTGGTCAACTGGCGCACACGACGGTTCAAGCGACCCTTAGGCGACCAGGGGCAGTTCGCGACAAGCCGGGCCTATCAGCAGTGCGGCGGATACCCTCCGTGGCCGATCCTCGAGGACACCGAGTTCATCGATCGCCTGTCCGGCGTTGGAGCAATCGACATCCTCCCCCACCCGATCACCACCGATGCGCGTCGCTTTCGCAGTCGAGGACTGGTACGCACGGTTCTCACCAATTGGACAATCTGGACCCTGTACGCTTGCGGGGTGGCCCCCAGACGACTGGCTATGCTCTATCGCAACATCCGTTAGAGCAATCCATCGCTCCACAGTTCTCAAAACCAAAAAACCCCGCCGACCCCAAAAAGGGTCAACGAGGCTTCACATCGCTAAAGACGCTCTTTGGAAGAAACGCCTAGTTGAGCGATTCCTTGAGATCCTTGCCCATCTTGAAACGAGCAGCGTTGCTCGCCTTGATCTGGATTGAATCGCCGGTCTTGGGGTTGCGACCCGTCCGCGCGGCGCGATGAGTTACCGAAAAACTACCGAAACCGGGGAGCTGCACGCGCTCGCCATTCTTGAGATGTCCGGTGATCGTTGTAAGAACCGTTTCGAACGCATCCGAAGCCTGCTTCTTGGTGAGACCCTCAACGTTGTCCGCGATGCTATCGACGATGTCAGCCTTACCAGCCATGGTTTTCTCCTAAGTAAAAAACTGATCGGCCCGATGATGAACCGATCACAACCTACGGCAGTTTGTGGAGGCTGTCAATCCAGAGAACCCCTTATTTTCCGGGCTTTCGCGCCGATAAAGGGCGCCCGTCGCGAGCCCGCTCCTGTCAACAAATGCGACGCAACACATGGACACCGAAACCGTCATGATCTCCCTCGGTCATCAAGCGCCAGGAACCAGGTCCGACAACGTTAGGACTCAAGCAAGGCGGCAAATTGTTCGCAAGGTCGACCAGTTCAAAATTGTGGCCTCCTGGCCCGGCGAGGAACCGCTCGGCAACCCCCTCGTTCTCCTCGAGCTCGAGCGAACAGGTGATCCAGACCAGCAGGCCACCTGGCCGCACTGCTCTCGAGGCACCTTGCATCAAGCTGCGACCTTCACCAGAGAGTCGACCGATTTCCTCAGCGCTAACTCTCCACTTGAGTTCAGGGTTCTTCCTGAACGTCCCGGTTCCAGAGCACGGAGCATCCACGACCACCCGATCGAACGACTCAGTGAACGGAGGCAGCGCCGCGTCCGCGACCACTAGCGGCGACTCGAGCTTCAACCGGCGCCCGTTGTCGCGCATGCGCAATAACCGTGACAGCGAGAGATCCGAGGCGACATGTTGCCCCTCAGGCTGAAAGGCCTGCATTGAGAACAGCTTGCCTCCTGGGGCGGCAGCCAAGTCGAGGACACGCTCCCCCGAAGCAGGAGGTGGCACCAGTGCGGCGAGCTGACTGGCTTCGTCTTGGATATAGATGGTGCCGTCCCGAAAAGGTCCGCTTTGCAGCACGGCACCGACTCCACTGTTGACTCGGAGCCCCAAGGGGGCAATGTCACAACCCTCGACCTCAAGCCCCTCCTCGATCAGTCGTTCAGCCGCTAGCTCGCGGCCACCATGGCTACGAAACCCCAGTAAATGCAAGGACTTCCGGCGATTGTTGGCGCTCATCAGCGCGACCGTTCTCTTCTTGCCAAACCGCTCGACCCACCGTTCGACAAGGAACTGCGGGTGCGAGTACTCGATGCTCAGCGCCGTGGCTTCATCAGCCGCTTCAACCGGCCATTCCGCGAGGTTTTTGCGCCTCGCAATTGACCGCAGGACACCATTTGCGAACGCCACGCCACCGCGATGGGTGACCTGACCTGCGTGCTCAACGGCCTCGTTGACGATGGCGTGGACCGGAACCCGATCCATATACAACAGTTGGTAGATCCCCACCCTGAGTGGCGGCAGCAGGGCAGGTTCGATCTTCGACAGCGGCCTCGACGCCGCCTGCTCTAAGACATGGTCAATGCGTCTCAACCAGGTCAGACAGCCACGGACCAGCTCGACTAGCAGCCCGTGGTCTCGAGGATGGCAGCGGTCCCTCACACCATTGAGAAACGTGTCGGCCGGAGACGACTTGCTCAACGTCTGCTCGATCACCCACGACGCGGCCTCTCGAACGTTTCCGTGAGCCGAGCGGTTGATCGACACGCGACGGCTCGAACGCAACGCTAGCGGACGGCGGCTCTTGCCGCGATTGTTCCTGCCCTTTGCCATCAGTCTGCCGCAACCGTCCCGAAGAACTCACCTGGAGCGACCCGCATCCCGTTGACGAAGTCGCGTGCACTCACACTCCGCTTGCCCTGACGTTGCAGTTCGACCAAACCGAGCGCTTGATCGCAACCGGCCTTCACCCACAGGACGTCCGCGTCGAGTTCGAGCACCTGGCCCGGCCTAGCGCTCCCATCTGCGACCGAGGATCGCTTCCCGAGCAAGGTACGCTTGATCGCCACCGCCGCACCCCGAAAGTTGGACTTGGTGCCCGGCCACGGATCGAAGGCGCGCACCAAGTTGTGGATCACTGGCGCGCTACTGGTCCAATCAAGCTCCCCTAAGGAGCGCTCGAGCATCGGCGCATGGGTCGCTAGCTCATGTTGTTGTCGGGTAGCAGACAGGTCTCCTTGCTCCCAGCGGTAAAGGGTCTCCACCACAAGCTCTGCGCCGATTTCGCTAAGCCGGATGGACAGCTCACCCGCAGTCTCGTTGTCGCCCACGGCAAGCGCCCGCTGCAGGAGCACTGGGCCACTATCGAGTCCGCGCTCCATCATCATGGTCGTGACTCCAGCCTCAGTCTCGCCGTGGCGGACGGCTGCCACGATCGGCGAGGCTCCGCGATACGCGGGCAACAACGAGGCGTGCAGGTTCATGCAGCCCAACCGCGGCAGCACCAGGAGCTGCTTGCGAAAGATCTGGCCAAACGCCACCACAACAGCAAGACATGGTTCGATCTCCTGCAGCGACGCCAGAAACTGGGGATCCTTCACCGCATCCGTTTGCACCAGAGCAACACCATGATCTTGAGCCCACTGGGCGACCGGCGGCGCCACCGATTGACGACCGCGACCCGCTGTTCGGGTTGGTTGTGAGACCACCAGCACAGGCGTACGGCCGGCCGCGTGGAGCGCGTCAAGAGTCGGCACCGCGAACTGCGGCGTACCAAAGAAGACCAGGCGCTCGATCACTCCTGCCTCGGAAAGCGGCACTGCGGCTGTTGGGTTCGTTGGTTTCAATTCAGCAGCTCTCATTCGGTTGACGCGCTTTGGCTCGGATCATGTCGAGCCAGGGGACTCTAGCCCGGCGGGCCAGCAAGGAAGAGTCTCTCAGCAGCAAACACTGTGGGCAAATCGGGCGGTCGCTATTCGCGGGGAGCCGAGTCCACTTCTTCGAAGTAGTTTGCAGGCACCAAAA
The DNA here is from genome assembly GCA_029263415.1 of Acidobacteriota bacterium. GTDB lineage: Bacteria > Acidobacteriota > Thermoanaerobaculia > Multivoradales > Multivoraceae > JAJCXN01. The sequence goes on from JAJCXN010000044.1 coordinate 19,891, forward strand.
CCTCCCGCGGCTTACTGCCTTGCGCGGGCCCCAAAATGCCGTCATCGGCAAGCATGTCGATCAACCGGGCAGCACGAGAGAAGCCGACCCGCATCCTACGCTGCAGGAAACTAGCGGAACCCATCCCCTCCGAGACCACCAACCGCGCCGCGTCATCAAACAGAGGATCTGCGTCGTCGGCACCGCCGCCTCCCGAACCGCTCTTGTCTTCCTTCGGCGGCTTGACCACACTCAAATCGAGTTCAGGCTTACCAAGCCGCTTAAGCCAGCGAATGAGACCAGCCGTCTCCTGCTCACTGACATAGGCGCCATGGAGGCGTATCGGGCGAGCGCTACCTGGTGGCAAGAACAGCATGTCGCCCTTGCCCAGCAGCTTCTCTGAGCCAATCTGGTCGAGAATTGTCCGTGAGTCGTGGCGAGTTGCGGTCGCAAACGCCATGCGGCACGGGAAGTTGGCCTTGATGGTGCCAGTCAAAACGTCCACCGACGGCCGCTGGGTAGCCACAATCAGGTGAATGCCGACAGCACGCGCCATCTGAGCCAGGCGGGCGATGGAATGCTCTACTTCTGAAGAAGAGACCATCATCAGGTCAGCGAGCTCATCAATGATGATGACCAGATAGGGCAGCTGCTTGAGCTCAGAGAAATCGGCGACTTCCTCTCCTTCACCCTTGAGCGAGATGCGTTGCTGCACCTCGGGGTCGAGGATCGCCTTGTTATAGAAGTCGATGGAGCGCACGTGCACTTCCGCCAACAGCCGGTAGCGCCGCTCCATCTCAGAGACCGCCCAACGCAGCGCGTTGGACGCTTTCTTGGGCTCCACCACAACTTCGGTCTTGAGGTGGGGAATGTCCGAGTACACACCAAGCTCGATGCGCTTCGGATCGATAAAGATGAACTTCACTTCATCGCGATGGGCCTTGTAGAGAATCGAAGTGATCATCGACTGCAGGCCGACACTTTTACCTGCACCAGTGGCACCCGCTACCAAGAGATGCGGCATCTTGGCAAGATCGACGTAGTAGGACTCGCCGTGCAAAGTGCTTCCCAGTGCCATCGTCAGTGGCGAAACGTTCTTCTGAAACTCGGCATCCGCCAAGAGGGGACCCAGGTGAATAATGGCGCGGTTGTTGTTTGGCACCTCGATGCCCAAGGTCGAACGGCCGGGGATACGGTCAATGCGGATCGACTCGGCGCGCAAGGCGAGCGCTAGGTCGTCCGACAGATTGACAATCTGCGACACCTTCACACCCGGCGCAGGCTGGAACTCGAAAACGGTAATGACCGGCCCCGGCGTGATGCCATCGACCACGCCTTGAACACCGAACTCGGCGCAACGCTCGCGAATGGCTTCGCCCATCGCCACCAGGTCGTTCTCGGAAATCGGCTGCTTTGTCTTTTCCAGTGACAGCAAGTTCACGGGAGGCAGAGCGTAAGGGTCTCCCGACGCCTTGAACAATTCTGGCTGCAGAGAAGCGACTGGCGCCGCCGTGGCACTCTTGGCCAGTCTCGGCGCTGCGGGTTGCTTCGTGCGACCGCGCAGGAAGGCTGGCGATGGCTTCTTGGGCCCAGACAACCCGGGGATCGCTCCGGCAGGCGCTGGCACGACGTCAGCGCCACCGCCATGTAACAAGACATCGTCGAGCGACTGAGGTTGATAGCCGCCTTGCTCAAGGTCTGCGTCCGCTGGAGGCGCCCCAGCGAGTTTCTGGAACGAGAACGCGCCTGTGCCTTGGCGCCTGACCACACGCAATGGCGGTGGTGGTTCCGCAGGCTCTGGCGCCTCGTTCCGTTGGATGACGGGACTGTTGCGCTTTTCTTCGGTGCGCTCCAAGTGCTTTTCCATCACTCGCTTGCGCGACTTTTCGCGATCGCGCCGCTCACGGTGTCGCTCGATGGCCAGCCGACCCGAAGTCGAGCGTTGGCGGATCGCTAGCCACCACTCGCGCGCGACATCCTCGAGACTAGTCTGGATGGCAAGGGCAACACCTACGATCAGCCCGGCAAGCAAGACCAGAACCGCGCCAAGCCACCCAAGCTTTCCTTCCAGGCCCCCGCCCAGCATCAACCCCAACGCCCCGCCCGACCGCAAGGGTTCGCCACGCCAAGTGACGTCGCCAAGAACGACGTGGAGCAGCAGCGGGCAGACTAGCAAGACCAGTCCGATGCCAATGCCACGACCCGCCACCGGCTCAGGAACCGTCTTGCGCAAGCGCCGAGCTCCACCCCAAACGGCCGCTCCGCTCACCGCGAAGGCAGCAAGACCAAAGAGCCCCAACAACAACGCCGAGAGTTGAGCACCCACCGGGCCGATCCAGTTACGTCGTTCGCTGTCACCCGAGATCTGCAGAACGCTCTCGTCGCGAGGGTGGTAGCTGAACAAGCTGGCAAGCAAGAGCAATCCGGCCGCTACCAATACGACACCAAAGGCAAATCGCACCTTTTCTTGCAGAGCACCGTCTTCAATCGGGCCGCTGGTCGCGGTCTGCTTGCTGCCCGCGCGCTTCTTGACGACAGTCTTTCTTCGAGTGTTGCTACGGGCCACGTTCATCGCGGAAGTCTAGCAACATCAAGGACTTAGGGATTACTTGCTCATGGCCAACGGCGCTCGACCGCCGCATCAACGACGCCGCGTCGAGTCGCTTCGCAGTCCTCGACAACGCTAGTCGCTAGGTTCCTCTTGACCCTCCAAGGTCCGCCAAAGACTAACCCACACAGGGATGTCGAGTTCCTCTGCACGCTGCTTGTTACCGACACCCGCTCGCTCTAGCGCGTCGAGCAACAGGGCACCGGAATAGCGGCCACCGATCGAGTTGCGCAAGGCGTTCCGAAGGGTCTTGCGGCGCTGAGAAAAGCCGGCGAAAACCACCCGCGTAAAACTCTCCCATCGCGCGAGCGGAACCATAGGCGGTGCAAGTTCGAGACCCACAAACGCACTGTCTACCTTCGGAGGCGGCACGAACGAACCGGGTTTCACCCGACCCAATAGCCGAGCTCCACCGCCGCGCACGGTGCGTGCTCGCACCAACACACTCAGCGCGCCATACTCGGCATCGCCAGGAACAGCGCAAATCCGTTGCGCTACTTCCAACTGCACCAGAAAGGCAAGCTTCATGCCCGCCGACCCACCCACCAACGCTCGCCGCAGAAGTACCGTAGCGATTCCGTACGGCAGGTTGCCCACAACTCGATGATCTCGATTCAGACGGGTCCAATCTAAGTCGAGAGCGTCGCCAACCAGAAGCGACCACCGGTCCTCAAATCGCCCCCCATCGAGAGCCGCCAACCGCCTCGACAGCTCGAACGCCCATTGCGAGTCGAGCTCAATCGCTATGACCCGTGCTCCGTGACGTAGAAGCTCGTTGGTCAACACACCACCGCCGGGTCCAATCTCCAGGACGGACGAAGCCGCCTCCTGGGTCGGGCTTGGGTTGAGCGTTAGCCCCAAGTAGTTGAGGATCGGGGCTACCAGAGCGCCGGAGCTCAGATGATGCTGGCCCAACTCCTTGCGCAACGCGGGCTTCGAATCGGGGCGGGTTGTGGGCATTCCTGGTTCCTGCTTCATGGACTCGTCACAGCCCAAGCTTAGGTCTGTGGCGGTGATTGTCTCAGACAACCTTAAGCTCATTGACCGCAGCCGAATCCCACTGGTACCCTGGCCAACAGAAACAACCGCGGCGCCTCCAAGGCTTCGTGGTCATGAGAGCTGCCCTGCCGTGAAGGCTTCCGAGGGGCATCGAGCTAATAGAAGCCTTGTCCGCGACGGCTCGTCGCATTCAACCATCGCAACTGCTTTGCACCGCTCAAGCCAAGGCTTGGGTTCATAGTCGGCCCCGCCGACATCGACGCTGCACTCGTGTGAGGAAAGCTGTCGTTGATTCAAGGCAGCGCAGTCAAGAGTTCGACAATCCGGCCTGAGCGTCCATAGAACACTTGACTCACATAGTAGAGACAGGAGACTTCACATGACCACAACCGCAACTGACAAGACTCGATCGATCGAGCCTGCCAACGTCCACGAGACCCTGAGCAAGCACATCCTCGCCGACGGCTACGACCTGGTCTTGGACCTTGAACGCAGCCACGACGTGCATCTTTACGATGCTAAGGGAGAACGCGAGATTCTCGATTTCTTCACCAGCTTTTCGACGGTGCCCCTCGGCTACAACCACCCAGTCTTCGACAGTCCCGACTTTAAGCGAGAGATGCTCAACGCCGGCGCCAACAAGCCCGCCAACTCCGATCTTTATACGGTGGAGATGGCTGAGTTCGTAGCAGCCTTCGCGCGCACCGTCCCTGAAGCGTTGCGCTCTCACCTGTTCTTCGTCGCTGGCGGAGCTCTGGCGGTCGAGAACACGATGAAAGCAGCCTTCGATTGGAAGCATCGGAAGAATGCAGCGGCTGGGCGCGATGAAAGCCTCGGCAACAAGATCATTCATTTCAAAGAAGCGTTCCACGGTCGTAGCGGCTACACGCTCAGCGTCACCAACACAGACCCAACCAAGACCCAGTACTTCCCGCAGTTCGACTGGCCACGTATCACCAACCCTAAGCTCAGCTTCCCGCTGACTGAAGAGGGCGTGGCGGAGACCGCACGGCTCGAAGAGCAAGCGATCATGGAGATCCTGGCAGCGCTCGAGCAGTACCCGCACGACATCGCCGGTTTGCTGATCGAGCCAATTCAAGGGGAAGGTGGGGACAACCACTTCCGCATCGAGTTCATGCAGGAACTCCGCCGATTGGCCGACGAGCATGAATTTCTCCTCATCTTCGACGAAGTGCAGACCGGCTTCGGCGCCACCGGCAAGTGGTGGTGCTTCGAGCACTTCGGCGTAGAGCCCGACCTCTTTGCTTTCGGGAAGAAGACGCAGATCTGCGGTATCGCTGGAGGCAGTCGTCTCGACGAGGTCGACTCGGTATTCAAAATTTCTAGCCGAATCAACTCGACCTGGGGCGGCAACTTGGTGGACATGATCCGCTGTCGTCGCATTATCGAGACCATCGAGCAGGACAACCTGCTCGCCAACGCCGCCACCATGGGCGATGCACTTCTGGCGGGACTGCGCGAACTCGAACAACGCTTTGAAGGCAAAGTGACCAACGCTCGCGGGCTTGGGCTCTTCTTGGCTTTCGATCTGCCGGATGGCGACACTCGAGCCAAATGCCTCGACGGTTTGCTCGCCAAGAACATGCTTGGACTGGCTTCCGGCCCGCGATCGGTTCGCTTTAGGCCATCGCTGATTCTCAGTCAGGCCAACGTCGAAGACGGACTGAGTCGTCTCGGCGAGGTCCTCAACGAGATCCTCTAGTACTGAGTCGGCAGTCGTCGGCGAAGATCCCAGGGTCAAACCCTTCGAGTTCCAGGGCCGGTGGCATCTGGATCGTCGCCGCCAGGCGACGATCAATGGTGGCGCGTGCGAGAGCAACCGGAGACGGCGAGCGCCTGAACGCGAATAGCGACAAGGACGTCTCGCTGGTCTCGTCCGCCAGCAGTACCAAGTCGAGAGGATCGACCACCATCGACGATCGCTCCGGCAGGGCCCGCTCAGCGTCGATGAGGGCTGCGCGCCATCCGATCGGGATCTCAACGCGGGCGTCCAACAATCGCACAGAGGCCCCCCGCACATCAGGCCGAGCTAGTAGTTCTGGTGTCACCAAGAGCCTCGGTTCAGCCAGCAGCGCCCTGGCGACGGCGTCGAGTGAGCGAGACTGAGCTTCGCTGACCGTCCGCTCATCGAACGGCCCTGGATCGAGCAGCCCTGCCAAGAGATAGGGGCCCAGAGGATCGCCGGGAGACAGATCGCAAGAACGCGCGAGCGCGGCGCCTGCTTGCTCAAGGTCTCCTTGACCTCGAGCAACGTCGCCTGCGCTCAAAAAGAGGGCGGCAAGCCCCGTCGCCGCCTCGGCCGCTGTCACCGCATCGGCGGTGATCCCGTTGCTTCGTGCTAGTGACGCTCGATATAGCGGGTGGCCAGGGTCAGAGCGAACCGCAGCGTCGAGCTGACCGCGCTGATAGCTGAACTGGGCGCGTACGGGCCCCAAACAGACGACACCAAGAAGCACGACCACCACGGCTGAGGCGATGCGGCTCGCTGGAGAGCGCGGAGCCCTGCCGCTCAGGCTGCTCGCCCCCAGCCGAACCCCCAGCACCATCGGAATTAGCACCCAGACTGCCATCACGTCGAAGAAGCCACCGACGATGGCGGTAGTTGAGATACCGATCAACGAAACATCCGCAGCGCTCGCCCACGCCCGTGCATTCGAGTCTCTGAGCTGGCCGCTGTCACGACGGCGAGCGCGTACCCAAGCCAAGGCAACAAGAATGGCCAGCACGCTGCCCAGGGCGCCCACCTCGTACAAGAGATCAAACGGAAGCGAGTGCACGTCGGTCACCGTCTGCTGTGCCGGCAAACCAGAGAAGTCTAAATACTGCGAGAGCGTCCACGACGACGAGCCTGGGCCACTGCCCAGCAAGGGCCGGTCGCGCCAGCCGTCGATCCCAGCTCGCAGATACTGCCATCGGGCCTCCATCGATCGATCACCAGCACCCATCAACGACAGCAAGCGACGCCAGCCCGCAGCGAGAACCACCGCACTCGCGGTTGCCAATGCGGCCACCAGGCGCGCCCCGCCCAGACGGCCTCCAGCAGGGCGCGGAAAAGTCCACACCACCACCATCACCTGCACGCCAAACCCCAGCGCGCCGCCCAGTGAGCGAGTCGCGAGCAGAGCCATGAGCCCCAAGCCCGCCGCCACCAGGCTAAGACCTCGCCAACCCCAAGACCCCGACGACACAGCGCGTTGCGTCGCGGTCGCCTGCCAACGGCTCGGCAGGACCGCCAGGGGGAGTACGGCGACCAGCCAGATCGCAAGCAGGTTGTGGTGCCCGAGCGGCATCGCCGCTCGTGGCGAGCCCCGCACCAACCAGTCCCAGAGCGCGACCACCGAAACCAGCAACACTGCGATTGCAAACCCGGCTTCCGCCAAGCTCCGCCGCGATCGCGAGTCCATCGCGGTCCGCATCGTGGGTACCAAGAGCAACAGCCAGGGTCCGTAGCAAAGAAAGAGTAAGCCGGCACGCGGTACAGGCGAGACCCACCAACTGGCGACCCCCAAACCCAGCACCAACCACGGGAGCATTCCGATCCAAGCGTCGATCACACTCTTGCGCTCGCCTCTGCCCCCGCGGCCGAGGCCGAGGCCGAGTGGATCAAGAACACTGCAATGTCGACTGGCAGCTCCCCACGCCGCGCACAGAGCAAGTACCAACATGCCCACAGCGACTGCCCACGGCCTGGTACCGCTGGCAAAGCCGCCGAGCTGAAGAGCAAACGCGCCAACCAGTACTGGTGGCATCAACCCTCTCCAACTCGCAGCACTTGGCTGGTCGCTCAAACGAACACCTCCAGAGATTTCTTCATCCTTCTACCACCCTGATCTGCTGGAACCTCCAGAGCCTCGGTAGACTAGGGACCCTCAGCGGAGCCCCAAGAACGCTTGAGGCTATCTCCGCCACAATCGCAAGCCTTCACTTACAGGGACACTCTGAGCTCGAGAGCCGACCGAAGCTGCAACTGCCGCCGACAGGCCTCCTTCAGCGCCAACACTTTCGGCCGCTCGTTTGAGCGTTAGCCAGTGTACGAGATTGTCCAACGACCCCGCCTAGCCACCGCTAGACCCCCCGAACTTTCAGGCGTCCCCCTAATCCAAAGGGTGAGTGCCACAAGGACTGCCAAAGCCCAATGACCATAGATCGCTCGAAATTCGCCGCAGACATCCTCTCTTCTCTGGGTATCGACTCCGTCAATCCCGGTGCATTCGACGGCACCTGGATCGACACCCAAGGTGAGACACTTACATCCAAAGACCCCTCGACCGGCGAGGTTCTCGCCTCGGTTCGACTCGCGTCAGCCTCTGACTACGAACAGGTCGCCACATCCACGGTCAAGGCCTTCAAAGAATGGCGCACCTGGACGGCGCCAGCCCGCGGGGAAGTGGTGCGTTGCATCAGCGATGCACTGCGAGAACATAAAGAGGCCTTGGGCCACCTGGTTTCGCTCGAAGTCGGCAAGGTCACCAGCGAAGGCCTGGGCGAAGTGCAGGAGATGATCGACATGGGAGACCTTGCGGTCGGCATGTCGCGCCAGCTCTACGGAAAGACAATGCACTCGGAGCGGCCGCAGCACCGTATGTACGAGCAATGGCATCCGCTGGGACCTGTGGGCATCATCACCGCTTTCAACTTTCCGGTCGCGGTCTGGGCCTGGAACGCGTTCGTTGCCGCTATCTCCGGCGATTCGATGATCTGGAAGCCGTCGCCCAAATCTCCGCTAACGGCGCTCGCGGTCACCAAGATCGCCCAACGAGTGCTCAAAGAGAACAACGCTCCGAACATCTTCAACATGATCATTGGCACCGACGCTGAGGTCGGCGAAACCCTGATCCACGATCGTCGCTTCCCGCTGATCTCGGCGACCGGTTCGGTGCGTATGGGCCGGCACGTCGGCACAGTGGTCGCCGAACGCCTGGGCCGTTCGCTGCTGGAGTTGGGCGGCAACAACGGTGTGGTGGTTCTCGACGACGCGGATCCCGATCTAGCGCTACGAGCGATCGCTTTCGCAGCCGCTGGGACCAGCGGCCAGCGTTGCACCACAAATCGGCGACTTTTCTTGCAGAAGGGAATCGCCGCACAGCTCAAAGAACGGCTCAAGGGCGCCTTCGCCTCGATGACCGTGGGCGACCCCTTGGACGAAGGAACACTGGTGGGCCCGCTGATCGATCAAGATGCCAGCGACGGCATGATGCGTGCGCTCGAAGCCGCTCGTGAGCAGGGCGCTACGGTGCTGTGCGGCGGCAGCACAGTCGACCGCGATGGATTCTTCGTCGAACCGACCTTGGTCGAAGCGCACTGGACAATGCCGATTACCATCGACGAAACCTTCGCTCCAATCCTCTACGCCTTCGAGTTCGAAGATCTCAATGAAGCAATCGAAGCGCACAACTCAGTGCCGCAGGGGCTTTCTTCGGCGATCTTCACTTCTAACTTGCAGGCTGCCGAGCGGTTCTTGTCAGCGACCGGATCTGATTGCGGCATTGCCAACGTCAACATCGGCACCTCTGGTGCTGAGATTGGTGGCGCGTTCGGAGGCGAGAAGGAAACCGGGGGCGGTCGTGAGGCGGGTTCGGACTCCTGGAAGGCCTATATGCGCCGCCAGACCTGCACCATCAACTACGGTGAAGATCTGCCGCTAGCTCAGGGCGTCAAGTTCGATGTCTAGGAGTTCGCAGCTGCTTTAGACGCGTCGAACGAACCGCACCGACGAGGTAAAGAATCGCTCGACCGTCTCAGCTTCTAATCCGCGCTCAGCCGCTAGCTCGCGGCTGAGCGCAAGCAGTGACCCCAGACCGAAGCGCAGACAACTCTTGAGCGCAAACTCCGCCGAACCGAGATCGGCGTTCGGACGGTGCGCCCAGACATAGGCAACGGGCTCCTCTGCGAAGTCCGCCTGCCAACTCGCTGCCAGGTCCTGGGTCTGGGTCGGGGTCTGGGCGGCGAGGCCATCACTGTGGAAGCCCGCCACCAGGCGAACATCGCGGGCGCCGACGCCAGACGCGCCCGAGCTGCCCGCGCCATAACGATGGTCGATCAACCGGTCAGCGAGCGCGCGGACCCCGGGGCAAGCCTCGTCGTCGACGGCCGAATCGCGCGGCAGAGCGGCGCTGTCGCACTCCAGCGTGGCCGCACCGCCACCCGCGACCAGCACCACTCCTAGGTCTGGCACAGTCACCAATCGGTGTTGATCGACCTCCGTTGCTGAGACTAGACCGAGGTCCAGAGCTCCTTCATCCAACAAGGGCACAACCCTGGCATGAGGCAGCAGTGAGGTCGCGAAGACCTCGGAGTGCTCTCCCTTGAGAATCGCCCAGGTCAACGGTCGAGCGATGGCGATGTCTGCGAAGCCCAGTCTGACCTTCGCCACTACTTCTTCTTGGTCATCGCGTTGAGGAAGTCAGCATTCGACCGCACCTTGCCTAACCGATCAAGCAGAAGCTCCATGCTCTCCACCGGTGAGAGCGGGTTCAGCACCTTGCGGAGAACCCAGATCTTACGCAGATCTTCAGGCGGCATGAGCAACTCTTCCTTGCGGGTCCCCGACTTCTGAATGTCGATCGCGGGGAATACGCGCTTTTCGACTAGCTTCCGATCCAAGTGGATCTCGCTGTTACCGGTCCCCTTGAACTCCTCGAAGATCACGTCATCCATGCGGCTGCCGGTTTCGACGAGCGCGGTGGCAATGATCGTGAGCGAACCGCCCTCTTCGATGTTGCGAGCAGCACCAAAAAAGCGCTTGGGCCGGTGCAAAGCGTTGGCGTCGATACCGCCGGAAAGAACTTTGCCTGAGGGGGGCTGAACCGTGTTGTAGGCCCGAGCCAACCGGGTGATCGAGTCGAGCAGAATGACAACATCTTTCTTGTGCTCGACTAATCGCTTGGCCTTCTCGATCACCATCTCGGCCACTTGGACGTGACGGGTGGCGGGCTCATCGAAGGTCGACGAGATCACCTCTCCGTCGACAGAGCGCTCCATATCGGTGACCTCTTCAGGCCGCTCGTCAATGAGCAGAACGATCAACACTACATCTGGGTGGTTACTGGCGATCGAGGTAGCGATCGACTGCAGCAACATGGTCTTGCCGGTCCGGGGCGGCGCGACAATCAGAGCGCGTTGCCCTAAGCCCATGGGCGTGACCAGATCCATGATGCGCGAGGAGGTGTCCCCCTCCACTTCCAGCTCAAGCCGTTGTTCGGGATAGAGCGGAGTCAGATTGTCGAAGAAGACTTTGTCGCGAAAGACGTCGGGATGTTCGAAGTTTACTGCCTCAACCTTGATCAGCGCAAAGTAGCGCTCGCCTTCTTTGGGTTGGCGAACCTGGCCCGACACAGTGTCCCCCGTGCGCAGGTCGAACCGGCGAATCTGGCTCGGGCTGACATAAATATCGTCTGGGCCAGGCAGGTAGTTGTACTCCGGCGCTCGTAGGAAACCGAAACCATCGGGCAGGCATTCGAGCACGCCCTCGGCAAAGATCAGACCGCTCTGCTCGGTCTGCGCCTGGAGGATCTTGAAGATCAACTCTTGCTTGCGCATTGACGAGGCGCCTCCGATCTCGAGATCCTTGGCGATCGTTCCCAGCTCGGTGATCTCGAGATCCTTGAGGCTGCTAATGTCGCGACCCTGGGTCGCACCTTCTCCGGCGTCAGTCACCGGCTTCTTGGCTTTTGTCTTCTTGGCGGACATGGGGACAAGTCCTTTCGGGCTGAGGCCGTCAAGTCCCAGAACGGGCCCAGGCTCTCAGTTGGGTGGGTCATTACGAACGCTAGGCGAGGGGCGGGGGAACGAGGCGGGAACGAATCGGGGAACCCACTAGAGAGGGGCCCTGATGCGACAGGCTTGAAGAGGATTCAAGCTCATCTACTAGCCAGGTCTTAGACTCGAATTGGGCTTTCTCTACGGATCGAGCATCGGAGGGGTGCTACCGGTGTACGGAGCTACTCCGCTGGGCGTTTTGCCCCAAGAGCAAAAACCGATCCCTAATGCAGGCGCTAGCCCAGTGCCAGCTCCGCCCAAAGCTTGTCGATCCCCTCACCGGTTTCAGCTGAAACCGGCAGGATGTCGTCGACCTGCTCAAGATCAAGCCGCTCGGCAATCTTCTTCAGCGACCGGCTACGCTTCGATCGCGGCAATCGATCGATCTTCGTGGCCACGACCAGTTGCGCAACTCCAAGGCTTCGGAAGTACTCGAAGGCCTGACCGTCCAGCGGGGATCCTTCGATCTTAGCATCCACTAGCAATACTAGCCTCAGGTCTTCTGCTGACTCCCGCAGGTAGTTCTCTATCAGTACGCCCCAGCTCTGCCGATCGGTCTTGGACGCCTTCGCGTAGCCGTAGCCAGGCAAGTCGACGAAATAGAACCGTTTGTTAACAAGGAAGTAATTCACCATGCGGGTGCGGCCGGGCTTCGAACTGGTTCGGGCCAGTTTCTTCCTTTGCAACAATCGATTCAGCAGGCTCGACTTGCCAACGTTCGATCGTCCAGCAAAAGCAACTTGGGGAAGACCATCCCGAACGAATTGCTTCGCCGAGGCGGCCGACAGGACAAATTCGACGTCTTTGATCTTCAAGGGATTGTGACCAGGCTCAAATGGATCTTCGGAGGGAAGTTATGTAGCGGGCTCTCAGACGAGCGACACTCGCACCGGCCGTGCACCATCGCACGATACGAGCATCACGCCTAAGAGCCTCTAAGTCGACGCTCAGACCGCGAGCACACTGCACTTCTATTTGCACCTCGAGGAGCGAAGAGCCTAGACAACTGGCTGCGCTTGCGAAGATGAAGTCAGTGCGCGGCGGCTCCGGCCTCGACCGATTGATCAGGCACCTTGCCGTCAAGAATGGTTGGCGCTGAGTCCAGAGCAATCGCCAAAACTTCGTCCATCGTCTTCACCAGATGGACCTCCATCACGTCTCGGATCTCTTCGGGAATCTCGTCCAGATCCTTCTCGCACTCGCTGGGCATGATCACTTCCAGAATGCCCGCTCGATAAGCAGCGAGTGTTTTGTCTTTGATCCCGCCAACTGGCAGAACCTTGCCCCGCAGCGTGATCTCACCCGTCATAGCAAGGTTCTTGCGCACCGCTCTTGAGCTGAGTGCCGAGATGAGAGCCGTGGCCATAGTGATACCAGCAGACGGACCATCCTTGGGAATCGCTCCCTCGGGAACATGGATGTGAATGTCGGTGTCGGTATTGAAGTCTGGATCGATCTGCAGCATGTCTGCGCGAGAGCGCAAGTAGGACAGGGCGGCCTTGGCCGACTCTTGCATCACATCGCCCAACTTGCCGGTCAAGGTCAACTTGCCCTTGCCCTTCATCAGTCCGACCTCGATCTCGAGCAGCTCTCCGCCCACTTCAGTCCATGCCAAGCCCGTGGCCACACCCACTTCCGATGCGTCGCTCTTCGGACGCTGGAGATGCTTCTCTTTGCCCAACAGCTCGCCCACCTTGTCAGCGTCGACCTCGACCGAGAGACTCTCGTCTCCCTCAACCACCTTGCGTGCAAGCTTGCGGCAGACCGCGCCGATCTCGCGCTCCAGATTACGGACACCGGCTTCGCGGGTATAGGAGTCGATGATCTTCTTAAGGCCGCTCTCGGTGAAACTGACCTTCTTACCATTGAGACCGTGGCTGTCCACTTGGCGCTCAACCAGGTGGTTCTGGGCGATGATCAACTTCTCGTTCGGCGTGTAGCCTGACAACTGCAGCACTTCCATGCGATCTCTAAGCGCGGACGGCAGAGAATGGATGGAGTTCGCGGTGGCAATGAAGAAAACCTTGGACAGGTCGTACTCGACGTCCATGTAGTGATCGACAAAGGTGTTGTTCTGCTCGGGATCCAGCACCTCCATCAACGCTGCGGACGGATCCCCGCGGAAGTCCATCGACATCTTCTCGATCTCATCCAGCAAGAACACCGGGTTGATCGTTCCTGCCTTCTTCATCATCTGAATAACCTGGCCGGGGAATGCCCCGATGTAGGTCCTACGATGGCCGCGGATCTCCGCTTCGTCGCGCACACCACCAAGCGACAGGCGCACGAACTTCCGACCGGTCGCTGCAGCGATCGACTTGGCGAGAGTGGACTTGCCGACTCCAGGAGGCCCCACCAGGCACAGGATGGAGTTCTGCGTCTTGCCGGTTAGTTGGCGGACTGCCAAGAACTCGAGGATTCGCTCCTTGACTCGCTCGAGCCCGTGATGTCCCTCGTCCAGAGTGGCGGAGGCCTTCTTGAGGTCCTTCAGCTCGCGGCTTTTCTTCTTCCAAGGCACGCTAGTCAACCACTCCAAATAGTTGCGCGACACAGTGGCCTCGGCTGACACCGGGGGCATGGCTTCGAGCCGGCTGAGCTCTTGTTCAGCCCGTTCTTGCGCCTCCTTGGGCAGACCGAGCTTCTCAAGCTTCTCTCGGAGCTCAGCGACCTCATCCGCACGATCGTCCTTGCGACCGAGTTCTTGATGGATCGCCTTGATCTTCTCGTTGAGGTAATACTCCTTCTGCGCCTTCTCCATCTGCTTCTTGACTTGCACATTGATGCGCTTGTCGATGTTGATTTTCTCAACCTCGACATCCAGCAGATCATGGAGCGCCTGGAGCCGCTCATACGGATTGAACTTCTCAAGCAGGCTCTGCTTGGCCGTGGTGGCAACCATGAGGTGACCCGCCAACGTGTCGGCAAAACGGTCCGCATCGTCGAGCTTGAGGCCAGCGATCAGGTTCTCGAAGGCCAGATGGTGTGACATCTTGGCGTACTGCTCAAACAAGTTGAGCAGCTTGCTCATGTACATCTGCACCTGGTCATCGGCCGGAAAATCGATGGTGTAGGCCTCGATCTCGGCGGTGTACGCGCCAGTCTCTTCAGTGCCATCCAGCTCACTCTCGAGCGAGAGTAGCTTCGCTCGGCGCACACCCTCGACCATCACCTTGACGTTGCCGTTGGGAAGCTTGATGTTCTGCACGACTCGGGCGATGACGCCGATCTCCGAGACGTCCTCAAGACCTGGATCGTCAACTTTTGGATCGCGCTGTGCAACCAAGAAGATCTGTTTCTGGTCGGTGGCAAGCGTCAGTTCGAGCGCGCGCACAGATCCGGAGCGCCCGACGATGAACGGAGCCATCATGTGCGGGAACACCACCATGTCGCGCAGCGGCACGAATGGTAGTTGCACGACTTCTTTGCTGACGAAACTAGAGGGCAATCGTTCGGCCACTTATCCCGCTTTCTTGAATCGGGCCAACGGTTCCGTTCGTCGCAAGACAACGTCTTCGTCAATGACCAGTTCTTTGACCTCCGATTCGGAGGGCACGTTGTACATCAAATCCAGCATTAGCTCTTCGAGAATAATCCGCAGACCGCGAGCTCCAACCTTGCGCTGCACCGACTCGCGCGCAATCAGTTGCAGTGCGCCTTCGGTGAACTCCAGCTTCACATCTTCCAGGTCGAACATGGTCTCGAACTGCCGCACGAGGCTGTTCTTGGGCTCCACCAGGATCCGCACCAAAGAGGCCTCGTCCAGTTGGCCCAGGGTAGCCAGTACCGGCAGTCGTCCCACGAACTCAGGAATCAAGCCGTACTTGATCAGATCTTCAGGCACGGCTTGCTGCAGCAGTGCGTCTCCGGACCGCTCCTCGGTGCTCTTAATCTGCGCGGCGAAGCCCATCGACTTCTCGTTGAGCCGTTGCTCGATCTGTTTTTCGAGACCGACGAACGCTCCACCACAGATGAACAGAATGTTAGTGGTGTCGATCTGCAAGAACTCTTGATGAGGATGCTTGCGCCCACCCTGCGGCGGCACATTGCACTGGGTCCCTTCGAGAATCTTAAGCAGCGCCTGTTGCACACCCTCGCCCGAAACATCGCGAGTGATCGACGGGTTGTCGCCCTTGCGGCAGATCTTGTCGACCTCATCGATGTAGACGATGCCGCGCTGGGTCTTCTCTTTGTCGTTCCCTGACGCCTGATATAGCTTGAGGATGATGTTCTCGACATCCTCGCCAACGTAGCCAGCCTCGGTAAGCGTGGTGGCATCGGCGATGGTGAACGGGACTGAGAGCACGCGAGCCAACGTCTGCGCGAGCAGAGTCTTGCCGGTGCCGGTCGGCCCGATCAGCATGATGTTGGACTTCTGAAGCTCAACGTCCGTGCGCGCACGCTCTGAGTAGTCGATGCGCTTGTAGTGGTTGTAGACCGCTACCGACAGCTTCTTCTTTGCGTCCTCTTGGCCGATCACGTAGTCATCAAGAAGTGCCTTGATCTCCCGAGGCTTCGGAAGGCTGGTTTCCTGCTGCTGCTCGAGCATGCGATCTTCAGCGATGATGTCGAGACAAATGTCGACACACTCATCGCAGATGAACACCGTGGGCCCGGCGATCAACTTCTTGACCTCGCGCTGGGACTTGTTGCAGAAGGAACAGCGCAGTGTTTCGTCGCTGTTTTCTTTCTTCGCCATTCTGTGCCTCTTAACTTTGAAACCGGTCGCTATTGCGCCAATTGCGCTGACCGGTGGAACCGCAAACCGATGATAAGGACCGGGCTTCTAGGAATCAACCGACGCCGAAGGCAATCGCTATGCCTTCAGAGCGCAGCTGCACCCTCAACAACATCTACGGTCGCCACCTAGATTCCTGATTCGCACTGTGGGAAAAGCACCGACTTCGCCTACTCAGGCGCCTCGGGGCGACGAGCCATGACCTTGTCTACCAGTCCGTATTCAACAGCCGCCTCGGCGGGCAAAATCTTGTCGCGCTCGGTGTCGAGGTTGATTTCCTCTTTGCTCTTGCCGGTATGAAAGGCGAGGATCTCATCGATACGATCGCGCATGCGTGTGAGGTCTTGTGCCTGAATGTTGACATCGGACTGTTGGCCACCAAGCCCTTGGACCCATGGCTGGTGAATCAGCACTCGTGCGTTGGGCAGACAGAAGCGCTTGCCAGCGGTACCACCCGCCAGGAGCACAGCACCGAACGAGGCAGCCTGGCCAACACACAAAGTGGTCACATCAGGCTTGACGTGCTGCATGGTGTCGTAGATCGCGAAACCAGCGGTGACCGATCCCCCTGGTGAATTGATGTAGAGCGAAATGTCCTTCTCTGGATTCTCGGACTCTAAGAACAGCATCTGCGCAATGATCAGATTGGCCACCTCATCGTCGATCGCACGCCCCAAGAAGATGATGTTGTCCTTGAGCAATCGAGAGTAGATGTCGTAGGCACGTTCGCCGCGGCTCGTCTGCTCGACGACCATCGGGACCAACATAGGAGTCTCCTGACAAAGTGAGGGTGCGAGCAACGAGCTCACGGCATCGGCGCTAGACCGAACTACGTTCTTGACGAACCAAGCCATGCGACCTGTTTCTGAGGCCCGAAGGGCCTTCCGGCGAGGGCGATCTTATCGCGCGTTACTCAGCAGCGTTACTGCTCCGGTTCGAGGCCTATTCTTCTTCGCTCTCGTGCGTGTGGTCGTGGCCATGGTCACAGTCGGGACCATGCACATGGTCATGGTCATGACTGTGATCGTGCCCGTGCAAATCGAGCATCGGATCAACATCCAGCGGCTCGCCGAGCAGATGGCGCAGCGTCCGCTGGCGCGTGAGGTCGGTCCGAACTGTTTGAATACCGCCGTTGTTGGCCAGTTCGTCCTGCACCTCTCCGAGGCTCTTGCCACGAGCACGCGCAATCTGGGTGACGACTGCAGCCAGTTGATCGTCGGGAACTACAATGTCATCCGCTTTAGCCACCGCATCCAAGAGCAGCTGCGCATGCACTCGTTTCTTCGCCTGGGGTCCCATTTCTTCAGAAATGCGGCTCCAGTCGAGGCCTGCGTTATCGAGGTCCATGCCACCTTCGGACAGACGCTCCGCGTAGTCACGCATCATGCTCTGAACTTCTTCAGCGACCACGCCCTCCGGCAGTTCGATCGGGTTGCGTTCGCTCAGCTGATCAAGCAGTCCAGACTCGCGCTCCTGTCCCCGCTTACGCTTCTTGTCTTCGAAAATTCGCTTCTCGATGTCAGCGCGTAGCTCTTCTAAGGTCTTGAACTGGCTGACCTTCGCAACCAGCTCATCGTCGGCGGGAGCGAGTACCTTCTCAGAGACCTCGACCACTTCGATTTGAAAGTGGCGCGGCGGTTGCGCAGCCTCAGGCTCCTCGTCCTCGGTCACAGGCGGCGGGGGATCCTGATGGGTGAAGTCACCCTTGCCTCCGGCCGTAAGACCAGTGGCGGCAAGACTGAGTTCCTCCCACACGCGCTCCTCACCAATCTCGATCGCGAGCTCTTGCCAACCATTGGGCTGATCGTCAGCAGCCTCGGATTCGGCCTCATCGCTATCTTCAGCGTCCGCGCTGGGGGTCTCTCGTACCTTGAGTGATACGCGGTCACCGGTGCTCGCTGCACGATCCACAGCCTCGAAAGTCGCCAGATCGTTCTGAATCTTCTCGATGACCTCATCGACCTCTGCTTCGCCGACCAACACTTCGCCAGCTGGCAAATCGAAGTCGCGGCTTGCGTCAAGTTCGATCTCAGGGCGCACTTCGACGATCGCCTTGAACGTCATGGGTTCTGAGTCGTTGACTTTGACGTCCTCCACTCGAGGAGCGATCAACACGTCGAGATCCGATTCCTTTTTGGCTTCCTCCCAGTAACGTGGCACCAGACGTTCAATGATCTCTTTCTCAATGTCGGCCTTGAACCTGGACTTGACCAAGGACAGCGGCACCTTGCCGTTGCGAAATCCCGGCAAACGAACTTGCCCCCGGAGTTCCTTTAGAAGCTTGGCCGTCTCAGCATCAACCTCGCTTGCCGGCACTTCGATGAGCAGCTCTTTGGTCCAAGGACCCTTATCTTCGATGGACTGAACAACACTCACACGGCACCTCTGAATCGTTGGTAGGGCTTTTGAAAGCCTGCTGGTGAAAATCTGGGTTTGAACGGGCTTCGAGTGGGATCTGAGGCACTGCGTCGCTGTCACGAGTCGGGCCAAACCATCAAAGGCGTCGATTCAATCCTCGTTTGGTGGCAATTGGCGACCGTTCAATGGCTAGCAGCGCCGGTCCGGTCACCAGTGCCGCTCGTGCGGACTTCCGCCTCTTGCCCACCAATGCCCTTGCGAGGCATTCGCCTTCGAGCTGCTCACTACTACCCGAACGGGCTCATTCGAACTGAGCTGGAGCCGATAGGGATGGTGCGAAAGGGGGGACTCGAACCCCCACCCCTTGCGGGACTAGATCCTAAGTCTAGCGCGTATACCAATTTCGCCACTTTCGCGACGGCCATGCGACCGATCGAGGCAATGAGGGGGAGCCGGAGTCAACCGCTGTGCTATCTGCGGCCCGGTCTTTGCCCTCATATAAGAGTTCTCAGTCGAGAGGGTACCTCGAACGAGCTGTTGGGTAAGTGGTGAGCCGCCTAGGAATCGAACCTAGAACCCACAGATTAAGAGTCTGTTGCTCTGCCAATTGAGCTAGCGGCCCCTTACCGAGCGGCGCATTATAGCACTCAAGAAGACCCTGGGTAGCGATTCACCGCTACCTTTAGACCGAACTTCACCATTAGCCACCCTGGACGAATCGGACGACCTCAACGGAATCGCCCGATTGGACCTGGACGTTTGAAAATTCGGCGCGCGGGATGACCTCGCCGGACAACTCGATTGCTACGGTTCTTGGATCAATCTCGATCTGCTCAAGCAGGCCAGTGAGCGATATCGGCTGCGCGATCACGACCGCTTCTCCGTTGACACGTATCTTCATGGAACCATCGCTCACAGCTGCGACTTAGAGCAAGTACTTGAGCTCAGCACGACCCTGATCGCCGCTTGCCGTGATGATCAATGCTGAGTTACCAGCGGTGATCTCCGGAAGATTCAGGGCGAGCTGCAATAGGCCGTCATCGTCGGTCAGGCCAAACCCTAGGACCTTCGGCTCTTCGATCGTTGAAATCAGCTTGACCAGGACCTCTGCCCCTTCCACCGGAGTTCCGCTGCGCGAAAGATTGGTACGCACCGATAGCGGCGTCTTCTCACCGAAGGCAAGTTCGACCTCATCCTCCAGCTGCAGCACCAACCGCTCCTGTTTCGACTCAGATGTCAGATAGTCAAGAATGACCTCATCGAGGGACTTGTCGGCACCCGGAGCCCCCGGCGCAGACTCTATGGCGGCAGCCTCGGTACCCGCGGCCGCGGGCGGCGGTGGAGGCGGCGGGCCGCCCAACATTTCCCAAACCTTCTCGTCAAAACGTCCTTGACGGATCGCCGAGATCATCGTGCGATGCTGGTGATCCATCAGCTCAATGAGCTTGGTCTCAGCTGATGGATCGTCGAGTAAGTCGGAATAGCTCGTCCGTTTAGCGGCAACGACTTGTCCTCCGACGTAGATCAGGCTCTCAACAGTCGGGTTCGACGAACCCTTGTCCTCCGTCTGCACATGGAAGGACCGCTCTCCGTGACGCACATCGGTGTTGTAGCCGGTGATCATGGGGTTAGAAAGTAGAGCATGGTTCGGGACGCCGACGCTCAGGAGCGGCCGACAGGAAACGATGAATGTCTTGCTCTCGAACCTGCAAGTCAGGGGACCAACTTCGGTCGCGCAGATGCAAAACAACTGGGTACAAGAATTCGGCTCAGTCTGAACCGAGAACGCCAACGCTGGCAAATGAACCTCGTAGTTTATGGCATGAGAACCCGTGGTGGATACCACGGGTTCTCATGCTTGCACCGATGCTTGCTCCAAGGGCCTCCGGCCCGTCGCAAGGTGAAGGGGGAGGGATGGAGAGAGAATGGGAGAGGAGAGGGACAATGAGGGTGAGGTGGCGAGTCAGAGATCCGCAGTGATTGCACTGTTGGGTTCTGGGGGCACAGGGAACATAGTTGAACCTCAACGACCAACACGGACTCTCCAGATCGCGCCGAAGCTTTTTGCTTAGCATCCCGGGGAACTCCAAGAACTCCGGCGCGTCACAGGGCAGACAATAGGAAAAGCGCGGGTGCACGACAGGCCCCCACAATGGATCTTTGATCGATTGGCTTTTTGACCGGCGCACGAAGTCGAAGAAGCCGGTTCGGGCTAGCATCCGATCATCGAGTCGTCAGCTCCGCTGAGCTGCTCCCAAATTACGACTCACTCATCCCCACGGATTCTTCACGCTTGGAAACTCCAAAAAACAATCAGCATGCCTCGATCGCTGGCCCGTGGTTTCGTGAAGAGTTCCCTATTCTCGAGAGTTCGACCTATCTGATCAGCAACTCGCTCGGCGCCATGCCCAAAGGGGCCGAGCGCGGGTTGCAGCAGTACGCTAAGGAGTGGCGCACGCGCGGCGTGCGCGCCTGGCACGAGGGCTGGTGGGAGCAACCGGTTGAGATCGGTGATCTTGTAGCACCACTCCTGGGAGTCCCGACTGGCACCGTCTCGATGCACCACAACGTCTCGATCGCGGCGGGCGTCTTCCTCTCCTGCCTCGACTACCCAAGCGATCGCAATCGCATCGTCTACACCGAGCACAACTTCCACACGATGCGGTATCTGCTTGAGGGTGAGCGCCGCAAGGGTGCTGACATCGTCGTCGTCCCAAGTCGAGACGGAATCGGTATCGAACTTGAGGACCTACTCGCCGCGATCGACGAGCGTACGCGCCTAGTACCAATCTCGCATGTTCTATTTCGCTCTGCTTTCATTCAGGACGCCGAGCGCATCGCGGCTCGCTGCCGCGAAGTGGGCGCCTTACTCCTACTCGACGTCTACCAATCAGCCGGAGTACTGCCGCTTGAGCTCGAACGCTGGCAGGTCGACGCTGCGGTAGGCGGTTGCTTGAAGTGGCTCTGCGGTGGCCCAGGCAACGCGTTTCTGTATGTCAGACGCGGTCTCGACCAGCAGCTCGAACCGGCCTTGACCGGATGGCAATCAGACGTCGAGCCGTTCGCCTTCCGCGGCGAGGAGCACATTCGGGTCGAGCACGGCGCCTATCGGTTCCTCACCGGAACGCCGAACGTTGCTGCCCACTACGCCGCCCGAGCAGGCCTGGAGATCTTGGCCAATCTCGACATGAGCGCCGTTCGGGAGCGTTCGCTGCAACTCACCGAGCTCATGCACAACTTGGCTTCTGAACGCGGCTTCGAGATCGCCTCGCCGAACCAGTCCGACCAACGGGGTGGGACCGTCACCATCGCCCATGAGCGCGCCTTGGAGTTGACTCAGGGATTGCTCGAGCGCGAGATTATCTGCGACTACCGACCGGGGGCTGGTATTCGACTCTCCCCGCATTTCTACAACACGGTCGACGAGTGCAGGTTCGCCATCACGACACTGGGCGACCTCGCTGGACCCTTGCGCTCCGGCTCGGCGCACTAGGACCCAAGGATGGCCGCTTTGCTGTACCTGCTCGAGCTCTCAGCCCTGATCGTGCTTTCAAGCGTAGCGATGTGGGCCACTGGCATTTGGCTGCTGAGGGTCCTGCGCATCGCCGCCACGGATATGGCGTTCACCACCATCCTCGGGATGGGGACACTGGGCACGTTGTTCGTATGGCTGCTGATCCTCGGTCAGTTCACAACTCCGGTGGTCTTGACGTTGCTGGTCGCAACCACGGGGGCCGGCATAGCCACCCACTGGACCATCGCGCGAAACCGGGGAATCGTCGATGCGCCTGAGCCACCGCCGACCGAGACCAGCCGAGATCGGCTCGACGTCGTCTTGCGGGTCGCAACAACTGCGGTGATTGTGCTGGCGATGTTCTCATGCCTCGATCCCTTTCGCGGATTCGATTTTCGCGCCTATCAGTATCCAATGGCCGCGGGCTACGCTGAAAGCGGTGGCTGGCTGTGGTTCGAGACTTTGAGATTCCCAACGTTTCCACCACTAATGAACCTCTGGTTCGCCACCGCGATCCTGCTTGGCCGAGAGCTAGCCCCAGTCCTCGCCCAACTGCTGGCGGTGCTCCCACTGTTCTTAGTCGCCGGACTACTCACACGATGGGCCAAGGAGCTCGGTGCCTCGCTTCCCATTCTTGCCGCAGCGCTCTTCATTGGAAGCCCGCTGGTCATGTGGGCCGGGACCTACGGATTCGTCGACGTGGCGATGACGGCGTTCACCACCGGCGCGGTCTTCGCGCTCCACCGGTTCGATAGCGCGGCCAGCGCGAGCGACTGGGAGGCAGACCACTTGCCCCTGAAATGGCTTGTGGTCTGCGGGGTTCTGGTCGGCTCGGCGATGAACGTAAAATACCTGGGCGGCTTCTATGCTCCGTTCTGTGCAACGTGGCTGATCGTGAGTTTCTGCGCAGCGCGACTGAGACTGAGACAAGCGGCAATCAGCACCGCAGCTCCGCAGCTCCGCGCTCTCATCTCGAGTCTCCTCGCGTTTGGCGGACCGGCTTTGGCGACCGCAGCGCCGTGGTACCTTAAAACCTGGATCGCGACTGGCAACCCTGTCTTCCCGTTCCTCCAGTCGGTCTTCGGCAGCAGCAGCTTGTGGGTTTGGCGGCTGCGGGGTCTGGTCGACGGGAGTCAGAACGGCCTCAAGGACCTCGCCAATTACCAGCTGCGCTGGGACAGTTACAACCCCTGGCTCCTGCCGATCGCAGTGATCGCCCTTGCGATCTGCCTCCGAGCGGGCTGGCGGGTAGCGATCCGCACAGCACGCCCTGCCAAGCGACCACGCGGCACGTCAAGACCAGTGTTGATCGAGCTCGCCGCAATGAGCTACTTCTTAGCCATGTTCGTGATCGGAACCGACCGCCGCTACTTGCTCCCCGCGATCGCGCTGCTCTCTTTGTTGGGCGCGGTCTATGCCACTCCGGTGCTCGACTGGACCCGGTCCCAGCTGCTAAAGGCCGACCGACCCTCAGCAGTAGGAGGCCTCGCCCGCAGAATCGCGAGCCGGGTGGCCGTCCCCCTATTGGTCGCTGGCGCCTTCTCAGCACTTGGCCTGGGCTTCTTGGGTCACAAGCTCTCAGAGCGCTCCAGCCTGCCCCCCACTCCGGCTGGCTACGAAGCCTACTTGCTTGAACATGTTCGTGGCCTCAAAGCATTGCGCTGGATCCAGGCCAACGAGAATCCAGGGGTGCTGTACCGACTAGGTCTCGCCGACCTCGCTGCCTTCACAGACAATCAGAGGATCATCGGAGATGTCATGGGGCAATACTCGTACTCGCAACTGCTGGGACCTCTAACCGACATCCGCCAGATCCCCGGTGCGCTCCACGAATGGGGCGTTGATCTAGTGATCGCCGAGGCCTGCTCCAACAGCGTCTCGGGCAGAGTCGGCACCCATCTGGGGACCGGACCGACATCCGCATCAGCCGACGACCTCTTGACTGATGACGACCGCGCCATGCAGAGAAGAAAGGCGCGACGATTCCTCGAAGAAATCCATCGAGATGAGGGCGTCTGCATCTATCGAGCGAACGCCGTTGCGCCCTGAAAGCTACTGGTGCCGGCAGCGGCCGACTAGGCGGATGCGATAGCTTCCAGCCAATGCCCACAAACCCAGTGCTCTCTTTAGATGACGTGACCCTCAAGTTCGGCGGCGTCACCGCGCTCGACGGGATTTCGTTCGACGTCAGGTCTGGCGAGATCTTCGCTGTGATCGGACCGAATGGGGCAGGTAAGACCAGCCTGCTCAATTCGATCAGCGGCCTCTATCGGCCCCAACAAGGTGCACTCACTTTGCATCCAACACCTCAACGCTCTAGTGGCCAAGGCAACGCAGCGACGCGCGCACTAGAGCTGCGACGTACTGCTCCTCACAACATCGCGCGAGCCGGGGTCGCCCGCTCGTTTCAGAACATCGAGTTGTTCCGTCACATGTCGGTGCTCGACAATCTGATGCTGGGTCGCCACGTTCACCTCACCGGCGGGGTCCTGTCTTGCGGTCTCTACTGGGGGCCGCAGCGACGCGCCGAGATCGAGCATCGCGAAGTGGTCGAGGAGATCATCGATTTCCTGGAGATCGAAGCCCTCCGCCATGCTCAGGTCGGCACCCTTGCCTATGGCCTGCAAAAGCGCGTCGAGCTGGCGCGCGCACTCGCCTTGAGCCCACGTCTTTTGCTGCTCGACGAGCCCATGGCTGGCATGAACGCCGAGGAGAAGGAGGACATGGCGCGATTCATCCTCGACATTAACGAGGACCGCGGCATCACGACGGTGCTCAGCGAACACGACATGGGCGTTGTGATGGACCTCTCGGACCGCATTGCCGTGCTTGACTTCGGGCGCTTGATCGCAATCGGGAGCCCAGCAGAGATCGGCACAGATCCGGCAGTGATCAACGCCTACCTGGGCCAAGCCCACACCGAAACTGCACCACCAGCATGAGCGCCGCCATCCCCCAGACCCTGCCCGCCCTGTTGCTACGCAACGCCCGCGACTGGCCAACCGACGTTGCGCTACGGCAGAAGGAACTCGGAATTTGGCGCGCGACCAGTTGGGCCGACTTCGTAGCCCGCGTTGCGCGCTTCGCCCTGGGGCTCGAATCCCTTGGTTTTGGGTCTGACGACATTCTCGCAGTCATCGCAGACAATCGGCCGCAATGGATCATCGCAGAGCTGGCAGCCCAAGGTCTCGGTGGCAAATCGTTGGGGATCTACCAGGACTCCGTCGCCGACGAGGTGCGCTACCTGCTGGAGTTTGCGCAGGTCCGCTTCGTGGTGGCAGAAGATCAAGAGCAAGTCGACAAGATCCTCGATCTGCGCGCCGAGGGGCACTTGCCGAACTTAGCGGCGGTCATCTACTTCGACCCAAAAGGCATGCGCACCTATACTGATCCGTTACTGCGACGCTTCGATCAAGTGGAAGCGCTGGGAACCGCATCACAGCAGGACGTTGCGGCCGGAGCGTCGTTGGCGGTAGTCGCCGCTTACCAGGAGAGAGTTGAAAGGATCGAGAGCAGCACAGTCGCCGTTCTCTCGACCACCTCCGGCACCACCGGCAAGCCCAAGCTAGCAATGCTCACCCATCGCAACCTGCTCTTCATGAGTAGCACAATGCAGAACATTGACGCTATGCAACGCGCCGACAACTTCGTGTCCTTACTGCCGCTGGCGTGGATTGGGGAACAAATGACGGGGGTCGCCCGCGCGCTGAGCGTCGGTTTCGCGGTGAACTTTCCCGAGGAACCAGAAACCGTGTCCAACGATTTGCGTGAGGTCGGACCACAAACTCTGTTTTCTCCCCCTCGCATCTGGGAGAACATGCTCTCTGAGATCCAAGTCAAGCGTGAAGACACCGTGCCTTGGAAGCGCTGGTTGTTCGATCGATGCTTGGCTATCGGATACGTCGTCGCCGATCGCCAACGTGCAAACGATGAGCACGGAGGCCGCCTTCCGGTCACACTCAAACTCAAGGCGGCCATGGCCGAGTGGGCGTGCTTCTTTTGGCTGCGCGACCAGCTCGGTCTGCGCCGCATGCGCCACGCCTACACCGGCGGTGCAGCGCTCGGCCCCGACGTTTTTCGCTTCTTTCACGCCATCGGCGTCAATCTGAAACAGATCTATGGTCAAACCGAAGTCTCGGGGATCTCAGTCGCCCATCGCGATGGCAAGATCAAGTACCACACAGTCGGCACTCCTCTCCCGGGCACCGAGATAGAACTTAGCGACGACGGTGAGATTCGCACCCGCAGCGACGCCGTGTTCGCCGGCTACTACCTCAACCCTGAGGCCACCAGTGAAGCTCTACAAGACGGCTGGCTACTCTCGGGTGACGCAGGCGACTTCGACAAGGACGGTCACTTGGTGGTGATCGACCGCGTCAAAGACGTGATGACACTGAAGGATGGCGCCCGCTTCTCGCCCCAGTTTCTCGAGAACAAGCTCAAGTTCAGCCCTTACGTGCAAGAGGCGGTGGTGTTCGGCGGTGCCGACTACCCGTTTGTCACCGGCATGATCACCATCGACTTTGGCAACGCGGGCAAGTGGGCAGAGCGTCACCAGCTGGCCTATACCACCTTCACCGACCTTGCCCAGAAGGCCGAGATCTATCAGCTGGTCAAGGAGCACGTTGAAAGTACCAACGCCGACCTGCCGGAGTCCGCGCGAGTCGCCCGCTTCCTACTCCTCCACAAGGAGTTCGATGCCGACGACGCAGAGCTCACCCGTACCCGCAAGGTAAGGCGCGGCTTTGTAGTAGAGCGCTATGCAGACATTCTGAGCGGCCTCTACAGCCAAGAGGAAAACTGGCCAGTCGAGAACGAAGTCGTGTATCAAGACGGTCGCACCGTGATCCAGAAAACCAATCTACGGATCGAGACCCTGCTCTCGCCGTCCAACGCCTAAAGCGAAGCTCATGGATACCTTCATTCAACTCACCCTCTCCGGCCTCTCAAATGGCATGGTCTACGCTTTGGTCGCGGTGGGCTTCGTCGTGGTCTTCAAAGCGTCCGATGTCATCAACTTCGCTCAGGGTGAATTCTTGATGTTCGGGGCCTACCTCTGCTTCGCCTTCATCGCCCAGTTCGGACTACCGTGGTCGCTATCGGTTGTACTTGCGGTTGCAGGCTGCGCCGGACTTGGCCTCTTGGTGGAACGCCTAGTGCTACGCCCACTGATCGGAGA
Organism: Acidobacteriota bacterium; assembly: GCA_029263415.1. Taxonomy (GTDB): domain Bacteria; phylum Acidobacteriota; class Thermoanaerobaculia; order Multivoradales; family Multivoraceae; genus JAJCXN01. The sequence goes on from JAJCXN010000044.1 coordinate 47,042, forward strand.
ACCGGTGATCTCGATGATCATGGCGACCATCGGCCTTTCGTCGGTGATGAAGGCGCTAGTGAACGGAATCTGGGGACCACGACCACGCGCCTTCCCGAGCTTTCTGCCCGAAGGCAACATCGAGATCGGCGGAGCGGTGCTCGGCCTCGACCGCGTGTTGGTCGTAGTGGTCGCGGGTTTACTGTTGTTCGTTCTACAGTGGTTCTTCAAGACCACGCGTGAAGGAATCGCCATGCGCGCCATTGCCGACGACAACCAAGCGGCTTTGTCGATGGGTATCAGCATTCGTCGAGTGTTGGCGGTCGCCTGGGCCTTGGCCGCGGTGACCGCAGCCCTAGGCGGGATGATGTTGGCGAATATGGTCGGGGTTGGCCAAGAGGTGAGTCACGTCGGTCTTCGAGTCTTTCCGGTGGTCATCCTGGGCGGTCTCGACTCGATCCCGGGTGCGATCGTGGGCGGAGCAATTATCGGCCTCTTAGAGCAATACACCGGCGGCTACATTGGGCACGGCCTCAACATGATCGTGCCCTTCTTGGTTCTGATCTTGGTGCTGATGATCAGGCCCTATGGTTTGTTCGGCAAGCGCATCATTGAGCGGGTGTGAAATGAATCTCGACCCACAACCTCCGAACACGAGGGCAACAGCCCGATGAGATCTGGCGTCTTCTTCGAGAAGTACAGCGAGGAAATGGCACTGCGCCCCTACCCTCTTCAACGGATGAGGCTTGGCTTGTTCGCGCTCGCGGTGGTGATCTTTCCTTTCATCGCGTCGCCCTACTGGTTAAGCCTTGCCAATCAGGTGGCGATCGCGACCGTCGGCGCGCTCGGCCTCAACCTATTGGTTGGATACACCGGACAGATTTCCCTAGGGCAAGGCGCCTTCCTCGCGATCGGCGCCTATGGTTCTGGCCTGCTCACCCTGCGCATGGATCTTCCGTTTTGGCTCAGCATCCCGATCGCTGGACTCATCACCGCTGCAGCAGGGCTCATCATCGGCCTGCCCTCACTTCGCCTCAAAGGCCTCTACCTCGCTATCGCGACCCTGGCTGCCCAACAGATCGTGGAATGGGTGATCACCCACTGGACTTGGCTCACCGGCGGCACCGAAGCCCTGGTCATACCGTCGCCGAAGCTGTTCGGGTTCAGGCTCGATCGCGACTTTAATTTCTATTGGTTCGGCGTAGCCACAGCAGCGCTCGCCGCACTGTTCGTTGCCAACCTGATGCGCTCGCGAGTCGGCCGTTCGTTCGTCGCCATCCGCGACCAAGACATTGCGGCTGGCGCGCTGGGCGTTAACGTGTTCCGCACTAAGCTCGTCGCGTTTGCAACCTCGTCGTTCCTGGTCGGCATCACCGGCGCCCTGATCGCTCACTACAGGACCATCATCACCTGGGAACGGTTCACTCTGGACACTTCGATCACCTACCTCGCGATGATCATCGTCGGCGGATTGGGGACCATCAATGGTTCGTTCTTTGGCGCGACCCTGATCGTGCTGTTGCCAGCGCTGATCAACTCGGTGGGCCAGTCTCTCCAAACCACGGTCCCTGCAGCTGCGCGCATCCTTCCGTTTGTCCAACAAGGCGCCTTCGGCCTGATCATCATCTTGTTCCTGGTTCTCGAGCCCGAAGGGCTGGCGAAACTGTGGCGCAATATCAAGGATCAGTTCAAAGTCTGGCCGTTCTCATACTAGGCCGGAAACGTCTTCGCCCCTTCGGTAGCATGCCGTGCGCCTGACCATCACAGTGTCGAGTCTTTCGCACCCTCCTCTCCACTAGCTCCCCGTTTTCCAACCAAGGACCTTCAGATCATGACCAAGATCCCAACGCTCCACCGACGACTTCTGCTGTTTATCGCGATCCTGCTGATCGGGCTCGCGCTCGCATGCGGTGGCGCAACCGACGACGGCTCGACCATCCGCGTCGGCGCCGTGTTCGATCTCACCGGGCCGACCGCCGACGTGGGCACCGCCTACGCTAACGGCCTACGCGGCTACGTCGACTGGCTGAACGAGAGCGGTGGCATCGCGGGCAAGCCCATTGAACTCTTGTACCAGGACTACGCCTACAAGGTCGATCAAGCTGAGCAGCTCTACTCGCGCTACTCCCAGTCAGGGGTCGTAGCCTTCCAAGGATGGGGGACCGCTGACACCGAAGCCCTTCGTGGGCGAATTGGCGACGACGAGATCCCCTTCATGTCGGCGTCGTATTCACATGTCTTAGGTAACCCCGAAGAGGCGCCCTACAACTTTCTAGCGGGCACCAGCTACACCGACCAGTTCAAGATTCTGCTCGATTGGATGCTCGAACAGGAGGCACCCGCCGGTGCTGATGAGCCGCTGGGCGTAGCGCTAATGCACAACCCGAGCCCCTTCGGTCTCTCGCCCTACAATCTCGGAGGCAAGGACTACGCCGACGCCAACGGCATCGCGCTGAGCAAGGTGGAGATGCCCCGCGGCAATACGGACTACACCGCCGAGCTCACTCGAATTGCGAAGAGTGGGACTCAGTGGGTGGTGTTTCAAAACACCTCGGGACCGGTGGCAACGGCTCTCAAGAACGCCCAAGATCTCGGCCTTGACCTGCGTTTCGCCTGCCTGAATTGGTGCAGTAACTCAGTGCTCACCGATCTCGCTGGCGATGCCGCGGAAGGCACGATCGGTTCGATCCTGTTCTCCCCACCCGGCGAGGGAGTAACGGGTCTCGACCAAGCCAACAGGTTTCTCGAATCGAAGGGGTCCTCGCTCGATCAGGAAGGGCTGCTCTATGGCCAAGGTTGGATGACCATGCACCTCATGATGGAGGGCATCCGCCGCGCTGCCGCGCAGGGTGAGGTCACTGGTCGAGCGATCAAGGAGGCCCTCGAAAGCCTGCGCGACTTCGACACCGGCGGGGTAACCAGCCCGATCACCTTCACCCCTGACAGCCACCGCGGCACCAACTCCATGCGCCTGTTCGAAGTCAGTAGCGGTATGTGGACTCCGCTAACCGGCCTGCGCTCGCCAAAAGCCTAAGGCGCTTGCTCAGCGTCAACAATATCGAGGTCCTCTACGAGGACGTTATCTTGGTTCTCAAAGGCCTGTCGCTCACCGTGCGCGAGGGGTCGATTTGCGCCCTGCTTGGAACCAACGGCGCCGGCAAGTCGACCACCCTCAAGGCGATTTCTGGACTGCTCAGAACTGAGCGCGGTGCGGTCAGCGACGGCACCATCGATTTTTGCGGTGAACGGATCGACGAACTCGCCGCTGACGACATCGTGCGTCGCGGCATTTTCCAAGTGATGGAAGGTCGGAGGGTCTTCGAGCATCTCAACGTCGAGGACAACCTCAGAGCTGGAGGGTACACCCGCCCTCGCGGCACCTCGCTCGCGCGAGACCTAGAGCGCGTCTACTCCTACTTCCCAAAGCTACGTGAGCGTCAAGAACAGCAGGCTGGCTACCTCTCCGGTGGCGAGCAGCAAATGCTGGCGATTGGTAGAGCGCTGATGGCAGCCCCCAAACTCCTACTCCTCGACGAGCCATCGCTAGGTTTGGCTCCCCTGTTGGTCCAGGAGATTTTCGCAATCGTCCGAAGGATCAACGAAGAAGAGGGCACCACCATCCTGCTGGTCGAGCAGAACGCCCACCTGGCATTGGAGGTCGCCGAGCACGCGATGATCATGGAAGGCGGGCGCGTGGTGCTCGAAGGGTCTGCAGACGAATTGCGCAATAACGCCGATGTCAAAGAGTTCTACCTCGGAGTGACCCAGGGCGGCGAGCGCAAAAGTTATCGAGATATCAAGCACTACAAACGTCGCAAGCGTTGGTTGTCTTAAGATCACCCTCATGAAGTTAACGGCCAGCATCGTCGTTCCGGCCTACAACGAGCGCGGCTGCATTCCTCTCCTGTGTATCGATCTCGACAGCGCTCTCGGAAGTCTCTTTGACTACGAAATCATCCTTGTCGACGACGGATCCACCGACGAAACGCTCGAGGAAATGGTTCAGCAAACCGAACGTCGAGATCACGTGCGGTGCTTGCGGCTCGCCACCAGGCAGGGTCAATCAGCCGCCACCTTGGCTGGCATCCGTGCTGCAACCGGCGACATCGTGGTCACCATGGACGCGGACCTTCAATACTTCGCTGAAGACATCCCGCGCCTCGTTGACGAACTCGCACACTGCGACGTGGTCCTTGGGGTGCGCACCGAACGTGCAGACTCCATGCTGCGACGCGCCAGCGGCAGGATCGGCAACGCCGTCAGACGAGGTTTTCTGGGCGACCCATTTATCGACGTCTGCACCGGGCTCGCAGCTTATCGCCGAGAGTGGCTCAAGGACCTGCCGCCTTTCAAAGGCCTTCACCGCTTTCTGCCGGCCATCGTGGCGCTGCGCGGTGCGCGAGTGCAACAGATTGAGATCAACCATCGGACTCGCCGAGCGGGCAAGAGTAAGTACGGCATCATCGGACCAGCATGGCGCGGCTTCTTCGACCTCTTCGGGGTCCGTTGGGGCATCAAGCGACAGATCGTGCCCAGTGCAGCACAAGAACGGCGACCTACGAACCGCATCGTTGCAACGCGCCAGCAGCCGAGAGTGGAGCCAGAAACCACAGAGCTGCCACTGGCATCGATCCATGAGGCGACCGGCAACGAGGAGGCCGACAACGAAGCCCATGGGGACTCGTCCCTTGATCCTGGCCTGCGCCAGGCTGACCTCTTGGACCCCGAAGGGACTCGCTAGAAAGACTTCGCGACTCGTGCACAAGTACCGGCGGCTTCTGACTAGGCCTCGCCGAAGCAAGCAGTGAAAACTCGAGACACAAGACCCGAGCATCCCAGAGTTGACGAGCCAACCGCGAAACCGCTTCCGCGAGCCTAGCTCTCCAAGTCCTGTTCGATCTCCTGCTCGATCGCTCTGAGTCGCTGGTAGAACTCGGTGCGGGCGGGCTTGGTGAACGCGTTCTCTCGCTGAATGGTCATAAATAGATCGTGTGAGTCCTCCCGCAGGATCTCTTCGATCTTGAGCAGGTGCCGATAGGCCGGCGTGGCGAGGTCGAGATCCGCCTGGCGCACCTCCCGTAGCGCCTTCGCGATCCAATGGGTCAGGCCTTGGATGGTGGCCATCTCGCGATCGTGATCCTCTGCCAGCATCTCAATCACCTCTAGTCCTAAGCTCTCAAGGTAGCCGATGACTCTCGCTTGCTCTTCAGAGCTTGCACACTTCGCTGACTGCGTTGGAGCGCTGAGCACCACTTTCAGGCCGCTGATCCCGCCCTTGCCACTTTGCGGCCCGAACATGGGATGAAGTCCCAAGAAGCGCGCCTTCTCTGGCAACAGCAGGTCCAGGATCTGGGCCGGCCGCTCCATCACCGAAGCGACCTCCAACACCAAAGTGCCGGGCTCCAACCTCGGCGCCACCTGGACCAGTAGCTCCTGCATGTTCTGCACCGGCACTGCAATGATCACTACCTCGCAAGCAGCCGCAGTGCCGATCTCAACGGCGGTGATGCCAGCGCTGGTAGCGTCGATCACCGGTCGTGTGCGATCTGCGACCAACACCTCAAAAGCCTGGCTCAGGTGAGCCGCCGCGAACCGCCCGAAGCTTCCATAGCCGAGCATGCCAATGCGTTTCATGATGCTTCCTGTCGTTTCGCGAGACAAATCGCCTGCGTTCGAGGTCGCTAAGGCCGCCCCTAGGCGCGGCGAGTCTAGCCGTTGCTCGCTCGCATCAGCGGCATCGGCGGTCCGAAATCGCCTGCAACCCGACTACAATGAGCACCGTTCTCGAATCAGAGGATCCCAGTCACAGCCAAGGACCGCGCATGCCCTACCAATTGACGCCTCGACTGCTGACGGTCGCGGCGACCCTCAGCGCCCTCTTTGTGGGCACCGCAGCTCTCGCCCAAGACCCATCCCGAACCGATCGCCGGCAACTTCTTGCGATGCGCAAGCTGCTATTTGAAGCGCCGCTCATCGACGGTCACAACGATGTCCCCTGGCAAACACGCGAGCGGCTCGGGAATGTCCTTGGAGAGTTCAACTTCAGCGATACCAGTGCGCTGCAACCTCCCATGCACACGGACCTCGCACGCTTGGAACTCAGTGGTTTGGGCGGTCAATTCTGGTCGGTCTACATTCCGACCTCGATGGCTGGACCTGGCGCGACCCGCGCCGTGCTCGAACAAATCGACGTCGTCCATCGCCTGGTCGACAAGTATCCGCAACAACTGCAGATCGCCCTCACTTCGACCGGAGTCGACCGCGCGCGGCGGGCGGGTCGCCTGGCATCACTGATCGGCATGGAGGGGGGCCACGCCATCGACAACTCCTTAGGCGCGCTACGCCAGCTGTACCGTGCGGGCGTGCGGTACATGACCTTGACCCACTCAGCCAATACAGACTGGGCAGACTCAGCGACCGATGAAGCGGAACATAACGGCCTCAGCTCGTTTGGCCTCGAGGTGGTGCGCGAAATGAACCGCATGGGTATGCTGGTCGATCTATCGCACACCTCACCCGCGACCATGCACGACGCATTGGACACGGTCAGGGCACCAGTGATCTTCTCGCACTCCTCTGCTTACGGAGTCACCCAACACGCCCGCAACGTCCCAGACGACGTGCTGCGGCGTGTGGCCAACAACGGTGGCGTAGTGATGGTCACGTTTGTTCCGTCCTTCATCAGCGAGGACGTCAGGCGCCATTCCGATAGGGCACGGCTCGAACGCCTCAAGATTCGCAATCAACTCACCGCGACCTTCGACGGCGAGGCGCTCGACACGGCGGTCAACACCGCGCTCGACCAGTGGCGCACCGACAACCCCGCCCCGAATGCCACCCTCAAAGACGTCGCCGATCACATCGACCACATTCGGGCCATCGCGAGCGTTGACATCATCGGTATCGGTGGCGACTACGACGGCATCACTTCGGTGCCAGTCGGGCTCGAAGACGTATCTCAGTATCCAGCACTCTTCTTGGAATTGCGTGCTCGCGGATATAGCGATCGAGAACTCAAGGCGATCGCCGGTGGCAACATCCTGCGGGCGATGCGAGCTGCAGAGAAGGTCGCAGCAGACCTGATTTCCGAACCGGCATCTGACATGGTGTTTGGCAGAAACTAAGGGAGCCCCCTCTGCTGCATCCCTCCCGATTCACTGCGTTTGCCCGTCAACCACCGGAGCCTTCATCTTGAGCGACTCGCCTCCGCGAAGCCAAACCGGCGAAGCTAGCCCCACTCCGCGTCCCGCTGCAACAGTCCTGTTGATTCGTGACAGTGCTCCCAATCGAGTCCAGGTGTTTATGGAACGACGCCACCTCAATTCCGGCTTCGTCGGCGGCGCCTACGTGTTTCCGGGAGGTCGTGTCGACGATGCGGACGCGATCCCGGAAGGACTCTGCAAAGGCCTAAGCGAAGCCCAAGCCAACCAACGCCTGGGTCTCGACTGCGGCGGCCTGAGCTACTTCGTCGCCGCTCTGCGCGAGTGCTTCGAGGAGGCTGGAGTGCTCCTGGCTTACGCCGAAGATGGCCAGCTCCTAGACTTCAGTGCACCCGATGTCGAGGACCTCTATCGCACCGCACGCGACCAACTCAACGCGGGGAAGCTGGGTTTTCAAGAACTTCTCGAGCGCGAACGGTTGGTCCTGGCCACCGATCGAATGCACTACTGGTCGCACTGGATTACTCCGTTTGGCGAGAAGCGCCGCTACGACACCCGCTTCTTCGCAGCAGAGGCTCCCGAGAACCAAACCGCCACACACGACGACTGGGAGCTGACCAGCTCAGCCTGGGTAGAACCAGGTACCGCGCTCGACAAGGCAATGGCGCGAGAGTGGATGATCATCTTCCCCACACTGCACACCCTCAAGGGCCTCGAAGGCTTCGCCAACATCACCGACGCCCTGAGCTGGGCGAGCGGTGACCAGCCACGGCCCATCAATCTGCCAAAGAACTTCGAAGGCTGCCCGGTGATCCCAGGTGACCCGGGCTACGAGCAAGCGGATGAGGACATCTCGTCGATCACGCCGGCGAGCTGGTTCACGGGTTTCAAGCGCTGAAGCCGGTTCTCGAGTACACGTCATGACCTACTTCGCTGGCATGCCAGCACCCGGTGTGGCCGAGATGCTGAGTTTGCCCTACGGCCCACCAGTAGTGCGCATCCGCGAGGACAACTCCGGCATGTTCACCGGCCCGGGCACCAACACCTTTCTCATCGGTGGCGATTCGCTGTGGATTCTCGATCCCGGCGAGGATTGCGATGACGGGCATCGAGCTGCGATCGAGAAGGCTGTGGACGGTCGATTGGTCAACGGCATCCTGATCAGCCACGGTCACGCTGATCATTGGCCTCTGGGTCAGCGCCTTGCCACCGAGTGGAACGTCGACACCTACGGTTTTCATCTCGAGAACGACCAGCGAGGCGATGGCTTTCGCGCTACACAGCCGCTTCACCACCTGCAAACGATCCAAGGCGACGGTTTCAGCCTAACGTGCTTGCACACTCCGGGACATTGCGCCGACCACCTCAGTTTCGTCCTCGATCCCTCAAGCGCCAATGACGCTAATGAGACCGTGATCTTCTGTGCCGATCACGTCATGGCGTGGTCGACAACCATCCTCGCACCACCGGATGGCAGCCTCAACGAGTACTTAGCGTCCCTCGACCTCCTCCTGGCTCTCGACCCATCGCTCTTGCTGCCCGCCCACGGACCAACCATCATTGACCCGATTGCACGAATGACCGAGCTGCGCGAACACCGACTCGCACGCAGTCAACAACTCTTGAGCGCTCTGAACGATCAGTTTCAAACCCTCGAGCAAATCGTACCCAAGATCTACACAGGCACAGACCCCAAGCTATTTGGTGCAGCCGCCGCGTCCTTGAGCGCCCACGCAGAGGCGCTGCTGGAAGGCGGCTTGATCACCCGCGAGCGCGACGGTTTTCGCTTGGTGGACGAGGTCTAGTCTCCAATGACCAACGCGCCAAAGGTCGCAAGCACGGCAAGCCAGCCCAAGGTGCGGATCGACAAATGGCTCCAGATCGCGCGCGCCTTCAAAACCCGCTCTCAGGCAACCCGCGCGTGCTCGTTAGGCCGCATCCGCGTCAACGGAGTCAAGGCCAAGCCCCATCGGATTGTGGCCCTTGAAGACCGAATCGAGATCGAGATGCGCGATGACTGGAAGCGCGTCCTGGTGGTTGCGAAGATCGCTGACAAACCGGTGCTCAAGGCGCTGGCCGCGGATCTGTTCATCGACGAAAGCCCAAGCAAGCCTGTCGCTGATCCCATGGAGCGGTTGATGCGACGCAAACCCGTGATCCGCGAAGCGGGCGCTGGTAGGCCGACCAAGCGCGATCGTCGCAAGCTCGATCAACTCCGCGAGAGTTAACCGTCCACCACAGATGAACTGGGCACCGGCAACAGTAAGTCGAGCTGCATCGGCTCGCGAGCACCAGCCACGGTCAGTTTCGACACGCCCACACCGAGTAGCCGGACCGGTCGTACCCGCGCTTGGGTACGGCCCAACAGCAAAAGAGCAGTTTGCGCGAGTCGATCGGGATCATTGGTCGGCTCCTTGAGGGTCAGTGATCGGGTCACAGTCTCGAAGTTCTCGTAACGCACCTTGAGCGTCACGGTACTGCCTACCAGCTCCCGCTTTGCCATCCCTGCACCGACCCGCTCAGCCTGCTCAACGATTTCGTTCTCGATCCGCTGCGGATCCTTCAAGTCCTCGCTATAGGTGCGCTCTGAGGAGTAGCTCTTACGCACGGACTCGTCGACCACCGGTCGTTCGTCGATGCCCCGAGCGAAATCAAAGAGTTGCGAGCCGTAGCGACCAAGTCGGCTGACCAACGAGGATTCTCTGACCCGGCGAAGGTCGGCGATCGTGCGCACGGCAAAAGCTTCCAGCAACCGCTTCTCCGTAGCAGGACCCACTCCTTGCAGGTTGCGAACATGGAGCGGCGCTAGGAATTCATCCACTCGCTTAGGTGGCACCACCGTCAAACCGTCAGGTTTGTCAAAGTCCGAGGCGATCTTCGCCACCAGGCGATTGGGGCCAACCCCGACGCTCACGGTGAGACCGGTCCGTTCACGAACCCGGTCCTTGATGGCAACTGCCACCGCAGTCGCCGAACCCCAAGTACCGAGATGCTCGGTCACATCCAGGTACGCTTCATCCACCGAAACCCCTTGTACCACCGGAGTGAACTCGCGGAACACCTCGAAGATGAACCCGGATTCCTCACGATAGCGAGCGAACTCCGGCTTCAAAAAGATTGCGTGCGCACACCGCCTTCGCGCTTGAGACGACGGCATTGCGGAGCGAATCCCGAAAGCGCGGGCCTCGTAGCTCGCCGCAGCGACCACTCCCCGACTCTCCGGAGTGCCTCCAATGACCACCGGCTTACCGCGTAGCGCGGGATCGTCGCGCATGTGGACGGCCGCATAGAAGCAATCCATGTCGCAATGGAGAATGCGCCGTGGGCTAGTGGCCTGCTGCAAGGGAATCGAAAGGCCCTGATCGGTCCCGCTACTCGGTCTGACCACGCGGATCGAGCAATTCCTCAAGCTCCGCTAGTGGAAGTACCTCGCGTTCGACCGCAAGCTCCCGGACGGTGCGTCCGGTTGCGACCGACTCCTTAGCGATCGACGCCGCGGCGTCATAGCCGATCCGGGGAGCCAGCGCAGTGACCATTGCGAGCGACTTTTCGACCATTTCTTCGGCACGTTCACGCTGTGCTTCGATCCCCTCGACGCAGCGCTCGGCGAACACCGAAGCGGCGTTGCCCAGAACCTCAATCGATTGCAGCAGGTTGTGAGCGATCATCGGCATCATCACGTTGAGTTCAAAGTTGCCGGCGGCCCCACCCCAGGTGATCGCAGCATCGTTGCCCACCACCTGCGCTCCGACCATCAGTACCGCCTCAGGAATTACCGGATTCACCTTGCCAGGCATGATCGATGAGCCAGGTTGCAGGCTCGGAATCGAGATCTCGCCCAATCCGCATCGTGGACCCGACGCCAGCCAGCGGATGTCATTGGCAATCTTAGTCATCGAAACCGCAACCGTCTTGAGAACGCCTGACACCTCGACTGCAGCGTCCTTTGCTGCCATCGCTTCGAACCGATTGGGGGCGCCAACAAACGGATAGCCCGTGCTCTTAGCAAGCCCAGCAATCACACCCTCGGCAAAACCGTCCGGGGCATTGAGTCCAGTGCCGACCGCCGTACCGCCGAGGGCAAGCTCGGCCAGTCGAGGCTTGGTTGCGTCTAGCCGCGCAATGCCGTTGGCAATCTGCTGTGCGTAGCCCGAGAACTCCTGACCCAAGCGAACCGGCACCGCGTCTTGCAAGTGCGTCCGACCGATCTTGACCACGTTGTCGAACTCTTGCGCCTTCTGGTCGAGCGCCCTGTGCAACCGCACTAGGCCCGGCCTGAGCACCTCTTCAACAGCCGAGTAAGCAGCCAAGTGAATCGCGGTGGGCACGGTGTCGTTGGAGGACTGACTGGCGTTCACATGGTCGTTAGGGTGAACCGGGCTCTTGCTGCCCATCTCGCCGCCTAAGATCTCGATTGCCCGATTGGCAATCACCTCGTTGGTATTCATGTTGCTCGACGTTCCCGAGCCGGTCTGGAACACATCGACTGGGAAGTCCGCATCCCGTACGCCTGACAGAAGACCGTCGTGAACCTCTCGGGCCGACTGAACGATCACGTCAGCCGTGGCTTGATCCACCACCCCTAGAGTGGCGTTGACTTGCGCCGCCTCACCCTTGATGCGAGCCATCGCAGCCAGAAAGCGACGCGGCATGGTGATCCCACTAATCGGAAAGTTCTGCCGCGCACGCTCCGCTTGAGCGCCGTAGTAGACGTTGGAGGGGACCTCGACTGCTCCAAGGCTGTCGGTCTCGGTACGTGTGCTGCCAGTCATTTGCATTCCTCTTCGGCTCTCGATCCCTGAGGTCAGGGGTCGATACCGACAGTCTTAAAGTTGAGCTTCAATGTCATTCGCTAAACGAGTCTGTGGGCCCAACATTCTAGGCTGAAGCTTAGGTTGACGCCTTGCGCCGCTCGTCCAGTGCCTGCAATGAGGTGGCGGACAAGTTGCCACCCAGCAGTGCGCGCACCGCAGCGGCGGCCGCCAGAGCGCCCGAGATGGTGGTGATGCATGGGATCCCAAAGCGCAGCGACGTGGTCCGGATCTCCTTATCGTCGAGATAGGCCTCGCCTCCGAGCGGTGTGTTGATCACAAGATCAACGTCTCCATTGATCAGCAGATCGACAATGTGAGGTCGACCCTCGGCGACCTTCTTGACGTCGGCCACTTCGAGGCCCCGCTCCCGCAAGAACTTGGCGGTACCTAAGGTCGCGACCAATTGGAAGCCGAGTTCCTTGAACTCCCTTGCCACCTGGGTAGTAGCGGGCTTGTCTCGGTCCCGCACCGAGATGAACACAGTTCCTTCCTGCGGTAGCCGGTTGCCCGCCCCAATCCATGCCTTGGCGAAGGCGATGCCGAATTCCTTGGAGATCCCCATGACTTCGCCGGTCGACTTCATTTCTGGTCCCAACAGTGGGTCGTTGTCGGGAAAGCGACTAAACGGAAACACGGGAACCTTGACGTAGTAGTGATCGAGTTTCGGTTCTTTGGTAATCCCCAGCTCAGCAAGCTTGGCGCCAGCCATGATCTGAGCGGCTACCGAGACCAGTGGAATGCCGGCAGCCTTCGCAATGAACGGCACGGTGCGTGACGCACGGGGATTCACCTCGATTACATACACCTCATCGCCCATAATCGCGAACTGGACATTCATCAACCCGACCACTCCGAGTTGGATTGCAAGACGCGAGGCGATCGCCCGCATCTGATCCTGCAAGTCATCAGACACCGAGTGTGGTGGCAGGACCGCCGCCGAGTCCCCGGAGTGCACCCCAGCTTCTTCGATGTGCTCCATGATCCCGCAGATCACGGTGGTTTCACCGTCGCACAAGAGATCGAGATCGATTTCGATCGCGTTCTGCAAGAAGCGGTCGAGCAAGATCGGTCGACCCGGAGAAACATCAGTGGCCTTCGACATGTAGTCGCGCAAGGTGGTTTCGTCGTAGCACACGGCCATAGCTCGGCCGCCTAGAACATAACTAGGCCGAACCACAACCGGGTAGTCAATCTTATTGGCGATCGCGACCGCCTCGTCGACCGACACTGCGGTACCGTTGGCCGGCTGCAAGACGTTCTCTTTCCTCAGCAGCGCACCAAAGCGCTCACGATCCTCGGCCAAGTCGATCGCATCCGGAGACGTTCCGAGAATTGGCACGCCGGCGGCCTGCAGCTCATTAGCCAGCTTGAGGGGAGTCTGGCCACCAAGCTGGACGATCACGCCCTCTGGCTTCTCCTTTTCAAAGATCGCCAAGACATGCTCGAGAGTCAGCGGTTCAAAGTACAAGCGGTCGGCAGTGTCGTAGTCGGTTGAAACCGTTTCCGGATTGCAGTTGACCATGATCGTCTCGAAGCCCTGCGCAGACAAAGCGAAGGCTGCATGCACACAGCAATAGTCGAACTCGATCCCCTGTCCAATCCGGTTTGGACCGGAGCCCAGGATCATCACCTTGCGGCGGTCGGAGGGCGCCGACTCGTCCTCATCACCAAAGGTGGAGTAGAGGTAAGGCGTAGTCGCGGGAAACTCGGCTGCGCAGGTATCAACGCGCTTGAACACCCGTTGGATCCCGTGCTCGGCGAGCGCTGCTTTGACCTCCGAATGATCCGTCGACATCAGCGCTGCCAGGCGTCGGTCGGTGAGGCCTGAAAACTTGGCGCGGCGCAGCAGCTGCCGCGGAGCGGTCGTAGCAGACCAGCAGGACAGTTCCGTCTCGAGATCGACGACCTCTTTGATCTCGCGCAGGAACCAGGGATCAATTTCGGTCGCCTGGTGGAGCTCTTCGATCGTCCACCCTTGCCGCGTCGCGGAGAAGACGGCGAAGATGCGTTCCCAATTCGGTGTCGTCAACCGGCGGCGTAGCGACACTGGATCGGAGGAACGGCTCTCCATTTGCACTCGATCACCATCGAGCTCAAGGCCGGAGAGGGCCTTCATCAGCGCCTCACGGAAGTTGGAGCCGATGGCCATCACTTCGCCCACCGACTTCATCGAGGTGCCGAGCACGGTCTTTGACTGCGGAAACTTCTCGAATGCCCAGCGCGGAATCTTCACCACGGTGTAGTCGAGGCTTGGTTCGAACGCTGCGAAGGTCTCGCCGGTGATGTCGTTGCGGATTTCATCCAAAGTGTAGCCAACCGCCAGCAGTGCGGCGATCTTCGCAATGGGGAAACCGGTCGCCTTAGACGCGAGCGCTGAGCTACGCGAGACTCGCGGATTCATTTCGATGACCACTCGTCGACCCGTCTTGGGATCGACCGCGAACTGAATGTTGGAACCACCGGTGGCTACTCCGACGCGTCGGATAACGGCAAACGCGTCATCGCGCATTTCCTGGAACTCGACATCAGACAAGGTCTGCTGCGGTGCGACGGTGATCGAGTCGCCGGTGTGCACGCCCATCGGATCGATGTTCTCTACCGAACAGACCATGATCGCGTTGTCCGCCAGGTCGCGAATCACCTCGAGTTCGTACTCCTTCCAACCGATCACCGATTGCTCGAGCAAGGCTTGGCCTGCGGGGCTCGCCTGCAAGGCTCGGGGTACCACTTCTTCCATTTCGGCTCGATTGAAGAACACGCCACCGCCTTCACCACCGAGGGTGAAACTAGGCCTCACGATCACCGGGTAACCGAGCTCTTCGGTGATCACTCGGGCCTCATCCATGTTGGTGGCAAAACCACTGCGGGGCACGTCGAGTCCGATCTCGACCATCGCTTCCTTGAACAGCTGACGATCTTCGCCCAGCCGCAACGCGTCGACACCTGCGCCGAGCAGCTCAACTCCATACTGGTCAAGCACGCCCGTACTGTGCAGCTCGAGAGTGAGGTTGATCCCAGTTTGACCGCCTACTGTGGGTAGGATCGCATCGGGTCGCTCGATCTCGAGGATCCTGGTGATCATGTCCGGGACCAACGGTTCGATGTAGGTCGCGTCGGCAAACTCGGGGTCGGTCATGATCGTCGCCGGGTTCGAGTTGGCGAGAATCACACGGTATCCCTCAGCCCGCAACGCACGACAGGCCTGCGTTCCTGAGTAGTCGAATTCGCAGGCCTGCCCAATCACGATGGGGCCTGATCCGAGGATGAGAATCGATTGGATATCTGTCCGCTTTGGCATCGCGGGCGCAGCTTAGCAGCGACTTGGGACTGTACTCACACGCTTTCTGCGTTGGTGTCCTCGGTCTCCGAGCCAAGCGCGCGGTGACCCGCGCAGATCAAGACCGGAAGCGGCGGATAGCGACCGAAACTCGGGTCTTTGTCCGAACGACCACAGCGCAGGAATGAGCTGGATCTCGACGACACCAACCGGGCCCACCAACACTCACCACACAGGCCTAGATCCGTGCCGACGGCACCCTCCGCCTGCAACCGGGAGGTGACCGGCTCACCCAGCGGATCTGCGCGATCGCCGTGGTCACGAGACCCAGTCATGCTCGGTCTCGGCTTGACCAACGCCAATGGCTTTGGCCATAGACCGTCGGTCCGGTTCCAAAGACCACGGAGAGGGATTTCTTCATCCAACTTTTCTCAAAAAACTCGGCCTCCGAGGAAACGACTTGGCGCACACATACGTATAGCTCAATGAAAGCCCACTGAACAACTGTAGAGAACTGCTTCGCGGTTCCCTGAGGCGTTCAAAGCTTTCATCCACTTCCGGTTCCCCGCCGGATCACATTCGTGATCGGTACTTGGAAAGAGGGAACCAGCAAAACCGGAACGGCGACTCTCGCAGTTGCTGATTCGGTTTCCAGTCACAAATACATACCTCGCATAACCGTTGGACCTTCCGTCCGGCGCGTATCACCCAAAGGGAGCCGCTTGCGGCTCCCTTCTCTCGTTAGACCCATTTTCCCTATTCGAGCGCTATTCACTCGTAACGCAATGCGTCTGCAGGCTTTAGACGAGCCGCCCGAGCGGCCGGAATCCGCGAAGCTAGCAACATTGCAACAAACGCGAAGCCCACGATCGCCAGCAGATCCCCCCACCGGACCAGAAAGGGGACTTGGTCGATGAAGTAGATCTCTGCCATACCGGAATCGAAACTCAACACTTCGTACCGGGTCATGATCCAGCACAGCACAACGCCGATCACTAGGCCTGTTCCGGTGCCAGCTAGACCCAGCAGTAGACCGCACTGAACAAAGACACTGCGCAGTGTCCGGGGGCGCGCCCCCAAGGCCGTCAGCACGCCGATCTCCCGAATCCGTTCACGCACCAGGACGACCAAGGTTGACACCACGTTGAAGGTCGAAACGACGACGATCAGGCCGAGCAACAAGAACAGGCCCCACTTCTGCAACCGCAACGCACTGAACAGGTCGGGGTTGTAACTTTGCCAGTTGTGAATCAAGTAGTCGTTGCCTAGAAGTTTCTCCACTTCTCCTTGGACGCGGTCCAGTTCACTGGCAGACGCGATGCTGATCTCAAAGAACTCGGGGGCTCCGGTCAGTGAAGCGACCAAGTCGGCATCGACGATCACGTATTCTCGATCGAACAGCCAAAACCCTGTCTCGAACACACCACTCACTCGCAGTCGCTTGAACCGAAAGGAGTTCGAGCGGTCAAGAGATCCCACATCGAGAGCCCAAAGATCCAAGGTGTCTCCCACGCCAACTCCGAGTCGCGCGGCCAGATCAACTCCCAGCACTGCACCCGGCTTGCCGTCGCGCACCTCAAGCTGATGGGCCTCGGCTTGCATGACACCGCTTCCCACAGAAGCTCCGCGCAAGTAGACATCGACTCCGGCCGGCGACGACGCGGTCTTGAGCGATCCCTGCCCTTGCAATGCGGCCCGGACTTGGGTGATTCCCTCGATCTGATCCAGTAGCTCCACAGAGGGTCGACCTTCATCCATCGCTGGGGTAAAGGTCGGAGCAACGATGATCGCGCCGCCACCCATCATCTTCTCGACCAAGGTCTCGGTATAGCCATTCATCAATGACGTCGCGACCACCATCGCGGCTACACCCAGTGCACACGAGCCCAAAGCGGCTCGCGCGGTCCCGTTCAACAGTCGACTACGTCTCCCGCGCAGGTAACGAGCGGCGAGAAAGAATGCGAAGCGCTGATCCGAGCGGCGCTTCGTACTCATCCGGATCGGCGCACTAGCGGCGCCTCGTGGAGAGCTTCAATCAGGTCAACGAGCGGCGACTGCGGCATGATCGGTGACCGCCTTGAGGTACTCATCGAAGATCCGAGCCGACTCGTGAGGCCCTGGCGACGCCTCGGGGTGATACTGAACCGAGAATACCGGTCGATCGTTCACCTCAAAGGCTTGCACGGTTCCGTCGTTGAGATTGATGCCGGTGACGCGACAGTTGTAGGGAAGCGAATCGCCATCGACGGCGAACCCGTGATTCTGCGAGGTAATCGCCACGGTCCCATTGACCAAGTCCTTGACCGGCTGATTGCCACCGTGGTGGCCAAATTTGAGCTTGAAGGTGCTACCGCCAACTGCTAACCCCAACAATTGATGCCCCAAGCAGATACCCAGAAGCGGAAGCTCGGCAGCAAGCAGGGTACGAACGGCTTCGATGATGCTGGTCAGCGGCTCGGGATCCCCCGGCCCGTTCGAGAGCACGACCCCATCGATACCCAAGGCTAGGCAGTCCTCCGCCGAGGTGCGAGCCGGTAACACCCTGACCCGCGCCCCGCGCTTCGACAGGCTGCGCAAGATGTTCTCTTTGGCCCCGAAGTCATAAAGAGCGAGAAAGCACCGCTCTTCCCCTTGCGCGGGCACGTTGTAGGCCTCGTCGCAGGTAACTTCATCCACCAAGGCTCGACCCACCATCCTGGGCATGGTGTGCAAGTGCTCCTTGAGCTCGTCTGGATCAGCGCTCAACGGCGCGATCACACCTCTGAGCGAACCCGTGGCCCGCAATCGCCTGACCACCGCTCGAGTGTCGATACCTTCTAGGGCAGGCACGTTCGATCGCTGTAGGTACTCGATCAACGGCTCACCACCCACGCCTGAAGGCACCCGAGTGAACTCTCGAGCAATAAACCCCTCGACCCACGGACGACGCGACTCCGACACTTCGGAACTCACCCCATAGTTGCCCATGTGCGGCTGGGTCATCAGCACGACCTGGCCGCGGTACGAGGGATCGGTGATGATTTCCTGGTAGCCGGTCATGGAAGTGTTGAAAACCACTTCGCCAAAGCACTCGCCCGACGACACCAACGTGCCTTCAAAACGAGATCCATCTTCCAACAACAGAACCCCAGCTTGGTCAGCCTCTCTCAAAACGAATTCCACTCCGACGGTTCAAAGAAGCAGGTCAGGTAGCGCAGCGCCGCCATCCTCGCACAAGTCAGCTAGAGTTGACCTAGAAAAGCCCACGCTGGACACAGCCAGCAGTACTCTTTGAAGGCGAGAACCGATGGACACAAAACACCTTCGACCCCCCCAGACCTCAAGTTTTAGGCGCGGCCCAGGTGGCATCAGTGGCGTCAGTGGCGTCAGTGGCCTGCTACTTCTGTGCCTTCTGCTGGTGCCTAGCGCAACGTTCAGCTACACCATCTATTTCCTAGACGGAGGAGAGTGGGCGGTGAAGTCGCCTTACACGGTCCAAGGGGATAGGGCGCTGGTGACCAAGCTGAGTGGCGAGCAAATCACCATCGCTCTCGCCCTGATCGACCAGCAAAAGACGGCCCGCAACAATGTCGGCCGACTGTCAGACGTGGTCGTGATCGATACTACCGGCACTCGCAAATTCACTCCCGGCTCAGCTAAGAACGATCCACCCGCCACGTTGCGAGATGCCATCCGGAGCGGTCAGGTCCGCACCCGGGACCTCACCTCGGAGGCGACCAACGCGAACAGCGGGCGCGACGAAGACGCGAACATCAGCCTGCCGCTAACCCGTGGCGGCTTCCCCGATCTCGACCAGATGCTCCGCGAGCCGCTCGCCAATTCAGAGCTAGAAGGCAAGCTGAGTTCGTCCATGCGCGCCATTGGCTTGGCCAAGTTCAGGCTCTATCGAGGTACAGCCTCAAGCAGCCTAATGGTCGAGATTACGGCTGACGGCCGAGCCGAGGTCTTTGGCCAGCTAGAAGCGCTCAGCGAAGCCCACGGCCTGGCCACAGAGCAGGGCTCTTACCGAGCCCTCGAAGTTCTGATGCTGACCAAGCACCGCACCCGCTCCGGGCAATTCGTACTGACTCAAGAGAACGTTCCTCTCCTGGCCAACGGCATACTGACGCCGGCTGAGTTCTTCGTGCAGTACGTTCAGTTCTAGCCTCGCCAGATTCCAGATTCTAGAGCCCTAGAGCCCTAGAGCCGTCGTCTGAATCACCTGCTGTGGACTTCGCTGCAATAGGGCTACGAAGGCACTCCCGCGACTTCTTGCTCGCTCAGGTCCAAGTAGGCGATCACGCTGACTCCGACTCGGCGCTCGAATCTCTGCGAGTAGCTCTCGACCGCCCCAACCTGCTCGTCGATAAACAGTCGCTCCAGCCTGGACATCGGCACGAACATGGTCGCCAAGCCGATGCTCTGCGCCTCACCCTTGGCCGCCTCAGCGAGCCAATCATCAAAGCTCGAGAGATTCAAACCACGTAGCCAGAAGCCTAGGCCGTCTAGTCTCAACAACAAGCCCCAGAACTTCTCGGTAGGGTCCTTGAGGTGAACAATCACTAGCTCAAACTCACCGATTCTGTCGAGCGCCAGTTCAGACTCTGCCAGTTCGCTCACTCGCTGTGCTCCTGTGGTTCGGACAACTCAAGCAGCACACCCCCAGCGGTCTTCGGATGAAGGAACTGAACAAGAGCGCCCTCCGCTCCCAGAGACGGTTGCTCACGCAGCAGCTGAAACCCAGACACTCTGAGACGGTGATCCTCGGCGCCGATATCGTCCGTGCGCATGCAGATATGGTGGATGCCAGGGCCTCGCTTGTCCAAGAACTTTTGTACTGGTGAGGCTTCGCTCATCGGCTCCAGCAGTTCGATCCGAGTCTCCCCGCAGGGGATCATTGCCACTCGCACGAGTTCTTGGGGCACCTCTTCAATGTGGGTGACCTCGAGCCCAAGCCTCTCGTACAACGCCTTCGATTCCTCGATCGAACGGACGGCAATTCCAATGTGGTCAACACCCTCAATCACAGCATTCTCTCCTTACGCTTAGCGCGCGGGCGACGGCCCTTGGTTCTCGACTCACCGCTGCGCTACCGACCACGGCTGCCGTGCGGCATCAATCTGCGAATTCACCACCCGAGCACCGGAATAGTAGTGCTCCAAGATATCCTGATATCCAACACCCATGACCGCCATACCGTAGGCACCGACTTGGCACATGCCAACTCCGTGCCCCCGACCACGGCCAGAGAACACCCAACCACTGGCACCGTTGCGGCTGGTTTGCTCGACCGTGAACCACGTGTCAGGCAGATCGAGAATCCACCGCACCTCAAGGCCCTGAACCGATTCCCGTCGTCCATCGTTCGAGGTTAGGTCAAGCCGTTCAACCCGCGATGACGCACCTCGGCTGACGATCTCGAGACCGCTCAGGGAAAAACCCGGGTAGCGTTCGGAAACCAACGCTTGCAACCGGCCAAGTGAGCGAAAGCGACTCCACGGCTTGGCCATGACCGGACTACGTCCGTGTCCAGCACCGTCGCTGATAATCGCTATTGGGCGATCGTGCACCGTTGCCACAATCAACGGATCACCCGGAAACGTCGCGATACTCGCGCGCGACGAGACGATCCCATCCATCTCGACAAACAACGGCAGCGATTCTTGAACTTCGACCGTAGCCGCGGCGACCTCCAACGAGGAACCTTGTCGGGAGGCCTTCACCATCCGGCCCGGATCAAACTCGACGAGTCCAAGTGCTTTCGCGAGACCAAGCACCAGCGCATCCCGAAGAACCGGTTCAACCCGAGCGTTCAGGGGAAGGCCTGAGAGCTCCGCAAAGGCTGTGGCCAGATCAGCTGTCTTGGCGTCTCGTAGCGCTGACCGATGGGCCGCAGACGTCGGTTCGAACCACTGACGATCTAAGAATAGGTCGAAGACCGACGCTAAATACCGGGTGATCTCCCCTGCAGTCATCGAGCGCAACCGGTCTTTCGGGGGAGCTATCTTGGCCGCATCAGCCAGCGCCAACAGACCATGCTGCAACTGTCCCCTCACGTCACCGCTTGGCCGATCCCTGACTTCGGAACCGGGCTGGAGCGCCGCAAGAAGGGTACCCGCCAAGCTCTTCGAGCGGCCCCCTTGGCCGGTCCCAACCAGGCGCACGAGGCCGGCCTCGACACACGGTCGAGCGCGGAGGTAGGGCTCCCGCTTGAGCGGAAAGACTGAGTTGACATCCTCCGTATGCCCGCCACAGCTCGCGCTGAACATGGCATCCACAATCTCAGAATATGCCTGCGAGCCGGACTGAGTCGCCACCAGAACCTCACTCGCGGTCTCCTCGATCGCTCGGTCGCTGAATGGGTGTTCGGCCGACATGCCTCCGTACACCTGACAACGTGGAGTCGAACAGATGTCGTAGCCTTCAGCGAGGAACTCGCCCATGTTCTTAAGGGTGTACGTCCGCGCAGCGACGGCTTGAGCCTTGAGCGCTTCGAGTTCTGGATAGAGATCCGGGCCGAGTTCCTTGGGCACTACGCCGCGCAGGTAGTCTTCAAACCCCACCAAGTTGATTACGTTGATCTGGGCTCGATCGTTGACAAACAAGAGCAGCCGACCGCGATAGTTGGAACCGTCAAAACGCACCGTCGATGAAGGCCTCTCGATCAGCAACCGACGGCCTTCGAAGCGAACGGACCGATGCTCGCCGCCGACCCTAATCGAGGCCACAAAGCCAACCGAACTCTCCGCGTTCGCCTCCCGCACGATCCAAGGATTGCGGTACCCGAGCTGTTCAAGTCGAGGTTTGAGATTCTCTGCCATCTGTCGACTGGAGACCGGGCCAACGCGCACCTTATACAGATCGGTCTGAGCATCGAACACCGAGTCCGCCTGGGCCCCAAGCGCGGCGGCGAGGCGCGTGGCCAGGGCTCCAGCCTGCACCTCATCCTTGAGCGCTGCGGCCTGCAGGAAGAACACCGAAGGAGCAGCCTGACCTGATCCATCGGTAGACCAGGCGCTGATGACCGTGGCACTGTCCAGATCGTGGTGTACCGATTCATTGAACAGCCGAACTGGCTCTTGGCAACAATCAATCTCGACCGCGACTCGATCTGAAGCCAGGCCAACCAGTAGCGCAGCAGGCAAGACCGGGCGCTGGTCGACCGAGGCTGGTAGACCGAGCTCCAAAGTGACGGAGTCGCGTGGCCGGCCAGCCGTGGCGTTCGCTATCCGCGGATCAGCCACCCGTGTGCGTGTGACCTCCATGCGTGGCGGCGCCTTGCCAGTAGCGGAGGTCGATGCGGACTGAGCGGATTCCCGGTCTTCTTCGGCGCGATCTGGTTCGGCACGATCTGCTTCGGTCCGATCTGCTTCAACACGGCCTGCTCGAGGAGGTTCGACTTCGATCACCGACTCTTCGATGGTCTTCGTGCTCAAGAACGAGAGGCCGCCGCACGACACCGTTAGCACCGACAGTATCCAGACCAGCACCAGCGCGCCCAGCTTTTCGGCAACTCCCCGCACAGCTGAGCCGGGCGACATCAAAGCGCGTTGCGGTGCGCGCCGATCTCTCGGCGGTAGTCTGCTGCGCCGGCCATACTGATGACAGCTGCCATCTCAAAGAGCCGTGAGTACAGCATCTCGGGGATGCGCTGCTCGAGCGGCAACACCCGCATCTCAGCAGGAGATTCGTCGGCGCCGCGATCCAGCTGCACGTGCCGCGCTTGGCTTGTGCCAACGGGGTAGTTGGTGGTGAAAATCGTTGGCTGCCGATTCTTGTAACGCTCGTTGATCACTGCATAGAGCACGTCGCTGACAAATGGCGTCGACTTACGCACCCCGAGTTCATCGAGTACAAGAACCTCCGCGTTCTGAACGGGCTGCAACACCGTGTGCTTAGTGGCCATGTTGCGCGGGTCAAACGAA
The DNA here is from genome assembly GCA_029263415.1 of Acidobacteriota bacterium. Lineage (GTDB taxonomy): Bacteria > Acidobacteriota > Thermoanaerobaculia > Multivoradales > Multivoraceae > JAJCXN01. The sequence continues at coordinate 70,176 of JAJCXN010000044.1, forward strand.
GCCTGAATTTCTTCGATGAGGGAACCAAAATCGACGAACAAGCCTTGCACGCCGTAGTGCTCCATGAGCTCACGAAGTACCGCCACAGCAAGATGCGTCTTGCCGGTACCAGGCTTGCCCTGAAACAGCAAGCCTGCCTCTCGAAAGCCGCCTTCGAGTTCCAAGAAGCCCTCGACGTAGCGTTGGCTTCTTGCCTTCGCAGCCACCAATGCCTGACTCTCCTCGGGCCGCGAGGCGCTGGTGTGAAAACCGTCAAGATTGCACGAGCGATAGCGCAGCGGAATGCCGGCCTTTTCGATGCGTTCGCCCAGGGACGATTGCGTCGCACAGCTGCACCTCCGGGCGGTCTTCTCCCCGTGTTCGTCCACTCCGGTGATCCATTTTCGATCGCGGCAGAGGGGGCAGTTGGGCGTGGGCAACGGCTGCATCGGGTAAAGGCTAGCACGGGGTCGAGCGAGGTCTAGTTGAACCTCACAGTCGGTTGTTCAGCTGCCGACTACTTGCTCAGGCCCACGTTGTTCGCCGACGCACCAGGGCCCGCTACCGACCTAGTCGTCGATACGGACCAAGGCGCCCTTACCGATCCTCACCAACGCATGCCGGCGGCGAACGCCAACGCGTTGTTCAGAGATCTCGTTCTCGACGATCCGACGCAGCTGACGGTTCTCTTGACTGAGCTTCTTCACCTCGTCGCGTAGGCGAAGAATGACCTCAACCCCGGCGAGGTTGACGCCCATGTCCCGGGTGAGCGTAAGGATGGTCTCAAGACGCTTTAGTGACGTCTCGTCATACAGGCGAGTGTTGCCTTGGCTGCGAGTGGGCTCGATCAACCCCTCGCGCTCATACATCCGCAACGTCTGCGGATGGATGTCATAGCGCTCAGAGACCACACTGATCATGACGAAGCGTTTGTCTTGGGGCTTTGCTTTGGCCATCTGTGAATTGGGACGTCGGAGGAGTTAGCGGTGATGCACCAGCAGGCTGGAACGACCGAGTGTAGCGGTCGACACCCACACATGGTGTCGATGTCGACCACTCAGTCCTAGTTTGACCTACGACTTCGCGTCGTCTGAGCCACTCTCGGTCTCGGTCTCGGTCTCGGCATCGGCGCTGGGCTCAGCGTCTGCCTCCACGTACTCCGCATCGATCACGTCATCGTCTTCGGCCGCACCGGTCGCGGCTTCGGCGCCAGCAGCAGCGTCGTCGCCGCCTTGCTGGTACATGAACGCCGCCATCTTGTGCGACGCTGCAGTGATCCTCTCTGAGGCGGCTTTCATCGCTTCAGCGTCAGACCCTTCGAGTGCCTTCTTGCCTTCCTCTAAAGCACCCTCAACCTCAGAGCGCTCATCGTCGCCCAACTTATCCTTGTGCTCAGAGAGGGTCTTCTCGGTTGCATAGACCAGGGAGTCCAGCGAATTGCGAGCTTCAATCTGCTCGCGACGCTGCTTGTCCTCATCGCTGTGCGCATCGGCGTCCTTCACCATGCGATCGATCTCGCCTTCGTCGAGGCCACCGGAACCGGTGATGGTGATCTTCTGCTCCTTGCCGGTGCCCAGATCCTTGGCCGACACATTGACGATGCCGTTGGCGTCGATGTCGAAGGTAACCTCGACCTGCGGTACGCCTCTCGGCGCTGCAGGAATTCCGGTCAACAGGAACTTGCCTAGCGTCCGGTTGTCAGCCGCCAGTTCGCGTTCACCCTGCAAGACGTGCACATCAACCGACGGCTGATTGTCAGCCGCGGTAGAGAACACCTCGCTCTTGCGGGTCGGGATGGTGGTATTGCGATCAATCAGCTTGGTGAAAACACCACCCAGCGTCTCGATGCCAAGGGACAACGGAGTGACGTCCAAGAGCAGCACTCCGGTGACATCACCGGACAGCACACCGCCCTGGATCGCTGCACCAATCGCCACGACCTCATCTGGGTTGACGCCCTTGTGCGTATCGCGACCGAAAAACCCCTTCACCGCATTCTGGATCGCCGGCATGCGGGTCTGACCACCGACCAACACCACTTCGTCGATGTCGTCCGGCTTGAGGCCGGCATCCGACAGCGCCTTCTTGGTTGGGCCCATGGAGCGCTGCACCAAGTCATCAACCAGCTGCTCGAGCTTCGCCCGGGTGAGGGTCAGATTCAGATGTTTCGGACCTGAGGCATCGGCGGTAACAAAGGGCAGGTTAATTTCGCTCTGCTGGGCCGTCGACAACTCGATCTTGGCCTTTTCCGCAGCCTCCTTGAGGCGCTGCGCTGCCATCGCGTCTTGCGACAGATCAATGCCTTGTTCCTTCTTGAACTCCTCCAGCAACCACTTGATGATGCGCTGGTCGATGTCATCACCGCCCAGTTGCGTATCACCGTTGGTTGCCTTGACCTCGACCACACCCTCGCCGACCTCGAGGATCGAGATATCGAAGGTGCCGCCACCGAAGTCATATACAGCGATTGTTCGATCACCCTCTTTGTCGAGGCCATAAGCGAGTGCCGCTGCGGTTGGCTCGTTCACCAAACGCTCGACTTCAAGGCCAGCTATCTTGCCGGCGTCCTTGGTTGCCTGCCGTTGCGCGTCGTTGAAGTAGGCGGGCACAGTGATGACCGCTTTGGTCACGGTCTCACCCAGGTAGTCCTCAGCTGCCTGCTTCAGCTTCTGTAGCACCATGGCCGAAATCTCGGGCGGGCTGTACTGCTTGCCATCGGCCGAGACCACCACGTCGCCGCCCTTGTCCTCCAGCTTGTAGGGCACTTCCCGCATCTCAGCGGTGATTTCGGCTCCTCGCCGACCCATGAAGCGCTTGATCGAGAACACCGTGTTCTCCGGGTTGGTCACGGCCTGACGCTTCGCCACCTGGCCGACCAACCGCTCACCACCCTTGGTAAACGCGACGACCGAGGGGGTGGTCCGATTACCTTCCGAGTTCGGAACGACCTTCGCGTCGTTACCTTCCATCACGGCGACGACGCTATTGGTCGTACCGAGGTCAATTCCAATGATCTTGCTCATTGCCTAGGTCTCCTTATCTATCTCAAAGCCGGTCGAGCCACGCATTGGGCTGATACGGCAAAGGTGTCGTTGAATCGATCAGGCTGAGGAGCGATCTCTTGAATCCACAACGCGGATTCAAGGCAATCGAGCTAGCCCTCACCTAAATCGCAGCAGGTCTGCGCTGAATGACCCATCGACAGGTTTGTCGACGACGCCCACCACGCACCCTCTTGCACACCGGAGATACTAGAAGCTAAGTGCCTCTCTGTCAAGTCTGCGACGGAAAATATCTTAGCCCAGAACGCTCAACCTAGTCCACCACCCTGACTCCGGGAGTTTCCGGCCGATTCGCATTGACCACAAACCGCGGATCAAGGAACAAATCATCGTGAACGCCCCCCCGACGCTGCAGTTGCTCCAGCAGCCGCCCGCCCTCTGCTGGCCGCAAGCTGTAGCCGTCGCCATCCATCGAATAAGCCAGCCACCGACCTCGCGCGTCGTAAAGGCTGGTTGGAGCCAACAGTTGCAGATCAACCAGAATCTCCAAGTCGTCGGGGAATCGGCCATAGAGGAGGTGGTAAACGCGCAACGCAGATTCGATCTTGGCGGCCGTAGCGCTCCAGAGTTTGGTTTCCAGCTGATCGGCCGTCCGCGCTTGCCAGAAGAACGGAAATTTGAGGTCCTGGCGCTGAGCGCGAAAGAACACCTGAGTGGCAAGCAAAGCAACGAGCGCGAATGCCATCGCTCGCGCGGCCCAAACCGAGAGAATCTGCGCGATGTCCTCGGGACGAGGAACAACTCCCGTGCCACCGTCTGGGTCGACTCGAAAACTCTCTTGCAGCGAATCAAAAAGCGGGTCGGTCTGCACAAGCGCGGGTCGACCCTGATGCTCTGCCTCCAGCAGGGATCGATCGAGGTCGAGATCAGAGATCTCACGGTCGCTGGGCCGGAAATCGGCCTCGCCACCGAGTGCAAGCCCACCTACGCCCCCAGGGATCAAAGGGTCGGCCTCCGAGCGGTCCATGGCCGCGGTGCCGAGCAGGTCAGAAATCTCCCCCTCCGCCCCGAGCAAATCGCGCACATTGCCGGACGCTTGCTTTTCCTCCGCGCCCGCAGCGGGGTTGATCAGCGACCGATCGAGCAGCACCTGCAGCGCGTACCGGAGCTCATAACTCTCGATTCCAAGATCGAGCAAGAGGTGAGCTGCTGGCTGGGCCGCATCCACCACCTCGAGCACTTGCAGTTCTAGGGCTGTCAGCCACAGGCTCGGATCGTCCTCAGCGATCCAGTCGCCGTCTCTGCCCAACACCCGGTATGAAGGAGCTACGACGTTCGCTTCAAACCGCTCTGCCAGCTCAATTTTAGCAGCGCCGAAGAGTGAGCCCGAATCTTGTTCTTCCCACGAACGTACCAGCAACTCCCCGACACTCAGAGGTTCCATGCCCTTCTGAAACGGACTCTCGGCGTCCACACTCCAAGAGAAGATCCCCTGCTCCCATCTCAAAAGTTGGAGTGCCTGGCTCAAGACCTGCTCTCTCACTGCATCGAGCAAGTCGCCCCGCTCAATCAGTTCCTCCTCAAGTAGGACGTCTCCCGCTAGCCGACCTGTGCCGAGCACAGGGTCGACCACCGACGAGAACTTGCGAGGGGCAACCAAACCGCGTGCAGCCAGCACTTCGCTGAGCGCCTCTTCCATCGGCCGATTCATCGCGTCAACGGCGACGATCTTGCCTTCGATGAACGTCATCGACACCAGATCTTGATCGCCTTGAACCGCCAGCAGTCCTCTGAGCTTGCCTCCCGAGATCGACCGCAAGGCCGACAGAAAACCGCCACTTTCAAGGGTGCCTTCAAGAACAAACATCAGCTAGGGCACTCCAACAACAGTCTTGATCATCGCGCCACTGCGCGCACAGAAAAGAAGATCACCAAAAAGACCAGGCTGACCCCTACCACCACGGCGCGACCAGGCTCTAGCGTCCACGGCAGTGCGTAGCCGAAGAGGCCGGTGGCCATCCACGTGCAGATCCCGATCGGAACGACGATCGCAGCAAAGGCGCGGCCGCCATCCCCGGCCTCAGCCGACTGAAGTCCTGGCAAGATCCTCCGAGCCCATAGGCCAAACGACGATTTGCCTGACTCGACCACGCGCCACCCACCAGTACTGCCAAACCCTAGCCACTGCAACACAATCGCCAGAAGCAAGATCGTGATTGCGAGCACCAGCGGTTGACCGCACTCGACCCAATCGATCTCGGCCCTGCGTTCCTTAGCAAGTGATTTGCGAATCTCCGGAATGCGCTCAAACCCACCGAACAAGCTCACGGTCGCGAGACCTTGGCCTTCCCACTCCTCGACCGACGCCGCGGACGATTCGCGAGCCACGCGCAAGTAGCGCTGCGAGTTGCCAAACTCTAAGAGCTGATCGTAGAGCCGAGACAGGTTGTAGCCGGCTGTTGCAGCGGACACGTCGAGATCAGCGGCCGACTGCAGAAACTCGATCGCTGCGACGCGCTCCTTGCGGCGCGCATGGAACACACCGAGATTGTTGAGCGCTGCACCGTTCAGGGGCTCAGCATCTACCACCTGGCGATAATAGGGACGAGCGATATCATCTTGTCCAAACCGCTCGTGAGCGTCTGCGATGAGGTGAATCACTGCGGGATCATCGGCTCGTTCCCGTTCGAGCGCGGACAGACGCTCCACCAAACGGCCATCGAACCGTCCGAGTTCGAGGCCGTCCAAGAGTCGCCCCTCAGCGCTCAGCGCGACCGGCAGGCTGCCGGCGAGCAAGTTGAAGCCTGTCGGCACCGCTCCCAGGAGGACGATACACACGGCGAGAACCCAGCGTTCGCTCTGCGAAACGTAACTCCACAGCAACACCGCCCAGACCAATCCCAACCACAACCAACCACTCGGCAGCAACACGGGAAGACACAATAGAGCGATGACCGCACCGCCTCCTAAGAACGGATGCACAGGAAGCCGCTGCCGTAGATCCTTGAGCAGCAGCGCTCCTTTGGTCGCAAACTGTAAGGCAATGAACACTCCGGCACTGATCAACAGGGTCAGCATCAACCAGATCACCCCGTTGCGCACCGCCAGGCGACGCAGACCCGGATCGACGAACGCCAAGCGATAGCCTCGGGCCAGGTGCCCCATGGCACTGAAGTACTGACCATCCCCCCAGTCGGCCCGACCGCGTCCGAAGTGCACGGCAGAGCCATTTTCATCAAGTGGCACTGCCAGACCGAAAGCGAGCTCGGCACCGCCATCGTCACCCTGGCGAGCAGCTTCGACACCTCTTGCCGCGAGCGCCAAACTGAGTTCGGGAGCCGAGTCAAAGCCCATGTTGTTGAAGTTGCCGATCAGATCGTCGACCGCGCTCTTCGCCAGCGAGGCATCGCCCTGCAGGAGGGCGCTATTGAGCAACAGCCATCGATCCTGAAGTTGAGCAAAAGCTTCTTGGACGTCACGACTTAGCTTGAAGGACTGCACACGCGGAGCGGCCCCCGCCACGGAGTCGCCAGCATTCGAGTCAACCTCCGCCTGCGGACCAACGGTCTGAGCCGTCAACGGCAGCGCAGGCAGCCCCAGCAAGACGCAGGCAACGAAAGGTGCGAGACTCCACAGCGGCAGAGCCCGCGCCCTCCCCGTGTGTCCAGGTATGGTCTTCATGGGATCTCAGGAAGCGAAACGCTAGCCCTTCTTCTCCACGTAGCGCAGCCTCAGGCGATACACCAGATCGCCCAGAATGGCTGACTCTTGCTCGTCCAGATTCCCCTGGCACTTGCCCTCGAGTAGCCCAAGAAGATCAATGTGCATGCGCGCGCGATCAAGGTCCTCCATTGGCTCTTGACCAGGCATCGTGGCGTCGCCAAGAAACAGTGCTACAGGCTCTGCGAGCATGGCAACCAGATCGAGAAACTGCGGTTGACGCGGTCCGGCGCTGTAGCCCTCTGGGGCGTCTCGCGGACCAGCAGGCGGCACCTGCGGATCGGCCACTGGTTGCGCTTGTGGTTCTCGCGCGGATGCAGCCACTGGTTCAGGACGCGAGATCGGTTCGGGAGCTGCTTCGCGCTCGGCCGCAACCTCCGGTTCCGGACTCTCGTTTTCCTCTGGTTCAAATCCCTCGCGCAGCTCACCTGTGTCGGTGAACATGCGGCGATCCGTGACCTTGATCCCTTGCTGGTTCTCTTCCGCCATCGAGCGTCTTCCTCTTCTACCGGTGTCCGGGGTAATTGCCGAAATTGGACCTTGCTAAAGTCCATCGTAGCAACGACTTGGGACAAGCGACAGCACAGAGGGAGAGCCCTGCGATCGCGGACCCCACCGATCATGCCATCGGCCCGGCACCGCCAGCGGCCTAAAGGCCACTTGAAGGACGTGAACCGCACCATGGACGCCACCCGGCTGATCGAGATGATCCATACCTTGCGAGCGCCGGGCGGCTGCCCCTGGGATCAGAAACAACAGCTCGAGGACCTCAGGCCTTACCTGATCGAGGAAGCACACGAGGCTGCTGCAGCAATGGACCGTTATGTCGACAGCACTCACAAGAGCGGCGACCAACAAGCGGTCGCAGAGGCCGCCGCTGATTTGTGCGCGGAGCTCGGCGACCTCCAGTTCCAGGTGTGTTTCGTCATTGACCTAGCCAGCGACCAGGGCGCCTTCGAACCCCAAGACGTAATTGAGCGGGTTCACGCCAAGATGGTTGAGCGCCACCCTCACGTGTATGGCGACGCTGTACTCGAAACCGCATCCGACGTGGCCAGGGCATGGGCGGACCGCAAGGCGAAGAAGGATCCGGACCAATCAGTGCTCGCTGGGGTACCAGACTCGCTGCCAGCACTTACCGCCGCCTTTCGGATCGGGCAGAAGGCGGCTGGCATTGGCTTCGACTGGCCCGAGATCGAACCTGTTCGTGCCAAGCTGGACGAGGAACTGCGAGAACTCGACGAAGCTCTGGCCGATACTTCCGAAGCAGGCGGCGACGGCAACCGAGCTGCCGTTGAAGAAGAACTCGGCGACGTACTCTTGACCATCTCGAGCTTGGCACGGCATCTGGACATCGATCCAGAGCGCGCCCTGGCCCGAGCCAACCTCAAGTTCAGACGCCGCTTTCAACAGATCGAGCATGAATTGAAAGGCCAAGATCTCGAAGCCGCGGAGCGCCTCTGGCAAAAGGCAAAACAGCAAACTTGCTAAGCGGAAACGCCCAACGCTAGAAGTCTGAGGACGAGCGCTCAAGCAACTCGCTGACCGAGACGAACTCGTACCCAAGTTGCTTTGCCGCTTTGACTTCCTCTTCCAGCACCGCAATCGTGTTCGGGTACGGATGACCGATCGCAATCGCTGCGCCGAGCGCACGTCCCTCGTCCAACAAGCGCTCAAACTGAGCCCGCACGGCAAGCTTCGAGTCGTCGTTGTCTAAGAAGACAGTGCGCTCGGCTGAAGCGATGCCGAGTTCTCGAGCAATCTGGAATCCTCGAGATCGGGCCGAGGTGCGCGAATCGAGAAAGAAGAGGTCACGACCGACCAACACTTCTAGAACCGAACGCATGCCGCTCTCGTTCTGCGAGAAGGCACTGCCCATGTGGTTATTGACCCCGGACACCGAGCCCACCTGGTCCAAAGCCTCGCGTGTTCTTTTAGTCACCTCCTCCGCGCTCATCTCCAGCAGGAGAGCGCCGGGCCCCGGATTCTGCGGGCCGGACGCCTGCATCGGCAGGTGTAGCAGCGTTTCGGCTCCTAACGACTCAAGGACCTGGGCCACCTCCCGCGTCCGCGTCTCGAACGGCAGGATGGCGAAACTGATGGCGGCGTCGACAGCAAAGATACGTCGCGCATCTTGCACACTGCGCCCCAAGTCGTCGATCACGATTGCCAACCGAACTCCGTCGCCTCTCGGCACATTACCCAGAACGGGGCCCGGGACCGCAGCCTCGGACTCCAGTCGATCGCTCGACGTCGGATCTGGAGGTCGAGAGCCCGCTACCGGCTCCGCACGTGCCCGCCGCTCACCAGTGGAAGCGGCGTCAGATGAAGCGACCTCAGAACCGGCCGCAGCTTGATCGCCCACAGCCGGCGCACCAGTGCTCGAGTGACGCCAATCCCGCATCCACCAAATGGTCAGCACCATCGCCGCTACCAAGACCAGCCAAAGCACCACAGCAGGCTGGAGACGCCTCGAGGAGCCCCCACCGCGGCCAGTCGCGCGACCGCCTCTCTTTCTCGCCGCCACCGTCACTCCCTCACAAGATCCGCCTAAGGCAGACAAAATGGTCGCCTGCGTGATCCGCCACCGCCCCTGGAAAGGCTACCTCTCCGAATCAGTGATCGCGCTAGCCAGCGACAGCCTCTTCCTTGGTCTCATCCGAAGCTTGCGACTCGCGCAGCTCCTCGATCGCATGCTGCAAGTAGAGTTCTTCAGCGTTCTCTTCCTCAGCAGTGAACCGGCGCCGGACTCTCAGATCAGGCTTGATGCCTTCGTCAATCGGTTCGCCCAACGGGCCGGTGTAGTACGCCAAGGTGAATTCAAGGATGCCTCCTGTACTGAGCCGCTCTTGGCCCAGCCGACCGGCGTGACCGAAAGTTCGTTCCCCTAGCAGCGTCACATTATCGCGCTCCTTAAGGACTGCCGAGAAGATTTCGACCGCTCCTAAAGAACTGCGATCCTGCAGCAGAACCACCTCGCCATCGAAACTGGTAGCGACGTCGTTCTTGTACTCGTCGAGCACCTCCCCTCGCGCGCGCAACTCGCCCAACTTGCCACGGTGAAAGAGCGCGGCTAGCGAATAGGCGGCCGCCTCATCACCACCGGCGATACCACGGACGTCAAGGAACAGAGTGCGCTCGCCAACTGTCGGCAGCTGCGCGCGAACCTGGCCAACCGTCGTCGTGGTGATCTCTGACAGTCGCAAATAGGCCATGCCCTCGCGATCAACGATCTCAGTCACTGACTCAGGCCGCTCTCGATCCAGAACCAGCTCAAAAGTCTCTTCATCCGAAGAGCGCACGGCCGCCACCTTGATCGTGGTGCCTTCCTTCTGGCTCAGAATCTGATGAATCCGCCAAGTCGGCATCGATCTCGTTGAGACCTCGGCGAGATCAGAAATGATGTCTCCCTGCCTCAAACCAGCCTTTGCCGCCGGCCCGCCCTGATCCAGAGCGACAATCCACGCCACCCCGCGATCCTTGAGCAGAAGCATTCCCGACAACTCCCGACTTGCCTCACGGTTGGCGACGTAGTTCTTTGCATGCTCAGCCGGGACGTAGGCCGAAAAGGGATCCAGCGCATCCGCCGCGCCGTCCAAGGCGCCACTCATCAACACTCGAAGATCCGGCTCTTCAACGTAAGCCTGGCGCACCATCGACAAGACCTCGGTGAACACCGACAGGTACTTGAACAACGAGTCCTTCTCCTCGCCATTCGCGGACGCCGAGGCGCGGGCGAAGCCGCTGGAAAGGAGGGGGACGACCACTAGGCAGGAGGCGATCAGGAAGGCTAGGCGGCTTTTTGTCATGGTGTGTCGTCTTGGGGTTGCGTTGGTTGGATGAGAGGTGAGGTGTAGGCGCTCTCGTGCAGTGTATCTAGAGTCGGCAGGTGCGGGCTACATGGCTTGTACGTGTGGGGGGGCTCCGTGGTTCCGGGTGGCGGCTGCGAGGACGGCGAGGACGGCGAGGACGGCGAGGACGGCGGCACAGCATGAGCGGAATGCGTCTTCGCTCCTTTCGGCGGATCGGGATCCCCTCTGGGGGCACCGGCTCCGACCTTGTGCTGAGCGGCTAGGCGTCCCACGGGAGGCTTCGCACTGGTCTCGCCTGCCACTCCCACGGGACGCTTCGCAGTCAGTCGCCCGCGACGCGATGGGCTTCTCGATTGGTGCTGTTGAAGGGCTCCTTCGCGAGCTGCCCCCGTCGGGGACGCCCTCACCGCCTTCGTCGCTAGTGACGCTGGGCCGTGCGGCGATTGCGAAGTGGCATCTAGGGATGCGGTGGCAAAGGGGAGAGGTCTTGCCGGGAGAGGAAAGTGGGAGGCCTGGGCTGCGTGAACGAAACCCACAAGCGGGTGAGGGCTCCGTCCACGCAGCCCAGACCAAGTGTTCCCGAGGATCGGCTCGTTTGGCTAACGCCAAACTCGGGGCCAGAGCAGGACACGCTGGTCGACGCCGACGCCGATATCAAGAGACGAGGGCCGGCTCCGCAGTCCCCATCGACAGCGACCTCGACCTCGACCTCGACCTCGACCTCGACCTCGACCTCGACCTCGACCTCGACCTCGACCTCGACAGAACGATCCCCGGTACCGGAACGAAAGCGCCCAGTACCAACGAGTTCTCAAGCCGAGACGCGGAGCGCGAGGAGGATAAGGGCCCATCTGTGGGGGCTCCACTTCCCACACTCGGCAAACCCTTCCCCCTCTGCCACTACGCCCCTACATTCCGCGATCGGACGCGCTGTCCTGCCCAACTTCACTAGCGACGAAGGCGGTGGAGGCTTCCCCCGAGTCGGCAGCCTGTGCCACGGGGGCTTGGCACCGAGGTGCCCTTCACAAACGCGCTTGAGGCCCGCCACGCTGCGGGCGACGAGTACGCAGGCAAGGCCCGCTACCCGCTCAAGGGAAGGCCGCGGGCGGCACCAACGAGGGCGGCTCACCGTCCTGAGTACGCTGAATTGTGGGAACAGAGCAGTCTTGAGCTAGAGCTGAGGAACTCGCGGCGGCTAGGACAAGAAGAGTGATCGAAAGAATGCGCATCAATCAACCAGCCCTGGAGGCGCCTTCACCAACGTGGTCCAATCGACTCCTGATACGTGCTGATCGCCTCCCAACGGGTAGCCGAGAGCCTCTTCCTTCACAAAGACCATGTGCCCTGGTGCAGCCCACATTCCCTCCGAGGGCCACATGTACTCGTACGGTGCCAGCAGGGTGTCACCGAGCTCCGGTAAACGATTCAGTCGAACCTGAGAACAAACCGTGTAGGACGATCCGATGGTGATCTGGACACCGGGAAGCAGGAGCAAAAAGTCGTCCTTGCCTCGCTCGGTGGGCGAGACCTCTAACAGGAGCACCGGCCGTCTATTGTGCAGTCCTAGTTGAATTCCCTCCACGGAAACAACCGCGAACTCCTTCGCTTTCGGCCAGTCTTGGCCTAGGCGCACTCCACCCACCACACCGTCGCAGGACCTCCCAACTCCACCAGCAATAGAAACAGCCGATTGAGTTTCCTGCCCCGTTCCAACCTCGGAAGCCGTCGAGTGGGCGAAGTTCGAAAACAGGTCGTTAACCGTTTGCTGATCAAGAGTTGGGCCGAGTGGCTGCCAGTACTGAAACTCTTGCGGAAGATCTGGCATCGCGCAAGAGAAAAGGCAGCTAGCGGAAAGCAGTGTTGCAACAAGTCGAAACATCGAAGCCCCCAGAATGTGGTGCAAGAATGTAGTGCCGTCTCGGCTGACAGACGGTAGTAGAGAAACCTAGAGCGAACCGCCTCGCGACTAGCACCAACGTCAGCATAGCTAGCTACCCCACCTTCTGAAAATTCTCGAACACCAACTCACGCCAAAGCTCTCAAGAAGCCCCATCGGCTTCCCTTTCAGGTTCGTCCACTCGAACTCGAAGAGGTTCTCCTGGAGCAACTCCTCGGCCGAGGCAAGGAGAAACAAGTTTGCTGCGACTTCAGCAACGCAGCGCTGAGCAGCCTTCCTGAGGAGGCTTGCGATCCTGCCCGGGTTCTGGGGGTCGATCGCAAACAGAATCTGCGGTTAACGAAGGCTAGGCGATGGTCGAGGTTCCCCGCTGTTGATGCTCCCTGAGCCTCGGCCTTGTCCCGGTTGACCCAATGCACATTCGACTCGTGGTAGAGCACGAGCGTCTTCGTGATCGTCGACTTGTAGAGGTTGGAGGATGGAATTGCTCCGTGCCTCGCCACCACTCTAGAACTAGCAAACGGGCTTCTATGTCAGCTTGGCTATGGGCAACGACCGTTCAATGTACATCCTCGTCGAGGGAAGCGCCCTGAGCGCTACCACCAGAGTTCGCTGCTAGCTGAAGGCCCGAGTTTGGCGCAGCCAAACCGACCTCCGGAACACTTGGCCTGGGCTGCGTGGACGGAGCCCTCACCCCCTTGTGGGTTTCGTTCACGCAGCCCAGGCCTCCCACTTCCCACTCTCGGCAAGACCTCTCCCCCTTTGCCACCGCATCCCTAGATGCCCAGATCGCAATCGCCGCACGACCCAGCTTCACTAGCGACGAAGGCGGTGAGGGCGTCCCCGACGGGGGCAGCTCGCGAGGGAGCCCTTCAACACAACACTTCGAGAAGCACACCGCGCCGCGGGCGACTGAGTGGCAGGCAAGGCCCCGCCTAGCCGCTCGAGACAAGGTCGCAGCCGGTGCCCCCAGAGGGGATCCCGATCCGCCGAAAGGAGCGAAGACGCACCACGCTCATGCTGTGCTTACTCGCAGCGCCCTGAGCGCCATCAGCGCCATCAGCGCCATCAGCGCCATCAGCGCCATCAGCGCCATCAGCGCCATCAGCGCCATCAGCGCCATCAGCGCCAGAAACTACCCCCCACCACTCAACCACCCCAAAGGATCCTCCGGCACCCTCCCCACCCTCAACTCAAAGTACACCTCCCGCCCAGCCACCCCAACCCGATCCCCCAACGTCAAAATATCCCCCTCCCCAACCACCGCATCCGCCAATCCCGAGTACATCGTCAACGCATCCCGACTATGCTGCAACACCACCACCAACCCAACATCCCTGAACTGCCCCGAATACACAACCCGCCCTGGATACACCGCCCTCACAGCAGTCCCAACCTGAGTCCCGATCGCAATCCCGTTGTGCGGCACTAACGTCCCATACTGAGCATCTCGATACGGACCAAACCGCCGTCCCAACCGCCCTTGAATCGGCCAATCCAAAGCCCCCTTGAAGTCCTCGATCGGCAAACCCCCAAGGCCGCCCTGCCCTTCAGCAGCAAGAATCTCCAGCAATCGGTTCATTCGATCGTGCCGACTCTTGACTCCAGACAACCGAAGCTCGATGTCGCTTCGACGCTGAGCAAGCGCTGCCAACGCAGCAGTCTCTTCTCTGCGACGCGCGGCCAGCCGAGCACTCACTTGACGCTGCTGATCGAGCCACGACCGCGCAGCCTGCTTGCGTCGCTCAAGTTCCTCTCTGGCCATAGCAGCTTGCTTCCGGTTCGCTTCGAGCTCGGCCATTGCGTCCGCGTCCTGCCGCACCACCGCCCGCAGCAACCGCAGTCCAGCCAACGGATCCGGCCGATCCCCAACCGAGCGCACGTCGATGTCAGCCTGAGCAGCTCCCACCACAGCGCTCGCACGATCAGCAACAGCATTTCGGCTGAGCGAGAAGAACATGCGCAAGTTGCCCCAACGACCAAGTTGGTAAAGCCGCCGCGACCGCTGCCGCAAGCGCTCGAGAAGCACAACGTGTTCGCCGTCCAGGGTCGCTAGTTGGCGCTCTGCCACGCCAACCCCGTCGAGCGCCTCAGCCAAGGCAGCCTGAGCCTCGCGAACACGAAGCTGTTGCACTTCGAGCGCTTTTCGCAAACGACCGACCCTGCCGACAACATCGTCGGACTGGGCACTCACTCGTTCGAACTCGACCCTGAGTTCTGCCAGCTCAAGCCGCAGAGCACCAAGCGATTGCTGGCGCGCCTGCTCGCGATCGGTGCTGCGCCCCTGAGCGCGACCGACGCTGGGACCAGTGAGCCCTGAGCTGAGCACGACCGTTCCGACCAGTGCTAGAGCGCAGAAAAGCCGCGCGGGATTCCCACGCGGCTCCATGGCTATTGATCGCTTGCGCATCAACCGCTGAGGTCTCAGGCGACGAGCGATCACGACCACTCTTTTCATTTGTCTAGCGGCAGCCTCTGACCGATCAGATCTAAACCGATCGCAGGAGTACTGCCATGCCGAAGCCCACTATTGATAGGAGGCGACGGCCTCTTCCTCGTCATCGAGGATGTCAAGCACGGTGACTAACTGGGTGATCTGCAGGATGTCGGACACCCGGGGCGGAATCCCATACAACCGGAGCTTGCCGCCCTTGTTGGTGACGGTGGTATACGCCGCAACGATCTCACCGATGCCCGATGAATCCATGGTCGAGACATCTTCCATGTTGAGCAAGATGTTGTTGTTGCCGCCTTCAAGAGCCGCCTCGACCGCATCACGCACTGCCACGTCGCCTACGCCGATCGTGATCTTGCCCTTGAGGTCGAGGATAGTGACCCCGTCGCGTTCTCGTGTTTCGATCTTCATTCTAGATTTCCTCCCGCGTTGTCCTCTGCAGAACCAGTTGCTTCGCTACCCAACTTCTTGTTCAGCGTCACAATGGTACCCCCAGTGGGACCAAAGCTGTATTCAATGTCGTCCATAAAGCGCTTCATGTAGAAGATTCCCCGACCGCTCGGTTTGAGCAGATTGTCGGGATTGAGCGGGTCGGCCACTTGCGATGGATCAAACCCCTCACCGTCATCTGCGATCTGAATTCTGAGCGCTCCATTCGAAACACCCAGGTCGACGGTGACCTGTTTTTCAGGATCCTGCTTGTTACCGTGCTTGATGGCGTTCGCCACCGCTTCTCGAACGGCAATGCCAATCCAATAGCGGCTATCGTCATCGAGCTGCAAGCGTGAAAGAGAATCTTCCAACACCGCTTGTACAAGCTCGATGTTCTCGAATTGGCTGTCAATCGACAGCTTGACGTCGGCGATCTGGGTTTCCGTCATAGTCGGTGGGCGATCTTATCAGGACAGCAAACACCGTAGATAGCTCCAAACAGGTTTCGCCCCCAAGCATCCACGGCGAACCCAGCTATCCACTTCCGTCAATACGAACGACCACCGATTGGTATTCGCAGCAGGTCGCTTCTGAGCGCATGGATCAACCGCACAAGCTCACGTCATGACCCGCAGAGCGGCGGGAATCAAGACCAATAGCTGTACCGCGTCGAACACGAAGTGGGCAGTGATCGAAGCCCAAACGTTGCCGCGCCAGCGAGCTAGGAAGGCAAAACCCACTGACAGCAGACTGATGCCGATCAACAAGAAGGGCTGGCCATAGGACATATGGGCCAAGACGAAGAGCGCCGAAGAAGGCCAAATGCCAATCCGCGGCTGAAGGAAACCGCGAAAGAACACTTCCTCCACCACCCCCGCTGAAACAGCGATCATCAAGCGGAGCGGTATCGACAACGAGGCCATCCAGACGATCGTCTGGGGTACTTCTTGTGGCAACGCCTCTCCGCCGCCCAAAACGGTCACCAGCATGCCGATCGCAGTGACCAAGACCAGCACCGCAACCCAGCCGACGATTCCTAGACCCAGGCCCAAGAGCACTTCACCGCCAACATTGGGCGTTGCTAAACCGAACTGCTGGACCCACTCCTTCGACAACCGGCCACGCATCTGGGGGAGCCCGCCAAAGCCGAGTAGATACCAAGCGCTCAAGACCCCGACCAGCATCCAGTGGACCCAGAACAACTGCCAGGTCGGAACCTGGCTCAGGTCGGTCTCCACCTCCACACCGAACATCGCGACCGCTTGAAAGACGGTCAAGAACAAGACGATCGAGAACAAGAAGAGGAAGGAAGCTCGACGCGGTCCGGCCGAGAGCCCCGCAGTATCGAGAAACCCTGGCGCCTGCAGTCGGCGACGGACACCAGCGAAGTCGATGGCCCACGCGGTGGCAGCTGCCAACAAGATTGGGAGCAACAAGCGAAAGAGAAGATCTGTCATTTGAGCATGCTACGGAAAATTCATGGCCAACACGCGAACTAGGGCGCACACACCGACTTTTGGTGGCCAGGCTGCCATACACTTCGATCGAATCTTGAGCACCACCTACAGAACCTGAAGCGAGCTTTCTAGTGAGTAACGACGCCAACGAAACCAGCCAGGCTACTGCCGAACGAGAGACCCTGGAGCAAGCCTTCATCCAGGTCACCGAAGACGCGGCCGTCGCTGCAGCCCACACCATGGGTTACGGTAAGCGCGACCATTCCGACCATGTCGCGGTCGAGGCGATGAGAGAGCGATTGAGCCAACTACCGCTCCGGGCCAAGGTGGTCATCGGCGAAGGTGAACGTGATCAAGCGCCCATGCTCTACGTCGGCGAGGAGATCGTGGGTGACGAGAACGGCCTCGCATTCGACCTCGCGGTCGATCCACTCGAGGGCACCAACCTGTGCGCCACGGGAGCTCCAGGCGCAGTCGCAGTGCTCGCAGCTTCTGAGCCGGGCGGCCTCCTGCACGCGCCGGACGTCTACATGGACAAAATCGTCGTAGGCCCCACTGCCAGCGGCAGGGTGCATCTCGACGCTCCGGTCGCTGAGAACCTTCGTAACATCGCCGACGCCTTCAAGCGCGATGTCGAAGATCTAGTGGTGGTTGTACTCGAACGCGACCGGCACGAAGAGCTAATCAACGACATTCGTAGCGCCGGTGCCCGTATCCAGCTGATTGGTGACGGGGACCTGTCTGCCGCAGTGTCCGCGGCAGTGCGTGGCACCGGCATTCACGCTGTCATGGGCACCGGGGGTGCACCTGAGGGCGTGATCACGGCGGCCGCAATGCGATGCTTAGGCGGCGAGATTCAAGCGCGACTGGTCGCTCTTGACGAAGGCCAGGAGCAGCGCCTGTCGGCACTTGGCATCACCGACACCGACCGCATCCTGAGCACCAAGGACCTCGCGCCCGGCAAGCGCATCGTGTTCTCGTGCAGCGGAGTGACCGATGGTGAACTGCTCCGAGGCGTTCGCTTCTTCGGAGGTGGCTCTCGCACGTCGACCCTCTTCATGTCTTTGTGCGCTCGAACCATCCGGTTCGTGGACACCATCCAACGTGACGAATCCGACCACGTCGTGAGCTTCTACTAGGCTCTGGTTTCCCCGTCTAAATGATCAAACCCGACCACTGGATCCACGCTTGGGGCGAAAGCGGAGGCGTCGAGCCGTTCGAACCAGACCAAGTCAACTCGGCCAGCTACGACGTCCGTGTCAGCGATCACTGGATCTGCCCAACTCGCGATCCCGAAGAGTTCAAAGCACCGTCGGTCAAGCTGTTTCCCGGGGAGGTCGTGCTGGCTTGCACTCATGAATGGGTCAAGATTCCCCGCGATGTAGCCTGTGACCTCAAGCTAAAGTCGACCCTCGGCCGCTTGTGGATCAACCACTCGCTGGCTGGCTGGTGCGATCCCGGGTTCGAGGGCGACATCACTCTTGAGCTTCAGAATCTCGGGCCGATTCCATTTGTTCTGGAGGCCAACCGCCGCATCGCCCAACTGATCTTCATGGCGATGGAGTCTGAACCCGCTGTCGCCTACGGCGAGCCGGGCTCGTCTAGCCACTACCAAGGTCAACGCGGCACCACTCCGGCGAGGACCTAGGTGATCTGTATCACCCGCATGAGTTCTTCGTTTCTCAACACTGGCAGCGCGAAGACGAATGCTGTCCGACCCAGCCTCGGCCTGACGTTGTCCACACCATGAGCATCTCGGGCAACCTGCAGACCATGGAGCTCTCGGAACTCCTGCAATGGGTCGCCCAGGGCAGCCGCACCGGCACCTTGGTCATTGAAACGGAGGAGACCGCTAAGCGGATCTACTTCAGTAAGGGCAAGATCATCGCGTCGGGTTCGACTCTCGAGAGCGAACAGCTGGGCCACTTCTTGGTGAGTCGGGGTTACATCAACAACGAGGAGTTGACCAAGGCTATCGCCATGCAGGGCGAGACCGGCATGCTGCTCGGCAAAATCCTGGTCACAATCGGAGGCATCTCCGAGGAGGAGTTGCTCGAGCTGCTGGTATTGCAAACCGAGGAGTCGGTCTACGACCTGTTTGATTGGACTGAAGCGGACTTCCGTTTCATCGACAACGAAACACTGACGCGCGGCATGATCCCGCTCGCGTTGGATGTCACGGCCATCACCCTGCAGGGCATGAACCGCCTCGACGAATGGAGCAGGATTCGCAAGCTCATCTCGTCATCGGCCGCAGTACCGGTCATCGTCGCCGACTTGGACTTGAGTGCTCGATCAGCCGCGGACCAACGGATCCTGAATGCGATCAACGACCGCAGCTCGATCCACGAGATCTGCAGGACATCCCGCACCAGCGAGTTCCTGGTCTCGCGGTTGCTTATGCGCGAACTTCAAAAGAAGCGGGTCAAAGTCGTCGAGCCGCACATTCGCACCGTCGAGACGCCTCGACCTCCGACACCAGAGCAACCCTCTCAAGAAGCACTTGACGCCATGGATGTTAGTGAGATCAGCCCTGCCGATGTCGATCCACCGCCAACGACTCAGGCTCCGACGCTGCCAGCAGTGATCGACGGTGTTGCTTTGTGCGAGCAAGGGATGGGTCATCTCGAGGAAGGCCGTCTTGAAGAGGCACTACGACACCTACGGGCCGCACTGGTACTCGAGCCGCGCAATTCGAAGCTCAAGGAGGCGTTGACCCGAGGCGAGGATCGCATCCGCAAACAGATTCACAACGACGGACTCGACCTCAGCGCAGTGCCGATCCTCGAACGCAACTTAGAACAGCTCACCGATCTGCAACTGTCTCCCGAGCAGGGTTTTCTCTTAACCCGCATCGACGGCTCATTGAGTATCAAGTCGTTGCTGCGCTTGAGTCCAATCGACCAACTCGACGCTGAACTTGTGTTCTATCGACTGCTTCAAGAGGGGCACGTTCGAATGATCTAACTCGATCGTTCAGCCGGTGAACTTGACCGCCGCAATGGTCCGATCATCGGCGGCTGGCTGCTGTCCCGAGAACTCAGCCAGCTCCTCGAACAGCCTTTTGACGATCGTCTCAGCACTCTCGTGCTGCAGGCGCCGGCTACTCGCGATGAGGCGCTCGAGCCCGTACTCGTCTTGGTACTCGCCACCGCTGCCAACCGCAGAACTCTCGACACGGGCCGGTGCGGTTTCCACCACTCCATCGGTGTAGGCCATCAAGAGATCGCCCGGTTCCAATTGCACAAACCCACGTCGGTAGGTCGCCTTGGGCAATGGGCCTAGCACCATGCCGCCTTCATCGAGCAACCGCCGGTCGCCGTTCGCTCGAATCAATACTGGTGGCGGATGACCCGCGTTGACATAAATCAACGCTCCACCGGTCTCAAGCTCGCCGTAGAACATCGACACGAATCGACTGGTGGAGCGACTGAGGTTAATGATCTGGTTAAGGCGTTCCACCGTGCGAACGATCTTGAAATCGCGGCTAAGCCCCATGCGCAAGCCCATATAGATGTCCCGCACTTGCAGTGCGGCGGGCAAACCGTGCCCCGAAACATCGGCGATCGCAAGCCCAAGAACCTTGTCGCTAATCGGGATCGAATCGAAAAAGTCACCGCCGACGGTTTCCAAAGGAATTGTCCGCGCGAACAAATCGTACCCCTCGAAGGTCGGCTTCTCGCTCGGCATGATTGCGGACTGAATGCGTCGCGCCTCGCGCAGAACGTCTTGGACTTGTTGCTGTTCAATCTTCTGGTCAATCGAGTGGCGCAACAGCGCCAGCGCGAACAGCACCTGGTCCGGCTCGTGGTCCTTGGCGACGTCGAAGGCAAGCAGATACTCGCGATTGCTTAAGACGATGACCGCGAAGCAGTTGCTGCCAATGCGATCCTCAAAGTCACGATCTAGTGAGGGGTCCTCTTCATTCATGTAGAGAGTGCCAGCTGCAATGGTGAGTTCCACCGGCCGGTAGTCGCTCGACACGCGAAGCCCCTTCTCCACCGGCTTTGCGTCGCCAAACGTCGCCCACAGTCGATAGCTATCAGCCTGCTTCAAGTAGAGCCGACCACCGGTTAGCCCAAGCTCGCGTGCAAACGAGCGGGTTAGCGCGTTGGCCAGCCGCTGCACCGTGGGTGCGCTCTCATCGCTCGCTTCGAGCGAATCCACCACCCGCTCAACGTCAGCCATCAACTGCCGGTAGTCAATGGCGCTTTGCACGCCAGACGCCGCGCCCCCCTTGGAACCTGCCGAAGCGCCCACAGCCTCTGAATCACTCATTTCCCATCCCTCCCCATTCCCCCGAGTCAGAGCAAGAGGCCCGCGATAGTCGCGGTTTGAAAGCACGCCAGTGAGCCGGCGATCATGGCGCGCATACCTAGCTTCGCTAGTTCGCTCTTGCGTTCAGGGGCGATCGTGCCGATGCCGCCAATCTGGATCGCGATCGAAGAGAAGTTGGCGAAGCCACACAACGCGTAGGTGGAAATCACTACCGAGCGCTCGCTGAGTTGTACGTCGCCCTCGAGCATCTTGCTCAACTCGGCATAGGCGATGAACTCATTTGCGGCGGTCTTGATGCCCAGCAAACTTCCCACCGTTGTCGCTTCACTCCAAGGCACGCCCATGACCCAGGCGAGCGGTGCAAACAAAACGCCCAAGATCATCTTGAGGCTCAACGCTTCGATGCCAACCAAGCTGCCGATCGGTGCCAGCCCCCAGTCGACTACCGCAATCAAACCAAGGAACGCCAACAGCATCGCGCCGACATTGAGCGCCAGCTTCAAACCGTCGCCCGCGCCTTGCGCGGCTGCGTCAATGACATTGACCCAGGGCAGCTTAACGTCCATCTTGACTTCGCCCGCGGTCTGACTGACCTCTCGTTCAGGCAACATAATCTTGGCCATCACCAGCGCCGCAGGCGCTGACATGACGCTCGCAGCAATCAGGTGGCCAGCCGACATGCCCATACCAATGTAGGCCGCAAGAACACCGCCAGCGACGGTGGCAAAACCTCCGGTCATCACCGCCATCAGCTCCGAGCGGGTCATCGAGCCAACGTAGGGCCTTATCAGTAGCGGTGCCTCCGTTTGGCCTACGAAGATGTTGGCTGCCGCCGACAGCGACTCGGCACCAGAGGTGCCAAGCAAGCGCATCATCACTTTGGCAAACACCTTGACTACCAGCTGGATAACCCCGAAGTAGTAGAGCACTGCGATGAAGCTCGAAAAGAAGATGATGGTCGGCAACACCTTGAATGCGAAGTAGTGATCGGTGAAGTTCGGACCGAAGATCTCTGCCGATCCACGGTCAGCAAGATCAAGGAACTCCGTTACCGTCGCGCTCACCTTCCCCATCACAGCCTTGCCGAGCGAAGTCCGCAGGATGATCAAGCCCAGCAACACCTGCATGCCCATGCCACCCAGCACGATACGCCAGGGGAAGCGCTTGCGATCCCAAGAACAGCCGTAGGCAATCGCAGGCATTACCAGCAAACCCAACAGTCCAACAAGCTTCACGCGATTACCTCAAGTAGAGCCAAACCTAAAGACCGATCTGAAACCGACTAGCTGGACACTCGCCACGCCGAGCGTCAATGGTGGGTCAGATTCTGGTAAGAAGACCCGACAGTTTACCTATAGCGCATCCCTCAAGCTCCATGACTGCTCGATTCGATAACGAAACATCCGAACTTCACCTGTCGGTCGCAGACTTGCTTGAGCGAGACGCTGCCCGATCGCTAGGTTTTGCCAACCGTGGTGGCTTCGAACGGCTGTGGGTCGGCCAGGCGATCCACTCGCAGTATCAAGAGCGAGCCATGCAGAGCGACTCAACCTATCAACGAGAAGTCGCCCTCAAAGCTTCCGTGGTCCATCGCGGATGGACAGTCCACATCCGTGGGCGTGCAGACGGCATTCGCAGTGACGGCGACCTAACGGTGATTGAGGAGCTCAAATCGGTCAGACCGAACGCCCCGATCGCGCAGTCGACGATGGAAATGTACCAGCGTCAAGCGCGCCTCTACGCCTGGATGCACCAGCGCTCAGATCTCGATCCATCCGAACGCATCGAGCGCGAAGTGCCTACGCCGAATCACGGTGCCGACCAACGTAACGGCCAAGGGAACGGCCAAGGGAACGAGCAAGACGACAGCGGCAAGGCCATGCCTCCAAAGCAAGGCACCGCCCCAGAACTGGTGTTGATCGAGATCGGCTCAGAGAACGATACCGGCACCGGTCGCCATCGCTTGTCGTTCGATGCAGCGCTCTTTGAACTGCAAGTTAGGCGTCAGATCAACGGCCTACTGGCTGATCACTACAAACAGCGGGACGAGCAGCTCCGTCGACAAGAAGCTGGGGCCGCGCTCGAGTTCCCCTTTCACACGCCACGCCCAGGTCAACAAAGCATCATCGATGACGTTAGTCGCGCGCTTGAACAACGCGAACATCTGCTAGTCGAAGCGCCTACCGGCCTCGGCAAGACCGCGGCAGCCCTCTTCCCGGTGCTGCGACACGCACTGCAGAACGATCTGCGAGTCTACGTCTTGACCGCCAAAAACCTTCAGCAGCGCATGGCGACTCGAGTGCTTGACCTGCTCAATCGCGACGGCGGCTTCCGCTCGCTGCAGATGCGTGCCAAGGGCAGGATGTGCGCAAATGGTGAAGTGCTGTGTCATGAGGAGTATTGCTCTTACGCGCGCGACTATTTCGGAAAACTCCAACAGAGCCGAGTGCTGGACACGCTGTATCAAGAGCACCCCCATCTGGCTCCCGACATCATCTTCGAGGCAGCCAAGCGCGCTACCGTCTGCCCGTTCGAGGTCAGCCTCGAGCTCGGACGCAGAGCTCAAGCAGTGGTCTGCGACTACAACTACGCGTTTGATCCCTACGTCGGGCTTTCAGACTTCAGCGCCGAGGGCGACCTCAGCAACACGATCCTCGTCATCGACGAGATCCACAACCTTGTGCCCCGCGGTCGCGGTTACTACAGTCCGACATTGTCTGCTGCAGACGCACGCAAGGCCGCGGAACAGATCTCGCACAACTCGCTCGGCGCGAGCGCCCTGATCGGCGCCCGACTAGAACGACTCAGCCTCGATCTCGCGGAAGTGATCGAAGACGCCGTTGATGGCGAGATCCAAGCCGACGCACTCCCGCGCGGCCAACGCGACCTCATGGTGGAAGCATCGTTTCCCGAAGAGCAACTGTGGGCGCTTAGGCCCGCTTTCGACCGATTGTTTGTCGAGTATCTGGAGCACCGTCGCGAGACCAAGTCGTTTCGTCCTGAAGATCCCTTCGTGCAGCTCTACTTCGACCTACTGCGATTCTTCAACACCATGGTCTTGTCGAGTGCGGCCTCTGATTCGAGCTTCAGCCATTGCCACGAACGCAGTGGAAACGATCGCCGCCTGCGCATCCTTTGCAAGGATGCAAGCAAATACTTAGGCGCCATCATCAACCGTTGTCACTCGGTGGTGGGACTCTCGGCAACTCTTTCGCCCAACGAGTTCTACCGCGATCTGCTGGGGTTCGACGAGGCCCGAACGGTGTGCACGTCCGAAGGCAATCCCTTCCCAGCCGATCACCGAAAGCTGGCCATAGACGCGACCGTGTCGACCAAGTACCGCGACCGGCAAAGCCACTACCAGCGCATTGCCGACCGACTCGGAGCGTTCGCCGACGCCGTTCCCGGCAACTGCCTGGCACTCTTCCCCAGCTACGCGTTCTTGGCTGAAGTGGACGCTCGTCTCCCACAACTGCCCAATAAGCGCACGTTGATTCAGCAACGAGCGGACACCGAAGCGCAGCGCAACCAGATCCTCGAAACCCTCGAGAACGAGCTCTTCGGCCAGGTCTTGCTCTTAGCGGTCGCGGGCGGAGTCTTCGCTGAGGGTGTCGACTATCCCGGCGACATGCTCAAAGCAGTGGTCGTCATCAGCCCGTGTCTTCCCTCGGTCAGCCTGGAACAGAAGCTGCTGCAGAACTACTTCGATGAACGCTTTGACCGCGGCTTCGAATACTCGTTTGTGGTACCCGGAATGACGCGCGTCGTGCAAGCTGCCGGACGACTGATTCGCTCATCGACCGACCGCGGCGTGATCGTGCTGATGGGCAAACGTTTCAGGTCCAAGCTCTATCAACGCCATATGCCGCGCGACTGGCGCGACTCGCTCAACGCCATCACGGATGGGCGGGAGGGCGGGCCAGCGGGGGGGCAAACCGACGGCGAAGCGTCTGACCCCGCATCCATCGCGCGAACCTTCTTTGCCGATCACGACACCTGATCGCAGCATTCGCTCTCCGCGGACCAAAACGAGTTGCTGGCAGTAACCAAACGTTTTGTACTTGCGCACCGTATCTTCTGGTGTGACGAGAAAGGGTCACGCCGGAACTGTCTCCTCTTGTGGTTCCGGGCTAGGGGCCTTCGGGCTCTTAGCCCACACCACGACAGTTGAGTGAAGTTAGGCCAAGACTAGGCTCCGATCAAGCCAAGTGGCTGAGAGCAGCCCGCAGCTCGACTGCAGTACTGAACCGTTCAGCTGGCTCCTTCGCCAGACACCGCAGCAGCACAACCTCGATCCATGGCGGCAGATCAGGAACCACTGAAGTCGGAGCGAGTGGAGCCTCTTGCAGGTGCTTCACGAAGACTTCTTTGGGGGTCGTTCCAGTAAACGGCAACCTGCCAACGAGAAGTTCATAGGCAACCACACCGCAAGCGTAGATATCGCTACGCATATCGCTAGGCCCACCGCTGATCTGCTCTGGCGCCATGTAATAGGGCGTACCCAGTACCGGGCCGTCCGCGGTCTTGTTGGACACCAGAGGTCGAGCAATACCAAAGTCCATCAGCTTGGCGTGGCCGTCGGGCGCGAGAATGATGTTTTCTGGCTTGATGTCGCCGTGCAACACCTGCTGGCTGTGTGCAGCACTGAGGCCAGCACACAACTGCTGTAGCAACCGCAGTGCAGCTGCACGGGGGATTTGACCCGAGCGCTCGAGCATCTCGCGCAGCGTGATGCCCCGCACGTACTCCATCGAGATGAAAGGTTGCCCGTCGACGACCTGGAAGTCGTGGGTGCGCAACACATTGGCGTGAGTGACCTTGCGCGCAAGCTTGAGTTCGGACTTCAGTAGCTCAATGACATCCACGCCGAATGTGTCGCTGCCCACCAATGATGGCTTGAGTGCCTTCAGCGCCACCAGATCGGTCAGTTCGCGATCGCGCGCCTTGTAGACCACACCCATACCGCCCATGCCCAGAATCGAGAGGATCTCATAACGGTCTCCGACAAGCGATCCTGGTTCGAGCAGCGGCACCGAGTTGAGGGTTCCGTCACTCGCCTCGACGCCATCCTCTCCTAACACCAAGGTCTTGACATCCGCCGCCTGACTGTCTCGGAGCGCAGGGCCGAACCGTTTCGACACGGCCGCAGGGTCAACCAAGAAATGCTGTTGCGTGCTCATCAAGGCGTCGCGTTCTTTGATCTCGACCTTTGCGCTCACCAAGTCACCGCCAAGCAATTGGCTTAGACGCCGCGAGAGCACCAGATCACGAGGGGTTGCCTCGCGCAACAGGCTGTCTAGCTGCTGGACCGCAGGACCAGCGGCGCTCAGCTGTCGGCGATGGCCGATCCGCAGTGGTCCAACCAGCAGCTGGCCAACGGTGAGGGCACCCATGGCCGGACGCGCATCGCGGAATGCATTGTTCGAATCTGCAATTGCTTCCAACGCGTCGCTAAGAGCGACTAAGGCGCGACCCGGGCCATCCGGGCCGGTGAACGCAACATACAAGCGGTGCCCAAGGAGGGCGACCAGCTGGCCGCCGTGCAGGGTGCAATACTGATGCACCCGCCCGATGTCCTCTTCCAAGCGGCTCACGATGGTGTCTGGAACGGCGCCGGCCGTAACCGCGGAACCGTCATCAATGAAGGCCTTACGCAGATCGACTGCGCCGACCGCGACACTCTCCATGCGCAGCGTCACTGACCCGGTATCCGCCGGCACTTCTCCAGGCTCCGGCAGGTTGCGTGACACCTCGCCGACAAAGGTCTGGAGTTCCTGTTCCGCCCGCAGTTGAGCCAAGAGTCCCTCAAACGAACGTGACAACCGTCCAACCTCATCGGACCCTGAAGCCTCAAACGCCACGTGGTAGTTGCCTTCGCGAGCTGCTTCGGCAGCGTCGACCAGTGAGCGCACTGGGCGCAGCAGCCGCTTGGACAGGAGCACCGCAAGTCCAAGACCTATCAACAGACTGAGCAGACCAACTCCCCACATCACGCGCACCAAGCGGGAGAGATCTCGCGTTCGTTCTCGACGCGAGGCGAGCGCTACCGTGGCACCCAGTCGCTCGTTGTCCGCGTCGCGAAGCGGCGCCGCTAAGCCTTCGAACGACTCATCGCCCAACATCAGCTCGACACTGCCGTCGGTGCCCAGCACGCTGTCGAGACCACCGCGAAATCGAATCTGGGATAGCAAGCGACTCTGCTCAGGACCACTCAGAGTAGTCGCTGCCGTCTCAAGACCGCCGTCGACCTCCACCAAGTAGGCAATCTGGGCTGAACTCAAACGCTCGACTTCGGCTGCAACGGAATCGTCCAATCGTTGACCCATGATCAGATAGCCGATCAAATCGAATTGCTGAGTCAAAGGCACCGCCACCGCTGCGTACAACACCTTCGAATCAAGCCAGAAACCCGAAGCAACGCCTTCATCGAACGCGATCTCAACCAGCGGCT
Source organism: Acidobacteriota bacterium (assembly GCA_029263415.1). Classification (GTDB taxonomy): domain Bacteria; phylum Acidobacteriota; class Thermoanaerobaculia; order Multivoradales; family Multivoraceae; genus JAJCXN01. Next base: position 97,659 of record JAJCXN010000044.1, read on the forward strand.
CCGAGGCCATGTCCACCGACTCCGCTTCCGGCTGATCGGTGCGCACCACCAAAAACCCGTCGGCATCCAGCACCAAAGCGACGTCAAACTCGACATCGGCTTGATACTCGGCCAGTAGATCCAATAGCGAGACCGTGCTTTGGCTGTCCACTGCCTCCAAGAAGAACGAGACGATCGCCGGGTCCCGCGCAAACCACTTGGCCTGAGATTCCAGCTGCTCCAAACGCAACTGAACGAACCGTGCCTGGACCGTCTGGCTTTGGTCCAGTGCCTCATCGATCGCCTCGCGCGCAACCCGGTTGCCAAAGCCCATGGTCGCCAGGATCGCTGCGCCCATGCACAGCACAATCAGCAGCACCACGCCGACAATAAGACGTGTCTGCAAACTGACCGCTTGCGTTAGAGACCCCATCGAGAATCGGTTGCTCATCTATTACTCATCAGTGCCCAAACAAGCCCGACCATCGAGCTGCCGAAGGCGAATATTGATCACGCGTTAAGTAGATGTCAGCCGCTCATCATTCCAGAGCCGACCACCGATTACAAAGACCAAGCGTCTCTTCGCAGATCAGGAAAGCTGCTCACCCTCGTCGTCGAAGTAGATCGGGTCCGAAACATAGTGCACACCGCGTTGTGCCAAAGCCTTACGACTCACCGCTTCTTCAGAGACATCTTCGGGGTCCATCACCGCCACTTCGATCTCTTCGAGCCAGCCATCGAGCATACCGATCGGCTCCCCATTTTCATCTAGCGCCCGTCCGTTGAGCCATTCGAGAACCGACACGGCTTTGGAATAGGACTCTTCGGTGATGCCATACAAGCGCCCGAAACTCTCGATCTCTTCTTCATCTTGAACTTTTGGTTCATCGTAGAGAACGGTCACCATGCAGCGGAAGATGTACAGGTTAGGAGCGATGGCAATTGCTGGATCCAGGATCACGGCGTGGTCTCTTTCATTGTTCGTCGTCTGTCGTTGTGTCACTGCGATTACGAGCCACTGCGCTCAAGAGCAATACTCTGAGTGTCACAACTCTGAGTTTCACTGGGGGTCCCGGATCTCCGGCGTCGGAGTCACTTGAGCTTCAATTGAGGATGCGTTTAAGGAACTGTCCGGTGTATGAGCGTTTGGTCGCGGCAACCTGCTCGGGCGTGCCGGCGACTAGCACCTCGCCACCCTCATCGCCGCCTTCGGGTCCTAGATCGATGATCCAGTCGGCGATCTTGATCACGTCGAGGTTGTGTTCCACTACCAGCACCGTGTTGCCGCCGTCGGTCAGACGCTGAAGAATCGCCACCAGCTTCTTGACGTCAGCGAAGTGAAGTCCAGTGGTCGGCTCATCGAGCAAGTACATGGTCTTGCCGGTCGACCGCTTGCACAATTCAGTAGCGAGTTTGACTCGCTGTGCTTCGCCGCCGGACAGGGTAGTGGCCGGCTGTCCCAACCGGATGTAGCCCAGGCCGACATCATTCAACGTTGTCAGGATACGCGAGATCGACGGGACGTTCTGGAAAACTTCCGCTGCTCGCTCGACCGAGAGCGCCAGGATGTCGGCCACGCTCATTCCCTTGAACCGCACCTGCAACGTTTCTCGGTCGTAGCGGCTACCGCCGCACACTTCGCAGGTAACGTACACGTCTGGCAAGAAGTGCATCTCAATCTTGTTCTGCCCGTCACCCTGGCACGCCTCACATCGGCCGCCTTTGACGTTGAAGCTGAACCGCCCCGGTTTGTAGCCGCGCGCCCGAGCCTCTTGCGTTTGCGCTAATAGATTACGAATCGGGCCGAAGACGTTGGTGTAAGTGGCTGGATTCGAACGCGGGGTGCGCCCGATCGGGCTTTGGTCGATCGAGATGATCTTGTCCAAGTGTTCGAGACCATTGATCGCATCGACGTCGCCGGTGGCTTGCGATGACCGATAAAAGTGTCGTGACAGTGCGCGATAGAGAACGTCATGGATCAACGAACTCTTGCCCGAGCCTGAGACTCCCGTGACCACCGTCAAACACCCAAGGGGCACGTCGACGTCGACGTTCTTCAGATTGTTGTGGCGCGCACCTCGGATCTCAAGAGCTTTGCCGTTGCCTTCACGGCGCTCCTCGGGAATCTCGATTTTGAGCGTCCCCCGCAGGTACTGCCCGGTGAGACTGGTTTTGTGTTTCTTGACCTGGGCATAGGTGCCGGCGACGACCACTTCACCACCGTGCTCGCCCGCACCGGGCCCCAAATCAACGATCCAATCAGCCGCACGCATCGTGTCCTCGTCATGCTCCACCACCAGCACCGAGTTGCCCAGGTCTCGCATCCCTTGCAGGGTTCCCAATAGGCGATCGTTGTCTCGCTGGTGCAAGCCAATCGACGGTTCGTCCAACACGTAGAGCACACCCATCAACTTGCTGCCAACCTGAGTGGCCAGTCGGATGCGCTGGCTTTCGCCGCCCGAAAGCGTGCCCGATGTTCGGCTTAGCGAGAGGTAACCAACGCCCACGTTGTGCAAAAAGCCAGATCGATCGACCACTTCTTGGAAGATCTTGGCGGTGATACTCCTCTCCTTCTTAGACAACTTGAGCCCGTTCATCGCATCACGAAGCTCGGTCACTGACAGCGCACACAAGTGGTCGATTGCGAGCCCGCCGACGGTGACCGCTAAGGCCTCCGGTCGCAACCTGCGGCCTTCGCAGCCCGGACACTTCTGGATCGACATGTATTTCTCGATCTCGGTGCGCACGCCCTGAGACTCGGTCTCACGGTGGCGGCGCTCGAGATTCGGGATCACACCCTCGAAACGGCCCCGCCACTTGTAGCTGCTCTTCTTGCCACTGACCTCGAAGTCCATCTCCTTGTCGCCGGTGCCGAACAGAACGATGTTACGAGCGCGCTTGGACAGCTTGTTCCAGGGCGTGGTCAGTTTGAAGTTCATCGCCGCTGCCACGGCGCGCACCATGCGCATTCGCCACGAACGCTTGGTCGGCGGCCACGGCGTGATCACCCCATCCGCGATCGACAGGCTCAGGTCGCCGAGCACCTTCTGGTGATCGACTGCCATCAAAGTCCCCAGCCCACCGCAGCTGTCGCAAGCTCCAAAGGGGCTGTTGAACGAGAACAGTCGCGGCGTAATTTCAGCCAGACTGGTGCCACACTGCGAGCACGCATAGTTCTGCGACAACGTCTCCTCCGGCAGGCCGCTGGGCGCAATCACTGCGAGTCCGCGCCCAACCTTGAGTGCGGTTTCGAACGAGCTCGACACGCGAGCCTCGAGCCCATCGCGAATCACCAAGCGGTCCACCACAATGTCGATGTCATGTTTGAGCTTCTTGTCCAAACGAGGCATCTCGCCGGTCGAGAGATCCACCATCTCGCCGTCGATGCGGGCGCGCAAAAAGCCCTCCCTGCCCATTTGTTCGAGCTGCTTCTTGTACTCACCCTTCTTCCCGCGCACATATGGGGCAAGCAGCAACAAACGGGTGCCTTCGGGCAACGACAGCACGCGATCGACCATCTGCTGCACCGTTTGCGGCCGGATGATCTCTCCGCAGCTGGGGCAATGCGGAATACCGATACTCGCGTAGAGCAGCCGCAGATAGTCGTAGATCTCAGTGACTGTGCCGACCGTCGATCGAGGATTGCGCGACACCGATTTCTGTTCGATCGAGATCGCCGGCGACAAGCCTTCGATGGCATCGACATCGGGCTTCTCTGCTTGGTTCAAGAACTGGCGTGCGTAGGTCGACAGCGACTCGACGTAGCGGCGCTGACCTTCGGCGAACAATGTGTCAAACGCCAACGACGACTTGCCCGAACCCGACACGCCGGTAATCACCACCAACTTGTTGCGGGGGATGTCCAAAGAGACATCTTTGAGATTGTGCTGACGCGCACCCTTGACCCTGATCTGTTCCAAACGAACTACTCCCAAGTGCAGCCGGCGTTTGACCGGCTTCCATCCAACGAACGAACTTGCGCCGCTCTGGTCCCGACGTTCTTACTCGTCGACGTCTACCGCGCGTCGACCACTCGACTTCATTGCTTCGTGCGCCTCGCGATCGAGATCGCGCTCACGGATCACCTGTCGCTTGTCATGCAGCTTCTTGCCCTGTACTAGTCCCACTTCGACCTTGATGTGGTTGCCCTTGAGGTAAACACTCAAAGGCACGATGCTGAATCCTTTCAGCACCGACTTCGTCTGGAGCCGATCCAGCTCCCGTCGCCGCATGAGTAGTTTACGCCTTCTTTCCGGCTCGTGGTTCTCTCGATTCCCATGTGAGTAGGGAGAAAAGTGAGCACCTACCAACCACGCCTCATCATCAACAAACTCAACAAAGGAGTCCTTCAACTGGATCTTGCCTCCGCGGGCCGCCTTGACTTCAGTCCCCTTCAACGCGATGCCCGCCTCGAGCTGGTCGAGGACGTGGTACTCATACTTGGCCCGCCGGTTGCTGGCGAGGACCGGCGAGTCCTTGGATTTTGTATTGCTTGACATGATCACTACCCGCGAAGCGCGGCATTTGGTGGGCGGCGAGTCTAACCGTACGCGGGCGCCATGCAGTGGCGCAGGCGGAGTGGAGTGACGCAGGCGAGGTGTGGCAAATTTGCAACATGTTGCCGAAAGACCACAACTAGACCGTGAGACTCGAGCCTTAGGCCTCCAAAAACAAAGGACCTGGGGCTGACCAAGAGATGGCACCACTCTTGCTGTACTGGTCCTGATGGATACCCTACGTTCAACTGTGCCGTTGACTCGCACCTCCAACCCACGGAACAACCCACCGAGGCCGGCGGATGTACTTGCTCATCCCCGAGAGCTGTTACCTAACGTCCCCAATGTGCAGAAGGCATTGTTTCAGCAGAACACCATCGCGCGCGCCACCAGCGTTGAAGGTCTTGGGATCCACACCGGCCGACCAGTCACCCTGCGTTTGCTGCCAGCGCCAGTCGATACCGGCATCATTTTTCGCCGAACCGACCGCGGCAATGTGGAGATTCCGGCACGCTGCAGTGAAGTCGTTTCGCTCGACCTCGCCACGACTCTAGGCACTCGTCAGGATCCGGCAAACGAGGGCGGTGCATCTGAAGGCAGGGCATCTAGCGTTACGGTATCGACCATCGAGCATCTGATGGCAGCCGCCCACATGATGTCGATCGACAACCTGATCGTCGAAGTCAACGGCCCTGAGATCCCCATCCTCGACGGCTCAGCGACACCGTTCATGAAGCTGCTTGAGGCCGCTGGTGTCGAGGGGCTTGCCGCCACCCGCAAGGTGTTCGTGGTGACGGAGCCGGTTGAACTCGAACTCGAAGACAAGTGGATCCGCGTATCGCCTTATCCTGGTCTCCGGATCAGCTACACCCTCGACTACGAGATCGAGTCGATCGGGCACCAAGAGATCGATTTCGTGATCGATCGCACATCGTTTGGCACAGAGCTGGCTTCAGCGCGCACCTTCGGTCTGCGCCGCGACATTGATCGCTTGCACGCCATGGGCCTAGGGCTCGGCGGCCGCAAAGACAACTGCGTGGTGTTCTCGGCCGATGGCCCGACCAACACCGCTCTACGATTCCCTGACGAGCCCGTTCGCCACAAGGCCCTCGACGCCATTGGCGACTTCGCTCTACTCGGCGCACCGCTCTGGGGCCATCTCGAAGTCAAGCGTGGAGGGCACTTGCTCCACTATCGCCTGATGGAGAAACTGCTGGCGAACCCACACACCTGGAGCTTGGCCAGCCTCGATGCCAGCCACCAGATTGAAGGCCAAGACGGCCTGCCTCAAGCCGCTCGAGCCACCGGCTAGGCCGCTGGCGCAACAGCGTCTACCTACCTCTTCAAAGCGCGAAACAACCCACTTCAGCAAAAGGGGTGGTACCATAGCTGGATGTTCTCAGACCATGCAGCATCTGCTCGTCCCTGTGCAGCTCGCATCCCTGCTCTTTCGGACGCCTTTTGGGGCGCTCCTTCAAGCATGAGGCTCGCAGGCATGAGGCTTGTCAGCCTGGTTCTGCTGATCGGGACAGTCGGAGTATGGAGCCCAGCAGTTAGCGCGCTGGGTGCTGAGGACCCGGAGATCGTTCATCTGCACTCTTCAGTCGCCGGCCGAGAACTCCAAGCGAGTCTCCATCTCCTGGACGCGTTCGATGAACCGACTCGGCTACGGCTCGAAGCAGGCATGCCGACGAGCTTCACCTACCACTTCAAGCTTGAGACCAAGCGGCGCTGGTGGTTCGACCCAACCGACGTCACTAGCCAACTCGAAGTGATCGCCATTTTCGACGCTATCGACCGCGAGTATCAAATCAACTACATGCTCGACGGCCGCTTGGTGCAGAGCCGGGTAGCGCAAGACCTGCGCTCACTCGAGCGGGCCATGACCGTGATCGGACCAATCAGCATCTTCGAACTCGACGGCAAGCTCAGACTGCGGTTGGAATCGCTCGAAGAAGGCAAGTCGGTCCTCAGAGCTCGCGCCGTGGTCGGTTCCCGTGCCTGGCTCGGCATCATTCCGACCAGCATCGGCAGTCCCTGGCTAGAAACCGCGGTCCCGGTCAACGACTTGAGCCTGCCGCGAGAGCTCGAGCCTGCGCGGCCCTCTCTATTTCAGTAGTTGACTTCTTCTAGCAGGCCGTGGTGAAACTCTCGTGGGCTGAGTTTGAGCGCCGTCCCCACGGGAGGCTGGCGCACCACGAACTGACTGCCCAGATCCCCGCGCTCAATCCCGCGCGAGTTGCAGGACGGCTACCTGGATGCCCATCCAGCGCCCAGACTCTGAGCGCAGATGAGCGCTAACGGCGACAAGCCACAGAACCAAGAGCGGCCCACGGTAGGCGCTCGCCTCAAGGACAACCGCACTGTCTTTTTGGCGTTGACCATCACTCTGTTGGTGATCACCATCGCGTATTACGTGATCTTGCGTGGTCGCGAGCAAGACCCGGCCCTGGTCAACAACCAGATCCTGCTGTTCTTCCTGCGCAATGTGAACGCCGTGCTGGTCACAGCGCTGGCCTTCGTCCTAGTTCGCAACCTGACCAAACTTTGGTTCGAGTATCGCGGCAAGCGGCTCGGTGCCAAGCTCAAGACCAAGCTAGTAGTGACCTATATAGGGCTCTCCTTGATCCCGGTGATGCTGCTGTTCGCAATCGGCACCGAGGTCCTTCAAGGTTCGCTTGACACGGTCTTCCGAACCAACAGCAGCGAACTTCTCGAACCTGGCTACGACGTCTCGCTGGCACTCTCATCGCAGATCGAAAAGCGCAATCAGATCAACGCCGAGCTGATTCTCGAGTCGATCGGCGAGCTCCCGATCGACGACAACCGAACCCAACCGCAACTCGACCGGGTGCTCAAAGCTCGCTTGGGCAAGCTCGAACTCGACGTCATCTACGCGTTCCACGAGACCGAGTTCGTGCACGCTGTGACCAACCCGACCAGCGGCATCGTCGACCTCCCGGACATCGACTCGGAGCTACTGCTCGCCACCTTGCGCGGAGGTCGCACCTCGCAAGTGCAGCGGCTGCCAGGCAACGCTCAGCGCTTGCTACTGGGCGCTGCGGCCAGCGAGGACACCGGCTCCGAGCGCACCATCATCGTTGCCGGTTCGGTGTTATCAGAGCAACTCTCTGAGCAGACCAGGATGTTGGTCGATGCTGGTCAAGCGAGTCGCCAAGTTCTGGTCCAAGAACCAGAAATCCGATCGGTCCAAACCCTCACCTTCCTGATGGTCACGCTAGTTCTACTTCTGACCTGCTCTTGGGTCGGCCTCTATCTCGCGCGGCAGGTGACGGTGCCCATCCAAGCATTGGCCGACGGCACGCGCCGTATTGCTCAGGGCGATCTTGAGCATCGTGTCGAAGCGGCTGCCGACGACGAACTCGGCGTACTGGTCGACTCCTTCAATCAGATGACCAGCGAACTTCAACGCAGCAAGACTCTGCTCGAAGAGAGCAACTTCGACCTGATCACCTCGAACAACGAGCTGGACCAAGCTCGCGAGCGCATCGGCACCGTCTTGAGGAGCGTGTCGACCGGCGTTATCTCGATCGATCAGGAACGACGCATCACCACCTGCAACGATGCTGCAGGCCAGATGCTGAACCTGGAGCCGAAGAGTATTGAGGGCAAGGATCTCCAAGCAGCGCTCAACCAGCACGAAGCGCTGCACAACTTGCTAACGGCCCAAGAAGAGACGGAAGACTCGGCGGAGGAGCATCTAGCCTTGAACAGTCGGACTCGACGAAGCCAGCATCGCGCTGCCATCAACAATGAATGGAAGACGTTCGAGGTGTCATCAACGCCTCTAGTAGCCAAGGGCGAGAGCCGAGGCCGAGTCGTAGTGCTCGAGGACCTCACTGAGCTGATTCGGGCGCAAAAGCTCGCCACCTGGAACGAAGCCGCTCGACGCATAGCGCACGAGATCAAGAACCCCCTCACCCCGATCAAGCTGTCCGCCGAACGTTTGCTCAAGAAGCACAAGGCGAATGATCCAGACTTCGACAGCACGCTCGACGGATCGATCAAGATCATCGTGCGCGAAGTCGAGAAGATGAAGAACCTGGTGGATGAGTTCGCGCGCTTCGCGCGCATGCCGTCACCGAGTCTGAGCCAACTGGACGCCGGCCAGATGTGCCGCGACGTGGTCAAGCTCTACACCGACATCAAACAGGGCGTCGAGGTGATCGCGCTCACCGACACCGACCAGCTCAACGGAGCCTCCGCGCTCACCGTTGCCGGCGACGAGGCGCAACTGCGCAGTGCGCTAATCAACCTGATCGACAACGCGATCGAGGCGACCACCGGGCCAGGGACTGTAGTGGTGCGGGCTCAACGCCGTGCGACTGAACTCAGGCTGCAGGTCGCTGATCCAGGCCCCGGTGTTAGGCCCGAAGACAAAGAGCGGTTGTTCCTGCCCTACTTCTCCACCAAAGGCCGCGGCACCGGGCTAGGCTTGTCAATCGTTCATCGGATCGTGACCGACCACCATGGCACTATTCGGATCGACGACAACCAACCGCACGGCGCAGTCTTCACCATCGACCTCCCAACCTAGAGATGCAACCACAGATCCTGATCGTCGATGACGAAGAAGGCATCCGCGAAACGCTGACTGCGATCCTCGAGGATGAGGGCTACCGCGTGCGTGCGGTGGAGAGCGCCGCAGCCGCGCGGGGCGCCCTGGCGGGCAACGACTTCGACTTGGTGTTGCTGGACGTTTGGCTACCGGACACCGACGGACTCACCCTGCTGGAGGAAGGTGCCGGGCAAAAGGCGGACGACTCGGCAGAAGCGGCTGTCCTGTTTGATATGCCGGTAATCGTGATCTCCGGGCACGGCACAGTCGACACCGCGGTGAAGGCAATTCGCATCGGCGCCTACGACTTCCTCGAGAAGCCGTTGTCGCTCTCGCGCGTAATCTTGACGGTGGCCAATGCGCTTGAACACGGGCGCTTACAGCGTGAGGTCGAGACCCTCGCTAGTCGGCTCGATGGCGTCGACTCACTGGTCGGTGCCAGCGAGGTCATGCAGGTGCTCGCGGTCCAGCTGGATCTGATTGCCGATTCCGATAGCCGCGTCGTCATCACCGGCGAGAACGGCACCGGCAAAGAATTGGTCGCCCGCCGCATCTGGGCTCGGTCAAGACGCTCAGATCGCGCCTTCGTTGCGGTCAATTGCGCCGCCATTCCACACGATCTGATCGAGAGTGAGCTCTTCGGTCACGCCAAAGGTGCCTTCACCGGAGCCACCAACGATCGCCGCGGCCGCTTTGAACAAGCAGATCTGGGCACATTGTTCCTGGACGAGATCGCAGACATGTCGCTGATGACCCAGGCCAAGGTGCTGCGGGTGCTGGAAGAGCAGCGCTTCGAACCGGTAGGCGGCAGTAACACCATCGAAGTCGATGTCCGTGTGCTCGCAGCCACCAACAAGAACCTCGAAACCGAGATTGCCGAGGGGCGCTTCCGTGAGGATCTGTTCTTTCGCCTGAACGTCATCCCAGTGCAAGTGCCGCCGCTGCGCGATCGGCCACCCGACATCTTGGCTTTGTTCGAACACTTCATCGGCCACTACGCGCAAGAACTCGGCAAGCGCCCCAAGACGCTCCACGAAGAGACCCAACGGCGCTTGCTGCGGTATGCATGGCCCGGCAATGTGCGCGAGCTGCGCAACCTGGTGGAGCGCTTGATGATACTGGTCCCAAGCGATGAGATCGCGCCGACGGATTTGCCATCCAACTTGCGCAGCAAACAAAGTGCGCGACTCAACACTGTTGCCCTGCGCGACTTTCCTTCGCTCAAGGTAGCGCGGGAGGCGTTCGAGTCGTCCTACATCCAACGGCTGCTCCGCGAAGAAGGGGGCAACGTCACCCAAACCGCGAAGCGACTCGCAGTCGAACGCAGTAGTCTTCACCGCAAGCTCAAGAGCTACGGCATCGACAGCGGTCAGTTCGCGTCCCTCAAGGACAAATAGCCGCTCGCTCTGCTCGCAGTATCGCTCCACTCACCAACGTCTCGAAAGATCCCTACCATGCTCCCCCAAACACGACTCGAAACCGATATCAAGACTGCGATGAAGGCCCGCGATGCCGATCGCCTCTCGACGCTGAGACTGCTCCTAGGCGCGGTCAAGAATCGCAAGATCGAACTTGGCGATGATCTCGACGAGGCCGAGTTCTTGGCGATCGTGCAGAAGGCGGTCAAGCAACGCCGAGACGCCGCCGAGCAATTCCACAAAGGCGATCGCACTGAGCTCGCCCACAAGGAAGAGGCCGAAATCGTGGTGCTCAACGGATACCTGCCTGAGCAAGTGAACGAGGATGACGTGCGGGCGGCGATCGCCGAATTTCTCGCTAGCGGAGACCTGTCGGGACCGAAGGCAATGGGCCCAGTGATGAAGGCGATGAAAGAGAAGTTCGGCGGTGCCACCGACGGCCAGACCTTGAGCCGCATCGCTCGCGAACTCCTGACTTGAGCCAAGAGTCAGTGACTGCCCCAGTGCAGCGCATTGTGGTCGGCACCGCGGGCCATATCGATCACGGTAAGACCAGTCTGGTCGCGGCCCTCACCGGGATCGACTGTGATCGATGGGCGGAGGAGAAGGAACGCGGCATCACCATCGACTTGGGCTTCGCGTACCTGAACGCGGCGCTTGAGTCCGGCGAGTCACTTCAAATCGGCTTCGTCGACGTGCCAGGTCACGAGCGCTTCGTGCACAACGCCCTCGCTGGTCTCGGTGGGATTCGGTTGATGATGATGGTGGTCGCAGCCGACGAGGGCATCAAGCCACAAACCGAAGAACACCTCGCGATCTGTTCCCTGCTGCAGATCCCGGCGGGAATCGTGGTGCTGACCAAGAGTGATCTGGTCGACGACGAAACGCTCGAACTCGCTCAACTCGAGCTCACCGAAGCACTTGAAGGCGGACCGTTCGACGGCGCACCGATGATCCCCGTCTCGTCCAAGACCGGGGCGGGAATCGACACCTTACGCGACGCCTTAGTGGCGCTTGCCGCTGACCTCAGCGAGGACAACAGCGCTCGCCACCGCGAGGCTCGGCTACCGGTCGACCGCGCGTTCCACCTGCGCGGGCTGGGTGTACTGATCACCGGCACTCAGCAGGCTGGCACGTTGAGTGCCGGCGACACCTTGTCTTTGTTCCCCCAGGGAGGCAACACCCGCATCCGTAGTCTGCAGGTACACGGCGAACCGCGAGAGATGTCCTTGGCTGGCGAGCGGGTGTCTGCCCAGCTCACCGGCGTCGAACTGGACGAGGTCTCGCGCGGCACCGTTCTGGCGCCAACTGAGTCTCTACCGACGTCGAGAGTACTGCTGGTTCGCTACCGCCACTTGAGCAATGCCAGCACCGAACTCCTTCAGTCCACAGAGGTTCGGTTTCATCTACACACGTCCGAAGCATTGGCGCGGATTCGCCCACTCTCACAACCAACCCTGGCCCCTGGCGAAGAGGGAATCTGCGCGCTGTATCTCAGGAGGCCGGTCTCAGCTGTGCGAGGGGATCGCTTCATCCTGCGTCGCCCGTCCCCTGCCAGTACGCTCGGCGGCGGCGAAATCCTCGACCCCGAGTGGCGCAAGCCGCGCGGTCGAGAGTTGGCGCCGCACATCGAACGACTCGCTGCGGACACACCTGCGGCAATCAGAGAGTGGATCGCCGTCGCACGCGAAGCCGGCATCACTTCAAAAACACTGTCTCGGCGGCTGACGCTGACCGAACGCGAGTTGGACCCGATCATCGACGAACTGGTCAAGAACGCAGTGGTTCTTGAGGCAGGCACCGATCCTCAGTCCGGGAGGCGACTGCTCGCACCCAAGAAGGTGCTTGAGGTCGGCGAGCGCGCCAAGGAACGTTTGCGGGCGCACTTCAAAGCTAACCGGCTCGCCCACGGGCTACCCAAGGCCGAGCTCATCTCCTCGATCCTGCCCGCGGCTGCCCGAGACCTAGGCCCCACCTATCTCGATTGGCTCAGCGCCGGCAAGGTGCTCGTCATCCGGGGCGATCAGGTCAACCTGCCGGGTCGAGCAACCGGCATCACTGACGAAGAGTCGGCTCTCGCTACCCAGATGACCGAGCTCTACATCAAGGAGGGGCTAACTCCGCGATCGCCTCCTGAATTGCAGCGCTCGCTCGGCGCACCTCCGAAGGTGTTCGAGGGGCTGCTCAAGTACCTGACCCAACAGCGAGCCATCGTTCGATTGCCCAGCGGCCTGTTTCTTTCCCAGTCTGCGTTGGATCAGCTCAAGACCGACGTACTCGCTCAACCCTGGACCGAGATCACCGTCGCCGCCTTCAAGGATCACTTTGCCCTGTCCCGCAAGTGGGCGATTCCATTGCTCGAGTATCTCGACGCTCAACACGTGACCCGCCGCCGGGGTGATATCAGGCTGGTTCTGCGCTGAGCCGACCGCCGACTTCACTTCGAGCGCTTCTAACCCTCATTGCGGCAGTGCCGCCGGGACTAGTCTTTCGCGTCGTACCAGGTCTCGCCGCGACCTACCGAAACCACCAGTGGCACCGAGAGTTCAACGACCCCCTCCATCTCTTCCACCAAAGTTGCCGCAGCCACTTCTTCGCTAGCCAATGGTGACTCGATCACCAATTCATCGTGCACGGTCAACAGCAACCGCGGTGCGCCCTTGCCGCTCTCGTGGTCTGCTGCCCATTCGCGTGCGAGCCGTTTGTCGACCTCTATCATCGCCAGTTTCAAGAGATCCGCTGCGGTGCCTTGAATGCGCGCGTTGATCGCCATGCGTTTGGCGTTCTCGCGCAGATTGCGATTACGGTTGTTGATGTCGGGCAAGTAGCGACGCCTGCCGTACATGGTCTCGACGTAGCCGAGCTCTTCAACCGAAGCCAGTGTCTCATCGGTATAGGTGCGCACGCCCGGGAACCGTTCGAAGTAGGCGTCGATGAATTGCGCCGCATCTTTGCGCGGAATGCTCAATCGCTGAGCTAGACCAAAGGCGCCCATGCCGTAGGCGATACCGAAGTTGATGGTCTTCGCAACCCGCCGTTGATCCGCGTTGACCAGCGGTTCCGCGACGCCGAATACCGCTGCCGCGGTCGATTGGTGCACGTCGCCGCCGTTCTTGAAGATGTCGATCAAGGTCTCTTCTTCGGCGATGTGGGCGAGGACCCGTAGTTCAATCTGACTGTAGTCTGCCACCAGCAAGCAGCAGCCTGAAGCCGCGCGAAATGCCTTGCGAATGCGCTGGCCCATCTCGGTGCGCACGGGAATGTTCTGTACATTGGGGTTGCTCGACGAAAGCCTTCCGGTAGCAGCCACCGCCTGCTGATACGACGTCCGCAGTCGACCGTCGTCACTGACTAGGAGCGGCAGTGCGTCGACGTAGGTCGACCGGAGCTTGCTGATTTCGCGGTAGCTCAAGATCTTCTCGGGCAACTCGTGACCACGCGCGGAGAGCTCTTCGAGCGTCTCGGCGTTGGTCGAGTACGACTTGGTCTTGCGCGTGCGCTTGACCACCGGCAAAGCGAGCTTCTCAAATAGGATCTGCCCGAGTTGAGCAGGCGAGTTGATGTTGAACTCTTCGCCAGCCAAGGCGTAGATCTGGGCTTCGATCGTGTCCAGTTGCTCACCCATCTCTTTTGACATGACTTCGAGAAACTCCGAATCGAGCTCGATGCCAAGCTGCTCCATACGCAAGAGAACGGGCAGAAGTGGCGCTTCGATCGCATCGAACACCTCACGAGCACGGCCCACCGAGGCGTCGTCGAGTTGCGCCAACAGTTGCGGTCGCAGCACCAAAGGCAAAGCCACCGCTTCGGAGGCGTATTGCAACAGTGGCCCGTGATCGGGCATCGGCACTTCGCTCTTCGAGAAGCCCGCTTCTTCGAGCTTCATGACTCGATGAAAGAGCCGGTCCATCGCCACTTCAGTCAGCGAGTAGCCGCGCGTGGCAGCCGGCAGAAGATAGCTCATCAGCATGGTGTCGCTGAGTTGACAAGCAACGCGCGTGACACACAGAAGTTTGAGCGTCTCCTTTAAGTCATGCCCCACCAGTTCGAACTCTGGGTCCGCGCACCAAGCACCCACGCGCTCCACGCACGCGTCTCGCAGTACGGGATCGCGGAAGTCAGCGTAGTACGACTGCGGTAGTTCGCCGTCCTCCTCGCCAGAACCGAGCGGAGAAACTGCAATACCGACGAACTCGTGGTTACGCGACACGAGTTCAGCAAGGCACACCCCTTGCCAACCTGCGATGGTCTCCTGCCACTCAGCCACGTCGTTGATACGTACCGCGGGTGCAACCTCAACACCCGAACTCACTCCACCTGACGCCTTGAGCTCCTCCACCAAGGTCATGAACTCGAGTTCCCGGTAGAGCTCGAAGAGTGCGTCTTGGTCGGGTTGCTCAAAGACAAACTGCTTAGCGTCGAAGTCAATATCGAGATCACAGTCGATGGTGACCAAACGCTTCGATAGCAGCGCTTGCTCACGATGCTCTTGCAAGCCCTCGCGGTAGCTCTTGCGTTTGAGTTCGGGGGCCTTGTCGAGCAAGTTGTCGAGCGTGCCGTATTCACCGATCAGGGTCTTTGCCCCCTTCTCGCCGATCCCCGGAACGCCCGGAACATTGTCAACGCTGTCGCCCATGAGTGCCAGAACATCGATCACTTGCTCCGGAGGCAGGCCGAAGTCCTCGGTGACCAGGGCAGGGTCATACAACTTCTCGCGGCCGGTATGGAGCATCGCAACGTCGTCGCTGACCAGCTGCATCAAATCTTTGTCGGCCGAGACCAGCACCACCTTGAAACCCTCAGCCGCTGCTTTTCTGGCCAAGGTGCCCAAGACGTCATCTGCTTCGAAGCCCTCCTGGCTGTAGATCGGTATACGGAAACCCTCGATCGCCTTGCGCACGTAGGGAATCTGAACCTTCAAATCATCGGGCATCGGCCGACGATTCGCCTTGTACTCTGCGTACTCATCCGTTCGGAAGGTCTTGCGACCCACATCGAAGGCAATGCCGATGAAGTCGGGCTCTTCGTCTTTGAGGAGCTTGCGCAACATCTGGATAAAGCCGTAGACCGCATTGGTCGGCAGACCCTTCGAGTTCGACAGGTTCCGGATCGCGTAGAAGCCACGGAAAATCGTCGAGTACCCGTCGATCAGGAATAGCTTCTTATCGGCATTTGCTGGGGTCATAAGGCTCAGATCCGGGTGCGCGCGTTGGTGCATCAACAGAGGGTGCGTGGTCATTGTGTTCACTCGGCACTCTACCCGGAGAAGCGAATCGCTATCATTCGTCCATGAAGTCATTTATCCAACACCGCACCGCTACCTGCTTCGCTCTGTTTGCCCTTGCAATTGCATGCACCGTCTATGCGCAGAACCCTCCCACTGAAGAGGCGCTCTCGCTGCGCAACCTAGGTCTTGCCCAGCTTGAGAACGACAAACCGGAGGAAGCGGAGGCGACCTATCGCAAACTGATCCGGGTCGCGAGCCGCGATCCGCTCCCACACGCCAACCTTGCGGTGGCGCTGATCCGACAACAGGAAAGCGCGGCGGCTCTCAAGGCAATCGACAAGGCACTCGAACTGAGCCCCGGTCGCGGTGATCTGCTGTCGATCCGCGGCACCGTCTTAGCCTGGTCCAACAGCAACGACGAGGCGCTGCGTAGCTTCACGCAAGCCTTCGCCGCGACACCGAACCATCCGAAGACTGCATATCTTCTGTTTCGCCATGCCGGCATCTTGCGCGAGTCCAACGCGGATGCTCAAGCGGCCTACGATGAAGCGCTGGCCCAGATGGTCGGGCTGCGACCGGACAACCTGACTATTCTTATTGAGCAGGGTCAACGCTCGATCGAGCGCGGCGACCGAGCAGCTGCGAGCCTAGCCTACCTGCGCATCCGGGAGTTGGTGTGGGCGATTGAACCTCGCAATCGACAATTGGCTGAACGCGTCTTACCGCGAGTTTTGACCGCGCTCGAGAACAACGAAGTCGAGAAGGCTCGGGTCCCGGCGCTCCAGCTCGGTAATGTTCTGCGTGCCTCGGGCCGCTACCGCAGCAGTCTGGTCGAGTTCTTTGACGAGATCATCGGCTATCCGGTTGAGCGGTTCGCTGGCGAGACGGCGCCAACACCGTTCGGTCGCGGCATCGAGATCGCGTTTTCTGGCTCCATCCTGAGCAGCCTTCCCGGCACCGGCGCTCTGGCGGTTGCCGACTGGAACGAGGACGAGCGCGCTGACGTCGCATGGGGGCGAACAGAGGGCAAGGTCGAGGTGCGGACCAGCGGCACCGACCCGATCGGCTTCGATGCAATGGCCACAGGCTTGGTCCTCGCGGACCTAGACAACGACGTCCAGCTCGACCTTCTGGTGATGGAAGCTGGCAGCACCCTGCTCGCGGCGGGGGCTGACGGAGCCTTCTCAGCTCCTACAGCTGCAGTGTCCGACATCTTTCCCGCAGCAATCGATCTCGACGTGCTCGACTTTGACAGCGACGGTGACCTCGACCTTGTTTCTGCAACAGCAGTTGAGAACGGCTTTGCGATCGACCTGCACCGCAACGACGGCACAGGCCAGCTCAGTTCGGTCGGCGGCAACGCGCTCCCAACTTTGGACCTTACGACCTTCTCCAAGATCCTGACCGGCGATCTCGATCGCGATGGCGACCACGACCTGCTGGTGATCAACAAGGAAGGGGTCCGCTGGGTCGACAACCTGCGCCAAGGCGCCTACCGCGACTTAACGCGAACAGCCGGACTGGCCCGGGCCCCGGGAGCAACCGCCGCAGCAATTGGCGATCTGGACAACGACGGCACCGTCGATGTCCTCTTGGCGGGCACCACAGGCAGCGAACGCAAGGTGATCGCGTACCAATCCAAAGGCGGAGTTCTGCGCGCCGGCCCCAGTTTCGAAGCCAAGGGTGACATCAAAGAAGCACTGCTCTTTGATGCCGACAACGACGGTCTCTTCGACATCGCGCTTCTGTCAAGTGAGGGCGTCGAAGTGTTCTTGCGCCGCGGCACGCGCTATCAAGCGCTCACCGGTCTCGAGAAACCTGACAGCAAGCTCCGAGACTTCGCGGGCATTGCTGCCGATGACGCCGACGGCGACGGTGATCTCGATCTCTTTGCGGCTGGCCCCTCTGGGCTCTATCTCTACACCAACAACGGCGGCAACAAGAACGGCCACATGCGCATTAGCCTCCGCGGCCTGGCACAGAGCACCGGCAGCGACAAGAACAACTCGTTCGGTATCGGGTCAAGTGTGGAGGTGATCTCCAGTGGCGGGCGTCAGTATCGCGAAGCGCGCGGCCAGGTGACGCACATCGGCCTGGGCTCGGTCCAGGAACCCGACCTCCTGCGCGTGGTGTGGGCCAACGGAGTACCTCAGAACCGGATCGCTCCTGAGCCCAAGCAGCTGATCGTCGAAGAACAGGTGCTCAAGGGATCGTGCCCATTCCTCTACACCTGGACCGGAAACGACAGCGGAAGCGGCATCGAGTTCGTGACCGACCTTCTCTGGGGTGCACCGATCGGTATGCCCGTCGCAGAAGGTATCTACGCCGAGGCGGATCCACACGAACTAGTTGTTGTCCAAGGCGCAGTGCCTCGCAATGGTCACTACGATCTCCGCATCACCGAGGAACTGTGGGAGGCGGCCTACTTCGACCAGACCCGGCTGTGGATCGTGGATCATCCCATTGGCACCGAGGCGACTGGCTCGCTGCGAGTGTTCCCTGGTCCCGCGCCGCCCAAGGCCGAATGGCCCGACCGAGTGTTAATCGCCGCCGACCTTGAAGCCGTCACAGCTTGGGATGGCGACGGCGTTGAGGTCACCGAACAGGTGGCCGTTCGAGACCACGTCTACGCCGATGGCTACCAGCTCGGCGCATACCAGGGGATCTCAGATCCTTGGACCTTCACTTTCGACCTAGGTCAGGCGCCGGCGGCTCCAATCCGGCTCTTGCTCGACGGCTGGATTTTTCCCTCGGACGCGAGCATCAACATCGCCGCTTCGCAGCGAACCGACATCGACTTCACCTTCACCCGGCTTGAGGCCTTAACCTCAGACGGCTGGCAAACTCTGATCGACCCCATGGGCTTTCCCGCAGGCAAGACCAAGACCACCGTCGTTGACACCCCCGCCCTGCCGGCCGGAGTTAGCAAACTGCGCATCGTGACCTCGCGTTGGCTGCATTGGGATCGCATTGCCTGGTCAGCGGTGATGCCGGATGAGCAGGCCAAGGTCATCGCTCAGCTCGATCCATCGTCTGCCGAACTGTCCTACCGCGGCTTCTCCCGAATGGTGCGTCGCGCTCCGAATGCCCCGCACGAGTACAACTACGACCAACTCCAGAGCGGCTCGCCATGGATTCCATTTCCCGGTGCATACACGCGCTACGGTGACGTGCGCGAGCAGCTGCTCACCGTAGACGGTGGCCTGGTGGTGATGGCTGCAGGCGACGAACTCCGGCTACTCTTCGATGCAACGGACCTGCCGCCCGTCGCTCGCGGCCACAAGCGCACACTGTTCCTTGAGAGCTATGGCTGGGACAAAGACGCTGACCGCAACACCCTCGACGCCGACACCGCCTGGCCCTTGCCCGCAGGCACGGTACAAGGCAACGGCGCGAAGACCGAGCCACTGCTCACCCGCAAGATCACTGCCGACTCAAGATAGGCGCTGACGCTTCTACCAAGGCGGGCCGCCGCGCATCGGCTCTGGATTCAAGATCAACTAGGGCGACGACCAAGCGCTGGTGCTACCACTCTCGAACCCATCCGAGAAGATGGGATCCTGGGTTACCGCAGTCGCGCAGTCGGAGAAGAACGATGTGTTGCCGTCAGCATCGGTGGAGGTCGCGGTCACGATCTCTCCGACGGCCAGGGTCCCGCCCGGGCTCACCGAAAAAGAACTGCTCCCGCTGGTCACGAGTGCGCTCCCCAGATATCGCCGCCCCTCACCAGCTCCGCTGCCATCACAGACGACGTTGGCAAAAAACTCAAGGGTGGTATCTGAAGCGAGCGGCCCATCGAAGGTACCGGCAACCGCCACCGGCGTCTCGAACACTGTTGTCAGTTCCGGTGGTTCTTGACCGTCGTTGGTGCCACCGCTGAGGCCGATACCGCCGCCCGAGTTGTCGTATATGGAGTTGGCGCTGACAGTGTTGCCGCTGAAGCAGCAGCTGTTCTCGGTGACGCGAACACCATCGCCATCGTTGAAGGCGATGGTGTTGGCGGCTCCGAGGGCAGCCCCGCCAACGGTGTTGTCGTCCGCCTCATCGATCAGTACACCATGACTGCCGTTGGCAAGATCCGTGCTGCCACCCGCGTTAGTGCCAATGAAGTTGCCGACGATCAGGATGTCCTTCGGCGTCACCCCAACGCGATCGATCTCGATCCCTTGTTGCAGGTTGCCACCGATGACATTGGCTTCCACTTTGACGGTTACATCGGCGTCGTTGCCAAAGAGATTGGTCATTTCGATGCCGTCCTCACCATTCGGGATCACGTCAGTCAAAGCCAGGTTGGTGCCGATGGAGTTCCCCGCAACGACGTTACGAGTGATCGCTGTCAGCCCAAAATCTGCAATGTGAACGCCGTCGCGATCGTTACCCGAGATTAGATTGCCGGCGCCCGCGACGGTACCGCCGACGGTGACGTCGCTCGCATTCTCGATGTACACGCCGTGTTCAAACCGACTGATCGCAGCCGTACCAAGAGCATTCGTCCCGATTCGATTGCCTTGGACCTTGGTCCCCGTCGATCCGGTAATGTGAAGACCGTAGGCGAACGCAAAGTCTGTGTCGTTGCCAGCGATCACATTCAACGCGGCAGGAATCGTGCCGCCAATCAGCGAGTCGATGCCACCGGTGACCCTCACACCGGACTGACTGGTGCCAACGAGCCGGGCTGCACCGTCTGCTGACGCGCCGAGCATGTTGCCCTGGACCAAGGTGCCGCGGCCGCCGCCAATGCTGATCGGGCTCGAGCTAATCGCAGGCGTGAGCGAGCCTGAGATCACGTTGCCTTCGCCTGGCAAGGTGCCACCAATAGTGTTAGCGAGGCAATCGGTGAGGCCATCGCTACTGATGCCAGTCACCGTAACCCCGCCCCGAGCCATCACGCCACCCGCCACGCCCATGTCGACCGGGGTAGAACCGTCGGCGCGCACGCCGAAGTAGTTGTTGATGACCCGATTGTCTTCGGCGCAGTTAATTCCACTGCCGATGTCGAGGCTGCCCCTTGCAAAGTAGTTTCGTTCCGCTAGCAACGTGCCGCCAATCGTGTTGCCGCTGGAGTAGACATCAAGACTGGCATCGCGTAGAACAGTCGTGAGGGCGGGGGTAGTCCCGAAGTAGTTCCCAGTCACAAAGTTGCCGTCGCCCGTCTCGAGTTCCAGACAGACGCCGTCGAAGATCATCCCGCGCACGGTGCTCGCGCCACCCTCGATCTGAAGGGCACAGCTGCCGGGCGTCCCGCTTGGATCCACGGTCGCCAGGCCTGCACCGTCGATCACTACCGGCCCGGTGGCCACAATGCCGCCGCGGGCAAAGGTTGGCGAGATCGTCATCGCACCAGAAAAGGAGATCTCCTGCGTTCCTACAACCACGTTCGCCAGTTCGATCGCGGCTCGCAACGTGCACGGACCCGGGGCTGCACAGCTGACTCCAGACTCACCTTCCCCTTCATCACCACTGGAGTTGACAACGTAATCCGAGCCAACCGAGCGGTTCGCGGTGGCGAGAGGTCGTGCGGCCGTTGATGGCCATCGCACGCTCGCCTGTCTTGACCCGCGACCGACGACGACCGCAACTGGAGCTTTTTGCATGCGCGTCACGGCGACCAATTCGGCATTCAAATGCACGACTCGAGACGGCGCGGCCAGAGCACCATGCGGCGACTGGAACACCTGGTGGACAAGCTCCTCGCCAGCCGCAACAATCATCACCAGATCCTGGATTCCATCTGCCGGCACAAGGTCGCTCTTAGCCCAAGAAACCATCTGGCCCACCAAAGCGATCGGTTGAACCGCGGAGAACCGACCGCGTCCGTCACCTCGCGCTACTAGGAAGAAATCATCCCCTGAGGCAGCCAATAGCAAGTCGAGGTCGCCGTCACCATCAACATCTGCAGACAAGAGCGACTCGACCGGCGAATCCAGCGTGACGAAGTGTTCATCATCTCTCGGCTCATAGAAGAGTGGTTGATCTAGACCGCGAAGGCCAGTCGGCCGCCTCGACATCTCGGAATGAATGGCCGCACGACCGACGAAAACAACCAGTCGCTGCGACGCGGTGCCGCCGACATCGCGGACCGCCACCAAGTCAGGCACACCATCGTTGGTGAAGTCCGCGACATGCAGCAGAGCATCCCTTTTCGAATCATCCCCAGCCCATGCCTCGACGGTCTCAAGGCTAACCGCGAGCTCAAGCTCCGAAGATCCCGCTGCCAGGACAATCAGCGTATCCGCGCCACCGTCGAGTTCTGAAGCGGTCGCGGAGCCAACCACAAGCGACATCAAGATCAAAAGTGTCAGTCCGAGCCTGGGGCTTTGTCGTCGTGCGACCGTGAACATGGGCAGTGCTCCTATGAGGGTTCAATGTTCTGTTTGACCGCTGCGGAGTCACCGCCGCTCATCGAACAATGAGAGCGCCCAGAGCCAGTGCCGTTACACCGAACACACGGATTCGGCCACAAACCGCTGCCCTTAGGGCACGCCTGTCAAAGTGAAAGCGGCCCAGAAGCGTGGATGAGCAAGAGACACCGGCCGCTCACGCAACACCACTCGACGCTGGGACGTCTGCTGGACCAACTCTCGCCGGGTCAAGAGAAGAGCTCTTGACCGTGGATTCCCTTCGGCAAGGTGGCCATAGAACGTCTTCATAAAACGCAGCGTGGCTTCGTCGTCGACATCCCACAGCGACGCCAGGACGGACGAAGCACCAGCGTAGAGAAAGGACTGCTGCAGCCCCACAAAGCCCTCGCCCCGGCGCAGTTGGCCCCGTGCAGTGCGGCACGCGGACAGTGTTACCAAGTCGGCGTCGAGGGTCAACGCCAGCACTTCACCTGCCAACATCAACCCATCTGCCTCGGCGTCGCCTTCGAGCAGCAGAGCCGAGGTCATAGGAGCAACATCATCAACCAAGCCGTGAGTCGCGAAGTGCAGGATCGAGTAGGGAGAGCGTCTCTTCAGCACGCTCAGCAACCATGACTCTGACGCAGCGTCGGCCAAGACCACGTTCGATTCAGGCAGCAGCTTGCCGATTGCGCGGGCCTCCTCCTGTGCGAAGCGTAGCGCCTCGAGCGACGACCTTTGGGCGAGTCCGCGCACGGCGCTACCACCGCCGAGCGGATCGCTCGCGACCCCGGGTGCCACAGCCAGTACGGCCGTCGCTCGCCCCTCGCCCTTTCCTCGGCTGCGCGCTGCAGACCGTAGGGTGCGCTCGCGTAGCAAGAGCAGGCTACCCGCAGACGGCGAATAGACGATCTCCTTCTCGAGCCCCAGATACGAACAGTCACGATAGTCGCGATGAAACACCGCCGGGCCGCCCTCGTCGCGGTCTACCCCCTCCGTGCAGTGAGAGACCAATGCTTCGAACGCCAGGCGATTGAGATCACCGTGCCTCACGATTAGCAGCCGTTGCGCTTGATGCACAGCCGCCGGCAACGGCTCAATCAACAGACGAAAGAGCGCCCGCCCGTGCCCTAGGTGTTCGCGGGCGCCTCCGCTGAGGTCAAGATCCTCGGCCAGCGCCTGACTCCGTAGAGGCTTCGTGTATCCCTCGATCGCTGCTTCCAGCACTCCTGCGGCAAGTGGCACCTGAGTGGTCAAAATTTGAGTCTTGGTCAATGTCCACGCGATCAACCGATCCTGTGCTCGCCAATATGCGACCAGCACTTCACCCTCTGCGAGCGAGTCGCGCAACTGCTCCTGGCTTGGCTGAGTCGGCCTGACCAGCTCGGCATAGCGCACATCCTTGCTGCGGATCGCCGAGTGGTGGTCTGCGAGTGCTACCGCGAGTTGCTGGAATGAATCGCCCTCAGCGGCATCTTGCTCACCAAATCGCAGTTGAGCCATCTGCGCATAGAGTTCGAGTTCCCGCTCACGCAACGCAGGTACGCGTCGCGCTGCGCGGTCCAGATCGCGCTCGCGCAACATGTCCAGAAAACTGCGCGCGTGGAACCGCTCAGCAATGTCGAACGCCTGATTGCCACGATAGGTGTCAGCCAGCAGCAGGATCCAACGCTCATAGGCATTGACCTGGCGATCGAGGAAATTGGTGCGCTCAGCGCCCAGTAGCTGGTTGGCATCGCGGCTCTCTTCAAAACCCGCGACCGCAGAGCGAAGGTCGTCCTCGGCGTCTTGATAGCGCCCCAGCTTGCGCAGAAGATCTGCGCGATTACAGTAGGCAAAACGCAGTGTCTGTTGGTCGTTGTGGCTGGCTGCGAGAGGTACCAGAACGTCGTAAGCGGCCAGTGCCTCATCGACGAGGCCGAGCGCTTGCAGACCGTAGGCTTTGGCGCCCAAGGCACGCGCCGCCTGCGGCTCGGTCACCGGATTGACCTCTTTCAGGACGCGCACCGCCAGCTCAATCGCTTCCGCGGGCCTAAGTGACGCCATCGCGTTCGCGCGATCTGCGTCCACCTCCGTTGCCCGTTCCACATCCCCCACGGCGCGCAACAGCTCAACCGAACGTTCCCAGCTGATGAGAGCCGCCTGCCGTCCCTCATTGATGAGCAGCAGAGCACCCCGCGCGAACTCAAGCTCGGCCTCTATGCGCCCACTGTGGGTCGTTTGTTCGAGCAGCCGAACCGCTTCCACTAGATCTTCGTTGGCTCGATGTCGGCTCCCAGCGTTGGCCCAGGAGCGTCCTTTCTGCGCAAGCAATCGCCCGTGCCAATAGTCGTCGAGTGCCTGCCTCGCACGCACGACCGCCGGCTCCAGCACCGCGACAGCTCCTCTGTAGTCCATTGCCCGGTGCCGTTGCGCCGCCTCTTGTGCGCTCGCTTCAAACGCCCCGACTTGTGCCCAACCGGGGAGGCTGACCATCAGCCCGAGCACAAGCGTCGGTACAGCGCGGCCGACGATCGACCCCCCAGGTCGTCGCCTCTCAGGCTCTGTCGGCGAAAGTGCCATCAGCGGACCGCTAGCGCTCGGACTCCGCAGCCAGGCTCTTGAGCCACATCGCTGCGAGTTCGGAGCCAATCCCGATGCGCGTGTACAAAGCCAGCCCAAGTTCCTGAGCGTGACGCAGTTGGTCCAAGTCTTTTGCGGCCTCCAACAGTTCAGAGCTAGCCGCATCAATGCGCCCCGCTCTTGCAAGGGCGGTGGCGGCAAGTGCGGGATACTGACTCAAAGCGCTCAACGAACGGGCCAACCGGCCTTGTTCATCGCTTGAAGACACCCGGAACGGAACGTACGTCGATGCGATCACGTCTCCCTCAATTGAGGCGTTCACCTTCCACACGTAGTCTTGGCCCCGTTCGAGAGCGCTCCTGCCTTCGGGGAGTCCTGAGCGCAGGATCTCGATGCCGCCGTGGCGAGCGCTCGATTCAGCCACCCAAACCGCAACCGGCTGCTCGTCGATATTCAGAACATGGATTTCATACTCCACTCGCTCCATTGCGCCGCCTTGGCCAGCACCGCCAACCGCGGCAAACGCAAAAACGGGACGCTGGGTCTCAACGCTCGACCAGCGCGGCGAGAGCGGTTCGGGCACCGCACTGCTTAGCGACCGAACCACAGCGCCCGAGTTCGTGACCGGGATCTTGGTTAGCAGGTCGTTCACGGGCCACTGACCGTCTCGCAGCAGGGACTCCACCGATCCACGCTCCGCCACCCCTAGCGACGCGTAGTCGGCCAAGGCGAGACCAGCTCGAGGTCCTACTTCCTTGGAGAACCACAACACAGCACTCAGACCGACCAAAAGCAGAGCAGCAGCCGCCAATGCGAGCCGGTTCCATCTGATGCGACTGGAGCTGGTTTCCACCTGCGTGCCAACGCTTTCACCCCCAGCGATGAGTGCCACGGTTCGGCACTCCTCGCAGTCGGCCAAGTGCTCGTCGATTCGCTCCAGTTCTTTCGTGTTCGAGATCACGCCGTCGATGTACGCGGTCAGTGCTGCGTCGTCCAGATGCAGGCCTTGAGGCGGCCCGGCAGGAGCGCGCAGCACAGCGCCGAGATCAGCTGCTAGTCGATCCAACTCGTGGGTGGTGTGTTCGTCGCTGGTCATGTCACTAATGAGATCCGTACTTCTTGTTAGCGTTACAAAAGTTCAAGGCGTTCTTGGTCTAGGGCCCATCCTGCGAGTCGAGGAATTCCGGCGCCACCTCGCCCACCTCGCGACGCAAGCGCACCAAGGCATCATGCACAGCCTTGCGGGCTGCGCCCGGCTTCAAACCGATCAAGCCCGCGATGCGGGACGGTGGCTCTTCGTCGCCGAAGCGCAGCCGCAAGACCAGGCGATCCCGCGCCGAGAGACGCGCTATCGACCGTTCGACAGCACTGCGGCGCTCGCGGGTAGCCACCAGTTCCAGCTGCGGCGCCGGAGCCGCGACCTCTTCGAGATCTCGCTCTGAGGCCTCGTCCGCAACATGTTGCGGTCGGTTGAGCCACAGCCGAGTTGCGATCACCGTGACATAGGTAGTGATCTTGCCCTCGCCACGCCAAGCCGCCAGCGCCCGATGATCACGCTCCCACAGCCGCTCAATGGTCGCTTGGAGCAACTCCTCCGCCGCTTCTCGATCGAGCCCAAAACGACCCAAGGCGAGACCGATCACCAAACCTCGGCAGCGCTCCGCCAACCGATCCGCGGCATCAGGATCTCGGGTCAAGACAGCCTCGACCAGCTCGACGTCACTCTCAGCCATCAGTGCCCCTCAATGGTGACGTACTCAGCGGACTCCTACTAGAAGGCTTTACCGCCGACCACCTGGATCAGAATCCAGATGATCGCCACCGGAGCGATGACGCGCAGCGCGAACTGCCACGCCTTGAACCATTTGAAGGTGCCGTGGCCGAGCTCTAGCTCATCCTTAAGCACCTCTGCCTTGATGAACCAGCCCGCAAGGATCGCAGTCGCTAAGCCACCGATTGGCAAGAACCAATTCGAGACAAAGTAGTCGACGACACTGAAGGCGCCGGTGGCACGGGACCCAACGACCGGAAAGTTGGTCCAGAACTCACTTGCACCGAGGGACATGGCCGACGGGATGCCCAACAGGAACACGCCGCCACCGACGATCATGGCGGCCTTCTTACGCGGCCAGCTCTTCTGATCGACGAAGTACGAAACCACCACCTCGAGCAGCGAGATGGTGGAGGTGAGTGCCGCCAGGCCAACCAACGCGTAAAAGATCGGCGCGAGGAGGGAGCCCAGTGGGAGGTCGTAGAACATCTCTGGCAAAGCAGTGAACAAGATCGTCGCGCTGCGGCCAAAGCTCTCGGCTCGCGCTATTTCCGGCACGCCAAAGATGATGCTGAACATCACCACGCAGGCAAGCAAGGCGATGACGGTGTCGAACAGGGCAATCATCAATCCAGCCTTGGGGATCGACTGATCACGACCAACGTAAGAGCCGTAGGTCACCATCGCAGCCATACCGAGTGAGAGGGTAAAGAAGGCGTGGCCAACCGCTTCGAGCAAAGCGTTGCTAGTGATCGGACCAATGTGAAAGAGGAAGCCCATCGCCTCGCCGAAGCCTGGGGCCCGGACCGAGTTGATGGCGAGCAAGAGCAAAACCACACCCAGGACCGGCATCACCGCTTTGGTGAAGCGCTCGATGCCCTTGGTGACCCCGAGTGCGACCAGCGCTGTGGTGAACACCATGAACACACCTTGGAACAAGAGTTGGGTTGGGCCTTGTGCGAGGAACCCACCAAAGTAACTGCCGAGGCCGCCTTCAGGAACGTCGAAGCCGCCGGTGGACCATGCGATCGTCTTGCCCAGATAGAACACCGTCCAGCCCGCGATGATGGCGTAGTACGACAAGAGCAGTGCGCCGGTCATGACACCGAAGCCACCAAGCAGGCCCCACTTGCGACCGCCGATCGACGCCTTCTCTCCGATGCCAGCGTAGGCCCCGACAGCGCTCTTGCGCATGCGCCGCCCAATCGCAATCTCTGCCATCAACAGCGGAAAGCCAATCAGCAAGATTGCCGCCAAATACACCAGAACGAAAGAGCCACCGCCGTTCTCGTAGGTGATGTACGGGAACTTCCAGATGTTCCCCAAACCGATCGCCGAGCCCACTGCCGCTAAGATAAATCCATAGCGCCCGAACGTTGCTCTTTCCTCCGCTGCCATAGCTTGTCCGCTCCAAGAAAAGTGCGTCCCCCCGCCTCAGGCCGTGGCGACCCAGAGGGGTTCTAGGTTTGGCTGTCGCAGGCGATTGGCGCTCTAGGCCAACGTGTCCCAACTAGCACCGGCTCAATTGAGCCTTCGATGCCACCGACTGGGGTCCTGCAAGAATGTCTGCAAACGACTGTAACACGCAGCGTTTTGGCTGCTACCCGCCCGGCCCCACCACCACCTTCTGTGCGCACTGTGCGTCCAGTCGGACCGTTCTTGGTTCACCCGGTGCAGCGGTCTCTTCCCTGGCGGGCGTGACTTGGGCGCTGAGCGACCCATCGTCGCGTTCGACCACCCGAATCATCGAGCCCGGCACCACCCCATCGGCTTCGAGGGCACGCAAGAAATCGGCGGTTTGGTCCAGTACACGAACCACCTTGAGCTCTTCATCGACCGCGCACTCCATCAAGCTCGGCAGCGGCACTTCCACGATCGGTCCGTCCGACGTCGGAATCGGATCTCCATGCGGATCAGCCCGAGGGAAGCCCAGCATCTCGTCCATTCGTTCGATCAATCGGTCGGAGACCGCATGCTCCAGCAGCTCGGCTTCCGCATGGACCTCGCCCCAATCGAGCTGCATGACCTTGACTAAGAACAACTCAATCAGTCGATGGCGGCGCAGCACATGGGTCGCCAGTCGCTGCCCTGACTCGGTCAATCGCACGCCTGCATAGGGCGCGTAGTGCACCAGCCCCGACTCACCCAAGGCTTTCATCATCGCAGTCACTGTGCCGGGAGCGACGCCCAGCGCCGTGCTCAGTGTACCCATCCCGACTCGGTTCTCTTCATCCGACAGCTCGAGCGTGTTGGTGGCTTCAGCAGCACTGATCTGGTGCACCAAGATGCACTTGAGATAGTCCTCGACAGTGCTGGTCGCCCCTCGGCGGCTGGGCTGGATGTTGCCCGCACGGCTGCGAACCTTGTGCGCTCCTGAAGCTGACTCGATACTCACTGGCGGCCCCATTCTCGTCTGATTGCCATCACTTGGCTCACGCCCGATCCGTCGCGGCTGGCGCCTCGAACAAAGGCTCACCTCTCTTGACCGCTGATCGGACCGCGCGCAGATGGCGTGCCACGGCAAGCCTCGACACCTTTGCCCCGGCGCCTCGTTTCTCCACTTGACCGAGGGTGGCCCATGCCAGCCTGACCGGCAACGCGGTGAAGGCAAGATGCCCACTCGGCGTTCCGTCGCGACGCATCAGCTCCACGTATTCCTGAGCGATCTCGAGATCAGCGCGGGCCAACGCGAACACATCTGAAAGAGCCACACCGGTCGGCAGAAACTGTCGACCTTCCTCAGCGTCGCCTGCAGCATCTTTCACAATATTCACCAGTTGCAGTCCTTCGCCGAACGTCGCTGCTCTGGCTTGAAGCTCAGCTTCGACCTCACTCAGACCTGGGGCTGCCAACACGAATAGCTCAGTTAGCAACTCGCCGACAATGCCAGCGACCAAATAGCAGTAGTGCTTGAGATCATCCAACGATCCCAGTTCAAGCGCCCCGGCGGAAGTCGAGCGAGTTACGGTATCGATCATGCCCTCGATCGAGCGACCGACGTGGTGCGCAACGACCCTCCAAGGGTCATCCCCGCAGGCACGACTCGCAGCGACGACCGCGTTGGTCTTGGTCAGCAGCTCAAGGTAGCCCTCATTCTCTTGAGGCCGGCGTGCCACCCACTCGTCGACCTCGGCATCGCTGATCGGCTCAGCGCCCGGCTTGAGTGCGCCGGCGAACCGCTGCAATGCAACGACCCGGGCGACGACTGGCCAGCTCGCCGCATCCTCGAAATTATCTGCAATCCGCAACAAGAGGTAGGCAAGACCGACTCGGCGCTTGGTGGGTTCATCTAAGAGCGGGATCGACACCGCGAAGGTGCGGCTGGTCTTATCGAGCAAATCGCTCAGCTCCGAGTCGGACAGCTCTGCACGGCTGGCGGCGAGAAGCGCAGCCTCGGTGGGGTTTGTGCCGATCGGGTGGGCGCCGGTTGGGTGGGTATGAGTGGGCATGGCGTTCGGGGTGTTGCGTTGGTAGTTCGCGCTCTATCGAGCTTCTAGAGCTCGGCGCCAGGGCGCCAAACCGGACCTTCGCCTACACGATCGACCAACACGCGCTCCACCGACTGCAAGCTGTGCAGGCGCGCCTCAACCACCGCCGCGTTGTCCGGTTCGCAAATGACATGCACATTGGCGCCGGCGTCCATGGTGGAGAACGCTGCAACTCCGTCTTCGCGCAAATCGCGCACCGCCGCGAGGACCTCCATCGTGCCCGGGCCCCAATAGAACACCGGCGGTTGGGACGACATGGCCACAAGGTGCAGGTCGATCGCCTCTTCTTCGATCACTGGACCTAGCTGTGCGAAGTCACGCCGCTCGATCGCCTCAGTAGCCGCCGCCAACCGCTCGGGCAGTAGCTCGAGTCGATGCTGAAAGTAGGGACTCGATGTGGCGCGTCGGTGTCCCTCGAGTGATGACACCTTCTTCGCTTGGGTCTCAACAATAGCGACGAGATCGCACAGCGGCCAATGGTCTTCATCCGCGACCTGCTCAGCCGCATCGGTGTCGCTCCCCGGCCAGCGTACGTAGCCGCCATAAGCAGACCGCGACGCCGAACCCGATCCGCTGCTTTGCGCAAGCGCCGAGAGCTCGTCGGCAGACGGATCAAGCCCTAGAGCACGACCTGCTGCGAGCGAAAGAGCTGTAAACCCAGAAGCTGAAGAAGCGATACCTGCCGCAGCAGGAAACGTGTTGCGGGTGGCAATACGGAAGCGGCCCTCTTTGCCCACTCCGGCTCTCAGCCGATCTAGATGAGCAAGGATGCGCTCACTGAACTGAGGAGGAGCCGGCGCTCCGCCCTCGTCTGAGACCAGCAAGACTTCGTCACTGCCGGTCTCTCCTTCGAAGAAGGTAGCGCTGCAGACCGAACGACAGCTCGTCAGAGTCATTGAGAGCGACGGGTTGTGAGGAATCACGCGCTCGAAGTCCAACGCGCCCCAATACTTGATAAAGGCGATGTTGGACGGTGCTTCGGAAGTGATGGATCGTTCGCTCAAGATGTAGGGTAGTTCCATAGCAAAGCAGCCAACGGCTCTTCACTCGTCTAGCGTGAGAGATGAAGTGACTCAGCGTCGGGATGAGCGCAGCCCACTTGCCCCTAACGCAGCGTTCAAAGGGAGAGGCAGGTCCTGCCCACTTCTGAGCTCGTCCCAATCCAATTCCTGGCCAGGATCATAAACCAGCAAGACGCCCGCACCCGGGCCAGCGAGCGATCCAGCACCAGAGACTTTGGCCGACCCGCCCTGAGCCTCGATCCGGCGCACCAAATCGATCACCGACTGTGGCACCACCCCAATCGCTTCGAGGTGCCGTTGACCGTGCCTAATCAGGCTCCCGACCTCACTCGTTGCGCCACTCTCTTGGCCGCTTACCAAGCAAGCAGCGAGCTGATCCGTGAGAGCACCGATCTGTTCAAAATGCCGATCAAGACCGGCCGGATAGGCCTGACGGGCTCGGCGTACGGCATCAACTACCGCACCCGTGGACTCCGCCGACTGCCCGGTGAATGCGACGCTGAAACCAACGATCGCCTGAGGTGCCACCACCACAGTCTCGAGTTCAGCGCCCTGCCGGACTCGGAGGATGCCGCCGCGCAGAACCGCTGCGGTATCGACACCCGAGGGACGGCCATGCTGGTAGCGCTCAACCTGCAGCGCCAAGCGCTCGATGCGGTCCAAGTCCGAAGCGCTGTCCAACGCGACACCCAACTGCTCGCGCAGCGCCTGGTCGAACGCCGCAATGACGGAGGCAGCCACCGCCGCTGAGCTGCCACAGCCGGCACCGAGCGGCGCTTGCGAGGTCACGCGCACTGTCTTCACCTGCCGCCGTGCTTGATCGAGTGCCGCATCGCGGAAGGCCTGCGATTGGCGCCATTCGGCGCAAACCTCTCCCAAAGCAGCAGCGACGAAGAGGGCAACGGTTGGCACCTGGTCGTTCGGCATCAGCGTACCGAGCGCCATAAAGTCCGCGTCGCCATTGAGGTGCAGCTGTGACTGACGATAGGCCGCGTCGCGGAGTGGATCGATCTCGCTCCATTCAACCGCCACCGTGGTACCCAGGTCGGGCAGCTCAAGGGTGACCGCAGAGGACGACTCGGCGGGCGACTCAGCGGGCGACTCAGCGGGCGACTCAGGCGATCTCAGCGTTGAGCCTGCGGCCGGCTCGAAGGCAACCTCTGCTTCGGTACGCAGGTCGAGCGCTGCAACCAACGCAGGCTGACCGTAAACCGCGGCGTGCTCGCCCATCAAGATCACCTTGCCCGGTGCCGAGGCCACAGCGCTACTGAGCGCTGATCCGCTGCTCCTCTCAGCACCGAAGTTCATCGAACACCCTTAAGCTCAACCAGCCGTCGGTTTCTGTGCTCGACCGAGCCGCTCGTGTGCGCGCGCGAGATCAGACGACGTAAAAGCCGACATCAACGACAGTTCTCCGGCAAGAACAGTTGCGCCCGCGATCTCCGCCATGCGCCGCGCCGCAATCCCCGGACGATCAGGATCGACCACCACGCCGAGTAACTCGAGGGCTTCACGCTGGGTGGCCAATCCGGTACCACCACCAACAGCCGCCACCGGCAGGTCGGGCATATAGACCGAGGCGTACACGGCACCGTCGGGCCGCTCTTCGAAGTGGGTCAGTCCCATCGCCCCTTCGACCACATGCGCGAGATCTTGGCCGGTCGAGAGGAAGAGCGCGGCAAGAGCGTTGGCGAACTGTGCGTTGAACCCCATCGATCCAGCGGCGATCGAGCCGTGCAAGTTCTTGCGCAACTGCACTTCGACCAACTTGTCGGCCCGTGTCTTGAGTGTGTTCGAGAGCACCTCTTGGGGCAGCACCACTTCTGCGATCACTCGCTTACCCCTGCCCAGTTGCCAGTTGACCGATGACGCCTTCTTGTCGGTGCAGAAGTTGCCTGAAAGGGCGATGCACTGCACGCCTGTTTCGGGCTGGATGAGGTTGTTGACCACACGATCGCACGCGATCGTGGCCATGTTCATGCCCATGGCATCGCCACTGGTGAAGCGGAAGCGCAACAGCACAGTCGTACCCAAGGTACGTGGGATGATCTCTTCCAATCGCAAGAAGCGACTGGTGCCTTCGGCTTCCTTACGCACGCGATCTTGATTCGCATCGAGCCACGCCAACAGCTCCTTGGTTTGCTCAATGCCCGACGTCTTGAACGCTGGCGCACGCGTCATGCCGACATCTTCCACCATCACCAATGCGCCGCCTGACTTGGTGATCGCACGCGCGCCACGATTGACCGACGCGAGCAACGCGCCCTCAGTGGTCGCCAAGGGCACAAACAGCAATTCGTCACCAACCGCTTCGCCGCGAACCCTCAAGGGCCCCACGTAGCCCTGAGGAACCTGGGCGACGCCGGCGAAATTCTCGCAATGCTGAGTGGCAGCCTTCTCGGCGTCGAACGAGTAGTGACCGGTGGCATCCAACACGAGGTCTGTCCCGCGCGCTTGGCTGAACTTTTCCATGGCCCGCCGTCTGACGGCCGCAGCATCAGCAGCTGAGAACTCACTCAGTTGGTAAAGAGCACGTTGCCCTTCGGCTATCTCTTGGGCCAGCTCTTCTCGTAGTTGCTCTGTTAGTTCCATCGTTGGCTCGTTGACCTCATCGTCTCTTTAGCTCGGTAGTTCTCATTTGCAGGTGACGGATCGTCGGTTGGCTCTAGAGCACGCGTTGCAATGCAGTGGTTCCGAGCGCGCCGAGATCACCGGCGCCAACGCACAGCATCGCAATCTTCAGTTCTTCAATCAAACGATCAATGCGCTCGCAAACGGCATCTGCCGAGACCAGCGCCGGAGCCAAGAACGGCTGAGCGAGGCCAGCGAGTTGCGCTCCCATGGCAATAGCCTTAGCGATATCCACGCCGTGGCGCACGCCCCCGCTGCCGATGACCGTGGCACCAGGAATGTGGCTCAGAGCAACGATGCTCTCGGGTGTCGAAATGCCCCAGCCTTTGAACAGGGCGTCAAAGCCAGCATCCTCGCGGCGTGCGGCTTCAATACTTGCCCAACTGGTCCCGCCGACGCCGGCAGTATCGAGAATCCTCACGCCGGCGCGCACCAACTTGATGCCCACACTTTCAGACAGCCCACTGCCCACCTCCTTGGCAACCACCGGCACTCCGAGTTCGGCCGCAACCTGAGCGATCTTGGGTAATAGGCCCGCGAAGTTGCGATCGCCCTCCGGTTGCAGCACCTCCTGCAGCGGATTCAGGTGCAAAACCAGCGCATCCGCATCGATCATCTCCACAGCTTCCCGACACTCGGCCACTCCATAGCCGTAGTTGAGCTGCACAGCACCCAAGTTGCCCAAGATCGGCACCGACGGCGCACGCTCCCG
Organism: Acidobacteriota bacterium; assembly: GCA_029263415.1. Taxonomy (GTDB): domain Bacteria; phylum Acidobacteriota; class Thermoanaerobaculia; order Multivoradales; family Multivoraceae; genus JAJCXN01. Next base: position 131,885 of record JAJCXN010000044.1, read on the forward strand.
CACAGCAAAAGTCGATCGGGTTGCAGGATCCTCGAGCGCCTTACGCTGCGAGCCCACTCCAACCGCCACCCGACAGCGCTCTGCTGCTTCCGCCAGATTGCGATTGATTTCGGCCGCAGCTCCCGTGCCTCCGGTCATGCAGGAGATCAGAATGGGCGCCGCCAGCTCCTTGCCCAAGAACGTGCACGAAGTATCGATCGCGGCGAAGTCGAGCTCTGGGAGCGCGTTGTGCTCGAAGCTGTAGTCATCGAACGCACTAGTGTCTGCGCGCATCCGGCGATCAGATGCCAGCTCGATGTGTTCTGCCTTGCGATCGCGTTCCATGGAAGGTCTTTGCGGTATTGAGAGTGCTCCGATGCAACACACCGGTACGGGTCCGTAGTCTGTCGGCTTACCTATGCCCCGGTCTAGGCCCAAAGAGGCGGTTGAGGGGTCGACTGAGCGTCCGGCACGCTGCATCACTACCAGTTTCTCCAGCCAAGTCAGCATGGCTACTTACAACCCGCCTGGCAGCCAACACCACGGCCCGAGCGGGGCCCGCCCAGCTACTCCTACGCCTCGCACAAAGACGAGACACCTCGCAGTGATAGCGAGTCTTGGGAAACAAGTGAGTGAGACCGAGGTATCGAACGACTAGCTAGTTGACTGGTTGTGAGCGCAACTTGGCAGTGCTCTGCCATTCCACCAGGCGACCGCTGACCATTGCGATCTCCGTCTCCACGCTGCCCGATGGGCAACACACAGCGTCTCCAGCCATCCAGGCTGACCCAGAAAGACGGATCGAGTCGCCCTTGAGCTCCAGCGCATCAAACATTCTGAACCCTGCACTCCCCACCACGAGCCGCTCTGGGGTCACCGCCAGATTCCAATCGAGGCTCTCGAAATACAACAGGTACTGCAAATGTGAACGACTCCGATTCTCGCCCACACCGTAGGTGTAGAGCACAGAGACTTGGCGGCGATTCTGATGAGACGACCGGACAAGCTGATGCACAACAACGATTGGCTTACCCGATCCTTCCGGAGCGGTCTCGCGCACCATGCGCGTCGCGTAGGTCACTTCTGGCTGATTGAGCCCGGGCAGAACCAGCGAGTCCTCCGGGGCTTCGGACGACACCGCGCAGTGATAGCAATGTTCTTTGGCAAACAGAAGCGGCGCGACAACGTGGACCCGATCTGGGGCCTCGAACCACGCTGGCATCTCTACAAAGCCCCGTGTTTGCAGCGGGTGCTGAAGATGGAATTCGACTGTGATCGCGACCTTTTTGGGCGCTCCAACTTCAACTAGGCCTGACGCCTGGGGGGTGTTCTTCTCTACCTGGAATCGCCAGTTCAGTAGCGCCTCGGTTGCTGACTCCGCCAGCCCCAACGGCAGCCCCTTCATCACGTCGACACTCTCCACGACGCCGTCGGTACCAATCAAAAGTTCCAACCGCACCTCGCCTTGGATCCGCGCTTTTGCAGCGATCACCGGGTAACTAGGAAAGAACAGGCGTTCGACAGCCGGCACTTCGCCTGTCGCAGAGTGCACGGCGCTCGCTGCGGCCACGACTATAAATAGGCAGAGGACACATTGCCGGATGCTGTATTCCATGCCCAGGTTTCGGGGTCGTTCAAACATTGCAGCATCGTACACAAAACTCATTTGACTCCTTCGGCGCAGCTCTTTGCTCTGAGTCGCCTGAGCCTGAACACTTCCCCCTCCTGCCAGCGGATCGCTTCCCACCTAACCTCGGATCAGAGGGACCGGCCGGTTCTTCCTTAGGACTCCCTGCAGCAGATGTTCTCAACCCAGGTTGCGAGTGACTCCGCCGCGTCGTTCAGGCCACGGCGCAGCCGCAGCAGTTCCTTGATCACCAAGGGATGTCGCGCGAGTCCTGCAGCGAGGCGAGGCCAATGCACACCATCGGAGCCACTCAGGAATGCTGGCAACGACTCCGCTGCACCGTCGCTGACCACCCGGGCACAGCGAATCGATGCAGCGCTGCCTTTCAGCGCGTCACACAGATGGAACGTCTCCATGTCGACGATCGCCCCAACCAGCGAACCAGTTCGCTCCCAGAGTTCCCGCTTCTGCTGCGGATCGACCAACAGATCCTTCGACGTCACGACCACCCCCTCGGGCGCGTGCTCGAGCACGTCCTCGGGCGCAGCCTCCAGGTGTTTCGAATCACCGCTCTCAGCGTCGATCATGCTTTGGGCAACCACCAGGCTCCCAACTCCTAGCTGAGGATCGAGACCACCGGCGAGGCCGATGATTAGTGCCAGATCAAAGCTCCTGCTGGCAATCCCGCTTGCAGCCCATGCCTTTGAGAACCGTTGGACCGCCTTCCTACCGACACCACAGTGAACGACATGGACGACCACGCGCGGCCGGCCCAGAAAGTGCCCGACCCAAGAGTCGACCGATCGATCCATATCTCTTCGCAAACCAACCAGGCGACGGCGCAAGGCCTTGGTTTCTCCGCGCATCGCGGCCACCACCAGCACGTTCACCGTCGGAGTCATTTCCCACTCGCCTGAGGTGCCAGGCCGCGCTGCTTGAAATACGACACCGCTCGCTCTACAGCATCGACTACCGGCCCTGGCGAGTACCCCAACTCGGTTCGAGCGCGCGAGCAGTCAAAGAACATCTTCTTGCGAGCCATACGAACCGCCTCAAACGCTACGCGCGGCTCGCGACCCAGTAGGCGAGCGAAACCGGTATCGATTGCGCCAACCACCAGTGGCAGTGCGTGCGGGATGCGGCGAGTGACCGGTGCAAGCCCACTCACCCCAGCGACCACCCCTAAGAACTGCTCCAGGGTGAGGTTCTCGTTGCCCAAGATGTACCGTCGGCCGAGGCGCCCCTGCTCCTGCACCAAGAGGTGTCCCGCCGCCACATCGCGAACGTCGACGAAATTCAGGCCAGTGTCCACGGTGACCGGGATCCTCCCGCGCAGGAAGTCGACGATGATCTGCCCGGTTGGTGTCGGCCGCACGTCGAATTCGCCGATCGGCGTCGAAGGGTGCACCAAGAAGACACGTTGCCCATCTGCAACCGCGCGCTGGACCTCGAGCTCGGCCAGAAACTTCGAGCGCTTGTAGTGACCGATCATGTCGTCGACCGAGACCGGCGTCTGCTCATCAGCTGGCTCTTCGCCGCGGCTTGCTGCGAGCGCGCCGACCGAACTGGTCACCACCACATCACCGACGTGAGCGACCCTGCACGCTTCAAGCAGCAGACGAGTGCCATCGACGTTGGTCGCATAGATCTCTTTAGGATCACGCGCATAGAGCCGGTAGTCAGCAGCGCAGTGAAATACCGCCGCGCATCCATCAACGGCGCGCATCAGCGATGCGGGATCGCGCAGGTCACCGAGGGCCTCTTCCACATCGAGGCCGGCCAGATTCTCCGCACCACTGGTCCGCACCAAACAGCGCACGGCATCACCGCGCTCGATCAGTGCGCGCACCACATGAGCGCCCAGGAAACCGCTGCCGCCAGTGACTAGCGTCGTCAACTGAAACCGCCTTGGCCGTTCAATGCTCGAACTTCAGCCTTCGATCAGCCGAGCAGGTTCCAAGCGGCCATGCGCATCACGTCCTTCGGGCTCTTGCCGAGACCCCGGACCACCGAAGCTTCGAAGCCTGAGTGCATCGCGCAGTTGGTACAGCCCTCGTCCTGCCGCGACTCCCAGTATTCCCAGTCGGTCTCGTTCCACAGCTCATCAAAGGTCTCGTAGAACTGCTTGCCAATCAGGTAGCAGGGCCCCTTCCAGCCATTGGGCGTTCGCGTCACCGTGCTCCACGGTGAGCACTTGTAGTCGCGCATGCCGGCGGCGAACTCCAAGAACATCGGGGTGGAGGTCAGTCTGTACTTTTTGCTGATCTCGATGATGCGCTTGAACTTCTCTTCGGTGTCGCTGCGGGTCAAGAAGATGTCGTGGTCTACCGACTGGTACTGGTAGCCGGGGGTGATCAAGATGCCATCGACCCCGAGGTCAGTGACGAACTTGCAGACTTCTTCGACCTCTTCAATTTCGGTCTCGCGAAACACGGTCAGGTTGATCGCTGTGTGGTAGCCGCGGGCCACCGCCTGTTTCAACATCTGCACAGCCTTGTCGAACACGCCCTCACGGTTGGTCACATAGTCGTGGGTCTTGCGCATGCCATCGAGATGCACGTTGACCGTCAACCGTTTGTGCGGCGGAACGACATCAAACAGCTTGGTATCCAACAACAGAGCATTGGTGCACAAGTAGATGTGCCGCTTGCGAGCGATGATGCCGTCGATGAGTTCTTTGAGTTCGGGGTACACGGTCGGTTCGCCGCCGCAGATCGACACCGTGGGTGCGCCCGAATCGTCCACCGCCGCCAGACACTCAGCGACGCTCATTCGATCCTTGAGTTTTCCGGTGTGACGCTCGACCGAGCAGCCTAGGCAGGCGAGGTTGCAGGTATAGAGCGGTTCAAGCATCAAAACGTACGGGAATCGCTTCTTGCCACGGTGCCGGATCTGGTTCTTGACCTGGTCAACGGTCAAATGTAGTGGGAGCCGCATTGTTGGATTAGTCCTCGTCGGGCGACGGCGCGCCCCTTAGATGTCGGGAAGATTCGTTGGCTTCAGTGAACTGTCGATACTGAGCAAGTGCTTGCAGGGGGAAGTACCTGTCGTAGTAGTGGTAGCGAAGGTAGAAGACCTGCGGAAACCCGGTGCCGGTCCAATGCTCGTCACACCAACCACCATCGTTGCGCTGCTGCTCTTGAAGGAACGCCACACCGCGCTCGACCGCGCCAAGCATTGAAGCGCACTCAGGGCCAGACCCTGAGCCATGACGCAACCGGGCCAGCAGCCCGAGCATCGCCCACGCGGTTTGAGCCACCGTCGCGGGCCCTTGCCCTTTCATTGAGGGATCAGCGTAGGTCTCGAGCGACTCTCCCCAACCGCCGGATTCAAGCTGCACCGACAGCAGCCACTCGGCACCGCGCCGCGCATGAGCGTCATCGCCGCGGCCAATGCTGCTCAGCGCACTGACTGCGAGCCAAGTGCCATAGAGGTAGTTGCAACCCCAGCGTCCATACCAAGAGCCATCCTCTTCTTGCATTGACTCGAGGTAGCTGGCGCCACGCTGGACCGCATCATGGCTTGCACCAAAGCGTGCTGCGATCGCTTCGACTGCTCGAGCGCTGACATCAGCGGTACTGGGATCAATCATCGCGTTGTGATCAGCAAAAGGAACGAACGTCAGCAGCTCGCGATCACACCCGCGGTCGAACGCGCCCCAACCGCCATCGCGGTTCTGCATCGCTACGAGCCACTTCGATCCGCGCTCAACGGCTGCAGCGACCTCAGGTTGTAACTCGTCATCTTGCAGGCATCTCTGCAGCACCGACAGAACCTCCGCGGTGTCATCACAATCCGGGTAGAACTCATTGGCGTATTCGAAGTACCACCCCGAGGGCGCGGTCCTTGCCACCTTCGCCGTCCAGTCGCCAGACTGCTTCACTTCGTGATCCAACAGCCAACGGCAAGCGCTTTCAATCTGCGCGTTCTCAGGTGTCGCGCCAGCGTCGAGGCTGGCAGCAATCGACAGCGCTGTATCCCACACCGGAGAGCAGCAAGGTTGCAAGCGCAACTGAGCACCATGTTCGCCTTCGCTCACCAGTTCGAGCTTGCGCAGCTCCTCCAGTTGATCGGCAAGCGGTCCTTCTTCGAGCGAGTGTCCGCGTTCGCGCAGGGCGACCGCTGCATTTGCGATCGCCGGCACGATTGCCGCCAAGCCCGCACTCTGGGGCAACCGCTGTAGCGTCCAACGCTCACACTCAGCCAACGCCTTTGCCCTGACCGGGGCAAAGGCATGCAGCGACTCTCCGAGTTTGATCGCGCGATCAACACCGCGAAAGAAAGCGAACCAAAACCGCTCGCGGAGCGAATCGCCCTTGCGATCAGCGCGCGCTCCGGTCACCAGCTCGTCAATGTGAACCGGCACACTACAGCACGGCTTGAGGGCCCAGATCATTGCCAGCGGCACCACGATCGCGCGGGACCAAGCCGACATCTCCGAGATATTGAGCAGGAACCAGCGCGGCGTGAGTATCAACTCAGGCGGCACCGCAGGCACCTCGTTCCAAGGTAACTGTTGGAACATGGCGAGATAGATCTTGGTGAAGCTGTTGGCGTTCGCCACCCCGCCGACACTGCGGATAGCAGTGCACGCGCGCTGCATGTGCGGTGCCACCGGATCATCGCCGAACAGCTTCAGAACGAAGTACGCTTTCACCGACGCACTCGGGTCAGGCGGCCCACCCGGGTAGATCGCCCAACCGCCGGTATCCAACTGCGACGCGCGCAAGGTGCGGCACGCCATCTCGATGCGAGGGTCTTCGTTGAGGCCTAAGAACCAAAGCAACATCACGTAGTCCGACTGAAGGATGGAGTCGCCTTCGAGTTCGGCGCACCAGTGACCGTCGGCAGTTTGTAGAGACGCGAGGTGCTCGAGCGCCCCAGCGATCGCCGTGTCGAGCGCAACCGCGCTCGACGGCGACTCAACTGAATCTGCAGCGTCCAAGGCGCGGACATCTCGCACTCGCATCACCGGCGTTGCGATCGCGGTGGCGTCGCCGCCACCATCGAACATCGCAGCCAGAGGCGTCGATCTCAGCGAAGAATGGTCCATTACCCGCCGATTCGGAACATTTCGATTTTCGGCTCACTGTCGATCACGCCGAGAGCGAAGCGTTGGCTCCGCTCTTCGGAGTACCGATCACTACGCTGACTCCAAACCGAACGAATCGCGGTCTCAATCTCACGATCTGACTGGCCCGACCGCAGCAGACTTCGCAGGTCGGTTCCGGTGGTGGCAAACAAGCACGAATAGAGCCCGCCTTCTGACGAGAGTCGCGCCCGCGAACAGGCGCCACAAAACGGTCGAGTGATCGAGGCGATCGCCCCCACTTCGACGCCATCATCCAGATAGCGATAGCGCAGGGCAACGTCGCTCGAGCGATGACGCTCGAGAGGTTCCATCGGCATCGCAGCCCCGATCCGATTCAAGATCTCTTCGGCAGATAGCACGTCGTCAGGCGCCCATGCGTTGAGCGTACCCACATCCATGAACTCGATGAAGCGCACCACGTGACCGCGCTGTTTGAAATAGGCCGCTATGTCGACCACCTCATCATCGTTGGTGCCGCGCATCACTACGGTGTTGATCTTGATCGGACCGAGCCCAGCGTTGGCCGCAGCATCGATCCCTTCAAGAACGGTGTCGATCGAATGGCCAAGTCCGTTGATCTTGCCAAAGGTCGCGGCATCCAGCGATTCGACGCTCACCGTAACGCGATCTAGCCCAGCATCGCTGAGGGCTTTGGCTTTATCGTTGAGCAGAAACCCGTTGGTGGTCAGCGCCAGATCCTTGACCCCATCGATACGAGCGAGCTTTTCGACCAAGTGTTCGATATCGCGACGCAGCAACGGTTCGCCACCCGTCAATCGGAGTTTGTGAACCCCCAGCTCCACGAAGATACGGGCTAAACGCTCGATTTCCTCAAACGTGAGCAATTCCGCTTTCGGCAGGAAGGTGTACTTCTGATCGGCCGGCATGCAGAACGTGCAGCGAAAGTTGCAACGGTCGATGACCGAGATGCGCAAGTCATCGACGCCGCGACCGAGCCGGTCCACCGGAGCTGAAACAGAACTAGGAGTGGAGGTGGTCATTCAGTGTGAGGAGTTGGCGAGGAAGGGGTAAGAGATGTTGCTCGCGGGAACGAACCAAAGTCAATCGGGTTTGACACTAGCAGCCACTCGCGCGCCTCTGGAGGGTGCGCGCAACGGTAAACTGGCAAAACTGTTGCTTCTGATCAACCAGTGCTCGGAGGCCCAGGCAATCCACCGACCGTCTCGGTTTCGTATCACTGTGCGAGCCGTTTCAGCAGTGATCCACAGCGAGACTGACAAAGACATGCATTCCATGAAGAAATCAAGCATCACCCGACCTCTGCTAATCGTTGTCGCCCTGCTCGTTGGCCTGCTGATGACAGCCCTCGCGGTTACAGCGGACGACGCAGCACTACCCAAACACCTGCTCCAGCCCACTCAAGTCGAAACCATCACCGCCGAGCAGTTCAGCTCCGTGCTCAGCACTCACAAGGGCAAGGTCGTCTTGGTCAATCTTTGGGCGACCTGGTGCGTTCCTTGTGTTCAAGAGCTACCCGAGATCGACCTGCTCCAGAAGCGCTACAAGGACCAGGGGTTAGAAGTGCTCGCCGTCTCCTTCGACAAAGCGTCCATCCTCGAGAGCCGGGTTCGACCCTTCTTCGCCAAGACGGCGCCGAACTTGGTCTCATATCTTCAAGCGGAAGATGATCAGTTCGACTTCGTCTCGATCTTCGACCCGGAGTGGCTTGGCGGTCTTCCCACCACGTTCTTCATCGACCGCGACGGCGAACTGGCCGATTCCTTCGTCGGCAAACTCAAGTACCAAGATATGGAGAGTCGGGTGTTGAAGCTCTTGGAGCAGCCAGCGGCCGACTGAGGCGAGCACCCTGCCGGTGCTCAGGCTAAGCCTGAACCGCGTGGTCCTTGCCCCAAGCGCGAAGCGAGGCAATGTCGCGCGGGCGTAGTTGCGCGAGCGTCCGCGTGGACTCGATCTCAGACACCAGCGCCCCGGTAGTCAGTTCCTGGCGCTCGCTGAAGGCTTGATAGAGCCCAGCAACGATCACACCCTCGAGTTCAGCGCCCGAGAACCCCTCGGTCATTTCAGCCAGTGAATCGAGGTCGAATCGTGCAGGATCGCGCTGGCGACGGTCGAGATGAATCGCGAGAATGTGCTTACGATCCTCCAACTCCGGTAGATCGACGAAGAAGATCTCGTCGAAGCGGCCGCGACGTAGCAGTTCCACCGGAAGCCGCCCGACATCGTTGGACGTCGCCATCAAGAACACCGGCTCGGGCCGGTCCTGCATCCAGGTCAGGAGTGTTCCCAGAATGCGTTGTGAAAGCCCCATGTCGCCAGCACCATCGCTGGAGCCCAAGGCCTTCTCGATCTCATCGAGCCACAACACCGCCGGCGCCATCGCTTCAGCAGCCGACAGCGCTCGTCGCAAATTGCTCTCCGTCTGACCGACGAACTTGTCGTAGAGCTTGCCCGGATCGAGACGGAGCAAGGGTAGCTCCCACTCGCCAGCAAGGGCGCGGCAAGCGAGACTCTTGCCTGTGCCGGGCACACCAACCAGCAAGAGCCCCTTGGGTGCGTCTAAACCAAAGAGCTTCGCAGCTTCGGAGAACGCTTCGCGCCTACGCCCCGCCCACTTCTTGAGGTTCGGGCTGCCGCCGAGCGAATCAAGACCCGGCATTGGTTCGATCCACTCGAGAAAACTCCCCTGCTCCAAGCGTCGCTGTTTGCTCTGACGTAGTAGCGGCAGGTCATCCGGTGCCAGCCGTCCGTCATCGAGCGCTGCTTGATAGAGAACCCGGCGCGCCTCATGAACGTGCAGGCCACGGAGAGCTTGCGCGAAGGTCTCGAAATCTTCTTTCTCGAGCTCGATCTTGCTGCGCCGCTGAATCTCGAGTTCGCGCGCAGTGACCCGCACAATCCGCCGCAGTTCTTTTTCGTCCGGAAGGCTAATCACCAAGCGCGCGGCCAGGGGTTCGAGCTCCGCCGGCAATTCAACACGTACTCCTGAGAGAACCAACGAGTTGTTGCGCCCTGCAAGACGCGTCTCCGTCTCCCGCAGTCGACGCACGATCTCCGGGCGTTCGAGGTAGGGCTGCAGGTCCTGGATCAACGCCAACACATCGGCGTCCATGTCGAGCAGGCGGTCTAGGGCATCTTCCGGTGCCTTGCTGTCTGGCAAGGTGCCGACGCCGCTGCGTCTAAGTCCCTCGGTCGAACTCCACTCGAGAAAAGTGAGCGACAGATCGATCGAGACCTGCTGCACCAGGTCTCGGATCTTACTCTCGTCGACGCCTTCGATCACGATCAGTGGATACCGAGATCGCACCAACAGGCCTAGCTCGCTACGTAAGTCTGGAGAAATGGAAGCTGTTAGCACGCGATGACCTAATGGACTGTAGCGGTCAAATCAAAGGCTGGGCGAATCATCGGCTTCGAGGTCAAAACGCGCCTACAGACGCCGTCGACAGACCCGCCTCTCCCGTGGCCGGCTTGAACCAGCGGCTACGCCAAGCGCGCAGTTCTGGGTAGCGCTTGAGGAGTGCGGCTGAACCGAGCATGCGACCGTGCGCCTTACGCAGCTTCAGCATGCGTGCAATTGCACGCTTGCCGTCTTTCTCAACGATCGCCTCGGCCGCAGCGAAAAAGACACCCTGGTACCAGAGCCAAGCCCGCACCTGCGACTCATCGCCTTGTAGGAGGCTTTGCGAGAAGTGCTCGGCATCAAAACGATGCTGACCACCCATGCGGTCTCGGAGCCGGGTGAACAGATCGTTGAGTTCAGCGGCGCGCAGTGGTTCGGTCTGTCGGAAAGCGATCAAAGCCGCCACGTGAGCCACCACTTCTTGAATCCAATCATCATTACCTTGAAGCTTGGCACCGACGGCAAAGCCGCGAGCCGCTTCGACTTGCATCAAGACGTCCGCGAGGGCGAGACTCGCAGCCTCCTCAGGAGTCCCTGTGACCGGCACGCCCGGCACCATCGGCAACGTAGAAACGCCTAGGGCTGAACGCCACATGCGCACCACCTCGGAGTCGCCGGTGGCCGGTACAAAGACTGCGGACGGAGAGGTTCTTAGCGGTAGCCCATAGAGACCGGGCAGTCCGATCTCCTTCCACCGAGCACGGTCGACGGCGTAAGCGATCATCGGCACGGCCAGTTTTGGCTGCCAACGCTTGAAGTAGGTCGCCAAGTTGTCCAGTCGTGCGAGAACATGGTGGGCGCGATCCAGAGATCCAGGCAAGAACCCGACCGCAGCACCGCCTTGGGTGATGCTTTGGAACTGCTGGGTCTGGAACGTCTCGAACCTCTTCTCAGGTTCTAAAACGTGGACCTGCGCACTCACCGGCGCCACGATTGTCGCGAGCACGCCCAGCAGACTGAGCATCGGTATTAGCCGGATCAGCGAGTGGGCACCTCGAGAGAGGGCGGCCGAACCTCCTGCACCGTGCAACGTGTGGTCTCCGAGGGTTCTCGAGTGGTCTTGCAATGTTGGGCCTGTGAGCGCGCCTTGCTCCATGATGGTGCTCGGACCTGCTGACAATCCACGGTCAGGCAAAGGTGCAGGCGATTGCTCTTTGAGCGGTGCGCGAGACGATCATATCGGTTGGGCTGCCGATTTTACTGGCCTCAACACTGCCGCGACCCGCTGGACCAGCTCTGGGATCGCCTGACGCGACATCGAACAAAAGGCCAATCGAATGTACCGCGGTCGAATCGCGACCACTCCGGTACTGAACTCGTTAAGCAGCCGTTGCCGCACGGCCTCGGGGTCGGTGGAGCCTAAGAGTTCCAGCAACATGAACGCGCCCGAATTACACGGCATGACGCGGAAGGTCTCGCCGTGGCCCTCTGCTGACGCCAGCGCCTGTTGCATGACCTCGAACCGGCCACGCAAGCGCGCTCGAATCGCACTGATCTCGATCGCTGTTTGCCCTGAGTTCAGTCCCTCGAGTAGGAGCATCTGCGACACCGATACCGGCGAACCGACACTCGAGCGGATCAGCGAGAACAGCTTGTCTTCGAGCACACGGTACTCCACCGAATCAGCCGCAAACGGCAGAGTGACGAATCCGACACGACCGCCGAACAAGAGGAACTCTTTGGTACTGCCAGCTCCGCGCAGAGGAATCAACGCAGGATGCCGACCGAGCAGCTCCCAGAACATCGACTGAGAGGGAAACGCATCGTCGAACACCAACCCCGTATAAGCGTCGTCACACAAGACCACTACCGTGCGGCGCTGAGCGGCCGCAACCAAAATGTCCGCAAGCTCGACGCGCTCAGCGACCGACGGGCTGTAGCCACCTGGATTGGACGGAAGATTGAGCACCACCACAATCGGCGTGTCACCCTCGATCGAGTCAAAGGTCCGCTGGAGTCCGTGCCAACTCCAAACACCGTCTTGATAGCTCGGTGCCCGGTGAACGATTGAGCCACCCCGGAGCCCAAAGATCTGGGAGTAGTTGCCCCAACAGGGATCAGGAACGACCACATGCCGCCCCGGTCCCCCAAACAGATCGGCAATCAGGCTGATGGCGTGAGTCAGCCCGACTGTCACCAGCGGTAGTCCGCACGGCGGGCCCTCTTCGGTGCGCAGCTCGGCGGGTGTTTGGTACTCGTGCCACGCCGCGCGCACATCTGGGTGACCGCCGATCGGCGAATACAAAAGAGCGCGATTCTTGATGGTTGGCGCCAGATGAATTGCATCTGCGATCGACGAAACCGAGAGAATCGACCCTGCACCGTCGGTGATCTGGCCGATGGTCGCGTTGAATTCAGCAGACCGGGCTTCAGCAGCCTGGAACGGAATGTCCTTGGGGTAGAAAACGGCACGACCAATAGGTGAGAGCGCGCCTGCAACGTAGGAGTTCGCGGCGGCGAGCTCCGCATTGAGCTCTAGAGCTCGAGGAGCGAGACCAGAGGGTTCTAAAGCTTGCAAAGAGGATGTGGTGGTAGGCGGCATGGCGGTACTCACGGCTGTTGTAGGAGTGCACAAAGGAGTGCACAAAGGAGTGCAGCTAACCGTCTCGGCGAGAGCCTTCTGGAAGCCCATTGAGTCGGTTAGAATTGAAGCCCGAGGGGCCTTTCAGCCCCGTGCTCAGCAGCGACCTGTCTCTAGGCGCCTGAAGCGCTCTCTTGATGCATTGATCTAGTCCAGTTTGCCCCTCAGGTTCGTGGCACACACGTACCGTTTCAGTTGAGGACCAGCTCAGATTCCTGAAGTCTAGTGGAGCACCAGCGAAGCTAGAAGCGTTGCCGGACCTGAATATTTGGGTCCCAGCGATGGCAGCAACCGGTGCCGCTTCAACAACGAGCAATTCCCAGTCGGGTTCTAAGGTCGCGCGTCCCCAGACGTCGCCCTAATCACAGCCGTGGAGTCCTACTTCGACTCCACTTAACGACACGCTGCGCATCAGCGCAGCGGTGTCCATAACGGAGAGCATCTCTTGCAGATCTTTCACGATTTCACCGATGAGTACGGGCCCGAAAAGGTCGTCTACATCTACGAACCACGCAGCGGCCTCAAGGGCATCGTGGTGATCGACAACGTTTCAGCGGGTCCTGCAATCGGCGGCATTCGCATGGCCCCCGACGTCACCACAGAGGAGGTCTTCCGACTCGCTCGCGCGATGACCTGGAAGAACGCGCTCGCTGGACTGCGGCACGGCGGTGGCAAAGCAGGCATCTTGGCGGATCCTAAAGCGCCCAACAAAGAAACCTTGATCCGCCAATTCGCACGTGCCATTGAGGCTCTGCATGGCTACATCCCAGGCCCCGACATGGGCACAGACGAAACCGCAATGGGCTGGGTGCGCGACGAGATCGGTCGTTCCATCGGGCTTTCCAAAGTGTTGGGCGGAATCCCGCTAGATCAGGTCGGCGCCACCGGCTACGGCATCGCCATTTGCGGTGAAGCCGCCCAAGGGTTCTGCGATGTGGACCTCGATGGAGCACGGGTGAGCGTTCAAGGATTCGGCAATGTCGGCCAGCACGCTGCACGCTTTCTCCAAGAACGCGGGTCCATCTTGACCATCGCGTCTGACCTCGACGGCACCGTCTACGACCCGAATGGGATCGATATTGAACGCTTGGTTGAGATCAAGCGCGAGACCGGCAAGATCACTCCCTATGAAAAGGGCCAGAAGCTCAATCGCGACGCCTTCGTTGATCTCGATTGCGACATCTTCGTTCCGGCCGCTCGCCCCGACGTCATCGACGAAACCAACGCTCCGCGATTGTCATGCAAAATGATCCTGCAAGGCGCCAACATCCCGGTGACCGCGAAGGCCGAGCGAATCCTGCATGATCGCGGGATCTTGTCGGTACCAGACTTCGTTGCCAATGCCGGCGGCGTGATCTGCGGGTCTGTCGAGTACTCAGGTGGTACCCAGAAGCAGGCCTTCGAGGCCATCGAAGAAAAGGTCCGCGAGAACACAACCGCGGTTTTAAAGGAAGCTAAGGCCCACTCGCAAATGCCGGCCGAAGCGGCCCTAGCGCTGGCAAAACAACGCGTTTCAGAGGCAATGGCTTACCGCCGGTCGTCCTAGGAGTTTGTTGAAGGAGTCCCGTAACGTTCACGAGGAAGGCTGAGCCCAGAGCAAATCTGTTGCTGAGGTAAGGTGCCTGAACGATGAATGTCACGAACACCCTAGCTCTCGGACTTCCCGTCTCTTTGGATCGGTCTGCTCATTGGCGGAAAGATCCAGAGAGACTGAAGGCCGCACTCAGCGACCAACGGGCTGGTGTGGTACTGGTGTGGCGATCGCAGAACCTAGTGGTGATCGACGACCGCACCTCATTGCTCCGGTTGCCCGTGACTGCGATCGCGCAGTTTGGCCGGCAACCAGAGGACCTCTGGTGCCTCGGACTCGGCGAAGACTCAAGCCCAGTGTTTGCTTTGGATATCTCGGAGGTCGACCAGCCGGCACCCGACCGGATCGCCGGAGCCGAGGCTGGGACGTTCTCCGAACTCCGCCAGATCGCCACCCTCCTGGGGGCTGAAGACGCCAACATTGCTGCCTACTCGCGCGCCCTCGCGACCTGGCACTACAACCATCAACACTGCGGCCGGTGTGGCGCCGCCACAGTCGTTGAAAGCGCTGGCCACGTCAGGCGCTGTGCCCCTTGCGAGCGAGAGTGGTTCCCCAGGACAGATCCGGCTGTGATCATGCTGGTCCACGACGGCGGCGATCGATGCCTACTCGGCCGTCAAGCATCGTGGCCTCCAGGGGTTTACTCGACCCTGGCAGGCTTTGTTGAACCCGGCGAAAGCCTGGAGATGGCGGTCGCTCGGGAAGTCTTCGAAGAATCAGGCGTCGTGGTTACCGCTGCCCACTATCACTCCTCGCAGCCTTGGCCCTTTCCAACCTCGGTCATGCTCGGGTTCATGGCGCAAGCGGAGCATGCCGACGGCGCCATCGCCATGGACGACGAACTCGAAGACGCCCGCTGGTTCGGTGCCGAGGAACTGCGCATTGCAACGCGCACCAAGGAGGTCCGACTGCCTCACCCAATGTCGATCTCGAGACGCCTAGTGGACGACTGGATGGCCAGTCGATTCTCAGTCAGCTAGGAGCAAGCTGAAGCCCCGCGGTGCTTGTTTCGTCTGTCCTTGGATACCATTGGGTGCGCTCTCGCGAGGGAGACAATGCGGCCCCACCGTTGATCGAGCGCCGCGCGAAAGGGCACCAAAGGTCGTCGCCCCCCGGACGCGGGGGTTCTGCAGCAGGCTTCTAGACCTCCAGGACCACCTTGGCGCAACCGTCTTGTCGGTTCGCGACCATCTCATAAGCATCCGCCCCATCCGCTAGCGTCATGCGGTGGGTGACAATCGCTTCGAGGTCGTAGCGACCGCTGGTGGCGACTGGAATCAGCCGCTCCATCAACGTTCGCGCCGAGCAGCGGCCCATGCGCAGGGTGAGGTTCTTATCGTAGGCCTCGACCGGCGTGAAGCCGAACTCCGGTCGGGTGTGAACACCGACACTCGACAGCACCCCTCCCGGGCGGAGAAGATCAAAGGCCATGCGCGTGGAGCGCTCGCTACCAACGGCTTCGACCACCCCGTCGGCGCCACCCTTGAACAGGTCGCAAAGGGCTTCTTGCGAAAGCGGCTCGCTCACTTCGGCGCCGAAGCTCGCAGCAAGCCGCAGACGGTCTTCGACCAGATCGAAGGCCACTACCCGCTCGGCCCCTTGTTCGATCGCACCGATCACCGCCATCAGGCCGACCGGCCCGCAACCCACAACCGCGATCGTGCGCTCTGGGCCCGACTCCGCCATCAACGCGCCGTGATAGCCGGTGGAGAACACATCACCGAGCAGCAACGCGGTGATATCGCTGAGACCGTCCGCGATAGCGACCAGCGTGCCGTCGGCAAGCGGAACGCGGATGTACTCGGCTTGCCCGCCATTCAGACCTTCGCCATTCTGCCGCCAGCCCAGCAGTTGCCCGTGCACGCAGCGGGCAGTGAGTCCTGATCGACAAGCGCGACACGTGCCACAAGAGGTCGAGAAGGGAGCGTGTACGCGATCCCCAACCAAGAGGCTGTCAACGTCACTTCCCACCGCCACAACTTCCCCAACAAACTCGTGCCCGGGCACCATCCCTTGGTCGTAGCCACTTTCTTTGCCATTGTATGGATGCAGATCCGATCCGCACACGGCGCATAGCGCGATCTTCACCACCGCATCGGTGCTTCGCTCGATCGTTGGATCAGGAACCGCCTCAAAGCGGATGTCCTGATCGCCGTTGAGCGTCAGTGCACGCATGGCTACTGAGGACCCTTCATCGCGCTTCTAGGATCTCGAGCGTCTGCTCGGCAAGGCGCTCCACACTTTGACCACGAGCCGAGAGCAGCCGATGGGCTGCATCGAGACCGACCCGACGCTGTTGGTAGTAGGGCCGCAGGTCATCGAGATCATCCACCGAACCAAACAGCGGATGCCACGGTTTGGTCTTCACCTCAACCGGTGCGCGACGGGCCGCAGCTTCACGGCTCGATTGCAATAGCAACCGTCGCTCGTAGTCTCTGACCCGCCACAGGCAGTTCGGCAAGTCGAGATCGAAGCCGAACAGCGTCGTTCTCTGGGTCACCAACTCGCGAGAGACGGGATCGATCAAGCAACCGTCACCGAGGCTAATCACCCCCGGCGGTGAATCAGCCAAGGCTTCGCGAAGAATGTCGCGCTCCCATTGGCGAAGGCCACTCTCCCCTTCGTGCTGCACCAGGGTTGAGATCTCGGAACCTGAGCGATGCTCGATTAACCGATCGAGATCGACAAAGCGTAGACCCGAGAGTGCGGCGACGCGATAAGCAATGGCGCGCGTCTCGCTGGTCAGGAACGAGATCAAGGTGACATGCCGATCGACCTGCACCAAAGGTGCATAGTCGTAGTATCCAGCGCGATGGGTTGCCATAGTGAGGCCCTAGTCTTTCAGGCCTGCAGCGACCGGTAGTGCAGCTAGTTCTCTTAAGAGAGGATCTGGCTGCGATTCACCAAGGATCAACACAAACGGCTCGATGTCACGGTGACCTGCAACTGTCGACAACTTCCAATACAACAGACCGTGCAGCAAACCAGGCCGCTCACTCGCAGCAACAGCGAGAGCTCGCACAGCGACGGCACGCTCAAGTGGCTCAGGCGGCTGTTGACGCCAAACCACCACGTCGGGAGTGCCGGTCTCAGGCTCTGAGGCGTTAGGCCGATCCAGCACAGCAAAGCCATCGCCTGCCCAGGGCTGGATCGTGCTGCCTCGCCAACTCGTGTAGCCCAGTTCGGTAAACACCACCGGCGCCTTCGGGTTCCGCTCGTCGCGCACTGCCTCGATCCTGCCCAACGCATCGCGCCACGACGCTTCAAAGGTTGCCTCAAGCTCGGACACAGAGGCGCCGGAGAGTCCGTTTCTCAAAGGAAAGTACGCGTTCACGCCAATGACGTCGAGCGCGTCCCAGAACCCAACCTCGTGGAACTGATCAAAGTTCGCGGCGTAAGAGAGTGCGCCTGAGTAGGCCGAACGTGCATCCTGGATGATGCGGCGCCAGTTGGCGTCTAGTCTCTGCCGACGCTGGCCGATCTGTTCAATATCTCCGCCGAACGTCACCTGTTGCGCCCAGGCGGCCTGAGCCACGGACTGTTCGTCGAGAAAGTTCGGCATCTCCTCATACGTCTCGCCCCAAGCGCCTCGCATGGCCTCAGGCGCTACGTTTGCACCCGCAGCCAAGGTGCGCTCGCGTTGCTCCGTTTGCTTGTCTTGGTCAAGGTAGTAAGCCTCCAGGTTGGGGATCTGCTCAGTCGACGCCGTTGACGTCAGAGAACTCAGCTCGCTACCGATCCCCAAGACGTCGACACCTTCTGCCTCCGCAACCTCAGCCCAACCGCGTACGAACTCCCCATAGCGAAAGAACCAGGCATCGAGATCGGCGTTCGACTTGGGTTGGATCTGGCCGTGCCAGAGGAATTTGTTGTCAGCAAGCGCATGCTCGAGCCCGACGCGAAGTATCAGAACCACATTGAGGCCCGCCCGCTTGGCAGCGCGAATCTCGCGCACCATGGCACCACCGAGCTGATCTGGATCGAACTCGATGTCCGCACTGTCCCAGCGACCCTGCCGCGCGTAGACGGTCAAGGACAGGGTGTTGAAGGACGCCTCAAGTAAGGCATCGTGCCAGTGTCCCATGTCCGGTTCGTTGACCTGAATGCCGCCCAGGAGAAAGCCGTTCGGTAGATGAGGCGTCTGCCCAGTGCACCCTAGGGCCACGGCAAACACGCAGCAGCTGCTGAGAAGTAGGCCAAGCGTTACAGGCCTAGCCTCAACAGCCCGTGGGGTATCTCGCGCCGGTCGGAGCGCGGGTCGATGCGAAGAGCTCAAAAGGAGTGGATCCCTAGAAGAGATGCGCTGCTGTCAAGCAACGCTGGACCTGTTAGTACGCAGAAACGGGCGCACCGGTTGCCCGCTGGCCAAACACCCGTTGCCCTTATCGTCAGCGGATCCGAGACTGGCCTACTGAGCCGATGCAGTTGCCTCTGTGCCAAGCGGCGGCGTCGACGACTTTGACCGCAGCTCACCCGGGTGGTAGTCCGACACTGCGTTTGCTTCCACGTCTGTCTTCGAGAACCAGGCGGGCTTGAACTGACCATCGGCGAATAGCCGAGCCTGATCGAAGTAGTGCGGCGACGCTTCATCGGCATTCTGGCCGAACACCAGGATCGAGCGAGCTTTGGCCTCACCTTCGTCGAACTCAACCACCGAAGCGTAGGAATGCCCGGCGACTCCGTACCGGCGCTGCTGACCTTCGACCGGTCGAGTGTAGAAGTTGAAGACGATGCCCAGAGGACCGGGACCGCCGGCGACTGCCAGGCTCTCGCGCTCATCGGAGAATTCGCCGACGCCACTGGTATGGATGCGTTGCACTCGGTTGATCTCGCCCCACGCCACTGCCCAAGTACCCCAGTTGGACTCGAGCGTGTCCATGGCCATCTCGAAGGAATCGAGCAGATCCTCCACCCGGCCCTGAATCATCACTTCACGCCACTTGAAAAACAGGGTCATCTCGGTGGACTCTTTGGTGCTCACATTGTCCCAACCTTCCAAGAGCTCGAGGCCCGGAGCGAGCTTGCGAGCCCGGCTACTGTTCGCAGAGAGCGAACCCAACGCTTCCGCCAACCTGGGAATCCAGACTTCGCCTTCGATCACACGTGTGTCGAACGCCAGCTCGGCCCACTGGTCGAATCCGAAGCGGTGATCCCCTTCGAGAATCCGGCGCGAGATGCGAGAGCGCGGATTGTCATCCTCCGGTGCCATATAGCTCGGGAAGTCGTCCTTCTTGGGATTGTCGCCATCGCCCGAGGCGAGGAAAGGCGTTGCGTTGCAGTTTTGCACGTAGCCCGAACCTGGATTGAGGACCTGCGGCAACTCCTCCAACGGGTGGTATCCCTGCCATTCGGTCTCCGGATCCGAACCGTCGACCGGAACACTCCAGTCGTAGCCTTCATTGCGGCGTGGCACAGCCCCGTAGTAGGCATACCAGATGTTGCCTTCAGCATCGGCCGCAACGGTGTTGAACATTGGAGTCGCGAGCGTCGACATGGCTTCTTTGAGTTGATGCACGTTGGTGGCCTTGGCCATGCGGTAGCGCATCTCGGATTGGCCGCCCTCTTCGAACTTCGCCATCTTGAGCGCTAGACCCTTACCATCGCGATAGCCAACGATAGGCCCGTGGTGGGTCTTCTTGAACTCATAATCGGTAGCAACCAAGGTCCCGTCCTCGCCTCTGACCGAGACCGTGTCCGTGAAGCTCGTTGCTTGCCGATACTCGTCGCCATACCGATAGGCGAGGGGGTTCTCTGAATCGTCAAAGGTCTCAAGGTAGACATCCAGGATGTCTGGGTTGTTGACCGTGTGGCTCCAACCCATGGTTTCGTTGTGGCCGATGGTCGGCAGAAACGTGCCAAAGAAGCCGGCCCCAGAAAAATGCAGACCTTCTTCTGAGTCAACATGCCCTTCGTACCATTGTCCCGGACCGAAGTACGGCTGGTGCGGGTTGATGAACAGCAACGCGTTGTCGGTCTGGGTCCGATCAGGGGTGACTGCCCACATGTTGGATCCTGCGATCGCCTCTCCGTCCGCAGCTTGCACTCTGGGATTGACGGCGACCTCAAACGCGGCCGCTGGCCAACCGCTCGAACTCGGCTCAAGCGACGCGGCCTTGTCCATGATGCCGTCTACAGGCGTCGCCAACAGCGCCATCTCCTCGCCCTTGATGCGCGCTTTGCCCATCATGAACAGCTGGTATACCGAAAAGCGTGAGAGAGCAGCCAGGTGCCATGGCTCAAAGCGCTCGATCAACCGAGGTTCAACTTCTGGATGCGACGCGAGGTAGTGGTTGAGCCCTTCGGTACCAGCCCTGACGAGGCCCTTCATCTCGGGGCTCATCCGGTCGGTTTCTTCTTGCGACAACCGCACGATCTCAAGCGCACGATTCAAGAGGTCAGCCCCAACTGTCGCTTCACCGTAGACTTCAGCGCTGCGGCCGACGGCTTGGATGATGCTGTCTTCAATCTGCCAGAAGTTGTCTTCGGCCTGCGCGTACATGTAACCGAACACCACCGACTCATCCGTTGGCCCGTAGACGTGAGGCACCCCCCACTCATCACGGAAGATGGTCGTCGCTGCGGCGAACTCTTCGGCGGTTTCGGGACGTGACGCTGGTCCGCTGCTGCAACCGGTGAGGGTCACCAGCACAGCCAAGACGGCGACTCCGGCGAGCAGGCTCTTTAGTGCCGAGTTCTCATGGGACATGTTGGTGATCTCCTGTCGGTCGGGTAGCGACCCTAGATTGACTTCTTGGTTGGAGGGGCCATCCTATGGGACGACGTCTCACTTGCTGGAACCGCTTGCTGACTAGACCTCGAGTCCGACCTCGCGCATCAGCTCGAGCGCATTACTCTTGGTCACCACGCCTTGGCGCAGGTGGTAGTCAAAGTGGATGCGCCCATCCTCGATGGTGTCGATGAAGTGCACATTGTCCAAACGACGCTGTGCGGGCTCCGCCGCCTCAGGCCCAGACACGTCAGCTCCAGACACGCCAGAACCGGTATCGAAGTCGTCCTCCTCGGTGAGACGCGCCAGCACCAAGTCGTGGGTGGTCACCATCACTACTGCTTCTTCTTGAAGCAGCGCCTTTACCACCGCCGCTGCACCGATACGGCGATCGTGCGAGTTGGTGCCATGCAGAATCTCGTCCAGCAAGCACAGCGCCGGCAGCTCGGCTCGTGCAAGATCGAGCACGCTGCGCAGGCGCTTGATCTCGGCGTAGAACTTGGAACTGCCCTCTTGCAGCGAATCCTGGATGCGGATCGAGGCCCCTACGCTCAGTGGGGTGGTGTTCATCGAACGAGCAACTACCGGCGCGCCCGCCCAGGCAAGCACCATGTTCAAGCCACAAGCACGCAAGAAGGTGCTCTTGCCCGACATGTTCGAGCCGCTGATGACTAGAGCCTGTGGGCGGTCCCTGTCGCCCACGGCCAACGCGATGTCATTGCGGATGCAATCGACGGGCGCGATCAAGGGATGGCCCAGCGCGGTTGCTTCAAACCTGGTGTTGGCCAAGTCAAGAATGACGGGGAACACCACGCCTTGATCCTCTCCTATGTTCAGACCTCGCTCGTAAGCGAACGTACCGAGACAGGCCGCCGCTTCCAGCTCACCGACCACCGCTAACCACCGCGCAACGCGAGTGCCCCAGCGTGCTCTCCAATCCTCGACCACAAATGCAATCTGCGATGTCCACAGAAGTAAGGCCCCGAACGGGGCAAAGAACGCGTTCCGCCGAGATTCGAGGCGCTCCACCCACTTCTGTAGTTTGTGGATCTCTTCCCCTGGACGTGCGCCATCCAGAGTCAGCTCCTCGCTGCGCGCGATCAACCACGGAGCATCGAAGGTTTCTCGCTCGAGCCGATCCATCAACTCAGCGATCACCTGCAAGTCACGACCAGTCTGCTCGACGCCTTGAACCACTTTCGCGATCCGTTGACGCAGGATCAAGAACAGCGCGAACGACACCACCAGCGACAGCCCCAGCGGCCTACCAGTGGTCAAGCCCGCAAGCCAAAGGCTGGAGCAGGTCAGGTTGCTCAGCGCCGCCAACGCCAGAGCCCAACGCAGTCTCGCAACACCGCGCAAGATCGGCTCACCCGTGGCCCATGCCGCCAGCCGATCGGGGTCAAGTTCAGAGCGGACCTCGGAGCCCAGGGTCGCCATTTCCTCGCGCAACTCCCCGCGATCCATGAGTTCTGCCACTGCAGGTTGGCGTGCTTTAACCTCATCTACGTGGGCCGGCGTCAGCAACCACTGCGCCAAGGTTTCCTCCCCGGCGCGAGTGCGAGTCTGATTGAGCAGGTGATAGAGCGAACCTGAGCCCAGCACGTCGAGGTCTGCAGCATAGAGATGGTCGGCCGAAACGAATCGACTTCCGTCATCGCTTGGAGCCTCGCGCCAGCGCTCTTCGATGCGATCAATGCCGCTTTGGAAGAACTGACAGGCTTGCTCCGCTCGACGCTTCTTGCGTAGCACGCGCTCGTGCACGGTAATCAGAGCGAGAAATGTGATCACCGGTACCGCCACCCAGATCAGCGAGAAGCTCTGGCGCTGCACCGCCATCCAGGCGAAGGCGAAAATCAGAATCATCACCGCCAAACGCAGGATCGAAATCCTGAACTCAGTGGTGCTCCAACGCTTCTGAGTGGCGGTGCGATCGGCTAAGTTCTGACGATAACGATCAAGCGGGCTAGTCAAGATTCGACCTTTCTTGGGCTTGCGAACTCAAACGCCGCGACGCCGAGGATGATTCTAGTTGGATCGAATCGCGCTGGTCTCCGATTCGTGGCATCTTCCCCAAACGCAATCTGCTCCACAAAATGGCCCCGCCAGCCCTCAATCCAACCAGCCTCGCTGGCAACCTGTGGAAGCTCAACGCGGTCCGAGCTCTGTTCTGGACGCACTTCATCAGCTCTGTCCTGATTCCGTTCTACCGTGACTGGGGTGGCCTGTCGCTGCAGTTGATCCTGGCGGTCAATGCCTGGTTCATGGTCTGGAACTTCCTTCTCGAAATCCCCACAGGAACTGTCGCCGACATCTGGGGACGCAAGGCGTCGCTGGTCTTAGGTTGCGCACTCGGCATTATCGCGGCACTGGTCTACATCAGCGCCCCTTCGCTACCGCGATTCCTGTTCGCAGAAGTGCTTTTCGCCGCATCGTTCACCCTGATGTCGGGCGCTGATGAAGCTCTGCTGTTTGACACCCTCTTGGCCCTCGACCGCACCTCGGAAGCCAACACTCGCTATGCCAAGCTAGCAACCTTCCAGCAAGTTGGCATCGTCAGCGGAGCGTTGTTGGGCAGCGTCATCCTGTTTTACCTAGGCCCCCGCGCACCGCTCGGCCTGCAGACCATCCCCATGGCCGCCGCAGCCCTCATCGCCATGAGCCTGGTCGAACCGAGGCACATTCAAGAGCAGGCCGAACGCCCAACGTTCCGCTCGGTCCTCACCGTAGGTGTCCGCAGCTTCCTCTCATCGCCACCACTCATCCGCCTTTCGGCGCACGTCACCGTGTTCGCCAGCATCGGCTGGATGATCATCTGGCTCTATCAACCGATCATCGAACGTTCCGGCATGCCCGTGCTGTACTTCGGCTTCGTTCATGCCGGCATGAGCCTCGCCCAGATCCTGTTCCTAGCCAACGCGCACCGACTCGAACGGCGGCTCGGCTCCCGGCGACGTTTGCTGTTCGTTGGTCCAGCTATCACAGGTCTTTGTTTCATCGCACTCACCCAAACCCGCAGCCTAGCCGTGGTCGTCACCTTGGTCATCCTGATCGCAGCTTTCGGTCTAACCCGACCTCCTCTTTTCAGTGGCCACCTCAACCACCACATCACCAGCTCCAGCCACCGCGCAACAATCCTGTCCACTGTCGCCATGTTCCGAACCGCCACCATCGCTATTGCGAACCTCTTCATCGGCGCCCTCACCACCATCTCCATCGACACCACTCTCGTCGCCTTAGCAGCGGCAACGCTCCTCCTCTTCGTCCTCCCCCTCTACGACACGGACCTGTCCACCTGAACTCGTTGCAAACCAAAGGCACTTCCACTCCGATCCCGCCACCACTGCGATGTTGGCGAGTCATGTCAATTTCATATCATTGCGCAACTAAATAGCTCTCCAGTCGTATCGGACATCATGAACAAAGATACGTTGGCGCAACTTGAACACTTGGTCTTGCTGTCGGTCCTCCGCCTCGGGAAGGCCGCCTATGGGGTCTTGATCTTGAAGGAGCTTGCTGACACAGCCCATCGGCCGACCAATCGTGCGGCCGTCTACGTTGCTCTTCGGCGCCTGGATGAACGGGGCCTACTGCGAAGCAAGCTCGCCGAACCGACGGCTCGGCGCGGTGGCCGGGCAAAACGCTTCTACTCCGTCACCGCTGATGGAATCGAGGCGCTGCGATCTCAACAGGCCATGCTCCAACGCATGTGGGCGGGGCTCGAAAGCCCACTAGGCTCGGGAGGCATGCCGTGAGCTGGATCAACAGCGGCCCTCGCAGGCTGGCGTCATGAGCCGCCCGAGCAAGGAAGCCGATCGGAGCCTGCTGCTGCGCATCGCCGCCGCGATTCTCGGTCCCGAGATGGCGGACGAGGTGCTCGGCGATCTCTACCAAGAGGCACCTCCAGCCAGTTCGCGCCGGTCGCGGTTGGCACTCTCGCTGCGAGCGGTCCATCTGGCGATCGCGATTCGCGCCCAGCGATCTCCAGCTCCCGTCGAGGCCGCACAAACCGTAGGTGGCGATCAACATTCACAGCGGGCCCCTAAGGGCTCGCAAACTTGGGCGGTCATCGGCCAAGAACTCATACACGCTTGGCTACGACTGGTTCGTGCTCCAGCTTATTCAGCTCTATCTCTGCTCACTGTCGCCATCGGAATCTGTGGAGCGGTGGCAATCCTGTCGGTGGTCAACGGTGTGTTGCTGCGGCCGTTAAATTTCGACGCACCCGAAGAGTTGATGGCGGTTTTCACCACCGAGCGCGATGGCAACGAGCTGCGCAACCCTTCATCGCCAGCAGACTTTCTCGATTGGAAGCGCGCGAGCGGCGACATCGCCACGCTGGCCGCAGCCACCTACTGGGCGCCGGGCATCGGCCCCATCGACAATCCTGATTCGAGCGTGGAGAAGATCGTAGGCCTGCGTGTGACCGTCGGCCTGCTCAGCATGCTCGGCGTTGAGCCCATTCTCGGGCGGCTGTTCTCGCCGCTTTCACAAGAATTCTCCTCCACCGCAGAGCCCGCCCTTCACGACCGTACTGACACACGGTCTGCGGTGGTGTCGTGGCACACATGGCAAAACCGCCTGGGTGGGCGTAGCGATGTCATCGGCAAGGAGATCATGCTCGACGGCACACGTCATGTGGTGATTGGGGTCATGCCCAAGTCATTTGCGTTTCCCCCATTTTGGGCGACTGACGCTGAGCTCTGGGCGCCGCTCGAACTGGGGGTCGACCCGACCCGTGGCGGTCGTTTTCTGCGAGTGTTCGCGCGCCTCGCGTCAGGGGCTTCCATGAGCGCACTTGGTGAACGCCTCGCTACAGTCCATCAGGACATCAGTGTTGAGCATCCAGAGACCCATACTGGTACCGGAGTCGCGGTGGAGCGGCTCAAAGAGCCGATGGTCTCGGGCTCTCGGGCCCCATTGCTCATGCTTGCGACGGGCTCGCTCATCTTGTTGGCCCTAATGGCAACTAACCTAGCCGGTCTGCTGTTCACCAAAGGTATCGAGCGACGCGGGATGCTCGCGACCCAGCTCGCCTTAGGCGCCAGTCGGAGAAGGCTAACGCTAGGGATCATGTTCGAGAGCCTAATACTCATGATTGGTGGAGCCATCGCGGGTACCGCTCTGGCCCTAGTGGCGCTAAAGGCATTTCAGTCGTTGGCCGCCGACTCCGTTCCTCGGCTAGCGGGAGTCGTCATCGAGCCTTCCACATGGCTCATTTCGATCGCCACGATGGCCCTACTTGGGCTTGCCATCGGCTTCTTTCCCGGCCTCCGACTTGTCTTCGAGAGCGAGAATCGACTGGCGCAGGGCGCGGCTCGGTTCCCGAGAGCGGAACGATCACGGCGACTGATCGTCGCGGCCGAGATCGCCCTCACCACCGGCCTGCTCCTACTGGCAGGTTTCGTAGGTCAGAGCTTTCAACGACTTGCAGGCCAGGATCTGGGTTTCGAGATCAACCACGTCACCACACTAGGCCTCGACGTGCCTGACGACCGTTTGGATGCAGCCGGGTCGATGGTTGAAGGAGATCAGAACATCGCGCCGCAACTGGACCACCTCATCGACGAACTTGCTGCACTTCCGGCTGTCTCCAGCGTGGGCGCGATCAATCACCTGCCGTTGGCTGGAGACCTATGGCGCGGCAAGATGTTTGCGGTCGGCTTCTCTGCTCCTGATGACGATGTGCGCACCACTCTGCGTGTCGCGACCCCAGGGTACGCCGACGTGATGGCGTTGCGGCTCCTTGCAGGCCGCTTCTTCGAGCCTTCAGACCGGTCCGACTCAGAACGCGTGGTAGTGATCAACCGAGCACTCGCTGAAGCTCTATGGCCAAAGCGAAGTCGAGAGGGAACGGTCGTGGGCTCGATGATCGCGCAAGACAATCTGGATGACGATTCGCCGAGAGCCAAGGTGATTGGAATCATCGACAACGTCAAGCAGTCCTTGCTTGAAGAACCAGCTGCGCCCGAGATCTACTTCCCGTTCTCCCAGAACCCATACTCATTCGCTCGAAGCGCAACCGTAGTCCTTCGTGGCAATCAAGGTGGAGTCGTTGATGCAACCGTTCTCATGGAGTTCGTTACCAAGGCCATACCCGGCGTCGCACTCGGGAAACCTCAGTCCCTGCAACACATCGTGGCGGGCGACCTGAGTGACGAGCGTGCCAGAACATTGGTCTTGCTGTTGTTCGCCGCTGTCGCCT
The DNA here is from genome assembly GCA_029263415.1 of Acidobacteriota bacterium. Taxonomy (GTDB): domain Bacteria; phylum Acidobacteriota; class Thermoanaerobaculia; order Multivoradales; family Multivoraceae; genus JAJCXN01. Next base: position 159,069 of record JAJCXN010000044.1, read on the forward strand.
CTCTCTTGGCCACGACTGGATTGTTCGGCGTCCTGGCATTTTCGGCAGCACAGCGTCGCCGAGAGTTTGGACTGAGACTCGCCCTAGGAAGCCCAAGACCGGAAGTGGCGTGGCTGATTCTCAGAGAGGGTGTCGCAGTTGCGGCCGGAGGATTGATCGTCGGGGCCGCAGCCGCCCTTGCTCTGGGCTCGTGGCTTCAAACCGTCTTGTATGAAACGAGTTTAAGCGAGCCAGCGGTCTGGGGAGGTGTGCTCCTGACCGTTACGGCCCTAGCCATAGCAGGCAGTCTGATTCCGGCCTATCGAGCAAGTCGGACCGATCCTACGAGTGCCCTCAATCGATACTGACGGTGGCATGCGTCACAGCAAGATCGGCGGAGGCTTCGGAAGCCGTTCGGCCCGCCCAACCCTCTTAGCGGCCACGCGAGAGAGCAAAGCTCTCAAGCCAAACCATCGGCGATGAGGAGAGCAAAACGAACCTCATCGCCTCTCCCCCCAACCAAGGAGTTGGCCAACGCGCCCCAACTTCAACACCCCGCTCAACCACGCCCGATCGACCAACGCCGCCACGACCGCACCACTAGCCGTGCCAAGCAGATCGAAGCCAGCGGCGCAACCGCCTCCCGCAAGCACGATCTACCCCCCAAGTTCACCCCAACCAGTCCAACCAGTCCAACCAGTCCAACCATGGAACCTTCGCTCAACCACCCCGCCCACGCCACCAACACCACCCAACTACGGAATCCCGTACCGCCTGCGCTTATCCCACAACGTCTTCCGCGACACCCCCAACAACTCCGCCGCCCTCCCTTGGTGCCCTCCCGTGAACCGCAACGCCCCCACGATCGCCTCAGCCTCCAACTCCGCAATCGACCGCGGACGCTCTTGTTCTAAGACTCTCGGCTTCTGCGTGACCAGCTCCCCGTTCTCGTGCATCACCACCGCGCGCTCCAAGGTGTTGCCCAACTCTCGCAGGTTGCCGGGCCAGCTGTGCGCCAGCATCCACTCCCTCGATCCTTGGCTCAGCACCAGGTTCGTCTTGGCGTAGCGAACGCACGCATCGCGGAGCATCGCGTCGATCAACGGTCCGATGTCACCGCGACGCACACGTAAGCTCGGCAGAGCGAACGACAGCACTTCTAGTCGATAGTAGAGATCTTCTCTGAACGATCCGTTTCGCAAACGCTCAGCAAGCTCATTGGAAGCGATCGAAAGAAACCGTACTTGCGCATCGCGCTCCTTGCCTCCGAGCGGAGCAAAACGGTTCTCGGCCAACAACCGCAGGAGTTTCGGCTGCAGCTGCGCCGGTATCTCCTCGATTCGGTCGAGCAGCAGGGTTCCGCCATGCGCTCGTGCCACTAGCCCCTGGCGCGACGACTCAGCACCGGTGAACGCTCCTCGCGAATAGCCAAACAGCTCGCCTTCAAACAGCGAAGCCGGGATCAGACCAACGTCCGCCTCAACCAGAGAGGTCTGTGCACTCGCGTGACTGAGCGCTCGGGCCAAGGTGGTCCGTCCGGTGCCCGCTTCACCGCGCAGAAGAATCGGGGCCGAACTGCGAGCCGCCCGTACCAGTTGGGCGCGCATGGGCCGCAACGATGGCTGCGTCTCGAGAAAGACGTCAAGAGCGCTTAGATCTTGATCGGCTGCCTCCGTCATCCGCAGCCCTCCCTGCTGAGTCCGAATCGTTGCCTATTGAGCCTGAGGCGCGGCGCCGGACTCGGCTCCGTTGTCTAGGCTTGCTTCATCCAGGTTTGCTGCGTCCGGGTTGGCTGCGTCCGGGTTGGCTGCGCCACCAGTAGGAGCGTCAGGCCTCGGCGGCTCCTCAGCGTACAGCGATCTCGGCACTCGCGGGGCATCGTCCCACAGCCGCTCTAGACGATAGAAGTCTCGTGTTTGAGGATCGAAGACGTGCACAATCAAGTGCCCATAGTCCACCAGAATCCAGTTCCCACGACGCTCGCCTTCTACATGAAGCGCGCGTTCCCCAACGTCACGAAGGGCCCGTTGAATCCCCTTGGAGATCGCATCGACTTGACGATCACTATTGCCGCTACAAACGATGAAGTAGTCAGCGAAACCACAGACTTCACCCACCTGCAGCACCCGAAGGTCGACCGCTTGTTTGTCCAGCGCGGTTCGCGCCGCTAGAGCAACTTCAGGGGGTAGAGGAGCAAGAGTGGGTTTAGCCTCTTCCTTTCGGACGCTTTCAGTATCGGTGCGGTCGGCGGCAGCTGGCGTGGTGTTCAACGTTGATTCACTCGTGGTTTGGACTGCCGCAGTTCCGCAAGAGGCAGTCTGGACTGCCGCAGGTCCGTACAGGGCATGTGTTTCGATAAAGCTTAGCACCGGCGCTGACACCCACTCGGGTGGCACCGGTTCGCCCGCGGCCAGGCGACGGCGAATCTCGGTGGACGAGATATCGCAGTTGGGCTCGGTCAGAAGAAGATGTTGGCGTTCGGGATGTTGAGTCAGCACCGCTTGAACCGCGCGTGGTAGAGCCTCCTGTTCCAGCGACCATCCGGGTCGAGCCAGCACAGCGATGTCCCAACCTGCAACGATCGCCTCCCACTCCTTCCACTTGGCAAGGTCCTGGTAGGAATCTGCCCCGATGATCAACACGAACTCAACCAGCGGCGATTCGACACTCAGCGCGCGCAAGGTATCCACCGTGAACACACGCTCATCCGTGATCTCGTCATCGAGCACCAGCAATCCCTCGATCTCGGCAACTGCCAACTGCGCCATTTCCAAGCGCAGTGGCGCATCAGCCTGGCGCACGCCGTCCTTGTGCGGCGGAAACGCGGTCGGCAACAACACAACTTGATCGAGCCTGGCGACCTCGAGCGCGGCCATCGCGGGTTCAATGTGACCGACGTGAATCGGGTCGAACGAGCCTCCATAGACGCCAACGCGTGCGCCTGCCGGAAACTCCGGGCGCATCAGACGGACCTGCGGCTCTGATCTGTTGTCAGCTGACACGGTCTACTCGTCGGGCAATTCGATGTCGTCGAGGGTGAGCCGTCGGATCGGTTTCTCTACGGTTGCGGCCTCTGGCTGTTCGGGCTCGGAGCCTGAACTCCCCGACTCCGCGGACCTCGACGAGGGTTTGTTGATCAACGGAAAAGCTGGTGTCTCTTCGAGCAGGTGCCCTAGCTTGGCAACCATCGGATCAGTGCCTTCGTGGGTTACCGAGCTGATCTCGAAGTACGGCAATCCTCGTTGTCCCGCAGCCTCTTTGAGAGCTTTGGAGCGCTCGTCGTCGCGCACGTCGATCTTGGTTCCTACAATCACCCGGGGACGCTGTAGGAGACTCTCATCGAACGTCTCGAGTTCTCGTTCGATCACATCGAGCTCGACATCCGCAGGCGCTTCGCCCATGGAGAGATCCACCAGGTGCACCAGAACGCGGCAGCGCTCAACGTGGCGTAGAAACCGATGGCCCAAACCCGCGCCTTGCGACGCGCCCGCGATCAGTCCCGGCAGATCAGCAACCACAAAAGGCTCTTCCAAAACACCGCGAGCGACCACCCCAAGCTGGGGCACAAGAGTGGTGAACGGATAGTCCGCGATCTTTGGCGTAGCCGCGGTGATCGAACTGATCATGGTTGACTTGCCCGCATTGGGCAAACCGACCACACCAACATCAGCCAACAACTTCAACTCGCACCGGATCCAGCGCTCTTCGCCCTCTTCGCCGGGTTGGGCGAACCGTGGCGCTTGGCGGGTGGGTGTTGCAAAGCGTGCGTTGCCACGGCCGCCCTGCCCACCGCGGGCAACGTACAAACGAGCATCCGCGACCGTGACCTCACCCAGCATCTCGGAGTTGTTCTCGTCGTCCGCAAAGACAACGGTACCGAGCGGCACCTTGATCACAAGATCTTCGCCACTACGACCAGTGCGCAGCGAGCCCTCGCCGTGCATTCCGCGTTCGGCACGCAATAGGGTGCGATGCCTCAGGTGATAGAGCGTGTTGGTGTTCTGGGAACCCACAAACACGACAGAGCCACCCGCGCCGCCGTCGCCGCCAGCTGGGCCGCCCCGTGGAACGAACTTCTCGCGCCGAAAAGCAACTGAACCGCTACCGCCATGCCCGGCCTCTGCTCGCACACGAACTTCGTCGATGAACTGGATTGTGGAACCCCGCAGTAAACCACGGCTCGATCCCCTCGGAGGCGGCTCGCCTCAAGCGCCTGAAGCGCCTCGCGAGTCTCCTGAGGGGAAAGCTAACGTGGACCAAAAAGAAGTCGATCCGCCACCTTGGACACGCCGGTCCGACCATGGCATTGATGTCGCACCATCACGTGGTAATTCACGGGGGCAACCAATGCATGCTAACCCGGCGCCGAGGGCTCAGACCGTGCTGAACGAGCGAAGCACACCGCCGGGGTTCGGTCGCGAGACTCAAACCGGCCAAACTGGTGCCTGCGGTCATCCAACCAGCACGTCGCTGCCCAGTTGCCTAGTTGCCCAGTTGCCCAGTCCGATTGCCCATCCGACTATCCGGCCCTTGAACCACTCAGACCGTACTAGCCTGCGGGATCAGTCCGCGGGACTAATCTGCAGGAACGACGCTAACGAACTTGCCGCGCCGACCGCGATCGCGGAACAGCACCGTGCCCGCGGCGCGCGCGTACAGGGTGTCGTCCCCGCCACGGCCAACGTTCTCACCAGGGAAGAACTTGGTGCCGCGTTGACGCACGATGATGGTGCCACCGGTGACAACCTCGCCACCATAGGCCTTGACGCCTAGGTATTGGGGGTTGGAGTCGCGACCGTTCCGAGTAGAGCCTTGACCTTTTTTATGAGCCATGAGATTGAGTTCCCTTGAAAGCCTATTGCTGAGGCGGACGGTGCCTAAGCGGAGATGGATTCGATCCTGATCCGTTGCAGATTCTGGCGATGACCTTGGGTGCGCTTGTAACCCTTGCGACGCTTCTTCTTGAAGACCTTGATCTTCGCGGCGCGCACATTGGCAACGAGCGACCCAGAGACCGAAGCGCCTTCGAGCAGAGGAGTGCCGACCTTGAGGTCGTCGCCTTCGCCAACCAAGAGCACCTTGTCGAATGCCACGGAATCCGCGTCGGCATCAGCGAAGATCTCGACGTCGATAACGTCGCCTTGCTGCACGCGGTACTGTTTTCCACCGGTTTCGATGACAGCGAACATGAGTTTGACTCCTACGCTCGACTCCCTAAGGAGGCCGAACGATCCGTATAAAAGCTGGTGTTTCTGAAGTTCGAGAGCCGACATCCAAAGGCCGCGCGTGGTCTAGAGGCGCACAGAACGCGGCACAATGGCCAAGCGTACAAACGCTTCTCGTAAGACAACTGTAAGAGGCAGAGCGCTTCAGAAGTTCGGGCTGTGCCACAGCTGTTCGGCGGCAACGCGGCACTCTGCAATGGATGCAGCGTCTCCGCAGTCGGCGAGCGCGAAATCGTAACACGGGGCTAGAGGTACCGGCAAGGCTAGGGCGTTCCGAAATTGCGGTCGTCCTGCATCGGCAAGATGGCGGGTCGGCGCCAGCCGGAATGGCGCTAACCTATAGCTCATCATGTGTCAGGACCCAACCTATGGCTAATGTCGGCCGCGTTACGTCAATTCCCGAGTTCTTGGTGTGCCTCGAGTGCGAAAGCCCCTGCTACAACTTCGAGTGGCGGCTAGGAACGATCAAAGAGATCCTCTGCCTGATCTGCGGCAACGAGGAGCCGGATGACTTCGCGCGTCAAGAGGACATCGAAGCGATCGAGAGTCACTGGGAAAGCCACCGGAAGTAGGTGTTTCGAGCCCGCGCGGACCCGTCTAGGCTCGATCTCAGTCCCGGCCGAATCTGCTTTGTCCGGGCTTGGGCGCATCGTCTGTCAGGCGCGAACGATTCATCAGCTTCTGCACCCCGCTGCTCGGGACGTAGGCGGGCAGCTCGACCGTCACAGTGGTTCCAACTCCGAGTTCGCTATCGAGGTTCAGACCACCTCCGTGGCTGCGAACGACGCGCTCGACGATCGCAAGCCCAAGACCGGTCCCGCCCTTACGCCTGGAGTAGAAGATTTGGGTGGCTTGCTCGAGGTCTTCCTCGCTCATTCCCCGGCCGTTGTCGAGCACCTTGATCCGCACCGCATCTTCGTCGTGCTCAATCACAAACTCAATCCACGCAGGCCGCTGCAGGCGCTCGGTCGCGTATGTGGCGTTCTGGGTCAGGTTCAACAGCATCTGGTGAATCTGATCGGGATCAACAAAGACATCGGCACCCTCGCTTTGATCCTCGATCCGCACCTCCACGCCACTCGCCTCGAGGCCCCCGCCGACCACGTCGACCACGCGTTTCACTAGGTCGACCGCCTTTTGATGTTCCATCGCCATCGGGCGCGGACGCGCATAACTCAAGAACTCGGTGACCAGCCCCTCGAGCCGATCGATCTCCGCGCTGGTGATCTCGAGTAGCCTGCGACCCGAGCCCTGAGGGTTCACCCGCGCGATCTCTTCGTCGAGCATCTGCATGTTGAGGCTCAACGAGTTGAGCGGACTGCGAATCTCGTGCGCAAGACCCGCAGCGAGCGTGCCGATGTAGGCCATCCGTTCGGTGTGAGCCACCTGTTCCAATTCTTCGCGACTGGCGGCGAAGTTGCGCCACACGATCCAGGAAGCGATTCCAAACAAGGCCAGGATGAACGCCAACATCGACGTGGCCCTGCCCACCACAGACGTGCGCACTGCTGCTACCAGACGCGGCCCCTCTCGCGGATCCAAGTGCGCAGCGAGACTGCCCAATTCGCCCACTGCCACCCGCACAACGTTCTGCTCCAGAAGATCCGAGACCTCGACCTCGTCTAGGTCGGGTTGCTGCCAACCGCTAGGCGCCGTGTAAATCTTGAAGCCATCCGCGTCGAACACTTCCACCGCTTGCACCGCTTGATGCTCCAACAACACCGTTTCAAGCACCGGCAGGACCGTGCGCGACGTGGTCAAGGTCAAGAGCAGCCCCCTCTTGGGATTCTTGGCGACCTCCTCTTCGATGTAGTTCGCGACCCTTTGCGCTTTGCGGGTGACGTCTTGATCGAGCGCGACCAAGTCGCGCTCTGCGAGTGAGCGATAGAGCAACCAACCGAACACCGCCATCACCAGCAAGACAAGGCCCGCGAAGATCACTAGGGCATAGAGCTGACGGCGCGAGCGCAGCATGCCTTCGCGTGGTAGGTGTGCGTTGACTTCCATAGCCTGCGACGATATCCGCTGAGGACAGGCTCCAGCGTCGTAACGCGGCCGATGCCCCGAACCAGACCCCTTCGTACGGGCGCGGACCTTCCGCTCAGCGATATGCTGAGGCCACATGAAGAAGTCAATAACACCGTTCGCCTGCCTGCTCTTACTGGTCCTGGGTGCCTGTACCCGCGAAACCAATCAGACTCCGTCTCGGGACCTGCTGATCGGCACACCCACCACCTTCGAGAACGTCAATGAGCTGATCTCGTTGGGCAGCGCTTTCAACGCCACCGTGCTCCGCCAAATGTTCTTGTGGCTGGCCGACGAGTCACTGGACCCGAACAACGAGGGCCCTACCTTCGCCCCGCGCCTGGCTCGGTCATGGGCGTTCTCAGAAGACCGCACCGAGCTCACCTTCACCTTGCGCGACGATGTGCGCTGGAGCGACGGCGTCGCGCTAACCGCTGAAGACGTTCGCTTCACCTGGCAAGCGCAGGTCTCCCCTGAGGTCGCATACCCCTATGCGGACATCAAAGACAACATCGAAGATGTCGAAGTCTTGTCTCCAACGGAAGTCCGCTTTCACTTCAGCCGCGCCTCGGCGGCCTCGATGGTCAATGCCATCGACGGCGGCATCCTGCCCAAGCACAAATGGTCGGCATTACCCTTCGACCAATGGCGCGAGCAGCCGCAATGGTTCCAGGAGAACCTGGTGACCAGCGGCGCGTTTCAGCTCGAAGCGTGGGAACCTCGCCAGCGTCTGGTGCTGAGCGCGAACCCTGACTACTACGAAGCAGATCTCCCTAAGCTCGATCGCGTTGTCTTCGTGAACCTCGAGGAAACCACGCTGAGACTCAACCAGTTGCTCGCTGGAGAGATCGATGTCCTGTACGGCATCAGTCCCAGTGGCGCGCCCAAGATTGAGGCTGATCCCAACCTCACTCTGCACACCTATCCGAGTCGGCAGTTCAGCTTCATCTTCTGGAACACCGAACGCCCCGTTTTCGACGACGCACGCACGCGGCGCGCGCTCGCTCACGGTGTGAATCGTCAACAGATCGTCGACACGCTGTGGGGCGACCTCGCGAATCCCCACGAGAGCCTGATCAGTAGCTGGCACTGGTCTCACACCCAGCGCGACCCGCTGCCCTACGATCCCGAACGGGCCCGAGCGCTGCTCGATGAGGCCGGCTGGACACGGACTGCAGACGGCACCAGGCAGCGCAACGGACTCCCGCTACGCTTCGAACTCACCACCAACCCCGGCAACAACGAGCGCTGGGATGCGATGCGCATGATCGCTGATGACTTAGAGGCTTTAGGCGTCACGGTCGAGAACCGGCGCATCGACTTCCAGCAACTCAACGCGCTCAACGCCAACCATGACTTCGACGCCACCTTGACCGCCTTTTCGATGGATACGTCCTTAGAGCTCGGCACGTTGCTGCATACCGAATCGATCGACAACGGGTACAACTTCGGCAGCTACTCGAATGCCGAGGCAGACCGGCACATTGAGGCGATCAGAGCCCTAACGGACATCGCCGACGCCACCGTGCACGTGCAAGCTATCGAAGACATCCTGCGCACCGAGCAGCCGTTCCTGTTCCTTTGGGAACCAATGCAGCTATTGGCTTCGAGCAACGACGTTGAGGTGATTACCGACCTGGTTGCACCGTTCTCCAACCTCCACCTGTGGTCTCGCACGCAGTAGCCGTTCGCTACGCTTGAGAGACTGACATGAAACGGATCCTCGCGACTCGACTGCTGAGCTCGTTGCTGGTGTTGTGGTTGGTGGTGACCCTGACATTTGTGGCGCTGCACGTAGCACCCGGAGATCCCGCCAGCACGATCCTCGACCCACGAGCGTCGCAAGATCAAATCGAACTGTTACGCGAGCACTACGGCTTCAATGACGGTTTGCTCTCACAGTACGGAACCTGGATCTCGAACTGCATCCGAGGAGACCTAGGACTGTCCTTCCTCTACCAGCGTTCGGCAGCGAACGTCATCGGTTCCCATCTGTCAGCAACGATACTCCTCGGTGGCTTCGCAACCTTGCTCGGCACCCTTTCTGGCCTAGGTCTAGGACTCCTCGCTGCCGTCAAACGAGGCCGACGAACGGACCTTGTAATCCGACTTGTCGGCTTGGTCCTCTACGCCACGCCGACCTTCTGGTTGGGTTTGATGCTGGCGCTCTTATTCGCCGGCGGCGTGTGGAACTGGCTACCTTCAGCGGGAATGCTGTCACCACTCACTGCGCCCGGAGCGAGTCCGTGGCATCCAGCTCAGTGGATCGATCTGCTTCGCCACCTGCTGCTGCCTGGCTCCGTGCTGGCCGCGCCCTTGGCCGTTCAGATCTCCCGCCACGTGCGCTTCGGACTCGAAGCGCAGCTCGAGCTGGACTACGTCACCGCTGGTCGATCGATGGGTTTGAGCGAGCGCCGACTACTAATCCTCGCTTTACGCAACAGCATCGGTCCCTTGGTGCAAGTGCTGGGTGTGTGGATGCCGGTGCTGGTCAGTGGCGCCGTGGTCATCGAACAGGTGTTCTCTTGGCCAGGCTTGGGTGCGGTCGCAGTGAACGCGATTTCCGGGCGCGACTACCCGCTGGTGCTGGCGCTCACCCTGCTCACTGCGACGTGCGTGGTCCTGGCCAATCTGACGGCTGACCTGGTGCATGCTTGCCTTGACCCGCGTGTGCGCGCTGCTAAGGAGGCTCAATGACCGACGCCAGATCAGGATATGAGGGCCACCGCGCGATCGGCGCAAGCGCGTCGAGCTACGTGGCGGCGGGGATCCTCCTCGTCTGGGCCCTAGTTGCAGCTGGCGCACCCCTGTTTCAGCCGTCGCAACAGCAACAGGCCCTCCTACGAGCCACTGACAGCAATTCCATTTCGCTGCTTGCACCTCTAGCGCACGGCCACCTGGTGCCCCTTGTGGGCCGGACCGAACGCTACACGTTTGTGCAAAGCGACCGGGCTGATGGATCACACAAACAACGAGCGGTGAGCCAGCATCGATTCTGGCTTGGCACTGACCGCATTGGCAACGACGTCGCAGTGAGCATCGCCCGAGGCGCTCGCACATCCCTCGTTGTCGGCTTGTTCGCGGCACTTCTTGCGTCGACCGTCGGTGTGGCGGTTGGAGCGATCGCGGGTCTGGCATCGCCCCTCCTCGACGCAGCTTTGATGCGCCTGGTCGATGCGATGCTCGCGTTTCCGCTCCTGCTTCTGGTGTTGATGCTGGACCTTCTGTTCGACCCAGGCCTTCTAGCGCTGGTACTGATCCTTAGCAGCGCTCAATGGATGGGTGTGGCGCGGGTGGTGCGAGCGGAGATGCTCCGACTGCGCAACGCGCCCTTTGTGGTGGCTGCGCGAGCGGTCGGTGCTCGCGGAATCCCCCTTTTCTTGCGACACTTGCTCCCCAACGCGCTGCAACCGATTCTGCTGTCGAGCCTGTTGCTGGTCGGCGACTCAATCTTGCTCGAATCCGCGGTGTCCTTTCTCGGTTTCGGCACCGCGTCCGAGCTCGAGAGCTGGGGCAGGCTGGTCGACGCCGGGCGCGGGTTCCTCACCGACGCGTGGTGGATCAGCGCCTTCCCGGGCCTCGCGATCGTGATGGTCGTCACTGCTCTCAACCTGCTCGGAGATGCCAGGATCAGCGCGCCGCTTCGGCGTCGCATGCTTTGGACAGGATCAGCGCGGCGTAGCTAGTTGCCAGCGGATCCCGTCCCTACTTTCACCTCGCATACAAAATGACAAACCAACTCTCCTCACCGCTGCTCACCGCAGACTTCGAGTTCGACTTGCCACCGGAACTGATTCCGTCACGGCCGAACCGTGGTTCGAGCCGCTTGATGGTGATCAACCCTGACGGAACCCGGACGCACGATTCATTCTCAGAACTCGACCGCCTGCTAAGTGCGGGCGACCTCTTGGTGCTCAACGACACGCGGGTGCTCCGAGCCCGCCTTCGCGGTCATCGCATGAATATCGAAATATCAACAGACGGACACGAGTCGCTCCAACTCGGGGGCGCGATCGAGGCATTGATGCTCGAACCGGTGGTCACCTCGAAACGCCAAGACGAGCGCACCACCACCTGGACCGCAATGTTGCGCCCGGGAAAGCGTCAGCGACCGGGGCAACGGCTCGAGATCGCCGGGCTCAAGGCCACAGTCGCCCACCGCGATGGCGATCTTTTTGTCCTCCGTTTCGCAGCCACCGAAGACCAACTGCTGGCCACCATGGAGGCAGCGGGAGAGTTGCCCTTGCCTCCTTATCTAGGTCGTACTGCCGATCGCAACGACGATGTCGACTACCAGACGGTGTTCGCTTCCAAACTAGGCGCAGTGGCCGCCCCCACTGCCGGCCTTCATTTCAGCGAAGCGCAACTCGACTCCCTCGCCGAGCGAGGCATCACCAACGCCAAGCTGACTTTGCACGTCGGCCCAGGGACATTCAGACCCGTCAACGTCGACGACGCGCGCGAGCACAGCATGGGTGCCGAACGCTACGAGATCCCCCAAGACACCGCCGAGACGATCGCCCGCACCAAACGCGATGGTGGGCGGGTGATCGCAGTCGGCACCACCGTCACCCGCACGCTCGAAGGAGCTGCGGTGATCGCCAACGAGGTGACCAATGGCTCCCTCGCGGGAAGCGGCCGCACAGACATCTTCATCGCTCCGGGGCACTCCTTCAAGGTGATTGATGGCCTGATCACCAATTTCCACCTGCCGCGCTCAACTCTGCTGATGCTGGTGGCCGCCTTGATCGGTCGAGACCGGGTGTTAGAGGCCTACGCCGAGGCAGTCCAACACCAGTACAACTTCTACTCCTACGGCGACGCCATGCTCGTTTGGCCACCCAGCGGGGACTAGGATGGCAGCGCTACAGCGACAACTAGCCCAGCTCACTGAGCACATGCGCGAGCTGCGGTCAGTGGTTGTTGCCTACTCGGGCGGCGTCGACTCAGCATTGGTCGCAGCTGTGGCTCATCGTACGCTCGGAGCAAAAGCGATCGCGGTTACCGCTGCCGCCGAAACCCTCGCCGGGAAAGAGTTGGAGCACGCGCGACTGATCGCGACTGAAATCGGCATCGTGCACCGAACGGTTACCTACTCAGAGCTCAACAACCCTGAGTTTGTTCGCAACCCGAAGCATCGCTGCTACGTCTGCCAGGGGATGCGCATGGATCACATGCTCGACTTCGCCCAAGCTCATGGCTTCGATCACGTCTGCGACGGTACCAATGCCTCCGATCCGGGTCCTGACCGGCCGGGCCTCGAGGCGGTGCGCGAGCGTGGCGTCGTCTCTCCGCTGCTTGCGGCCAGAATCGACAAGGCGACCACCCGCGCGCTGGCGCGGCATCTCGGCCTATCAGTGGCCGACCGACCCGCGAACGCGTGCCTCTCATCGCGCATCCCACACGGGCAACCAGTGACCCTCATTCAACTCAACCGAGTCGAGCATGCCGAGTCCCTGCTCGCCGCGCAGGGATTCCATGTGGTTCGCGTGCGTGCAGATCGTGTTGCAGCACGGGTGGAAGTCGGCACAGATGAACTGGCGAGCCTGCACCAGCGGTGGAGCACCCTGGAACCGGAGCTTCTTGCAACGGGCTTCGACTCGGTGACCATAGACGCACGAGGCTACGCTTCAGGCGGCGCAGACCGAGATCAAGGCCGATGAACAGCAACAGCAACAGCAACAGCAACAGCAACAGCAACAGCAACAGCAACAGCAACAGCAACAGCGAGCACGCCATGGCCGACGCCGACGGTCCAATCTGGGCGCGAGTCGACCTCGACCGTGAGCAGCGGACAGGCCTGCCAGAGGCGATCTTCGCTCAGGGCAAAAGCGATCAACAAGTCTTGGAGCTTGCCGCTCTTCTCACAGCAAAGCAGGGCCGCGCCTTAGCAACCCGAGTCGGAGCAACGCTGGGCAAGAAGCTCGAAACGACGATTAAGGACAGCGCCTACTACGAAGCGGCCCGCACTTGGGCGAGCGGGCACCTACCCACTGCTGAGGCGCGCGTCGCGGTCCTGAGTGCGGGCACCTCCGACCTACCGGTTGCTGAAGAGGCTCGCGTCTGTGCTGAGTTCTTCGGTCTCACAACGACCACGCACTACGACGTCGGCGTCGCCGGTCTTGATCGCCTGCTCAACCAGGTCGACTCACTGAGTTCGTCCGACGCTGTGATCGCAGTCGCCGGTATGGACGGAGCACTGCCGACCGTAGTGGCGGGCCTAGTCTCGGCGCCGGTGATCGCAGTTCCCACCAGTGTCGGCTACGGAGCCTCCTTCGAAGGGCTTGCACCACTGCTGACCATGCTCTCGGGCTGCGCGCCCGGAGTCGGCGTGGTCAACATCGACAACGGCTTTGGAGCAGCAGCGCTCGCGGCCAAGATGCTGCGTTAGGAGCTTGCTGAGACCCCGCTCCGCTGGTCGGTCCAGATCGCATTCAGTCCAGATCGCGGTTGGACGCGTCGTCCTTGGAGCGACTCCCGATCCTCGGCCGGCGAGCCGAAACCCGAGGTTTCAACGACAGCGGCACTGCAAAAAACACGGCAACGATGCCCACGCAAAACCACGGCACCAGCGGCGCTGCCAGTTGCTCACTCATCGGCGCCATGGCGCGGAACAGAAAGAACGGGCCGACTGGAGCCAGCAGATAAAACGCGCAGATGGACCAGCGATCGAAGCCCTCGAGCCCAACCGATCGGCGTATGTAGACATTGCCCAGCAGCCACCCCGCAGCGGCAGCGCAGCTGTACAGTGGATACAGACCAAGGCTCAATGAGCCGGCCAGATGAAGCCAAGCCCCAAGACCAATCCGATTCAGGCCAAAGACAACCACACAGGCCGTCGAGAAGGCGGCAAGGACGACTTCGATGGGCGACGGTTTCAGGCCCATCTAGGTCGCGGCGAGCTCCGCAATGAGCTGCCAACCGGAACGACCACCGACTAGACTAGCCTTCCTCTTCATCCGAGGCCTCGTCGCCGAGATCGTCGTCAACGCCATCTCCGGCGTCCTCGCCCAACTCAGGATCAACGTCGACATCGCCGATAAACTCACGATAGGCGTCGACGGTCATCAGCTCTTCGTGAGCGGAGGCATCCTCAGGTCGCATCTTGACTAGCCAGCCGTCACCATGCGGATCTTCGTTCAGCAGCTCCGGACGATCGAGCACCTCTTCGTTAACAGCGACGATCTCGCCCGCCATTGGAGCAAACAGCTCGGCTACCGCCTTCACCGATTCGATGGTACCGATCTCGCCCTCAGCGTCAAAGTGGCTGCCGACGCCTGGCAGTTCGACAAAGACAACGTCACCGAGTTCTTCTTGAGCAAAGAAGGTAATACCCAGCACGTAGTCCCCCTCCTCCGTGGGTTCCACCCACTCGTGTTCTTGGCTGTAGTAGCGATCGTCTGAATACATGGCGGGTCAACTCCAGTTTGGATGCCTCGTGGAAGGCGAAGAGGTGGGCGTTACTTCACTCGTGAGTAAAAGGGCAGCTTGACCACATGACCTTCTACTCCTGCTCTGCGAACTTCTGCAGTGACCGACGAGCCCGCTGCGGGCCGATCGAACACCTGATCTGATTCTATGCGGGCGATACCGATGGACTTTTCCAAAGTCGGGCTCCACGAGCCGCTGGTAACGACTCCCTGGATACCGTTCACCTCGATCGGATAGCCAGTGCGCGCCATGGCTCGACCTTCCAGCTCAAAGCCAACCAACTGTTGCTTGACACCTTCAGTGCGTTGTTGAGCGAGGCGCTCAGAGCCCGGAAACGCTGCGCCCTTCTTGAGCTTGACGAACCAGCCGACGCCCGCTTCAATCGGCGTGATGTCAGCCCCAATGTCTTGCCCGCTGAGCATCATCCCGGCTTCTAGGCGGAGCGTGTCGCGCGCAGCAAGACCGGCCGGCACTAAGCCGTGAGGGCCACCCACTCTTAGTAGGTCCTGCCACAGAGCCACCGCAGCTTGGTTCTCCACGTACAACTCGAAACCATCTTCACCGGTGTAGCCCGTGCGAGAGACAATCGCATCTACGCCCGCAACCGGAGCCTTGGCGAAATGGTAGTAGCCCAAATTGTCCAGATCGAGATCGCACAGCTGTCGAAGAATCTCAAGCGCCTCAGGCCCCTGCAGCGCGATCAGCGCCATCTCGTCACTACGGTCTGCCACCTCAACGTCGTGACCTGACGCTCGCTCGCTGATCCACGGTACATCTTCACTGCGTCCGGCGGCGTTGATCACCAGCATGAACTCATCGCTTGCCATTCGATATACCAAAAGGTCATCGATGAAGCCAGCGCGCTCGTTCAACAGAGCGCTGTACTGGGCTTGGCCAATCGCAAGTTTGCTCACGTTGTTGGGAGTCAACTGCTGGAGAAAGGACTCAGCGTCCTGGCCTCGCACAAAAACTTCGCCCATGTGAGAGACATCAAACAAACCGGCAGCGCGACGGACCGCGTGGTGTTCTTCGACCTGGCTGCCATAGCGGACCGGCATGGCGTATCCGGCAAACGGTACCATCCGGCCACCCGCCGCAACATGGGCCGAATGAAGAGGAGTGTGAAGCAAAGGAGTGTCTGAGGAAGCCATCTGGGAAGTGCTCATAGCTATTCATGGTGGGAGCGATTGCTCACTCCATCCGTCGACGAAACGCTCGGTTCGGTGCCATCAGCGGGCGGTTCACCGAGTGAGCCGTAGCCTACTCTTCGTCCTCTTGTTCGTCGCCAGCATCCTCGGCTTCGTTGGCAAGCAACGCGTCGAGAGTCGGGCTGTCAGCAGCGTCGAGCGGTAACTCGAGCCGATCCTGCAACAGGCTCCTCGCTCGATCAAGCTGGTCTTCGTGAACAAACAAGATGTACTGACCGAGCAACGAGAGATTGGTCGGCTCCTGCGAGAAGTTGCGTGACTCGACCACGCACTGGACGCCCTCGCTCTGTAAGAACCCGGCTGCCAGGGTTGCTTCGATCTCCTCCGGTAGAGCGACCAAGGGTACCCACTGCAAACGCGAGTCGGGTTTCGCACCGTCCGGATCGCGTGCTTCAGCAGCGCCGGTGGCGAGGGTGTCGTCTGACAAGAGGAAGCTCCTAGGTCTTGCTGGTGCGGGTCGCGCTAGCGCTCGTCGCCGTCGCCGTCGCCGTCGGGACTCTCGTCATCACTCGCGGCACCATTGACGAACCCACTATAGCGGCCGATCGAGTCGTCGACCTGGCGTTTGACAACGTCCCGGGCTAGATCCATCAACCGATCGCCTTGGTAGCGCCCCACGACGTAGCCGAGCAAGCCAACAACACTCACCGAGGTGAGCGGATGGTCGCGAACCAACTGGCGCCAATCGAGCGTCTCTGGCACCACTCGATCGACCCATTGATCTTCAACCGAGCGGGTCTCTTCCGATTCGCTCATTGGGGGCGACTCTTCAAGAGGTCAACGCCGATCGCCGCGCAGCACGTAGCCGAGCAAAAACCCGCAGCCGGCCGCGATTAGCACCGAGCGGCCCGGGTTGTCGCGAACAAAGACGCCGATATCTGAGCCCAGTTGATCAACATCCTTGCGTGCTCGGTCGTACCCAAGGACCAGGTTCTCGCGAGCATGATCCGCGCGTTGCTTGGCGTAACTACCAGCCCTACCAGCCTGCGAACCGAATTCGCCGCCGACTTGTGCCAGTTTCTCTTTGGCTACACCGACGCTGCCTGCCACGGCTGTTCGCGCCTTGGTTACTGTGTCCTTTAGCGCCTCAACAGTTTCCGATTCACCGCCGACCGATCTAATTTTTTCCTTCATGTTCCTTTAGCCTCCGAGCCGTTCACCGACTGTGTACTCAATCTGAATACTGCCGCCGGGCGACTTTGGTTTCCCTACAAGAGACTCGTCGCCCCTGGTACGCCAATCTTAGCCGAAACTCTTTTGGTACGATCCCCTCGTTCGCTCACCCCTTCTGCATTCGTTGGGGCTTTTGGAAGTGCCGGGGCAGTAGCTCAGCTGGGAGAGCACCGCGTTCGCATCGCGGGGGTCGAGGGTTCGAGTCCCTTCTGCTCCACCACCACTTCCAGAATCGTGGTGGTACCACGATTCTTTGGAAGTGCTATCGCTGCTGACTCCAGGCGCCTTCGGCGCGTCGTCAGGAGAAGCGCTTGCGCTTGAGGAGCGCTGGGCGGCTGGGTGGGGTTCTCAGAGAACGGAGAGCCTGAAGCGCGGCATTACGGGAAACGCTCCAGAATCCTGGTGGGACCATGATTCTCTGGAAGGCTATCGCTGTTGTCTCCGAAGGGGCTTTCGGCGCGTCGTCAGGAGAAGCGCGTTCGCTTGAGGAGAGCAAAGGGTGGCAGCACCATTTTCAACACGACGCGCAGGTTTGACGAAGTGAGGGCCTGTGGCCTCGCGGCTTCGGCCTCACACGGCGACGGCCAACAATGCAAGATGAGCAGTCAATACTGGCCCCTTGCATCGGGCACGGGACTCCGAATGCCTGCCATCTTGCGGCGCTAAGCGCCCGACGACACCCGTGAGCACGGCGCCACGCTCGCAGAAGACGTACCCGGGCCTGAGCACGCTTGATGCGGCTGAGGACTGGACATCGCAAGGCCCTGCGGAGCCCGCAGGTGTATGGGCTGCTTGGCCTAAACGCAGCCTGAAGGGCTGGCGTGGGGCGCTAGCGACCGGGAGGACCTGAGGGGCGGTCGTCGGTGACGTCGACCATGGGGCGCATGCGGACGACATCGACTCGGCGGCGGCGGAGAGTTCCGTTGGGCCGCTTCTCGATGAGTTGTAGCTCTTGCAGGAAGCCGCCGAGGGGGACCACCATCCTGCCGCCGACTTTGAGCTGCTTGATGAGTTCCTCAGGGATCTCTTCAGGCGCGGCGGTGAGCACGATGGCGTCGAATGGCCCTTCATCAGGGAGGCCTTCGTAGCCGTTGCCCACTCGCACCTGGATGTTGTCGTAGCCAAGGCCAGCGAGGGTGGCGCGAGCGGCTGCTGCACGTTCGGGCACGATTTCCATCGAGAAGACTTCTTTGCCGAGGTTCGCGAGCACAGCGGTGTGGTAGCCGCTGCCAGTTCCGATTTCAAGAATCCGCTCGGTACCCACGAGTTCCAGCAGCTCGGTCATGCGAGCGATCGCGTAGGGCTCGGGTACGCCATACTGGCTATCGAGAGTGAGAGCTCCCGCGCCATAGGCGCGTTCCCGCATGGGCACGGGCACGAACAGGTGACGAGGCACGGAGCGCATTGCAGAAAGGACATTTGGCGCCTCCACCCCACGCGAGCGGACGAACTGCTCGACCATCACTTCGCGTCGAAAAGAGAATCGGTCTGCGTCGATCTCCTGGGCGCCGGCTGCGCCGCCAGCGTGCAAGATCACACCCAGCACCAACGGCAGCACCACGGCACTAGGAAACATGCTCGGTGTCGCGCCTAGGACGCTCGGTCGGGTCAGTACAAACGCAATCATCGGCTTCTTGGGTTGTGTTCTTCAGTGAGTCAGTCGTTAAGCGGAGGTTGGAACGACTCTTCGAGAAGCAGCGGGGCTGCGGCCTCGTGGCGGGCTCTATATCCTGCGAACCACAGCACCAACAGAGTCTATTCCTCAACGGACTCATCAGCGGTCGGTTAAAGTGAGCGGTGAACGGATGACGGTCGCCGCCGTAGAGATTGTTTCTTCTTCGACCGCTCGTTCCAGTTCAGTTCACCGCACTCAACGCGCTGCCCAGCAAGTCGCCGGGCCTCGGTCGCGCGATGCTTCACCCGCCGGCAGCTTTTTTGGACGGCGCGGTGCACGGCGGACGACGCAAGTGCCCGATGCACCATAGAAGCCCCGCAAAGTAACTTCCTTGATCGATTCCGCCCAGCGACAAAGTTCCCACCGGGTTCTCCGCCACCGACCAAGCCCCGCGGCGAAACCGGGCAACTCCACCCAAAAACCTGCTCCGAGCTCGGCCTCGCCAGACCAGCAAGAACTCGATGCCACTCGGCAGATCGATCGCGGCCTAGAGCGCGTCATCCGCGAGGCGGTTACAGATGCGACAGAGATCCTGTGGCTCGACCGACGCAAGCGACGAGCAGCGGTGAATCTGCCGACGGCACAGACGGGGTCCTGGCGTGAACGCACCGTGGAAGTCCGCGTTCACCAGGCCGGCCGCCTCGGCCAGCATCGACTCGGCATGGCCTCGTGGAGTGAGGTCGCCAACGCCGTGCGTCACGCGGCTGCTAATGCCACCACCAACTCCAACGCCTCGGCGCCATTCCTGAGCCAACCACCACGGCTGGCAAAACCACTCGGCTTCGATCGCAAGCTATCGCGACTCTCCGTGCAAGACGGGGTCCGTTTCCTTAAGACGTTCTGTCGGGATGACGAAGCAGTCATCGCCGAGTGGTACGACGGCCAAGTGCTGCTGCGCAACTCAGCGGGGTTAAGCCTCTGTCAGCGAGTCACCAGCCTGCAAGTCGAAGTTCGTAGCGGTCTTGGCCCCGGCGCGGGCTTTGCTAGCGACGCGGCTAGACGCTTTAGCGACCTCAATCTCGAGAGGTTGTTCTCGCGCGCTCGTGGTCGTCGCGCCACCCAAACCCCAACAGCCCTCAACCAGCAGCCGGATTCTTTGGTGCTTGCGCCGGAAGCCACCGCGGAATTGGTCGAGATGTTGAATCACAGGGCCTTTTCTTCCAGCGCGTACAGCGAAGGCACCTCGTTTCTGCGTGAGCATCTCGGGGTTCAAGTATTCGATCAGCGGTTGCATCTGCGTGACGATGGGCTCGACCTAGCAGGGCTTGCCTTTCCGTTCGACCTTGAGGGCCGAGCGAAGCAGAAGGTCATGTTGATCGAAGGCGGAGTGCCGCGTACACCGACTCTTGACGGTGATACTGCACGGACCTGCGGGCTCGCTCCCACCTGTCACGGCGTCAGTGCAGGCGTAGGCTACGGCCTCAACCTCTTCATGGAGCCAGGTGAAGCCACTGAGCAAGGGCTGCTCGCTGCGGGCGAAGGAGGCTTGTGGATCAGCCGCCTTGACGCGGTCGAGTGCTTTGATCCGTCGCGAATGCTGATTAGAGGACGAGCGCGTGGAGTACGGCGGATCCAGGCCGGACAACTCCGCCAGCCACTACCTGATCTGGTTTGGGAGGACAGTCTCTTGCGCATCTTCGCGAGCCTGCACTGCTTGGGTTCCACAACTGCGCGACGGGTCTCGGCAGACGGCGTGCTCGGAGGGATCTGTGCACCAGCCGTCGCCGTCAGCGCTGCCACCGCCCTGCGCGAGGCGTAGCTCACGGCAGATGGCGTCATCTCCAGCCGGAGCTCTACTCCTGCAGGCGACGCCTCACCAGCACAACGGTCTGGTCGTCTTGCTGAAAGGCGCCATCGGCAAAGGCAGTGACTTCGCCATCGAGTGCTTCGAGAATGGTCTGCAACGGCTGAGTGCGACGCTCACTCAAGAATGTGATCAAGCGCGCCATGCCGTACTCCTCTTCTTGCCGATCAGCGCACTCTGTGATGCCGTCGCTATACAAGCAAATGAGGTCGCCGGGTTCGAGTTGGAGTGTCTCAAGTCGATAAGAACTACCAGGCATGAGACCGAGCGGCAGGCCGCTCGCCTGCATCTCGTAGCTGGAACCATCGGCGCGCACTAAGAGGCCCTGGTTGTGGCCTGCATTGATGAAACTGGCGCTCGCGGTTTCCGAGTCGAGCGTCATCAAGATCATGGTAATGAACTTGTTCGATCGAGAGGAGTCGAGCACATGCGAGTTGAGGCGCTCAACCATCGCGACCCCAGGCTCGACCGAGTCCAGTAACAAGTCGAGCGCAGAGTGCAGGGTGTTGACCAACAAAGCAGCGGGCATACCCTTGCCGGTGACATCCGCGACCACCACCCCGGTCTCGCCGCTGGGCAGCTTGAGCCAGCCGTAGTAGTCGCCACCCACGTGGCGGGTCGGCCGATTCCACCCGACCATCTCGAATTCGGGCAAGTCGGGGGTAGTGGCGGGCAGAATTCCTCGTTGGATGTCGGCAGCCAGCTCCATCTCGCGTTCGAGTCGTTCGCGTTCCAACGCATGGTGGTGCAGCTTGGCGTTCTCGAGCGCGATCGCGGCCTGGTTGGCGAACAGCGACAACGCACGCTCATCATCTGGGGCGAAGGGCCCAATCCCAGCCCGGCTTTCCTTGTCGGCGAGTGCCAGCAACCCGCGCGGCACCCCGTCTATTGCGATCGGAACGACCAAGGAATGCTGGGCTCCAGGAAGCAGTTCATCGAACGATGCGTTGCCGCTCGATTGCATCAGGCCGATCCGCTGGTCAGACGCGTCGACCGACTTCTCAGCGTCGCCGCCGATGGTCCCTTCCAGAACGTACTGATCATCCTGCAATAAGAAGAGCGCTCCCCGGCGGGCATCAAGCAGCGACACAGCGCGCAACAGAATGCCATCGGTGAGCTCATCCAGATTGAGCGTCGAAGCGATCGCGAGGCCCACATCGTAGAGCGCCTCAAGCGTCACCAAACGATAGTTGTCTTGGAACGACTGCGCCTTGAGTCGCTGCGACAAATCGACCAATTGAGCGCCGACCGACAGAGCCACTCCGAGGTTCTTCGACAGACCGGTGTGATTCACAGCATCCGCGTCATCGCTGGAAACCACATCCTTCGCGGCTGGAGCAGCTCCGCTGGCCCCTTTCCAGAGTTTGAGGCGAACCGTCGACGACAAGCCTTCTTCGGTGTGTTCGTCGCCAGCAACCTCTGCGCGCCCAACCTCGACCACCCGATGCCACTCGCGCGTTGCGGTCCCGCCGCCTCCAGCAGGACTGCTGTGCCCGAACACCTCAAGCGCCGCACCCTCACACTGATTGGACTCACACAGCTCTCGCAAGGCGCGCCTGGCCGCCGCGCCATCGGCCCACTCATCAGGCGTCGCGTGCCGAAGGATCGACCACAAGTTCTTGGAGATTTCGTTGAGCACAGAATAGACCCTCAGCCTACGGTCGGCTGTGGCCGACAAAAGCAATCGAGCACCTGGCGCCAGATGGCCAGCCCAGCGGCCGAGGGAGCCAGCCGACAACCACCGACACTTCAGTCGACCAGATGCTCGGCCGCCTCGTCTTCGCTCGGAAAGATGCTGGTGTACTGCGCAAGACCCATAATGTGAAAGGTCTTGTCGATGGTCGGCGTCAGGTTGCAGAAGGCGAGCTTGCCCTTGATGTCAATCATCTTCTCGATGATCTCGATCAGGATTGAAATGCCAATTGAGTTGACGATCTTCGTGCCCGAGAGGTTGAGCAGGAGGTTGCGATAGCCCTCGTCGAGAAGTTCATAGGCGACCTTCGCGATTTCCTCGCCACCCTGATTGTTGATGTAACCGTCCGTGTAGAGCACCGCAACTCCGTCGCGTCGGTCAACACTTAGCTTCAAACTGTCGGTCATTCCAAGTCTCTCTTACACACTCTTTGGTTCCACGGCCGTTTCGCTCTTGCGAGAGGCGGATTAGCTACCGACTCTTGAGGCGGCTCTGCCACCGGCGATCGTCTTGGTCATGATGACTGAGGTACCGGCTCCTGTCGAGGCCACCGTCACCTTATCCATCAAACCTTCGATGATCTGCAGTCCCCACCCTCTTTTACTCGAGGACTTGAGCTTCTGCTCGATGTCCGGTTTTACTAGCTTTTTCCGATCGAAGCCAACCCCACGGTCACTGACCGTGATGCGGAGTTCCTGCGGTTCTTGAGTTCCCAGGACGGCGATGTCGACATAGAGCTTCGAATCGGCGGCTTCGCTGTGCTCAATCGCATTGATGCAAGCCTCGATCATTGCCATCTTGACTTCATCGATTCGATCCGCGCTCATCCCCATCAGCTCGGCGACGGCACACGCCTTCTCGCACGCCTCGATCTCCATATCTGGAGCTAGATCGAGGGTCAGCGCAACCTCTTTGAGAATCGAGTCAGCCACAGCGCCTACCTGCTCACCGCACCGCGGGCCGTCGACAATGTCGCCGGGCTAGGTGCTGGCCTGAGAATTGAGGTCATCATTTGGGTGGAATCTTCACTCAAAAGTTCATGTTTGGCTACGAAGCTACACGGAATTCGGATGGTTGTGCGAAGGCTACGCGATTTCGTCGTCAGTTTCACGCGGGCGCTAGCTCCGATGCGTCATCTTGTGGCCGGTTCGGCGAGGAGGATTTCCCTGTGGGTTGGTTATCAATTGAAGCGACGACACGAGCACTTTCGAGCTCCGTGAGCGCCCCTCAGGCAGGCAACGCAGCTCGTCTCGATCAGCACTTGTGCCAAAGGGCGTTCCCCTCATACGCAAACTAGTCCCCGCAGTTTTCGACCCGATCCACATTTTCGTGAAGCATGAACTGCAGACCATCGGCACCGGGGCGCTTCGGTACGCGGATCGAGTTCATCTGGCGGTAGCGCGCTCGCCCAACCGACGCATGATCGCGCGATCAACCGATGCGAAGCGTGACTGGTACGGCTTTCGCGCCGGCGGTCCTGAGAGACTTCGCGAAGTTCTTCACCGATCTAGCCGTCGCGAAGCTACCGCCCCATTCAGCAACGCGATACATTCCTTAGGGCGCTCTTTATGCGCGTGTAGGAAGCGCCCCTGCCGTCGAGGTCGCTCCCGTGCTGCACGCACCCCTCCCAAGACAAGACCCGCGGGCGGCGCCCAAGGGCCCGACAACTATTCGCTTCGAGGTATACAGTCGTGACCCATCGACTCTTGGTTTTCCTGTCCGTCCTGTTCTTGTTTCGTGGAGTAGCGCATGCTGCTTACATCGACCCAGGTACCGGCAGTATGGTCTTGCAGGCTGCCATCGCTGGTATCGCAGCCGCGGCATTGGCGATCAGAACCTACTGGCATCGGATCCAACTCTTGTACTCCAAGAAGGATTCAAGCGATTCTGAAGACTCCTGACCCAACTCACAGCAGGATCGAGGGCTCTTCCAGAGTGAGCGACAACCAGCAAATCGTGGTCGACACGGCATCATTCCGAGACCCATCCGGATACGTTGTCCGCGCCGAAGGCGTAGTGCTACGTGCGGTACTCAACGGCGGTATGGGCGAGTATCGGATGTTGATGGAGAGCGGCCTCTACCAACGGCTCACAGACAAGGGACTCCTGGTCCCCCACCAGGAGCTAGATGAGCATCCGCTCGTCGATGAACGCATCGCGGCGGTGCTGAAACCCGACGAAGTCCCGTTTCTGAGCTATCCCTACGAGTGGTGCTTCGACCAACTGCGAGCGGCAGCGTTGCTGACGCTCAGGATCCAGAGGATCGCCGTTGGCCAAGGCATGTCGCTCAAGGATGCCACCGCTTTCAACGTCCAGTTCTGGGGAACCCAACCCAAGTTCATCGACACACTGTCGCTAGAAACCTATGAGGAGGGTCGCCCGTGGGTGGCTTATGGGCAGTTCTGCAGGCACTTCCTGGCCCCGTTGTTAGTCGCCAGCGCAACCAGCAGTCCACTCGAACCGCTACTCGGCAAGAGCATCGAAGGGATGGCCCTACCCCTTGCAAGCAGGCTCCTGCCGCGCCGAACCCTGCTTTCCCCTGGGATTGCCACCCACCTCCACCTCCACGCAAAGCTAGAGACCCGTCACGGCAACGACGCGCAATCGACGCGCAAACCGCCGCGCGTATCTAAGGCTGGGCTGCTCGGTTTGATTGCAAGCCTCGAGTCGTTGGTGCGGAAACTCAAGCCGCCGAAGAACGTCGATGTCTGGAACTCCTACTACGAGACCAACACCTACGACGAGGAAGCCACCCAACAGAAACTCAAGTTGATCTCTCAAGTCACCGCGGAGCAACGACCACGCAGCGCTTGGGACCTGGGCTGCAACACCGGGATGTTCACTGACGCGATGGCGGAACTCGGCACCCAAGTGGTCGCGATGGATTCAGACGCCGGCGTCATTGGAGAGCTTCACCGCAAGGCCGTAGCCGCCCGATCAGACCGTGTGCTGCCCCTGGTGATGGATCTCTCCAACCCAAGCCCCGCGCTCGGCTGGGCTCACCAGGAGCGACGATCACTGCTCGATCGGGGCCCCTCAGATCTTTGCCTCGGCTTGGCCCTGATTCACCACCTGTCGATCTCAAACAACGTGCCGATGGGCATGATTGCCGACTTCTTTAGCCGCTGCTCGCGCACCTGCGTCGTTGAGTGGGTGCCCGAGACAGACCCTCAAGTGGTTCGGA
The DNA here is from genome assembly GCA_029263415.1 of Acidobacteriota bacterium. Taxonomy (GTDB): domain Bacteria; phylum Acidobacteriota; class Thermoanaerobaculia; order Multivoradales; family Multivoraceae; genus JAJCXN01. Next base: position 184,466 of record JAJCXN010000044.1, read on the forward strand.
TGCTCGCGTCCGGACGACTCTTGCCGGCGGACTACAACCGCAACGCATTCGTCGCTGCGTTTGATCGGGTGTTCAGCACAGCAACATCGCTAACGCTACCGACGGGACGAGAACTGTTTACGTTCAGCAGGTAGCGAAGTTCATCGACTAGCTTCTGTTTGGGTGCATACAGCCCGGGCAAATCTCGCGACCAGATCTTGGCGATGCAGAACTTGGCGATGCAGAACTTGGCGATCCAGATCCGGGCGATGCAGATCCGGGCGATGCAGGCCTGGATACCAGATCTAGGCGGCGAGGAAAACCTGCAAGCAGTACACCAACAGTGCTGGCACCTGATCCTGAATCAACAGCCCGCCAAAGCCGATCACCGAGGTCGCCCCGAGCAAGTAGGTGGCAGGCACCCGTGGGGCGGCGGTGGCGATACGTTGCAGAGTGGCAGTAGGCATTGGATTCTCCGTGAGGCCGAGTGTTCACCTTCGATATCCAATGCTTAAGAGCAAAGTTGCTGCCAAGTCTGAATGTAGCGAGAAATCCCCCAGAAACACAGGGTTTTGCCGCGACGACGCACCATCGCGCCGCATCGGCATAGCGACAATATGTCGCCATAGGACTTCAGTGACCCTCGCCGCCCAGCAATCCAGCCCAAGAACGCAGCAGCTAAGGGTCGAACGCGGCATTTTGCCTCACGTGCGGCGTCTTGCCGCTATCGCGCCTCGTCGAGGATATCTGGCTTCAACAGCCGTTCACGGAGAACAGCAATGTCGAGGTACTCATCCGCAGAGAATGGCTCAATCATTTGAAGCAACCGCTCTCTTAACTCTGGGGAGGCGTCTGAAGCGGCCTGACCAAGCAGTTCAAGCAGCAGTTCACCGTTTGGCGCATCGCCAAGGAACTGCTTGAGTTCCGCAACGGCGGAGGGTAAGCGATCAATCCGCTCAAGTATCCCTACGAGAGTCGGTCGACCGGTTGTTTCAAGGAAGAGGACTGCGTCCGCGGCCGGCCAAACCCCAGCCTCGAGATCCGCCGCTACTGACGTGTGTGCACTGTGGACGATGTCTGACAGCAGCTCTTGTAGCGCCGACGTCGCTAATAGGTTCGGTTCGAGGTGCAGTAGCAGGGTCAGTAACGGCAGGCCGGCCGTCCCGGCATCGGACCAAGGAGGTCTTCGTTGCGACTGCTCGTCGATCGTGGGATTGCTGGGCGCCAGACCCACGCGAACGAATTCGCTGACTCGCAGGAGCGCGGCGCGCCCGTAGCGCACCAGGGCTCGAGCGGTTGCCTTCGAGACATAGGCATAGCCAGCACGCTCCATCAGCACGTCAAGAGCTTTCGGGTCTTGGACGTGAGACAATACTTGAGCGGCTAGGTGCTTCTGATTGCCCTGGAGCATCCGTTGCAGCGTGGGGATCGCGTCAGGCCAGGGTCCGACGGCCACCATCGCAGGCATCAGCCAACTCTGGTCGCCACCGCCAAGATCAAGGTCTTCACCTTGGGCGAAGTGCTCCAGATCGGCGGGCGTCAGATGGCCAAAGAGCGGAGAGTCGTCGTCGAAGCCCGCCTGCTGCACGAAGCTGGTGACCAGCTGCACGCGTGGCCCGTAGCGCTCGGTGGGCGACACGCCGCTGTCCACCCTGAGTGCCTCCTCAATCGAGGAGCGAAAGATCCCTACGGCACGCTCATGCAGCGCATGACCCACGGGATAGGCCCGAACCAGAGCGTCGAGCACAGCAGCTTGCTCATAGGCATCGATCCGGTCGAACCGATCGAGCACCGCGTCGAGCTGATCCACCGGCCAGCCCTGAGGGTCGGCCTGAAGCCACTCCACCACGCCCGCAACATGAGAATGCTCTTCGCGCGCGTCAAGACCTGCGTTGAGGGCTTCGAGCAGGAGCTGCTTACCCACATCTCCAAGTCCCTTAGCGACCGCCAGAAGAGCCGTGTGGAATACCATTGGAACCGGATCGTACCGGCCGCTGAACGGTTCGCGCGAGGTCTTGTGCTCCGCTTGCCCGCGAGTGAGCAGCGCCTTCGCCACTTCCACCGGAACACCAATTTCGACGACGGTCGCACCGAACCGTGACTCACCACGATGAAGCGCTCTCCCGGTCGCAAGAACCGCCCACTTCCACTGATCGCTGTCGCCTGCGAGCGCTCGACGCAACAGCGACTCGATCTTCACTGAGCTGAGAACCTTTCCTTGGTTGCCGTTGGCGAAGGTCATCCATGCTCCGATGTCGCCCAGCGTTGCATTCTCCGACGTCACCCATTCGCTTGCAGCTTCCACCAAAGCAACGTGCATCGAGAGCCAGTCTCCCGGAACATACCCGGCGTCGTACAGCTCCAGAGTCCGAAGCAGTATTTGAGCGACAGCTCCCCCTTCCGGCCCCGGTACTTGTAGGCGACGCTCGAACTCTGTGCGTTGTGACGCAAACAGCCGAAGTAGCCGATCAACAGGAGGTGGTTGTGCTCGCCCGCTCCTCGAGCCTGGCTGCAGGTCCCGGCCCAGCTGCTGGTCGAGGGCTGCTTGCCATAGCGCAGAGCTTTCGCCGTTTGGCAATGGCCACCTAGCGAGCGCCCGCTCGGCGCTCTCACGCCGCTCTGAGTTGCGCTTGGCGCGCAGCCCTTCTGCATACTCGCGCACGCCCGAGGGCGGCTCCGCAAAGCAGTCGGGCAAGACCTCGAGCCACTTCACCTTGGCCTCGACGCTCGCGGCCTCAAAGCGCGCCAGTGCAACTCTCGGAGCAACCTCAGGGTGCCGGCGACAAAACTTGGAAGCAAGTTCGACCCAAAGCAAATCATCCACCAACCGATCGACGTCGACCCAGCCCTCAACAATCAATCGATGAGCAAGCTGAAGCTGTTGTGACGGCGTCTCGAAATCGCGGGGATGGTGTTTGGGTACGCCGTGATACTGCACAACCCAATCCTTAAGCGGCGAGTCGGCATTGAGGGCCGCGATCCTTTGCGCGCGCTCTTTGTGAATCGACTCCCACTCCGCGGGCTCTCGATCGGTATTCCGTATCAAGCGGCCACCGACATCGTAGACATCCATCGTTTCACCGCCGACCCACAACTGGTCGCGGTCGTCAAACGCGAGCCCCCACACTTCGCCTCTATAGTCGGCCGCGTGGACGTCAGCGACTACCTTGCCTTCGCGATCAAAAAGCACGAAGCCTGCAGGCCTATCTTTAGAGCAGTCTGCGTTGATTTGCCAGCCACCCACTGCGAGCTCACCTTGATCTGACAACGCCATGAAACCGGGCTGAGCCAAAGCAAACTCACCATCTACGGTGGTCGCTTGCCCGCCGGCGGCGCGCGGGAAGGATCGTCGATAGCGTTGCTCCAGGTGGGCGGTGGAACCGCGGCTCAAGTCGAACACGGCGACATCGATCTGGCCCGCAGCAAAGTCGTCATGCAGCACCGCCAGCACCTCGCCTCGCAAGTGAAAACGCGCCTTGCCGCTGCTGGGCCCGCCCGCCCAGGGGAGCACAACGGTCCACACATGCTGCCATCCGTCTCGCGAGCGCTTCGCCTGGCGCGCCTTGTAGTCATCGTCCCAGAACGCGAGATCGGCGGGCTCATCAAAGGCTCCGAAAGGGAGCGGGCTCCCATGCCATAGCTCAACTGACTTCGGTACCAGCATGCGCGGATCCCGTTGGAATCGAGCCCGCGCTGGTGCACTCAATGCGAGACCCAAAACGGTGCCATCCAGGTTGAACTGGATCGGTGTGTGAACGCGAGGAAGACGACCCAATGGCGAACCGTCGGCCGCAATCAACAAGAACGAATCACACGCGATCGTGGCTGGCGGATCCCAGTCATCGCACAGAACCCGCCACCACGACGAGCCGTCGGGCAGGACTCCGATCAGGTTCGCCCGACCTTCGAGAAGCGGCGGACTCGGCAACGAAAGAGCCGCCGGTGCGCCACTGGTGCCGGTCAACCAGTCGTTGCCATCGACCACACCACCACCGTCGATGACCCAGTGAACGTCCCCGTCTTGAACAAGACTCAGCGATCGAAGGCCTGAAGAGACTCTTGAGCAAGCGTCAAGAGCAGGGCCTTGGTGTAGAACAACAATTAGCCACCAAGCGACAGCGATCCAACGAGGGAACGTTGCACCGCCAACCGACCGGCGATTCTCGATGGTGCTCAGCATCTGTGTCCCCTCTATCCGGACCCCTCTGACTTGCGAACCAAGTTAACTTGAAAGCGGCGTTCGAGTGCGCTAGAAACCCTTGCGCTGCAGGGTCCGCCGATCCACTCCCAACAACCGAGCGGCGGCGGTCTTATTCCCGTGCGTCATCGCCAAGATACGGCGGATATGTCGACGTTCGAGACTGAGCAAATCAAGCGCCTCGGGCCCTTGCGGAGCGTCCTCGCGACTGCGAACCAACGGCGCTAGCAACTCGCGATCAAGCACCCCGTCCGATAGCGCGGCTGCACCCTCGACAACACTCTGCAGCTCACGCACGTTGCCGGCATAGTCTGCAGCCAGCAACAGGTCGAGGGCTTCGCGCTCCACTCGGGGTACTGGGATCCCCTCCCGACTGCAGAATCGCTCGAGGAAGTGCCGCACCAGCCGCGGGATATCTTCGCGACGCTCGCTGAGCAACGGCAGATCGATCTGCACGCCCTTCAAGCGGTAATAGAGGTCGCCACGGAAGTCAGACTTCGTAACCAAGTCTTCTAGGTCACGATGGGTTGCGGCCACAATTCGCACATCAACTTTCTTGGTGCGGTTACCACCGACACGCACAATCTCCCGTTCTTGCAACACGCGGAGCAACTTGACTTGCAGACTGAGCTCCATGTCACCGATTTCGTCGAGAAACAAGGTGCCGCCATCTGCCAGTTCAAACTTGCCGATGCGCGCTTGCACACCGGTCGCAACACCGCCCTCGATACCAAAAAGCTCGGACTCAAGAAGCGCCTCAGGCATTGCACCGCAGTTGACCACCACCATGGACCCGGTACGGCCCGATTGCTCGTGGAGCAACCGTGCGACCAGCTCCTTGCCGGTGCCACTGTCACCGCGAATGAGGACATTGACGTTGCGCGGAGCAATGCGCTCGGCCAGACCCAGTGCGCGCCGCATGGGAGCAGCTCCGGCAATGATGCGTTGACCAGCGACTTCGTGCACCAACTGTTCTTTTAGGAGTTGATTCTCTTGCTCGAGCTGCTCGCTGCGGTGCACTAGCGTCTCGCGCTCGCGCAAGCCGTCGATCGTCACCGCACCCACCGCTGCCACGGTTTCCAAGAAACGAAGGTCTTGCCGGGAGAAGCTTGCCCCCGCGCCACGGCGATCTTCCTTATCCAACACTGCGATATAGCCCAAGAGAAGGCCCCGGTATTCGAGCGGCATCGCAACTAACTCGGCGTACTCTTGCCCGCACAACTCGCCGTCGGTGCGGCGCAGAAGAGCACCACCACTCAAGACGTCACGCCACAGTTGCTGGCGAAGCAGTTCTTCTGCACTCGGCGCGGCGAGCGACCAACCCACGGTAGCTGCGGCCTGGCCAAGATCCGCAGCGTCGCGGGTCACCGCAACCGCATGCGCAGGATCCACCACTGAGCACACGCGTTGGAGAAGATCGTCGATCAACTCCTGTTCGGTGTGGTGCGCATGCAAGGCCACCAATAGGTCGTAGATCGTCTCAAGTTGGAGTTCGAGACGCAGCCCATCGATAGCTCCGATACGTTCGCTCGGAGTACTCAACTCAGTAGGTGTGGCGGGTCCGGTAGACACTGCCATCCTTGCGTGTGTGACTGGGCAAGCGCGGTCGCGTGATGCGCAAGTCGATTGGGCCCTGCATCGCCTGCTCGCTCGATGAGATCGAAACGTCCACTTCGTAGGGTTCGGCTCGTTCGTGCCAAACCGTCAACTTGCCTGGCCCAAGCGGCAGCCCCTCCAGCGAGAATGTGCCGTCATTGGCCGGCCGCGCTGAAAACCGAGTGTCGAGCACCCATAGAAAGCCGACCATGTCGCGATGCACATTACAAAAAACCCGAACCAGACCGCTCTCATCGAACGAGTGACTCCGACTCTCTCCGTCACCGTAGAGGTCCAGATCAAACCGATTCTTGCCCGACACCGAGAACACGTTGTGCAAGATGCGGTCCTGGTTCGGGAAATGCACCTCTGCGCCCTTGGGTATCGCGAGCACCCGCGGTGTATATGCCTTGTTCACGGTCGCCATCTGATACTTGGGCGCCGCACCATGAGATGCGCTCGCGGCACTCTTATCGTCGGACACGAAGAACACCAGCACATCCTCAGTCGAAACCGAGCGCGCCGGCTTAGTGCCACGCCGATTCATCAGTTGCACCCGTCCTTGTAACTGACCGGTCGCCGCTGCCTGGCGGATAGCGGTCACGCCCACACTCGGCGAAGGAGGCGCGGAGAGGCTCGCGGAAGTGAGCACGAAGCTACACGTCAACAGCATGACAATTGGAAGGCGCTTAAGGTTGAGGGGTTTGATCATCTGTGTCGTCACTCTTTTGCTAGTCATTGTGCCCTCTTTACGATACTCCTGTTGCAGCGGACTCCTGGACGAGGATTCGGGTCCGGCAGGCTCGATTCCACCTTAACCCTCACGAACAGGCTCGCCCAAGTTGGTGCGCTCGCCACCAGATTTGTTTTCGAAGCGGCTACAGTTCCAAGTGTAGCGATCCGCCATCAATTCCGGCGTTCAGAACCTCCACCTACCTACGCCCAGGGGACCCGATGCGGGCCACAACAACCAGAATCTCGCACGCACGCCACAAAAATCTGAGCACGCGGGTTCAAGCATTTGTCGAGGACTCGAGCGCGGCTAGCTTCGCAGACCTCGCGCTCGAGACCATCCGAATCCAGGCCGATCTTCTACCCGGCTACCGGCGCTTGTTCGACGCCCGCTGCATCGACCCAGAAACCATCGACAGCTGGCAACAAGCGCCGCCTATCCCCACATCTGCCTTTCAGCAACAAGTGTTCAATATTGGCGGAGTCGAGCAGGTCTTCCGTAGTTCTGGCACTAGCACCAGCGGGCAGCAACGCAGTGAGCATCATCACGGCAACCTCGATCTCTATCGCCACATCATCGACACGTCCTTCCCCGAGCCGGTACTGGGAACATTCCTAGGTTCAGCCCCCGTGCGCCGCCCGATCCTGTCGCTGATCGCGCCGGTGGCCTTGATCCCCGACTCAAGTCTAGGCTTCATGATCGCGCATGTGATCGATCGCTACGGCACCCCGGACGCGGCCTACGCCTTTGAGGACGGCGTGCTCGCCCCTCAGATCGCGCTCGACTGGATCGCTGTTCAGCCTCAAGATTCGAAGCCCGTGATCCTCGCCACCGCGCTGGCACTGTGGACTGTTCTCGAACACATCAAGACGACGGAACCCGCGGTCGGCTGGCCAAGCTCGACGGTGGTAATGGAAACCGGAGGTTTCAAGACAAGACGATTCGAGATTGATCGCGAACGACTGTTGCGCCGACTCCGCGAATCCACCGGCGTACCAGAGCTTCGTGTGGTTCGCGAGTACGGCATGACCGAACTCAGCTCGCAGGCCTACGCCTCGACGGCCCTAAGCTTGGGAGACAACGACCTCTTCAAGCTTCCGCATTGGGTTCGAGCGCGAGCACTCGACCCTGTGACGATGCAAGAAAGGACCGACGCTGAACCAGGATTGCTCGCGTTCTTAGATCTGGGCAATATCGCCAGCGCGGCATCGATCGTCACTGAAGACCTAGGCATCATCGAACCCGAAGGCCGGGCGTTCAGGCTCCTTGGACGCGCTGCTGACGCCGAGCTACGCGGCTGCTCGTTGAGCACAGAAGCACTGCTCGGATCGACAGCGCGATGAACGGCGAGCCAGCGACGACTGCGCTGAACCTCGTGGTCTGTCCGCCGAACCTGCACATCGACGAAGACAATCCGTTCGACTCGCTGAGTCAACATCTGTTCGAGAACCGTGTGCTCGCCTTCGAACGACTCAACGACCGCAGCCTCGGTCAGTCCTGGAACACGCTCATCGCCGACCTCAGCTCGCCAACTTCGCGCTTTTGGAGCACCAGAGCCTGTGTCGAACAAACAGCTCAGAGCTTTGGTCTTCACCCACGCTCTCTGCAAGTTGCACTGGAGGTATCCCTGCGGGGAATGCAAGTTGAACAGGAACTAGATCGAGACCAAAGTGGAGCAATCTCTAGAGCCTGCGCAGCGGCACTCGTGGTGCTCGCGGGCAATGTACCGGCCTTAGTCCCACAAATTCTTCTGCCAGCCCTGATCGCGCGCCGTCCGCTGATCTTCAAACTGCCAGACGCCTCCGCGCCCTTTCACCGAGCTGTACTCGCACACTTGATCGCGCTCGAGCCCAGCCTGCAACACGTCTTAGCTGCCGCCTCTTGGGATTCAACCGAAAGTAGCGGAAGATTCGAGCGCCAACTGCAAGCAGCGCGACCAGCCCTTGACCCGGTCTTGGTCTACGGCGGAAAAGCGGCGGTTGAATCCTACGAGCAGCGATTCGCAAACCGCACGTTCCACGCCTTTGGCCCCAAGTTCAGTGCGGCCTTAGTATTCGACGATGGCCAGCAAGACCCACGGTGGCCTCACCAGATCGCCAGAGACATCGCCCTGTTCGAACAGCAAGGTTGCCTTTCGGTGGCCTCGGTTCTCCTGGTCAGCCCTGAGCCCGCGCTCATCGAACGACGCGCGAGTCAACTCGCAGCCTCGCTCGAGGAACTCACTACGAGCCTTCCACTCCCGAGATCGCCGGCGAATGCTGTGGCCGCTCGACACTGGCTGGATGGCGAAATCTTGGCAGGCCGGACCGTCGCAGGCGACCTCAGCACCGGAGGCGCGGTAGTCGTCACTGACGCCTTCCAACCGGCGCCGGGAGCGCGAACCGTGACTCTGGTGCCTTGCGACAACCTCGAGACCGCCATCGACACGATCGAACAACTCCAGAGCCGCTCTCAATCCATTCAGGGCCTCTCGCTCGCGGGCGTACCGCCTCAGGCTGCGGCCGCAATCGGCTCACAGCTCGCAACGATCGGCATCGAACGCATTGCTCCCGCCGGGTCGCTGCAAGCGACCGATCTCTCTTGGAGGAACGGCGGAATCGATCTGACGGAGGCTCTAGCGCCCTGATGCCTCCACCAGCGACCAGCGACCACAGGTTCCCGCGCTCAGCTGCAACTGCCTGATCGGATCGGGGCTGCTATTGCCCCTTGAGGATCTTAGCGATCGACTTCTCAGGAGACGTCCAGTCGTTCTGAGTCAACCGCCCTACCTCCTTGCCATCGAGGAAGACCACGCCAGTGGGCACTGAATTCACTCGGGCTTGATTGGCAACTGGATCAGAACTAATGCCCTTCGGCAGACCGTAGAAATCGATGGTGATGTTCGATTCCTGGATCTCTTTCGCCACCCGCACCATGCCCGGCACATAACGCTTGCAGAAGGGGCACCATGAACCAAAGTATGTGCGAACCTGCACCTTGCCCTTAACTGCCCGGATCGCAGCCATCGATTCGGCGTCTGGCTCATACGACGCAGCTCCATTGAGATAGCCGGCGCCATAGTCCTCAAGCATCTTGGCGCTGGCAAGACCTTCAAAGACGGGCTTTTCGACCAATTCGTAGTGCTTACCATCGACCAGAAAACTAATCTCGCCCTGTTTCTGCTCCAGCGTCCCTTTGGAGCCGGTGATCGCATCTGCAGCGAGGTCCATCATCCCCGATGGTTGCAGAGTCATCTTCATTAGGCTCACGGACTGAACCGCACGGCTGCGAATCGACACCAACAAGGGCGTGTTACTGCCCGCAGGCAGAACCAAGAACGCGGGCAAACGCCGCTGCAGGAAAAGCTGAGCCTTTGTGTCTATCGTGCCGTCTACTTCTAGCTGGAACTCGTCGTTCGGTTCAAAACCCGAGTAAGTCGATTGCTGCGCGGCGGCTGGTGCCAGCGCCATCAAGATCAAGCAAACAAGCGCTAGGCAAGAAGTGGCGCAGGCTGAAACTGGGTGGCGGAATGAGGTCGTTTTCATATCAACTGTCTCTTAGTTCAATGACTGCCTCGCGAAGTGCCGCAGAGGCTCTCTTAACTGTGCAACTTAACTGGTGCAACGCCGATCGGTCAGTGGACCCTTCCCGACCCCACGTTCTGATCTCCCGATTCTATTCCCCAGTCGACTGCCCCGCACACTCGCGGACGCGACCAGTGCAGATACTACTGTCCCTGGCTACCGACGCTTGGCTCCGCCGGGGGCGCGAAGGGATCAACAAACGGCTCCGCTTCAGGCATTTCCGGTAAGCCTACATAGGTCCGTGTGATCACCCCATCGACCACTTCGAACGAGCGCGGCAACGTCCGGTACATCGGTTTGAGTAACGAGGCCGGCGCCTCCCGAATCTCGAACGATGGTCCGTAGGTCCAGAAAAACGTTTGGCTGGCCTCGAGAGTTGCGTCGGCAAGAACCATTAACCCCTCCCCCCGCATGGCCTTAGCGTTGAGCCGATCCACCCCAGCAAGAAAACCCTCGGTGTCGAGTTCGGTGACCACCACTAGATGATGTCCCTCTCTCAATTCAGGCGCCACCGTATCGAGGCACAACCGATCATCCTCGGCCCCCGTGCACAACGTTGTCACTTCAACGCCCTTGCCTATCCGAGTCGCGAGATCATCTAGCGGTAACCGTGGAGAGAGCAGAGCGACCACCAGACCTGCCGCGGTCACCGACCCTACTACCGCCACTCTAGCGAACCCGTACTTCAGCGCACCAGTGGCCCGGCCCCACACAGCCAGAATCCAAGTCGGCACCAGCAACACCATGTCCTGCCAGAACGCCTCAGCCGGTGTCCGTTCGACCAAGTTGCCAAAGCAACCGCATCCTGGTTCGTCGCTGACAATGCCATTTGCGAATCGGTAGTAAGCCCGACCGGTGAGGAACAAGAAGAACAGCACCAAGAGCCCGCTGGCGGCAAGGACCGAGCGCTTACGCAGGCCAATTAGCAATGAGACTCCGAGACCGATTTCCAAAGCCAATGCGATCAGCGCCACCCAGTTGGCAGGCACTAAGAAGTCGAGACCCTCCGAACTGATCTGCTGCGCAAACGCGGATGGATCGAGAATCTTGGCCCAGGCGCCAAACAACAGGACGGCCCCCAGAATCACACCACCGACCCAGCCCAGTGTTGTTCTTGCGATGCCGGGCTCGGAGCCCTCGGCGCCCACTTTTCCGCGATTTTGGTCCACTTTCATCATATTTTCCTTCGATTCCTGTTTCATTCTCTTGGGAACAAAGCCAATACCTCTTGAAAGAGACTATGCCGCTCCCCTGAAGCCCTCGCAGCCCCAACCCACAAAGTGGAAAGTACAGGCCGTTTTTTGCCCGAATTCCGAGCCGAGTGGACTCACGTCGCAGACTGCTGTCAAACACTGTCTCCTCGACGCTTGAACATCCTTCGCCAAAATCCTTGCCGACGCTGTCCTCGGGCATCATCGTGAAGCCAACACAACTCCTCCGGCACGTCGTCGGCGAGATACGTTTCAACGATGTAGTTGTAGCAACGTTCCGTTGCCAGCGCGCCAGTTTCTGGATCGATCGTCCGCGTAGTGACTTCGGGCGGCTGTCGGAAGATTCCGTAACCTCCGGCTGGAATCACTGCACCCAGGAAGTCCGCAAAGATCGGCAGCGCGCCCGAAGTGCCCGAAAGGCCTGTGCGCGCGGGCTCATCGTAGCCGACCCAGACCACACCGACAGAGGATGGTGTGTAGCCCGCGAACCATGCATCGCGACGCTCGTTGGTAGTGCCGGTCTTAGCAGCAACCGCGCCTTGATAGCCGGACGCTCGAACCCCACGCCCCGTGCCTCGCTCAACCACACCTTCTAGGATGGACGTCACCAAGTGAGCCACACCACGCTCTAAAACGAGTTCAGGAATCGGTACTGCCTCTCCTGCAACCGGTTCACCTCTGCGATCCAGCACACCCTCCACCAGGTGCAGCGATGGTCGTCTCCCCTCATTAGCCAAGGTCGAGTACACCCCGAGCAGCTCGAGGGGCGTCATCTCAAAGGCTCCGAGAGCGAGCGACGGCAGCGGCCTCAAAGGAGAGGTAACGCCCATGCGCTTGCCCCACGCCACTACTCGTTCGAGCCCCACAGCCAGCGCCAGCTTCACCGTGGGGATATTGAGGCTGCGCTCGACCGTCTCGCGCACCGAAACCTCGCCGTGAAACTGGTTGTCCGCGTTGCTCGGGGTCCACAGCTTGCCATCTAGGTCGAGCGTCAACGGCTCATCGGTGATGCGGTCACTCGGTTTGGCCGCTCGCTCGGCGAATGCCGCGGCCAAGATCACTGGCTTGAAAGCGCTTCCAACCTGGCGTCGAGCCTGCCGTACGCGATCGAACTGAGACGCTCCATAGTCGCGACCACCAACCCAGGCGCGGATCGCACCATCGCGGGGATCTGCGGCAACCAGGGCGCCCTGGAGCGATTGTGTACCGCTCTTGCGCACCGAAGCATCGAGCTTCTCGAGGCCTCCTCGCAGGGCCTTCTGAGCGGCCCGCTGCTCCTCGCTGTCGAGGGTCGACAGGACCACATATCCCGAACGCGCCAGCGGTTCCAGCTCGTAGCGACCGCGCAGCTCCTCGAGGATCGCGTCAGCGGCATAGCGCGCCCCGAGCGAAGCACGCGCCTCGCGAGTGCTCATCTCAGCGGCCTTCGCCAACTCAGTGTGCTCAGGTGTGATCCACCCCAACGCGAGCATCCGATCAAGGACCCAATTGCGCCTGCGGGTCGCACCTTCTTGATGACGGTCTGGAGTGAAATTGGCAGGCGATTGGATCATGCCGGCGACGGTTGCGGCTTGCGCTAAATCCAACTCTTCTGGGGGAACACCGAAGAATGCACGCGACGCCGCTCCGATGCCCAGCAGGTTGGCCCCCGAACGACGCCCAAGATAGATCTCGTTGAGGTAGGCCTGAAGGATCTCGGTCTTCTCGTAACGCAGCTCAAGATAGACAGCGAGGAATGCCTCACGAACCTTCCTCGACATCACACGGTCGTGGGTGAGGTACAGGTTCTTCACCAGCTGCTGAGTCAGCGTGCTGCCACCCTGCATGTTCCCCTCGCCCTTCAGGTTGGACAGAAAAGCACGCACGATGCCGCGAATCGACACCCCTCTATGGTCAAAGAAGCGGCGGTCTTCGGCAGCAAGAATCGCATTGACCACGTGATCCGGTAGCTCCTCAACTCGTAGCGGCCAGCGATCACCACCCTCTTGCCCGAAGTAGGAGCGAATGAGCAGCGGGTCAAGCCACGCCGCCTCGATCCGTTGACCCTCGAGCACGCCGTCACCTCCGTCACCGGAGGACCGCAGAAGCTCCAGTTCGGCCAAGCGCGCTCCCCTAAACCGGAAGTCCACTTCGAGCGGTACAGTCCAACCGGACTGGGTAGGAAAACTGCGCAGATGAACGGAAACCCGGCCGCGACTCCGCCGATACTCGCCAACCTTCAAAGCGGCCTCGGCCATCTCCGGACCCTCCGACAGCGAGCGATAGCCGCGGCCTGCGAGCAGTCGCTCGAGCTCGCGACTCGATAGACGCTGGCCGCGAACCAACCTAGGCGGGCGCTCATACACGCGCGAAGGCACCGCTACCGAGTCGGAAAACTGACCCAGAACCTGCCAATAGGGCACAAACACCCATAGCCCGAAGCCAATACCCGAGACCAAAAGCACGCTGAATACCCACGGCCACTTGGCCACGGCTACCCTGAAGGCCCCTTGGATCAAGCCGGGAGGCGCCTTAGCCTTCGGGCTGAAACGCCGCGTGGTCTTGGTAATGAAGGTCTTCTTTGTCATCGATCCAGCGGCCCAATTCAGCTCAGCACTCTAGTATGAGTTCCATCTTGCCGGCCGTGATGGCCCCATCATGGCAATGCACAAGGCAGTACAGTTGTTCCGCTTCCGAGCGTTTGTTCCCAAACCGCTGATATCGTCCGCCGCCATGCTCGTCGTATCCAACCTAGCCAAGTTCTATGGTGAACAACTCCTGTTCGAGGGAGTCTCCGTCCAGTTCAACGACGGCCAACGCTACGGCATCGTCGGCGCTAACGGTTCCGGCAAGTCAACCTTCCTCCGGATTCTGGCGGGCCAAGAGATTCCCAGCGACGGGACCTGGTCGATGCCCAAGCGTGCTCGCGTAGGGGTCTTGGAGCAAGACCACTTCCAATACGAGCACAATCGTATTGTCGACGTGGTGATGATGGGCAACGCCGAACTGTGGGCGGCGATGGAGGAAAAGGACGCTCTGCTCGAAAACTCCGCGGTCGAATTCGACGCCGATCGCTACGCCGAGCTCGAAGACATAGTGGTCAGGCACGACGGCTACACGCTCGAAGCGCGGGCGGCGGAAGTGCTCGAAGGCCTCGGCATTCCTGCCGAGCGGCACACCGAACCGCTATCCGTCCTCTCCGGTGGTTTCAAGCTTCGCGTGCTGCTAGCAAAGACACTGGCCTCGACGCCCGAGATCTTGATGCTCGACGAGCCCACCAACCATCTCGACATTCTCTCCATCCGCTGGCTCGAGAAGTTCCTAGAGAACTACCCCGGCTGCTCCTTGGTGATCTCCCACGACCACCGGTTCCTCGACAACGTGTGCACCTCCATCCTCGACGTCGACTACGGCACCGCGGTGCTCTACAAGGGCAACTACTCGGCCTTCAAGCGCGCCAAAGTGGAAGATCGCGAACGACGCGAAGCAGAAATCACCAAACAAGAAAAGAAGATCGAAGAACACAAGGCGTTCGTCGATCGGTTCCGCGCCAAGGCAAGCAAGGCTCGACAAGCGCAGAGTAAGGTCAAGCAGATCGAGAAGATCGAGATCGAGGAGCTGGCTCCCAGTTCGCGCCGCTACCCGAAGTTCAATTTTTTGCAACGCCGACCCAGCGGAAAAGTGGTGGTCGAGGGCGAGGGAATCTCCAAGAGCTACGACAATAACCAGGTGTTGGAGTCGGTCGACCTCGAGTTCAGGCGGGGAGAGCGGATCGCGGTTATCGGCCCCAACGGTATCGGCAAGTCCACTCTGCTCAAGATTCTCGTCGGCGCAGCCGAGGCTGACGAGGGCGAGGTCGAATGGGGTTACGAAACTCACGTCGGCTACTTCGCCCAGGATCACAAAGAGCAGCTGGCCGAGTCTCGCAACTCAAAAGCGGTTGGCCCAACCTCCCCCGGGGCCCTCAAACGCACCGTCGAAGAGTGGCTATGGGACTACTGCGCCGCTGAACCAATCGGTTTTGTGCGCGGAAAGCTCGGCGCGGTGTTGTTCTCAGGCGATGACGTCAAGAAGAAGATCGGATCGCTTTCGGGCGGAGAGGCTGCTCGCCTGATCTTCGCCAAGCAAATCGTTGAAAAGCCCAACGTCCTGGTCCTCGACGAGCCCACCAACCACCTCGATATTGAAGCCATCGAAGCACTGGTGCATGGACTCAAGAGGTTCGAAGGCACTCTGATCTTCGTCTCGCATGACCGCTGGTTTGTTGGCGAACTCGCGACTCGCATCCTCGAGATCCGTAAGGACAGCATCAACGACTTCCATGGCTCTTACGACGAGTACATCGACAAGCTCGGCGACGATCATCTTGACTCGGATGCCGTCCTACGCAAGGCCAGAGCCAAGAAGCGCAAGGACCGCAAGGAACGCGAGCGTCCTGAAAGCGATCACAAAGAGAAAGCCAAGCAACGCACCAAGCTCGACAAAGAACTCGAGCACGTTGCAGACCAAATGGAATCGGCCGAAGCCCGCATGGGTGAAATCAACGAGAAGTTCTGCGATCCGTCGTTCTTCGACGCTGCCAACCAGAAGCAAGCGCGCAAGGTCGAGGCCGAACAGAAAGACCTGCGAAGTAAGCTAGCCGAACTTGAGGAGCGCTTCGAGGACATCGGCGCGGAGCTCGAAGAACTTGGCTAGGAGCTTGCGGAGAACCCAGCACCACCGGTAGCTTTGGCACTGGAGGAACTCTCGCGATGAACAGACAGTCACCGTCTCTGCCCCAAACGGCAAGACTCAGTCGCCGCCGAGTCATTTCGGGAGCGCCGGTCAGCGTCGGCGCGCTCTTAGGACTCGGCAGCCTTGTCGCCCAGACCTCGGCCGCCCAGACCTCGGCTGCCAAGCCTGCGACCGATGCCGCCGATGGTTTTCCCAAGACCCACTTCCAACGGGTCTACAACACCGTGCTCAAGGCACACAGCGATGCTGAGGCCGTCAAGGCGCTGGTTGAGCACACACCGAGCCTGTCCAACGCAGCGATGGACTGGGCTTTTGGCGACTGGGAGACCGCAATCGGTGCTGCCGCGCACATGGGCCGCGCGGACATCGCCGAGATTCTGCTCAAAAACGGCGCCCGACCCGACATCTTTGCTCACGCAATGCTCGGCCACACCCAGGCGGTCGAAGCCGCGGTGACCGCCATGCCGGGTATCCAGAGCACCTTGGGGCCGCACGGCCTGACCCTGCTGTTCCACGCTAAGGCGGGCGGCGATGTCGCAGAAGGCACGGTCGCTTTTCTAGAGAAGCTCGGCGATGCTGATCCGAAGCACACCGACCAACCCGGCGCCGAACCTTTCGCGCGCTACATCGGGAAGTACCGTCATGCACCGGGCGAGTACGGCATCATCGAGATCGCCGAACGACGCGGCAGACTGACGCTCAAGGCTGGCGAGAGCTTTCCTCAGGGCTTGTTCCATCTCGGTGATCACACTTTTCACCCGAATGGCGTCCCGTCGATCAACGTCCGCTTTCAGATGATCAAGGACAAAGCGGCAACGCTGATCATCGCCGACGCCGCAACCCTCGTCGAGGGGGCACGCATCTGAGCACGCCTAGCGCGGAGTGTCCGCGCGCATTTCCTTGGTCACACCAAAGAACCCAAAGACATTCAAGCTGACAACGACTTCAGCGGGATTGTCATTGCGCCAGAACCAACCGTGGTTGCCCCCGAACGGCGCGAGGATTGCCCCATGCGAGGTCGAGGTCGACAGATCTTCCTGGTAGCGGATGTCTTCGCCCTCAAAACCGCCGAATGGATCGGCGTGCAGATCGGAATAGAGCGGACCGCCAACAGAGGTCCACGAGAAAACAACGGTCTGCCCCTGCTGCATGACCAGCTTGAGTTCCATCTCCTCGCCTGGGGCAATCGCGATCTCCAACTGTTCACTACGTGGTTCTTGGTCGCTGATTAGGGACGACCCCGTCGGTGCTTCTGGGATCGCGCCTGAACTGCCGCTGGCCGCACCGCCGAGTCCATCGATGCCCAGCACTCCGCCGATCCCAGTCGGATCGATCCCGTACTCGGCCGGTAGCACAAAGAGAAGCAGAGCGATCAAGGCGACGATCAACGCCACTGCGGTGGTGCGCAGGATTCGAGACAGGTTCGGTTGTTCGGTACCGGACGAATCTAGAGCTGCCATGCGGTCCTTCTTCCTGTGCGTTTCAAATTCGACTCTCTCACTCTAGGCCTGGGTCCAATACCCAGCTAGTTGAAACCCCGCGAGAACGAAACCGAGGACCATCAAAACCGTGTTGGCGAAATAGGCATGTCGATCAAACTTGCCGCTGGCTCGCCAGGCTTTGAAGGCAAGCAAGATCAACGCGAGCGCCGCAAACTGACCGATCTCGACACCAACGTTGAACGCCAGCATGTTGCCAACCAAACCATCAGAGGACAGCCCCAGCGGTTGGACCTTGGTGGCCAAGCCAAAGCCGTGAAACAGACCAAACGCCAACACTGCGTAGCGTTGATCGAAGTTCCAGTTAAGTGCCTTGAATCCACCCAGGTTGTCAAAGGCTTTGTACGCAACCGAGAATCCGATCACCGCATCGATCAAGAAGGCGTTGATACTGAGGTCTGCCAGCACACCAACGATCAGCGTGATGCTGTGGCCCAGCGCAAACAAAGAGACATAGAGCGCCACGTCGCGCAGGCGAAACAAGAAGAAGATCACTCCAGCGAGGAACAGCAGGTGGTCGTAGCCGGTGAACATGTGCTTGGCACCCAGGTACGCAAACGGTGCCAACGCAAGTCCGGTGTTGTTCGCTAGGAACGAGCTATCCTGCTCACCAACACCATGACCGAACACGGGGCCGACGCTGGTGAGCGCGAGCACACCTAGAAACAGGAGCACCAGCAGTGTCGTCGAGGGGTCGGTGCTTTTATTGGTCGGTCGGTTCAACATTGTTCGCTCGAACGGTACGATAACGCTTCAATCGCCACAAGCAAGGCTTCGCCGCAATCAAACTACGCTTCATCGCGTCAGGCAGAGTCGCCTTATCCCCTCTTAGGATCGATCTATCGATGCTGCCTCACCACACGAAACTCACACAGCTGGGAGCCCGACTGGGCCTATCGACGCTCATGGCCCTTGCGTTGATCGGGTGCAGTACCGCAGCAGATGACGCTCCCTTTCGCGAGATCGTCGGCACCAAGATGATGATGACCGCCGTGATCGACCCATCCGCAGACGTAGTGTGGGACTCGGTCAAGAGCATCATCACCGCCGAGGGAATAGAGGAGATCCAGCCGCAGTCACAAGAGGAGTGGATCGCGGTGCGCAACGCGGCAGTGATCGTCGGCGAGGCCGGAAATCTGTTGATGCTCGAACGTCGCGCCAAAGATCAAGGTGACTGGATCCTATGGTCGCTAGATCTCGTCGACGCTGGCAAAGCTGCCATGCTCGCAGCCGAAACGCGTGATCCCCAAGCCTTGTTCGCGGCGGGCGGTGAAATCTACGAGGCTTGCCTCGGCTGCCATGAGCAATACTGGATCCAAGGCGACGGCAACGTCATGCCCGAACGCTAGAGCACACACCATCCTCAATTCCCCTGACCCTCGAACTACTAGGATCTGAACCAGCGATGTCTTTGCTACCGCTCATGGAATGGCTCGACACCCACGCGTGGAGCACCGCGCTGCACGAGTCGCTCTACATGTATCCCCTCACCGAGTCGATCCACGTGTGGGGCCTAGCCCTGTTCGCGGGCTTCGCCATGGCGCTGGACCTTCGCCTGCTCGGCGTCTTCCTGCCGAGTGTCCCAGTCTCCACCGTTGCCAACAAACTCCTTCCCTGGACCATTGCCGGATTCATTGTGATGGTCGTCTCGGGCGCCATGCTGCTCTACGCGATCCCGATTCGGACCTACCTCAGCGTGTGGTTCCGGCTCAAGGTAATCCTGCTGATTCTGGCCGGAATCAACGTCTGGATTTTCCATTCCGGCATTTATCTCAAGGTCAAGGAGTGGGACCTCGCCAAACGACCGCCGGTCCGAGCGCGATTCGCCGGCGCAGCGTCTCTCCTGCTGTGGGCGATCATCATCTTTTCGGGTCGCATGATCGCTTACAACTGGTTCGACTGCGACCGCCAGCCGCAGTCCTCGTTCGTTAACTGGTTCGCTGGCTGTCCTGACGATCTCGAAGGAAACCTACACGGATGAAGGAAGCACTCCTCCCCTTCTTTGAATGGTGCGACGCCACCGCGCTGGCATCCTACATCCAGCAATCTCAATGGCTGTTCCCGTTTATCGAGGCATTCCACCTGGTCGCCTTTGCGGCGCTCGGTGGAGCGGCGTTGCTGGTCGATTTGAGGCTACTGGGCGTCTTGCTCAAGGATCAGCCTGTCGCCCAACTCGCCAAAGACGCACGCCCTTGGTTTTGGGGGGCCCTCGCGCTGATGTTTGTCAGCGGCGGCTTGCTCTTCGTTTCAGAGACCACCAAGCTCTACTACAACGACCCTTTTTGGTCGAAGATGCGTTTCTTGTTCCTTGGCATCCTGTTCACCATCACCATCCGTCGCAAGGTGATCAATATGGATTCCATCAAGGTCGGCCACTGGGCCAAAGTGGTGAGTTTGGTGAACATCGTCTTATGGAGTGGCGTCGCCTGGGGTGGCCGCTGGATCGGCTTCTGGTAGCGCACAGCGAGGCGCAAGGTCAAAGCACAAAGAGATCTCCAGCATCGAGACCAAGCGTCTGACCTCAACACCTGAGCCTCAATCGCTCCCAGCGGCCAAAGCCGGGGCTGGGCCTTAGACCCACTTAGATCCATCGGCCCTACATCCACATATAAGCGAGCCCTTGTCTCGCGCCGCCTTACCAAGCCTCAAGTTGGATTGAGGGCAAGTCGACCCGAGACCAAAGAGACTAAACAGGGCCCAAACGAAACAGCCGGCTTCATCAGCCGGCTGCTCTCTCGAAACTCTGAAGCTCGCGGTCTTACCGCTGGTTCTTCGGCTTCTTCTTCTTCTCGGTTGGATCGCGTCCGTCGCGTGGTGCGCCGGTACCAGACGAACCCATGAAGATCTTGCTGCCGTCCTTGAAGGTTACGTCGCGCCCGTTTGCACGGTTCGACCGATCCTTGGCTTGGTAGCCATCAACCACGATGTAGGTGCCTGCAACCAACGACTTCTTGTTGAGGCCGTTACGCAAGAGTGTGTTGGGAGTACCACCCTCAACCATCCAAACTTCCTTGGTGCCATCTTCCATCTCGGCTTCGAGGTGGATCCAGGTGTGCGGGTTGACCCACTCAACCTTGACCACAGGTCCCTTGAGAATCAGTGGACGATTCGGGTCGAACTCAGCGCCGAACGCGTGATGTGCGATCACCGGCACCGAGATCAAGAGTCCCAGGCCGACCACCACTGCCGCGGTCTTCTTCAACATGTTCATTTTCTTCATTTCCGTCTCCGCTTCTAAATGGGTCGACTGCCGCTGCTGGCAATCCGTGTCTCAAAGTGAGCCTTCTAAAACTATCTTACCGGTCGTCGTTATCGGTCGTCGTCGCTGCTGGAAGCATCGGCGGCTTTCTCCATCGCCTCTCGCTCCAACAAACGCGCGCCCTTCAAGATGCCGGGCATCGCGTAGTTTCCTTCGTGACAACCGTACTCGTACACCTTGTCATCAGTGGCTACCCAAGGGTACTCACCACTCCAAGGCTCGGTCCAAACGGTGGGATCATTCACCGTGAAGTTATAAACCAAGGTGCCCGTCTCCGAATAGGAGAACCGCTCGGTCACTTCTAGGTTCTCAGTGGCAAGGAACAACGACGGTGTGTCGCGGAAATTCTTGCTCTTCACTACCAAGGTATCGTCATCCCAGTAGGCAACTGAATCACCGAGCCACTGGCGCACGTCTTCAGGCCCGTGGGTGGCATCTTGATCAATCGGGATCACTCGTGCATCGTGATTCATCTCCACCATGATCATCAGGTGATCATCCGTCTGCACGAGGCGTTTTAAGTTGTTGTACATCACCGGCAGGGACGGAGGACCACCGGTCGAACCGAAGCCCAGCAGGCAACGATCGCCGAGCGGCCGGCTCTCTGGATCGTCGTACGGCCCTGCCCCGTCCAGCTCCAACCACCATGCAGTGCCTGTGTTCTCACGACGGAACTTCCTTCCTTCCCCAGCCTTCTTCATGGCTGCGGCTGTCAACGCCGGCATGCGACCATTCTTCGGCTCATAGATGATCGATGTGCGGTACTTGCCGTCGATCATCATGGCGTCGGTGCCGCGATCGACGTAGAAGGTGTTGTATCCACCGACTCCGCCCGCAGCGCCGCGGTACTCAGGCGGCACGTCTACGCCACCATCGCCACCGACCGGTGGTGCCCCGCGATTAGGGTCACTGGCCTTCGATCCGCGATCGTTCCAGTACTGGACGCGCTCAGCGATCTTGTCTGCTTCTTCGGGCGTTAAGTAGAGGTTGTCGCCGTATGCGGCAGGCCGCATCAAGGGGGTCAACGTCTTGGTGTCATAAAACCCGGAAAAATCCGGTTTGCCCGCCGCGGTCTTTGGGATCTCAGAGCCTGCCGCGAGCAGTGGAGCGCCAGTGAGCAGCAACGCTGTGGCAACCAGGGCTCCAACCATCATCGTCGTCGACGGCCTACACATGGATAGTTTCATCTTGAATTCCTTTCAGACTAGTCGCTGAGTGGGTGGCGGCGATAAGCGCCGTACATCAGCTCTTCGACAAACTCCACGCACTTGAAGTCCATCAGGCGGGCGTTCTCTTCCATCCGCCGGTAGAGGGGCATCTTGATCTTGAACGGCTTGGTCAGCGTGCCCGGATCCTCGAGCGTTGCTTCATACTGAATGTGGTTGGCGGTCATCATCGTCCAGCGCTCGGTGACTTTGAGCTGATCGCTGTGGTGATTGCCGGCTCGGTCGTACCAGCTCGAGTCGAGCTGACCGGTGACGACCGCGACCATGGTGTCTCCATCCCAAGTTCCCGCCGAGTGGCCCATCCAAGAGTCGATCTGAGCCTCGCCTGCGTTCTCGAGGTAGATATCGCGCACCGCACCGGCGTACTCATAGGCAATGAAGAACGAGTTGTCCGAGTGGAACACTTGAAACGGATACGGCATGTAGTTCGCGCGCGGCACACCGGGTAGGTAGCACTTGATCTCGGGATCGCGGTCAACCCAGTTCTCCCGGTTCTCGTCGCGCTTCTTCAGCGCGTCTGCGGTGTAGGGAATCTTGCCGCCTTCGACAATCCCCATGCCACCAGGAACCGAGCCAACAGCCCCCATCGGGAGAACTGCCTTTGCCGGCACTGGACCGTGTGGCCCCTCACGCAGCGCAAGGGCTGGCCGGGCCATGTGGCGCTCGATGTCGTAGTGAGCGCTACCAATGGCTTGCCAGATACCGTTGAAGTTGGGCTTACCGTTGGCGAGGCGCGGGATATCGCCGGACTGCGCGGCCAGAGGAGCGACAATCAGCGAGAGCATCACGAGGAAGGAGCAAAGCGTGAGGACGGAGGATCGTTTCATGGCTTGGGGGTTAACCTCAGGGTTACGTTCTCATGAATGGGTTCGGACGAAGAATGAGTTGTTGGAGAGCTAAGCATTGTACATCCTGGGCTGAGACTCGCCAGGGGTCGTGCTCGCCTACTGAACGCCTCTCTCCTGTCTACCCCTTGGACGGTGAGAGTGCTCACACCGTTTCCCTGCGGGTTCAAGAGCGACCAAATCCAACTCTAGAAGACGTGACCAAAGCCTAAATAGAAGCGCTGAGCGTCATCACCGGACCTGCGATCCAAGGGAAAGGCCACATCAAAGCGCAGCAATCCGACCGGCGAACGGAACCGAATTCCAAACCCCGCCGAGGACAGAACGTCGTCGAAAAGCTCTCCTCGAGAAGACCAAACGTTGCCCGTGTCGAACAGCACAACCCCTTCGAAGGCTCCCCCAATCGGAAAGCGCAGTTCCTGATTCAGCACCAGCAACGCCTCGCCGCCAAGAGCTCGCAAGCCCCCGTCAACCGATTCCTGCGGACCGAGACTCTCTCTACGATAGCCCCGCACCGAATACTCGCCACCGGCGAAGAAGCGCTGCTCGCGCGGCAGCGACATGCCTCGATTCTCGGTGACTCCGAGGCGTAAGCCTTGCGCCCATACCACCTGCCGCCCGAACAAGGAGAAACCTTCGCGTGAATGGAAGAACCGCACAAACCCTCGCAGATAGTTCAGATCTCCACCCAGGAACCCACTTGACGAACTGAGATCAAGCGTGGCAAACGTACCTAACCCTCCATCGAGACCTCGCAACAATGAACTTGCAGAGCGGCTGGTGCCGCCCGCTTGGCGTGAACCAAACCGCCGCTCCTGACCGCTCGTGGCGTCAAAAACCAGCTGAGCGCCAACCACCGGACTGTGGGTTGTGCTTGCACCTACGTCGGGCAAGCTTTGATCCAACTCCTTGTCAATCTGATAGCTCAGATATGTCCGGCCCGTGAGCCGGTTCGACAGCGGCATCGAGAGCTGGAAAGTGCTCTCAGCAGAATCGTTCTCAAGCTCCCCTTCTTCGACCTGGCGGATCTCGCCGAAGATGTCCATTGAGACAGTAGACCCAAACAATCTCGGCACACCGGTGAATAGGCGGCCTGCCTTGCGGCGATCGGTCCACAATGCCCGACCACCCAGCTCAACCCCGCGACCCAAGAAGTTCCGGTCGCGCACGTCGACCACAGCCCCAAGACCTTCCTCGCTTTCCCAACGCAAGCCATACGCCAGCGACCATCGCGGCTGTTCCCTCAGTCGCACCGCCAGGTTGACCGATGCAGCAAATGCATCCTCTGGCGAGCGATCCTTCGCTTCGATCGGAGCCGGGGCCACAGAGACACTTGAGAACACTCCGGTTCCCAGCAGCCTCGAGCGCGCAGCCCTGGTCTTGGAGCGGTCGTAGGGTTCACCCTCCTCAACGATCACGTGCCGCTTGACCCAAGCGGCCGAGCTCATGCCAGGGTTGTCAATAGTCACCCCGGAGATCTCAAAATAGGGACCCGCCTCAACCTCAACCTGGACCACCGGATCACGCACCTCCCCCTCTCGGCCCTCAAGCTTGACTGCGCGCGCCCGCACGGAGGCCTCTGCGTAGCCGGAATTCCGCAGCAGGTCCTCGATAGCGATCGCAGCGCGGGCCAATTCGCGCTCAATCACGGGATCGCCCGGCGCGATGAGGAGAGCGCCGCCAGCCAGTCGCTGGATCTCGAGCCCACGCGGTTCGGACTCGTCAACGCCGACCAGTCGGATGTCGGCAATCCGTGCTCGACGGCCGGGTTCAACGTCCACCTCTAGCGATTTGCCATCCTGAGACATTGCGACGCGGGCAATCTCGGCTCTCAACCACCCCAACGCGCGCAGTGACGAGAGCACTCGTTCTCGCGATTCATCGGCGCCCAACGCCAGCGAAACTCTGTCGCCGCGCCCCTGCAACGCCTCCTCAATCGCGAGTGTCGCCTCGCGGTCCACACCCCCCAGATCGAGGCGGTCGAGAGTGACCTTTCGGCGCGCGGTTGAGCGCACAGTGACTAGATCACCCAAACCGGGACGTTCGTGCGCTGGGACAAGCCCTATGACCACTCGCACTCCGATCCAACCTTCAGCCTCGAGCGCAGAAATGGTTTGCTTGTTCATCTCCAGTAGTGATGCTTCTTGGAAGAAGTCATTGCGATAGCTCAAGCGAATGGCCCGCCGAAAGACACGAGCAGGGACAAGGCCCTCGAACTCCACGGCGGCTGGTTCGCCGGGCGTCACCGTAATCTCAAGAGCGCGCGTGCGACCCTTGGCGGTGACCGCGACCGCGACTTCTGGGCTTGGAAAGAGATTCCCACGGAGACTTTCGCCAACGTCGATCTCAGCATCAAAAGCGACGTTATCGGTCCACTCGTCACCGGCCGATAACCCAAGATCTTGACGAAGCTTGCGTAGCGAAACGCGTCCTTGCGCGGCCTCCGAAAGCCCATCGAGCTTCCAGCGAATCTTGCCCACCCGAAGCGGGCCGCGCTGACCGCCGCCAAGCGTCAAGTTCTGCTGCAGCGTGGCTCCCTGATTTCCTTGCTCGTTGGTGAACGCCTGGCCAGAAAGGCTGCGCGCGACCGGCAAGTCGTGAACATCAATCAGATAGAGACGTTCTTCAGCATTGCCTAGCCCCAGTGAGATTCCGATGTCGATGTGCTCGTCGATTTCTCGTGTGACGATCAACCGAGCACTCGGTTCAGCTTCGCCAAAGACCAGGACCGGCCGAACCGTGACCAAGTCGCCAAACGCCCGTTGGATGTTGCTGCCAACCTGGCTGCTGAAATGATCCGCGAGACCACCTGTGAACGCTTGGCTGGCCGACTGCTCGCTAGGAGCCGCTCCTATCGCGGTCGAGAAGCCACCGCCTGAAAACGGATCGAGGTCGTTCGACCGGCCGCGCCGGATGGTCGGATCCTCGAGCGAGGACGTGGTGAGAAGTTCGATCTGCGGTGCAAGCCCAGGCTGTCCGAGAAAGCGAACCTCGCCGCGGTCTACTCGCACCACTTGACCGTACGCGGTGACGATTCCGCCCGCCTCCGCTTCGACCACACCGGTGACTAGCGGCTCCGCCAGCGTCCCGCGAACGCGCAGGTTGTCCCAAGTGGCGCGCAGATCCGCGACGTTGTTGCGCACGCGAATACCATCCTTGGTCATCACATCAAGATCAACATCGATCAGGCCAGCCACCGGGTCCACCCCGCCGCGCGCGGCGGCCGGTGCAAACAGGATCGTTCTGAGTTCTCGATTGAGATCGATCTCGCGCCTCGCGAGTCCCCGGTCAATACTGATGCGGCCTGCCAATCGGCCTCGACTTGATAAGGACGTCCGATCAGCGCTCAACACGTCCAGGGGAACCTTCAATGACACTTGTCCTGAAAGCTGAGTGCTCAGTCCGTAGTCCACCCGATAGCGCACCGCGTCGAGCGCGATATCGAAATCGGCGGTCTCGGTATCAACCTGACCCTTTGCAACGACTCGACCCTGATTGAGCCGTGCGGTCAACGATTCGATCATCAAGACGCCTCTCTTGAGGGTCGCGGAAAGACTCAAGTCATCAAAGCGAGTGACATAAGGCTTGAGCAAGTTGATACTGGCGTCGTGACCGGAAAGAGCGAGCGTGCCGCTTAGAGCGCCCGGTTTGCCGCGAACATCGAGCTCCAACTGTGCTACTCCTCTTGCCCTCGCTGGGGAGACGAAACGCTGGATCAAACCCAGTTCGATCGGACCGGAGAGCTTTGCGTCGACCATCTCGACTAGTCCGCTCACATCTTGTAGCGACGACAACTGCCCGAGCTGGACGGAGCCGCTGAAACTCACTTCCTCGGGGCCCTGCCCGCTGCCAAACGACGACCGCGGCCGCAACACAAGAGGATCCACTGTGACCACTCCTGCTTTCAACCGGGCACGAAGACTGCTTGAGCCAGCAATCGTGTACTCGGCATATCGAGCCTTCACGGAATCAGCAGTGATCACGAATTCCGAGTTGCTCAGCGAGTCGAGGTGTAGGGCTCCAATCAGATTGAGGTCGGTCAGGTCGATTGTGTTCTTCGTGCGGCTCGGTGGCAACGGACCATCATCGAGACCGGCTTCGTCGTTCGCCTGCACCCGCAGGTATGCGAAGTCCGCATCGACCCGGATCGGGTCAGCGGTTGCAGGCACGTTGAACCGTTCCAGCAGGCTCTCGAACTCTTCAAGTTCTGCAAGCGCTCCTAACGGAACTTCGACTCGCATGCGACCAGGCTCACCGCGCGTGATCAGTCGAGTGCTCTCGAAGATCAGATTGGGACCGGCGCTGGATTCGAACGTAGCGGTCCCAACCATCTCATCAAGCCCGTAACGACTCGCTGCAACCGAAACCTCCAGATCGACCCGCTGAGGCAACGCCGTCAGCGATGGCGAAAGAACATCACCTTGGATGCGGGTGGTGGTCCCCGGCGCCACAATCTCGAACTCTGAGATTCTCCACACATCGCCCGGCGCGCCGGCGATCACCTGCTGCTCGCGCGCCAGCTCGAAGGCGATCCGATCGAACGGAAGATCGAAAACGCGCAACGATTCACCGACGAACTTGCCGCCACCGATCACCCCGTCTGCGGCCAGCTCAAGTTCTGCTCTCGCCGCTAGCGACCCCGCCGAAGGCCACCACGGAACATCGGCAAGAGCAGCGTCCGGACCGTTCAACAGCTGGCCAACCAAGGTTCGCAGCGGGGTCATCGCCACGTTGTCAATTTGCACGCCGAGCTCCAGGCGGCGTCCCGTTCCGGTCCAGGAGAGCGTAGTGGCGTCGCTACCAGCAATCGCCAGCGAGTCCAACGATTCTCCCGCGACCTCGATTGCACCAGAGTGTTCGACCACTAGCGCCGAGAGCGGCCCCGCCACGACGGCGTTAGCCACCGCCCGGGTCTCATTGCCCGCTCCGCGCAGCGCTCGGAGGCCGTCCTCGATCCACATGGAATCACCCACCAAATCACGTGCACGAGTGAGTAGCGGCAGCAATCGCCCTTCGATCGAAGTCGCCCCGTCGATGGTGGACTCAGCAAATGCCGTGACTTGGTCTGCAAGTTGCAGCGAACCCTTGAACTCTCGGCGTCCACCCATTCCAGGCAAGACTTCAACGAAGACGGCCACGTCGGTAGCTTGGCCATCCACCGGGCCAAAATCGACGCGTGCCAGCACCTCAGACAGCAAACCAACAGATCGCCATTCTGCTTTTCCGGACAAGCCCTCGCCGAGCAGGCGGCCCTCTTTCACGATTGTGCTCAGTGACAGGTCCACGGTGTCGGGCCCAGGGGCAAACTGATCGATCCGTCGCGCGAGTTCAGGGTCGCGCAGTAGACCTACCAGGGCATCAGCGTTGATACCTCGAACCACCGTCTCCGCAGTAGCTGCGAGCGTGGTCCAATCAAGGACACCTTCGGTCGCGGCGACTCGGACATTGCGAGCCTCGACTCGAGCCCGACATTCGTTCTTAGCTTCGGTGCCGCAATCCGTCCCCACCGTTGCATTCAAGCTCCCTTGAGCGCCGCTACGTGGTTCATAGTGCAACGCCGTCTCAAGCGCGAAGGGTAAGTCGGCGAATCCGCTCTCGACCACCACATCCCGAACGCCTCGGGGCACCAGCGGTAGCACCGCATCAAGCGTGGCCGCCCTTGATCGAAGCGAACCCTCCAGCGCCACCTGCCAGGGATCGACGCGGCCGTTCCGGTCCAGTCCGTTGCTGCTCAACCTCGAGCCAGGAGACATGCCTGCCTTGAGATCCAGCACCACCGCACCGTCAGGCGCCGTCGCCACGAGGTCGATATCGCCCACGACAACTGCCCTCTGCTCCGACATCTGAGCCGAGTAAGTGACGGTTCCATCCAGCGATAACTGACGGAACCACACTTCAGACTGCTGCTCGGGCTGCTGTGGCGCTGTTGGTTCCGGGGCTGCACCCATGACCACAGACATCGGTAGCTGCCGAACCTCCACATCGACCGCACCCAACCAGCTCAAAACGTCCAATGTGCCGTCCGCCCGAGCGGTCGAGCGCGCGAGTTCTTGCCCCCCGACGAACAGCTGTGTCCCATCCAGCTCGGCCGAGCCAGTCAATGCGCATGGGCCAACAACCATCGACCGACAGTCGAATTCGCCAGCGAGATGTAGGCCTTCGGCTTCAACAACCAGATCCTCGAGCCGCAGCTTGTGCGTGCCATCGATCACCAAGCGCGTCACCACTGACGCAGTCTCTGGGACAAGACCGCTTGCTACCCAGCGAACCCGACCGTCGATGAGACCTGCAAGTTCGATCTCAGAGCCGACCTGTACTCGTCCTCGCCAATTCAACGCTTCAGCACCCCAGCGCGAGATCTCAATCGGCTCGACTCCAATCGGCAGCACCACGGCCTCGTCCAGGGGTTGCATCGCAACCGCGGCATCAATCAAAACCAACTCGTCGACGTCGAGACGCCAGGCTGCCGGGGCCGAATCACTGTCGCTCAGCGTCTGGTCCTGAGGCAACGCCGCCAGGTCAAGCCACAACCCTTCGACCCGTGCGCTGGTCAGGCGCATCGACTCGGGCGCACCTCGCAGCATGCTCAGAGGAGCAAGGGCACTGAATCGATCCACCTTCGCCACCGTCTTCCCGCTCGGAGCTACGACCTCGAGCCCCTCCCCAGTGACCACCACACCGAGTCTGATGCGCACCCAGTCAGCTGTGACCAGCCAGCCACTGGCGCTCTCGATCCGACTTGACACCATCTTCCACAGGACTCGGTTTCCGGGTTCCGTTGCCAGAACGAACCAAATCAGAACCAGGGGGCCCAGCAAGACCACACCGGCAAACCAGCGCCAGCCCCAACGCCAGCGCCTCAGGCTGCCGGTTCTGGTGGGCGCGGGTCCCCCATCAGCGTCTGGGTCTTGTCCGTTTGGGAGTGGATCGTGGAAGGAGCTCATGAGCGATCAAGTTGAGGACTGGGGGCAAGCGCCGACATCAGCAGCCCACCCAACTCTATGGTCCCACCGGCAACCGCTACCGATCCAGCATCACTTGATTGCTTTTGCTGGCGGTCACGATCGCGGCACCATCTGTAGCAACCACACCGACCCTTGTTCCTATTCTCCACCCAGCCCGTGAAAGCTCCAGCGCTCGCACGACGACTCCCTGATCGAGCTCGACCTCCACGGTGGTGGCGCCCTGATGCGGTTCGAGACCGACGATGACACCGTCGTCTCCATCTTCCTCAAGCCTGAGATCGTCCGCGCGCACCAACACTTGCACCGCGGCACCGTCCTCGAAGCCAGCGGTTCCAATCTCTCCGATCGGCAGATCGACGCGGCCTCCAGCGACCCGAGCGGTGAACGAGTTGACCGACCCGAACACCTCCGCCACCTCGAGGCTCACGGAGTGGCGGTAGATCTCCTCCGGCGTTCCTGTTTGCAGCACTCGGCCCGCATCGAGCACGGTGACGCGATCGCCAACCAGCAGTGCCTCTCGAGGGTCGTGGGTCACGATCACAGTGGCAATCCCTGAAGACCGCAGGACATCGACCGTGCGCTCGCGCACTTCAGCGCGCAACCGGCCATCGAGTCCTGAGAACGGCTCATCCAGCAGCATCACTGCCGGGCGCCTGGCGAGAGCCCGAGCCAAAGCTACCCGCTGTTGTTGGCCACCGCTCAAGGTGTGAGGCATGGCGTCCGCGAAGTCGGCCATGTCGACCTCGGCCAACAGTTCAACCGCCCTACTCTTGCGATCGCGCCGTGCCCGCTGCGACTGCGCCATCCCAAAAGTGACGTTGCTCAAAACATTGAGGTGCGGAAACAGCGCATAGTCCTGAAAGACAAAACCTACCGGTCGCGCCTCGGGCGGTTGCGACGCGATACCTGGCCCGGCTACAGCCTGCCCTGCGATCTCGATCGCACCGACCTGCAGCTCCTCGAGACCAGCAACCAGCCGCAGAAGCGTCGACTTGCCGGAGCCTGATGGTCCAAGCACACAGTGCACCTCGGTTGCGGTGATCGTAAGTTCGACATCGCTGAGAACAGACACCGCACCGAACTGATGACACAAGCCGCGCACCACAAGTGCTGGTGAAACTTCGTTCATGACTTGGAGATTACCGAGCGATCCACTACCCAGGACAGCACAATCACCGGCAAAAGCCCCACCAAGATGATCGCCAGAGCACCGGACGAGGCTTCGCTCAGCCGTTCATCGGACGCAAGTTGATACACCCGAACCGAGAGTGTTTCTAGACCAAACGGTCGCAGCATCAAGGTCGCCGGCAGCTCTTTGACCACGTCGACGAAAACCAGGATCAGAGCAGCCAGCAAGGTCCCGCGCAACATCGGCACGTGCACGCGGAACAGAGTCATCATCGGTGTCGCACCCAGTGTTCGCGCGGCGCCGTCGAGCGAGGGTTCGATCCTGGTGAGCCCGGCGCGGATGAAGTTGAGCGACACCGCAAGAAAGCGGCTTTGATAACCATAGAGCAACGCTACGGCGGTACCACTCAGGAGCAAACCGGTGGGCGTTCCCACCACGCTCTGCACCAGTCCGCGCAGCCGATGATCAGTCCATGCCACCACGATCAGCACACCTATCGCGAGCACCGCGCCCGGAACCGCGTAGCCCATCCCGGCAACTCCGATGAGAAACCTGACCCAGGGGGTGTCGCGAAACCGGACCGCGAACGCAAGCCCTAGCCCCAACAGAACCGCCAGAACGCTAGCAATGCCTGCCAACACAAACGTGTTGCGACCCATCTCCAAGAACATCTCTCGAGCCCGTGCGTCGCCCGCCTTAATGGTCAAATGCACAAACAAGGCGGTGGGAATGACGAATCCCAAGGCTACTGGCAGCGCGCACACCGCGGTCGCCAACCAGGCGTTTCCGCCCTTGAGCGGCCACGCCCTCAACTGACGGCGACGGCCGCTGGTCTCAAAGAACCGCGCCGACTTGCGCAGCCGAGTCTCGACCACTACGAGCACCACAACAACAACCAACAGCAGCGCAGACAGCTGCGCGGCCGCGGTCAGCGCATACTGGTTCGGCAAGGTGAAGGTGCGAACGATTCCAGTCGCGAAGGTATCCACCGCGCAATACTGGACCGCGCCAAACTCAGCCAGCGTCTCCATCAGAACCAACGCCACGCCGGCTGCAATCGACGGGCGAGCCAGCGGCAGCGCGACTCGCTTGAAACACCCCCAGGGGCCAAGCCCCAGTGTGCGCGCCGCCTCAAGCGAGCTCGCTGACTGCTCCAAGAACGCGGCTCGAGCAGCCATGTAGACATACGGATAGAGCGCCAGACTCAAAAGAACAATGGCTCCCGACAGGGATCTCACCTGCGGGAACCAATAGTCCCCGCGCGACCACGAGAAGACCTCGCGCAGCCAAGTTTGCACCGGCCCGGCAAACTGCAACAGATCGGTGTAAGCGTAGGCGCCAAGATAAGCAGGAATCGCCAAAGGCAACAGCAAGGCCCAGCGCAGCAGGTTGCGACCTGGGAATCGGCACACCGTCACCAGCCACGCCGTCGACACCCCAAACAGAAGGGTCAGAGCGGCGACCCCCGCAGCCAGGGCGACTGTATTGCGTACGTAGCCAGGCAGAACGGTCGACACCAGGTGCTGCCAGAGACCTCCAGAGTCTGAACCAATGCTGGCTAAGACCACTGCAACAGGAGCCGCAATGATCGCCGCGATGACCAGGACGAACCCGGTCGAGAAGCTCCTCACCGCCAGCCGCAGCGGTCCATCACCATCAACGCGTTCTGGTTGTTTTGGCCGACCTCGGCCAAGCCCAAGGCATCTTCCTTGAATTCACCGAAGGCCACCAGTTCTGGAGCGAGCTCATAGCCTGGGACCACCGGGTATTCCTTGTTGGAGGTGGCGAAGGCGGCTTGGGCTTCAGGCCCTGTCAAGAACTCAATAAAGCGGATGGCCTCGGCCTTGTTTGCCGCCCCGCGCACGACACCGGCACCCGAGAGGTTCACGTGACTGCCCCGGTCATCTTGATTCGGGAATACCACACCGAGTTGGTCCATGACCGCTTGATCCTCTGGCGGGCCAGCAGCGAGCTTGGCCGCGTAGTAGGTATTTGCTACCGCGATATCCCCTTCGCCGGCTGCAACCCCCCGTAGCTGATCGCGGTCGCCACCTTGCGGTTCGCGGGCAAGGTTGGCAACCAAACCACGGCACCATTCTTCGGCTTGCTCTTCGCCCAACGCCGAGATCATCGATCCCATCAACGATTGGTTGTAGATATTCGATGAGCTACGGATCAGAACCTTGCCCCTAAACTTCGGATCAGCGAGATCCTCATAGCTAGTGAGCTGATTCGCATCGATGCGATCCTTGGCGTAGAAGATCACACGCGCACGCTTGGTGATGCCGAACCACATGCCCTCAGGGTGGCGCAGGTTGGCGGGAATGCGTTCACTCAGAACGTCCGAGGTTGAAGGTTCGAAGATCCCATCCACTTCGGCTTGGTGAAGACGCCCAGCGTCGACCGCGATGAAGACATCCGCCGGGCTCGCCGCCTCTTCCCGGCGCAAACGTTCGAGCAGTCCAGCAGAGTCGCCCTCGAGCAGATTGACAGTGATGCCGGTGGCTTCGGTGAATTCAGCGTAGATCGCGGCGTCCACGTCGTAGTGGCGAGCCGAGTAGACGTTGACCACTGACTCCCCAGCGTCGTCAGCGACAGCGTCTTCAGCGACGGGGTCGCCGGCACATGCAGCGAACACAGTGACTAGAAGCGCACAGAGGACAAGGAGGAACAAAGCGGAAGGCACTGCACGAAAACGGCTCATAGCTAAAACTCTCTCAGGTTACGGCTGAAACGCATCGGTGATGGCCCAGCGAATGGTGTACGTCCGGCCTCGGTCCGGCCTCGGTCCGGCCTCGGTCCAAGAAGAGTTCTGGCTGCCGGCCGATGGAAGTTGAATCGAGGTTAGGGGCACCGCAGGTTTGCCGATGGTGTCTTCAAACGGCGTCACACTGTTCAGCTCCAATTCAATCAGGACCAGAACAGTACCAATTCACCGCCAGGATGGAAGTATCAGGCCTACTTCTGCATCGAACCACCTGTGGTTTACCGATACACTTGCGCTCTCAGCGGCAGGGAACGTCGTATTGCAACTCGAAAAACGCCGATCTGCTTGGGTCGGCGCTGACTGATTCGGCGCAAACCGCACTCGCCACCAACAGCCTGAGTCTCAGCTGCTGGCGACCATGCGACCAACCCAAGGCGCAATCCGGGCGCCGCTCGGCAGCCGCTCAATATCCAAGAGGCCTAGCAGCCATGGCTGCCCACAAGTCCTGTGTTCACACTGCTCACCAACGCCCATCTGTACTCGCCTAAAGATCTCGGCATCCAGCACTTGCTGGTGGCTGGGTCAACGATCGTCTGGATTGGCGACCATGAGCCCCGCCTCGGTGACCTAGAGGGCTCCCTTGACCGCATCGATCTTGAGCAACGGCGCGTCATTCCGGGATTGATCGATCCGCACGTCCACCTCACCGGCGGCGGTGGCGAAGCCGGTGCCGCAACGCGCGTACCGCCAATACTGCTTGACCGGCTCACCGCCTGCGGCGTCACCAGTGCGGTCGGCGTCCTCGGCACCGACGATCTGACCCGCACCCCGGCTGGCCTGTTGGCGCGAACACGCGGGCTTTGCGACCAAGGCTTCAACGCCTGGTGCTTGACTGGTGGCTATCACCTGCCCAGCGTCACCGTCACCGGCTCGGTGCGCTCTGACATCGTGCACATCGACCGCATGATCGGGGTCGGCGAGGTGGCCATCAGTGACCACCGTTCGAGCCAACCCACCTTGCAGCAGATCCTCGAGGTAGCGGCGGAAGCTCACGTCGCAGAGCTGATGACCAACAAAGCCGGTGTGCTTCATCTTCACGTCGGCGACGGCGAACGAGGCCTCGAACTCGTACGGCAAAGCCTCGATCAAAGCGAACTGCCAGCACGCACCTTCCATCCAACGCATGTCAACCGACGGCGCGCGCTCTTCGGTGAAGCGCTGGAGCTCGCAGACCGGGGCTGCACGATCGACATCACGACCTTTCCGCCTCTTTCAGATACGCAATCGGCAACCGACCCCGACGCCGAGATCAACGCGGACCAAGCCCTGATCGAATTTCTCGACGCGAACCTTGACCCCACCCGGGTGACCATGAGTTCAGACGGGGGAGGTTGTCTGCCTTCGTTCGACCAAGAGCAACGGGTCGCCGGGTTCGAGATCGCGGAACCCTCCTCCATCGCTCGCTGCTTGGCACGCCTACTCCAAAGCGACCACGCTCTCGAACGAGTGCTGCCGGCGTTCACTTCGAACACCGCCAAGACTTTGCGTCTCCACAACAAGGGCTCGCTGGTCGTCGGTGGCGACGCAGACCTAGTGGTTCTCGATCAGCCCGGCGCACCCAACCTAGCCAGAGATGTCATGCTCGGCGGCGTCTGGCAACGTCGCAATCAGCAACAACTCGTTCGCGACGTCTTCGCGCAGCAGTCTTAAGGAGCAGCCTTGTCATCACGCGGATATATTGTGCCCATCGGCGGCGCTGAAGACCGGTCAGCCGACAGCGCAGTCCTACAGCGCTTCGTCGAGATCTGCGGCGGTGAAGGCTGTCGTATCGCGATCATCCCCACCGCATCGCAACTCCCTGATACCGGCTCGACCTACCAAAAGATCTTCGCCGAACTCGGTGCTGACCGCCCCAAATCGCTACCCCTTTTTCGCCGTGAGGACGCTGAGAACCAAGAGTGGCTCGGTGTCTTACAACGCGCTGATGGCGTCTTCATCACCGGTGGCAATCAGCTCCGGCTGTCGACCATCCTTGGCGGCACTAGCACCGCTGCAATGGTGCGCGAACGCAATCTCCAAGGTCTGCACGTAGCCGGCACCTCAGCCGGCGCCGCAATCCTCTCCGAGCACATGATCGCCTACGGCAAAGAAGGCTCAACCCCGCGCGGGGAGTCGGTCGCACTGGCACCGGGCTTCGGCGTGATTGGCGAGGTGATCGTCGACCAACACTTCAGGCAACGTGACCGCTTGGGCCGACTGCTCACAGCACTCGCTTACAACCCGCGACTGATCGGCCTCGGCGTCGACGAAGACACGGCTGCTGTCATCGGTCCGAGCGGCGACGTTGAAGCGATCGGCGCTGGTGCCGTGACCGTCGTTGATCCGACTCAGCTCTCATACTCATCGGCCGATGAGGTGGGCCCGGGCCAAGCGTTGAGCATGCTCAACGTCCGCGTCCACATTCTGGTGAAGGGCGGCACCTTCAACCTCATTGACCGCCAAGCGGCTCAACATGGCACCGTGCCGAGCGAGACCGGCGCACCCAACTAGGTGCCAGCCAAATTTGGAGGCGCCAGCTACAGAAAGTCTAAGGGTCGAGTTTCGCTAACAACCCTTGCTCTGCAAGACTAAGAGGCCCTTGGTTTCAATGCACATCCTCGCGCCGAGGAGCTCACTGCCTACAGCGTCCTCCTTAAAGGAACTCTCCGATGCGAATTCTTGATCGCAATGTCTATTTAGGCCCAAACCTATGGGCCAACTTTCGAGTCATCCGCCTAACGCTGGACCTCGGCGAACTCGAGAACTGGCCTTCCGCCAAGATCGGCGGCGGTTTCATCGACGGACTCATGCAGGCCTTGCCTGGTTTGAACGAACACGGCTGTTCGTACCGCGAGACCGGTGGCTTCTTACGACGCCTCCGCGAGGACGACGGTACTTGGCTGGGACATGTACTCGAACACGTGGCGCTTGAGTTGCAGTGTGTCGCAGGCACCGACGTTACCTTCGGTCGCACCCGCAGCCAGGAGCGGCCCGGCCACTACGATGTGGTGTTCGAGTACGAAGAAGAGTCGGTCGGGCTGGAGGCGGCTCAGCTCGCACTCAAGCTGCTCATCAGCCTACTGCCCAAAGAGCTGGTTGATAAGGCCGACATCAATGTCGAGGACGACTTCGATTGGGACGACGAGCGCGACACGTTCATCCGCTACGCCCAGCGCAACGCGCTCGGTCCCAGTACCGCATCGCTGATCAAGGCGGCATCCGATCGCGATATCCCGTGGCTCCGGCTCAACCGCTACTCGCTGGTCCAGTTCGGCCATGGCAAGTTTCAAAAACGCATCCAGGCAACGGTGACCGGCGAAACCCGCCATATCGCCGTCGAACTCGCCTCTGACAAGGAAGAGACGAATCAGATCCTCAGCGATCTAGGGCTTCCCGTACCTCGCCAGCGCCTGGTCTACAGCGCGCGCCAGGCTGCTCGCGCAGCGGACCGGATTGGATTTCCAGTGGTGGTGAAACCGCTGAACGCCAACCATGGGCGCGGGGTCTCAATCAACCTAGAGGACGCCGAGTCGGTGGCAACCGCCTTTGATCACGCCCGCGAACACTCACGCAGCGTGATCGTCGAATCCTTCATTGAAGGTCTCGACCATCGACTCTTGGTGATCAACGGCGAGCTGGTCGCCGCTTCGAAAAGAGTTCCAGGGCACGTTAAAGGCGACGGGGTCAAGACCATCGCCGAACTGGTCGAAGAAGTTAACTCGGACCCACGGCGCGGCGTTGGCCACGAGAAGGTTCTCACTCGGCTGGAGATGGATCATCAAGCGAAGCGCCTGCTACAAGACGCGGGGCTTACCGAACAGTCGGTACCCGCAAAGGGCGACGTCATCTACTTGCGTTCCACCGGCAACCTTTCCACCGGCGGCACCGCGGTCGACGTCACCGATGTGATCCATCCGGACAATCGAGCAATGGCCATCCGTTCGGCCAAGGCGATTGGGCTTGATGTCGCAGGCATCGACTTCCTCACTACCGACATCACCAAGTCGTACTCGGAAACCAATGGCGCCATTTGCGAAGTCAACGCGGCTCCTGGCTTCCGCATGCACGTGGCTCCCAGCGAAGGTACCCCGCGTGACGCTGCGGGACCAGTGATCGACATGCTGTTCCCCGAGGGTGCACCGTCGCGGGTACCGATCGCAACGATCACCGGCACCAATGGCAAGACCACCGTCACCCGCATGGTCAGTCACATCCTGAAGATGGCCGGTAAGAGCGTTGGCATGACCACTACCGATGGAGTCTACGTCGACGGCAATCTCACCGTACCCGGCGACATGACCGGCCCGGTGGCAGCTCGTATCGTCATGCGCGACCCCTCCGTGGAAGTGGCCGTGCTCGAGACCGCGCGCGGCGGGCTGATCCGCGCTGGCATGGGCTACGGTAGCTGCAACGTTGGCGTGGTACTCAACGTGCAATCAGACCACCTCGGTTTGAAGGGTGTAAATACACTCGACGAACTCGCCTTGATCAAACGCATCCCGATCGAAGTTGCGAAAGATTGCGCGGTGCTGAACGCCGACGATCGCCGTTGCCTCGAAATGGCGAGCCACACCAAGGCCGACTCTCTGTGCTACGTCACGATGAACTCCAAGCATGAACTCGTGCGCGAACATATTCGTTCAGGCGGTCGCGCAATGGTGTTGGAAGAGGGACTCAACGGTCACATGATCACGCTCTATGACGGCGTCCATCACATGCCGTTGCTGTGGACCCACCTGATCCCCGCAACGCTCGAGGGAAGGGCGATGCACAATGTGCAGAACGCGATGTTTGCCGCAGCGACCGCCTTCGCAATGAACACCTCGCTGGATGAGATTCGGCACGGACTGCGCACCTTCGACACCAGCTTCTTCCAGGTGCCGGGCCGAATGAACGTGTTCGACGAGCATCCGTTCAAAGTGATCATGGACTACGGCCACAATCCTGCGGCTGTCACCGCAATGGTCAACCTCTCCGATCGATTGGACGTGCGCGGCCAGCGGACCGTGGTACTCGCCGCCCCGGGTGATCGGCGCGATGAAGACGTTCGTGAGATCGCTCAAGCCTGTGCGGGCCACTTCGACCACTACATCTGTCGCGAAGACGACACTCGACGCGGCCGCGAGGTTGGCGAGGTCGCTCAGATGCTGTGCTCAACCTTGATCGAGAACGGCGTAGGTGAAAACGCGATCCGCACGATTCCCGACGAGCAGGAATCGATTACCAGCGCGCTCAGCAACGCGAAGGCCGACGACCTTCTCTTGATTTTCGTCGACAACATCACGCGCTCATGGAAGCAAGTCATCCACTTCACCCCAGGCGAAGAACTGCAAGCAAAAACCGAGAGCAGCACCTTGATCACACCGATGATCGATGACGCGGCATCGGTGATCAGCAAAGGCGACTCATTCATCAAGGATGAACGCGGTGTTCGTTTGGTCAGCGAGGACTCTGACTAGCTCGGCACCCTTCGGGCCGCAGCACCTCAAGAAGACCTATGACTCTCGTCCTTCACATCCGCGACTCCAGGAGGCTGACCGGGCCGTCGCGCTTCTGGGATCTGCCTTCAGCAATCCTCGATGTCGGCGCACCTGTTCTCGAGTTCCAGCCTACTGTCCCGAGTTCACCCGACCTCGAGCCAGAGCTCTATTTCGAGTGCCCAGCGGAGCAATTGGTCACCTGCTGGGAGCTTTGGGCTCGACGTGTTCTCGACGGCGTCGGATGGCAGTCGCAAGACCTAACCTCGCGAGTCTTCGCAGACGGCGCCAGCCTGCTGATCTCCGCTCCGATTGATGCGCTCTACGCCGCGACCGAAGTCAACGAGTTCGTCTTCAACGCTGCACTCGCGGACCTCCTGCGCGGCCAGGTTCCAAACCTCGATCAGGAGGCTGCCCGCCTGCGCAGACTGATCGCCGAAGAAGCGAACCCACGGCTGCTGCATCTTGAGGATGGCGCCCGCGCACGCAAGCTCTTGTTCTTAAGCGATGACGACCACGCCTCGATCGGTGCCGGGCGCGGCTCCCAGACTTGGCCGGTCTCCGCGTTGCCGAGCCCTGAGTCGTTGCCCTTAGATGAGTGCCACAACATCAAGACCGTAGCCATCAGCGGCACCAACGGCAAGTCGACGACTGTACGTCTTCTAAGTTTCATGGCTGCCTCAACGACCCTTGAGGGACGCCCTGTGGTGCCCGGCACCACCTCGACCGACTGGATTCGCGTCGGCACCGACGTCGTGGACGAAGGGGACTACTCCGGACCAAACGGCGCACGCACCGTCTTGCGCGATACCCGGGTCGACATCGCGATGCTCGAGGCGGCGCGCGGTGGCCTCAATCGGCGCGGATTGGGCGTGCCGTCGCTCGACGTGGCAGTACTGACCAATATCGGCACCGACCACCTTGGAGAGCACGGATCAAACAGTCTTGATGACCTGCTCGACGTCAAGTGGACGATTGCGCGAGTGGCTCAACACGTCGTACTCAATGCGGACGATCCGCTACTGACGGTTCGTGGTCAGGCGCACTACGCACCGGGGAGCCCTGACGTGACCTGGTTCTCGCTCGACAGCAGGAACCGGATCGTTGGCCGCCACGCAGAAGGAGGTGGCTCAGCGGTGGTCTTGGAGGGCAAGAATCTCATAGCCGTTGCCGGAAGCCACCAAGAGCAGATCGCGAACGTGGACGACATACCCATCGCAATGGAAGGGGTCGCGCGACACAACATCGCTAATGCACTCGCAGCAGCTGCAGCAGCTCGTGCACTGGGGTTCAACACCAAGGATATTGAGGGTGGGCTGCGTACCTTCGGACGCAGCCACGCTGACAATCCGGGCCGTTTGAGCCTGTTCACCTTCACCTCAAAGCATTCGAACTCACTCATCAGTTCCGGCCTCGCGCCGCTCGAAGGCGACCGCTCACAATCGGACCGCGGCGACCTCAAAGTGCTGATTGACTTTGCTCACAACCCGGAAGGCTTTGAACAGCTACTGGCTGTTGCCGAGAGTTTGACTCCCGAGCGCATGCTGGTGAGCTTGGGACAAGCTGGCGATCGCAGTGACGCAGAGATTCAACAATTGGCAGAAGTGGCATCGCGCTACCGGCCCGACCGGGTGTTGATCAAGGAGCTCGATGCGTACCGGCGCGGTCGAGAACCCGGTGCGATTCCGGCGCTGCTGGAAGAACGACTCATCAAACGTGGAACCCCGGCTACTTCGATCTCCCAGACCGCGAACGAAATGGACACCGTCGCTACCGCCCTACGCTGGGCCCGGGGCGGCGATCTATTGGTTCTTGCGGTGCACGCCGATCGCGACCAAGTGGTTGATGCGCTAACCAAACTCGAGACGGTCGGATGGAGAGCAGAGACCGACCTGCCCGGCTGGTTTCCAGTTGGTGTCGAAAGCCCGCAGACGAAACCCAGCCCGTCGTAGTCCTTGCAAGGGACGTCGCAAGGGACGGTTACCCCTACCGAGTACTGGACCCGCAATGCCGTTTCGACCGACATCGCCCGTCGCGACCATCCTCTTCTTAGCAGCGACAGCGTCTTTAGATGCCCAGCAGGTCGCCACCCGAGAAGACCCCGTGCCCGGTCGCCCAGATCCTACTGATCCCTCGATCGGAAGAGCTCAACAAGACGGCTGCGACAAGGATCTCAACGGACTCAAGAATCCGTTCATCAACTGCGGTTTCGAAGACGGATTCGCCCATTGGGTGATCGCTGACATCAACGAGCCATTCCTCGCGTTGCAGACCGCCAGCAGCGGAAAGGGAGCAGAGCCATTACTCGACTTTTTCGTGGTCGAGCCGGCCGACGGCAAGTACGCTGCGATCACCGGCTTCGACGGTGACGGGCCGGGAACGGTCAAGATCTCTCAGGATGTCGAACTGCCATTCTGGGCCACGAACCTGCAATTCGACTATCGAGCGGCTTGGGATTTCGCCTTTGGCGCCACACCCGAAACCGACCGCGCCTTTCGCGTGCTCATCGAACCCTCCGGCGGTGGTCCGCCACTTGCAATCGTGCCAGTCCTCTTCACCGAGGGGTCTAACCTCCAGCTTGATACTGGCCCGCGCAAAGGCGGTGTGCCAATCGACCGCTTCGCCGGGCAGGCGGTGCGAGTCAGTTTCGAATGGGTGATTCCCGAGTCCCGTACGGGGCCCGGCCTCTTTCAGCTCGACAAGGTGCAAGTCACACCACCGATTCGCGCAGTCTGCGGTGACACCATTCGCGGGCACCTGACATCTGACGACATTCCCCGTTGGCACCGGATCAATCTAGCCCCCCAGCCCTACCGACAAACTCTGCGCCTCACCAGCAGCCTGCCAGATCACGCCGACGGCGACGGGACTCTGTCAATCGAGCTCTTCGATACCGCTAGCCAGCCAGTCAAGACCCGCGTGCGCGCTGAAGCAGTCGAGTTCGCGATCGATAAGCAGACCGTCGCGACCAAGGGCGTTCCAGGCCCGCAGGCAATCTTGATCGCGGTGCGCGGCACGCCAGCTCGAACCGTCGCACCACTCCAGTCCACGTTGCCAAGCCCGCAGGGCTACAACTTGGAGGTCACTTGTATGCTGGGCGCGG
Source organism: Acidobacteriota bacterium (assembly GCA_029263415.1). Taxonomy (GTDB): domain Bacteria; phylum Acidobacteriota; class Thermoanaerobaculia; order Multivoradales; family Multivoraceae; genus JAJCXN01. The sequence goes on from JAJCXN010000044.1 coordinate 226,708, forward strand.
TCGATCATTCTGCTTTTGAGACAGCAGGTTGGATGAACAATGATCGGGTGGGCTCAGCAGGCTGGCATCGCTCCAATGATTGTCCAGAGGATCCCTCGGCAAACCAGTCAAGGAACGGAATTGCCCGGTGGGGAAACCCGGGATCCTGCACGGACTACGCAACCAGTGGGCCCACCACCGACGTCATGTTCGAACGATTCGCACTCCCCCGACCCCGGGCAGGGCCTACCTGTCCCGGCTCACGCCGACAGCTCGCGTTTAGCTACCGCCTGGAGTTTGAGGACGACGCCGAATTCGATCGAGCGCGGGTGGATCTCGCAGCCAACGGCGACGGTTTCATCACCGTCCTCGACAACGGCCCAACGGTCGGCGGCCTGATGATCGGGGGCGATGATTGGCAACAGGCCACAGTCGACCTCCCCGAAACACCAGACGCAGCCGCGGTGTACGCCGTCCGTTTCATCGGCGAGACCACTGACGATCTCAACAACTTTGGTCGCGGTTTTCTCATCGACGACGTGCGCATCGAGTGCAGGACCAACCTGGTGGCCCGCAACGACTTCGAGCTCGGCAAGTCGACCTGGGCGTCCGGACCCACCACCATTCCGGAAACGACACCGCCACAACGCTAGGATTTTGCTGAACGGTCCCGTGGTGCTTGTCTCATCAACGCTTGAATGCTGTCCTAGCACTTCTGTCGACATACCTGCGCCGGGTGTTGGACCGGCGCTCCAAAGCGATCTGTTCTTAGAACGTTAGCGCGGCACAGTCTGCGAACCGGTAGCCTCTGTTCGCTGCCGTGAAGGCTGACTCTTGCCACGAGACTTCGACGGGTCCACCACGCATCAATGGAGCTCCTATGAAACTGACAGAGATCAACATCTACCCGCTCAAGTCAGGGGCGGGCAACGCCGTGCAAAGCAGCACGGTCGAACCCAGGGGGCTCAAGGGCGATCGCAGATGGATGGCTACCGATGAAGATGGTGGATTCATTACGGCGCGGCGGTTTCCCAAGCTCGTCTTGGTCCGCCTCGACATTGGTGCTGACTGGAGTCTTCGACTCAGCGCTCCAGGAATGCCCACGCTTCAAGTCGCAGCTGCTTCGGCGGAACCACGCGAGGTGGTCGTGTGGCAATCCCAAACCACTGCCAGCGACGCCGGAGACCAGGCAGCTCGCTGGATGAGCGACTACCTAGAAACCGCTTGCCGAATCGTCTTTCAAGGAAACAACGACCGCAGAACCATCGAGGAGTGGCCTAGCGTGCAAGCCGATGACACGGTCAGCTTCGCGGACGGCTATCCGGTCCTCATCATCGGCACAGCGTCGCTCGCAGCTCTCAACGATCGGCTCGTAGAACCCGTGAAGATGGATCGCTTCCGCCCGAACATCGTGGTCGAAACTCAGATTCCCTTCGTCGAAGACAGCTGGCGCCAAGTGCGCATTGGCGACTGTGTCTTCGACGCAGTCAAGCGGTGCGCTCGCTGCGTGCTCACCACAATCGACCCGCAGACCGGAACTAAGAACCCAGAAGGGGAACCGCTATCGACCTTGCACGCAATGCGGTTTGATGCCGACGCCAAAGGCATTCTCTTCGGTATGAACTTGATTCCCCGATCAGGAGGCACCATCAACCTGAGCGATCGCCTCAGCTTCGACGACTGACCAGCGGGCCCATCGGCAGCGCCTTCAATGCAAGCGAAAAGAACTCGTTGGCCGAAGGCGCTGGGCGGACCACTCCGGCATTGGAAGCTCCGCCCTCATCTGGGGCCGTTCCAAACCCCAACCTCCGAAGGGAGACCCAAACGCAGACAGGGGAGCGAGAGAGACCTGCACAGTGAGCCGCCTGCAAGGCGATCACGGAGTCGCCGTCCAATCGGGACACAAATCGCATCTGGGTTGCGGATGAAAGTCTGAGCAGTCCTTGGTGATCGGCTTGATGCGCTGATCGAATCCACCATCACCGTCAGGGACCACCAGTTTCAGACCTCGATAGTAGCCACAGGTGTGCTGGCAGCCCACCTGCTCGAGAAACTTCGGGACTCCAGCGAAGACGCTGCCGGCGATAGCCGGCGCCTCCTGCAACTGCTGTCGATAGTGATGGTGGCGAGTGACGTCGACTGCTAGGGAGACCAGTTGCCGCAGACCGAAGGGAGGGTTGGCGTGCGGTCTGTAGAGTCCCGAAATCGTCTCCATTTGATTCGCTTGCCAGGAGAGCGGAACCACATCGTAGGGGTTGTGAATTCGATGCGAAGTAGTGCTCAAGCGCTGGTCGTAGTAGGCCGCAAAGTCGGCATCGCCAGGAGTCGGGCCGGCAAATCCCCATACCGAGACCGTCGCTCTGGCATCCGGATCCCAGACCTTGCGGGTGTCCTCGAGATAGAGGCCCAAGGCCGGGGCGAGGGCTCCGCCGAGACTGTGGCCGGCAACCGTGACCGAAATCGCACCGACCTTCTCTACACGGGCCGCAAGAAACGTCTGGAGGTCGAGACCGTCGCCGGGAATGCCGGCGCTGGGAATCATCTCGCGCAGGATGCGCAACCCCTCCGAGGTTCCCTCTGAGATCCTCGGCTTGAGGTCGGGAGCGTCCTGCTTCCAGGCCCAGGCCTCGGTTCGCAAGACCGATAAATCCTCGGCAAGCCAGTCCAAGATGGCCTTGCTGTTGGTCCCCCTCACACCGACCACCATTTGCGAGGGATCGCTGCTCCGCTGGACCACGTACATCATGTTGTCGTCGAGATCGGCGCCGGCGAACTTGTAGACCCCGGGTCCCCACACCAGCTGCCACTCACTGCCCACCAGGGGTTGCAACGAGAGCTCCTCGACCAAGCAGGGAGCGAGCTTTGCCTCGACCTCGTCGTCGGTGCCTTCGAGCAGCTCCCCGGCGTAGGAGACGAATGCCAGCACCGCTATCTCCTGCTCGGTCGCGGTCACCGGAAGCGTCGGTCTGGCCAGGACCTCGGGAGCGGGACCTTGAAAGCGTGGCAGAGAGCACGCCGCCAGAAAGGAGACGGTGGCAATTGCCGTTACAAGAACGCGGGCTTCGGTCATGGCGCAACCCTCTCTATGCATGGGTGACTCGATCAGAGTTGTAGGGCCAAAGTTTCACCCGTCGCCGCGGGGAACAGGCGGGTTGGGCAGATCGGCAGAACTCCGAGGGCGGCAGTTGCTGAGCCAGGAACTTTACGGCGATCACTGCGGCGCGGGATCGCTGGGTGTTCTGCGGCCGCGCATAGCGGAGCCTTGACCAATCGCGTTGTTATCGAACGTGAGCATACGGATCTTGTAGTAAACGGAGGGCAAGTACTTGACGCCTAGGAGATTCATCAAGTGCCCCAAGCCCTCCAGATCGAGACTGATCAACTCGAGGGTCAGTTTGTCAACGACGCCGTCCAACTCAGGCATATTGTCGGAATTGAAAAAGGGTGTTTGTTGAAAGAAACTGATCGTTCGCGAAACAGCGCTCAATCCCTGGGCATAGTTCTCACCGGAGAAGTTGGCATAGAACAAGACCGACAGGTTGATGTAAATCGGTGTGGCACTCACGGAGAAAAGATCGTCTACGACCGGCTTTGCGTGGTTGTACGTGCCGACCGCTGTCTCGTGCTGAATGTTCGTCAAGCACATCACCAACCGGTTCTCGGTTCCCGGCGTCATTGCCCCAGTATTGTCGGCAAGGTTCGAAACAACAACATCCTCGCCCGTTGCATCAACACCAGGAAAGGCTCTATTGAGCTGCGCCTGAATGCCCTCCAAGGCCGTCCTAATCAAGTACTTGGTGCCTGCTTCCATTCGCTGTGTCCCGCTCAGCAATCCACGTCTGGGGTCGCCGGCCCGGTTTGGGCGCGCCCTGTTTCGAGCACTTTCAAGGTTGCGCAAAAAGGTACTCTTACAATGCGCGACAGCTTACTCAGGGAAGTGTTTATCATGATTGCGGCCCGTTCACGCAGCGGGAGATACTGCTTCGTCACTAGAAGAATGCGCGAGGCAGAAGCGAAGAGCGCGATTCGCAGGATGCAAGCCATGACCGGAGGCAAGCCTATTGGCCTTCGCAAGGCCGAAGACCACTCAACTATCGGCGACCAAGTCGTGCAGACCATCGGTTCCAGGACAGCTCAATCACCAAAGCGCCAAGGGCGCCAGCGAGATATCGCACGAGATCGACCCAGAGGAAGTCCGTGCCCAGCAACAGCCGGCCGACCTGAGTGCCTCGAAGAACAACGAGCCAGGCCACGTCGAGCAGTTGCGAAAACTCGACCAAGACACTGATGAAGAAGGCGAGTACTGCAAGCACCGCTGGCCGGGCTTTGGGTACGGCAAAGCCAAGACTGAGGTAGACCGCCACCGTCCATAGAGTGTCGCCGCCGTTCTCGACGAGAAATGGAGGTAGCCCAAGGCCGGCTCGGCGGCTGATGAGGCCCAGCGCAATGGTGAGTGCCAAAGCGACCGCGACACGACTTGGGTCCCGTTGTCTGTTGCGTTCGGTCTTGCTATTGATGCTGACGTCCTATCTGGTCACTGCGGTGTGGACTCCGAGTCGCGATCAGAACCAGCGCCAAGCGCTCCGATCCGTTGATGATGTCGCACACCCCCGCGACTCGGACTCAAGGCAAGGACCAATTAGACCTCAACCCTCGACCCTCGACCTGCCGACGAGTCTCCTATCTCAACCGGTGGCCGAGCTCCAAGAGCCTACGCCGCCCGACTCGAAACCATCGGAAAAGACGGCTGCGCAGACGACGTCGACGCCGATGATCGCATCGAACGACTCGGAGCCACGTTCCAGGGCCACGTGCAGAAAGACCGAGCGATCGTCGGTCGACTGCATACCCGCCGAACTCGACGGCGGGTGGATGCCGAGAACAATGGCGGGCGGACCACCATCGATGTTGAGCGCTTGGCCACGGGCCAGGACCACATCGGACTCAACAATCGCTCCCTCGCAGGTTGCCAGCAACAGCTGACCGCTGGGCGACGAGCTGGAAAGTCCGCGGCTTACAGTCTCCATGCCCCAAAGATGAAGGCCGACATCGTCGTTGATCGAGAGCGCCTGTGGCCGCAAACCCGCAAGAGATCGACCCCCGACGCTCATCTGTTCGCCTAACGCGCTCAGCAATACGCCGCTAGCACCATAGGTCACCCAACTGTTACCACCCTGGTCATCGGTGACAGACACCAGATGCCGACCACCATCGTCAACCGCGACGCCCAGGAAGCTAAAGATGCGCAGTACCGATCCTCTTCGGGCAGTCGGAGGCTGAGGAATCAGAGAGTTCCAGGTCAGGACACGCACACCGTCCAGAACCACGCTGCCGACATCGGCAATGTTGCCGGTGACTCCAGAGTGAATGAGGTGACCACCTGAATCGGAAACGTCAAAACCATCAATGAACTTGATGAAAACCCCCGCCCCCAGACTATCTCCGGCAGATACAACAGTTGTTATCGGCCCAACGGCTCCCGGGGCGGTTCGGATAACTCGATCGGTATCCAAGAAGTCTCTCCCGCGAAAGTACAGACGCCCTTCTGAGGTACTCACGAGGCCCTCTGCAGTCCCGACAGCGCCGCCGGGCTGAACCGTGCTTGCGGTCGCGATGAAGCCGCTAGGTCCCACGACACCGCGCTCGAACGGCGGCAATGAGGCGCAACTCGCCGTCGTCTGGTCGAGGTATCCGAAGGCCGACGCAGAGTCCAGTGCAAATCCGTCTCCGACGTTGCCACCCTCGGCGCACTCCACGCCCTCATCACTGAACACCTGAACGCCGTCGACGAAGACCCGCGATTCAACATCCATCAAGTCAGGGGCCAGGAACTGCGCTCGATAGGCGGGACTCCCGCCAGAACTGGCAGTGGCATCCGAGAACCCCACCAACGTCGAGCCATCAGGTTGACCATCGGTGCGATCGATGAGTGTGACCTCAAGCACGGGCGCCGTACCCCGATACAGGTACAACGCGCCGTGATCGTCGTTCTCGCTAAAGCCGCGGCCAGCTGGTCGATCCGTACTCGGCCCCCCCACCGAGAGACTCGATGAGCCACTCCCGTCGAAGTTTCCGGCCGCCAACGAACGGCCAAAGTCTCGATACTCGAGTGACACATCCTCACCAAACCTGTTCAGGTGCGGGTCATTGCCCGAGCCACCGACAATGACGTGGATCGAGCCGGCCAGGATCGGCCCCGAGCCGCGAACAGTCGCTGTTTGGTCACTCGGGGCGCTGATCACAATCTCGTCCCAACCGTCTCGGTTCAAATCGACTGCCAGAACGACGTCACCAAATTTCTCGTTTGTAAAAGGCGCACTCTCGAATCCGCTCTGGCTCTGATCGAAACGAGCGAAGGAGGGTGTCGACTGGCCAAACTCGTCGAGCGGCACCACCAGCACGGCGCCGGCCGCGAGTCCTCCAACTTTTGCCCCTGGAGCACCGATGACCGCGTGGTGCGCGGCGGACTCCAAGATTGAGTTCGCGACGTCTTCGCCGAACCGTTCCGACCCGGTGGCGATACCGGTGTCGGCGAACTCAACGAACGAACTCGCTTGTAGCGCCTGGTCGTTGAAATCGATCAACCAAACTCGACCCGCTTGGTCCACACCGCCGTCGTCCTTGCCAGGAACTCCCACCAGCAAGCGAGTTTCGTCAACACCATCGCCTGGCACCGCAGCAAGCGCATACCCGAAGTTGTCGAAGGCCCGCGCAAGCCCGCTTGTTTGGCCGGTAGGAACATCCGGTTCCTGAAAGCTGAGCACAGCAGAGGTACTCAGAGAACCGTTGCCTAGCCCGTAGACAATGCTCACCAAACCCACATCCGGCGTGTCACCCCGACCGCTTGCTTCGTCTTCCTCCGGGGATCCGATGGCAAGATCACAGGTGCCGTTGGAATCAAAGTCGCCGGCGGCGAGCGCGAATCCGAACCCCTCATCGCTACCGGGGCTCAACGACAAGTCGTCCTGCGTGAGAACCTGCTCAAGAACCAACCCTGACTCACTTCCGCGGTAGACAAACACGGCCCCAGCGTCCCCGAGCCCATCGATCTCGGCCCCCGGTGCACCAACCATCAGGTCATCCAGCGCGTCGCCATCCAGATCGCAGGTGGTCAAGCTAGCGCCGAAGTCCAACGTGACAAGGCCAACAATCTGAGGTGGCGCGAGCGTTTGCCAGTGCGTGAGTCCCAAGGCGCCGCCGCGGAGTACATGGACGAGACCTCCATCGCCCTCAAACGAATCTTTGCTGCGCGAAACGGCAAGATCATCGTAGCCGTCGCCGTCAAAGTCGGCCGCAAGTTGCGCCCGCCCAAACTCGCCTTGAGTTACTGAAGGACCAAACGGCCCCACCGAGTCTTCGCTGAGTTCCACCGCGTTCGACGCGAGCTGGCCCTGTGCGAGGCCGGGCGCCAACGCGGCCAGACCGACCAGCAACCGGATCGTGTTGCAATGCTTCGCGATTCGTCTTCCGCAGCAAAGTCCTGGAGTGTGAGCCTCTAACCCACGGAGCGAACTGTTCATGTTCTTAGGGGTCCTCAGTCGATCTGATCCGTCGGCCAAGACAAATGGCCTCTGGAGTACAGACGCAGCCGAGACACTCAACCCGTCACCCGTTGCAGCACCGGTTGCAGCACTCGTTACGGCAAGGTGTGCGGCACAAGCTACGGGGCCACCTGCTGCAGGTCGAGCGAGCCGTCTACAGGCCCGTTCAACGGTCAGCCTACGCGCCCAGACTGCAATAGGTAGAGGCCGACGACGTCTACCTGGGGCGACCGTCTAGGGCTGCCGGGCAGTCCGAGCCGCGCAGTTCCTGCCATGCGAAACGCCAGTCCCCCGCAAGGGCAACCGGATCATCCTGCTCGGGATCCTACGAACGCAGATCAAGCACACCGGCCACAGCCCGCGGAGACAACGGCTCGGCGCTCATCGCCGGGCGAGCGAGAGCCGCCAGCAACAGACTCGAACACAGCGACAGACTCACGCCAGCGTGTACCGAATCACGCACACGCACATGCGCCCGCCCGGGGCGACGCGACGCGCGGACGGTTGCTAGAGGTCGAGGATTGAACAAGCGCTTTGGCCGATCGGAAGGGGCGGAAATCAAGTATCCACCGACCCTAGCGAAACAGGGTCGATGCGCACGATCTCCAGATCGCAGGGATCTCTCAAGAAGGCGCAGCGGTAGGCGCTGCGGGCAGCCGATGCGCAGTTGACGGCTCCCTTATCCCCTCGAAGAGGGCAGCAACCTCACACGCCAGCCGGCATTGAGCCGGAGAAATAGCGACTACTGAGCAGTTTTCTTTCAAGAGCGGCGAAGGATTTCGCGTCGACGTGCAACCTACGTGGCAGTAGCCGTCTGCGTCTGAGCCTTGCGATCCTCTCGCAACGGACGCAGCTCACCTCCGGCCAGGCGCCCAGCAGGCTCTCGCGTTATGTACGGCGGTCCTCAAAGGACGCTAACGCTCAGCCAATACTCAGCTTGCTAGTCGAGAATCGGAACATGGAAGAAAGTAGGTCAATGCCCCCTCCTCGACCAACATCGATCAACGTGTCGGTAGTTGCCCCGTTCTACAACGAGCGCGACAATCTCGAAGAGTTGATCCACGCGACTAGAGCCGCAATGGACTCTCAGAACCAGACCTGGGAGTTCCTGCTCGTGGACGATGGGAGCACAGACGGTGGCGGTCAACTGGTCACCAATCTTTGCTACAACGACCCTCGAACGAGGCTGGTCTCACTGGCCCGGCGCGCTGGCCAATCGGGCGCACTCTGGGCAGGCCTTCAGGAATGTCGTGGTTCAGTAGTCGTAACGCTCGACGCTGACCTTCAGAATCCTCCTGGTGAGATTCCTCGGCTCGTGCAAACGCTACTGGACAATTCAGTCGAGCTGGTAGCAGGAGTCCGTGCAAAGCGGCGCGACTCTCTCGCTCGTCGATTGGCTTCGCGCATAGCGAACGCGATTCGACGCGCGGCGCTCGGCGACCCCTTCACGGACTCCGGCTGTTCGTTGCGGGCCTATCGCAGAGAAGTTCTCCGAGGCATCCCTTGCTTCTCTAGCATGCATCGCTTCTTGCCCATACTCGCGGTATGGAACGGAGCTCAAGCGATGCAGATCGAAGTGGAGCATTCGCCGCGCCAGCACGGCATCAGCAAGTACAGCGCGCTCCGTGGCCGAGCCGCCACCGGCGCCTTCGATCTCCTGGGCATGCTCTGGCTATCTCGCCGTTGGGTACGCAGCCCAACCGCGCGCCGAGAGAAGGCGCCTGAGACTACAAATAGACCTCCGTCCAAAGATCCCAACGTCTTAGCGCAGCTGATCGGCGCAGACGCGCGACTGCGCAACCCGACCTAACCTCATGTGTGGCATCTATGGGGCAATAGGCCTCGATCAACTCCCCGCCACGCGTGGGGAGATCGAGCGCATGGGCGGGCTTTTGACCCACCGTGGTCCGCACTCTCAGAAGACGCTGGTTCAAGGTAGTGCCAGCCTGGGCTGCACGCGCCTGCGCATCGTTGACCTAACGCTGGTTGCAGACGGCCCACTGCGAAGCGAGGTCGGCAATCTCTCGCTGACCTGCAACGGAGAAATCTACAACTCAGCGCAGCTGCGCGCCCGTTACCCGGACTATCCGTACACAACCCGTTCGGACCTAGAAGCGATCTTTCCCCTCTACTTGGACAAGGGGCTTGAGGGTCTTTCTGAAATCAACGGCATGTTCGCATTGGCTCTGTGGGATGAGAATCACGGCCGCTTTCTACTGATGCGCGATCGCAGCGGTGAGAAGCCACTCTTCTACGCTGGGACACCAACCAATTTTCTGTTCGCTTCCGAAATGCAATCGCTGCTCGGGACGCAAAGCGTGTCGAACGAGCTGGACCCCGCGAGCCTCCAGGACTATCTTTGCTTGGGATACGTGCGCAGTCCCAGGACCATTTTTCGCGATATCCGCCAGGTGCCCGCCGGTTCGATGCTGATCCTCGAGAACGACGCTCTGACCATCTCCAACTACTGGGAGCCGCAAAACATCGCGCGCTTTGAGCGAGACCGAAGGACTCTTCGACCTACGCCTACCGAACTACTGGAGTTGCTAAGAAGCTCGGTACTAAGGCAAGCGACCGCCGACGTCAAACGAGGCGTGTACCTGAGCGGCGGCCTTGACTCGAGCCTGCTGGCTGCCCTCCTCTGCGAGATCATCGACCCGGCTGAGCTCACCGGGTTCACAGTGGCCTTCACAGCAAGCTCATTCGACGAGAGTCACTGGGCTAGCTATGTCGCCAAGCGTCTTGGCATCCAGCTAAACCGCGTCACCCTCGATGAGCCTAGGCTGGAAAGAGCTTGGCGAAGAGCGATCACCGAGATCGCCGATCCGATCTCTGATCCGGCCCTCTTGCCCACCATCGCCCTCGGAGAATTGGCCGGCCAAAGCGTGAACGTGGTGTTCTCCGGTGAAGGTGCCGACGAGCTGTTTGGTGGCTATCCCACGTATCTTGGACACACCCTGGCCCATCGCGTGGTCGGACTACCGAGCATCCTCAGGAAAGCCCTGGCGGCCGGAATCCAGCGCCTGCCGACATCGCATCAGAAGGTCACGGTCTCTTTTCTGGCAAAGCGGTTCATCAAGGATGTAGACAGCCCTTGGGTCGAGAGACACCTGCGCTGGTTCGGCCCTGGAGCCGGCAAACTGTCACTAGACAACGACAACGCCATCGAAGACTTGGCACGAGGCTTCGCCGAGGATCAAGACACCCTTCCAGTTGCTGAAGCGGCCATGCTGCTTGACTATTCAACATACCTCCGCGACAACCTTCTAGTGAAGTTGGATCGCGGGACAATGCTAAGCAGTGTCGAATCCAGGGCTCCGTTCTTGGACCCGGACGTGCTTCGCCATGCATGGTCGCTGCCGATGTCAAGCAAGATCAAAGGTACGCAAACCAAGGTCCTGCTGAAGCGCGCCGCCGCTGAGGTTCTCCCGCGCGACGTGATTCATCGCCGAAAGCGAGGCTTGAGCCTACCGATCGCTTCCTGGCTCAACTGCGGGTTGGCCGCAGAAGTGGACCGCCTCTTAGACCCGGGCAGACTACGGCGGCAAGGCCTGTTCGATGCCTCCGGTGTCGCCGAGCACCTCAAAGAACACCGAGAACACCGAGCGGACCATTCTCGGATGCTCTGGAACGTTGTTCACTTGCAAAGCTGGCTCGAAACCTGGGCGCCATCCCAGGCCGGCGCTTGACGGCTCGAACGCAATTGAAAGCCGATCATCGCATCGAACTGCTGATGCACAGCCGAGTGCCTTGGCTCATCTTCGGTCTCGCCTTGGTGCTCTTCACCTGGAAACTCGGGGCCAACGATCTTTGGGCACCAGACGAACCCTACTTCGCTGAAGGCGCTCGGGAGATGCTCGCGGACGGGAACTGGTTGGTGCCACACATCAACGGCGATCTCGACAACCACAAGCCGCCTTTCTTCTTTTGGCTCATTGCCTGGTTTGGTTGGTTAGCCGGAGGCATCACACCTCTAATCGCGCGCATTCCGTCAGTGCTCGCTGGCCTGGGGGCCCTGTGGCTGACGATCCGGCTTGGGTCCCGCACAGATCCAGTCGCAGGCCGCCTTGCGGGCTTAGTGCTGGTGACCACCTATATGTTCTGGGACAAGGCGAGATGGGCGCAGACTGACGCGGTCCTGTGCTTCTTCATCCTCAGCGCGCTGTACTTGTTTGATCGGCAATACCGCCCAGTACCCAGCCCCAACCCCAATGGCTGGCTATTTCGCAGCGAACTACGCATCGCCATACTGTTCTGGATTTCGATCTCGCTCGCGTTTCTCACCAAAGGTCCAATTGGCCTGGTGCTCCCCTCGGGCATCATCTTGACTGTCGCGATCTGGGACCGTAGAGCCAAGGAACTGCTCAAGCTACACCCCCTGCTCGGCTTCTTAATTCTGCTCGCGATTGTGGGCACTTGGGCCTACCTCGCCACCACTCGGGTTGAGGGCTACCACGCGCTTGCGAGCGTCAAGGAGCACTTCTTCGAACGAGCAAGTCAGGGTATGCATCACCATCAGCCCTTCTGGTACTACGGCGAGGTGTGGACATACTCTTTGTTGCCGTGGAGCTTTCTGTTTCCTGGGATGTTGTTCTTTGGTTGGCGATCGCGGAATGAGCCTCAAACCCGGTTCACCTTGGTCTGGGTGGTGTTCACTTTCCTTCTGTTCTCATTGAGCACCGAAAAGCGCGATCTGTACATTCTCCCGTCACTGCCAGCAATCGCTCTGTTGATGTCGTCATGGCTGGCTAGGGTCTGCCGAACGCCTGGTGACAAGAGCAGCCTTGGGCAATGGGCGCGCGCGGGCTTCCACGTGATCGCCGGTGTTCTTACCATCGCCGCAGTCGTCCTACCCTTCGTCGCCAACGAACTCACCCCGGCCGCCTTCTGGCCCGCCACCGCTTCCGCAGCTTTGCTGCTGATTTCAGGGCTCGCCATCTGGTGGTCACTCAGCCGACCCTTGACCTTCACACTTGCCACCGTTGTCATTGTTGGTTCGGTGATGGTGCTAGGCGCCGTGACACTCCTCTACCCGCAGATGGAGCCGGACAAGTCCGCTCGTCCGCTGGCAACCGCAATCCTCCGAGAACTTGATCCGGCAACAAGATCCAAGGCAGACAATACCGAGCAACGCATACTGCTCGGTTTTGATCTGGCCAACGTCACTCGCGGGATTAACTTCCACACCGAGGGACTCTACCTCCACTTCCCACCGACCCCACAAGCGGCGCTCGAACTGCTGGCCACACCGCAATACCGACTGCTGCTCGCGAACGAAGAAGCCCTCCGAGCGGGGGTAGCTCCGGACCAGTGGCGCCAGCTGGACATCGTGCTGAAGACGCGGATCAACCGACGAAGCCTCGTGCTGATCAGGTCCCCTTCGCCTTAGCCTCCACGAGCCCAGATTCGCCTAAACGCTCGCCAAAGACGGTTAGCCCGAAGGCGTGAGGTTTAAACGGAGACCGTCCCAGATCGCTCCGCCGTCGGCCACAACCACCCGGCCCCGAGCAGAAGATGGAGCCAGATCGCATGAGCAGCCATTTCCCAAGTCTACCGGCGCTTGGGGCGAACCGTCTGCTCGTGATCAGGGCAGCAACATGCGACCAAGCAGTCGCAGTGCTAGCGGACTACGAACGCCTTTAGGGGAACGGCGACCGAAAGAACCGGTTTGGCCGTGCACCATCAGATCTCCAGCGTCAGCAAGGAGGGGCTCGCTAGCTATCACCAACTTCCAGCCCCTCGTCCATCGCATCAACCGCGCAGAACGCGATGCAGGCGAGGTGGGTGCGCTCACCAAAGATAAGGCCGGGAATGGCCATCACTTCACATCCGGAGTCCCCCCGCAGGACGTCGATAACAAGCGAAACGGCGACATAGGTGATCGCCGCCGTCCCTCCCTCCCCTTGACCGAAGAGTAGTCCCCCTCCCTGTCCGAGGAACCAAACCAAGAAGACTGGCCCAACGGCGAGAATGGCTCCCAACCAGCGGTCAAGGTTACTCAGGTACCGAGAGACCAGCCAGTGCACGAACATATAGAAGATCGTCAGTGAGACGACAAGTCCGAGCGTGCGCAGGTTGTACGCGCTGCCAGCTTCAAGAAGTACTGGCACATCAATCGCCAAAAGGCCGACGGCGACGAGGAGTCGGGTCATCCGACCAATGGTTCCGGCCTTCCTGAGCTTCGCTGACATCACTACGACCCGTAGCCTTGAGTTGGGCTTGGCCGCCGAGCAGCAACCGCCCAAGTCCGCCACCTGGCTACATCCCGTTCGCCGGGCACGCTCTGCGTGCCCACCATTGGACTCTCATCGGCCGGAGCGTGGTTCATGCCTTTCATCAAACATCGAGATGCCGCGGAGGCAGAGCGTTGGTATCCACAACTTGTACGAGTGGAGAGATCTCTGTGCTCAAACATCGGGTTCCTGCTCGTCGAGGAGATCGAGGATCGGACACTCGGTTCGAGGATCCGTGATTTCACAGAGGTCGTGAAGCTCTGTTAGAGCTCGACTCATTTGCTGAAGAGCGCGTGTGCGGCGCTCGATGTTCTCGAGCTTGTTGGCGATCTGTTCACGGACCTCGCCGCACAATGCCGCTGATCCCGTCCGCAAGGCAAGAAGTTCTCCGATCTCTTGCAGCGAGAAACCGAGGTTCTTAGCACGACGGATGAACTTCAAACGGCGAACGGTCTCCTGCGGGTAGTCCCGATAGCCTGACGAAGGTCTGCGTGGAGGATCCGCGATCAAGCCACGCCGCTCGTAGAAACGGATGGTCTCAACACCAACACCCGCCTCGCTGGCCAACTGTCCTATTGTCAGGCTCTGCGACATAGGAGCACTCTAAACCCTGTACCACCGTACGGAGTCAAGCCACCTGCCGAGTCTCTTAAGGTCCAGCGGCTGGAGGGCCTTCGAAAGGAGAGCGTTCGGTCCGTCGAGACGAGATCTAGTCTTGGTTCGCGGGACTCTCTGGATTCAAGAACTCGGCAAGCTCCTTGTGACCCTCATGTGCCGCCCAACCCGCAGGAGTGCGCCGGATCGTGAGATCCTCGCTAGCGGGATCCGCGCCCCGCTCCAGTAACAGCTCACACATGGCTTGGTGCCCGCGGATGGCAGCCCAGTGCAGGGCCGTACCCCTGAAGTGAAACCCAACTGGAAATGTCCCCACGTTGGCGCCCCTGTCGAGCAGGAACTCAGCCGCACCCGAGCAGCCGCTCATCGCAGCATAGGCCAAGGCGTTGTCGACGATCTGCTGATCGCCTTGCTGACATCGATCATCTTCGAGCACTCCGAACGGGGAGTTGATGCCGCCAGCGCCTGCACGAAGAGACCCTGTCTCATCGAAGAAGCTGAGCATCTCGTCGACGCGCCCCAAACCCGCAGCTGCTCGGAGACTAGGAATCGCTGCGCCCCGACCGAGCAGTAGCTCCGCGATGTCGTTGGACCCCCAGTACAAGGATTCTTCCAGCGGTGTCCAGCCGCCAAGGACGGCCGGGTCTCCGTCGATGGCAGCGCCCTCGGCCATAAGAATCTGCGCGACGACAAGGTTCCCCACGCTCGCTGTGGCAACTAGGGGCTCATTGACCGGTGAGCCTCGCTCTAGAAGCGCAACCGCCATCCGTGTCTGGACCTCTGAGGAATGACGCAATCCGTCGAGTGCAAGACACTGCATCAAGGTCGGGTGGCCGCATGATGACCGAGCTGCGGCCAACTGCGGCGCGAGCCTCAGTGCGGCCTCCAGCAACCCTGGACTGCCCTTGCGAATTGCCAGAGCAGCAGGAAGAAACTTCAAGTCCATCGCTCCGACCTACACTTTGAGGCTTCGCTCAGTGGCGAGACTAGCCGTCCAGCCCTGAAGGCGGCCATACACCGTAGCGGCTGAAAGGTCGGTGCTCATTAGTTGATCAAAGGTCAATCCCTCAACGCTCATCAAGTACTCCACTAGTAGCTGAGCGCGCAGGTACTGCATCCGGACGGCGCCAACGTCTTCGGAGCGCAGCTCTTCAAAACGCTTAAGTCGCTGCCTGAGATCGTCGTCGGGGTCGGCTAAAAGAGCCGCCGCGATCGAAGCGTACTCAGCGTAGCCTTCGCGCTTCCAATGGGGTAAGCGGCGACTCTCGAAGAAACCGAGACGCCGAGTGACCAAAGTGTGGACGATCTCGTGGGTCGCGACATGCACAAGATCGCCTTCGAGCAGTGAGTACTTGTAGCGACTCCCGAACCGCGAACGCATCTCATCCAGAAAGGGCTGCGACAGGAAGACCGAATGCACCAAAGGCGCGTTCACTCCTTGAGAGCTAGGCGACACGCCAAGGACACGAGCAAAGAAGGCGTAGCGCCGCGCGCTCCTACACAGAAACAACCGATGGCGCAGGTTGGGGCTGTCAATCTCAAGCAGCTCGACTCGCGATTGCACTTGCAAAAGTATGGCCGCGACCTCTGCCTCGATCGGCGCGTCGGAGTAAAGCGACAGATTGCCCACCTCGATCTCATGCGGGAACATTGGATTGGGGTAGCGAACAATCGCTAGTGGTGCAAGGGCGAGAGCGACGAGAAAGCTACCGGCAACAAAGAGCAGCCTTCTCGAACTCGGCCAACGATGGCGACTAGCTTCGGTCATTCCGTCTCCTCCCCAATCGTACTCGACGGTAACACCGCGGGCGAGTGCCGCAAGGGTCACCGCACTTCGGGAGATCTATCAACCTAAGAACGCATGCCTGCCCCCCCAAGAAGTCGATGTCGGCGTGGCCTGACACGGTCGAGCAGCGATGCGAAGAACTGCTGCGACCTTGGAGCGCAAGAAGCTCCCCACGAGTGTCTTGTGGGTACTCGGACTGTCAATCACGGCGTCCAGCGGGTCGCGGAGCACAACCGTTCCTTGACTCCGTACCATGGTACGAGGTTTACGATGGGCCCATGGCATGTCTAACCACTTCGTCTCACCGCGTAACCACCAGCAACGGCCGAACCTCGCCGTGGGCTCTGGGGTCTGGCCTGCGAAAGGCATCGGATGAGTGACGACTGCTGCGACGTCCCAGCGACCAACGGCACTGGATGTTGCCCTGTATCCGGAACAGCCGGCCAGTCAGTGAAGTGGACCACCGTGTCAGCAATGACTTCGGGGCCAGTGCCGCCGCGTCAAGACTTGGCGCTTTGCTGCGATGCCGAGTGCGAAGTCGTTTACTTCGGCGAACACGGACTCACGCTTCGAACGAATGAGGTCCGTGTGGTTCCTGGCTTCAAACTCGGAGCCGAAGACCTGGTCTGTTACTGCTTTCTGCACTCTCGAGAGGCCATCACCACGGAAGCAGAGATCCTCGGAGAGAGCCCGACGCTCGAATCCATCCGAGCCAGTGTGAAGAAGAAGGAGTGCGCGTGCGAGGTTCGCAATCCGGCCGGCAAGTGCTGCCTCCGCGACGTTCTACGAGTCGTCGACGCCGCAATCTCAAAAGAGGGAGTCACCGAATGAAACCGCTTTCCCTAGTTTGCAGGTGCACCTGTGGTTTCGGCTGTCTGGTTGGCTCTGTGATCTTCGCCGTCACCCTCTTCCAGCGGTTGAGCCTGTGACCACCAAACACAACGTCGGCGCGTGGAGCGCGGCCACTACAGGAGCGGGAGCCGCGGTACTCGCCACCGCCGCCACAGCTTGCTGCGTACCCATCCTCGCACCCCTTTTGGTGAGCGTACTCGGAGTGTCAGGAGCGATCTGGGCGGCAAATCTAGAGCCTTACAGCCTTCTCATCCTGCTCGCATCAGCCCTTGTCCTAGCCTACGGTTTCTGGGCCGTATACCGGGTGAGGCCGGTTGCTGAGGGTGAGCTGTGCCCGACGAAGCGCCCATTGCCCATACGAACGATCCTTTTGTTCTCGGCTCTATTGTGGAGCGTCGCCCTGGTGGTGAATGTCCTCCGTCTCTTGAATGTGCAATTCAGATAGAAAGCAGAAGGAAGTGGCCATGAATCCCAACAGAACTCTCAAGGGCAAGAAGCGCTTACTCGCCGCAGGAGTGATCGCCTGCGCTTCTCTGGCAATGGCCCAGGCTGGAGCAAAACATGACGGGGTGATCAGTCAAGACTTCGAGCCATTCCGTTCGGCCTTCAACGCGGCCTCGGGTAACGTGCGCGCGGTGCTCTTGGTGGGCCCCACGTGAGGGGTTTGTCTTCGGGGGGTCTCCGAAGTCGACAAAGCATTCAAAGAAGCCGGCATTTCAAATCTGACCGTGCTGGTGATCAACTCCGATCAGCTCGGAGCAAAAGAGAAGCACGTTGCGAACGCCTCGAAGCTGATGAGCGGTGACAACGTCCACCACTACTGGGACGGCGAAAAGCACGTCGGGAAAGCGATCCAACCTATGATCGAAGGCCTGAGCCAACCGGCCTGGGACTTCTGGATGCTCTATGAGCCCGGTCGAACCTGGGGGGAGGCCGCCCCAGAACCGGATTGGTGGGAGCACCAACTCGGGGGCCTCCCTCAGAACAGGAAGCTAGACGCAGTACGCTTCGCTGAGAAAGCTAAGAAGCTCGCCAGACAGTAGAGCATGGCGCGCACACCAGCCGGACCTTGCCGGACTGGTGTGGCGGATCGTTGACAACGAGCCTCGGCTCTAAGAGTCGCTCAAAGCTCGGGCGCCAGTTTCCATACTCGCTGGCCTCACTCAAACGAAGACGACGGATCGGAATCCAGTGGTGCCGAGGTTTCGTACCTTGATCAAACGGCGCGCAACTGCGTGAGCGAACAGGCGCTGCCACCCGAAACATGGCACTATTGTCCTGCGAGCGCAGTCCGTCACAGGCAACCTCGCCCAACCGCAATGTACAAAAAGAACTCCATCGCCACCCTAGCCGCACTGGCTATGGCTCTGTTCGCACCCCTCTGGTGCGATTGTGCAGAGGCAAGCGTGGATCAGTCGGCAAGTGCCCAGGTGATGCCTGACGCCGACCTCGCTCGGCCAGGCAAAGAACACTGTGCGGAGACGGACTCAGAGGGTCCAGCGGAGCTGCCTGACAAGGATCAATGCTGCGACTCAGCAGCAGCGACCTGCCCCACCCTTGAGCGCGCAGACGCTCAAGAGCCTGCTCCAGAAGCAACGGAGTGGCCTTCAGCACGTCTTGCTGCGCTGATCCCAAGCGCCGAGGAAGGGGGCTTGGCACCGCCAAGAGCCTCTATGCCACCACGGTGGGAGCCTCAGCTCTCTCTCCCGCCGCTCTTCACACTTCATGGCGCCTTTCTAATCTAATTCTCCTTTCGGCTGAGTGCGTGCTGCGTCCCCCGACGCGCACAACACCCTTAAACCGGAAGGACGAATCATGGATTTCAGAAAGAAGACGACCTGGCTGGTCCTAGCCCAGGGACTAGCGCTCTGCACTGTTGTGCAGGCACGACAGGACAGCACGCGGACTGCTTCGGAGGAGACCGAGACCTCGGCACCTCCGGTTGCAGATCGAACACGTGCTGGTGCCAGTCGCTCCGCCTCGCAGCTCACCGTTGAGTCGACAGGCATTGGGCAGCCTAGATCGCTGTTCG
This sequence comes from Acidobacteriota bacterium, assembly GCA_029263415.1. Taxonomy (GTDB): domain Bacteria; phylum Acidobacteriota; class Thermoanaerobaculia; order Multivoradales; family Multivoraceae; genus JAJCXN01. The sequence continues at coordinate 245,746 of JAJCXN010000044.1, forward strand.
ATGAGGTGCTCGAGCGCAACCCAGAGATCGCAAGAGCCCTGTACCTAGCAGCAGCGGCTGAGGCACTTGCTCCACAGCTGCGAGCCCTGCCAGACCCAACCGCGGCACTCTCGCTGTTTGTGTTGCCACCAGAAACACGCTCTGGGCCGCAACAGTTCAGTGTCTCCGTTCAGCAGAAGCTGCCCTGGTTCGGGAAGCTCTCACTCAAGGAGAAGGCGGCCACCTACGCAGCAGCTGCTGCTGCTGCTCGCGTTGAAACAATGCGCCTCGACATGTTGGCGGAGGCTCGCCGTGCTGTTTCAGAGCTGGCCTTCCTAGACGCTAGAGAATCGATCCTCCTCGAGGAGCGGGACGCTCTGGTCCGCTACGAACGAGCGGCGCAAGCGCGCTACGCCTCTGGCTCTGGACTGCAGCAAGAAATCGTGCGCATCCAGGCGCAGATCACCAGAACTGATACCCGCCTCCTGGGGATTTCTGAACGACGCTGGACGCTCCGTTCGGCACTGAACGCTTTGCGGGATCGACCGGCCGACCACCCTCTCGAAAGCTCCTCACTGCCAGAGGCTCACGAGCCAACGTTTGATCTCGCAGCACTCAGGAGCCACGCGCGTTCGCGCCGCCCAGAGATCAATGAAGCGAACGCGGAGATCGCGGCAGGGCAGGCCCTGGTAGCGCTGGCACAAAAGGGCTACCGACCCGACGTCGCCTTGGGGCTCTCCTACACCGCCGTTGGCCGGCGCGATGATGCTCCAGGACTCCTGATACCGCCACCCGACAACGGCGACGACATCCTGGCTCTGAGCGCTTCGCTCAACCTTCCAGTCCGCAAACGCAAACTCGCTGCGGGTGTCGAACAAGCACAGGCCCTTCGCAGGGCGGCCGAAGAGAAGAAGCGACAAACCCTCGCCCAAATCGAGGGCTCCATCGGTGATCTTGTCTCCCGTATGCCGCTGCTCTACCAACACCTTCAACTCCTTGAGAACGTTCTGCTCAAGCAGGCGCGAGAAGCCCTCCGCTCAGCAGAAACGGCGTACGCCACCGGCAAGCTCAACGCCGTTGACCTCCTGGACTCAGAGATTGTGATGTTCGAGGTCCAAGTGGCAGCTGAACGAACCAGAACCGACCTGGCCGTGGCCTGGATCCAACTCGAACGCACGATCGCAGGACCCGCAATGCAGTCAACCGAGAGTCTCAGCCCATGACCAAAACAACCCTCTTTCGAGCTGCCCTCCTAGCGGTTGCAGTCCTCCTCGGCGTAGTTCTCGCACAACTTCTGCCAACAAACCTCTTGGGCCTTCGAGGGCTACCCACTCCGCCCAGTGCCACCGAAGAAATGCACATCGACAGTGGTCTTTGGACCTGCGGAATGCATCCACACGTGCTTGAAGAAGAGCCCGGGCAGTGCCCCATTTGCGGAATGAACCTGGTCCCCATGAAAGGCACAGCAGACTTAGCGACAGTCGAAGGCAGCGCCGGTGAGAACCCAACCTGGGTCTGTCTGGACCATCCCAGCATCGTCGAGAGCGAGCCTGGCACCTGCCCGATCGACGGCACTCCGCTCATTCGAACGAACGCAGCAGAGCCGAGCGCAAACGCTACAGACGAAATCCTCTTCTACCGCAACCCGATGGACCCAACCATCACCTCTGCTGTCCCGGCCAAAGACAGCATGGGCATGGACTATGTGCCGGTGTACCAGAACCAAGCCGGCAACACCGGCGCCCTTGTCAGCATTGATCCAACAGTGGTCCAGAACATGAACGTGCGGACCGAAACGGTACAGCGCCGGGACCTGAGCGACTCCATCCGGACCGTGGGATATCTCGAGTTCGACCAGCAGCGCATGGTGACGGTGGCCACCAAATACTCAGGCTGGGTCGAGAAGGTGTACGTCAACTATGTCGGCGAGACGGTCCGCCGGGGCCAGGCCCTGTTCGAGATCTACTCACCAGAGCTGGTCCAGACCCAACAAGAGCTGCTGTCCGCCCTCGACTTCGCCAAGGACATGGCTGATGCACCTGCCGACACCCGTCAGCGAACCCAGTCCCTGGTGGAATCGGCTCGTCAACGTCTGGGCTACTGGGACATCTCTTCGGAACAGATCCGCCAGCTCGAGGCAACGGGAGAACTGTTCCGATCGCTCACAGTCTCTGCGCCTGCCGGTGGCGTGGTGATGAAGCGGATGGCAGGGCTTGAAGGGATGGCGGTGAAGCCTGGAATGGAACTGTTCCATCTGGCCGACTTGTCTAGCCTTTGGCTGTCCGTTGAGCTGTTCGAGAGCCAGGTAGCGACCGTCCGCCCCGGAACAAGAGCCGAGATTGCACTGTCGTACTTCCCTGGCGAAGCCTTCAGCGGCAGAGTTCGTTTTCTCGAACCAGAGGTGTCCGCGCAGACCCGCACTATTCGGGCGATGGTCGAGGTCCCGAACCCAGGTGGACGGCTACGCAAAGGCATGTACGCGACCGTGCGGCTGGAACCCGTCGCAGCTCGAAATGCCATCGCCGTGCCGGTGCAGGCGGTGTTGCGAACCGGCCAGCGGAACTTGGTGGTCTTAGCTCTCGGCGAGGGACGGTTCGTACCACAGGAGATCACTCTCGGCTTCGAGGCCGAGGGTTTCGTCGAGGTGCTCGATGGCCTCGAAGAAGGAAGCACTGTGGTGACCTCCGCTCAGTTCCTGCTCGACTCCGAGTCGCAGCTCCAAGAGGCCGTGCAGAAGGTGATCGATGGTCGAACCAAGGGTCAGCGGGACGACACGCCTGGCCTAGCAGAACCATCGACGTCTAGCTCAACCGATCACTCAGGTCACTCATAGGACGCCGGGCAATGTTGAACCGTCTCATTGAATGGTCTCTTAAGAACCAGCTGCTGGTTCTGGTTGGAGTGGCGCTCGTCGTCCTGGGCGGTGTCTGGTCCATTCGACAAACTCGCGTCGACGCGATCCCTGACCTCTCCGACGTTCAAGTCATCATCTTCTCTGAGTTTGCTGGACAAGCACCGCAAGTCATTGAAGACCAGGTCACCTACCCCATCACCTCGAAGATGCTGGCCGTGCCCTTTGCCAAAACCGTGCGCGGTTACTCTTTCTTCGGCCTGTCTTTCGTGTACGTCATCTTCGAGGACGGAACTGATCTCTACTGGGCTCGCTCCCGGGTGCTGGAGTACCTCTCGGGGCTCTCGAGTGATCTCCCAGACGGCGTCACGCCTCAGCTTGGACCGGACGCCACCGGAGTCGGCTGGGCTTTTGTGTATGTGCTCAACTCGCCGGAGCGCTCCTTAGCCGAGCTGCGTAGCTATCAGGATTGGTACCTCAAGTACGGACTTTCTTCTGTTGAGGGTGTCGCCGAGGTGGCGTCTATCGGTGGCTTCGTTCGGCAGTATCAAGTCGAGATCGACCCAGTTCGCTTGCGCGCGTACGGTGTTTCGTTGAAGGTGGTCAAGCAGGCCATCCAAGAATCCAATCTCGACGTCGGCGGACGCTTGGTTGAGCTTGCCGAGCGCGAATACATGGTGCGCGGACGAGGCTACATCGAGAGCGTTTCTGATCTCGAGGCGATCGTTCTCAACGCAGCCCCTGGCGGTGTGCCCGTGCTTCTCAAGGATGTCGCCACCGTCACCATTGGACCCGACATCAGGCGCGGGCTCGCTGACTGGAATGGTGAGGGTGAAACCGTCGGTGGCATCGTCGTGGTGCGCGCCGGCGCGGACACGCGCTCGACCATCGAACGGGTGAAGGCCCAGCTCAAAGAACTCGAGGCGGGACTGCCCGATGACGTAACCATTGAAGTGGCCTACGACCGAACCGGCCTGATCGAACGCTCGATCGAGACCTTGACCAACACCCTGCTCGAAGAGCTGATCGTGGTCTCCTTGGTTTGCATCTTCTTCCTCTTCCACTTCAGGTCCGCGCTGGTCGCGATCATCTCGATTCCTTTATCGATCTTGCTGGCCTTCATCATCATGAACCTGCAAGGCCTCGGCGCCAACATCATGTCGCTGGGCGGGATCGCGATCTCGATCGGAGTTCTTGTCGACGCGGCCATCATCATGGTGGAGAACGCGCACAAGCACTACGAGAAGTGGCAAGGCAAGCGCTCGCACTTCGAGATCATCCTGAAGTCAGCCCAAGAGGTGGGGCCGACCCTCTTCTTTACGCTGTTGATCATCACGGTCTCCTTCTTGCCCGTCTTTACGCTGCAGGCCCAAGAAGGAAGGTTGTTCAAGCCTCTGGCCTTCACCAAGACCTATGCCATGGGCATGGCGTCGATCTTGGCGGTAACGGTCGTCCCGGTGCTCATGTTCTGGTTCGTGCGGGGACGGATCCGCAGCGAAACCACCAACCCCGTGTCCCGGGTTCTAGCCTTCCTGTATACCCCGGTCCTCAATCTCGCTCTCCGTTGGCGCTGGGCGGTGGTCATTGCGATGGTCTTAGTGCTCTTGGTCACCGTTGTTCCTTTCAATCGGCTTGGCTCTGAGTTCATGCCGCCGCTGTGGGAAGGCGATCTGCTCTACATGCCCACCACGTTTCCGGGCATCTCGATCACCAAGGCCCGCGAGGTGCTACAGCAGACCGACAAGATCATTCGCACCTTCCCCGAGGTGGAATCCGTTTTCGGAAAGGTGGGCAGAGCAGAAACCGCCACTGACCCTGCCCCCCTGTCGATGATCGAGACCACGATCATGCTCAAGGATCCAAGCGAGTGGCGTCCTGGCCTAACCCGCGACCAACTGATCAAAGAGATGAACGACGCCGTTCAGATGCCAGGCCTGACCAACGCCTGGACGATGCCCATCAAGACGCGCATCGACATGTTGTCGACCGGTATCAAGACCCCAGTGGGCATCAAGATCGGCGGACCTGACCTGGCGACCCTTGATGTGATCGCGCAACAGGTTGAGGCCGTCGTCAAACCACTGCCGGGCACACTGTCCGCGTACGCGGAACGCGTCATGGGTGGCAGCTACCTGGACTTCGACATCGATCGCGAGGCAGCCGCTCGGTTTGGGCTGCGGATCGGCGACATCCAAGACGTCATTCGCTCAGCGGTGGGTGGCATGAACGTGTCGTGGACTGTCGAGGGGCTCGAGAGATATCCGATCAACGTTCGCTATCCGCGCGAACTACGCAACAACCTCAAGGCCCTCGAGGAAGTTCTAGTTGCCACCCCCAGCGGCGGCCACATTCCGCTCAGGCAGGTTGCGAGCATTGAGATCCGCGAAGGCCCCCCTGGGATCAAGTCGGAGGGAGCCCGCCCGAACGCTTGGATCTACGTCGACCTGCGCGGAGTCGACATTGGCACGTGGGTGGAGCAAGCCAAACAGAAGGTCGCCGCATCCGTAGAGCTGCCGCCGGGCTACACCATCTTCTGGTCAGGCCAGTACGAGTACATGGAGCGCGCGAAGAAGCGCCTCGCGATCATCGTGCCGATCACGCTGCTGCTCATTTTGCTGATTCTCTACTTTCACACCCAGTCCATCATCAAGACCGCAATCGTCCTGTCCGCCATCCCCTTATCGTTGGTTGGCTCCATCTGGCTGATGGACTTCCTCGACTACAACTGGTCGGTGGCAGTGGTCGTCGGCATCATCGCACTCGCGGGGCTCGCAACCGAGAACGGCGTGGTCATGCTGCTCTACCTCGACCTCGCGTATGACTCTTGGAAGAGCGAAGGGCGCATGCTGACGTACTCCGACCTGCGCGAGGCGGTGGACCATGGTGCCGTTCGAAGGATACGGCCGAAGATGATGACCGTCGCCGCCACCTTCTTCTCCTTGGTCCCGATCCTTTGGTCAACCGGCACCGGCTCCGACGTCATGCGCCGGATTGCAGCACCCATGGTCGGCGGTGTCTTCACTTCGTTCGTCGCCATTCTCATCGTCTTCCCATCCATCTATTTCATCTGGCGCGGCGCCGGACTCGAGCGAACTTCATTGTTCTCTGGAAGTTCGGTCGCGGACGCTAACCCAATCTCTGACTTTGACTCTGAAACCAATCAAACCGAATCCTCGCGTTGACGCGACGGCTCTCGAGCAAAAGGAAAGATATGTTGAATCTCAAAAGAAACCGCCTCGTTGGCCTTGGACTTCTGGCCCTCGTTGCCCTGTCGTTGCCAGCCTTGTCGTCCCCCGCGATCGCCCAAGAATCCGAAGAGGTGGAGTTTCGCCACTTCTTAGAGCACTACGAGATGGTGCGATTGGAACTACTCAACGACACGTTTCAGGCAACATCCGGGCACGGGCGCGAGATGCTGCAAGTGCTGACGGGCCTAGCGGGGAACTGGTCTGCAGATCGAGCTGGGGTTGCACCCGAGAACGGGAAAGCCGCTCAAGAGCTACTGCCGGAACTCACGGCGGCAGCCACCGAGCTATCCTCGGCAAAGGACATCAAGGCGGTACGCGACGCTTTCTATTCACTCTCCAAACCGCTGGTGCGCTACCGCAGCTTGCTGTCCGGAGACCAGCCGGCAGTGGCCTATTGTCCGATGGCGAAACGCTCGTGGCTGCAGCCCGGAACGAAGCTCGGGAACCCCTACTACGGTCAGTCGATGCCCACCTGCGGCGAGGTCGTGGAGGGATGAGCGTTTGGTGTGCACTGACCCGATCGCGCGTATCGTCGCTCCGCAGCAGAAGCAGCAACTCTGCACTGCTACATCAACCCTGGAAGCACCATGAAAGCCAATAGCAAAGCGTCCTCACCCATCAGTCGCCGCGCACTGACCCGGCGAACGCTCTTGCGCACCGCAGGCGCACTCGGCGCCGTCGCCGGCTTCGACACCCTCTTGCCGGCCTGGGCTAGGCCCGGGATCGACGGGCTCGCTGCACGCAATGAGCTCACCGGCACGAACTTCGACCTTGAGATCGCGGACACTCCATTCCTCGTCGACGGCAAGCGCGGCAGCGCAGTGACCATCAATGGGACGGTGCCCGGCCCCATCCTCCGCTGGCGTGAGGGCGACCAGGTCACTCTGAATGTGACCAATCGGCTCAACGAAGACACATCGATTCACTGGCACGGCATTCTGCTGCCACCAACCATGGACGGTGTTCCCGGCATCAGCTTCCCGGGTATCAAGCCGGGGCAAACCTTCCGTTACCAGTTTCCCCTGAAACAAGCAGGGACTTACTGGTACCACAGTCACTCGAATCTCCAAGAGCCGGTCGGCCACTATGGCCCACTGGTGATCGACCCCAAGGGCATAGACCCGGTGAGCTTCGATCGCGAGTATGTGGTGGTGCTCTCGGATTGGTCCTTCGTGAGCCCTCACCGCATTTTCGCGAAGCTAAAGAAGATGGGCGACTCCTTCAACTTTCAACAGCGCACAGTGGGTGACTTCCTGCGCCGCGCCTCCAAGCAAGGCTTAGGAGAGGCGGCCAAGGATCGAAGGATGTGGGGGCAGATGAGAATGGCGCCCACCGATATTGCAGATGTCACCGGCGCCACCTTCACCTACTTAGTGAACGGCCTGGGACCTGAAGACAACTGGACTGGACTCTTCGAGCCCGGACAGCGCATCAGGTTGCGCTTCATCAACGCCTCCGCCATGTCGATCTTTAACGTCCGGATTCCGGGACTGCCAATGACCGTTGTGCAGGCTGACGGGCTAAATGTCCGTCCGGTGGAAACCGATGAGTTCCAGATCGGCACCGCGGAGACCTACGACGTGATCGTTCAGCCGGAAGAACATCGAGCGTTCACGCTGGTCTCGGAGTCGATCGATCGGATGGGCATGGGTCGCGCGACATTAGCGCCAGAATTGGGAATGCTGGCGCCGGTGCCGGCGCTCAGAGAGCGACCTCTCCTGACCATGAAGGACATGGGTATGTCGCACGATGCCATGGGCCATGGAGCGATGGACAGCGGCGTCCAGGATCCGTCGCCAGACCACAGCAAGATGGATCATGCTCGGGCATCAGCTGACAAAGCGGACTCTGGAGCAGTGGACCATGCAGCGATGGGTCACGGGTCGATGGACACCAAGACCACCGAAACCAAGGTCGATCACACAGCCATGGACCACGGCGCAATGAAACACGAAGAGTCCGTTGCGCCAACGCCAGAAGTCGACCACAGCACCATCGACCACGGTGCAATGGACCACTCCAAGATGGATCACGGATCCAAGGATTCTCCCAGGGTAGAGCAGGAGGCCGCGGATCTCGATCACAGCACCATGAACCACGGTGCTCAAAGCGACGGCATGAGCGGCGATCACTCCATGGATCCGACGAGTACCCACGAGCACCCGAAGGGGCCAGGAGTCGCCAACACCGCCATGGATCCGAGCGATCGCCTTGGTGAACGCGGTGTCGGGCTCGAGGATGTACCGCACCGGGTGCTGGTCTATACCGATCTCGTCGCGCTCGACGAGAATCCAGATCTGCGCCATCCCGAACGCGAGATCGAGCTGCATCTGACCAGCAACATGGAACGGTACATGTGGTCGTTCGACGGAGTGAAGTTCTCAGAAGTCTCGGGGCCGATTGTTTTCCACCAGGATGAACGCCTGCGCTTAACGATGGTCAACGACACCATGATGCCGCACCCAATTCACCTGCACGGCATGTTCTTTGACGTAGTGAACGGCCAGACAAATCACAAGCCGCGCAAGCACACGATCGTCGTCAAGCCCGGCGAGAAACTCGCTGTCGACATCACCGCGGACGCAGTTGGGGACTGGGCCTTTCACTGCCATCTGGTGTACCACATGGAAGCAGGCATGTTTCGGGTGGTCTCGGTCAAGCCACGCCCGAACGGCAACGGCCATGAACAGCATCGAATGCAACAAGATCACAGCGACCATGGACAACACGACGGCCACGGTGCCGTCGGTGCCGTTGGGACCGTGATCCGATGAGGTCTCATCAAAGGGCTTTCGCCGTGGGAGCGTTGCGGCGTTGTCTTGTCCTCCTTCTAGTCGGCCAGTTCAGCTTGGTCCTTGGCGCCTGGGGCCAGGACTCCGCTCCACAAACACCTGATGAGGTCTACGGTGCAGATGAGATGGAGCGCGCCCGCAAGCAGCTACGGCACCACGTCGGTGGGCAGGGCCAATGGATGTTCATGGCAGACCGGTTCGAGTTCCGGGACGCGGATCATGAGGACCTCGGACTCTTCGACATGCAAGGCTGGATCGGCGGCGACATCGAGAAGCTCTGGTTCAAGACCGAGGGCGAGTACTCTTTCGACGGCAACGAGTTCGAGGAGCTGGAACTGCAGGCCCTCTACAGTCGCGCCATTTCGCCGTATTTCAACTTCAACGCGGGTGTGCGGCACGACTTCGAACCTGGATCAGGACGGACCTTTGCCGTCATCGGCTTGCAGGGGCTCGCACCGTACTGGTTCGAACTCGACAACGAGCTGTTTATCAGCGACGACGGAGATGTTGAAGCGCGCATTGAGGCCGAGTATGAGCTTTTATTCACTCAACGCTTGGTGGGCCAGGTCCGAGCGGAGGTTGGGTTCTCAGCACAGGACATTCCCGAACTTGGGATCGGCTCGGGGCTCGGCAGTATTGAAGCTGGCTTTCGTTTGCGCTACGAGGTGGTCCGAGAGTTCGCACCCTATGTCGGCATCGAATGGCTTCGCCAGTTCGGCGCGACGGCTGACTTCGCCCGGGCGGCCGGGCGGGATGCCACCTCCAGTTCGGTCGTCGCCGGTTTGCGATTCTGGTACTGAGGACTGGCCTACACGACGTTAGGAACGACTGGCTTTCAATAGACCCTGGAGTCTCCAATGAACGAACATCAACCAGAACACACATGCGCCGGCGGCGACCACGGTGGGGCCACCGATGGGCACCGGCACGAGTCGCACTCCGCGACGGCGAGATCTGCTCATGGGGAAGGTCGCACCTACGTCTGTCCGATGCATACCGAAGTGGAGCAGTCGGAGCCCGGTAGCTGTCCCAAATGTGGCATGGCCTTGGAGCTGTCGAGGCCGACACTCTCTCAGCGTGGCCCAACCCAATGGACTTGTCCCATGCACCCAGAGGTCGTTCGTTCCGAGCCAGGTGCGTGTCCAGTCTGCGGCATGGCGCTGGAGCCCATGACGCCCACTCTCGAGGAAGAAGACGACACCGAGCTGCGCGACATGAGTCGCCGCTTCTGGTTCGCTACGGCGTTGGCTCTACCAATTTTCGCTTTGACGATGGGCGACATGCTTCCAGGTCGGCCGGTCTCGGACCTCTTCGGCCACCAAACAAGGATTTGGTTGGAGATGCTGCTCGCGACGCCAGTCTGTTTGTGGAGTGCTTGGCCGTTCTACCAGCGAGCTGTTCAGTCCGTGCGCAATCGAAGCCTCAACATGTTCACGCTCATCGGCCTAGGGGTGGCGACGGCCTATGCCTACAGCGTCGTCGCAACTGTATTCCCCTCTATCTTCCCGGACGCATTTCGGAGCGATGGGCAGGTCGCCGTGTACTTCGAGGCGGCGGCGGTGATCGTTGCGTTGGTGCTGCTGGGACAGGTGCTAGAGCTGCGAGCTCGCAGTCAAACGGGAGCTGCGATCTCCAAGCTCCTCGGCCTTCAAGCCCAGACGGCGTTGAAGATCGACGACGACGGGACCGAGCAAGAAATTCCGCTCGAACACGTGGTGCAAGGTGACCTCTTGAGAGTTCGGCCCGGCGAGAAGATCCCTGTGGACGGAGTCGTGGTTCGGGGCGAAAGTACAGTCGATCAGTCGATGGTCACTGGCGAACCGATCCCCGTGCGGAAAACGGAGCCTGACGAGGTGATCGGCGCAACCGTCAACGGCACCGGCAGCCTCGTGATTCAGGCACAGCGCGTTGGTGAAGAGACCTTGTTGGCGCGCATCGTACAGATGGTCGCCGACGCTCAACGGAGCCGCGCGCCAATTCAGAAGCTGGTCGACACCGTCGCGAGCTATTTCGTGCCTGCAGTCATTGTCTCTGCCATCGCCACATTTGTGATTTGGACGCTCTTCGGTCCAGATCCGGCGATGGCCTACGCCTTACTCAATGCGATCGCTGTTCTCATCATTGCGTGCCCGTGCGCTTTGGGATTGGCGACGCCGATGTCGATCATGGTGGCAACCGGCAGGGGTGCCGCTCACGGGGTTCTGTTTAAGAACGCCGAGGCCATTGAGGCGCTGCGTGATGTGGACACGTTGATCGTTGACAAGACTGGCACCCTCACCGAAGGGCGACCCAAGTTGGCAACGATCGAGATTGCGGCCCAAGTGGAAGGCGGGATCGATGAGGTGCGGCTGCTTCAACTGGCTGCATCGCTCGAACGCGGCAGTGAGCATCCGCTGGCCGAGGCAATCGTTCAGGGTGCCACTGAACGCTCTATCGAGTTGCTCGAGGTCGGTGAGTTTCAGTCGGTCACGGGCAAGGGTGTGGAAGGGACCGTGGACGGTTATCGGGTCGCTCTGGGCAATGCGGCAATGATGGACGCAATTGGCGCTCAGACCGCCTCAACACTGGAACGTGCCGAAGCTCTCCGCAGTACGGGGCAAACCGTAATGTTCACAGCTGTGGACAGCACCTTTGCCGGGCTCCTGTCAGTGGCGGACCCAATCAAGTCGACGACCCAAGCAGCGCTCGCCGAGATCCGAGATCTTGGACTCGAGATCGTCATGATCACTGGAGACAGTCGCACCACTGCTGAGGCGGTGGCGAAAGAACTTGGCATCACCAAGGTCCACGCCGACGTGCTGCCGGAGGACAAAGCGGAGGCCGTTCGCACGCTAGAGGCGGCCGGGAAGGTCGTGGCGATGGCTGGCGACGGCATCAACGACGCCCCGGCCCTAGCGCTAGCGAAGGTCGGTATCGCGATGGGAACGGGCACCGATGTCGCCATGGAAACCGCAGGTGTGACCCTGATCAGGGGCGATCTCCGCGGCATTGCAGAAGCAATCCGACTGTCCAAGGCGACCATGGCCAACATCAAGCAGAACCTGATCTTTGCCTTCGGTTACAACGCTCTGGGAATACCGGTCGCCGCCGGCGTTCTCTACCCCGCATTCGGGCTATTGCTCAGTCCAATGATCGCCGCAGCGGCGATGAGCGCTAGTTCGGTCTCGGTGATCGTCAACGCCTTGCGGCTGCGCAAAGCGAAGCTGTCATCGGGATCTGGTTGATGAACACGCTCTCGCACTACGCCCAACGACCAACCAATTCGCGGAGGAATCTCAAATGTTTGAAAGCCTAGTCAACGCCACCGCCCTTCCTAATCTGCATCCAGCGGTGGTGCACCTACCGATCGTGCTTATCCCGTTGGCACTCATTTTCGATGCGGTGGGAACGGCGCTCTTTGGGCAAAAGTGGATCCGACCTGCCGCGACCTCAATATGGACTCTAGCTGCGTTCTCGGCCTGGTTCGCGGTATGGGCAGGAGAGCAAGCTGCGGACGGCCTGACAAATGTTCTGCCACAGGTGCAGCCCCGCATTGGAGAACACAGCGACTGGGCCCACTACACTCTGTACGCGGTCGCCCTCTTGGCCTTGGCCAGACTGCTGCTGCACTTTCATCCCAGGCTCAAGGAGGTCCGATCGGCCTACCTCGGCTTCGTTCTGGTAGGAGCGGCCGCTCTCTTTCCGTTGGTGCAGGCTGCAGATTTGGGCGGCGAACTGGTGTACAAGCATGGTCTCGGAGTCGGTCTCTCGCCGGAACCCTCGCATTCCGCTGACGCGGATGCGGAGACGGTCGCCGAGACACAGGGCTCCGATCAGAACTCGGAGCACGCTGATCACGAAGCGACTGAGAGCGTCAACGGATCGCCTGCCGGAGTCCCCCAACCAGTGGTGGTCGCCGATGAGGACGGCACCCTCACATGGATGCCAAAGGCCGGCGAAGGAAGCATGCTCAGCACGCTGTTTACGTCGCTTCCGGGCCAAGACCTTTCTGCGGTGAGAGAAGTGGAAGGAGACGAAGAGGAAGGACTGCTTCTGGAGGTCAGCGGCAAGGCGACTCTGCTCTTCGCAGGACCGTTCTCGGACGTCCAGGTCGAGGCCGTGCTCGACGTTCTCGACTTCCAAGGAGAAATCAGCCTCGTTCATCATGCGGACGGAGTAGGCGGCGGGTTCCTCACGCTCTCGAGCGACAACGTCGGCAAACTCGTCGACGTGCGCGACGGCAAGGTGAATCAGCTTGCTCGCGAGACCATCGCGATTCCCGAAGGGACTTTCGAAGTCGCCGTGTCCTCCGCTGGCCGGCACCTCAAAGGTTTGCTGAACGGCGCCACAGTGCTGCATGGTCACATCGCACCAGGCCCGGGCCAAGGCGCGGGCTTCTCGTTCGACGGACAAGGGTCCGTCCGCGTGCTGAGAGTTAGCGCAATTTCGCTGGGCGGAGACTGACGCCGCCACTCGTCCGTAGAGTCAATATTTACAAAGGAGAAAGTGATGAAAGCATTTGCAGTCTTGGTCTTGTTAGCCGGAAGTTGGTCTCCACTGGGAGCCCAAGATCATTCAGCGCATACCGTCGGACCCACACCAACAGCAGTTGCCCGCGCCTACTTCGAGGCGATGGACCAGAAGGACTTGGACGCCGCTGAGGCGCTCTTTGCTGAGAGCTCTTCGATCTTCGAATCAGGCGGCGTCGAGGGAGCATGGGAACACTACCGTGCTCACCACATCGGTGCCGAGCTGGACGCCTTCAAGACCTTCGAAACCACACTAGGTGAAGCCGAAGAGGAACTGAGCGCGGACCGCAGCATGGCGATGGTTGCCTGGCCAATCGAGTACCACATCGTGCTCAACGACGGTCGTGAGATCGACAGCAAAGGGACCGTCACCTTTATCTTGTTGCACCAGGCTGGCGGCTTCAAGATCCGCCACATGCATTGGTCGTCAAGACCGAAGAAGAAGGATGGCGCTTGATGACGATCTCCAAGTCCTCCGGTCGAAGCAAACTTGCTCCGAAAGAGATCATCGCCCGAGCCTTATCGACCGTTGCGCTCGCCGCGATTTGCCAGCCGCTCATCGCTCAGGAACCGAGTACCACCACCGAGAAAGAGAGCCCGCCAGCTGTCGAATCTCTCGATCCACCGGCACCGGCCAGTAGTACCGCCCACAACCTTGTGGCCACAGACGACGCTCTGCTTCTGACCTGGCTACAGCCGGACGGCGAGGGTCATGTCCTGGCATTTTCCGCGTTCAATGGACAGAAGTGGACTCCGCCAAGAGAAATCACGAAGGGCGCTGGTTTCATCTCTAGCTGGGCAGACCTGCCGGAGATCTCCAAGGCGCGAGACGGCACTTTGTATGCCCACTGGCTCGAAGCCATAGAGGGCGACGGACACGCCTACGGTGCGGTGATCGCCAAGTCGTCAGACGGAGGAGATCACTGGCAGAACCTTGGTTTCTTGCACGATGATCGTTCTGCCGTAGAGCACGGATTCGTGTCCTACGCCCAGCGTGCGGATGGCGCAGTTCAAGCCTTTTGGCTCGATGGACGCAAGATGACCGATGGCGGCGACACAGAATTGCGCACAGCGATTCCGGGCGGCGCCCAGCCGCCAAGCAGCACCGTCTTAGACGCGCGCGTCTGCGAGTGCTGCGCTACCGATGCCGCGACCACAGCAGAGGGACCGCTGATTGTCTACCGAGACCGCAGCGACAACGAGACCCGTGACATTGCCGCAGTGCGCGCGACCGCAGACGGCTGGAGTGAGCCCGTGGTCATTCACGACGATGGTTGGCAAATCAACGGTTGCCCGGTCAACGGGCCGGCGGTGGACGCTCATGGCGAGTACGTCGTCGTAGCCTGGTACACGGCGGCGGACGCGTCCGCGAACGTTCTCGCAGCGTTCTCCCGTGATTCTGGGAAGAGCTTCTCGACACCAATCGTCGTGGACGAAGCGAAGCCTCGAGGCCGGGTCGATGTTGCGATCAACCCAAACGGAACCGCGGTGGTCACCTGGGTCAGTCGGACCAACGGAGAAACCAAGGTCGCTTGGCGCGAGGTGGCTCGAAGCGGGGTCTCAGGAGCGGTCCAGATTCTGGGCCCAAGTGCCGGACAGAAACTGACGGGGATGCCGCGCATTGCGCGGTGGAACGAGCGGGTCCTGGTGGTTTGGGGTGAAGGAGGAGAATCCTCCCAGCTGCGCGGCGCGCTAGTCCGAGTCCCTTGACTGGCTCGCTGCCGCTGTCCTGAGGGTCGCTGAGCAAGAAGGCTGCGAGGAAGCGCGAGATTCTTTCCCCGCATAGCACCTGACTGCTGGACCCGACGGTCATCGACCTCTTCCCAGATAGAGCGCCGGAACGACGATCAGGTTCAAGGCTGTCGACGTGACCAGCCCCCCCAGGATGACCTGCGCCATGGGACTCTGGATTTCATTGCCAGGGGCGCCACCGGAGAGCACTAGCGGCAGCAGAGCGAAACCTGCGGTAAGAGCAGTCATCAGTATCGGTGCAAGGCGCTCCTGTGAGCCACGCCTGATCGCCTCCGCCCTCTCGACCCCACTCAGCATGAGTCGCTGATAGTTGTTCACCAGAAGCACACCATTGCGTGTGGCGATCCCGAACAAGGTCACGAAGCCAACGAGGGTTGCGATTGACAGGACCCCGCCACCAATCACAACAGCAACGATGCCGCCGATCAAGGCGAGCGGTAGGTTAACTAGGACCACCATAGTGTCTCGGTGGCTGCCGAAAGCAGCGTAGAGCAGGCCGTAGACGCCCAGCAGGAGTAGTGCTGCTAAGAGTGCAAGTGAGCGAACACCGCGTTCCGCCTCTTCGAACTGCCCACCAAAGGTGATGAGGTAACCGGAAGGAAGGCTAATTGCCTCATCCACCGCTGCCCGCGCGATGTCCACGACCCCGGCGAGATCTGCGGATGAGACGTTTGCGGTGATCATCGCCACACGTTGGACGTCCTCGCGGCGAATCATCGATGGGCCCAGAGTCCGGCGAATGTCGGCCACGGAACTCAGGTCTAGGATTGCGCCCGACGGTGTGGTGACCGGCAAAGACGCCAATCGTTCGGGTGAAGCTCTTAGCGTGGGCGCGTAACGGACGACGACATTGGCAGCCAACCCGTCTTCCAGGATCTCGCCGGCGTCGGTGCCTTGAAAGAGAGCCTCCACGGTCGTGCCTAAATCGTCCGGCGAGATCCCCCACCGGGCCAAGGCCTGTCGATCAAAGTCGATCAGCAACTGGGGGATTGCAGCCTGTTCTTGGTTGGACAGATCGACGATTCCAGGGACGGTGCCAAGCACCTGTTCAACTTGGGAGGCCAACGACCTGAGCACAGCCAGGTCGGGCCCAAACACCTTCACCGCCAAATTGGTCTTGGACCCGGAAATCATGTGGTCGATCCGGTGGCTGATGGGTTGGCCGAAGGAAACGGCGACTCCCGGAATCGTCGAGACCCCTCGCCGCATCTCTTCGACCAGCTCGACCTTGGAGCGACCGCTTACTAACGGGCCTAGGACTACTTCCATCTCGGACGCGTTGACGCCCTGCACGTGCTCGTCTTTTTCAGCGCGCCCAGTCCTGCGACTCGTTGAAATCACTTCGGGAAAGGAAAGCAGAACCTGCTCGACCTGGCTGCCCAAGTGGTCACTATCCCTCAGCGGGATGCCCGGAGAGCTGACCACCGAAACGGTGAGCGAGCCTTCATTGAACGGCGGCAAGAAGCTGCGGCCGAGTGTCGGCAAAAGCGACACGGCAAGAACCACCATCACGATCGATGAGATGATCACCAACCTTCGGTGCTGCAGTGCCCACGCGAGGGTTGGCCCGTACAGGCGCTGCGCCATGCGCGCCAACCAAGTGTCACGACCGCTCACCGAGTGCGCACTTCCTAGCAACAAGCGGCAGAGAACCGGAGTCACGGTTAACGCCACAACAAGCGAGGCGCCCAGGGCGGCAACGAAAGCAAATCCCAGCGGTCTCAGCAATCTGCCCTCGATACCCGGAAGGAAAAAGATCGGAACGAAGACCAAGGCAATGATCAAGGTCGCGAAGAAGATCGGACTCACAACTTCGGTCGTCGCAGCCCCAACGACGTCCTGAGTCGTTCGGCGTTCTTTCTCGGGAAGGGAGCTCTCCTCCTTGAGCCGACGAAAGACGTTCTCCACCGCAATGATCGCGTCGTCCACCAACAGTCCGATGGCGATCGTCAGCCCACCCAGAGTCATGGTGTCGATGGTGAGCCCAAAGGCTGAAATCACCAGCACCCCAGCCACTAGGCTGAGTGGAATCGCCGCCGCCGAGATCACAGTGGTGCGAAGGCTGCCAAGAAAAAGGAGCAGCACGAGAACGACGAGCACTGCGCCGTCACGCAGGGCCTTGGAGACATTGCCAATGGCTATTTCGATGAAGTCTGCTTGCCGAAAATTCTCAGTCTCGATGACAACGCCCACCGGCAGGCTGGCTTGTAGCAACTCGAGCCGTTGATCGATGACTTGGGTCAGCTCCAGAGTGTTGGCTCCAGGCTGCTTTTGTACCGACAGGATCACCGCGTCGCGATCTCGGTACGACGCCGTTCCCCTTGCTGGCTCCGCGCCCCAGTCGACTGAAGCCACATCGCCGACGCGTATGGGCACGCCTTCAACCGACCGAACCGCTGCTGAGGCCACATCAGCAGGACTGCGTGCTCGCCCTAGTCCACGAACCAACAACTCCTGTCCTCCTTCGACATGGAATCCCGCCGCAGGACTGCGGCTCGCGTCCTTGACCGCGTCGACGACCTGGCTGAGCGCGACCTGGTTCTGCGCCATGGCCGCGGGATTGGCTGTGACCTGGAGCTGCCGTCGGTCACCACCCAAGGGCGAGACCTGTGACACTCCAGGGATGGAGAGTAGGTTGCGCTGGACGACGGTCTCGGCGAGGCGGCGCAGGTCCATTGGCGACACTGTGTCGGACGTGATGGCGATGAAAGTGATCTCGCCCATGATGGACGAGATTGGACCCAGCTCTGGTCGTTCCGCCTGCTTAGGCAGATTCACTCGCTGGAGACGTTCGGCGACCACCTGTCGCGCTTGGTAAATGTCTGTCCCCCAGCGGAACTCCACCCACACGACTGAGATGCCATCGGCCGACACCGAACGCAGCCTACGGACCCCCGGTGCACCATTGACCGCTGACTCCACGGGGAAGGTGACCAGCAGCTCGAGTTCTTCCGGCGCCATTCCCGGCGCTTCGGTGATGACGGTCACCGTTGGTGCTGATAGATCCGGGAAAATGTCGACCGGAAGTCCTGCGATCCAGACGCCACCAGCGAGCGTTACTAGACTCGCAATGCCGAGAACGAACCACGGATGGCTAACGGCAGAATGGATAAGGCGACCCAGCAAGTTCACAGGTCTATCAGTGGACATGGCCTTGCGCCTCCCCACTCGACATCAGCGACGCGCGCCGAATGGATTCGCCACCTGTGGTTACCAGCCGATGGCCAGGCAAGAGGCCTTCGATGAGGACAAGGTCTCCTTGGCGCTCAACGACGTCGACTTCTTGGCGCGCGAAGCTCTCGCCTGAGAGCTGCAGATAGGCGACCGAGACGCCGCCGTCATCAATGATGGCGCTCGACGCTACGACGATTCCCTCTTGACTCCGTTGCAACAGCACTCGCGCTGAGGCCGTTGTGCCCAGGCTGAGACCCGGCACGGCCGGTGCTTCGATCAGCACAATGACTTTTCCTGTCCTTAAAGAGAGTTCCGGGGCAATCGCGACCAAGCGAAGTCCCTCCTCTAGGCGGACGGGATCTCCACCAAGGCCTTCGATCACAACCCCCTGAACTCCGTCCTCCTGCAGTCTGCGAGCGTCAGATGGTGCGATTGCGAGCTGGAGCCAGATCGAATCGGTACGGACGACACGGGCTAGCGCGTCTCCAGCTGAGACTGTTGTTCCCGGCGTTGCCAGAACCTCCAAGATGGATCCTGTGAAGGGAGCCTCAAGACGTACACCCGAGGTCGTACGACTTCCCGTCCGAGCGGCTTTGGCGGCCTCAAGATTCACTGACGCCGCTTGTCTCTTGATCTCGAGGGTTCGGGTCAGAGTGCGAGCGGCTTCCACTTCCCTCAGGCTGACAGCGTCGAGGGTGAGCAAGTTCTCGAGTCGGTCTTCGCGGCCACGTGCCAGGTCGAATTCTGCCGTCAGCGCGGACACTTCGGACTCGAGAGTCGACAGGCTGCGTTCGGGAGTGACCAGCGGCAAGACTCTAAATACCAGCTGCCCGGCCTGCACCTTGCGACCGGGAAAGGGCCAATCACCGCCAGTGCCGGAGAGAATCACGCCATTCATTGGAGCCGTGATTGTCGTCTGGCCACCAGCTGGTGGACCAAGCGTTGCTACTGCTCTGACGCTGCTGGCAAAGGCCCTCTCGCGCACCCACTCGGTGCCGAAGTCACCTCGCCACTGCTCTTCTTTAAGGAACGACTGAGGCGCACCGCCGTCAGAGCCAGCTCTCGGCGCAGGAGCCCGGAGGAGCCGGGCATCAGCCGCTGTTGCTCCAATCCGTACCCGACCGCCGCGAATCTGCTCCGTTCCCTTCAGGTCACGAATGCGGAACGAGACATCGAAGTCGCCCGCCCGCTCCGGTCGTATCTCAACCGAGAAGATCCCAGGCCGCACTGCCTGATCTGATGCAAAGACCTGCTCTCCGTCCTGTTCCGAAAGAACGATCTCGACCAGCCCTTCGGTCAACGGAAGGAATCCGTCAAGGACCGTAACGTGGGTGTGTGCGACAGCGGTCTGCCCCACGACAAGAGCATCAACCTCGGGGAAGATCTCGAAGCGTTCGCCCCACGCTGTCACCGACCAGCTCTCCGGCTCTGCTTCGGGAGTCTCGACTGGTTCGCTGCAGGCCGCCACCAAGGAACTCAGCATCACGGCTGCCAGCCGGCTGCAATAACTCAGGTTTTTAGTGACCGTCAGTGCCATGATTTCCGTCCTCTTCATCTGAGTGAGCATGGGACTGGCCACCGTGGGAATGGCTCTCTTGCTGCTGCTCTACATCTTCGGTCCTCAGAGGTTCGGCGCTCACCTCGGTTGGGAAGGCAGGCTCATATTCGACTTGGTCGGCTGGCGCGGCGGCGCCAGAATCCGCTGCGTCGCCGGTGGTGGTATCGGCAGGTGGCTCGGAAGCCTTGGTTGTCTCAGCTGCGCAGCCGACGAGGCCGAACACGGTGATAGCGAGGAGAAGGAAGCGGCTGATTGAGTTCATTGCGAAGTCTCCAGATGGGTGGAAGAGAATGCGGACAACACGTGATCGGGGACCCCCGCCAGGTGTTCGAGGTCGCGATGTGTGGATAGCAGGCTCTCGAGCAAGCCGAGACGAGCGAGGTGCGCGGCCCTATATGAGCGATGCGTTTCTCTCACGCCGGTAACACGGGTTCGAATCCCGTACGGGCTACCATCGAGTTCTCCAGTGTTTTCAAGGGATTCCGGCCACTCGGCGAACTTCGCCAGAGCGCCGGACAGCAGGCTGGGGGTAACTTTGGGGTAACTTCGGAGTGACTCCGAGCCCCTCAGAACAGCCTTGAGGCTCTCATCCCGCACCAGCGAACTAGGGGTGTTCCGGGCCAGTGTTTGCCGGCTTAGGACGCGAAAACGCTCGCCCTCGGGTTGCCGTGACTACGGATCAGGAGCTTAGGGGTTCGAATCCCTTCGGGTGCACCACGCGCGGCAAGGGTTTGGCTCAAAACGCCGGCCCGGACAAAGCTTCGGGGGCACACCGGGGGCACGGCCGACACGACCTCGCGGTGGAAGCCAAGGCAGCATGGACCGGCAACGCCTTCGGTCGTCGGCTAGCCAAGCCGTCCATTCTTATGCCGAGACCCCGACTGAAAATCAGGGTGTCCGCGGTTCAAACCCGCATCTGGGCACCAATAGAATCAAGGCTTTACGGTGATTCCTCGAGAACGGCAGACAGTTCCGGCAATCGCCTGGCAATCAGGAAAAATCATCGGTAGGGCTGTGACAGTGCTAGTGAGAGCGGAATAGCGGCCCGGACCGTTGCAGGCCAGGTCAGACTACAGGGACGATACTGAGTGGCTCAGATGGCTGGTTGTTGGCGCCATCTGGTTCTTGGTTTTGGTTCGGTGGTCATGGGGATTCGAGAACAAACTCGAATTCCTGGCACGACGCCTTAGTCGCGGACCGTAGTCGCTGGCAACTTGTTGAATAGCCAGCGACTTCGGTTGTGACTTCCCATTTTCCCTTGCGCCGATGGGTATCTGGATCGAACTGACTTTTGTCGATGTCGACTGAAACTCCGTTGGCCGACGATAGACCAATGATCTATGAGGATCTGCCCGCCTCAGTGATCGTGGCGATGATGAAGATCGGGTGCATGGGGGTGGGAGTGAGTGGTTGGCTCGTGGACGTGCTCATGCGTGTGCCACGTCCCGGGCGGGATGTCCTCGTGATCGTGCTCATGGTGGCCATCGTCGTGCCGATGGCTGTGCGTATGCCCGAGCCGCTCGTGAGTGTGTTCGTGGTCGTGACGCTCGCTGGCCAGTATAAGAAGCGCGGCTCCCATGCACACCGCCGCCGCCACCTGCTCAAGTTGAATGCTCTCGCCCAGGAACAGCCAGGAAATAGCGGTCCCCAGGAATGGCGCGGTGCCGAAGATAAGTTGCGAACGGCTGGCGCCGATCTGTTGCGCCCCGGTGATGTAGAGAGTGATGGAGGCTCCGCAGCTCAACGCACCCACCCCGAGGGCAAGCCCCAGTGGGGCCAACCCTGCGCCGCGCCCAGCTCCTTCGAATATCACGGCGAGCACCAGAGTCAGCGCCTCCCACGAGGCCCTTCACTAGCGTGGTCTGGGCCGGAGTGAACCCAGAAATCAGTGCGGTGAGGTTGTTGTCGAGTCCCCAGCAAACGCAGGCGGCCGCGACCAGCATCGCGGCCTCCAGGTTGGCGAATCCTCCCGGAATGGCAAGCACGATGCCGCCCGCCAGAGAGAGGGCCGCAGCCAGCCACGTGCGGGCTCCGACATGCTCACGAAATACCGCCCAGGCCAACAGCGTCGTGGCGACCGTTTCCAAGTTGAGCCACAGTGAGACCGACGAGGAGGGCGCAGCGGACAAACCCAGCATCAGCAAGACTGGGCCGATCACCCCGCCGAATACCACGGCCCCAGCCAACAGCAGCCGCTCTCTCGCTTTTTTGGGTAACCCGGCCGAACCACCGCGCCTGGACCATGGCAGCACGCCCAACGCGCCGCCGATGTACAAGAGCCCGGCCAACCGGAGCGGGCCAAGCCCGTCCAGCAGTGCCTTCGCGGCGGGTGTCGATGCCCCGAAAAGGACCGCTGCGAAGAGGCAGAGAACGACCGGGCGCTTCACGAACTCAGCTTTCGCGGGGTCGAGAGCGTCGTAGCATACAGGTGGCGGAATGCGCCAATCCTCGCGATCATCGTGCTCCTACTCTTTCCCGGCAACATGGGGAGACGACTCGACCATTGCGGGACAGTGGCAGCATCTCTCAAATGCATCTCTGACGTGAAGAGCCGGGGCTGACTGGTGAACGCCCGATGCTCCATCTTCCGGCACTGAATCGCCTCCGCTGCTTGATCTGCTTTCTTGGACATCTCGGATCCTTGTCTCCGTCCTCTTGTCTTTGCGGATCGACTCGGTGGCTCAGGGATGTTGTCAGACAGAGACCGCTCTAGGCCTTGAACCGACAGCCGTGGCGCCTTGACAATGCCCGGCGTCTACCAGATACTCCGCCACTATGTCGCCTTCGTTCCTCCGCCTGACCTGTCTTTTGCTCCTCTCGCTATGGGTAGCGCCCGGGTCCATCGCGCTTGGACTCGCCGCCCATGAGCGGATCGATGACATGCACGTCCGTTCAGCGCTAGCCGATCATGACGGCGACCACCACAGCCACAGCGTCCAATCCCAACAGGCCTTCAACACGGCGCTCCACGGTCACCACCACAGTGGTGATCTGCCGGACCACGACCACGAGGTGAATCGTTCCCACCTCCGAGCTGGCCTCTCAATTGCTCCCACTGTCCATGATGCGGCCGCGACAGGCCCAGGCTACAGAGGCGCTAGCGTTGAGCTGACCCCGGTCGCACCCCGGAACGAACACCCGAGCATCGCTCGGCCTGGCCCCTACCTACCTCCTTATACGGCCAACTGCTCTCTGCTGCTCTGATTCCTAAGATCGTGACGCGGACTCCATCCGGAGTTCGAACCTCAGATCTTTCGGAAAAGGAGTCAGCATGTTTCGTAGCACCATTGGATGCGTGCGTGGAATCGGAGTGTTTCCGATCTCGTCCGCTGCCCCGATCAAGGGGACTTGGAAGGCCGATGGCCGATCCGAGCGAGTCAGTTCCGCCGGCATTGTCTTGGCGGTGGCCTGCACCGTCGCCTCTGGCACCGTCACTCTTGCGCAGTCTCACTCGGATCCCTGTGAGAGCTCAGCGCCTTCGGTCGAGATTGTTTCTCTGGATCGCGCCACCGAGCTCGCTCTCGCCGGCGACAGACGGTCCGATCTCGCACAGGCCCTAATCGAGGCGGCGCGCACCGAACGCGCCATCGCTGGCTTGCGCCCAGCGGATTCGATCCAACTGGACGTCGAGGACTTTCCAGGAATCGGTCTTGGCAGCGACGTCGACAATCTACAAGTGACCTCGCGGTTGTACCGCGTCTGGGAGCGGGGTGGCAAACTCGAAGCGCGGCGGAACGTCGCCGACAGCGCCGTCGCGGTCGCCGAAACAGCCTTGGCGGGGGCTCGCTACGAAATCAGGGAAGAGGTCGAGACCCTCTACATCGAAATCGTTCTCGCCGAACAGCGCGTCCGCCTGGCCTGCGACCGGGTTACCGTCGCTCGGGAGCTCGAGTCGGTCATCACCAAGCGGGTCGACGCCGCACGGGACCCACTCCTGGCGGGAGCACGCGCTTCAACCGCCAGATTGCAAGCCGAAGCCGATGCCCGCCATCACGCCGCGAGAAGGAGCAACCTTGAAGCAGCTTTGGGGGGCTATCTGGGCCTCGTAATGAGGGTTCGTACCGAACCCGGTTTTCTCGAACGTCTAATCTCGCCACACTCCATCGACCCTTCCTCGACCAAGCCGATCGGGTTGTATTCGCCAGATCTGAAGCGCCTCGAAGCTAAGCGATTGGAGGCGGCAGCACGCACCGAATTGGAGGCGCGAAACGCGGTTCCCAATCTCACCTGGAACCTTGGAGTTCGCAAGTTCGGTATCGAAGACGATCTCGCGGTAGTCGGTGGTGTCTCCGTCCTTCTGGGTTCTGCCGGTCGGAGCAAAGCCGCCGTCGACAAAACTGAGGCGGAACGACGCCGGATAGAAACCGAAACCGTGGTACTGCGCCAGCAGCTCGAGCGCAGAGCAAATGTTTATCGCCGGAACTCGGTGACCGCTCTCGACGAGATTCAAGAGATCGAGACGGAGCTACTTCCCGCTGCGGCTCGGGCGGCGGCCCTGGCCGCCGATGGCTATGACCGTGGTGCGTTTTCGTACCTCGATGTCATCGACGCTCAGCGAACGCTCGCAATTCTGCGCGAAGAGAGACTCGATCACCTACGTGTCCACCTTTTGAATCAAGCCGCCCTGGCGAGACTCACCACCACCCATAACCAATCGATCGCTACCGAGGAGCCCGAGGAATGAAGACTCACAAATACTGGCCAGGGGTGCCGTGGATCGCGGTAGTCGCGATTTGCTTCGGTGCAGGTTGTAGCGACAACTCAACCTCCGAATCCTCAGACGCAAATTCGAGCCACGACGCAATAGAGCAACCCGCCGAGGAGGCTCCGCGAGGACCACACGGCGGCAAACTTCTCGATGACGGACCGATCTCTCTCGAAATGACGATCTTCGAAACCGGCGTACCTCCGCAGTATCGGATCTATCCCTATCGAGACGGCAAACCGGTCGATCCCTCGACAGTGGACTTGGTCGTTCGTCTGCATCGGCTCGGAGGTGTCATCGACACCTTCGCTTTCACACCGCCCCAGGACTACTTGATGGGCGACGGCGTCGTAGCGGAGCCCCACTCCTTCGAAGTCGAGGTCGAAGCCGCCATCGATGGCAAGACACACACCTGGCGCTATGAATCCTTCGAGGGACGGACGGCCATTAACGATGCAGTGGCGGCGGAAGCTGGCGTGAAGGTCGCCGCCGCCGGGCCCCGGTCCATTCTAGAAACCCTCTCCTTGTCGGGCTTAGTCAATCTTGCCCCATCGGCGACTTCGGACGTACGCGCGATCTATCCGGGACCGGTACGCGCGGTCAAAGTAGACGTTGGCGACGCGGTGCAGCGAGACCAGGTACTCGCTCGGGTCGAGTCATCGAGCAGCCTCCAGGAATATTCAGTGATCGCACCGAGATCGGGAACGATCCTGGAACGCCACACCAACGTCGGTGATGTCGCCGGTAGCGGAGCGCTGTTCGTGATTGCGGATCTGAATCTGTTGGAAGCCCATCTCCACGTATTTCCGCGCGATATCAGCCGCGTCGAGAGAGGCCAGAGAATCCGCATGGGAGCTGCGGGGGCTGAGATGACCGTGGAGACCACGCTCTGGCGGTTTCTCCCACTCACGGGATCGAACTCTCAAACAAGGGTTGCGGTCGCCAAGATCCCGCCGGGCTCTCAGCTGCAACCCGGAATGCGGCTTTTGGCGGAAGTGATCATCGACGAAGCCGAGGTGCCACTGGCAGTGCGCCTAACGGGGCTTCAGAGCTTCCGTGATTTCACCGTCGTCTACGCCAAGGTCGGTGAAACGTACGAAGTGCGCATGCTCGATCTCGGGCGCCGTGACGGCGAGTACGTCGAGGTGTTGGGTGGCCTGCACCCGGGTGAGATTTACGTCACTGACAACTCCTTCCTAATCAAGGCCGACATCGACAAGTCCGCGGCCAGTCACGATCACTGAGGTTCCCAGAATGCTGCAACGCATCATCGAAGTCTCGATTCGACAGCGCTGGTTGGTGCTCGTCGTCGTGCTGGGCCTCGCTGGCCTCGGCGCCTGGAACTTCAATCGCCTACCCATCGACGCGGTTCCTGACATCACGAATGTACAGGTTCAGATCAACATAGAGGCACCGGGTTTCTCGCCCCTCGAAACCGAGCAACGCATCACCTTCCCGGTGGAAACGGCGATCTCTGGATTGCCTGATCTCGACTACACACGATCGGTTTCTCGCTACGGCCTCAGTCAGGTCACAGTTGTATTCGAGGACGGCTCCGACATCTACCGAGCGCGCCAACTGGTGACGGAGCGCATCCAGACGGTGCAGGGCAGCTTGCCACCGGGAGTGACGCCCGAACTTGGTCCGATCTCCACTGGTCTCGGCGAGATCTACATGTACATACTGTCGGCCGAACCGAACGCTCGGAAGGACGATGGCTCGGTGTGGACCGCGATGGACCTTCGCACACTCAACGACTGGGTGGTGCTCCCCCAACTGCGCAGAGTTGAAGGCATCACCGAAGTGAACACCATCGGTGGCTTCAAGAAGGAGATTCACATACTTCCCGATCCAGCGATCATGGCGGGCTTCAAGATCACCCTCGCCGCCATCATCGAGGCGGTCAGCAGCAACAATGCGAATACCGGTGCGGGATACATTGAACGCAACGGAGAACAGAATCTGATCCGCGTGCCGGGTCAAGCAGAGAGCCTCGATGATCTGCGCGCCATCACCATCAAGGATACGGGCACAACGAGCATCCGGCTCGGCGATGTCGCAGAGATCCGCGAAGGCGAGGAACTGCGAACGGGAGCAGCTACTCAGAACGGAGAGGAAATTGTTCTTGGCACAGCATTCATGCTCATCGGTGAGAACAGCCGAACGGTTTCAGTGGCGGTCGACGACAAGGTAGATGTCATCCGGCCCGGCCTGCCCGAGGGCGTGAAGATCACGGCGGTCTACAACCGAACCAACCTAGTCGATGCCACCATCAAGACGGTCGAGAAGAACCTCGCCGAAGGCGCTCTCTTGGTTGTCGTAGTCCTTTTTCTCCTCCTGGGCAATGTCCGTGCTGCGCTGCTCACCGCAGCGGTGATCCCTCTCGCCATGCTGATAACGGTCACTGGCATGGTTCAGAACGGAGTGTCGGGCAATCTCATGAGCTTGGGCGCCATTGATTTCGGCCTGATCGTTGATGGCGCAGTGATTATCGTTGAGAACTGTCTGCGTCGATTCGCCGGTGCTCAAAAGGAACTAGGCCGGCTGCTCACCCGCGAGGAGCGATATTCCTTAGCGGCCTCCGCGTCGAATGAGGTCATTAAGCCCTCGATCTTCGGCGTGATCATCATCACAGTCGTCTACCTCCCGATCTTCGCTCTGACGGGGATCGAGGGCAAAATGTTCCACCCGATGGCGTTTACGGTGGTGCTCGCTCTCACCTCGGCGTTGCTGCTTTCACTGACGTTCGTTCCGGCCGCGGTCGCGCTGTTCGTTCGCGGCAAGGTGGCGGAGAAGGAAAGCTGGATGATGCGTGCAGCACTGGCTGGCTATCGCCCGGCGTTGCGACTGGCCCTGCGGTTGCGCCACGCCACCGTGATCGTTGCTCTGGCTCTCGTGGGTTTCGCAGGCTGGGGTGCAACCAGACTCGGGTCGGAGTTCATCCCGAGCCTAGACGAAGGAGACATCGCCCTACACGCACTCCGCATCCCCGGAACTAGCCTCACCCAAGCGATCGACATGCAGGAGATGCTAGAGCGACGTATCAAGAGTCTTCCCGAAGTGGAACGCGTGTTCAGCAAAATTGGGACGCCGGAAATTGCCACCGACCCCGTGCCGCCAAGTGTTGCCGACACATTCATCATTCTTAAGGCTCGCAAAGAGTGGCCCGACCCGCGCAAACCCAAAGCGCGGCTCATCAACGAACTAAAGGATGCGGTTGAAGAGATTCCCGGCAGTAAATACGAGATCACTCAGCCGATCGAGATGCGATTCAACGAACTGATCTCTGGCGTGAGGGCGGATGTTGCCATCAAGATCTACGGCGACGACTTGGACGAACTGGAAGCCCTGGCCAAGTCCGTAGAGGAAATCGTGTCGGGCGTTCCCGGCGCGGCGGATGTGCAGTCAGAACAGGTCACCGGCCTTCCGATTCTCTCCATCCATCCAGATCGGGCTGCACTAGCGCGCTTCGGGTTGGACGTTGAGGACATCCAACGAGTTGCGGGAGCGGCACTGGGCGGTAAGGTGATCGGCCTCTATTTTGAAGGCGATCGACGGTTCGACATCGTGGTGCGCTTCCCGGAGTATCTACGCACCGATGTTTCCGCGATCGAACGCCTTCCCATTCCCTTGCCAAACGACCGACTGGACGCGAGTGACTTGCTCTTCGTGCCATTGTCAGAGCTCGCCAGCGTCGAAATCGCTCCTGGGCCGAACCAGGTCAGCCGCGAGAACGGCAAACGCAAGCTCACAGTGACCTCTAACGTCCGTGATCGAGACCTCGGCTCCTTCATCACCCAGCTACGAGAGGAAATCGGCGCTGGCGTCGACCTCGTACCGGGTTACTGGATCGAATACGGAGGCACCTGGGAACAACTCGTCTCAGCGAGTAGACGTCTAAGCCTGGTCGTGCCGGTGGCCCTCCTAACCATCTTCGGACTGCTGCTCTTGTTGTTCGGCAACGTCAAGGACGCCGCCATAGTTTTTACCGGTGTACCTCTCGCCCTCACCGGAGGGATCGCCGCGCTGGCACTCAGAGGACTGCCGCTCTCGATCTCCGCCGCGGTCGGCTTCATCGCCCTCTCCGGGATCGCCGTGCTAAACGGCGTCGTCATGCTCAGCTTCATTAATCAACGGAGGGACTCCGGAGAGCCCATCCAGACAGCTGTCTTCGAGGGTGCGGTCCAACGTCTGCGGCCGGTGTTGATGACCGGCCTGGTCGCGAGCCTGGGTTTCGTTCCGATGGCCTTCAACGTCGGTCTCGGCAGCGAGGTTCAAAGGCCCTTGGCGACGGTGGTGATTGGCGGAATCGTCTCTGCGACCCTGCTCACGTTGCTCGTGCTACCAGCGCTTTATCGAATCGCGCATCCGCTCCGCGACGTCTCCAATTAGTTCGCGGGAGGCACAGACCGCGGAGGCCCTTAAACAACTTGTCTCATTCTTTGGACGCACATACACCATGCTTTTTCAGAAAGGAAATCCGTATGCAAGTAGCGCCTAACGTCGCAGTCTCGTCTCAGCAAGGCCAGCGAATGCTGGCATGTTGGTGGCAAGAGCACTCACTCTTCCGTCATCCGCCTTTGGGGAGCGTTCGGATCCTCAACCGAACTTCAACGGCGCCCAATTCGTTCGATGCGAGGTAGTGCCCTGAGGCAGACACTGCGTTCCCTCGTTGGTTGGCGCCCTCTACCGGTTGTAGCGTTCTTGCTGTTGGCATTCGCGTTCTCTGGTGAAGCCCTCGCTCATGCGGTGGCGGATGGCGACAAGGGGTACATCCAGGAAATCACCGGGGTGAATCTGATCGCGTTCGTGTACCTCGGTGCCAAACACATGGTGACCGGGTATGACCACATCCTGTTCCTGCTGGGCGTGGTGTTCTTCCTTTACAAACTCAAGGACGTGGGCCTCTATGTGAGTCTTTTTGCGATCGGCCACTCAACCACAATGCTTGCGGGGGTGTATTTCAATTTCGGAATCAACAGCTACATCATCGATGCGATCATCGGCTTGTCCATCGTGTATAAGGCTCTCGACAACATGGGTGCCTATCAGAGTTGGTTCGGGATGCAGCCGAACACCAAGGCCGCGACTCTGATCTTTGGTTTCTGCCACGGCTTCGGCCTGTCCTCGAAAATTCTGGACTACCAGATCTCACCCGATGGACTCTTGCCCAATCTGCTCGCTTTCAACGTCGGCGTGGAGGTGGGCCAGTTACTCGCCCTCGCTGCGATCCTGATCGTGATGGGAGTCTGGCGCCGCACCTCGAGTTTCTTCAAGCATGCCTACACCGCAAACGTGGTGCTGATGACAGCGGGTTTCATCCTGATCGGCTACCAACTCACCGGCTACTTCGCCTCCTAGAGGAATATCCTATGTACAACTCAGACATGCCAACCCGTGCAGACCTACCGACCAAGAGGCAGTTGGTCCGTTCCACTCTCATCGCTCTGGCCACATCAGCGGGCCTGTTGCTTGCCGTCGTCCTGCCCGCCGAATATGGAATCGACCCGACCGGCTTGGGCACAATTCTTAACCTCACCGAGATGGGCGAGATCAAACGACAGCTCGCCGAAGAAACCCAGGCCGAAATGACGGCACCCGCGGCGGCGATCTTGGTCGATGCCGCGCCCGCGCACCCTGTAGAGCGATACCCCGCTGGCAGCGAACCAGCTCCTGCCTCTTCTGCCTGGCGTGACGAGGTCACCTTGACGCTCGCTCCGAGTGAGGGAGCGGAGGTCAAGTTGGTAATGAGGCAAGGGGAAACCGCCACCTACGAGTGGACGATCGATCAGGGACATCTGAATTCGGACCTACACGGTGACGGGACCAACGGCGGCAAGGCCAGCTACCGCAAAGGGCGCGCTGAAACCAACGTCGCGGACGAACTTACAGCCCAATTCGATGGAGCCCATGGATGGTTCTGGCGCAATCGGAGTGATGTTGATGCCACCGTGACCTTGCGTGTCCGCGGAGACTACAGCGAAGTCAAACGCGTACTCTGATGTCTCGATTTGCAAGTCCAAACATTCCGACGTTCTTTGGCCACTTGCAAGAAGGGGCGTCCGGAACTCAATCACTCACACAAAACGGCGGCAATCCGGACGAGAACTCATCAGCCAGACCCTCCTTGGGGACTGGACCTGGAGCCCTTCGAGCGGAATACTCGAAGCCCTGGAGCACACACTCCAGACCCGGCCGGCGGTGGACTTTCTTAGCAGTGGTCCCCGTCGGCTTTTTCATTCTCGCAAATCACGCCGTCGAGCAAGATTGATGATGCTGAGAAGAGCAGAGCTGACCGAGTTAGAAAAACTCGGGAAACGCGGGCAGAGAGCCAATATCCCGCGCTTTGTGAACGCCATTCACAATAGCGGTTCTGGCGCAGCAACTCCATCGTCGGCCGCCGGTTCGACAACCTGCTCGGCCACAGACCAGCGCTCACCAGAGGATCGCCTCACTCTCTCGATGTTCCGAGCGGCGACTTCAGCATCGACTCTCGGCAGAACTTCCGTTTCGAGATTGAAGTCGTCGCTGCGCGTTCCGACTCGAGCGACCGCCTGGCCAACCCGAAGGCTCATCAGGTCGTCAGCCGTGAAGTACGAAAAGCCTTTGTCGAGCTGTCTGGCATCGTCGTCGCCAAGGCGAAAACAGATTCGCGAGTATGCGTTCGCCAGGAGAGAGCGTTCCGATCCGGAGCATTCGGTCGCAGCTGATACAGATCCTGATGGGCAACGGTCAAACCCAGACGGAACTTTCGAGCGCCGGAAAACAAAGAAGCCATCGACGGTGTCGCGACGTGATGGAACTCATCGATGTAGAGGAAGAACGGTCGCCGATCCTCCTCGCGCATCGCGCTCCGCATAAGACTCACCTGGTGAAATCTCGAAACCAGAAGAGAGCTTAGAAGAGCCGCGTTGTCTTCACCAACAGAACCCATCGACAGGTTCCCAAGGAAGATCAGACCGCGATCCGTGACTTCTTTGAAGTCGAGCTTAGGACTCTCTACCGTAAGCACTCGACGGACCGGCTTCGATCTCAAGAAGGCATCGAGCCGCGTGAGAATCGAAGCTTGCGGACGACGGCGTTCGATCAACGGGAACTCAGTCTCCCAGAACCCGCGCACCAACGGATCGGCGATCGTCTCGACGACTGATCGTCGAAATGCGGCATCGGCAAGGAACCTCCGCAGTTCAATAAGGGTGCCCCCAATCTCTGGTTCCAAGAACACCATGATCGCGTTGGCGAACACGGCGTTCATCTGATGCCCCCAGGATGTGCTGAGTCGACGAAAGACTCCGACCAAGTCCGACGTGAGGAGATCGCGCTCTGTGTCCGATCCCGCTTGCAGAACGTTCCAGCCGACAAAGTGGTATCGATCGCTTGGATCAAAGATCACCGCGTCCTTCTCTCGGGCTTGCGGAAGCCTCGCGGCAACCTCACGCACCAGATCCCCATGCGGATCAAGAACACCCACCCCGTAGCCCGCTTCGATGTCATTGAGGATCATCCGGACCATCAAGGTGGACTTGCCAACGCCGGACGCGCCCAGAAGGTGGACGTGCTTCATGCGCGCCGTTTCGCTGAGCGACACCGCTTCCCGTACACCAGTGTGCTCGTTCGTGCCGAGCGCACAGCCTTCGATCCGCACGGTCGGTGGCGCACTCTTCGTGCGATCTGTCGGGCGTACCACCTGAGGCAAGCGCACGTCTTCACCCGGAAGCTTGATCAACTGAGCAAGCTCCTCGGCCGAGAGAAGCATCCCGGAACGATGGTTTGCTCGGCCGAGGATATCTTGA
Organism: Acidobacteriota bacterium; assembly: GCA_029263415.1. Lineage (GTDB taxonomy): Bacteria > Acidobacteriota > Thermoanaerobaculia > Multivoradales > Multivoraceae > JAJCXN01. The sequence goes on from JAJCXN010000044.1 coordinate 278,106, forward strand.
GCGGCCTCTAAGGGGTCGGTCAGTCCCAGCGGAATCAATTCATTCGACTGAACTCCACCTGCGAAGGACATCGCCCCGGCGATGCGCCCAACCACCGCCTCACCCTCTCGTCTTTCGTCACAGAACGCCGCACATCGGACCGCAACGGCGAACATGGGCGAACTGACCTTGTCCTGAGCTTGCTTCGTGATTTCAGGAGCATCCGCGAAGAAGGGTTTTCCAGACGGGGTCTGCACAGCGAGCATGATCTGCTCACGCCATGGTCCGCCTACAGGCTCAAACAAGATCTGAACCACAGCGCTGCAATCCGGCCGAAGATCCGAAAGGACAGTGAGTACTGCTAGCAGCGGCCCGCTGACAGTGGACTCTGCAATTGGCACCATGAACTCGGCAGCCAAACCAAGATCAACCGACGCAAATCCCCGCAGGTGCCATGGAGCGAGTGTTTCGGCCAGTGTCTTCTTGGGCTCCTCGAAGCGACACCTCCGGTAGCAGCGCCGTTAGTTGGCTCGAAGCATGGGTCAAGTCACCTCGAGTTGCGGCCAGCCGAAGCTCCACTACTCCTTCGTTCGCAACGAGCTCGACGGCCGTTCGGTCTCGCAAAGTGGACACACCGTGTAGCCACGAAGCGATCGTCGCGAGCGGCAAGTCCTGCTCCTGGGGAACCAGAACTAGCCGCTCTTCAAAGTTGAGCAGCTCTGCCGCTTCCGGTTGAAGCTCGACCTCCTCCTCGATCTCAACGATCTTCTTCGGTTTCAACCCTTCGAAGAAGTTGGATAGCAACGTCGGGCGCTGGCCGTCATCTATCGCAGGCGTGTTGACACTCCAGCGGCGCATCCTGCAAAACGGAGGCTCCAAAGGGACCGGATAGTCATAGTGACTCCAGCCGCGCCCTCGAATCTCCCAGTCATAGAAGGACTGTGTTCGCTCTACGACATCCACTGTTCAATGTCCGTGTTTACTTGAACATGCCCAGGATGGCGCCCAGGTCAAGCGCTGGCCGTCGTCGGGACGGTCGTCGGTCGTCCGGACCAAGCACCTTTAGTCCTTGCTCAGAGATCTTTCCTTCAACGACCTCAAGGAGGGACTGATGAACAGAACGTTCGAACATGACCTGCGTATCAGTCGTGAAATACGTCTCCGGCGCAAAGATGATCCGGTAAAGCCGGCCGACGATCGGGATTCGTAAAGCGTAGCCTCGTTCAGAACGACCCCAACTTTCATCAAAGTCATGTACAGAAGGGTCAGCGCGAACGGTGCGAGACCAAGCACGATGTAGCCCAGACAGCTATCGCCAAACGGGTACTGAACGATGACCGTCCCGAGAAGAACCAGGAAGAAGAAGGCAGCAGTCCACAGCGGCGCAAAAGGCAGCGGCGGAATGGCCATCCACCAGCTGAAGAAGAACGACTTGCCGAATGGTGCAGCACACACATCGAATACGAGGTCCTTCCTTTGGATTCGCAGGTACTCACGCTTGGCAGAGCCAACGCCACTCTCCGCGTAGACCACCCTAGAGAACTCAATCTCGGGAACCTCTCGCGCAGCAAGGGCGCCCTGGAGTTCCAAGTACGCATCCTGAGACGACGTCGACAATCCCTCGACGAGGGTGGACCAATTCGAAAGGACCGCCATGAACTCTCCGGGCAAATAAAAGGAAACGGTGTTTTAAGAGATAAGACACGAAGAATAGACGGACAAGGCGCTCCAATCAACCCTTCGTTACAGAGATCGCAAGCATCGGCGCCCGCAGCGCTCGCTCTGACGTCGACGCCCGCGTTGCCTCGATGACGACTTGAGTCGAGTAGTCGCCGGGGGCAAACGTAGGATTGAGAAAGCCCATCACCGCGCCGGAAGAGCCAGACGAAACTGCAATTGGCAAATTCGGCGTGTGCTATTGTGTTTACGTGAGAAACCTAGTTCCACGCCTTCTCGTCTTGAGTCTCGTCTGGCTGATGACTCCCGGTCTCACTGAGGCGACGGAGAATTTGTGGCATCTCGCCAAGTCCGGCCACACAGCCCATGCGTCTGACGCTGGCCCCGACCACGCTCCGCAAGGCGACGAGCACGGCTGCTCCGGCACCTTCCACATGTGCAGCTGTCACCACTCATCGTCCACCACCCTGCCGCAAGCAATCCCCGTCAACGGGCTGCAGGCCACCAGCGAGAGACCGCAGCTGAGCCCTCTCCGCTGCCAGAGTCCCGACCTCCCCGGCCAGTTCCGCCCTCCTCGGATCTGACTGTCGTTCCTGACTGACTCGGGGCTCCGCGCCCTGAATTCTTGACGCGACGATAGACGCTCGCGCGGCCATGTCGGCTGCCGCGACAAACAGACTCGGCTCAGCCCTGAGGACTAACCTCGGCTGGGCTAGGAGGCTCTCAGATGCTCGTTTCCCCGAGCCTGCGGCCCTTGGCGCCTTGGTTGCTGGCAGCATTGCTGTCGTGCCCAATGTCCGCACAGGGTACCGCTGGTGATTCCGTTTCGCATTCTCTCCAACCGGAGATTTCCCTGGAGCACGCGTTGGCTGAAGCCTTCGCTAGGTCTCCAGCCCTACGCCTTGCCCAGGCTGAGGTCGACGCCGCTCGAAGTCGACTATTGGCGGCCCGCACTCTCCCCTACAACCCCGAGTTAGAGGTCGAAGCCGGCGACCGGCGGGGCTTCCAATCCAGTTCCACGGACTTCGGCCTCAGCTTGAGCCAAGAGTTTGAGATCGGCGGCCAGCGCAACAAGCGCTCGAAGGCAGCCGAATCGGAGCTTGAACACTCACAAGCCCGATTCTTGCGTGAGCACCGAGTGATCGCCGCCTCGGTGGAGATCGTCTTCGGTGAGTCGGTCGCAGCAAGCGAGCTGGTCGAACTCGCTGCCACGGAAGCGAGTCTCGCCGGTGAGCTGCTTGGCATCACACAGCGCCGATTCAACGCAGGCGCCGCGACTCAAATAGATCTCAACCTCGCCCAGGCCACGACAGCCCGAGCAGAGCGGCGAGCCGAGATGGCCGGGGCCTCAGCTCGGGTATTCGCAAGCCTCCTAGCGGAGGTGATCGGCCTCGACCCGGCGGCTCCACCAAGCCCGGTCGGCCCGCTCACACTCTCGGCCGACCACCTCCCTCCCCTGGAGCAACTAGTCTCGAGCGCGATGGAGCGGCGTGCAGACCTCGAGGCCCTCCAAAAAACGCTCGAAGCTGCCGAGGCGCGCCTGACCCTCGCAAGAGCGAACCGCCTGCCGAACGTGTCGGTTGGCGGGTTCTATCAGGAAGAAGAGGGAACCGACCGGATCATCGGGGCCAGTTTTCGCATCGCGCTGCCATTCTTCAATCGGCGGCGCGGCCAGATCGCCGAGGCCGAGGCATTGGTTAGTAGATCAATCGCAGAGACCGGAATCGGAGATCTTGCTGTTCGGCGTGAGATTTACTCGGCTCATGCCCGCTATCGGGCCGCACGAGCCTCGGCCGACAAATTGGAGGAACGTGTCGTCGGGAACCTGGCGGACAGCCTGGGTCTTCTCCAGCGTTCCTTCACGTCCGGGAAGATCGGTCTCTCCGATTTGCTCGTTTTCCGCCGCGAGCTTATCGAAGCACGCCGCGAAGCGATCGAGGCCAAGACCGCGGCCTGGGTCGCTCGGATAGCCCTCGATCTCGCCTTGGGAAAGAACAGTGCTACAGCCACAACCGCCTTCTCAAACAACGCCATAGAAACCCTCGCCACTGCGACCCAGGAGCTGCCCCGATGAGTCGATTACTCCTACTCTCTTTTCTCGCAATCGCCTTGTCGTCGTCTTCTTGCTCCCCCAAAACCGAAACCGCAGAAGGCCACGAAGTGGTTCGCGGCGAGACTGCTACTGCTGAAGAAGAGGATCATCAAGACTCCGAGGAGTCGATCGTCGTGCTGACGGCCGAGACGGAGGCGGCGGCCTCCCTCGAGACCGCGCTCGCACAGATGCGCTCGCTCGGTAACCAGCTAGAAACTACCGGACTTGTAGGTTTCGATGAGGACCAGCTGGCCCACGTGGGACCTCGGATTAGCGGACGCGTAGAGAAGGTCCTAGCGTCTCTCGGTGACGAGGTCAAAGCGCAACAGGCTCTTGCCCAGATCGACTCGATCGAACTCGGTCGGTCGAAGTCGGAGTATCTTCAAGCGCGGGCCCGGCATCAACTGAGTTCCGAGACCCTTCGAAGGGAAGAGACCCTCTACGCCGACCGGATCTCTTCCGAGCAAGAGGTCCTCTCCGCTCGCTCTGCCCTACTCGAGCAAGAGGCAGCCTTTGCCTCCGCCGAAGAAACTCTCCACCTCTACGGTCTCGGGCAAGACGAGGTCGATCGCTTGAACTACGACGATCCTAAGGCGTCCCTCTTCACACTTCGGGCGCCATTCGGGGGAACCGTCGTCGAGCGGCACGTCACTAGAGGAGAACTCGTCGCACCCGGAACCAACTTGTTCACGATCGCCGACCTTTCCCGGGTGTGGGTCTGGATCGATATCTACGAAGGAGACCTCGCTAACGTGCACCTTGACGACGACGTGGAGGTGCGTGTGGATGCCTTTCCCGCGGAAACCTTCAACGGAAAACTCTCGTTCGTCGCCCACCAGGTCGACCCGGAGACCCGCGCGGTTCGGGCGCGGCTCGACGTTTCGAACTCGGGTTCTCGTCTGAAGTCCGGGATGTTCGCCCGGATTAGGCTGACCGACCCTCACTCCGGCGGTGGAGGGCCCATAAGCCTGAGTGTGGTCGTCCCAGAAACGGCGGTGCAACGCGATGGTGACGAGTTCATCGTCTTTGTCGCGCTGGGGAACCACCAGTTCGTCCGGCGCGAAGTTGAGATCGGAAGTCGAGCGCCCGGATGGACGGAAATTCTCGCTGGCATCGAGGCCGGTGATGAGGTAGTCGTCCAAGGCGCCTTCATGCTCAAGTCGGAGGCCGCGAAGGGTGAAATGGGCGAAGGCCACTCGCATTGAGAACACAATCATGATCAAACACATCATCAACTTCTCGCTCGACAATCGCTTTCTGGTTCTGATTTTCTGGCTCCTTGTCTCCATTACTGGTTTCTGGGCCCTCATGGACTTACCCGTCGACGCCGTACCTGACGTGACCAACGTCCAGGTACAGATACTCACGACCAGCGCAGGCTTGGCCCCAGTGGAGGTTGAGCAGTTCATCTCCTTTCCCATCGAGACAGCGATGAGCGGTCTACCTCGAATTGAAGAGATTCGATCGGTGTCTAAGTTCGGTCTGTCCGCGGTCACCGTGGTCTTCGAGGAAGGGACCGACATCTACTGGGCTCGACAGCTCGTCGCAGAGCGGCTGACAGCTGCCCGAGAGCAGATCCCTGAGGGTTATGGCGAGCCAGAGCTCGGCCCTATCTCGAGCGGGCTCGGCGAGATCTACCAGTTCGAAGTCAAGGGGGAGCCCATGTGTCCGGTTGGAGGTGTTGACACTGACACGTGCTTCACGCCGATGGAGCTGCGTACGACTCTCGACTGGTTCGTCAACTACCAACTACGGTCGGTTCCCGGGATCGTCGAGGTCAACTCATTCGGGGGCGAGCTCAAGACGTACCAGATCACTCTCGATCCGGATCGTCTTGTGGCCTACAAGCTTTCCGTGGGAGACGTGTTCGAAGCCGTCAGGTCAAACAACCGCAATGTTGGTGGAGGCTATATCGACCATGGCGGCGAGCAATATGTGGTCCGCGGCGAGGGTCTTGTCACGACTCTCTCCGACCTGGAAAAGATCGTACTTGCTCATGACGAAGGCGGCACGCCGGTGACGATCGCGCAGGTCGGGAAAGCCGAATTCGCTCCGATGATCCGTCAAGGAGCGGTCACCCGCGACGGTGAAGGAGAAGCGGTGGTCGGCATCGTCATGATGCTAATGGGCGAGAACTCTCGGGTCGTCGTCGATCTCGTCAAAGAGAAAATCGCTCAGATTGAGAAGACCCTCCCTCCCGGCGTGACAATCGACACGTTCTACGACCGAACCGAGCTGGTACGTCGAGCAATGGGAACAGTGGCCAAGAACCTCTCCGAAGGTGGCCTCCTCGTAATCGTCGTCCTCTTGTTGCTACTGGGCAGCTTGAGAGGAGGGTTGGTCGTCTCCTTGGCTATTCCGCTTTCAATGCTGGCGGCATTTATCGGGATGCGGTATGCAGGTCTATCAGGGAACCTCATGAGCCTCGGAGCGATCGATTTTGGACTGATTGTCGACGGTTCGGTCGTCATGATTGAGAACATCGTTCGTGTCCTCTACGAGCGACGCGAGGATCGAGAAACATCGCACCTCGACAAGGTACGCCTTGCAGCCCACCAGGTCGCTCGGCCCGTCGTTTTCGCCGTGGGGATCATCATGATCGTCTACCTTCCGATTCTGGCGCTGCGCGGAATCGAAGGAAAAATGTTCGGCCCCATGGCGATGACAGTGGTGTTCGCGCTGGCTGCCTCGCTAGTGTGCGCTCTGACCCTAATGCCAGTGTTGGCAAGTCTCTTTCTGAAGAAGGTCTCAGAGAAAGAGCCGGTGCTCTTCCGGCTCGCTAAGCGAATCTACTTGCCGGCCCTCGGAACGGCCATGAGATTCAAGAAGGCCACCGTCGGCGTCGCGGTTGGAGTCTTCCTCGCCAGCTTGAGCATCATTCCCTTTCTCGGTGCAGAGTTCATCCCGCGCTTGGACGAGGGGGCCATCGCCATGCAGATCTGGCGGTTGCCGTCCATCTCTCTCGAGCAATCGAATGCGATCAGCACGCTCGCCGAGAAGGCGATCATGGAGTCGTTTCCGGAGGTCGAAACAGTTGTCTCACGGACGGGGCGAGCGGAGATCGCGACGGACCCGATGGGCGTCGAAATCAGCGACAGCTACCTGATCCTAGCCCCTCGCGAGACGTGGCGCTTCGACTCGAAGGAAAGCCTCGTTGAGGCGATTGACGAGGTCGTCAATCGCCAGGTTCCAGGCGCCATCTTCAGCTACTCCCAACCAATCGAGCTGCGCGTTTCGGAGCTTATCTCCGGTGTTCGTTCGGACGTTGCCCTCCACATCTACGGTGACGATCTGCAACTCCTCAAACAAAAGGCAGACGAGGTCGTGGCTGTGCTGCGTGACATACCGGGAGCTGCCGACGTCAAGGCGGAGCAGACGACGGGGCTCCCAATGCTACGGGTCCACATCAACCGAGACGCGATCGCACGATACGGAATCGACGCATCCGATGTCCTCGACGTGATCGAGACTGTGGGTGGAAAGGGGTTGGGCACCGTTCTCGAAGGTCAGAAGCGGTTTGTGCTGCAGGCCCGATTCGCACCCGACATCCGAGAAAATCTTGACCGGATACGCGACTTGCGAGTAGCAGCACCCGAAGCAGGGCGGCTCATCCCCCTGTCTCAGCTCGCTGAGATCACGATAGAGGACGGCCCAGCACAGATCAGCCGGGACCGGATCAGTCGACGAATCAACGTCGAGACGAACGTCCGTGGTCGTGACTTGGCATCATTCGTTGCCGAGGCGCAGGCTGCTGTCGATCGAGAAGTGGAGGTTCCCACGGGCTGGACGATGGAATGGGGTGGGCAATTCGAAAACCTCACGGCGGCCTCAGCGCGGCTCTCGGTGCTCGTCCCACTCGCTCTAATGCTGATCTTCGTTCTGCTCTATACCACTTTCGGATCGGCCAGGCTGGCCACCTTGATCTTCTTCAACGTTCCGTTGGCGATCACCGGGGGCCTGATTTCACTCGCTCTCCGGGGCTACCCGTTCTCCATTTCTGCGGGGGTGGGTTTTATCGCTCTCTTCGGAATCGCGGTACTCAACGGAGTCGTGCTCGTCTCGTACATCGTCGAGAAACGCCGCGAGGGTCTGGAAGCCGACGAAGCAGCGACCGAGGGTGCGAGAACCAGGCTTCGGCCGGTTTTGATGACGGCTATGGTGGCCTCGTTCGGATTCATTCCGATGGCGCTCGCGACGAGTGCCGGGGCAGAGGTTCAAAGACCGCTCGCAACCGTTGTCATCGGCGGCCTCGTGACGTCGACCTTGTTGACCCTGCTGGTCTTGCCGGCCATCTACGGTTGGTTTGCCAAGAAAGAACATGATGTCGAACTCTGAGTTCGAAGGAGATTCAAAATGAAGGAAATCAAAGCCATCATTCAACCCTTTATGCTCCAGGCGGTTCTCGACTCTCTAGGAGCAGTCGAGGGTCTGCCTGGAGTCACGGTGTCTGAGGTCATGGGCTGGGGGACGAGCCGAGCCACCGATGCATCGGACACCGCAGAGGAAGCGGGCCACGCACTGGTCAAGAAGACGAAGCTAGAGATCGTCGTCAGCGACGATCTCGCTCACCGAGTCGAAGAGGCGATCGCGATCGCAGCCCAAACCGGGGGCCCGGGAGACGGAAAAATCTTCGTATACCAAGTGAGTCGAGCGCTGAAGATCCGCACTGGGGAAACCGGCCACCATGCGCTGTAGTCGCGGGGATTCTCTACTGGACCTCAAAGACCAACCTGACTTGATGCCGCTGGTGCCAGCGTGGCCAAGCTACCAACGGGGTGGTGCAAGAGCAGCGCGCGTCTCTGAACGCCGGATTTCACCGATCCTGACCGTGCCATGGAATTGCCAACCCGAGACCGTGTGCACTCGGTAGTGGCCGCCAAAACTCGAGGATTACATCGCTCAGGTACCGAGCGACGAACAAAGGAGAAAGGCTGATGAGCAAAGGCGAACGCGTGGACTTGGCGTTTCGGATTCGCGGCATGGACTGCGCCGAGGAGATCACAGCGCTTGAGAAAGAGGTCGGCCCGGTGGTCGGTGGAAAAGGCCATCTGAGCTTCAATCTCATCACTCAGAAGATGGTCATCGAGAACGCGGAGGCGGACGCACAGGAGATCATCCGTGCGGTGGCCCGCGCGGGCCTCGTGGCTCAACCCTGGGGACGCTCGGGACCAAAACCACAGTCGTTTTGGGAGCGACGTGGTCGCACCGTCTTATGCGCAGCGAGCGGTACCCTCGTCGCGCTCGGTCTCACGGTCGAAGTCGGCCACGACGGAAGCCTGCTCGCCGCCCTCGCGGCAGGGCAAGCCACCGGCCACGACATGTCCCGGCTGGCTGTCGCCTTCTATCTCGCGGCCGTGATCTCCGGTGTTCGTCATGTCATTCCTAAGGCGGTGAGTGCGGCGCGTGCGCTGCGGCCGGACATGAACATGCTCATGCTCATCGCTGTCGTTGGGGCCATCGCCATCGGAGAGTGGTTCGAGGCCGCGACAGTTGCGTTCCTCTTCGCGTTTTCGCTTCTGCTAGAGAGTTGGAGCGTAGGGAGAGCCCGCCGGGCGATCGGGGCCTTGATGGATCTGTCACCCGAAACGGCTCGGTTTCGCCAGCCCGATACAGGGGAAATTCTCGAGGTTGGAATCGAAGACGTGCCGCTCGGTTCCAACATACTCGTCCGTCCAGGAGAACGGATCCCTCTAGATGGGGAGATCCTTGAGGGCGAGACGGCGATCGACCAATCACCGATCACCGGAGAGTCGGTCCCAGTCGCGAGAGCCCCGGGCGACGAAGTCTTTGCCGGCACGATCAACGGTGATGGAGCCTTTGAGATGCGGTGCACAAAGCTCGCATCTGAGAGCACCCTCGCACGCATCATCGCCCTCGTCGAGGATGCGCAAACGCGTCGCGCTCCCAGCGAGCAGTGGGTGGAACGCTTCGCCCGTGTCTATACGCCGTGTGTGCTGGTACTGGCAATCGCTCTAGCGATCCTCCCACCGCTCTTCATGGACGGTGCCTGGGCATCGTGGCTGTACAAGTCCCTGGTGATGCTGGTAATAGCGTGTCCTTGTGCACTGGTCATCTCGACGCCCGTGAGCATTGTCGCAGGGTTGACGTCGGCAGCTCGTTGCGGAGTTCTGGTCAAAGGAGGCGCGTATCTAGAAGCCCCCGCACGGTGGAGAGCGTTAGCTCTCGATAAGACCGGGACGCTGACCTACGGCCGCCCCCGGATCCAGCGGGTGATCCCCCTGAATGGGCATTCCGAGGAGGAGCTGCTGGAGCGAGCCGCCAGCCTCGAGGCCGAGAGTACCCATCCACTTGCAAGAGCGGTTCTCGCAGAGGCAAAAGCTCGGGGTATCGCTCCCTCGGCCGTTTCAGGGTTCACCGTTCTTCCTGGGAAAGGTGCCGAGGGAACCATCGAAGGGAGGCACTTCTGGATCGGCAGCCACCGACTTATGGAGGAAAGGGGACTCGAGAGCGAGGAGGCACATCGCACCGCCCTCGGACTCGAAGAAAGCGGCTGCTCACTGGTCGCCATCGGCAACGAGGGCCACGTTTGCGGACTGATCAGTGTCGCCGACGAGGTCCGGCCGGAGGCGGCCGAGACTGTTCGTGCTCTAAAGCAACTCGGCATCTCTCCCATCGTCATGCTCACTGGCGACAACCAGAGCACCGCCAGTGCAGTTGCTCTGGCCACCGGCATTGATGTTGTGCACGCTGCGCTGCTGCCACAGGAAAAGGTCGATGCGGTCTCTGCGCTCGCCGCCGAGTTCGGTCAGGTTGCGATGATCGGAGACGGTGTCAACGACGCACCGGCGATGGCTGCCTCCTCTTGCGGTGTCGCGATGGGTGCAGCTGGCACTGACGCGGCCCTCGAGGCAGCGGACATCGCCCTCATGGCCGACGACCTGTCCCGGCTTCCATGGCTGGTTCGGCACTCACGTAGAACGGTGGCGATCGTGCGTCAGAACATCATCTTCGCTCTTGCTGTAAAGGCCGCTTTCGTGTTGCTTGCTGTCCTCGGCCTAGCGACCCTATGGATGGCGATCGCCGCGGACATGGGGGCGTCTCTGGTGGTCATATTCAATGGCCTCCGCCTCCTTCGAGCGTGAGGTGTGTTCGTAGTTGCGACTCTTCGCCGTGAAGCCGTGTCCTGTCAACGTCGAGCTGTAGAGGCAGATTGAAGAGGTGTAGAGGTTCCAAGGGCTTCAAGGATGGGGCATTCGCCCGTCGGTCCGATTGTGTCTTCGCATTTTGCAGTCAGGCGCTGCAGGGCTCTCTTGATCTGGCGAAGAGACCGCATCTTTGCGTCGATGTCCCTTAGTTTGTCCTGTGCACGCACCTTGATGTCGCTGCACGTAGTTTCGGGATCTACCCGGAGAGTCAGAAGTTCACGAATTTCCTTGAGTGAAAACCCGAGCTCCTTGGCTCGCCTGATGAAATGAATTCGCGCTACGGTTTCTTGAGAGTACTCACGGTATCCGGAGGTGCGACGGGGAGGATCTGGGATCAGCCCCTCACGTTCGTAAAAGCGGATTGCTTCGACCCCGAGCCCGCATCTCTTGGCAACTTGGCCGATCGTCATGGTGGCTGTGCTCATAGGTCCTCATAGTGGTCGAGAGCAAAATGAACTCTGTACCAGAGTACGGGGTCAAACCCCATTTCGGCATGCTGCATTTCCATCGTGCTGCAATACGAGGACTTCTCGGCACTTGACTCTGTACCCAAGTACAGGGTCTACACTTCAACCATGAGTGCACCATCAACAAAGAACCGAGATGGAGGTCGGGTCGCAAAGATCCCGCCAGCAAGCATCTCGGGACGCGTCCTGAAGTTGATCACCGGAGCGATTCAAGTTTGGTACGCGGTCGAGTGCATCCGATACTTCAAAGTCTTGGCCCACCCGTCTCTCGAGACCAGCATCTGGCTGTTCGTCCTCGTGGCGCTGGTGTTGTTCCCTTTGGCCATCAATCTCGGGTTTCGCCGAGTGCTGAAGCTTGGACGTCGACCTCTTTGGCTCGCTCTGGGGCTCGCCGCGCTTCTAGCGGTGTGGGACTGGACTCAGGTCGGCACGCCCTGGGGGCCCACGGTCGCTATGGGGCTGTTGGCCCTTACGATCTATACGCATCTCCATGTTGGCGTCAGCCATCTACTGTCAGCTCTCAGCGGAGTCAAAGGCTGTGAGATGCGCGTCATTCCCTACTACCTTATCCGGCTCCGCGGTGGAGAAGAAGAAGCAGAGCTCTGCCTATGCCCGGCGTTCTGGACTCCGATCGACCGGTGGGAGGCAAAGCTGAAAGGAGTCTCACTATGAACTATGACTGCCGTGCCACAACCGGCGGCGACCACGAAGGACTTCTCCGCCAGAAACAAGGAGCCCTTCCGGTTGGCGTTCGCCGCCTCGGACGATGTCCAAGCGGTGCAGCTGTTTGCTCCTACATTCGGTTCTTCTCGAGTACGACCCACGTGCCGTTTCCCCGGAAGAGGTTTTGCAAGCTCCAGTTGAAAAGCCGTACACCCTCTAGCTTAAGCAAATAGTGAATCGGAAGAGAGAAAATTGAAAATGGACTGCTGCCCAACCGAGTCTCCTGAATCGGATCACCTGGTCATTATTGGCGGAGGATCAGCCGCGTTTGCCGCTGCTCTCAAAGCGAGCGATTTGGGTGCTCAAGTCACGCTAATCAACGCTGGATTGCCCGTCGGTGGCACTTGTGTGAATGTCGGATGTGTACCCTCAAAAACACTGATCCGAGCAGCCGAAGTCCATCACCGAGCTGGGAACCATGAGTTTGACGGGATCGAATCCGGAAGCAAGATCACTGACTTCAAAGCCATCATGGACCAGCAGCGTGAACTGGTAGCCGAACTCCGGCAGGCGAAGTACATCGATGTCGTTGCAGGTCTGCCCAACTTCCGTCGTATCGAGGGTAGGGCTCACCTGGTGGCTCCAAATCAGGTAGAGGTAACCGGTGAAACCATCACGGCCACGCGTATTCTCATCGCCACGGGCGTGACGCCAACGATCTTGCCCATTCCCGGACTGTCTGAGTCCGGCTATCGCACCAACGAGTCGGCATTCGAACTGGAAGAGCTACCGGAATCCTTGATCGTCCTCGGCGGTAGCTACGTGGCTTTGGAAAGTGCCCAGATGTTTGCCCGCTTGGGCAGCAAGGTCACGATCCTCCAGCGTTCTTCCCGCATTCTGTCTACGGAAACATCCGACCTGACCGAGGCCTTGACTGAGTCTTTCTCGAATGAGGGAATCGAAGTGATCACGGGCGTTTCCCTGAACCGAGTCACGCGCACCGGTGGTGAAGTCGTGGTCGCGACGGATGTCGCTGGTGTTCCTCGGACTTTCCGCGGCACCCAAATCCTCTTGGCCGCCGGACGGACCCCCAATACCAAAAGCATGGGGCTGGAAGATGTAGGAGTCGAACTGGATTCCCGAGGATTTGTGGTGGTCGATGAGTCTCTCTGCAGCACCGTTCCGGGTATCTATGCCGCTGGCGATGTGCTGGGTGATCAGATGTTCGTCTACGCCGCCGCCTACGAAGGGGCATTGGCAGCTGCGAACGCCTTCGCAACTGAGAAGAGCCCTCCGAAACCCCGCGATTACACTGCTCTTCCGTGGGTGGTCTTCACTGATCCACAGGTGGCTGGAGTAGGTCTCGACGAAGAGCAAGCGGCCAAGGCTGGCATCGACGCTGAGGTCTCAGTCCTTCCCCTTTCCTATGTGCCTCGAGCTTTGGCGGCCCGCGATACTCGTGGTTTCGTAAAGCTGATTCGAGATCGAGACACCGATCTCCTGGTGGGAGCTCGAATTCTGGCTCCGGAGGGGTCTGAGTTGCTCATGGAAATCAGCTTGGCGATCAAGTACGGCATCACTTCAAGGGAACTGGCTACTTCCTTCCATCCGTATCTGACGATGAGTGAAGCGGTGAAACTCGCCGCAATTTCATTCGGTAAGTCCGTCGAGAAACTCAGCTGTTGCGCAGCTTGAACTCGGAGGGAGGAATCATGGAAACAACAAGCCGGAAGACTTGGCTGAATGTCGGAACGGTGCTCGCCGCTTTCGGTGCATCTCTCTGCTGCATCCTCCCCGTGGCTGTGGCCTTTTTGGGAGTGGGTTCAGCGGCGTTAGGAGCGCAGCTCGAGCCATACCGGCCCTATTTCTTGGGCCTCACGGTCGTATTTCTTGGTTTCGCTTTTTTTCAGGCCTACAAACCGGTGAAGTCAGACTGTGCGCCTGGCGAAGTCTGCGCAGTACCTGCTAGTCGTCGTCGTCAACGCCTGCTGCTCTGGAGCATTGCCATTGCTGCCCTGGCGCTCATGACTTTCCCGTACTACATCGGATCGATTCTGTAAAAACAAGGAGCATCAAATGAAAAGGATTGCGTTTGTCGGAGGTTTGATCGTTTTGGTTGTCATGGGGGCAGTCGTGTTGCGAGTAATGTCGTCTCCCGTGTCGGCGGATGAAGCAGCGTCTGACTCTTCTTCTGAAACCATCACCTCCGCGTTCCTGGTGGAGGGGATGACCTGCGGCGGTTGCGAGACGGGCGTGCGAATGGCAGTCAAAAAGCTGGATGGAGTCGAAGATGTCAAAGCTTCCTATGAGCAGGGACGAGCTGAAGTCACCTACGAGGCGACCAAAGTCACAACCGACCAAATAATCGCTGCCATCGGGACATTGGGCTACAAGTCGACACTGGCTCCACCAACTGAGCACGCCGGATGAAGATGGTGCGGATCCAAAAAGAGAGAGTCTGTGCTTGCGAGGTCGGGAATCCGACAGACAAGCGCTGTCTCCGGGACGTTCAACGAATCGTCGAGCAAACCTCGACGAAAGGACTCGCCTGATGATGAAACCACTCGCGCTGATCTGCAAAGGCGTTTGTGCCGTTTGCTGCCTTCTCGGCTGTGCGGTGTGCGCGCTTTTCACCATTTCATTGTTATAGGTCTGTTCTAGGCAATGACAAAAGAGCGAAACCTTGGTGCTTGGACCGCCGCCACTACCGGAGCGGGAGCAGCAGCCCTCGCCACGCCCGCGACGGCCTGCTGCGTGCCCATTCTCGCACCGCTCCTGGTTAGCATGGAACCGATCTTCGAGGCGGATTTCTATCCGAACTCGTACGGCTTTAGGCCTTGTCGCGGTGCGCATGCGGCACTGGAGCATCTTCGGGTGCTCTTGATGCCAAAGCCCCCGAACCTGCCGAAAGCTGATCGGTCTTGTATGTTTCAAGTGGCTATCGAAGGCGACATCAAAGGATGCTTCGACAACATCAGCCATCACGGTTTGATGGAGCGAATTCGGCGGAAGGTCAACGACCGGAAGCTGAATCGTTTGGTCGTCGCATTCCTGAAAGCCGGGGTCTTGTCCGAGGGGAGGTTTCTTCGGACTGAGACGGGCTCTCCTCAAGGTGGAATTCTCTCTCCTCTGCTCGCCAACATTGTGTTGAGCGCGATCGAGGAGCGCTATGAGCGTCATTGCTGGCCTCGCCATCAACCGACGCTTATGTGCGACAAGAAGAGGATTCGTCAGCGGGCGTACAACGCCCGCAGCCGAGACCGCCGCAAGGGAAAGCCGGTCATCATCCCGGTGCGATATGCCGACGATTTCATCCTGCTCGTCAGCGTGGCTCAAGGAGAGAATCGCCTCAAGCGGGCACTCGACCTTGCGCTGCGCGAGAAGGAGGGACTTGCACGAATGCTGAAGGACAGTCTCGGTCTCGAGCTGTCTGCGGAGAAGACACTGATCACTCCGGTGACCCTGCCTCTCCGCTTCTTGGGACACCGCGTCCGCTACCAACGCCACCGCTACTACGGCTGGCTGAGCAACGCGGTGATTCCCAAACATCGGAGCCAACGACTACGAGAAATGATCAAACAGATTCTGCATCGCAGCACCTGTCGCTCGTCTCTCGGAGAACGGCTGAAACTGATCTATCGAATGCTCTGAGGCTGGGGAGAGTTTCTACCGCTCCGCGCGCGGCGCCAAACAGGTCTTTTCCGATCTGGATCGCTACGTGTGGATGTCGGTGCGGCTTGGCTGCGCAAGAAGCATCCTCGGTCGAACCTGCGTGAGATCAACGCTCGGTATGGATGGCGAACTCCAGCTCGGAAGTCCCTTCGGTGGAGGGATGGCTCTGTCCATCTCTTCCGTCTCGAACTGTACCCCGTGCGTCGATTCGACCTCCGCTGGCTTCGCTCGCCACACTTCGCGGAAACATCTATGGAAAGCCCGGTGCGGAACGAAAGTCGCGCGCCGGGTTTGGAAGAGGGGGCCTTGCAAACCGCGCGGTGAAAACCGTGTAGGCGGCAGGGTCCCCACTCTTACCCTAAGAAAGGCGTGAGCATAGATGTTAGTTCCGGTGTTGGCCTTGGCTCGCGCAAGGACTCCCGCGAGGATAGCGTTGACCTCTTCGTCAGGCTTGAGCAGGAAGTGGCCCCCGGCGGTACGTGCTGTGATCTCTACAGTGGCTTGGTTGCCCAGAGATGGGTTGATGAGATGTCTGAGGCGGCGCATGGAGTCTCCTGGTTGGTTTCGGCCTAAAGGGCCTCACCAATAGAAGACGCTAACGGCTGCGCGGCTCGCTCAACAACATTGCCCCGGCACCTTTTGCACCTTGACCGCTTGTGTTCTTCTTGAACGACGAGCAGGAGCAAGGAGTGACTTTGCACGTTCAGTCTTGGCAGACCGTCAATCCGTAGGAACGGGGTGCAGAAGGAGCTGTCCTATACGTGGGCTGCCAGTGTTGCGGAACCTTAGGAAAGCAGTCCGCTATTTCGTCGGCAGACGAAGCCCTTCGGGCCCATTGCTTTTCGGCGGCCGTCCTTCCCCAATTGGCGTCAGAACTTCTGGCTAGCAAGGTTCGGTGCCAGTCGGTTCTTCTGCCTGCATCGGCACCAAAGCGACACGTTTGGTGTAGCGGGTGCGGACCGCCTCGATCTGGGGCAGCTCAAACGCAGCACGCTGTTTCAGCAAGGGTGAGGCGGTTTGTGCGGCGGATAAGCTGCTGTTGATCAGCCAGGCCCAGGGCTCGATGCCAGCGCGGCGCAGGTCTTCTTGCAAATTTGCCGCTTCCAGCACCGGAGTGGTTTCCGCCAAGGTCACAATCATCACCTTTGTTCGCGCCGGGTCTTGCAACTGCATCATCGGCGTGGCGTTGTGTACGTCCGGCTCGGCATGACGGACCACTTCGCGGTGATAAGCCCCGGTGGCATCGAGAAGGAGCAGGGTGTGGCCGGTTGGTGCGGTGTCCATGACCACAAACTTCGAATCGGCCTCGCGGATGCGGCGCGAGAATGCCTGGAACACCGCGATTTCTTCTGTGCAGGGCGAACGCAGGTCTTCTTCCAGGATGGCACGGCCTTCGGTATCGAGATCTTTGCCTTTGGTAGCCAGAACATGCTGGCGATAACGTGCGGTCTCTGCCTGAGGATCGATGCGGCTGACTTCCAAGTTGTCCAGGGGACCGACCAGCGTGTCGGTCAGGTGAGTGGCAGGGTCTGAGGTTGTTAGATGTGTGTGGAGGCCCCGTTCGGCGAGCGTCCGCGCCACCATAGTCGCCAGAGTGGTTTTGCCGACGCCGCCCTTGCCCATCATCATTATCAGGCCACGACCCGTTTCAGCGAGTTCATCAATCAACGACGACAACGGTGCAAGGTCCACTGGTTTGGCAAGCGCATCGGCTACGACGTGCGTGACCTCGTCCTTTTCGCTGAAAAGGCTGGTTAGAGCCTGGACGCCGATCAGGTTGAATGCCTTGAGCGGCAGTTGGTCGAGGGGCAGATCGCACAGCGCGGCGGGCATGCTGGCGATGGCTGACTGCTCACGGCGATAGATGGCCGTTGCCAACGCGTCATTGACTGCCTCGCTTTCTGGCAGCACACCGTTGACAACCAGGTTCTGCCTAGTGAGACCGATAGCGGACAATTCCTCGTGCGTGCGTGCAACCTCGTCCAGTGCAATTTTCTGCGCGCGGGCGACCAAAATCAGGCGCGTGCGCTCTGGGTCGGAAAGTGCGTTGACCGCTTCAGCGTAACGCTGGCGTTGCTTTTCAAGGCCTGCCAGCGGGCCAAGGCACGAGGCTCCCTCCGGGTTCTTCTCGATGAAGCCGCTCCACGCGCCCGGAAGTTGCAGCAGACGGATGGTGTGACCGGTCGGTGCCGTGTCAAAGATGATGTGATCGTAGTCGGCGATCAAGCGCGAGTCTGTCAGCAACGCGGTGAACTCGTCGAAGGCCGCGATTTCGGTGGTGCAGGCTCCGGAGAGCTGTTCTTCGATTCCTTTAACAATGTCTTCAGGCAGGGCGCCGCGCACCGGGCCGACTATGCGTTCGCGGTACTGTTCCGCTGCCTGTTGTGGATCGATTTCTAGGCCTGATAGCCGAGCTACGGCGGAAATGGTTGTGATTTTGTTGCCGATGTCCTGGCTGAATACCTGACCGACATTGGACGCCGGGTCAGTGCTGACCAGTAGTACTTTCTTCCCCTGCCCGGCCAGGTAGATGGCGGTGGCGCAGGACAATGAGGTCTTGCCAACGCCGCCTTTTCCAGTGAAGAAGAGGAACGCGGGTGGGTCTTGAAGAAACAGCATGGTGAAGCCTTTTCAATGAATGAGCGATGGCAGCAGGTGCCGTTGCCGTCCGGCGACAAGGCCGGTAGTGAAGGCGAACTTCCGGCGCACTACTCAGCCAGCGGGCCGGCGATATCCGCGGGATTCAGGGTCCTACCCGTGACCTACGATGCTGCGGTAGGAACACCGATCCAGGCGGCCAGTTCATCGCGGGTGGGGTAACGCCCGCTTAGCAATACGTCGCCCCCCACGAGGATCATAGGGAGCGATTCCTGCCCGGAACGCTGCAGGACCCCGTTCACCGTAACGTTTTCGGTAAACGCCAGCGGCTGCTGCCCGAGGTTAAAACGTGTTATGTGAGCACCTTGTTGCTTGGCCCAGTCCACATCGGCGGCAAAGGTAACCAATTGCTGATCTACGTCCATACCGCACACACCAGTGCCGCAACACATAGCCGGGTCAAATATCTCGATGGTTTTCATTTCGATACTCCAAGTAGGGTTGAAAAAGGATAGTTGGGATGTCTGCTCTCTCACTGGCCTGAAGAAGGATGCGAATCGCGATGCGCTTGCGTTGAACGAGCGCGTTCGGGAGTGCCGCTGGTCGCAGGCGATCTGGGAGCACCGATTGAGAGAGCCTGGTGGTTACGTACTGCGTCAGGGCGGATCACAGCGCTGCGACCAAGACTTTTGCCCGTCGCAATGCACTTTCTGCGAGGCAATAGCAGACTCGAGGCCCATCCACAGTACCCCGCACGAGGCCGGCCTTCTTGAGAGTCTTGAGGTGTTGAGAGACTGTCGACTGCGCAAGAGAGAGATCGTGGACGAGATCGCCACAAAGACATTCTCGCTGCCGAGCGAGGATACGGAGAATCTTCACGCGGGCCGGATGTCCGAGAGCTTTTGCGAGCGCAGCGAGCTCTTCATCGGCTTCGTTGCCTTCGACCGGCCGTAAATCTGGGCTCTTGTCTTCGGGAGGGCAGTCGTTGGTCACTGGAATTGCTTCATCGTTCATCGTCGATATACGATAGCATAGCCACCTCCTGGAGGCGCCCGCGAAAGCGCTTCTTGGTCCCCAGAAATTGAAGGAGTGCTTTGGTGAACCCCGCAAGACCACGTTCCATCCTTGTTCTGTGCACCGGAAATTCCGCTCGAAGCCAGATGGCACAGAGCTATCTTGGTCGCCATCTCGGCGACAGAGTTCGCGTCTATAGTGCCGGTACCGAGCCCGCGAGTCAGGTGCATCCCATGGCCCGAACTGTTCTTGAAGAGGCCGGGTTCGACATTGGTGACCGCAGGCCCACTCACTACAGTGAGTACCTCGGGCACCTCGACGTCCACACGCTCGTCACCGTTTGTGATGGTGCAGCAACGTCTTGCCCTTCTGTTTGGCCAGGTCTCGTCGAGCGGCTGGCGTGGCCATTCGACGATCCAGCAGCATTCGAGGGTTCCGAAGCCGAGCAACTCGGCAAGTTTCGCAGCATTCGCGATGCAATTGAGATGAAGTCCAAAGAGTACGCCAAGCAGCAGCTCGGATGAACGCGTCGATTGGGCAACGCGCCTTCGCCGAAGCCGTCGGCGTCTATTTTTTGGTACTTGCTGGATGCGGAGCGATTCTTGTTGACCAGCAAACTAATGCACTCGGCCACGTTGGGGTCGCAGCCGTGTTCGGGCTTGTGATCCTCGCAATGGTGATGGCAACGGGCCACGTTTCTGGAGCTCATCTGAATCCAGCGGTAACTCTCGCATTTCTAAGTCTCCGGCGAATTGATCTCAAAAGCGCCCTCCTGTATGGCGTTGCACAATTTGTTGGCGCGACGACTGCAACACTTACGTTGAGTTTCTTGTTCCCAGCCGGGAACGGCGTGGCGTTTGGTGCGACGTTCCCCTCCGGGTCAAACCAACAGACGGTCCTCCTCGAGGCGGTACTGACCGCGATGCTGATGTTCGTGATTGTGAGCGTTGCCACTGATGCGCGTGCTCAAGGACACCTCGCGCGCGGCAGGGTGCACTGACCCGTTTGCGGCCGGTGCTCATGACTGCTTTGGTCGCATCCTTCGGCTTCATTCCGATGGCGATCGCCACAAGTGCAGGCGCGGAGGTTCAACGCCCGCTAGCGACGGTGGTGATCGGCGGGTTGGTGACCTCGACAATGCTGACTCTGCTCGTGCTGCCCGCGATCTACGCTTGGTTTGCCAAGCCACGCGCCTTGCCTACTCAAGGAGTTGCACCGTGAAAACTCCGATGCTCGTTGTTAGCTCGGCCAATCAGTGCGGGCTGAACTCATGACGGAGAAACTGACTCTGGAGTTGCGCCCTGTCCTTCCCGAGGCTGTAGGGACACAGGATGCCTGCATTCAACGCCTCACAGACCTACTTCGTGCCAAGGAAGGAATTGGCAACGCGCATGTACTTGCGGATAGCTCGCCCGATCGAATCTGCGTTCACTACGACCCTGGGCGAGTTTCAACCGGTCAGGTCCGACAACTAGCGCAGCGGGCCGGGGCTGATCTGGCTTCTCGGTATGGCCATGCGTCCTTCTCCACCGCTCCCATGACAGCTCGCCGAGCACGATGCGTCTCGTCTCGCGCAAGCAGGGTGCCTGGCGCTATCGAGGCCATTGCCTCACCCAGTGGCAGTCTGCGGATCGAATTCGATCGACGGCAAACTGACCAGGATGCCATCTTGAGGGATGTTGGCGAAATCGTTCAGCTCAGTAGAACAACAAGCACCACAACCCACGATTCGTCGCCACGGACCAAGGGCACCCACGATGCCGATGACCATAGTCCTCTCGGCGGGACGGTTGAGCTTGCGTTCACTCTTGCTTGCGGCACTCTACTCTTGGCGGGATGGCTCCTGTCCTTTCTGGCCGGTGTCCATCCGTGGGTTTCGACCAGCCTGTTTGGTGCGGCCTCCTTTTTTGGCGGTTTCTTTCCTGCGCGCGAAGCAATCGAGAATCTTCGAACGGGGACCCTAGAGATCGATTCCTTGATGCTGGTCGCCGCAGCGGGCGCCGCATCTCTCGGGGAGCTAGCAGAAGGGGCTCTGCTTCTGTTCCTGTTTAGTCTTGGTCACGCACTCGAGCACTTTGCGATGGGTCGCGCGAAGAGGTCTATCGAAGCACTCGCCGACATAGCGCCCACATCAGCTGAAGTTCGTCGGGGCAACTTCTTGGAGACCGTGCAAATCGACCGGCTTGTCGTCGGCGACGTTGTTGTGATCAAACCAAACACACGGGTTCCCGTGGACGGCCTGGTCATTATGGGGGAAAGCAATGTCGATCAGGCTCCGATCACCGGCGAAAGTGTTCCCGTGGCGAAGCTGGCACTGGCCAACCCTCCCAACACTGGTGAGCAGGCTGAGCGCGTCGATTCACAGCATCGCGTGTTCGCGGGAACGATCAATCAAGATGGTGTGCTTGAAGTCATGGCAACCAAGTTGTCGAGCGAATCCACTCTGTCGCGCGTGGTTGAACTGGTCCGCGAAGCTGAGACCTCCAGATCGCCAACACAGCAATTCACCGACAGGTTTGAGCGCTACTTCGTGCGGGCCATCTTGGTATCGGTGTTTTTGCTGCTGTTCGCCTGGGTCGTCAGGTCCGAGTCGTTCAGCACATCTTTCTACCGAGCGATGGCCGTACTGGTGGCTGCCAGTCCCTGTGCGCTGGCGATCGCCACTCCCAGTGCGGTTCTGAGCGGCATAGCGCGAGCCGCAAAGGGAGGAGTGTTGGTCAAGGAGAGATTGAGCAGTGGGATCAAGGAAGCGCTCGACGAGTTTCCGATTGGCGCTTTCATTCCGACGCGGACCCACTTTGCTTCTGCGAGGCCACCACCGATGTAACGGCCTGGCGAGGGCTACCCGCCGGGAATCAACCCAAGGACAGCCGCATGAGACCACCGCGGATCGACAAAGGTGGAGGGCGGAGCTGTGTCTTGCCGGCGTCCCCTGAATGTTCACGGGTGGGTCTCGGACCGCGGAAGATCACAGGTTAAAGCCTCGGGATTCTGGCCGAAACTGGGCGCCCATCGATCTCCGTCACGTTGAAAGAAGGACCATGCGAATCTTCTGCGGGGTTGCCCGGCGACTATTACTAGAAACCAGATTCACCAAGCCGTGGTATCACCACTCTCGAACCCATCGGCGAAGATCGGCTCTTCTACGATAGCGCGGATGATCAGGTCGCCGGTGATGCCAAGGCTGCTGGCCTCCACCCAACCGATCCCATCGATTTCCAAGTAATTCAGATTGGCTTGGATCCCATCGGCGTCCACGCCGACTGTCGGCAGACCGTCGTGCGGCAATTCTAGTCCTACCCGCACGGTTCCGCTGACCGTGGGTGCATTGTCGAAAACGATCTCTTGAAGAGCAGCATCACTGCCAAAGAGTTGAAACTCCTGGCTCTGAAATAGCAGCGGACCTGGGCTGTCGGTCCCGGCGCTGTCATCCCAAATCAACACACTGATGAATTGGCTTACGGGGCTACCGCCGAACAGTAGTCGAACGGCTGACAGTCGGTAATCAGTCGTTGGGCTGGGAAGAATGAGGCGTGCCGCAACCGTGTCCCCGGTAACGAAGCCCGCAGGAAAAGTCGCAGCCCCGCTAGTCGGCCAGGAATCATTACCCACCTCCTGGGCGGCGACAGTTTTTGGGTGAAGGCCGCCGATTACCCAAGCAAGGAGTACCAGGAGGACGAATCGGTGTAGTTCGCGATGTCCCACAGCAATCGTGGAGACACGAATAGAGCTTTGCAAAGCCTACCTCCAGCCAAATCAACCAACAGGATTGTGCCAAAAAGGGTAGCACACAGGATCAAAGCGATCTTCGATCGCGCTGGAGTACTACCAGCTACCTGCTCGTGAGATCGAACAGGAGACGCCGAGAACCAGCGCCGAGGGGCTCAACCGACTGTGTTCTTTTTCGTAGCTGTCACGTTGCTTGCCGAGTAGGCCGGCACAGTTTGTTGACGGCGGTCGCCGCAGCTTCTCGGGAGTTCCGGGTCTTGGGAGGGAGTGCCGGTGGAGGCTAGGCCCTTGAGCGACTCCGAGCTTCTGGTCGTGCTCGGAGTGGCCCTCGGGACGCCCTCGTTTTGCGGAACCCGACTCTAGCTGTCCCGGTTCCAGATCTCGGTATGGATCTTCCACCCCTCGGGGGTGCGCTGCATGATGTTCAGCCATTTGCCACCGTCTTCGGAGACCTCGCCGGTCGCCTTGTCGGTCGGCCGATCGGCCCAGGTACCCCACAAGAAGGCGCGGTTGGGCGAGCGGCGGGGACCGGTCTTCGAGGGCCAGAGCTACACCAATTGAGAGCTGCTCGACCTGAACGGGTCTCTGAGGGGGCCCGCCACGAGCAATGCAACTCGACCTCACCCCGCTCCGTCACGACCACGGATTCTACGCAGCACTTCCAGACAAGCCAGCCGTTCTCCCGGCCCAAAGTGTCGACGCAGGCGGCTTCCTGCCAGTAGGTTCCGGCTCGCACTGCCGGCGTCTGTGCCTCTGCGGTGGGGATGACGCCCCCGGCGCGTACTCTCTCCGATTCGTTCAACACCCCTGTCTCACCCCTGTCTCCCCTTGTCTCGCTGGCGCCTCATCGAAGGATCCACCACGTGGTTTGGGGCAAGCAAACCCCGGGCCAAACTCAGCCGGAAGCACGGGTCAGACAACTCTCAGAACGAAGTAACCCGAAGTGGGTTTGCAGGACCGGTTCAGACGCTAGACCCACGTACGGGCCTGAAGCCGAAGGGCATGCCTCGCTTTGCGCTATCGACCAATGGGATGTTGCCTTTGGAGTGAAGGAGCACAGTCCTCTCAACTTCGTAGCGCTGGTGCAAGTCCGTTAGAATTGTGCCGCTAGAAGTGTGGGAGTTCTCGATCTTCAGCGGCACCACAGGTCGAAAACGTAGCGACGCACGTACGTGTAGTCAGCTGCCATCTAACTATAGCTAGCATCAACGAGGAGTCTGCAAGTGAGAGAGTCTAAGTGGTATCTTGGACGGTGGATGTTGGGCCTCTGCTTGGCCGTCTCCGCGACGCCGGCGGCTATGGCCGAACAAATCGAGTTGTCACTACGAGGGCTCACTTGACAGAGCTGTGGCGCGGCGGTCGTCGCGCACGTTCAAGAACTCGAGGGAGTTAGCTCTGCATCCTTTGCGCTGCTGGAGGCGGAGGTTGCAATCGACTTTGATGCCGATTTACTTTCGGTAGATCGGCTCCTGGAGGAAGCGCAAAGCGCGGCGACCCAGGAGGTCACGGTGGTTGTGGGGGCTGGCCAAGGGTTCTATCTACCGGCAGAAACCTTTCCTCCCGGCCTCGACGTAGCGTGGTTGACGCGCGACGGCTCCTCCAAGCCTTTGGAACCGGAGGTGCTCGCGGGCAAAGTAACTGTGTTCGATTTTTGGGCCAGCTGGTGCGGACCCTGTCGCGACCTCGATCGCGCGTTGCTCGAACGGCTCGAACGGAACCCCAGCCTTGTGGTGAGAAAGTTCAACGTCGTCGACTGGAACTCAGACGTAGCGAAGCAGTATCTGCGAAATGCAAATGGTCTTCCATACGTGGAAGTTTGGCGTTTCGACTCGAAGAAGGGGCCGCGCAAGGTTGGCTCGGTCAACGGGCTCGATCTTGAGCGACTCGATCGCCTGATCGAACGCGCCGGCAGCTATGAAACCCACAAGTAGACAACATCAGGCCGTTCAGCCGCTGGTCGGCCGCGGTGCGATCTTCGTGCTGGTGGCCTTAGCGCTGCTCATGCTCATCCCCGCAGCCTGGGCCTCCACAGGCTGAACGGCCTGAACGAATCCAAACCTCCGGGCCGGAGGTACGCACTTACAAGTCGAACTCCAACCGGGCTCGTTTCGGCTCGACTTCAATTGGATCGGGACGTCAGTCGAAACCTCCCATGACGTCGAAGCCTCGCAGTATGAACCTGGGGTACCACTAGAGGCTCAGCCTCGAGCACACCATGTGGACCTGCAGCTCAACACGCTGGTCACGCGGGTCAGCTACGCGCTCACCCGTCGCATAGCGCTTGAACTGGAAGCGCCCGTTCGGAGCGTAAAGACCAGGGCTGCCTTCGAGGACGCACGCGGGACGCTTCGAGATGATTTCTCAAGCATTCATCACCGAAATCAGACCATAGACGGTATCGGAGATCTCACGCTCGCCACCCGTTGGAGAGTCTCACCTGTTTCTGCAGCGGCGGAACCTACATCCGGGTCCACGCCGCGCCGCTGGCTCGCTGATCTCGTTATCGGGGTGTCAGTCCCAACCGGGAAGACCGAGGAGGACCCCTTTGCACTCGGTGCTCAAGGACTCGAACACGAGCATGTCTTTTTCGGCTCTGGGACCGTTGATCCAAGCTTGCGGCTGGAGCTGCATCGGAGCGGTCAGCGGGCCGACATCTACTCCTGGGCAGGAGGCTCGGCAGCTCTTAAGAGCAACAGCAAAGGGTATCGCCGCGGCTTGTCGGGCTCAGCGGGAATCGGCGCCTCGACCACGTTCGGAATGCTGCGCACCTCATTTCAGGTACAGCTCGAGCTGCAGTACGCCGAGCCTTCGAGGTGGCGCTCCCAAGCCGCTCGGAACAGTGGCGGCACGGATGTCGTCGCGGCACTCGGCATTGCCCATCGGCTTCTCGGCGGGTTAGTTCTACGCGGTCAGCTTCGAATCCCAAAGAACATCGCCGCAAAGAGCGGGGTCCTCGAACCCAAGACTGTGGCGCTTCTGGGGCTCAGCTATTCAAGGTGACGCCAGTGCTCGCACGCCAATGAACTCCCACCGCGTCGCCTCACGACACTGCACTTGCTCATTCGAGGAGCCCGGCCCAAGCTCGTTGTCTTGGCCGGGGTCCCGCCGGCCTCACCACCTCCTCGAAACCGCTGGTCATCTCTTCTGTCGGGACGTTGCTTCTCCCTGAGGTCGCGGCCGTCTTCGTCGGTGGCCAGAACCCGACGAGCCACTCGGGTTGATCCAGCCAGGGACCTGCGCACCCGACCGTCCACAACCCTAGGCGCCAGGGGCGCCAGGCCTCCTGGTCGAAGACTCATGGGCTGGTTCCGGACCAGGCCGTCGTGTCACCGCTCTCAAAGCCATCGCAGAACAAACCACAGAGCCGGACCGTTCTGGCCATGATCGAGTGAATTCCGGAACCATCAGCGAAGGTACCCTGCCAGGTGATGGTCGCCCGGTCGCCAAAGGCGCCGACGCCAACTTCGTCGTGGCGCAGACTCGGCGCGTCGTAGGTGTTGACTTGGAAAGCCGGCCCGTCGAAAGAATCGTGACCAGTCACGACTCGGGCCTCCACGTCCCAATCATCCTCTTCACGCTCCCAGGCCACGACGAAGTGTTCCGCGCCTCCTCCAACGTGGGGAAACTGCTGCTTAACGTCGGTGCGCGAGGAGATGAGAAAGTCGTCGCCGATCGGGACCACGTCGGCATCGAAGAGCCGGCCCCGGATGGTTCGCGGGGTCGAACCGTGCTCCCACACGACCAGGAGTTCGCCCTCGCCGTTCGCTGCCACGCGGGGCTCATGCTGGCCGCCGGTGGTGTCCGTCTCAATCCGAAACTCATCCCCGTCGGGCGTTCCGTCGGCGGCGTACCGACGCCCCCTAATCTGGTAGCCATCAGACATGTAGGAACCCCACACAGCGAGAAATCCACCATCGGCCGTCGGACCGACGTCGGCCTCGGTCTGCCGGTTGGAGTTGACTAAGTTGTTGACGTGGAACTGGGGCGTGGCCGACACCACTCCGGTGCTGTTAATGGTGCGACCCTGTATGTCATCGGCGGTGCCCGGATCAGGCGTCCCGTGGGTTTGTCTGCTCGACCAAACCGACGCAAAACCTCCGCCACCCAGCGCGGCCAAACCGCCAGATTCGAGGCCGTTGTGAGTCGTCGGATCTGGCAGATCGTTGACCAGTGAGTCCGCCGCATCGAGGCCATCGGCGGTGCTGAAGAACCGGCCACGGATCTGTCGATCCACGTCTTCTTCGTTCTCCTCGTCGCTACGCCAGGCAGCGTAGAACGAGCCGTCGGGGCGAACTCCGATGTCCGAGGACTCCTGGACACTGGGCGTCGTCGAGAGAGGAGACGCCGGAGTCACCACTGACTCTTGGGCTTCGACAACCGTCCAATAAATCGTGTCGGTGTCGGTATCGGTGTAGACGAAAGTGGAGCGACCCATGGCGTCGACTCCAACGCGTGGGTCCCTTGCGGTGTCACTCTCGACGACGACGTAGTCTTCGCCCAAGCGCGCCATCATTGGCAACGAGCCGGCGCCCACGCAGGGAATCGCGCTCGCAGCAACCACTTCCACCGCCGCGAGGGCCACCTGCGAACCGTTTCTCGTGGCGATCGCCTCGGCACAACTCGTCGCGACGGTGAGGTTAACCATCGATACCAGCGTTTCGGACCCCTCAACAACGATCCGACCCTCGATCGCTACGACCGTTCCTGAGGCACCTGCGATGGTTACTGATCGGTCGATGACTAGCGTTTCTCGATAGCGACCACCCATGATCTGGACTTGACGGCAGCCAGGATCGTCAACTGCACGTTGAATGGTTGAGTGGACCTCCGGGACCGCACAGAGACGGCCTGGGATCTGGCCTCCATCCGGCGTTCCACCGAGTGATGTTCCCGCTGCTCCCGCGGCGCTGGCGAGGGCCAAGAGGGGGCTGGTCGATGCTGCGAGCAGCGCGATCGAGACGGCGGTGAGGAGTGAGTACTTCATAGCGGTTCCTTCCGTTGAAATCAGAATGAAAGTGGTCGTTCTGGGTTCAACAGCGCAGAGCGACCGCTCCACCTGCCATGCGTTTTCGATTCCGTAGCACTTTTCTCCGCGCACAAGCCTCAGCCACACCAGATACCACCCGGGCCCCTAGGCGCCAGTGACTCGAAACCCGGCCTTCGGCAGCTAACACGGAGCGCGTTCGAGGGTGCCCGCCGTGCGGTCGCTGCGGTCGGGCACTCGGGCCGCGTTCAGCCTGAGGCGTTCAACCCGAGGCTGGGCTTGCCGCTACTCCAGCGACTCCCGAAGCTGGGTCTCGGCTGGTGGTTCCTCACCCCAACTGCGGTAGGCGCGGTCAACCAAGTCACGGTATCGCTCGTCGTCGCGAACGCCATCCCACGTCTCAGGGTAAAGGTGATGGATTGCAAGCGAGGGCCAGTGGCCGAGTCCCTCCACCCGATCGAACGCGGCGAACGCCCCGTCGACCTCTCCGAAGCCCAGGCGAGCCAGGCCAACGGCGAACGGGTCGGTGTCGATATCGAGGGTTTCTAGGACCTGCGTGGCTGCCTCGCGGTCTCCCATTTCGAGGAGAATGAGTAGCAAAGTGACCTCGGTCCCAAGTCCCGTCCACGCTACCTTAAGGTCGCTGAGTTGGTTCCGCGCTTCCTCCAGCCGACCGAGGTTACGCAGCGCAAGGGCGCGATAGAAGCCGGTAGTACCGAAGCTGGTAGACAACTCCAACATCCGCTCGGTTTCCGCGAGAGCTTGCAACGGCTCACCGTGGATCAAGTAAGACATGGCTAGGTTCCCCAGCGCTTCGATCGAGACCGGGTTGAGTTCGACTGCCCGTTGGGCGTACTCGAGATCGCCCTCGCCGTTGACCAACTGCAGGCCGTAGGCCCGCCAATTGAATGCGTCGGCATAGCTTGGCTTAAGCTGCATCGCGCGGTCGAGATAGGCCTGAGCCTTGGGCCTCTCACGAAGAGCAGAGTAGTAGCCACCAAGCGCGGCATTGGCTTCTGCCAAGTTGGGATCGGCAGCGACAGCGCGGCGAGCCGCCTGTCCACACTCCTCGATGGTTGCAGAGTCCCCGAAGCCATAGGCAAAAAGCATGTGCAGGGTCTGGGCCAGCCCAGCCCACGCGAGACCGTAGTCCGGATCTCCAGCCACAGCCGCCTCGAAGTGTTGGCGAGCCCGACGCAAGCCATCTTCCGTTCGTCGCTCGAACTGAACGAGCCCCATGTTGTAGCTGCGGTACGCCTCCAGGCTTTTGGTCCTCTGTCGCGACTCGGGTACTTCGAAGTCGATGCCCAGCTCCGCCTCCAGGGCATCGACGACTTGGCCCACCACCTCGTTCTGCAGGTCGAACAGACTTCTTGCTTCGAGATCACCGTCATAGCGAGCGGTCCAGCGCTGAGTGTCGGTCGACCCGTCAACCAGTTGGAGAGTCAACCTCAAGTGATTGCTGTCGCTCTGCAACGCCCCTTCCAACAGCGTACCCGCCCCTAGCGTCTGCGCGAGCTCGGGCAACGATCGGTTCTCGGTCGCTGCGGCTTGGACTGACGTGCGACTGATGACCGAGAGTCCGGCGATCCGAGAAAGCTCGTTGAGCAAGTCGTTGTGGAGCCCGGTCGCGAGCAGTTGGACCTCAGGGGAAGAGCCGACCGTGGCGAAGGGCAGTACCGCCAGGGTGCGAGGGGATAGGACATTCAACGACGAGTTTGGGCTCTGCGAGGCTGTCGGAGCGATCTCCCTGGATGCCGATTTCACAGCGCTCGAATCCCGCGAACTCAACTGCCACCAAGCGAGTCCAGCGACCAGAACCACCGCTCCTGCTGCAACGAACCACTGACGGCGTTGCCGCACCACGCGCGGCGACGCCAGCGGTGTATGGCGATCTGTCAAAGCCAGCAGCACGTCGCCGGGGCTTTGGAACCGGTCGCCGGGAGACCGCTCCAAGCAGCGTCGGATCACACGATCCCAGCGAGGAGCGAGGTCGGCGTTACGCTCACCGGCCGAGGGCGCCGGTCGCTCCAGTCGATCCCTAGCGACGGCGTAGACCGTCGCCCCATCTACGGGGCGAGTCCCCGTGACCATTTCGAAGAGAAGAAGGCCCAGGGCATAGACGTCGGTCGCGGGCCCAACATCACTCGCGACCAACTGCTCCGGAGCCATATAGGCGGGCGTGCCCATGGCGTGCCCGGTCTGCGTCAGACCACCCTTGGTGGCAGCCGCCAACGACGGTTTGCGAGTGGCGATGCCGAAGTCGGTCACCACCACCCGTAGGCCGCCGGAGTCCTCAACCAGGATGATGTTGTCTGGCTTGAGGTCGCGATGGACAATCCCGGCCGCGTGGCAGGTGTCAAGAGCCTCCACGATCTGAGCAACGATCGGCTTGCACTCCTCGCTGGTAAGCGGTCCCCTGCGCGCCAAGTAATGAGCCAACGACTCGCCGTCGAGAAGTTCCATGGTGACAAACGAACGATCTCCGTCACGCACCAAGTCGAACACCCGGCAAACGTTGCGATGCGTCACCTGCTGCGCAAGGTGGATCTCTCGCAGAAACCGCGCTCGCACAGTACTGTCCTCATCACCCCCGGCATGCAGCGACTTGACCGCAACGCGTCGACCCAGTTCGTGATCGATCGCTTCGTAGACCTCTCCTCCCCCTCCTCGACCGAGGACACCAACGATTTCGAAACGGCCGGCCAGAACCGATCGAGCCTCAAGCGACGGAGTCGGGTTGGCTCCTGGCCCAGCTATCGGAGAACGATCAACAATCGAAAGGCCGGCCTGATCGGCAGCCAACAACTCCTCGACCTCTCGCCCCAACTCGGAGTCGCGGTCCGAAAGTTCTCGCAACCGTTCGGTGCGTTCGTCTGGCGTCGCATCCAGCAGCTCTTCGAAAAGGGACCACAACTGTTGCCAACGCTCAGACGGCTGTTGTGGCTCATGCATTGGAAGCGTCAAGGGCGGGTGCAGAGGCGTCTTGGCTGAGATCGAGTTCCCGACGCAACCATGCCTTGGCGGCGCGCCACGAGCGGTACACACTGCGTTCCGAGATCTGGAGCGCCCGAGCCGTCTCCTCGACTTCGAGTCCTGCGAAGTAGCGGAGTTCCACGATCTCGGCCATCCTCGAGTCTTGCCGGCCGAGCTTGCTGAGAATCTCGCTCATCCAGATCACCTCCTCGGGTCGGAAGTCGGGACTCACTAGTTCTACCGAATGCACTGGAAGCCAGTCGGCTCCTCGCTTCTGGCTCCCCTTGCTGCGGGCGTGATCCACCAGGATGCGCCGCATGGCCCGCGCCGCAGTACGGAAGTAGTGCGTTCGATCCCGCCACTGCGGGTCCGCAGAACCAATGAGACGGAGGTAGGCCTCATGCACCAAGCCAGTCGGCTGCAAGGTGTGATCGGGTCGCTCCCCCGCCATCAGCGCTGCCGCCAGCCCTCGAAGTTCGGAGTAGACCACGACAAACAGCTCCTCACGCGCAGACTCATCGCCGTTCGACACCGCGACCAGCAGCTGAGAGACGTCCTGCCTCAGTTCTTCGACCATTGAACAACACAGATTAGCACGCGCACCGACGCCGCAAAGCTGGTGGTCACGGCCAGAAGATACCGCCCAGTAGGATCACCGTTCACGCAGTTCAACGCGGGCCTGGTCACCTTGCCTACCGAGCTGGCCGGCACAGTTGTTGGCAGCGTTCTCCGCAGCTTCTCGGGAGTTTCGGGTCTTGGGAGAGAGCGCCGGCGGACTCTACGGCCAGGGGAGATGGACCCTGGAGCGACTCCGAGCTGCTGGTCGTGCTCGGAGTCGCCCCAGGACGCCCTCGTTTTGCGGAACCCGACTCTAGCTGTCCCGGTTCCAGATCTCGGTATGGATCTTCCACCCAGCGGGGGTGCGCTGCATGATGTTCAGCCATTTGCCACCGTCTTCGGAGACCTCGCCGGTCGTCTTGTCGGTCGGCCGATCGGCCCAGGTACCCCACAAGAAGGCCCAATCTCCCTCGACCTCGAGCCCCAGGGTCGGGCCGGATCCGTCGGGCTTCTGGGTGGCCCAACTGTCTTCGAAGTGCTGGCGAAGGGCCTCTGTGCCCTGGACCGTCGGCGCGTCGGCGGGCATCCGGATGCCGTCCTCGGCGTAAAGTGCTACCAGCGCGTCGGCATCTTCCGCGTTGTTCGCCGCGTCCCAGCCCGAAGCGGCAGCCAGGGCCGCTTCTTCGTCGGGGCTTGACGGCATGAATTCTCCCGGGAGCTCGCCCCGGTCGAAGTCGGCGGCTGCGCTCGTCGAGGGCGCGTCGTTGTTCCAGACGTCGATCGCGTACTTCCACCCATCGTCGGTCTTGCGCACGATGCTGACCCATTTGCCCCTCGCTTCGGTGGTCTCGTCCGAATCCGAGGTGGTCTTGTCAGTGAAGGTTCCTCGAACCCAGGCCCAGTTGCCCGCCACAGCCAGGTCGTCGATCGGGTTGTAGCCTTCACTGTCGCCGGCCGCCCAGCCGGCCTCGAAGCCCGCGCGACAGGCTGCCGCGCCGATCATGGCAGGCTGGCCCGCGCCGAGACGGATCGCGTCGGCTGTGAACATTCCCATCATGCCGTCGATATCTTCGACATTGGCGATCCCGTCCCAGGACTCGGCCAGAGCCCGGACGGCCGCTACCTCGTCGACCCCCACGTCGGCTGCCGGTGCGGCGTCTTCTGCGGCCTCGGAAGAGGCTTCTTCGGCTTGACTACAGCCGAACAGAACGAGACTCGTCAAGAGTGCGAAACCAAGTACTTTCTTCATTGGGACTCCTTTGTAACTTCATCGTATGGAGCCGGAGAGTGGAAGGCACACAGGTAGCGCTGGACGTTGCCGTCATGCCCCGACTCGAACTCCAACGGATTGGCCGCAGATTGATTCACCTGATGGTAGCAGTCGAGGCCCTTTGGCCCTCCGGGACGTAGAGCAAAGGAAGCGGGTGTCGCCCTGCGTGCTATTTTGTGAGCCGACGAATTTTGCCCGCTCTCAAGGTAGCTCGATGGCCCGGCTTCGAGCACTTCGTAGCGCGCTTGCCCACTTGCGCCGAGGCTCCCCTCAGCTCTTCTAGGAGCTGCTGAAGGGCCGGTGTCAACGGTACATCTGGTACGGCGTTCAGGTCCTCGTCGTCTTCGAACTCCGCGGCGGAGATTGAGCACACATCACCAGCCGGCTCCAAGATTACGCCCTTGCTTGGTCGCCGCCTTTGCGACACTTGAGCCCCGTGTTTCATTCGCTCACCTGAGGACGAAGCGCAACGTTAGGGACTCTCGCCTTGAGACACCTCGGGACTCTCACTGCGGTGGGAGCACCGACTTTCTGTGTCAACAGGGCAACCGCTGCCAGGCTCAGCAGGCACGAGAGCATGACCGAGAGCGACAACACTTCGCCCGCCAGAACGACTCCGAGCGCCAGCGCCACGATCGGGTTGAAGTAGGAATGAGAAGCAGCAACTGCAACAGATGCGTGGCGGACCAACCACTCATACGCACTGAACACAACGATTGAACCAAACAACACTAGGTACAGAACCGCTGCAAATCCAGCAGCATCCGCGTCGCTGGGGTTCCAGCCTCGGTAATCACCCTGCACCAAACAGATCCCTCCAAGTAGCGCTCCCCCAACGATCGAGAACAGGCCCGTCGCCGCTAGCGGAGGCAACTCAGATTGGAGGTACCTCGCCAACACCGACCCGATGGCCCATGAGAGGCCACCCGCAGCGAGAACCGCGGTAACCAGATTCGTCTCGGGGCTGGCGATCGAGTTGAGATCGAGCAGGACGAGGCAAGCTGCAACTCCAAGCCCAACCCCCACGCTCACGCGTACCGACAGCATTCGTCTGGCAACAACCGCGTCTAGCAGAACGATCCAGCAAGGAGTGAGGCTTGAGACAAGAGTCGCCGCGCCTGAGGGGAGTCTTTGCGCAGACCAGGCCGCGGCTCCCGCGCTGCCAACCACGTAGAACAACCCCAACACCCCGGCTCTCTTCCATTCTCGTGCGCTGGGCCAATCCTTGAAACCACTAACAACCATCAAGATCAACCCGGCCGCAAGAAAGCGAATTGCTCCTAAGAGGAATGGCGGAAATGAATCAAGCGCCACCCTCATCGCGAGGAATGTCGTTCCCCAAATCACATAGACGCAGCCCAGGCACACCACAAGCATCGAAGCCTTCGACACGGCGCAACTCCTCTTCTCGACACCCCATCAGCGGGGCTGACCACAGTCCCTTGCCAGTTTCGTGCCACTCGTCCAGCCGGCCATCAATCCCGATGCGTCGCCATCGCTCCAGGGAGGGTGACAGCGAGGCACCTCTGTTCATAGAGTTCACTGCAGGTGCTGGTATGGCAGTGCCTACAAGACCCTCTTCTTGAGACCGCTGCAATGCTCATTCGGACACTGGCTGTTTCGCGAAATCAGCAGGAGGCTGATCGCCTCCAACGAATTCTGGAAGCCGTGCCTGACTTGGAAGCGACAGTGCTCAGCAGCCAGCCAGTCGACCTCGACGCCTACCTTGTCAGCGAGCGCTTCAGCTTGGTCCTGTGGCCCTCCAACGCTGTCGACGAGCGAATTCAAAACGCGCTCAATTCGAGTCAGGATAGCAATGGAGAAGTGCCCGAGATCGCCGTCTTGCTCGGCGACTCCACGCCCGACGAACGGGCGCGGTTGATGACAAACGGATTTGTGGGGATCGTAGAGACCCAAGCGAGTGATGAGCTACTCAAGGCCTCGATCACCCACCTAGTGAATCGACTTCAGGGTCAAGAAGCGCTCCGCATCGCTGTTAGCGACGCCGAACCAGATCAGCGTTTCTTCGTCGGCAGCTCCGAGAGTGCCGCCATGACGAAAGTGCTGGACATCGCCACGCGAGTTGCTCGATCCGACAGTTCGGTGTTGCTGCTGGGCGAGACCGGAACCGGCAAAGAATGGCTTGCCCGTCGACTCCACTCGCTTGGCAAGCGATCCAGCAAAGCCTTTCTGCCAGTGAACTGCGCGGCGATCCCCTCTGAACTCCTAGAGAGTGAACTCTTCGGCCACGAACGGGGCGCCTTCACGGGAGCGCACCGCGCCAGGAGGGGCTATTTCGAACTCGCCCACCGTGGGACTCTCTTGCTCGACGAGGTGGGCGAAATGCCCATCGCTCTACAGGCAAAACTGCTGAGGGTGCTACAGGACAAGGCATTCCGCAGGGTGGGCGCTGAAGCCTCCAATCAGGTTGACGTGCGCGTGATCGCCGCCACCAACTGCGACCCCTTGCAATCGATCGAAGCAGGAACGCTTCGAGCCGACCTCTACTATCGACTTGCCGTCATCACAATTTCTATGCCGCCTCTCAGAGACCGTCGCGATGACATCCTGCCGCTCTTCACTAGTTTCCTCAGAACCTTCACCGACCAGATGGGAACAGCGCCGCTAAGCCTTGAGCCTGCGGCTGTTGACGCTCTCAAACAATACCCCTGGCCCGGAAACGTGAGAGAGCTCATGAACGTCGCCGAGCGCACCGTGATCTTGAACGATGACACCGCGATTCGACCGGAGGACCTGCTGCTGGCTGTCGGCGGTACCACGAGTAGCGGCCGGATCTCGCTAGCTCGCGCCGCAGAGTTGACGCTTGCCGAAGCACGAGCGGTGATGATGGATGACTTCGAACATGGCTACCTCACCACCGTCCTCGAGCGCGCCAATGGCCATCTAGGAAAGGCCGCTCGTCGCGCCGGGATAGATCCAAAGACGCTCTACGGCAAGATGAAGGCGCACGGGCTGAACAAATCACAGTTCAAGACACGAGCATCCAGAACACGAGCTGAGGACTGATTCGGGCATCCAGACCCTGTTTTTTCGGGCGCTAGCGCCCGATCCTGAACGTCGGACTATGCGATTGGTGCACGGGCTCTCGACCCCACCCGACCCGCGCCTACACTGTGCGCGAGGACGCATGCCGAGGTACCACGGC
This sequence comes from Acidobacteriota bacterium, assembly GCA_029263415.1. Taxonomy (GTDB): domain Bacteria; phylum Acidobacteriota; class Thermoanaerobaculia; order Multivoradales; family Multivoraceae; genus JAJCXN01. The sequence goes on from JAJCXN010000044.1 coordinate 314,117, forward strand.
TGCGAACTTGCGGTGGTAGTGATGGTCCGCAAGCGCTGGCATCCACCTACGAGCTGAGTTCACCGCCCTGTAGATGTCCTTCGTGTCCATGGTCCTGTCTGCGGCGCAGAACTCTGATCTCGCGCTCTCCATCCTTGGCACGCTTTTTGAACAAGATCGCGATCTCAGCGCTCCATTTGTCTACTGCAAATCGTGAGGTCAAGAATGCATGTCGCGGTGTCTAAAGTGAGGGACGTCCTTATGCGAGAGCTTGCCGATTTGCATGCGGAATCCCGCCGGTTAGATCGGCGTGTCGGTGCGATGCACGACGCCGACGATCGCGACTCCATCGATCATGCACAGTCCGATTCGATCGAGCCAGTCCTCTACGAACTGGGAACACAGATATTTGAGCGAATCGCCGTAGTGAAAGAGGCGCTTGAGCGCCTCGACAATGGTTGCTACGGCATCTGCGTCGACTGTGACGCCCACATCCCGCAAGGACGACTCGAGATCGTGCCGTGCGTTGTTCGGTGCCTACCATGTCAGGAGCAGGCTGAGTTGGAGCGCCTCCCGAAGCGCTACTCAAGGCGATTCGAGTACACCTTCAACGAGCCGTCTGCTTCGCTGCACGTCCCGCGCCTCAATCAACCCTTCCCTGGAGATCTAGTATGAGCAAGCGGCACAGAAATCTACTCCACAATGGCGACTACAGTGCCGGCGACCTGCACCGCGCTGGCGCCGACGACGAAGAGGTTAGCTCGATGGGGTTTCCTTTCCTCACCGACGATATCGGTGCTGCTGGATCTCAGTCGATACGCGCTTGGATTCTCCCCGCACTGACAGATAGTGAGACTGGGAGTCAATCGCCACGCACGAGGCGATGCAGCCGTAGGTCGTGGAACCGACAGAAGAGGACGATCCAGCTCGATGACACTGAGCCGCGGCACGGAGGTGGCCGAGACCGCCGCGGAGCTCAACGTCGCTAGGGCGGGATGTTGGCAACGTAACTGCGTCTGAAGCGCAGTAGCTGGCCGCGTCACTTCGTCTACCAAACGGCGCAGGGACGCGGTCCAGCAAGGAAGTTGCCTACTCTTCGGGCGACTTGCCTGACGCGCCCATGTGGCCACCCGAAATCTCGACAGATCGCCGCAGCCCAGCAAGCCGGTCGTCATCTCGGAGTGCGTTGAGAGACAGTCCACCACCAGTGCTCAAGCAGGGGTTGGTAATCCCCACTGTCTCAAGAATACTGCGTCTGAGAAGACCACCTATTGCCCCTATTGACCCGTCTCCGGCTCACTCAGTTCGCTGTCAGCTGATCCAACCTCTTCACCTAAGAACTCACGGGCTTCATTGAGTACAGAAGGTCGCGCATCTTCGGCCGCCATTCCGAGCAACGCTTGGAAGTGCATCTTTGCGCTGTCGGCATCATCGGCCTTGCGCGCAGCACGCGCGGCGCCAACGATCGAGTTGAAGCGACCGGGATAGTGATTCAGTGTTTGTTCAAAAACGCGCAACGCCTCGCCGGCACGACCGTCTTCCAGCAGCATTGCTCCGAGCTGCTCTAATGCAGGGAGAATCGGCCCCGGGGTCACCGGGCTCTTCGGTGTGGAAGCCTCTAAGGCGGCCGCCTCCTCCAGAAGACTGATAGCGGAATCCGAATTGCCTTCCCGAAATGTCACCCAAGCTCTCATCTCCGTTTCGAGGATGGCGATGTTCCGAGCATTGAGGGGTTCACCATTCGCCTCGGCGGCGGTTCCAAGTCGAGTGATCTGCTCAGTTGCTTCTCTCGCCTCATCGATCTGGCCGACGTGGGCTGCGCCAAGACCACGCGCGAACCAACTGATCGCTTCGGGCCACTTGAAGCGATCCCAGTCCAAGTCTGGACCTGCTCTCGGAACAATTTCAGCGGCTTCCTGCCACTGTTGCCGTTCCAGCGCATAGCGGGCCTCTGTTGAGGCCCAGTGAAACGCGGTTTTGAAGCTAGGTTGAACGTTCTTGGTGCCCTGCAGGCGCCGCAGTTGAGCTTCGGCTTCTCCATCGGCTCCGCTCTGCAGGTGGGCATAGACGAGATACTCGATCGCATGTGGAAACTCGTCCGACACAAGCTCCCCGTTGGCACCAGCCGGATGAAGCAAAGCAGCCTCTGCCGCCCTGATGTTGCCCCGAACCACTCCGTCCCAATCTCCCAGTCGAGTGTAGATGTGAGTTGGCATGTGAAGTGCGTGCGGATTGTTCGGCGCGACTGTCTCGTATTTATGAACGATGTCGAGCAGCTCGCTCTCTCGGCCAGGGGTATCGTTTGCGTGGATGATGTAGTGCATCGCGCCGGGATGTTCGGCGTTCTTTGCATACACGTCCAACAAGAGCTCAGCTGCGCGGCTTGATCGAGAACTAGAGGCCGCGTCAGCTGGCGCGCCGGCCAGGTGAGACAACGCGTAAAAGGTGGTCGCTTCATGGTCCATCGGGAAGGCTGTGTACAGCTCATCCATGGCCTTCTCCCAGCGACGAATCCTTAGCCAGTAGTCGGTACCTGTTGGTTCCTCGAAGAACGCCTCAGCGGTCGCGATAAAGAGGCTCTCACGCTCAGTCGGAGTGCCCTTGCTCTTGGCCAGCTGCACCTCGTCCCAGCCCAGTTGTAGGTCTGCTGGCGAGGGTCGAGTTGGCCAAAGGGGTTGGAACAGAGACATGGCTACGCCCCAGTGCGCCATTGCGCAGTCGGGATCACTCTCAAGAACAGCTCGGAAGGCGCCGCGCGCTTTTGGGTAGGTCATGTGGTGAAGCAGCAAAGCCGCTTCGTCAAACTGGGCCTGCGCTTCCGGCGAACATGACACTTGGAAATCGACCTTGCCAAGAGCCTCGGGCACTGCCTCGGGAACTGCCTCGCGCTCACCGTCACGGCCCTTGCAAGCGGGGAAGAGAGACAGACTGACAAGTAACGCTACAAGAGCGGTTTGATGCCCTGGTCGTCGTCGGAATGCTGAGGTTCGTTGGAAGAATGTCATTTGTTACCCATGTCTTGAAGGTTCCTTCGATCTACGCCTAAATGGAAGCACCGTGCCGCCTGAATCCTACTCTTGGTGGCCTACTTTGTAGCACTATCGAATCTCGAACTTCTGTTTGGTGGCGAACTGGTCAACCCAGGCAGGATGCCAGTGCCTGAAGCCAGGTAGCTACCGCTAACCGGGAGCCCTGTCCTCGGCCGCCGACTCTCACAACCGCGCGGCGGGGAACACTTCGTTGAACCGAGCGACGGCGGAAGTGGTACCACAGAGGTAGAGCGCGTCACTATCGAGGAGCACGAGGGAGGACGGGAAGTCCATCAACACCTCTTCTCCACGCTCGACCGCAACGACCGAACAGCCGGAACGCTCGCGGATGCGCGCCGCTAGCGGATGCTTGCCCGCGAGCCGACTGGCTCGAACCTTCACCAGCTTGATGCGCGGCTGCAGCGAAACGGTCTCGCCCAACACATGGTGCGCCAGGATCTGCCCTGCAACCTGGCTCACAGAGAGCGCAAAGTCGGCGCCAGCTCGCTGGATGCGCTCGACTTGTTCGACCCGCTCAACACACGCGAGGATGGGGACTTCGGGAGCGAAGTCACGAATCACGGTCGACGCGAATACGGTGGCACTGTCGCTATCTAGTGCCAGCAGCACGACCCGCGCCGAGCCAACCGCAGCACGCGCCAAGACGCTCGTGTCGACCGCGTCACCGACGAAGTCGACCCCAGCGCCTGGCTCCGCGGCAACGACGCACGGTTTCTCGCCAGCGTCTGTCAGAAGCTCGGCCAGCCGCCGGCCGATCTCACCGGCACCGATCACGACGATCGCGCCGTCTCGGGTGATCGGGCGAGACAGCTGGCGCAGATGATCGATGCTTTCGGCACTGCCGGCGGCCACCAGGATCGTGCCTGGTTCTAGCTTTTGATCGGCGGCCGGCTGCCCGGCAAGCGCACCGTCTCGCCACTGACCCACCACGTTGGCACCGGTTTGAGCCCGAACCCCAGCCTCCGCAAGTGTCCGGTTGGCGAGCGGGCTGGCGTCGTGAACGCGCAGCTCCGCTATCTCGAGGTGGCTGCCGAGCGGCTTCAGCCCCATCACCCGTGGATTGATTCGCTCGCTGGCACGCGCTGCGAGAGCAGCAGCGAGGATGTGGTTGGGCGTGAACGCTGCAGTAGCACCGGCGAGCATCATCGGCCCGCGGCGATGCGGATTGTCGATGATTGCGATGATCGGTCCGTCGAAGCCCTGCTCGCGGGCGCTAACTGCGAGCAAGGCGTCAAGGTCGTCCTGGCCGTTGATCACCAGCGCTCGAGCACGCACCAGCGGAGCGAGATCTAGCTCGGCTTCACCAACTGCCACAAGCACCACCTGATGCCCGCCTTCCAGCAGCCGACGCGCGACCCTTTCATCTTCTTCCAAAATCACGGTTGGCAGACCGCGGCTCGCCAGCTCGTCGACCAGCGACTCGACCTCAGGACCGTAGCCGTAGATCGCTACTCCGCCATCCATCGCAGGTAAGGACCGCGCCGGTCGGCCCTCGAACAACGGTGGCGCGTCGAACTTGTCGATCTGTACCACGCCGCGTGTGGCGTCTTCTTGTCGCTGTGCGGTGCCCGCAAGCATCACCGCACAGCCCTTAAGAGCCAATGGCGTGAACAGATTCAGAACAAACGCGGTGAAGATCAGAACCGAGAAAACGGACTGGTCGATCGCACCATGGGCCAAGGCCAAGGAAGCCAGAATGAACGCCAACTCCGCGCGACCGCACATGCCAACGCCAACCGTCAGCGCCTCGACGCGCGGCAACCCCATGCGCAGCGCCATGCCGCCTGCAGAACAGATCTGGCCCACTACCACCACGGTGGTCAGGGTTGCCAACATCGCCAGGCTGGCGGCACTCAAGTCGAAGGTGATCGAGAAACCGAGCGACATGAAGAAGATCGGCCCGAGAAAGGAGTAGGCGATGCCATAGGAGCGGTCGGCCACAATCTTGACCAGATTTGGATGCGCCACTTTCTCTTCAAAGAACAGCCCGGCAAGATAGGCACCGAGAATCATGTGAAGGCCGATCGCCTCGGCGAACAGGCCTGCGGCAAACGCGATCAGCAACACGAAGGTGAAGCCCTTGCCGCCCTCGGAGCGGAAAGGCAGACTCAGCCTCGGATAGACAAAGCGACCGAGCACCATCGCCGCGCCAAAGAAGGCCAGAACCTTGCCCAGCGTGATGACCACGTTGATCGCCTCGAAGGAGCCGCCGGTCAGCACACCGACGATCAAGCCGAAGAACACCAGGGTTAAGAGATCATCGATCACACAGCTGGCAACGATGATCCGCGCTAGACGGGTGTCAGCAAGCCCAAGATCCTTCAAGCTCTTGAGCGTGATCACCACTGCAGTCGCGGTCATGGTCAAGCCGACGAAAGTCGCGCCCACGGGGGTCAAACCGAACGCCAGAGCAACCGCAAAACTCAGTCCAAATGGCACGGCGGCACCTACCACCGCCACCCCTAACGAGCGCTTCAGTGCATCGAAGAACTCGAGCGGCTGAGTCTCCACTCCGGCATGGAACATGAGAAAGAAAATGCCGATCTCAGCCAGCAGCTGAAGCGCCTCGCCTTGCTCGATCCAGCCGAACACCGCCGGCCCTACCAGGACGCCAACGATCAACTCGCCCATGACCGTGGGCAAGCCCAACGGGCGAAGCGTTACAGCCACTAACCAGATGCCTGCAAGCAGGATCATCAGATCCAACGCAATTTCGTGCATGGTGTCGCGCCTTTGGAGTGCTGAGTGACTGTTGCGAGCGTATATCCTACTCTTTCGTCCGCCTTCGTCCGCCTTCGTCCGCCGGAACCCACAGTCGCTGCCGCCGAAGCGGCAACGACATATCAGAACCAGACCCAATTTCGGATGAAAGTCGCAGGCTCCCGAATGCAATATTTCCATCACGATCGGTGCCGAGGAGCAGACTACCGAGAGTCAGCGGGGCGTGGCGCTCGTCAGCATCGGGGGATCCCCCATTTGCACAAGTTCAATAGAAGCCATTCCTGCTCTGGAGGGTCTTGCGGCAGGCCTTACAGAACCGAATTCATCCGTTTCGCCACCTATTGGCTGAAGGAGTTCGACTGATGGACCAGGCAAGAAGACCCTGGGACGAGCTGCACGAGGCGGTCGACCACGAGGCGCCGCTCGAGGTGATGGAAGTTCTGGAGAGTTTGCCAACTCACGATCTTCCACGCACTTTCGCAAAGATGGAACCGCACGATTCTGTGCACCTGCTCGAGATTGTTTCCGGCTATCAGGCTGCCGCCATCCTCGGTCAACTCCCCGACGCGCAAGCTGCGGATTTGGTGGAGAACCTGAAAGTAGAGGACGCGGTTGCGATCCTCGGCAACTTGTCCACCCGCGATCAGGCGGATCTATTTGAAGAGCTGGAAACGGAGGAAGCGTCGCACCTGCTGGCCGCGATGGACCGCGGGACGGCAGCGTCCATTCGAGAGATCGTCTCCCGCGTTCACGGCAGTGCCGGTGCAATCCTGGATCCAGAGATCCTCGCGTTCGACCAGTCCTCGACAATCGCTGAAGTTGTCGGCGAGCTGCAACAGAACGGTGATCGGTACCGTGAGTTTCAGGTGCTCTATGTGCACACCACGCACCAGGGCAAACTAACTGGCGTAGTGCGCATGCGCGACCTGCTGATGCACCCTCCGACCTCGCGCTTGACGGAGCTGGTGCTGCCGACGCTGGTCACACTTTCGGTCGATGCGCCGCTAGAAGACGTTGAGGCGGCCTTCGAGCACAACGAGTACCTGGGCCTTCCCGTTGTTGACGGTGAAGGCCATGTTCTAGGAGTGGTGAGTCGCTCAGCGATGGAGCACGCGGTGGCCCTACGATCAGAAAGCGACTATCGAGCGTCGCAGGGCATTGTCGGGGGTGAAGAACTTCGTTCCATGCCAGTGTCTGTGCGCGCCAAACGGCGCTTGTCTTGGCTGTCGGTCAACATCGTGCTCAACATCATTGCCGCAAGCGTGATTGCGGCATATGAAGAGACGCTGGCGGCGGTGATCGCACTGGCGGCATTTTTGCCGATCATCTCCGACATGAGTGGTTGTTCAGGCAATCAGGCTGTCGCGGTGTCGATGCGCGAACTCGCATTGGGTGTGGCTACTCCCAAAGACGTCATGTCGGTTTGGCGCAAGGAAGTGGTGGTGGCACTGATCAACGGCGTTGTTCTCGGCGTTCTGGTTGGTGTTGTGGCGTTTGCGTGGCGACAGAACCTCTTTTTGTCGCTGGTGGTTGGCATCGCCTTGGCGCTCAACACTGTCATTGCAGTTTCGCTGGGCGGGGTGGTACCACTGATTTTGAAGCGCTTCAAAGTGGACCCGGCGGTCGCATCCGGCCCGATCCTCACAACCATCACGGATCTTTGCGGATTCTTGATCACGCTGTCGCTCGCGACGATGTGGCTCAGTCAGATTGCGACATAAGAGCCATACTGCGACTTAAGAGTCGGATTGCGACTTAACAGAATGCGGCCTTAGCTTCGCCGTTCAATCAACTTCACCCACGAGGTCCTCTCGATTCTGTCTGATGAAGCGCTCAGCTTGCTCAAGGTTCTTTGTCGCGGCGACATGAAAGACGGCATCGCCCTCGTCGACGAGTGCGTGATTGGTTCGACCGATAACAATGCCGGCCGCCGCCGCTCTGATATCAGTGGTGAGGGTGCCGAAGGGGCCGCTCACTCTCCCCAAGAGAGCGCCGACCTCCGTAGCAGTCCCGAGCTTGACCGAGGGTGTGAAAAGGCCGCCTGAGGGCGCTCGTTCCCAATAGGTGCTGGAAGACAGCACCACCCTTCTTTTGTTCCTCGCTGCGCCTTCCTTCTCACCTGGCAGCATGCTCAAGTGGCGCATGACTGACAACACGCCACGCAACCCGAATCGAATGGAACTCGGATCGAGCCGAAGAGCCTCTCCCCCTTCGAATACCAACACTGGCTTCTTGCGGCGACGAAGAGTAGCCCGCAGAGACCCAGGCCGAACTGAGCTCTCAATAATCACGGGGGCACCGAAAACTCTCGCAAGCTCCAGATCTTCGGCGGCCCCCGAGGTAACGCGGACCTGGGGAAGATTCGCACGATTGATCGCACCTGTATGCAGGTCGATGACATGTGTGACACTCGGCAGAATCTGAGTTGAGATGACCATGGCAAGTCTGGAGCCGAGGGAACCAGACTTCGTGCCCGGGAATAGCCGATTCAGATCGCGCCGATCCGGAAGGTATCGCGACCGGGCAAGGAATCCCGGGGCGTTGGCAACAGGCAGAACCAGGAGATCTCCACGCAATCGACTCAACGCTCGAGTGTTGATCAAGCGACGAGCGATCTCAACGCCATTGATTTCATCCCCATGAATGGCCGCCGAGACACACAATGTTGGCCCCGGCCTCGTCCCCCGTTGCACGAACACCCTCAAACTGATCTCGGCGTTGTTGATCGCCTTGCCGACTGGAAGATCAACGTATCCTCGTTCGCCCCTCTTGAAGGACTTTCCGGCGAGAGTCCGTGCTTTCCCGCTGGGAGATGATCCAGGCCGTTTAGCCATTGCCGCGAGTTCGCGTTCTGCCCGGCCGTGCATTGTTCTCGATGAACTCGATGATCAGTCCGCCGACATCTTTGCCGGTCGCTGTTTCGATACCTTCGAGGCCGGGTGATGAGTTCACCTCCATCACTACCGCGCCGCGCTCCGAACGGAGCAGGTCTACGCCAGCGACGTTCAGCCCCATGATCTTGGCTGCGCGCACTGCGGTCGCTCGTTCCTGGGCCGACAGTTTCACCACCGAAGCATTGCCTCCGCGATGAAGGTTGGATCGGAACTCTCCCTCGGCCCCTTGGCGTTTCATGGCTGCTACCACCTTGTTGCCTACGACAAAACATCGGATGTCTGCGCCGCCTGCTTCCTTAATGAACTCCTGAGTCAGGATGTTCGCATTGAGACCTCGGAACGCCTCGATCACACTCTCCGCAGCCTTCTGGGTTTCGGTTAACACAACACCGACTCCCTGCGTTCCTTCGAGAAGTTTGATCACCAGGGGAGCTCCACCGCAAAGCTTGATGAGGTGCTTTGCAGCCTTCGGATCGTAGGCAAACCCTGTGACGGGCAAGCCAATACCCTTGCGCGCCAACAGCTGAAGACTGCGTAGCTTGTCGCGCGAACGGGTAATGGCTACAGACTCGTTGACGCTGTAGACATTCATAACCTCAAACTGGCGGACGACTGCAGTACCAAAGAAAGTAAAGGAGGCGCCGATGCGAGGGATTACTGCGTCAAACCCAGACAACTCCTCGTCGCCGATATAGATGCGTGGACTCGAGGACGTGATGTTCATGTGGCACTTGGAGTAGTCAATGACGCGAACGTCGTGCCCTCGATTCTTGGCTGCATTGAGGAGGCTTTGAGTCGAGTAGAGCTTGCTGCTCCTGGAGAGAATGCCGATTTTCAAGGTGGAGTCCTCTTAGCTATATTGGTTGTTGGCGAAGGCGTGTTCATAGGATGCATAGGCGCGTTTCCCTCTCGGGATCGGCACTATATGTTCGCTGGCCTCCCAGGAGCGCGCACTACCTACTTCGCCCCGAGGGTACTTCAAATCTCTGACTAGGGTTTTTGGTGCGCGTTGCCGACGTCCCGTTTCCATCGAACGACTGCTTAATCGGTCACTGCGCACACAGCACCGTCGCGAGATTAGACACCGGCGCACAGCGGTCGGTCACAAATGACGCCGATGTGTAGCAACGCAAGCGACCACGGGACCAGAGGCAGCCCCTGTTTGATTGAGCCCTTCGGCCTCCGGGTGAGCTTCAACCCAGCCACCAAGCTCCTCCTTCGCGTTGGCAAGCTGCTTCTCTGCTACCAGTTCTGAGCCCCATTGATGCTTCGAGGGACTAGGTCGAGTTCCTGGCTTAGAACCGTGGACCATCCACGAATCGACATCGGGGCCATGATCTTGGCCAACCCAGTGCTCGACACTGAATCCTGAATGTTCTCTTTGGTCGACTCACTCATTCTGAAGACAAGTCCTCCAAGACCTCGGACCCGCGACCACTGGCCGACAACCACAGGCAGTCGCGTGCTCTGGTTGCGGCCACATACAGAAGGTGTCGTTCCGTCGTGTAGATTTCCTTGAGCTCCGGCGTGTTGGCCGCCGTCTCGATCCGTTCAGGAGAAGGCAGGACGTCTTCGTCGCAGGCCATCACCACGACAGCACGGAACTCAAACCCTTTTGCAAGATGCACGGTGCCGACGACGATCGTGCCGCGATCTGCTATCCCGTGTGTTCACGGCTGCGAAGAAGCGCTGGATATTAGCTTTGTAACCGCTGGCCTCGGAAGGCACTCAAGTCGCTGGCTGCCATCCTCTCGGTTCGGCTCTCCCCTTCACCCCCGCCCATCGCGACACACCCTCGACGATATGGTGGTCGCTCGTACGAGTGCGCCGACCCGACCGAACACTTCCCTCGGTACGCGGAAACGACTGCGGCAGGTCGGCATGAGGCAATCTCGGACGGTGTCCGTCTATCCTCTCGGAGGTTCCACCAGATGCCAAGTCTCGAAGTCACAGTTAGAACCAAAGCAGCTACTAGAGTTTGGGCAGGTCTTTCAGCTACCGCTCCCGTCGTACTGGACGACAAGCTCACCGATCTCCGACCGGGGGGGCTCAACGTACTGCTCGCACGTGTAAACGAGGAGTTCGTTGGGGACGACGGCTTTCCAATCTCCCAAGCTGATTGGACGGAGTTGGAGCCCAAGACAGTTCGCAATGTCCGCGACGAAGCTCGCAAGAGGAGGGGTGATTAGTGCGAAGCACAACAACGTTCTTGCTGCTCGCGCTCGCTGCGGGCATGTCTGCAGCACAAGAAGGCCTGATCCAAAGCGAAGTCCTCTTGCGCTTCGACGGCAACGGAGACAAAGCGCTCGACCTCTCAGAGATGGTCGAGTACTTCCTGGCCCAGGACCCAAAGCTCGGCGACTTAAGAACTGCTGGTCTGACGGACCGAAAGCTGGCCGAAACCGCAGAAGATTGGGCGACCGACGCCATCAGTCGAGAGTGTCCTGCAATACCCTGCCCGCCGGTACCGCTTGAGGGTGCCCCGATAGCGATGTCCGCCGTACGGAACACCGAGCTGGCAAAGAACAAAGCTGCCAAGAGTCGTATCGGTTGGAAGGGACTCGGATTCAAGCGGTTCGTAACGGATCCGATTGATCCACGAAAAGGCTGGAAGACCAAGAGGCCCGTGGTCTTCGCCTATCTTCGAGATGGCGAGGCCGATACTGCAGCGAACGAACGCAAGGACCAGTTCAGTTTCCTTGGCGGAATCCAGTTGTGGCAAAAGACCTTCGAACCGAACGTTCCTGTGCCTCGTCGCTACTTCACGCTGACGCCTGGAGTCGAGATGGATATTGACGGTTCCAAGAGGGCCTTCGAGACAAGCCTGACGGCCGCGCTCCCGCTCAGTTGGGAGTGGATCTCCAAGGGCGGTGGTGGCGTCCTCGACAAGCAAACTCTGACCGTCAGCCCCAAGTTCTTCACCGATCGTGCCTTCAACAGAGAAGCTTGGGAGATCGCGGCGGACTGGTCGTTCTCCTCTGTTCCGTTGGGTCGCAGCGGCTTCTATTCGTCTTCAATACACGGTCTGAGAAGCCCGGCCGCTTCACATGGGCCCCAACGATAGGGATCTCCGCGGGAAAGGTCGAAGACGCGGCCGGAAACGAGAAACTGCAAGCGTTGGCCGACCTTGGAAGCTACACGCGTGCCACTGGTCGCATTTCAATGGCTCTGCGACCGCCTGGTGTGGAGCGACTCAACCTCGGAGTGGACTACTTCTACCGGTACGATTTCGGTGAGAACTGGACACGCGGATTGCTTGAGGCCTCGCTCGCCTGGGATGCAAACGCGGCAAAGAACGTCCAGCTAACACTCGTCTACAGAAAGGGCCGCAAACCGCCGGCCTTCGGGAAGGTCGACCAGATCCTTATTGGGCTAAGCCTTTTGCAATAGCGAAGCCGCTCAGGAGACCGGGGAGGCTTTGGCCGGTTCTCCTTGAGTCCTCTCCTAAGCGCTTGTTCATTTGCGGCTCGATCGGACTTATTCAGGGCGGCTTCAGGAGGCATTGCTCCGACCAAGGATGCGTCAGTTCAACTACTAGGGCAACCGGGACACGCAAGCTCCTCTTGCAACTATAAGCAGACAGAAGAGCGGAACGAATCGCAAGACACGGCAAACGGAGCAGACCAGGCGCAACACGCTCTGCCGCAAACGCATGGGAATCGCCCCCAAGCACTCGGCGTGCAACGGCGAGTGTGCCCGCCGACTTCCCATGCGGAGCCGACCAGGCGCAAAGCGCTTCTGCCGCAAACGCATGGGAATCGCCCCCAAGCACTCGGCGTGCAACGGCGAGTGTGCCCGCCAACTTCCCATGCGGAGTCGACCAGGCGCAACACGCTCTGCTGGAAACGCATGGGAATCGCCCCCAAGCAC
>JAJCXN010000045.1 GCA_029263415.1 Acidobacteriota bacterium
ACCACCGCCAGCGGTCGCCAGCACTGTCGTGATTGCCGCAGTCAGCGTCGTCTTACCATGATCAACGTGGCCAATTGTGCCCACGTTCACATGGGGCTTATTCCGTTCGAACTTTTCCTTCGCCATCTTTCTGACTCCTGAACGGGACTTACGCGTTATGCGCCTTGGTCCCTATGGGGTGTATCTTTCTTGAATCTGGTCGCAGTGCCGGCGCTGCTCGCCCGGGCCCTGCCCTATTAGGTTGCAGCCTTTGCAATGATTTCTTCCGCGACCGCCTTCGGGGCCGGTTCGTAGGAATCGAACTGCATTGAATAGTTCGCACGGCCCTGGGTCAACGACCGCAGCTCCGTCGCATAGCCGAACATTTCTGACAACGGCACCCGGCTATCAATCACCTGGGCGTTCGCGCGCGCCTCCATTCCTTGCACTCGCCCCCGCCTCGAATTGAGGTCGCCCATCACGTCACCCATGTATTCCTCGGGTGTCGTAACTTCGACCGCCATCACCGGCTCAAGCAAGGTCAAGCCTGCCTGCTTAGCAGCGTCTTGCCAGGCCATCGAGCCAGCAATCTTAAACGCAACCTCGGATGAGTCAACGTCATGGAAGCTACCGTCGTAAAGATCGACCTCGATCCCGACCACTGGATAGCCAGCCAACGGGCCCGACGCTAGAGCTTCGCGAATGCCCTGCTCGGTCGGTTTGATGAACTCTTTCGGGATCGATCCGCCAACGACGACGTTGTTGAAGATGAACTCGGACCCTGCATCCGGGTTCGGCCGTACGCGAATCTTGGCGTGGCCAAACTGTCCGCGACCACCGGACTGCCGAACGAAGCGGCCATTGCCCTCGGCGGCCTTCGAGATCGTCTCCCGATACGCAACTTGCGGTCGGCCAACACTAGCGCCAACGTTGAACTCGCGAATCAGACGATCGGTGATGATGTCGAGATGCAACTCGCCCATTCCTGAAATCAGGGTCTGCCCTGTTTCTTCGTCTGTGTGCACGCGGAAGGTTGGATCCTCCCTCATCAGCTTGCCAAGCGCGACGCCAAGCTTCTCCTGATCGGACTTGGTCTTAGGCTCCACCGAGACGGTAATAACGGGCTCTGGGAATGACATCGACTCGAGCACAATCGGCGATTTTTGATCGCAGATGGTGTCGCCAGTCGTGACGTTCTTAAGACCGACCGCAGCAGCGATGTCGCCGGACCAGACCTGCTCAATTTCCTCACGCTTGTTGGCGTGCATCTTGAGCAACCGGCCGATGCGTTCCTTCTTGCCAGTGGTCGCGTTGAGGACGTGAGAACCTGCTTCGACCTTGCCGGAATACACCCGAAAGTAGGCAAGCTGGCCAACGAAAGGGTCCGTCATGATCTTAAAGATCAAGGCCGAGAAAGGAGCTTCGTCATCGGGGGCCCGTTCGTCGGTCTCTTCTGAACCCGGCAGGGTGCCAACCATGACAGGAACATCGAGCGGCGACGGGAGATAGGCAACGACCGCATCCAACAACGGCTGCACACCTTTGTTCTTGAAAGCCGTACCGCAAAGGACGGGCTGAAGGATGCCGTTGATCGTGCCGGTCCGCAGCGCGTTCTTGATCTCCTCGTTGGTGACAGGTTCTCCACCGAGATACTTCTCAAGCAACTCTTCGCTAGTTTCAGCGATCGATTCAACCAGCTTGTCGCGCATTTTCGCGGACACTTCAGCGAGGTCATCCGGAATCTCGGTGTACTCAAACTCGGCCCCGAGGCTGTCGTCCTTCCAATGGATACCGCGCATCTCAACCAGATCTACCAGACCGATGAAGTTTTCCTCTGCACCCCACGGGAGTTGAATTACGACCGGGTTGGCACCGAGTCGGCTCTTCATCATGTCGACACAACGGTCGAAGTCAGCACCAACGCGGTCCATCTTGTTGACGAACGCCATCCGTGGAACCTTGTACTTATCGGCCTGCCGCCAGACCGTCTCCGACTGTGGCTCTACGCCCGCAACCGCATCAAAGACTGCGACCGCACCATCTAGTACGCGAAGCGAACGCTCCACTTCTGCGGTGAAGTCGACGTGGCCTGGCGTATCGATAATGTTGATCCGGATGTCGTCCCAAAAGCAGGTAGTTGCAGCGGAGGTAATGGTGATACCTCGCTCCTGCTCCTGAACCATCCAATCCATCGTTGCGGTGCCCTCATGGACCTCGCCGATCTTGTAGTTCACACCTGTGTAGTAGAGGACCCGCTCCGTAGTGGTCGTCTTGCCCGCGTCGATGTGGGCCATGATCCCGATGTTTCGGGTGTTTGCGAGAGTGACTTGTCTTGACATTGCGGGAGAAATCCAAGTTCTAAACAGTTGTAGGAAGCGGGGCGGGAGAGCCGGGATCGGGGCCCAAGACGTCTCCGACGCAACAAGACCGGTAACCAAGGTCACCGGTCTGGTTCACTGCTGACTGCCGACGTTGTTCTACGTCAGCCGCTAGCGGCATCCACTCCGGAGCTGTTGTGAAAGCGTTTCTGATTCAATCGGATCTTGAGACTCAGTAGTTGTACTGAAGAGAGTTGTACTGAAGAGAGTTGTACTGAAGGGCGGCGACTACCAGCGGTAGTGGGCAAACGCCTTGTTTGCGTCCGCCATGCGATGGGTGTCTTCCTTCTTCTTCACTGCCATGCCGCGATTCTCTGCGGCTTCCATCAGTTCCCCAGCCAGACGAAGCTTCATTGTCTTCTCACCGCGGGCCTTCGCGGCCGCAATGATCCAACGCATCGAGAGCGCCAACTTACGGGCGGGCCGCACCTCGATCGGAACCTGATAGGTGGAGCCACCGACACGCCGAGACTTAACCTCAACGACCGGCTTCACGTTCTCGACCGCCTTCTTGAAGACCTTCATCGGATCGTCTTCAGTGCGCTCCTGGATGGTCTCCAGAGCCGCGTACATGATGCGCTCGGCGGTACTCTTCTTGCCGTCTTTCATCACAACGTTGACGAACTTCGACAACAACTGGGACTTGTACAGGGGATCCGGCAGAATATGGCGCTTTGGAACTTCGCGGCGTCTAGACATGAGTCATTTTCCTTGAGAACTAGAGACTTGGCAGCAGAGTCAGGTTGATTGGACCGACTGCTGAAGAACTGATTACGACTTCGGCCGCTTGGCGCCGTACTTGGAGCGACCTCGACGGCGCGCCTCGACCCCAACCGCATCCAAGGTGCCACGAATGACGTGGTAACGCACACCCGGCAGATCCTTCACACGACCGCCGCGAATGAGCACGATTGAGTGCTCTTGAAGGTTGTGGCCCATGCCTCCGATGTAGGTAGTGACTTCGATGCCATTGGTCAGCCGCACACGGGCCACCTTGCGCAGAGCGGAATTCGGCTTCTTGGGGGTCTGCGTATAGACGCGCACACACACGCCGCGCCTTTGCGGAGACCTTTGGAGCGCGGGACTCTTGGTCTTGGTGGTCTTCTTTTGGCGCCCTTTGCGCACTAACTGGCGGATCGTTGGCATCTGGCCTATCTCTCCAAATTGATGCTCGGTGCGGCTTGCGCACCGGACCTCCCCGGCGACCGGGGAGCGAGAATTTTTGAGTCCTATCGTTCTGTCGGCACTCTTCAGTCGGCTCTCGCTGAGCCGGAAGGCGCCTCCGCAGCCGTCTGCCGCGCCCAATCTCGGTTCTGGATCAGTTTCTTCGGAGCAAACTGAGTTCAGACCGCGAGGCAAGAGCGGGGGCATCTCCGCTCCCGCAGTACGATCAGCCTGCCAATCCACATCGAACTCTAGAAGGGTTGCGAACCGACCCACAACTCGAACGTCTCAGACCCGCAACAAAGAGCAATCAACGGGATCGCACGGCTGTCGGCGACCGGGCGTTTTTCCTCAAGACATCGAACTCAACTGCGAAGCAGCCGACTCGAGGTTCTCAAGGCGCACTTTTCACGTCGACGGCACACAGCCGCTCAACGCGAACGCGCATCGTAGCAGGCACTATCAAGACGGTCAACAATCTAGGCCTCCAAAAGTTGCCATTTGTCTCCGCCTAACGAAACTCAAGGCTGTGGCAGCGCCACCGAGCAGCAACGCTCAGGAAGGCAGCGGCCACCTCACAGACTCTGACTACGCTGAAGCCGACTACTCGGCGTCAGCGAGCTGCGCAGGCAGCGTTCGGATGTCGTCTTCGCCAAACTCGAAGAAGATCTCATCCGTGGGACGACTTTCGGGTTGCACCCAATCCTCTTCCATATGGAAGTCATGGTAGTGCCCCATGCCAGTGCCGGCCGGAATCAAGCGGCCCACGATCACATTCTCCTTGAGCCCGCGCAGGAGGTCGACCTTGCCGCTGATTGCAGCCTCGGTAAGAACCCGCGTTGTCTCCTGGAAGCTTGCGGCACTGATGAAGCTCTCGGTTGAAAGAGAGGCCTTCGTGATGCCAAGCAAGAGTGGACGTCCAACGGCCGGGTCGCCGCCTGCGGCGAGGATTCGGTCGTTCTCCTCCTGAAAGCGCCAGCGATCAACCTGCTCGTCGATCAGAAAGTCGGTGTCGCCGACCTCTTCGATCTTCACGGAACGCATCATCTGACGCACGATCACTTCGACGTGTTTGTCGTTGATGGCAACGCTCTGAGAGCGATAGACCTCCTGAATCTTGTCGACCAGGTAGCGTTGAAGCTCCTTTTCGCCCAAGACCTGCAGAATGTCATGCGGGTTGATAGCGCCGTCGATCAGAGGATCGCCAGCTCGGAGCCGCTCGCCCTCTTGCACGTTCACGTGGATGTAGCGAGGAATGAGGTATTCGCGACTCTCTTGAGTCTCCTCATTCTCGACAATCACCTTGCGCATGCCCTTGACAATGTCGCCCAAGTGCACGGATCCGTCAATCTCAGTGATGATGGCTGGTTCGCGTGGGCTCCGCGCTTCGAACAGTTCCTGTACGCGAGGCAGGCCGCCGGTGATGTCCTTGGTCTTGGTGGTCTCGCGTGGGATCTTCGCCAACGTGTCGCCAGGATAGACCTTGTCACCATTGAAGACGACCAAGTGAGAGCCCGACGGTAGCAAGTACCGCTTCTCGGACCCATCCTCGATCACCGCGATTGCGGGAGCGCGCTTCTCGTTCTGAGTCGCCTCGACGACGATGCGCTGCGACAAGCCCGTGACCCGGTCCGTCTCTTCGCGCACGTTCTCGCCCTCGACGATGTCCTGGAACTCGACCGTGCCCTTGATCTCACTGAGGATGACGGAGGTGAAGGGGTCCCACTCAACCAGCTCGGTGTCAGGTTCTACTTCTTGGTTTTCACGCACCAGGAGGTGCGAGCCATACGCCAACGCATAGCGTTCCCGCTCGCGACCGGCTCGGTCAACAATGACCATCTTGCCGTTCCTGTTGACTACAACCAATGCACCTGCACGGCTGTCCACGGTGGCGACGTTGATGAACTTGACCCAACCGGGGTGCGTGGCGGTGTGCTTGGACTGCTCGGAAACACGGCTCGCGGTACCACCATAGTGGAAGGTCCGCATGGTGAGCTGAGTGCCAGGTTCGCCGATCGACTGCGCGGCGATAACGCCAACCGCCTCGCCGATTTCGACCGGACGCCCGGTGGCGAGGTTTCGGCCGTAGCAGAGGGCACAAACGCCTCGTCGGGTCGAACAGGTCAGCACCGAACGGATTCGGACCCGCTCGATTCCCGCACCTTGAATCGCGCCAGCGACCTCCTCGGTGACGCGTTGGCCCATTTCCAGGAGCTTGTCCCCGGTCATTGGGTCCAAGATCTCATCCTGGCTGACCCGGCCGACGATCCGATCACGCAGCGATTCGAGAATGTCGCCACCTTCCATGATCGCACTGACCTGGATACCTTCAAGCGTCCCGCAATCGTCCTCGTTGACGATCACGTCTTGCGCAACATCAACCAGACGCCGAGTTAAGTAGCCCGAGTCAGCAGTCTTCAACGCTGTATCGGCCAAACCCTTGCGAGCGCCGTGAGTCGAGGTGAAGTACTGAGCAACCGAAAGCCCTTCACGGAAGTTCGCTGTAATCGGTGTCTCGATGACCTCGCCTGAAGGCTTGGACATCAGACCACGCATACCGGCGAGTTGACGGACCTGCTCGCGCGAGCCACGAGCACCCGAATCAGCCATTAGGTTGATCGGGTTGAACTCACCACGTTCCTTCTCCACCTCATACATCGCCTTGAACATCTCCTCAGAGACGTTCTCGGTCACGCGATGCCAGATGTCAATGATCTTGTTGTGGCGCTCGCCGGCGGTGATAACACCTGCTGAGCGCTGCTTTTCGATCCCCAGGACCTGCTGGTGGGCCGCATCGATGATGCGATCCTTAGTCTTGGGGATGACCATGTCGTGGAAGCCGAAAGAAATGCCAGCCTTGGTCGCGTAGGTGAAAGTGATTTCCTTCAACTCGTCGAGCATACGCACTGTGCGCTCGTTGCCAAAGTTGATGAAGCAGTAGCCCACCATGTCCTGCAAACCGCGCTTCTTCAGCAGTCCGTTGATGAACGGAAGAGCCTTCGGAAGATGCTGATTGAGGATGACGCGGCCCACGGTAGTGTCGATGATCTCGCGGTCGATCTCGTCAACATCGGCATGCAGCACATCCTGGTTATCGAACTGCGTCTCGAGGTTGATGTACTTGCCGGTGTAACGCATGCGAATCCGCGCCTGGGTTTCGACCAAGCCTTCGTGCAGAGCCAGTAGCACCGAGTCCGCATCTGGGAACACCCGCCCCTCACCCTTGGCGTTGTCCTTGAACATCGTCAGGTAGTAGCCGCCCAGGACCAGATCCTGACTCGGAACGGCAAGTGGCCGACCATTCGCTGGCGAAAGGATATTCCGGGAGGCCAACATCAGCACGTTGCTCTCGATCTGGGCCTTCGGCGACAGCGGCAGATGGACCGCCATCTGGTCACCATCAAAGTCAGCATTGAACGCGGCACAGACCAACGGATGGATTTTGATCGCCTTGCCTTCGATCAACACCGGCTGGAACGCCTGGATGCCGAGTCGATGGAGAGTGGGCGCACGGTTGAGCAGCACAGGATGGTCTTGAATGACCTCTTCCAGAGCGTCCCAGACGACATCCTCCTCGCGGTCGACCATTTCCTTGGCAGCCTTGATGGTGCCCACGTACTCGCGGTCTTCCAACCAGCTGTAGATGAACGGCTTGAACAACTCGAGCGCCATCTTCTTGGGCAGACCACATTCGTGCAGGCGCAGCTCGGGGCCCACTACGATGACCGAACGGCCAGAGTAGTCAACACGCTTACCAAGCAAGTTCTGACGGAAACGACCCTGCTTGCCCTTGAGAGTGTCGGACAGAGACTTCAGCGGGCGGTTGTTCGAGCCCTTCAGGACACGACCACGCCGGCCGTTGTCGAACAGCGCGTCGACCGCTTCTTGCAGCATCCGTTTCTCGTTGCGCACGATGACCTCGGGGGCGCGCAGCTCGAGTAACTTTTTGAGTCGGTTGTTGCGGTTGATCACACGACGATAGAGATCGTTGAGATCGGATGTTGCGAAACGACCACCATCCAGTGGCACCAAGGGCCGCAACTCCGGCGGGATGACCGGGATGACGTCGAGGATCATCCATTCTGGACGATGCCCGCTGCGCCGGAACGCGTTGACCACCTTGAGGCGTTTGGCGGCCTTTAGCCGACGAATCTGGCTCGTGTCAGTGCGCATGACAATGCGCAGTTCGTCAGCGAGTTCTTCGATGTCGATGCGCTGCAGCAGTTCCTTGATCGCCTCAGCACCCATCTTGGCTTCGAAGGTCTCCTCGCCGAACTCATCGCGCAGTTCGCGAAAGCGCTCCTCAGAGAGAAGCTCTTTCTCCTCGAGGTCAGTGTCACCTGGATCGATGACGACATAGCTCTCGAAGTAGAGAATTCGCTCGAGATTGCGCAAGGTAAGGTCGAGAAGGTGACCGATCCGGCTTGGCAGACCTTTGAAGAACCAAACGTGGCTCACAGGGCATGCGAGCTCAATATGGCCCATACGCTCGCGCCGGACGCGTGACCGGGTGACTTCAACGCCACACTTGTCACAAATCACACCGCGATGCTTCATCCGCTTGTACTTACCGCACAAGCATTCCCAGTCGGTGATCGGGCCAAAGATCTTGGCGCAGAACAGCCCGTCACGCTCAGGCTTGAACGTCCGGTAGTTGATCGTCTCGGCCTTGGTGACCTCTCCGAACGTCCAGGAGCGAATTTTCTCTGGCGAAGCCAGGGAAATCTGGATGGCGTTGAAGTCCTTGACCGGCTGTGGCTTATCGAGTGTGGCGAGTGGCTGCACTAGCGCCTCCTTCAGGTTCTGACTGCGACGGTAAATCTTCGAAAGGAATCTTAGGGGTCAACGGAGAATCGATCTGTACGTTTAGGCGTCGATCTTGCGGAGTTCGATGTCCAAGCAGAGCGACTGCAACTCTCGGACCAGAACGTTGAAGGACTCGGGCAATCCTGGGTCTTCCGGAACGTCTCCTTTGACCAGTGCCTCGTAGACCTTGCTACGACCCTCGACATCGTCACTCTTGACGGTCAAAAGCTCTTGCAAGGTGTAAGCAGCGCCGTATGCCTCGAGCGCCCAGACCTCCATCTCGCCGAAACGCTGGCCACCGAACTGAGCCTTACCACCCAACGGCTGCTGAGTAATGAGCGAGTACGGGCCGATCGACCGAGCGTGGATTTTGTCGTCCACGAGATGGGACAGTTTGAGCATGTAGATCACCCCCACCGTAACCCGTTGCTCGAACGGTTCACCGGTGACGCCGTCGAACAAGTCGGTCTTGCCTGACAGCGGGAGCCCGGCCTTCTCCAAGTACTTCTCGAGATCTGCCTCGTCGGCGCCATCGAAAACCGGAGTTGCGAACTTCACACCCAGTTGCAAGCCAGCCCATCCGAGATGGGTTTCCAGGATCTGGCCCACGTTCATTCGACTAGGAACACCGAGCGGGTTGAGCACGATCTGAACCGGGGAGCCGTCTGGAAGGTAGGGCAGATCCTCTTCGGGCAAGACCCGCGAAATCACACCCTTGTTCCCGTGACGACCCGCCATCTTGTCGCCGACTTGAAGCTTGCGCTTCATGGCAACAAAGACCTTGACCATCTTGATCACGCCAGGAGAGAGTTCATCGCCCTTCTGTAGGAGGCCGATTCTCTCCTCGTTGACCTTATGCATCACTTCGACGTGAGAATCGGTCTTGCGGTAGATGCCCTCGACCTCGCGCAGCAGCGCCTTGTCCTTTAGCGGCAATCTCAGAATCTCTTGCCGGGTCAGTTGGTCGAGCGCATCGAGCGTCAACTTGCCACCCGACTTAAGCAACTGATCGCCTTCGCGATCGGTGACCGAAGCGGTCACGCCCTGATCTAGGAGGAGATTTGAGATCTTCTTATTGCGCTCCTCGGTCATGATTCGCGACTGATCACGGATGTTCTTTTCGAGGCGGAGGATTTCCTCACCCTCGATCTCCTTGGCGCGTTCATCCTTCTCCACGCCCTTGCGGGAGAAGATCTTCACGTCAACGACGGTGCCGTTGATTCCCGGAGGAGCCTTGAGACTTGCGTCTCTCACATCGCCGGCCTTCTCGCCGAAGATGGCACGAAGGAGCTTTTCTTCCGGCGTCAGCTGAGTCTCGCCCTTGGGTGTGACCTTGCCGACCATGATGTCGCCAGCGGTGACGCCCGCACCAATGCGCACAATGCCGCTCTCATCGAGATCCTTGAGCGCTGCTTCTGAGACGTTGGGGATATCCCGAGTGATTTCCTCTGGTCCCAACTTGGTGTCTCGCGCCTCGATGTCGAACTCTTCAATATGGATGGAGGTATAGGCATCTTCTTTAACCAGCTTCTCGGACACCAGAATGGCATCCTCGAAGTTGTAACCGCGCCACGGCATAAACGCGACCAGCACATTCTTGCCGAGGGCCAGCTCTCCGAGTTCGGTCGAGGCGCCGTCAGCTAGTACGTCGTCCTTCTTGACCCTCTGACCTTCGACCACGATCGGCTTCTGGTTAATACAGGTGTTCTGGTTGGAACGGCGAAACTTGGTCAACTGATAGATGTCCGCACCGAACTCTCGAGCGCTCGATCCGGCATCACCCTCAACCCGAACGATGATGCGGTCAGCGTCGACAGAGTCGACGATGCCAGCGCGCTGGCACAACACAACGGCCCCTGAATCACGGGCGACCGCTCCTTCCAGACCGGTACCAACGATCGGTGAATCGGCGCGCAACAGCGGCACGGCCTGGCGTTGCATGTTGGAGCCCATCAACGCACGGTTGGCGTCATCGTTCTCGAGGAACGGGATCAACGCCGCAGCAACCGAAACCAGCTGCTTCGGACTAATGTCCATGTGGTCCAGGCGCTCCCGCTCGACGTTGACGAAGTCGCCACCCGCCCGCGCGGTCGGGCGCTCGTTTAGGAAGGCGCCCTTTTTGTCAACGTGGGCGTTCGCCTGGGCGATGATGTACTTTTCTTCTTCCCAGGCGGTTAGGTAGAAGGCAGTGGGGTCAGCTTCGACCGGACTCTTCTTTTCTTTGAGCAACCGGGAGTTGGTGGTGTCGAACTCCTTGCCGGTGATGATCTGACCAAGGGTGTACGGACCATCGCCAATGCTAACCACTTTGTAGTGGTTAAGGACACGGCCACCCTCAACCAAGCGATAGGGGCTCTCGATGAAACCGTAGTCGTTGATCCGAGCGTAGGTCGCGAGCGAGGAGATCAGGCCGATGTTCGGACCTTCAGGGGTCTCAATCGGGCAAATGCGACCATAGTGAGAAGCGTGAACATCACGCACCTCGAAACCTGCGCGCTCACGCGACAAACCACCCGGTCCAAGTGCAGACAGGCGACGCTTGTGAGTTACCTCGGACAGCGGGTTGGTCTGATCCATGAACTGAGACAACTGCGACGATCCGAAGAACTCCCGAATGGCAGCGATCACTGGCTTCGAGTTGATCAAATCATGCGGCATTGCCGAGTCAATGTCCTGGTGGACCGACATCTTCTCTTTAATCGCACGTTCCATGCGCACCAAGCCGACACGGAACTGGTTCTCAAGCAGTTCGCCAACCGCGCGGACACGACGGTTGCCCAGGTTATCGATGTCATCAACTCGACCGGCGTCCTTGTGCAAGCGCAGCAGGTAGCCAATCACGCGATGAAAGTCGTCTGCGCTGAGGGTCTTCTGGTCGACGGGGACGTCGGTGTCTAGCTTGATGTTGAACTTGAAGCGGCCAACCTTGGAGAAATCGTAGCGCTTGGCATCGAAGAACATCCCATAGAACAGGGAACGCGCACTCTCCAGTGTCGGAGGGTCTCCTGGACGCATCCGACGATAGATCTCGATCAACGCTTCCTTAGCGTCCTTGGTGGTGTCCTTTGCAAGGGTTGCCGAGAGCACGTTGCCGCAAAGTTCCCAGTCCGGGAAGAAGACTTCAATATCGTTGGTCTTGCGACCAGCCAAGCGTTCTTCCACGTCCTCCGGAAGCACATCGTTGGCCTCAAGTAGGACCTCGCCGGTTTCGAGATCAACAATGTCAGCGATCAGCAACGCACGTTCGAGGTTTTCAATGCCAACCTCAACGTCTAGCGAGTCACCCTTGTCAAGGATCTTGATCGCGCGGGAGTCAAGGCCGATGCCCGCGAAGATCGTGTACGAATCACGACGGCCGCGGCTCTGATGGTCCTTTGCTCGCTCTTGTTCAAGGACCTCAGGAGGCAATGTCAAGCGGAACTTGCCCTTGCCTTTGATGGCCAAAGGTATCCCGGAATAGAACTGGCGAAGAATCTGCTCGTTGGTCTCGAGGCCTAGCGCACGCAGGAAGATGGTGCCGTGGAACTTCCGTTTGCGGTCGATCCTGACCGACAGAATTTCCTTTTGGTCGTATTCAAACTCGACCCACGAACCGCGGTACGGGATGATCTTGGCCAGGAAGGTTCGCGGCCCTTCCTTAGTGAAGAAGACGCCCGGACTCCGGTGAAGCTGGCTGACGATCACTCGCTCGGTGCCGTTGACAATGAAGGTCCCGTTGTCGGTCATCAAGGGAATCTCGCCGAAGTAGACCTCTTCCTCTTTAGCGTCGCGCATCATGCGCGTACCGGTCTCAGGATCCTTGTCGTAGACAAAGAGCCGGAAGGTGACCTTCAGCGGCACCGCATAGGTCATGCCACGCTCTTGGCATTCAGAGATCGTGTACTTCAGCTGCAACTCGACCGGACCACCGCAGGTGTCGCACTTGGTGACACGGTTCCGCTCTTCGGAACCACAGCTATTGCAGGTGACGGTCTCCTCCAGCGGATGATCCGTCATGATCTTCGATCCGCAGTTACTGCAAGTCATCCGCAAGTACTCAAGACCCTTGAGTTCGCTGCACTTGCACTGCCAATCGCCGATCGAGTATTTGACGAAATCGAGAGAACAGGTTTCGCGGAAATCGGAGAACGGAAAAATGCCGGTGAACACAGCTTGCAGACCGTTGCTCGCGCGTTCTTCCGTCAGCAGGTTCATCTGCAAGAACCGCTCGTAAGACCGCCTCTGGATATCGATCAGGTTGGGGATCGGCAGGCTCGTCACCAGCCGTGAGAAATCAACGCGCCCACCACTTACGGCTCGCGATCCCGAGGCCTTTAGATGATCCTGCTGAGAAACGATTCGATCCGTCATGTTGTCTACCTCTGATTTTCGGGTTTCAGAATCCGCCGTCTGAAGACGAGGAGCCCGGCGTCCACCGCCTGATCCCGGAGAGAGCTGGTCGGGCGAGAAACGAACGCCCGTCTTTCTAGCGATTCAGAAATTTGCTAACTAGGCTGCCTCAAAACTCCACGAGTAAGGCGCCGGCCAATACGGTCACGAGCATGAAGGCGCTCGGTGAACAGCGTGTCTGTCGATCAACTGATGCGCGAGCCTGCCGGTGACCGCTGCGAGAGCTCGCAACGCCGGGCGCACGCGCTCATCGGGAACTCCGACGCCGCCTTGACCCCTTGTAATTCGCTTGCCGAAAACTCAACGCTTTGCCGACCTCACAGTTTCCGGAGTAGTCCGCGAACACCGCACAAGCCCCAACAAGAACAATCTCGGGTCCGCCAATCGGCTTCGAGACCACTCGCGAAGCCCCGTTCAACCAAAAACTCGCCGAAGACACGAGATCGCAGCTCCCAGATCCTGGAAAGCTGCGATGCGGCGTGTCCGTTTTCCCGGCAGTCAACGGTGCTCTCGAGGACTACTCGCGCGGTCCTTCGGGCGAGTCGGCTGAACTTCGCGCGCCGTATCCTAGCAGGAAACGCGCCAACGCTGCCGACCCACGGCCGGAGACCGGCCCAAACCCGGGCTCTCAACAAGAAAGACCCGGGTGATGCCACGGGCAACGCGACACCGTCGAACACAACGTGCAAGAAAACAAGAAGGGCCTAACGGGCCTTTTACTTGACTTCGACTTGCGCGCCGGCTTCTTCGAACTTCTTAGCGACCTCATCGGCCTCGGCCTTCTCCACACCCTCTTTGACGGCCACGGGGGCGGACTCGACCAGATCCTTGGCCTCTTTCAGACCAAGCGAAGTGACTTCGCGGACGACCTTGATGACGCCGATCTTCTTATCGCCGATTGCAGTCAAGACCACATCGAACTCCGTCTGCTCTTCGGCAGCGCCACCACCCGCGTCGCCACCACCGGCAACGGCCACGGGCATCGCGGCTGCAGCTGCGGAAACACCGTAGTGGTCCTCTAGCGCCTTGACTAGGTTGTTGAGTTCGAGGACGGTCATGCCGTCGATCTGCTGGATGAATTCTTCAGTCTGTACAGCCATTATGGTGTTCCTCTGTGGATGTCCTAAGGTGTTGTACAACACCTTGTCAGTGATTTGAGGGGTCAGTAGTTGACCGCTACTAAAGGTTGAGATTGGTGCAATACCAGACAAAGGCCCCGCAAAACGGAACCTTTGCCGAATCGCCGATGACTACTCGGTCTTGGTGGTTCCGACCTGATCAAGCACTGTGACGAACTGCTGCGTGATCGCGTTGAGACCACGAACGAACCGAGTGACCGGGGACTGCAGCAAGAAGACAAGCTTGGTGATGAGTTCTTCACGACTCGGCATTGCCGCGATGGTGCTGATGTCCGCAGCTGCGACCGTCTGGCCGTCGACCAGTCCAGCCTTAAAGACCACGCTCGGATTCTCTTTGGCAAAACCGGAAAGGGCCTTCGCCAATCCGACCGGATCATCGTGACTAAACGCGACACCGGTCGCGCCGGTGAAGTGTTCAGCCAGGGGCTGCATCGCCGTGCCTTCGATGGCGCGAAGCGCCAGGCGATTCTTGACCACCATGTAGTGGCCACCGTTGGTGCGGATACGGTCGCGTAGATCTTCAGCCTGCGCAACAGTGACCCCTTCGAAGCCCAGCAAAAATGCGTGGGGTGACGAAGCCAGGCCGTCGCCGTAGGTGGCGAGCAACGCTTCTTTGGTTTGTCTGGTCAGTGCCATCGGAAACTCCTGGGATTCTTTCGAGCTAGATACGTCTTAGATGTGAGTGAAGCCGGGAGTACGGTTACGCAGCCGCCGCAGTCGGCATGGTCAACGAGTCCACCGGAATGCCGGGGCCCATGGTCGAGGAGAGCGTGAGCGAGAGAACATAGCGCCCTTTCGAGGCCGACGGCTTCGCCTTGACCACCTCTGCAAGGAGCGCTGTGGTGTTCTCAAGCAACTTCTCTGCTCCGAACGACATCTTGCCGAGCGGCGCGTGAACTACGCCAGCCTTGTCCACCCGGAACTCGACCTTGCCCGCCTTGATGTCGTTGACGGCCTTGGTCACGTCGGGCGTGACCGTGCCGGTTTTCGGATTGGGCATCATGCCGCGCGGTCCAAGAACCCGACCCAGCCGACCGACCACCCGCATCATGTCTGGGGTGGCCACGACGGCGTCGAAATCGAGCCAGCCGCCCTGAATCTTCTTAGCCAAGTCATCGCCACCCACGTGATCGGCGCCGGCCGCTTCGGCCTCTTGGAGCTTCTCTCCTTGCGCGAAGACCAGCACTCGGGAGCTGCGTCCCGTGCCGTGAGGCAGCACCACTGTTCCGCGAACCATTTGATCTGCATGCTTCGGATCAACGCCGAGACGAATCGAGACTTCGAGCGTCTCGTCGAACTTGGCAAAGGCGAGATCGCACACGGTCTGCACCGCCTCAGCGAGTTCGTACTCACGAGCCTCGACCTTGGTCACTGCGTTCTTGAAATTCTTTCCTTGTGGCACGGTACTGACTCCGAATCGGCTTGAGCTGCTGGCCTGGCTCTCACCCTTGTGTTTTTTCTACTGTCTTAGCTGTTGGACAAGTCGCCCAAAGCCACTAGGCCAAAGAGGCCTGGGCTGTCCCGCAACCGGGTCGGGTTGGCTACGATTAGCCTTCTACTGTGATGCCCATCGAGCGCGCGGTACCCGCGATCATCATAGAAGCCGCATCGATGGTTGCGGCGTTGAGATCCGGCATCTTGGTCTGGGCGATTTCTTGAACTTGCGCCGTGGTCACCGAACCAACCTTGTTTCGGTTTGGCTCGCCCGATCCCTTTTGCAAACCGGCTGCTTTCAACAACAACACGGCCGCAGGCGGTGTCTTGGTGATGAAGGAGTAGCTACGATCTGCGTAGACCGTAATCACCACCGGAATGATCAATCCTGAGTCCTGCTGGGTCCTTGCGTTGAAGGCCTTGCAGAAGTCCATGATGTTGACTCCAGCCTGACCCAGAGCAGGGCCCACGGGCGGAGCAGGCGTAGCCTGCCCAGCGGGAATCTGCAACTTAACTTGGCCGATTACTTTCTTCGCCATCTTGGCACCTCGGACTAAAGAAACTTATGGAGACTGGGTCAGCCGACTCGAAGGGAACCTAAGGTCAGCCGCCTTGTCAGAGTTTTTGAACCTGAAGGAAGTCGAGTTCGACCGGTGTCTGGCGCCCAAAAATGGTAACCATAACTCGCAGTGTGCTGCGGTCGAGATTGATGTCTTCCACCACTCCAGTGAAATTGTTGAAAGGACCGTCGACGATCTTGACCGTCTCGCCCTTGTCGAAAACATACTTCGGTTTCGGCTTTTCCTTGGCCGTAACAACCTGCTCAACGATCTGATCGACCTCACTCTGAGTGAGAGGCGTGGGCTTTTTGCCGGTGCCAACGAAGCCGGTCACTTTGGGCGTGTTCTTCACGACATGCCAAGCTGGATCGGTCATCTCCATTTCAACCAGGATGTAGCCGGGAAAGAACTTCCGCTGGGTCTCACGCTTCTTGCCCCCCTTGAGCTCAACCACTGTCTCGGTCGGAATCCTGACATCGCCGAACGAGTCGGCCATGCCGAGAGCCTCAGCACGCTGCTTCAGGGTCTCACGAACACGCTCCTCGAAACCCGAGTAGGTGTGCACGATGTACCACTGTCGTACGGCGGTCTCGCTCATACGCCAAAGACCCCGATAACGCCCTGATAGAGCGCGACGATGACCTGGTCGGCGCCCCACAGATAGATCGCGAAGATGAAGCTTGTCACGACGACCACACCAGTGGTTGCGATGACTTCTTCCCTGCTGGGGAAAGAGACCTTCGCCATCTCGGCGCGAACCTCTTGCAGAAACGTTTTGGACTTTGAATACCAGCTCATCTTCTTATCTCTGACTTGTTGAGTGTCGACCGCTCGACTGCTGATTCGTGGATACCAACGGATGCTTGTACCGATTCGAGCGAAGACCGACCCTGAAACCGACAACTTCCATCAAGCTTTTGGACGACCCTGCCGCCCTTTCTCCTGGCAGGCCAGGAGGGACTCGAACCCCCAACCCCCGGTTTTGGAGACCGGTGCTCTACCAATTGAGCTACTAGCCTTAAAGAAAAGCGGTCTCGGTGTCGGCGTGGCACCTTCGCTGCCGAGCTTTCTCGCAGGCTGTGGTGCCACTCAGATTGACGACCTCTATTCGACGATCTTGGTAACTGTGCCGGCGCCAACTGTGCGGCCGCCTTCGCGGATTGCAAAGCGCACGCCTTCTTCCATCGCGATCGGAGCAATCAGCTCGACATCCAACTCAACGTTGTCGCCGGGCATCACCATC